>NZ_JBNDNJ010000005.1:0-304915 GCF_049892805.1 Pantoea sp. EEL5
CGCGAACCCTTGAAAAAAGCCGATAATGCGGACATTTCTATACAGCCAGAGGCGGACATCTGAATTTAGCCGTTACATTATTAGTGCGTATAATGCTATTTATGTTAAATTGGTTGTGTTAAGGAGGTAACTCCTTTCAAATCATTATAGCCCATCGTTGATTTATTTTTCCTAAGTACGCTATCAGCTTGGGGATGGTTATTTTTCTGCAATCTAATTCTCATTGACTCGATGCATTAATTCATACTCCATGGCCATTTGATTGACAATAGAATAAATAATTAATTAAAGCAACTCGTCTAGATTTTGGTAGGTTTTCATAAAAAATGATAGCCTTTCTCCGAGTGGATTTATTCCTAGAAATTTGAGATATATCAAAGTTCGGTTTTCCGAATCTTAAGATTAGGTTAGCAAATTAGTGCTATATGAGGGGCACGGACTCTGGAACATAGCTAGGAAAATTTACTCTATGTTGCGATTATGTTTTCAAATTAATGAACTTCCTTCAGGTAACCTTTATCAATAATCATTTCGACAATAACTCGTTGTTCCATAGTAGATAGTACCTTAACACATCTACATGGATCACCAAAAGTAGGAGCTGTTTTTCCTCGCATTGCAGGTAATGGCTTTATAACTTCATATTCATAATATTCCTCAACTATTGCATCAAGTGACTCTGCCCAGAAATTCTACTTCATCCGGAATTAGAACCCAGACATGTTATTATCTTCCCCGACCCTCTCGATGTATTAATCAACAGCGAACAGTGCAATGCAGCTAAAGGCAAGCCAAACACGAGTTGAGTATTATGAATATGAAAAATAAAGAACATCATAATTATGATAATAACAATCTCTCAATTTAATAAAATATAAAACCCTCGCCACTTATCGTTACACGGTGGCGAAGGTTTCAATAGGTTGAAGTATGGGTTATTTCATTTTTAAATAATGATTAAATCGAAATTTTAGCCCATGAATATAAATAAACTGAAATAACTAAACCAACCGCTAAATCATAAAAAATAATTAACCTAGAGGCGCTTGAGATATCTAAATATAACCTAACGCTCAGAAAGCTTAATACGAAAAAAGAAACAACCAAAACATATATCACGCCAATATATTTAGAAGCGAACGTTTTGTTTTCATTATAAAACGTACTTTCCCTGGAGAAAACCTTCGAGGTTTTTTTTATTGATAACCGAAACCTTATTTCTTCTTCAAGTTTAGATAAGTAGGCATAATTACGATGTATAAAAGCGCTTCTATGATATAAGTTAATGATTAAGTACATTATTACCAATAATAGTGCTGAATGCACAACACTATAAGGGAAACTTTTCCTTAACTCACTTATTCTGGCGGCATCAGTAATTCCTATTGATTTTGTTATAATATCAATGAGTAATGGCTGAGCCTCTGCGACATTAAATGTCAGAAAAACTGTAACTCCTATGCACAAAAACAGGGATAATAAAATCTTGTTCCTCGCTTCCCAAAGATTAAACGTTAAATCATATGTTTTGTTATAATGTTCGACTATAAGATCAGTGCCGCTAATCATTTTATCACTTACCCGTTTTCTTTGCATCCATAACCATTTGTTGTTTCACAGAAAGTTTCAGTAATTCAGAAATTTGCTGCTTCTCTCTGTAACCAATTGGAAACATATAAGTATGCTGTATTACCATTTCTTTTAAAATTCGCTGGCATACAGGATTATTGTTTAACCGAGCTACTGTGTCATTCAACCTCTTAATGTCTACATGTTTTCTATACTGTAAGTCAATTGCTTGGCTTAAAAGACTTGCTGCGGGAGTTTTCATCTTTTCTTCGAGGGCAACATATATTTCGTAAGCCTCTTTAGAACCTATGGAACTAGCCATTTTTCTAATAACACCATTAATAACACCATAGCTCATTTGTAAAAAAAATGTTTGGGCTTGTTTTTGCAGGCTTTCGTCTGTAAGGTTTGGTTGTTCTTTCAATGCGTTACCAATAAGTTGCACTATTTCCTTTTTTAATGTGTCTGACAAGTCTAGAAAATATTTTAAAAATCTTAATCCTGTTTGTGTTCCAGAGTTCGCTAATTCAAGCAATTCATTTCTTTTTAATGTTGCATATCTATTTCTTATTATTTGACCAGAAATATCCATTCCTTTAAAGCTTTTGTTAATGTTAGATAGAATATCTGGTGGCTCAGAATTATCTTTATCTTTGGAGTTGTATGAGTTTAATTCTATACTATCTAGCTCTTTCTTTCTCTTTATTCTTTCTTCTTTTATCGATCTTTGTTCCATAATTAATTCTGGTATTTGAGCGATAAAGTCTCCCATGAACTTCAATTGTTCATTAGATAAGGTTGCTGATTCATGCTGGTCGAATAATGAATTAAGCGTTTCCTTAATTTCCTCAAGAACCCATGAGTCTTTTGTATGGTGAGTAACAAAGACTAAAATATTTGCATAATCTTCACGATGTAACTCACTTAAAAGAAGCTTGACGTTTTCTTTTACTTCAATACTTTGTAAGTACTCCTCAGCAATTTTCTTAGCAGTGAAAAAATAAAACAAATAAGGATATTTAAATTTTATTTTTAGCTTATTGCTTTGGAGTATTGAATTGGACTTCAGTCTAGATATTATTTCCTGACCATTAACAGATAGATAGATTCTCTGATAATTTTCGAAAAATGTATGCAACTCTGACTCAAGAATTGAAGAGTCGTTTAAATGCATGTACCATGCTAACTCAGTTAGTACATTAAGATACTTTTCAAACTCTAATTTAGGTATTTTGGCATTATCAAATGCTTGGTATACCAATTGTTGATAGCAATGACCATGAGATGTCATTTCTAAACTTTGTTGAGAATATGTCTCAAACATTTGTAACAACATTAATATATAAACAGGTTTGGGGGGGACTATGTTTTTTCTGATGATTCCGTCAAGTTTGACGCTAATATCGTCGAGGCTTTCATATAACAGTTTGTCGTTAATCACTTCCTCTTGGCCAAGACAGATCCATTTTTCAACAATTTCTGATCTTTTTGCATGTCCAAAACCCAATAACTCATACTTATTAAAACTATTGAGTTCAGGTATTTCTGGGCAAACGTATAAAAAGCTTGTATTGCACGTTATTACTATGTGTTGAAATTCCTTTTGAGCCTCTTCGAGAAAGTGACTTCTATACTTTGAATTCAAGTTAACGTCATCGAATCCATCGATTAATAATACTTTTTCTTGACATTGTTCAAACTTATCTTCATTAAGATTCTGATATTGTTTGTTTTTTTCCTCATTGACTACTTTTTCAATCGATGAACTCTTAAGTTCCTTAGCATTCAAATAAATGGCGTATTTTCCATTTGAAGCAAACTGTGAGTATATATGCTTTAAAAGAGTTGTTTTGCCCTGCTGCTCCTCACCAAAAATTAAATACAATCCTTTATCTTTAAATAGCAAGTTGCTATTTGTAATTTCAATTTCGCCATCCTTATTTTTAGTATTTGTAATTAACTTTAGATCGCAAGACGTATATATATCGCTGTTTTTTATGTATGGGACTAGACGATGTGTTAATACAATCTCTGTATCTTCAATCCAATTTTTTGTTTCTTCACTTAGAGATTCTTCAGATGACGATTCTTTGGGTAACATAGGCATTTCCTCAATTAAGCGAACAATGTCTTTTATCACACTCGTCCAAGCGGTATCAGTATTACCCCAGGAAGTCACTGCCTTTCCATCTTTTGGCAACGCTTGTAATTTCGAAAAAGGGGTGAAATCCCATACACATTCTCTAACAATGATAGGTATCACAATTGCTTCTTGTCTTTCGTGTTTTTCTAAAGCAAACTTGACTTCAATATCAAAGCAATAATTAGATGCTGTAAAACTCGAACTTACTAAAAATAAAATAATTTTAGACTCTTTAAGCTTAGTTGATATTTCCTTGTCCCATTCCTGACCAGGTAAAATTTTTCTGTCATCCCATATCTTTATGGATCCATGTCTTTCTAAGGATTTTAATTGCTCAATAAGCTGATCTTTATACTCTTCGTCTTTATGAGAGTAGCTTATGAATAGTTTGTGTGTCATTGACTTGCCTTAGCATTAATTTTAGAAGGTTATAGTTGTTTAGTGTTAAAAATCAAGATGCTACCGCCCTCAAAGCTGAGCTTTGATACTGGGTATCATATCAATAAGATTTATCTTTAACATCAACTTATTTACATGTTAGTGATACGTATTCTCGATTGTGAAGTAGTGATAGTCTCTTGTGCAATGGCTTTTACTGAACCTTCTAATCACAGCTATTACGCCACCCACCATCATTTTCAAGCAGTATTAATAGGTTGTTTACTAACTTCATATAATTGACCTTATATGAAGTTAGGATCCGGCAGCGAATCCCTGTATCATGGGATCCGGTCTGAAGATCACAACCGCGCATGAAATCTTCAGGCCTGTGTGAACAAATTAACAGGCATCGCTACGTAAAATCTGCAGGGTTTCTCCCCTGCTTCTCTTACAGAATTCACGTAGCGCTGTCTCCTGAAAGGATAAAAATGGACGATTTCAGACCACATTTACCCGTATCTGATGCTCAGCTGCCCGGCCAGGCTGACGTGGTGGCGCAGCTCCAGGCGTTTGTTCAGGACCGAGAGGCCTTTTCTGACAATACCTGGCGGCAGCTGCTCAGCGTGATGCGGATCTGCGCCGGCTGGGCGAAGGAGTACGGCCGCACCTTTCTGCCCATGACACCCGAATGCCTGCGTGATTATCTTATGTGGCTGCAGGCAAACGGACGGGCATCTTCGACTATAGGTACACACCTCGCTCTTATCAGTATGTTACACCGTAACGCAGGGCTGACTCCTCCCCATGCTTCACCCTTAGTTTTTCGGGCAATGAAGAAAATTAGCCGGACTGCTGTGGTTAGTGGCGAGCGCACAGGCCAGGCAATACCCTTTCGTCTGACCGATCTTCTCACGCTTGATACCAGATGGTCGGGGTCAGATTCTCTGCAGCACCAGCGCGACCTGGCATTTTTACACGTGGGCTATTCCACACTGCTTCGGGTGAGCGAACTGGGACGTCTCCGCGTACGTGATGTTTCACATGCTTCAGACGGAAGAATTGTGCTGGATGTCGGCTGGACGAAAACCATTGTGATGACCGGGGGGCTTATCAAAGGACTGGGCGCACTTTCAACGCAACGCCTGAGAGAATGGCTGAACGCGTCGGGCCTGATTAACGAGCCTGATGCCTTTATATTCTCCCCCGTTCACCGCACCAATCGAGCGAAAATCAGTACCGACAGGCCGCTTTCCACACGTGCAATGGAAGATATTTTTGCCCGCGCCTGGCACGAGGCGGGTCCCGCTGCGGATGTTAAACCCAATAAAAACCGGTACCGGGGATGGTCAGGACACAGTACCCGAGTGGGTGCTGCCATCGACATGGCCACAAAAAAATACAGTACTGTACAGATTATGCAGGAAGGCACCTGGAAAAAGGCAGAAACTGTGATGCGCTATATCCGGCATGTTGATGCTCATGCAGGCGCCATGGTTGATTTTATGGATGCACATGTGGTCAGTTGAAAGGCCAATACTCACAAATCGTTTTCTGTCCCACAGTCGCTTGATCATCAAGCATGATTGGGAGCTTCTATTTTACCGCTTATACGTTATATTTGTTTTTAACAGCTTCAAGACTGTATGGTAATAAAAAATCACAGGCGACAGTTGATGCCTGCCAAGGTGAACTGCCCACATGGCGCCAGTCGCCCTGCGCCGCCGGTTATGTTATGGCAGTTTCAGCCTTTCCCGGCCCTCACCCTCAAAAGTCAAACCCGCTCACCGCCGTACGAGAGCCACTGTACGCCGTCAAAGTATTCGCGACAATAAGGGTGGCGTTCTGAGGCCTGATAGTCATCCTGAGCAGCCTTGCGACTTCGGCGCAGACCGCTCAAAAGGTCAATATCCCGGCCTGGAAATGTGAACCTGCCCAAGTGGCGTTTCAGCGGACTGATACGCAAGTGCCGCCTGACCACTGACCTATCTTGATGGCAACAGCACGACTGTAACGAGCTCACTCAGGAGAGGATCATATAATCCTTCCCACTAGACTGCAAAACTGGCTGGTTATGATGCACTCCAGCTCAGGATCGCAGACTTACTTATCTAACCTGCGTCCTCTCTGGACCTGAAGCCCGTTAATCACCGGGCGCGCTACGTGAAAACTGGCGCACAGAACCCCTGCGGGTTATACAGAATTCACGTAGCCTTGCCTGCTACCCCCTCACATCGGGGCATGCTCAGAATGTTGTCCAGTTTTCTTCCAGCGTTGTCTCTTTTGATCGCATGGAATTGTCATGCGTCGTCGGGGATGCGGTAACCGTTACGGGCGCAACAAGTGCTGTTTTAACGGCGGAGGATGAATGATCTGAAAGTGTAAAAACGGATACAGACTGCATTAGCAGATCGGCCTGTTCACGCAGGCTTGCTGCCGCAGAGGCAGACTCTTCCACAAGTGAAGCATTCTGCTGCGTGACGTCATCAATTTCCGTCACGGCTATGCTGACCTGTTCAATGCCGCGCGCCTGTTCAGCAGTAGCGGCGGTAATTTCCTCTACCCTGTCAGTGAGTTGGCCCACCGAAGAAACAACGGCAGACATCGTGCCAGCAGAACGCGCTACCAGCGTTGAGCCTTCACTGACGCGCTGAGCGTTGGCCTCAATGAGCTGACGAATCTCACCCGCAGCAGTCGCACTGCGCTGCGCCAGTGAACGAACTTCACCAGCGACAACGGCAAAGCCGCGACCCTGCTCACCCGCGCGGGCAGCTTCGACGGCGGCATTGAGCGCCAGAATGTTGGTCTGGAAAGCGATGCTGTCTATCACTGACGTGATATCCGCAATGCGCCCTGAACTTTCGCCTATGCCCTTCATGGTATCGGTGATATCTGAAGTGATGTCATTACCCTGCCGGGCAACCTCACGTACCGTAACGGCCAGCGTGGCGGCCTGGCTGGCATTATCTGCGTTATTCCTGACCGTGACACCCAGTTCACCCATCGTGGCAGCGGTCTGTTCCAGCGCGCTGGCCTGTTCTTCAGTGCGCTGTGACAGATCGGTGTTTCCCTGAGCTATCTGAAGGCTTGCTGCGGCAACGCTTTCCGCATTCGCCCGAACGGCACTCACGGTTTGCACCAGGGAATGCTGCATGCCACGAATAGCTTCAAGCAGTTTCCCGGTTTCGTCTCGTCCACTCACCGGCACCTCTGCAGTGAGATCACCTTCAGCAACCCTTACCGCCGCTTCAAGTGCGATATTGACGGGCCTGACGATACTGCGGGTAATAAACCAGGCGAGCGTTGCTGCCAGTACAATGGCAGCCAGGCTGAGTGAAACGAGTAGCGTTACGGCGTTGCGCTGCTCTGACGCGGCTTTAGCTCCCGCGGTCTTCATCTGCTCCCCCTGGAAGCTGGCGAGGTCCGTGATGGCCGTTGTGTATTCGTCCTGAGCCTGATAAGCCGGCCCGGTGAGTAGTTGCGTCACCTCATCCCGCTTGCCTTCCATACCAAGTTTTACCGCCTGCTCAGAATAAGATAGATACTGTTTCCCTGCTTTTTTCATGACGTCAATCAGCTCGCGACTTCTGGGAGCGTGCAGTATGTGATCGACTTTGTTGAAAGCCGTTTCAAGCCGGGTGCGGGCCTGCTCATAATTTTGTTTCAGTCTTTCTTTTTGCGCCGGATCGTCGACAAGCGCGATGCTGCGAACCATACGACTCATATCAGTAACGTAAAAGCGAAGATTACTGGCAGCGGTAGCCTTGTCAAAACGATCGCCGGCCAGTTTATCCACGGTGTCGCCCAGTGAGTCGATACGCATTAAACCGGCCAGGGTAATAACGATGAGAAGAAGCAGGATAAAGCCAAATCCGGCACCGAGACGGACGCCGATTTTAATATTGTTCATTATCTTTCCTCGGTTAACACTCGAAAATGAAACAGTAAAGAAAACGGCTTCGTGCCGGGAGCCGATAATACGGGCGTTTGGCAAGATGGTGTTCTTAAATCAGTCCATAGCCCTGCTTAAGCATCTTGATGGCGTGTTCAGAGTGCTACTCCGCCCCACATCCCATGTTCAACCTGACATTTCCACCGCGACGAGAATCAGGGTTTTGCCCGCTTCTGGTTACAGAGCGGGACGAAATCGTGAGGAACTGCATCAGACAGCATCCAGTTCCTCAGCGTTTATTAGCGGAGCAGTGACAGCATGGTCTGTGGCACCTGGTTGGCCTGGGCCAGTACAGAAGAGCCCGCCTGCTGCAGGATCTGCGCGCGGGACATGTTCGACACTTCCGTCGCGTAATCCGCATCCTGAATACGGCTGCGGGCCGCGGTCAGGTTTGTCACGGTATTGTTCAGGTTGCTGATGGTGGACTCGAAACGGTTTTGCGAGGCACCCAGCAGGCTGCGCTGGTTATCGACCGCTTTGATGGCTTTATCAATGTCGGCCAGCGGCGTGGTACCTGACGCTGTGCCGCCTGAACCACCGGTGACAGCCCCTTTCAGCACGTCGAAGCCGATGGCTGACGTGGTGCGGGCATTGCCGTTGACCGTCTGGCCTGTCGTAGAACTGGTATTCTGAGTGGTGCCTGTAGAAGCGTTGCCCGCTGCAGCCAGGTCAAAACCGTCGCTTGAGCTCAGCGCAATACCAATAGTTTCGCCGTCTTTTGCGCCCACCTGGAAGTTGTAGGTGGTGCTGCCGGAGCCGGTGTTCAGCACTTTGATACCGTTGAAATCAGTCTGTTTCGTAACGCGGTCGATTTCCTGCATGCGCTGGTTAACTTCAGCCTGAATCGAGTCGACATCCGAGGCTGAGTTAGAGCTGTTCTGCGCCTGAACGGTCAGGTCACGAACTCGCTGCAGATTATTGTTAATTTCAGTCAGCGCGCCCTCGGCGGTCTGCGACAGCGAAATACCGTCGTTGGCATTGCGGGCGGCAACGGTCATCCCGTTGATGTTGGAGGTGAAACGGTTAGCGATGGCCTCACCGGCTGCATCATCTTTTGCACTGTTGATGCGCAGACCGGAAGACAGGCGCTCAATCGCCGTGCCTAGTGAAGACTGTGACTTTGTCAGGTTATTCTGCGTAACCAGTGACAGCGTATTTGTGTTGATAACGGCCATGTTGACTCCCTGTAGTCAAAGCGTGCAAATCACGCCCTAACGTTATCGTCACGATAGTTGCTTTCTTTAATTGTGACGCAGGTCGATCATTTATCACTGGAATTAATTTGACATACTGAAGACGTGTCATGTTGACCATGCAACAGGCCTCTTTTTACTGACCACCTGTCAATCAGCCCAGATGGCCTGCGCCTCCTAAAAAGGGGCATTCATTTCACGTCAAGCCGGGATTGTCTGGTCACGGATTCAGGTAAGTAGAGTAATGGCACGGATAATCGCGGCTTTTCGATCGGGGAGAGATGTTTGTTGGAAAAGGATATTGAGTCTCTCAATCAACTTTTTTTGCGTGACGGATTTCTCATCATAAGGGTTTTCTGAAGGCAATCCCATCAGTGGGGCAGGACGTGACTGAGATGACAGATTCCGACGTCAGGCAAAGCCGTTGCGCAGGCAATTGAAGTACGCAGAAACAATTTTTTTCAGATTATTCTCAGTAATATTGGAGCGAAATAAGCACTAAATGCAAAAACCCATCTAGGATTAATCCGGTCGGACTGCTCTTGACGTCCGGCAAAGATTAACCAACACCAGAACGCCCTATATAACGAGAAAAAACATGAAAATATCGACTCGCCTTGCTGCAGGTTTCGGCCTGCTTATCTTCCTGTTCATCATCTGCACCGGTACTGCGCTGAATGCGCTCTATAAAGCCCGGGAAGGAATGGACAGGATCGTAAACATCAAAATGAAAAAGTACCAAATTGCGCAGGACATGCTCGGTGAACTAAGAGAGATGTCCATAGACGTAAGAACGCTTGGGCTGCTGAACGATCCTGTGGCAATGAAACCCGTAGCTGAGCGCATGCAGAAAACTCAGGCGCAATATAGCGCTAACCGCCAGGCTCTTGGTGACTTGCTGAAGATCGATTCTCTTCCGGCGGGACGGAACGCTTTCAAGAGACTGACCGATACAGAGGCCTCTTTTTTTGCCATTTTTGCAAAGGCCAGTCAGCTTGGCCTGGCCAATCGCGATAAAGACTTCTTTGAGTGTCTGACAAAAGAGGTCCAGCCCGTGCAGGATAAAATGCTCAGCGATTTGCAGGTTGTGACAGGGATACAGCAGAAGACAAGCATTGCTGAGGTGAAGGAGAACAGCACTTCAACTTCACGCTCATCTTTCATCCTGATCCTTCTGGCCGGTGCATCCATTTTCATCAGTGTCGGGGCCTGTGTATTGGTTGTCCGTGTACTGATGCGCCAGCTGGGCGGTGAGCCTGCCCAGGCGCAGGCACTGGCCGCCACCATTGCGGCCGGCGACCTCACCTCGCCGGTCGTGCTTCGCCGTAACGACACGACCAGCCTGCTGGCGTCGCTTGACAGCATGCAGGCCAACCTGCGCGGACTGGTGTCGCAGATTAAAGAGACCTCTGCCTCTGTGGCCCTCGCCTCGGACGAAATCGCGCAGGGTAATACTGAACTGTCATCCCGCACCGAACAGCAGGCGGCTGCGCTGCAGGAAACGGCCGCCAGCATGGAGCAGCTGACCGCCACGGTGAAGAGCAACGCGGCCAGTGCGCAGCAGACAGCAGAGTCCGCCCGCGGGACCGCGCAGCTGGCTCACGCAGGAGGGTCGGACGTACAGCGCATGTCAGTGACCATGCAGGACATATCAGCGAGTGCCGCAAAAGTCCGCGACATCACGTCAGTGATTGAGGGCATCGCGTTCCAGACCAACATTCTGGCACTGAACGCCGCGGTGGAAGCGGCCCGCGCAGGTGAAGAGGGGCGCGGATTTGCCGTGGTAGCCGGAGAGGTGCGTACGCTGGCACAGCGCAGCGCGACGGCCGCAAAGGACATCAAGACGCTGATTGAGCAGGCCGTCGATCAGATTGAAAGCGGCGTCGGCGTAGCTTCATCGACCGGACAGAGTATCCAGAAGGTGGTCGGCCTGGTCGGTGAGCTCGCTGAGGCGATGGATAACATCTCCCTGGCGTCCGCAGAGCAGATGCAGGGCATTTCGCAGGTGAGTGTTGCCGTGAGTCAGATGGACGGCGTGACGCAGAACAACGCGGCGCTGGTCGAGGAGTCATCCTCGGCTTCGCAGTCACTGTCTGAGCAGGCGCATGCGCTGAGAGGTATGGTGGAAACGTTCCGTGTCTGATGAAAACCAGCCCACTTACGAGGAAAGACTGATTAAGGCCGTCAGGCTAATGAAAGCGGATGTTGACGCGATTTACACGCAACTGAGGGATGGAACCTATGCTGACCCGGACACCTTTATCAATAACTGGACACATCTGATGGACCGGGTAAAAAATATGAAGCCGGTCCTCAGCAAGCCCGGCGTCATAGAGACGCTGATGCGTATGGATGTCCGGCTCACGGCAGAGTTGCTGGCCATAACTTACTCTGTGCAGATAATAGAGAATTTTATAAGATGCCTGGAGCACCAGGCCAGAGAGAATGGCAGCAAGCCCCGATAAACTCTCCCTGCAGTTGAAATACGTCTTTCACAGAACACCGGTCAACGTTACTCCGCTGTGATGTGTCTGTTGTCAGAAATATTCTCGTCGCCTCCGTGCTGGCCCGTCGCGTTCATGCTGACGGGCCTTTTTTTGTCCGACGACTGATGCCGGGTAAATGCATCATCCGGAAGCTGCACGGTTCTCCTTCTCCGGACACGCTTTCCCCGTACCTGACGGGCCTCACGCACACGCGGCCATCCTTTCGGTCTGGTAGCGTGTCTTCAAAGAGAATGTCAGGAAAGTTTCTGTTTGAGCCTGTCGTTGACCGAATATAACCGGATTCAGACAGGGAACTGACAATGCTAAAGGCGCTTGTGACAGGAAAATTAAGTCTGCGAAAACATTCTGGGGATGGGGATTCGGCGGAACCGCGCTGATTGTGGCCATCAGCAAGGCGGGTGTATCTGCACGGTAACGTCGTCAATCCGCTGTTTGCGCGTCATGCCCTTTCTTGAGGCGCTAAAAAGTCTCAGGAGTGACAGAATTGCTCCCGTCTCATCCTGTTCCGGACGCAGATGTTCCCAGAACCCGCCGTAGGAAATCTTGCGTGCGCGCCTCCTGAGGGCGCAACAGCACCTGTTCAGCGTGGCCCTGCTCCACAATTTGTCCGCTGTGCAGGAAACAGACGCGATCGGCGACCTCTCTTGCAAACTGCATCTCATGCGTGACCACGATCATGGTCATTCCCTGCTGTGCCAGGTTGCGCATGACCTGCAGAACCTCGCCGACTAACTCCGGATCCAGTGCTGATGTCGGTTCGTCGAAAAGAATGGCTTTCGGCTGCAATGCCAGCGTTCGGGCGATGGCCACGCGCTGCTGCTGACCACCGGAAAGCTGCGATGGCCAGGCGGAGACTTTGTCGGCCAGTCCTACTCTTTCCAGCAACTCTTTGGCTATCTTTTCGGCTTTACTGCGCGATTCACCGTTAACGTAAATCGGACCTTCCATCACGTTTTCCAGCACGCTACGGTGCGGAAAGAGGTTAAATCGTTGAAAAACCATTCCTATCTGGCGACGAAGTGAATTGATATTTTTACTTTTACTGTCAACATGCTGGTCGAGCACGCGAATGGTGCCGCTTTCATAGGTTTCAAGCCCGTTAATACAGCGCAGCACAGTCGATTTTCCGGAACCGGAGGGCCCCACCAGGCACACCACTTCGCCCTCATCGACGCGGAAACTTACCCCTTTCAGCACTTCGACAGCACCGAACCGCTTATGGACATCACGAATTTCAATCATCTCAGGCTCCTTTTTTCTGACGATTTTCAAGGTGCTTAGTGAAAGCCAGCAGTGGCATGCACAAGGTCAGATAAAGTAACGCCACCAGCGTATATACGGTGGTGTTATCAAAGGTTGAGGCGGCCAGAAGCTGTCCCTGCCGGGTCATTTCGGTAACCGCAATCGTTGATGCCAGCGCAGAATCTTTCAGCATCATCACCAGCGTATTGCTATACGGCGGCAGCGCGACATGAAAAGCCTGAGGCAGGATGACGCGCCGCATCGCTTTAAAGAAGCTCATGCCCATCGAGCGCGCCGCTTCAAGCTGACCACGATCGACCGATTCAATACCCGAGCGAAAAATCTCTGCGAGGAAGGTAGAAAAGCAGAAAGCGATACCGACCACGCTGGCCTGAAACGATGTCAGGGTAATGCCGATATCGGGGAAAACGAAATAGATATAAAACAGCACCACAATCATCGGTAAGGCACGCGTGATATTGATGATGACGCTCACGGGCCAGGAGATGATTTTAAAAGGACACATTTTTGCGGCAGCAAACACCAGACCTAACGGCGTGCTGATGAGCAAGGACAAGATCGTGATATAAATTGTCATTTCCGCCCCTTGCAAAAGAAAGGGAAGGTAAACGTGAATACTGCTCCAGTCCATTATGCGCTCCCGCCGGTGTTGAGTGTGAGGCTAAAATTCATTTTAATGAATATGGCTACCCGTAAATATTGTCAAACTTTTCATCTGATGACGTCATAGCATTAACTTATTCATGTAACAAAATGGATTGAAGGCTCACTTTCCCCCGAAATCAAAGGGTTTTGTGTTAATTTGTGAGGCGCGGCATTTTTAAAAAGAAAAGATTGACAGGGGGGGATTTAATTTCATTATAGTGAAGTTAATTGTTCGCATGTTAATCAGGAGTGAGTGATGTCTATTCGATCGCACGTTACTATGGCTTTATTGTCTGTTGCCCTCGGCGTCACTTACAGTGCGCACGCTGCCACATTAACGGCAGGCTCGCCGCCCTCCAGTGCGCCAACGACATTTCTGGATACGAAAACCGGTAAGATTGAAGGCTTCATGCCGGATGTGGCTGCCGAAGTGGCTAAACGTCAGCACCTGGATGTTAACTTTACGGCTGTACCCTTCTCTACGCTTATTCAGTCTGTGATTGCTGGCAAAATTGACATGATCGTGGCCGGGATGACACCAACACCCGAGCGTGAAAAACGTATCTCGTTCTCACAGCCGGTCACCGCATTCGGACCCGGGTTGGTCGTGCGTGATGACAACAAAAAAGTCTATCGCTCTCAGCAGGATCTGAAAGGTGACATCGTTGGCACCATGACAGGCACCGATTACACGCAGGCTCTGATCAAGAGCGGTATCCCGAAAGAGGTGAAAGTGTACGACAGTCCGGCAGACATGATGCGTGATCTGTCGCTGGGTCGTATCGCGGCGGGCATGAACGATTACCCGATCATGAAATATCAGGAAAAATCAGGTGCGTACAAAGGCATGCATGTGGTGGATGGTTATAAGCCCGAGCATATCGCGCCCATGGCCTTTGGTGTGAAAAAAGGCAACGATAAGCTGCTTGCCGATATCAATACCGCCCTGACGGCGATGAAAGCGGATGGCACTTTGCAAAAAATCAAAGCTAAGTGGGGAATGCCCTAATCGCGCTTTCATGCACGGAGGCACGAAACCTTAAGGAACATGGTGATGAAAACAGCGTTAATGCACTCAGAGGATCTGAGTGCCGTCGAGATCAATATTGGCGTACGGTTAAAATTAATACGCAAGTCTCGCAATATGACTATCAAAGAACTGGCGCAACAGGCCAATGTGTCGGCAGGGGCAATTAGCCAGATTGAACGTAATCTGGCTAACCCGACGGTACGGGTACTGGAGCAGCTTCGGGTGGTCTTGAATGTCCCCTTGACCGCTTTTCTTGAACAGCATGAGGTGATGCGGCCAGGTGCTGAACACTATGTTCGTCGCTGGCGTGAGCGACCGCATTTTCAGGTTGGCAAGCAGGGCATTAGCAAAGAGATGTTATCGCCGTCCGGCGAACACGATATCCAGTTCATGTATATCAGCATCCCTCCCCGCACGCGTTCTGAAGAGATGCTGACGGGGATAGGTGAAAAAGCAGGTGTTGTCATGGAGGGCCGGCTTGCGCTTGAGGTGAATGGTGAAACGACCTTCATCGAAGCGGGCGACAGCTTTCAGTTTAAAAGTCATCTGCCGCATAACATTTTTAACGACAGCGACACCGAAGCCCGTGTGTTGTGGATTATGCATATTCCGCCCCGACATCATATTTGAAACAAGGTTAACTCATGCGAATTAAGGTCGATAGCGTTAATGACAGTACCCTCTTCCCCACCTCCGTCGATGTTGTTGTAATAGGGGGCGGCGTTGTGGGGACGTCAACGGCATATGAACTGGCTAAACAAGGCGTTTCTGTTGCGCTGTTTGAAAAAGGCGTGATTGCCGGTGAGCAGTCAGGTAGAAACTGGGGCTGGGTGCGCCAACAGAACCGTGATTTGCATGAGTTGCCGATGGCGATACGAAGCCTGCAGCGCTGGGATGAACTCAGTACTGAAATCGGAATGGATCTGGGCTTCAGGCGCAGCGGCATCCTGTATGGCACGCTAAATGACGCTGACCTGGCGCGTTGGGAAAAATGGGGCCAGCAGGCAAAGCAGATTGGCTTTACCAGCCAGTTGTTGTCCGCGCGTGAGGCTCAGGAACGTATTGGTGACAAAACAGCCTGGCGTGGCGGCGTGTGGTCGCCGACGGATGGACGCGCAGAACCGTCACAGGCGGTACCGGCCATCGCAAAAGGTGCGCAAAATTTGGGTGCCAGCATTTTCCAGCGTTGCGCGGTACGGGCACTGGATATCAGCGCCGGACGCGTTTCTGGCGTCTGGACAGAGCGCGGGTTAGTCAAAGCCAGCCGGGTGATCTGTTGCGGCGGTGCATGGAGCTCACGTTTTTGCAGACAATATGGCGTTGAACTCCCCGCCGCCAATATTTTGGGCACGGTGTTTAAAACAACCGCCGCCCCGGAAATTGTAAAAGGTTGTCTGAGCACGCCGCAACTCTGTGTTCGTCGCCGTCTGGATGGCAGTTATACCGTTGCCGTTCCGGGCCTGGGCCAGATCGATTTGGCGCCGCAGAACATCCGATATGCCGCAAAGTTTTATCCTATGTTCCGCAGTAAAGTGGCAAAGAAACTGAAAATCCGGCTGAATGGCTCATTCTTTTCAGGCCCTGAAGCCTCGGGGAGTTGGTCTCATGACACGCCTTCCCCTTTTGAAAAAATCCGGGTTCTCGATCCCACGCCGGATAAACGCATCGTTAATGATGGTCTGGCAGAATTAATCCGCTTGTTCCCCGCGCTGGAGGGAACAAAAGTCGATTATGCCTGGGCGGGCTGGATTGATACCACACCGGATTTGGTGCCGGTTATTGATGAAGTGAGCCAGATCCCGGGCATGTTTATTGCCTCTGGCTTTAGTGGTCATGGTTTTGCCATCGGGCCAGGTGCGGGACTGCTGTGTGCGCAGATGATGACGAACAAGCCCGTTTATACCGACCTTGCCCCCTACCGGCTCTCACGCTTTGATAAAGGTAACGTTATTCGCCAGCCACAAATGATGTAGCGGTGCAGACCACAGAGACAGGCTATGCGAAAGCGCATGGCCTGCATTGGCCTCTCTCGTCAACATAGCGACGATCTGTTAGTGATCTACCGGGCGGTTGCCCCCTTCTGAGCCAGCTTAATTTGCACAGTGTAAAAATCAGCCCTCATTCCCTGATTCTGATTAAGCCTTCTGTGGTAAGGCGTGAGAGAAAAGGTCATCGGTCATTACCGGAGAGAAAGGCGTAAAATCGCTGAACGCAGCGGCAAGCAGGCGAGTACGACAAAGGGGCACCCGACCTTTGTGCGGCTTCAGCGGTGCTGATTATGGCCTGCTCTACAGGAAGGCGCTGGCATGCAAATACTGGGAAGGCATATTTTAAAGCCCGGCAGCAATTTTACATGTCACCGGGCACATCACTCATGGATGAGGCGTAAGCAATTCTCGCTCTATCCGCTCGCGGGTTTCCACGGCCTGATGCTTCATTTTTTCCGGATAACCAAAAAGCGATGCGGCCACAATAGGCTCTCCCCCTACTTTGAACGTCTGCTCTGCAAACTTCATTTCACGCAACGTTCGGAACAGCGTGTCAAAATCTACTTCGCCTTCGCCGATGCCAACGTGCTGATGAATAGTGGCATCCACGCCCGGTGGGTTAACGATGTAACGGCAATGCTTCGTGTGGTTCATGGTATCGGCAATAAGAACATGGGACAGATCGTGTCCGGCATGACGGAGCATCTTCTCTACGTCGCCTTTTCCTTTATCATAGAAAAAGGTATGAGGAACGCTGTAGACATATTTAACGTTATCACTCCTGAACGACCTGACCATATTGACAGTCTCATCGCTCTCTTCACAGAAGTCCCACGGGTGCGCCTGAATTTCAACACGGATACCCTCACATTCGAACAGCGGAAGCAGCGTTTCCATTGAGCGGTAAAACATTTCATCGCAGATTTCGGGTTGATTAGGATCGCCCGCCAGTTCGGTATTGATGACCTGTACGCCCATTTCGACGGCGATCTCCACCATACGTTTCCAGTTTTTAACGGCCGCCTGTCGGCGCAGTTCATCGGGACCAGACCAGCGATAAACACAGATAAACGATGAAATTTCCACACCTGTTTCGCGCAGCGCCTTTTTATACTCAGCCATGATCTCGCGGCTGGCACGAGGATGCTTATAGAAAGGGTTAATTTCCGGATGTGGAGACTGCTCAATGTAGTTGTATCCCCATTCCGACACCTGTTGGACCATTTTGGTGATGCCCAGATCTTTGATTACATCTACATCGAAAGCGATTTTCATTGATGCCACCTTTGCGTTGTCTCTTGCTGCCTGAGTCGCGTTCAGGCAGCGAAAAATCATTAAACGGATCGAATGTCAGGCGTTCTCAACCCTGTGTGACAGGCTGAGTCCGGTTCTCACGACCAGGACCTCAGCATTCCACCCACACCGAGCCGGAGTCGGCTGAACGGACACAGTTTTCCACCCATCTGACGCCAGCCAGGCCGGCATGGACATCGGGATACCAGAAGTTTTTCAGGAATGCGTCGTCGCCCCGATCGGTTGCATCCATTGCCAGCGCGAAACGTCGGTAGAGATTCGACCAGGCTTCGAAAAGTCCTTCCGGATGACCGCCGCCTATCCGGTCATCTTCGCGAGCAGCCGGGTGCAGATAGTCCATGCCTCTTTCCAGAATGCGCACCGGCTCACCCTGAATTTCGAAACGCAGCTGGTTTGGCTGCTCATCCCACCACTCAATACTGGCTCTGGAGCCAACGATGCGGACTTTCTGCCCATGCATTGATCCGCAGTTGACGGCTGAGGCCCACAGATTTCCCACTGCGCCGTTCTCGTATTCCATCAAAACAAATGCGTTGTCTTCGAGAGGCGCCCGACTTTTCACAAAGCTCTGGCGTGAGCAAAGCAGCCGTCTGATTTTCAGTTCGGGTGCCATGGTTTCAGCGATACACAGCGGATGGGTCGCCAAATCACCCAGAACATAACTGGGTCCGACAAAGCGCGGGTCGACGCGCCAGCTGGTGCTGGCGTTATTCTGTTCAACGGCTTCGTGATGAAAACCGTGTGCAAACTGCATGTTGACGATGCGGATGTCACCCAATAATCCCTGCGCGATCATCTCCCTGGCCTGAAGGATGAGCTGATGACCGGTGTAACCGTAGGTCACGCCGACGATCTTCTTTTTCTCCCGGCTAAGCTTCGCCAGATGTTCAGCTTCTTCCACCGTAAAGCACAGCGGTTTCTCACATATCACATGGAGACCGGCTTCAAGCGCTGCGCAGCAGACCGCAAAGTGCGTGTTGTTGGGTGTGGCGATCGAGACAGCCTGAATGCCATCATCGCGTTTTGCTTCTGATGCAAACAGGGTTTCATAGTCGGCATAGCACCGGTCCGGGGAAAGGCCCAGAGCTTCACCAAAGGCGCGGCCACGTGCAGCATCAATATCGAACGCCCCGGCAACTAAGGTAAATGTGTTATCGCGGAGTGCTGATGAACGGTGAATGTAGCCAATCTGACTGGTACCGCCGCCACCCACCATGCCCCACCGCAGTGAATTTTTAAGCGGTTTAATGCCGTTAATCATGACCTTTCTCCTTAAAAACCGACTGAGTGCAGATAGTGCAGACTTGCTGTGACGTCACGCAGGCTGGTGTCCGCATCACGCGGATCCCTTTCCTGTTCAATAGTGATCCAGCCCTGATAATGGCGCTGGCGCAGAAATGCGTGGACATCGGGATAGTTGATAGCGCCGCTGCCAAGTGGGCACATGACGCCCTGGGCACAGGCGGTGAAAAAATCCAGCCCTTGTTTGATGGCCTGACGCCAGACAACCTCGTTGACGTCTTTAAAATGAAGGTAATCAATCCGGTCCCAGTAACGTTCCAGCGCAGCAACAGGATCCATGCCGGCGTAATACAAATGGCCGGTATCCAGACAAAGGCCGGCAACGCTATGAGGAATATCGCGAACCAGCCTTTCCAGTTCATCGGCAAACTCAATGCAGCCGCCTGCATGGGGATGAATGACCGGTCTGACACCGTACTCTTTCCAGGCGATCTCACTCAGAACGGTGATATGTCTCATCATGGTCTGCCAGTCTCTGTCGTTCAGTCGTGGCGCTTTTTCAGACTGGCCCGCTGTGGCTGCCCGTTCAGGATCGCCGAAATCGATGATGACGAGATAAGGTGTAGGTTTGCCCTTTTCGGAAAGGAAGCTCAGGTTGTGACAGATTTTATGGGTCAGCGCGATCATGGCCGGAAAGTTCTCTTCACTCACCAAATCGTCGAAAAGGGTGCCAGCAACGATCGACAGCTGGAATTCGGCAAGCGCAGCTTTTAGCGCATCCGGCTGGACGGGCAAATATCCCCACGGCCCCAGTTCCAGGCTTTTATAACCTGCAAGCGCGGCTTCTTTAAGCACGCTCTGCCAGGGGGGAAGAAAAGGATTCTTCGGGTCATCCACTCCCCAGCTGCAGGGCGCAGTCGCGATGGAAATAGTCATGATGTTTTTTCTCCGGATGCGGCAACACTGATGAACACTGAGCGCCCCGACGGCAATCGTCTGGCTCAATGCGCGCAGTATTGCGCCGGTTTTTTAACACCGGCAACCCTTCGAAGTGAGTTATTTGATAGCGATCATGATTTTTTTATATCATTTATTTGATTGTTTTGCATCAAATGCAGTCTGCGCAAGCCTTCGGCAGAAGCTGGAGTGATTCAGATATTTTCCCGAGTGATGAGATCGAAAGGCAGGGTAACGTAAACCGGATTGCGATCGTTCTCTTGATATCTGCTGATAAAAACAGAGACGATCTTTTCAGCCACGGCATCAATGCGGTGACGTATCATGATGTCGATCTGTCCCTCAATCAGCGCCATTTCATCGCCGATAAAGGGGCCATGACAGAGAATTTTTATATCATCCCGCGGGCTTTCAGAAACGGCTTTAATCACCCCTTCCACACCACCACATGGCGCATAAATCATTGTTATGATTGGGTTGTCTTTCAGCAGTTGCGTCGCGGCCAGATAGCCCCCATTGATACATTCAAGCGTCTGGAGAGGCTCCAGAACCACGGCATCTTTTCTGTTTTCACGCAGGTATGAACGAAAGCTTATTTCACAGCTTTCCTGGCAGTTGAAACGGTGGTCACCCAGTAGGACGCCAATCACACTTTCTTTTTCTGTCATGCGTTCAGCAAACCATCCCGCCGTACGTCCTGCTTTGAGGTTATCCAGCCCGATATAGCCCGCCTGACCACAGGGGGAGAGATCAGAAAACAACGTGAAAATTTGCACACCTGAGGCGGAAAGCTGCTTAATCGTATGTCGTATAAGGGGATGATCCAGAGCAACAAGCCCGATGATATCAACGCGTTCTGCCAGCGCTTCCAGAGACGATACGACGTTCTCCACATCGTGAATATCGGCCCACATAAACGCCGGTTTCGTCGCCAGTTTTCCCTCTGCGCATCGACTGATTTCTTCTGAAAGTACCTGATAAAAAGAATAATTATTGGGTAGCAAAATGAACCCGATACGCACGGGGATGTTGGCCGCTGTCACGTCCGGCGTCATGACCTTAATGAGGTCTTCACGGTAGCCTAAGGCTTCAGCGGCGCGCAGGACCCGTTGCCGGGTTTCCTGTTTAACAGAAGCTCTGTTGTTAAGCACGCGATCCACGGTAGCGACGCCCACGCCGGCTGCTCGTGCCACCGCTGACATAGAGATTTTTTTCATTACTCAGCCTGGTGATGATAGATTTCTATCAATCTAAACACATAAACAGGATAGCGGCAAAAGGCTTCCGCGCTTTTTGCGGGATGATAACCGTATTGGTGAGATCGGTGCCTCCGGAATGCGTACAGCAGATAGCGCTGTTTGGATTTGCATTAAGTCACTTGCGGCAGACTTTTAAAAAATTAATTGTGCGTGAAACGACTGACTCTACAGCGAAAAGCGAACGCTGCTAAGTCCCGTGTGCATTATGATTGGGCTGGTCCAGACAGGTGGCGTAATATGGCCTCTAACTAAATTTTTACAAATTTTTGTCTCTGTTTCTGGCTAACGGCGCCGATAATCGTTTTTAACGCCAGATCATCTCCGAACAGGTCGATGAACTCATCAAGGATAGCCACATGAAATCCGTAACCAATGACCAACTGGGGGCCGCCGTGGCCAGAACGTCTCTTTGTGCGATATATCTGCTGTCTTCCACCGGAGAAGTGATGAGCTGGAATCTTGGATGCCGTGAGATCAAGGGATGGGATAGCCGCGATATCCGAGGGCAGCATATTTCGGTTTTTTATGATGAAGATGAGCAGGCCAGGAATATCCCTGAGGCCAACCTGAGGGAGGCCCGTGAGCGCGGCAAGTTCACAGGAGAGGGCTGGCGCCTGCGCAAAAACGGCAGCGCGTTTCGGGCATCAGTTGAAATAGAATTTCTCAATCCGTCCGATGAAGATAATGCGGCCTTTATCAAAATCGTGCGGGACGTTTCACAAGGCTATCAGGAAAGGGCGGCGCTCCGCATCGCTCAAAAAGTTATCCTGAGAAGGGAAACCGAGTTATCAGACACAAATAAGGTGCTCGACGCCGTATTCAGCCACACGCCCTGCGCGCTCATCCTGTGTGACGTTGCATCGGGGGACATCATACGCGCGAACCCGACGGCCATGAATTTGTCCTGTCTGCAAGAACGGGTACGCAGTGGGAATACCCGAACCGCCCTGCCTGCGGGCCTGCCAGACAATCTCGCGGCTGTGTTCAGGCAGGCATTTGACCTTCTTCCCGACCAGGGTTTTAGTGAAACGGTTTCTTCGGGCGATAATGAGCCGGAATTTTCATTACGGATTTCCGCCGAAAGGCTGAATTCGGGCGGCGGAGATGACTATCTCCTGTATACCATACTGGACGTCACGGCGGAGTATCAGGCTGCGGTCAGAGCGAACCATCTGGCCCTTCATGATCCGCTGACAGGGCTTCTCAACCGCCGTGGCCTGATGCCTGAGCTTGAAACGCTTCTGGACGGTGACGAACCCTTTGCGGTCATGGTGTCTGACATAGACCGGTTTAAAAGCGTCAACGACGTTCTGGGTCACGCGGCGGGCGATACCTTGCTCATTGAGGTTTCAGCACGGCTGCTGTCAGTCCTGCGCCCGGGCGACATTCTGGCCCGCACGGGCGGTGACGAGTTCGTTGCCGTTTTGCCCGGCATTAGCTCGGCAGAAGACGCAAGCGAAACAGCATCGCGCCTGACGATGGTCCTGAAGGAGCCCTTCATGCTGAAAGGGCGGAAAGTCACCTCGGGTTGCAGCTTCGGGGTTTGCCTCTTTCCGGGCTATGCGCGAGATGCCGAAAGCATGTTATCGGCAGCCGATATCGCCCTCTACGCTGCCAAGTCAGCCGGGCGCAAAGGCTGGGTAATTTTTACCGATGAGCTAGCCAGTTCGGCGGCAGAGCGCTTTAGCCTGGAAAATGACCTGCGTGGCGCGCTCGAGAACGGTGAGCTGCAGATTTTTTATCAGCCCGTCGTCTGCAGCATCAGTGAGGAAGTGGTTTCCTATGAAGCCCTGCTGCGCTGGAATCATCCTGTAAGGGGAAATGTTTCGCCTGACGTGTTCATCCCGCTCGCTGAAAAAACCGGGCTTATTCATGATATTGGCGCATTCGCGCTTGAGCGAGCCTGCAACGATATGGCGGAGTGGTCAGGGCACGAACGCGTGGCAGTTAATATCTCGCCCCGTCAGTTTCGTGATCCACAGCTGGCCAACAGGGTGAAAACGGTTCTTATTGAGAGTGGGCTGCACCCGAACCGGCTGGAGCTCGAAATCACCGAGTCGGCGCTGTTCGACAACCCCGAAGGCAGTTACGAAATGATTCGCAGGTTCAGGGATACCGGAATTCATATCGTACTGGATGATTTTGGTACGGGCTTTTCTTCACTGAACCACCTCAGTTCCGGACTATTCAGCAGGATAAAAATAGACAGGTCGTTTATCAACGATTTGCACCTGGACTCCGGAGCGGCTGCCATCGTCAGCTCCGTTCTTTCACTCTGCCGTCAACTCCAGGTTGAAGTGACCGCAGAGGGCGTGGAAACGCCTGCCCAGGCAGAGTGGCTAAAGACGAATGAGTGTCCGTTACTGCAGGGATACCTCTTTGGCAGGCCGGGCCCTTGCTGGATTCAGAAGTAAAGTGTGTGCCCTTCTCAGTCCCTGCCGGAACAACTGACGGGGACAGAAAGCGCCGGATGTCTTTAAAAGAAATAAGTATCCCTGACTGCACCGGGACGACCAGAACAGGTTTCAAAAGGCAAAACAGTGACGCAAACCTTTGCCGATAGCAGGTGTAGTATCAGATTCACCAGAAGCCGTTTTTAGCTTGCTTTCTCAACCAGAAACTGTGCTTCGCACTGTCGGGCAATCTCCCACAGCCTGTTACGTATTACCTGCTTAAGTTGCAGAGTGGACTGTGACTGGGGTTTATCACGACGGCTGATCAGCATTACTTCAAACGGCAACGGTTGCGCGACGGGGAGCAATTTTAGCTGGTCGGCATAGCGGCATGCCGTGAACAGATCCACGACGCCCACGCCGCCGCCTGCCAGGACCATATCCGCAATCACCGAATAGGTTTTAATCGACAGTGACACAGCGGGATTCAGCTTTTTATCGCGCAGCGCGCGGTGTAATACGCGCCCAAGCGGATCCTGGGTCTGCATCATCAGCAGATTATTGCTGCATAACCACTCCAGTGAAACGGGTTCATGCTGGGGATGATTGAGCGGCAGCAGCGCCACCATGGAAGACTGGAACAGCGGTTCAGCCAAAAGGTCTGCATCCACCTGTTGACCAAACACCAGGGCGAAATCAAGCTGATTTTCCAGAATCATTTGGCACAAAGTCTTGAAGTGCTCCGTGACCAGTTCGACACTGACCGAGGCCACCTGTTGTCGCCAGGTGACCAATGCGGGTGCCAGCACCATTTGACCGAACGCGTGAGCCGCACCCACGCGGACTATCTGCCCTTCGCCGCGTCGAAGTTGTTCGGTGAGTTGAGTAATGGATTGCAAACGTTGATAAAGATCTTCTACTTCGGGCAGCAGGCGTCGCCCTTCCGCCGTGACGCTCATTCCCTGTATCCGTCGCTCAAACAGTGCAAAACCCAATTGCTGTTCCGCATGATTCAGCACGCGGCTGATATTCGGCTGGGACACATTCAGCAAGCGCGCTGCAGCGCTGATGCTACCGGTCTGTACGATGGCCTGAAATACCTCTATGTGACGGAGCCGCATTATTATTCACCTTAACTGGATTCACCTGACCGCAGGCCGTTGTCACCACCCTTTTACAGCAGTGCCTGCATGAGACTGCCAACACCGCAACTTTACGGGAAAGCCTGCAACCGCTTTCCGGCAGAGCCCAAACCCCGGGTCATTACATGGCAATCCCTGCTCTCTTGCAAAATTTGTACCGTAAAGCTGACGGTGGCTGAGTCGCCGACCTTCATCTGGCTATCAGTATGAGTCGATGACTGCGTCTGAAGAGAGGAGATGAAATGGGCTCTGCCGCGCTGGTTTTTGCACCTCCGGGCCGGACAGAATGGAAACGCTGTCAGGACAGGCGTTCGCCCCATCGTGGTGCAACGGAAGCGACATCGCTGGATGGCCAGCCGCGCGGCTGGCCGATGGGTAATCCTGAATGGCAGCGGTGTTTCAGGGCAGCAGAACAGGCGCGCTAACGTTGCCGCTGCCGATACGCACATCCTCTTATGACGATTGGGTACTCGCCAGATAGGAAAAGGCACTGAGCAAGCTGATCAACGTCCCCATCCGCTCCGCCTGATACTCCACGGTAACCGCATCGATGCGCGTGACACCGGGAATCAGGCTAAACAGATCGGCCAGCACGGGTTTGCTGGCCTGGAGCTGCATGCGATAAGGCGCGGCCAGGCGAGTCGTGCTTGCCTGATGTGGATGCTGCAGTGCGGCGCTTGCCGCGGCGCATATTGCGCGCTGTGCCGCTTTGGGGCTGATGGATTCCGCGCATGTATGGGAAATGGCGCGTTTTACACAGACGTAATCAACCGTGGGATAATATTCTGCTATCCAACTCTGGAGCTGATCGTCGCCGGTGACCAACAACAGAGGCGTACCCTGTTCAGCGGCAGCGGCGGCATAAATGTCGGTTTCCCCCATCACAAGGCCATTGATATGGATACGCCAGAATGCGCGGCCGTTAATGGTGTGCGCCAGTACGCCAGGTTCGCCTGCTGCGCTGTGATAGCCCACCAGAAATAATCCGTCGAACGTCTGCTGCTCGATCCCTTCAACCATCGACAGACCGCGAGGTTTACCCTGCACCAGTCGGGCGCGTGGATCAATATTTTCCGCACGTAAATTGGTCATTTGCGCATGGCTGTCGGCGACCACCACCTCCGTTGCGCCCCCCGCGAACGCCCCCTCAATCGCGGCATTGACTTCCTGTTCCATCAGCCCCCGGGCCATCTGATATTCCGGGTTGCCTGGTGTGCAGTGCTCCGGACGCATGACGCCCGCGATACCTTCAATATCGGCAGAGATAAAAATTTTCATACGGTTAATTTGTCCAGAATCTGAGTCAGTGAGGGCCGATGGTGACCACGAAAGCCGGTGACGGCCTCCGCGCTCAACAAGGCATCCAGAACAGCCTGTTCGGTTGCATCTGCCGCGGCGGCAAGCAGCGGCTCCAGCTGGTCATCCTGAGGCGGTTGCGGCAGGGGTTGCGTTGAGAACGCCACGGCAATATCGCCTGAACCGTGGCCCCAGTAGCTGCCCAGCCGTCCAAGGCCGGCGCCGGCACGCCTTGCGATGCGTTTCAACTGACGCGCATCCAGTGGCGCATCCGTGGCCATCACGATGATGACAGAGCCGGCATCACGCTGCGGCGGTTGCCCGGCCAGCAGCGGCGCTATCATGTCGCCGAGTCGCACACCGTCAAGCGTTAGTGCGCTTAGCGAACCAAAATTTGCCAGCACCAGCACCCCGAGCGTGGCGTTGAGCGAGGGAATAACACGAGAGGCCGTGCCGATCCCGCCCTTCAGGCTAAAACAGCTCATCCCGCGCCCTGCCCCGACGCTGCCGCGTGCAAAATCGGCGGCGGCCGTGCGCAATGCCGCCTGCGCCATCGCCTCGCTGATGGACAACGACTGGATATCATTAAGCCAGCCATCGTTGCACTCCAGTGCCAGCGGATTTACCGTGGGCAATGTCCGCCCCAGCTCCGGATTACGACGGATGGCATCCCGGACCAGCGTGGTAAACAGCGTGCCCACCGCCAGCGTGTTGCTGAGCAGAATCGGCGTCTGTAACACGCCAAGCTCCTCGACCTGTACCAGCCCGACCGGTTTTGCAAAGCCATTGAGGACTTCCGCGCCACACGGCAGCGGCGTGAGAAACACATTGTCGCCCGGCGGAACGATAGCGGTGACGCCAGTCTGCCTTTCTCCATCATTAAGCGTGTAATGTCCGACGCGCACGCCGGCAACATCGCTGATTCGATTGCCGGGCCCGCAAGCGCCGCGCGGCTGTCCCAACGTACGCGCGTGACGCCAGTGGTTTAGCAGCAGATCGCGCTGCAATTGTTGAAAATCCATGGTCAGCTCTTCAGTTTCGGGTCGAGCGTATCGCGCAGCGCGTCGCCGAGCAGGTTGAACGCCAGCACCGTGATAAAAATCGCCAGCCCCGGAAACACGCTCATGTGCCATGCGCCAGCCATCATCATGCTCCGGCTCATCGCCAGAATATTACCCCATTCAGGCACATCCGGCTCCGGCCCCAGGCCAATAAAGCTTAAGCCCGCTGCGGTGAGAATACTGGTGCCGATGCGCATAGTGAAGTAGACAATCACGCTGGAAAGCGTACCGGGCAAAATATGTCGCAGGATAATGATGCGATCGGGTGCACCGGCACAGCGAACGGCTTCCACATAGGCGGCCTGTCTCAATGACAGCGTCGAGGCGCGCACAATACGGGCAAAAACGGGTACGCTGAACACCGCGACCGCGATGATCACATTGTTCAGGCCGGTTCCAAGTAGCGCGACAACCGCAATGGCCAGTAACATGCCGGGAAAAGCGAATAACACGTCGGCGCCGCGCATGATCAGCATATCGACCCAGCCGCCGTAATAGCCTGCCAGTAAACCCAACACCACACCGACAATCATGCCGAGCGTTACGGACAGCACGCCGACATAGAGCGAGATACGCGCGCCATAGATAATGCGACTGAGCAGATCACGCCCCAGCTCGTCGGTTCCCATCCAGTGTGCCGCGCTGGGCGGTGACGACAACGCCATCCAGTCTGGTGCCATCGGATCCCAGGGGGCCAGCCAGGGCGCAAAGATCGCCACCACGATCAACAACAGTACAAATCCGCCTGAGACCAGCGCCAGAGGATTACGCACAAAGGCATGCAGGAAATCGCGCCACGGCGAACGGATGACCTGAGGCGGGTTTTCAGTCAGCGATTGAATACTCATCTCGGCTCCTGTCGCAGACGAATCGCCGGATTGACGACCGCGTAAAGCAGATCGACCAGCAGATTAATGACAATAAATTCAAACACGAACAGCATCACCAGCGCCTGAATAACCGGCTGATCCTGCGCTTTTATCGACTCAATCAACAACCAGCCTAATCCCGGCCAGTTGAAGACGCTCTCCACGACGATGGAGCCGCCCAGCAGAAAACCGAACTGCAAACCGAGCATGGTAATCACCGGAATGAGTGCATTACGCATCACATGTTTCCACGTCACGAGGCGGTTACGCAGTCCTTTGGCTTTGGCGGTCCGCACGTAATCTTCCTGCGCCACCTCCAGGAAGGCTGAGCGGGTAAACCGAGCCATCACTGCCGCCACTGACGAACCCAGCGTGATGGCGGGCAGGACAATATCACTGGCTTTGTTGAAACCGCTGACTGAGAACAGCCCAAAAGGCATCGCGACGAACTGGATCAGCAACAGACCCAGCCAGAAAGCAGGCATTGAGATACCGCCCACCGCCATGCTCATCAGCGTCCAGTCTTGCCATTTTCCTCGCTTCAGTGCCGCGAGAACGCCAAGTACGAGGCCGAGAATCACGGACCAGGCAAACCCCGCTAAGGCGAGCCAAAGCGTTGGCATGAAGCCCTGTTTAATCACCTGCAGCACCGGTTGCTGGGTGCGGTAGGTGGTGCCAAGATCGCCGTGTAACAGGCTATCGATCCAGTGGACGTACTGCTGTGGCAGCGAATCGTTAAGCCCAAGGTGCTGACGCGCCGCTTCAACCGCCTCAATGGGCGCATCCGGTCCAGCATAGATGCGCGCCGGGTCGCCCGGCAGCAGCTTGATAAAACCGAAAACCAGCAGCGAGACCACCAGCAAAACCGGGATCATCTCCAGTAATCGGCGAAGGATGTATGCAAACATGCCATTCCTTGAAATGCACTGTGACGGGTGCCCTCACGTCCTTTTGCCCTGCGAGAGAAAGGGACGTGAGAGCAATCCGCGTCTTATTTAAACGACGCCTGAGTGAAGAGCAAATTGCCATCAGGCAGCATGGAAACACCATTCAGGGTGCGGCGTTTGCCAACGAGATTGTCTGGCGTACCAAGGAATGCCACCGGTGAATCCTGCCATATGAGTTTCTGTGCTTGCGCATAGGCGATACCACGCTTTGCCGGATCGGCCGTTGCCAGCCCGGCGGCAATGGCTTTGTCTACATCAGGATTGCTGAAATAGGAGACATTGTAGGAGGTGGGTACCCAGGATTCGGTGGCAAACAGCGGACGCAGCGCCCAGTCGGCATCGCCTGTGGACGTCGACCAGCCACCATAGTACAGGTCAAATTCCGCCTTTTTCGGGTCCTGTACGCCCCATAACTTAGCGTTGCGCGTGCCGGAATCCATCGGAGTTACCGTGGCACGAATGCCCACCGTGCCCAGCTGCGCTTTCAGTACCTGAGCGGCGCGCACGCTGGCCGTTGCATTCGTAACCCAGAGTTTGAGATCCAGACCATTCGGATAGCCCGCCGCTTTCAGCAGCGCTTTGGCTTTATCCGGCGCATAGTGATAATCAGGATCGTTTTGTTTCTGATAAAACTGGACACCTTCGGGCATGGCGGATGTGGCAGGTTTACCTAAACCGGCAAAAGCCACCTTCAGCCACAGATTACGGTCAATCGCATAGTTGATTGCCTGACGCACGCGAACATCTGCCAGTGGCTTGTGCTGCGTATTAATCGCCATGTAATAAAGATAAATGCTGGGATCGCGCTGAACAGAGAGGTTGCTGTCTTGCTTCACGGCAGCAATCAGATCCGAAGGCAATGGCCAGATTGCGTCAACCTGACCCGACTTCAACGCGGCTACGCGTGTTGCATCTTCCGGGCTGGGTGAGAAGATAACATGATCGACTTTTGGCCATCCCTGCTGCCAGTAACCGTCATACTTCGCCAGCGTGACCGCTTTGCCCGGTGTCCAGTCAACAAATTTAAACGGACCGGTACCCACAGGATGCAACCGGAGTTGGGCTTCGTCTGGATATTGCTTGAGAATGGACGGGCTCCACATCACTGCCGAAGGATGTGCCAGCGTGTTAATAAAGGCACCAAACGACTGGTTAAGATCGATTTTTACCTGATCGGGTGCCAGCACCGTAACCTTATCGATCATTTTGTACAGGCTGTTACGCTTTAGCCCTTTTTTCTGGTCTGCCAGGCGATCAAGGTTGGCTTTGACGGCTTCCGCATCAAAAGGTGTGCCATCCTGGAAGGTGACGCCTTTGCGCAACGTCAGCGTAAACTCCGTTGCATTTTCATTTGAGGTATAACCGGTGGCCAGCCAGGGCTGGAGCTTCATGTGTGGATCGAACTGAAACAGTCGTTCAAAGATACCACTCTGCACCGAATAGCTGACATTGTCTGAGGTATCGTGCGGATCCAGCCCCGTAATATCGGCATACATTGAAATACGCAGATCCTGTGCCTGTGCAGTCATGACCAGCGTCGTCGTCAATGCGAGGGCGAGTGAAGTACGGCGAAACAGCGTTTTCATAAAAATCTCCTGGTCGTTGAATTATCGCAATGCAATGCCGTCAGCGACCCAGTGCTGAGGCGCAACCTGTCGATAACGGGGTTTAGTGACCGTTTCGCCCACTTTTCTTAACGGCGAAGGGATTTCGCTGTCATCGATAATACGGGGCTGACGGTTCTCGGGATCCGCCACCGGCACGGAGGCCAGCAGGCGTTGGGTATAAGGATGTTGCGGCTGATTAAATACCGACTGACGCGGCCCAAGCTCCACAATCTGGCCGAGGTACATCACCGCCACACGGTTGGCAATGCGCTCGACGACCGCCATATCGTGAGAGATGAAAATCCACGCCACGCCCGTTTGCTGCTGCAGATCCATCATCAGGTTCACCACCTGCGCCTGAATGGAGACGTCAAGGGCCGATACCGCTTCATCAGCAATAATCACTTTGGGCTTCAGGGCCATGGCGCGGGCAATGGCAATACGCTGGCGCTGACCACCTGAAAATTCATGTGGATACCGACGCGCGTGCTCGGGCAGCAGACCAACGCTCTTCAGCAACGCATCTATCTGTGGCGAAGCCTGTTCCAGTGAGGACACCATGCCATGTAACAGCAAGGGCTCGGCAATGGTGAAACCCACGGTAAGCCGAGGGTTCAGTGAGGCGTAGGGATCCTGAAACACCATCTGAATTTCACGGCGGAGCGGCTGGAATGCTGCCTCTTTCAGGTGAGAGATTTCTTTCCCTTCGAAGTGAATGCTTTCGGCGTCACTGTTGATCAGGCGCATCAGCGCACGGCCGGTCGTCGATTTGCCGCAGCCGCTTTCGCCCACGATCGCCAGGGTTTCACCTGGCCACAGACTGAAATCAATCTGCTCAACCGCATGGACATGATGCGTGAGCGTCGAAAAGATGCCGCTGCGGATGGGATAGTAGACTTTCAACCCACGCACATCGAGCAACGGCGCGGTGTCGTAGCGCGCGGTATGCTGTTCATTTTCGACGGTATTCTGTGTGCCGAGCAGCGGAAAGCGTTGCGGCCACGCATATTCGCGCATGTCGCCCAGTCTCGGCACCGCCGCCAGCAAAGCCTGGGTATACGGGTGCTGCGGGGCGGCAAAAACCGCTGCGACGCTGCCCTGTTCGACGACTTCGCCACGCAGCATGACCACGACACGATCGGCGATTTCAGCCACGACGCCCATATCGTGAGTGATAAACAGCACCGCCATCTGTTTCTCGCGTTGCAGCTCACGCAGAATGTGCAGAATGCGCGCCTGCACGGTAACATCCAGCGCCGTTGTAGGTTCGTCAGCAATCAGAAGTTGCGGATCACAGGCCAGCGCCTGCGCAATCATCACCCGCTGGCGCATACCGCCTGAGAGCGCGTGCGGATAGCTTTTCATGACACGATCCACATCGGCAATACGCACCTGTCGAAGCAATTCACGCACGCGCGCATGCGCTTCTTTCTTGTCGCACTGTTGATGATCGCGTAACGCTTCAGTGAGCTGGTCATCGACGCGCAGCACCGGATTCAGCGAGGTCATGGGCTCCTGAAAGATCATCGCCATTTCACGACCACGCAACGTGCGGCGCTGATTTTCATCCAGTGTTTCCAGCGCATGTACTTTTCCGCCACGATCGCGAAACTGCATGCTGCCGCGATCGATACGGCCGCTGTTCGCCAGTAAGCCCATTACGGCCAAAGAAGTGACTGATTTCCCTGAGCCACTCTCACCCACTACGGCGACAATTTCGCCCGGATTAATGGCAAAACTGATGCCTTTTAGTGCCTGATTCTCGCCGCTGCGCCCACGAAATGAGACGCTGAGATCCCGAATATCAAGCACGGGTGATGAACCGGCGGCACTGTTGGCAGAAGAAGTGAGTCGTGTGTCCGTCATCGTCGCCTCGTAGAGTTATAGCCAGATACGGCCTTCGGAGTAGGTCAAAAAAGGAGAACTGTCGGCAGCAAGCCAGATAGGGCCATCTAAATCGACGTGCTCTGCGTTAACCGCCACCGGCAATGCGGCTTCCATCGCCAGTGATGAGCCCAGCATGCAGCCGACCATGATGCGCATATTCTGCTTTTGTGCTTCTTCTACCATCGCCAGCGCTTCCGTCAGGCCACCGCACTTATCCAGCTTGATGTTGATCATCTCGTAGCGGTTCCGCAGTCCGGCAATATCCTCGCGCGTATGGCAACTCTCATCAGCACAAACGGGAACCGGATGATGAAAACGTTGCAGGTCCTGATCCTGACCGGCGGGAAGCGGTTGCTCGACCATAGCAATGTTATAGCCCTGAAGTGCGGCCAGCAGGCTTTCCAGGTCCATTCCCGACCAGGCCTCATTAGCGTCGATAATCAGCGTGGCGCGCGGTGCCGCAGCGCGAATGGCCGCCACCTTTTCCAGAACCGCATCACGATTGAGCTTAATTTTGAGCAGGATGGCGCCACGCGATACGGCATCCGCCGCCGCCAGCGCCATATTTTCCAGCGTATCGAGGCTGAGGGTTTCCGCCGTGATCACCGAGCGTGGCTGAGGACGTGCACTTTTCTGCCATAGCGTTTGACTGGCGCGGGCGGCATCCAGTCGCCACAGCGCACAGTCCAGCACGTTGCGCGCGGAACCGGCGGGTAAGCGGTGTTGCAGATCATGACGGCTCAGGCCGGCTTCAACGTCAGCGCGCACTGCCTCAAGCTCGGCCTGAACGCTGTCTGGCGTTTCATCGTAGCGCGCCGTGGGCGTACATTCGCCTCGCCCAATGAAACCGTTTTGCTCCAGCGTGACCCGGATAACCGTGACGGCGGTACGCGTACCGCGCGAAATAGCAAAGGGCCGTGCCAGCGGCAGTTCCACCACGTCAATCTGCAACTGTCTCATTTCACCCCCGCGCCTGAAGCAGTGCGGCGATCTCGTCGATGCCAAAACGCACAGGATCCGTAGCCGGTAAACCAAACTCTGCGCTGACTTCGGCGCAATAGGCGCGCGCTTCGTCTTCCGTGTAATTTGAGGTGTTAATGGCAAACCCCGCCAGCTGGACGGACGCGCTGGTCACCTGGGCAGCGCGCAGATTGGCTTCAACGCAGTCTTTCAGGCTGACCATTGGCTGATGAGGTAAATGGCGCATATGGGGGCGCCCCATTTCATGGCACATCACCAACCAGTGAGGTTGCGCACCGTGCATGAGCCCCATACTGACGCCTGCGTAAGAGGGGTGGAACAGTGACCCCTGCCCTTCAACGATGTCCCAATGATCCTCATCATTCGCGGGTGACAGCGCTTCGGCCGCACCGGCAATAAAATCCGCGATGACCGCATCCACGGCAATCCCTTCGCCCGCCACCAGAATCCCTGTCTGACCTGTAGCGCGAAAATCCGCTTTCATTCCGCGCTCACGCATCGCCGCTTCCAGCGCCAGTGAGGTGTACATCTTGCCCACGGAGCAGTCGGTGCCAACAGTCAGTATCCGTTTGCCTGTCCGCTTCTTACCACTGCCAACGCTCAGCGTCGGACGCATATGGCGTAAGTCAAAAAGCTCAACACCAAACGTCTGGGCAAGCGTCACCAGTTCGGGCTCGTCCACCAGACGGTGATGCAGTCCGCTGGCAACGTTCATGCCTGCTTTGATGGCACTTTTCACCGTATCCAGCCAGTGTTCTGGCAGATAGCCCCCTGCGTTAGCAGTACCGAGCACCAGCGTTTTCGCGCCGCGTGCTTTGGCGCTGATGATGTCAAGTTCATCCAGACCCAGGCTGACAGTACAGCCCGGGAGTTTAATTTCGCCCACGCACTGCTCCGGCCGCCAGATATGAATACCGCGCGCCGTTTTCGCCGCGAGTGGATCGGTGACATCGCCAAGAAAAAGTAAATAGGGTTGTGGAATTAGCATGATATTTCTCGTTTCAGACAAAGGTAAGTTTCTGAACCCACTATTTCATGCGCTTCAAAAGGTGACGAATGCTTGTTTAGTTGGAGGATATAACCGCAGGCTATAGTCAGATGAAAAGGTTATGGCACCCACGTTAATTCAGGGATCAGGGCGAAAATCAGCCCAGTTTGCGGGGGAATGCATAGGAAAAGATAATATGTCAGGCGCAAAAAGGCGGTGAAAAATGCCTGGTTAGTGTTGTGAAACGATCACCAGGCACCCTTAACACCCACTGACGACAGACGAAGCAATAAAAGGTTACGGCTCTCTCAGCGCCGCTTCTGTGGCTGCCTCAATCTCAGCCGGCGTCTTTGCCATTTTGCTGCGGCTCAGGAAAGCATTGAGTAAAATCGCCCCAAAGGTCGCGGTGCCGATGCCGCCCATGCTGAAGCCGCCCAGGCTCAGGGTGAAGTTGCCCGCGCCCAGTACCAGCGTAACTGCCACCATGATGAGATTGCCATTCAGGCCCAAATCAACGTGGTTTTGTACCCAAATGCGGGCGCCAGCTACGGCAATCAAGCCAAATACCACGATGGATGCTCCGCCGAGCACCGGGCCAGGAATGGTGTGGATCAAGGCACCAAATTTAGGCGAAAAACCCAACACAATGGCCATGATTGCGGCGGCGACAAAAATCAGCGTGGAGTAAATTTTAGTGACGGCCATGACGCCGATATTTTCGGCATAGGTTGTCACGCCGGTGCCGCCCGCCGAAGCCGAAAGCAAGGTCGCCAGGCCATCCCCGATAAAGGCGCGGCCCATGTAGGGATCGAGATTTTTACCGGTCATCCCCGCCACGGCTTTAATGTGGCCAAGGTTTTCCGCAACCAGGATCACCGCCACCGGCGCAATCATCAGCATAGCGTGCGTGCTGAATACCGGCGTAGTGACGGTGGGCACGCCGAACCAGGGCGCCTGCGCCACGGCGCTGAAATTCACCGGCGTGCCCAGCCCGAGGCCGTTGGTGATCGCCATATAAATCAGGTACGCCGCCACCAGACCCAGCAACAGTAACAGTCGCTGTACCAGACCGCGTGTAAACACCGCCACCGATCCGATACACAGCACCGTCATCACCGCCATCCAGCTGTCAAACGATGAAGCGGATACGCTGTTTATGGCAATCGGCGCCAGATTGAGTCCAATCGCCATGACTACCGCGCCGGTCACCACCGGCGGCATCAGGCGCTCAATCCAGCGCGTGCCGACCGCCATGACCACAAAACCGATCAGCATGTAAATCAGGCCACAGGCGATAATCCCGCCGAGCGCAACGCCGATATTCGGGTTCGTGCCGTGGCCGCTGTAGCCGGTCACGGCAATTACTAACCCGACAAATGCAGCACTGGAACCGAGATAACTCGGCACGCGCCCGCCTACGACCAGGAAGAACAGCAGCGTGCCGATGCCCGACATCAGGATCGCCATATTGGCGTCAAACCCCATCAGCAATGGCATGAGTACCGTGGCGCCAAACATCGCCACCGTGTGTTGCAGTCCCATGATCACCGTCGCGCCAAACGGTAGCCGTTCATCCGGCGCGATCACCGCGCCATCCAGATTACCTTCTCTTTTACGCCATTGCGGAAACCAGGAATGTGCCATGTACGATCCTTACTAAGTTGAATGCGGATTGAGTTAACAGGCTATCTGACGCATCAGCGGATGATAGCGTCGGTCGAAATACGCCAGTCCGTGGCAGTCATCGTTGCAACGGAGTGCAACAACTTCACAAAACATAATATCGTGGGTACCGACCCGGGTGATCTGCGTGACCTTGCAGTCAAATGACACCAGCGCGTTAGTGAGGATCGGGGAGCCGGTGGCGAGATCTGTCCATTCGGCGGCGTCGAAGCGTTGTTCCATCGGCGTTTTTCCGCCGAATAAATTAGAAAGTGATTCGTGGCTGTCGGCCAGCGTGTTTACGCACAGCACCTGATTTTGTATAAACGCCGGATGTACCGACGCAGAACGGTTCAGGCACACCAGCAGTGTCGGTGGCGTATCGGTGACGCTGCACACAGCAGAGGCGGTGAAACCTGCCCGACCGCCGGGGCCGTCAGTGGTGATGATATTGACGGCAGAGCCGAGGCGCGCCATGGCATTGCGGTATTCCTGTTTCTCAACGGCAGCCTCTTTTTCAGCAAGGGGCATGTCGGTCTCGGGCAGTGTGGCGTTCAGGGTTGATTGCATGCTCGTGTCCTCAGTCATGATCGGTGATGCTTACAGCACGCGACAGGCGCGGTCAAAGTCCAGGCGCGGTGCGCGTGGATAGACTTTGCTGCTGTCGCCGTAACCAATGTTAATCAGAAAATTCGATTTCCAGCCTTCCTGCGCCAGAAAGGTTTCATCAACTTTGGCATTGTCGAAACCGGACATCGGTCCGGTATCCAGGCCGATCGCGCGACAGGCCATAATCAGATACGCAGCCTGTAAACTGCTGTTGCGGAACGCGGTATCCTGTGCCAGCTGTGGGCTGGAGGTGAACCATGAACGGGCATCGCCGGACGGAAACAGTTCAGGCAGCAGCTCATAGAATTCCGGATCCCAGGCAATAATCGCCGTCACCGGAGCGGTCATCGTTTTCTTCAGATTGCCACTGGAAAGTGCCGGCGCCAGTTGTTGTTTCGCTTCCTGGCTCTGAATAAATACGATGCGCACCGGGCTGCAGTTCGCCGAGGTCGGCCCCATGCGCGCCAGTTCGTAAATCGTTTTCAGTTGTTCGCCTGTTACCGGTTTATTCAGCCAGCCGTTATGGGTGCGGGCTTCGGTGAACAACGTGGCCAGCGCGCTGGCGGTTAATGCTTCGGTCATGGCATCTCCACAGGTATGAAATCAGACGGTGTTCCGGATGGATGCGAAGCCTGCCGCTGCAGCCAGTCCAGTAAAATCGGGTTAAACGTATCGGGGTCCGTTACGCTCATGGCATGTCCGCCGTAGCCCATTTGCAGGTGCTCGCCATGGGGAAGACGCGAGGCGAGATCGGCTGAACAGGACCAGGGCACCAGCAAATCATCTTTAGCGCTCAACGCCAGGGTCGGCGCGATGACGCCTTTGAGCGAGGTGGTCAGATCGGAGTCCATCAGCGCCTGCAGGCGATGCAGCAGGTTTTCCATCCCCTGAAAGTTCGCCACCTGATGCTGGCGCTCTTCCTGCAGGAAAGCTTCATGTTCAGAAAGCCAGTCACCCGGGTACAGAAACAGCGGCTGCGCCTGCACGTAGGCATCTACGCCGCTGTTAAGCAGCAGGTTCCGACGGACGTCGAAGCAGCGGCGCGTCTGGCTGTTAAGGACTGTCCAGCCATTAATTACCACCAGACTTTGCAGCAGCGCGGGATAACGCAGGGCAAGATGCAGACCCATAATGCCGCCCAGTGCGTGACCGACCAGATGACAGCGGCTGATATTCAGCGCGTTAAGTAAGCCTGCCAGCTCATCGGCCATATCCTCCATCCGGTAACCGGCGGGTACGCTACCCTGACTGGCGCCGGTGCCGTACTGGTCATAGACCACCACCCGAAAATGCGCCGAGAGCATCGCCAGCTGAGGCTGCCAGAATCCCCCGGAACCGCCGAGACCCGAGGAGAGCACGACGGTTTCTGCATCAGCGTTTTGCTGACCCAATACCTTGTAATACATACTGTTTCCTCAGATGAAATACATCACCGAACAGATTATTTGCCAAGGTGGGCAATCGATGCGATTTCGATCAACGCATCCGGTTTCACCAGCCCACACTGAATGCAGAACCTTGCCGGTTTTTCACCCGGGAAATACTCCGCATAGACCTGATTCACTGCCCCGTAATTCGCCCAGTCGGTGATAAAAATCGAGTTCATGGTGACGTCATCCATGCTGCCGCCTGCGGTTTCGATCACGCTTTTGATGATCTCCAGTACATGGCGGGTTTGTGCTGCCGCATCGCCCACATGTACGACGTTGTTGTCTTTATCAAAAGGCAAAGTACCGGAAACGTACAGGACCCCATCGGCAAGCGTACCGGGAACAAATGGCGCCAGCGGAACACCGCTGCCGGCTGGAATAATGGCGCGTTTAGGCATCGTTCATTGTCCTTTTCACAAGCGGTCAGGCCGCGTTTTGTTCAGTTTTGTAACCCACCGCGTCGCAGAAGTGGCTTACGCTGGAGACCCAACCAAAAAACGTTTCGATGTTATAAATTGCGGCTTTTTGCGCAAACTCGGGGCCCGCCTGGTGTGTCGCGTCTTCCAGTACGACGCCAAAATATTCCAGAAAGAAGCCGTCACGCAAGGTGGATTCGACGCACACGTTGGTGGCGATGCCGGTGAAAACCAGATGATGAATGCCGTAGCTGCGCAGCAGGCTATCCAACTGGGTATTAAAGAAGCCGCTGTAGCGTGGTTTTGGCAGCACAATATCGCCCGGCTGGGGTTGCAGTTCATCGACCAGATCGTAATCCCAGTCCCCTTTCGCCAGCAGTTTGCCCATCAGCTCGGGACGTTTGCGCATTGTTTTCAGCGCATTGGATTTATGGAAGTTGGGCGAGCCCGCCCCCCCGGCTTCAACATACTGATTGTCCCAGCCGTTCTGGAAAAAAATCACTTTAATGCCTGCCGCGCGAGCAGCGGCAATCGCCACTTTGATATTGGCAATGACCGGCGCGGTGGCAGACACGTCAAAGCCTGCCAGATCAAGATAACCGCCCTGCGAGGCGTAAGCGTTTTGCATATCCACCACAATAAGCGCCGTCTGCTGCGGGGTGAAACCAATGGCTTCAGGACGCGCGGCCAGCACCCTTTCCTCGCCAGCATTATCGGGCGCGCGGCGAACCACGGTTTGATTTTCAACAATGTTCATCATGCGACCTCTTTCTGCTCAATGCCGATGTGCTGGCGCGTTTTCATTAACGGCTGGATGTAACGACCAAAGTTTTCAATGCCTTCGACGAAATCGTCAAAGGTCAGCAATACGCCGCCCGCACCGGGAACCGTATCGATCTCATCAAGCATTCTGGCGACGCTGGCCCAGGAGCCGACCAGCGTCCCCATGTTGATGTTGACCGCTGACGTGGGATCGGCCATCTGGCGAACATTGGTATCGCTGCCGGAGCGGGTATCTTTACTGCTCTGGTCGGTGAGCCATGACAGGGCTTCCGCATCAGCACCGGCTTTGTACAGCTCCCATTTGGCGCGCGCGGCCTCGTCGGTTTCATCGGCAATCACCATGAACAACACGTAAGAGGACACGTCACGGTTTTCAGCGTCAGCCGCTGTTTTCATGCGGGCTGCGGTAGGTGCAAAAGCGGTTGGCGTGTTGACGCCTTTGCCAAAGCAGAAGTTAAAATCGGCGTGTTTGGCGGAAAACGCCATGCCGGCGTCACTTTGTCCGGCGCAGATGACTTTCATTTCGCTTTGCGGGCGTGGACTGACGCGACAGTCATCCATTTTGAAAAATTCGCCGTCAAGCGTGCAGTGCCCTGTTCCCCACAGATCGCGCAGTACGCTGACATATTCGGTCAGGTAATCGTAGCGGCGGGTAAAATAGTCATCGCCAGGCCACATGCCCATTTGTTCGTATTCCGGTTTCTGCCAGCCGGTTACCACGTTCACGCCGAACCGGCCGTTGGAGATGGAGTCAATTGTGGCAGCCATGCGCGCAACGATTGCCGGTGGCATGACCAGGGTGGCGGCGGTGGCGTAGAGCTGAATGCGGGACGTTACGGCGGCCAGACCGGCCATCAACGTGAATGACTCCATGTTGTGTTCCCAGAATTCCGTTTTACCGCCGAAGCCTCGCAGTTTGATCATCGAGAGCGCGAAGTCGAAATGGTAGTGCTCTGCTTTCTGCACAATGGTTTTATTCAGTTCGAAGGTTGGCTTGTACTGCGGCGCAGTTTCTGAAATTAGCCAACCGTTGTTACCGATAGGAATAAAGACACCGATTTTCATAGCTCACCTCGATTGAAAATAATTGGGACGACAACAAGGGCTTGCGAAAATCTCTGCGCGGCTTAAGTGCGTCCTGCGGGTTCCTGTTGCACCGTGCTGAAATCTCCTGACGTAAGGATATTTGCAAAGCGGATGCCAGTTTTTAAAAAGTCATTTAAAACAGAATGTTATGGGATTGTGTAGATTTATAATGGAGTAAATGGTCTAAAACAGACCATTTACTCAAAAATAACTGCACGTTAATCAGGCAGAGTTGAGCGCAAATGGTGCAGTTTTGTTAAATATTGGTTGTGCTGGGTTGTCATCAGGTTGTGTTTTTAAATAACGCGTATGACGATAGTCGCCTTAATGCCTATTTGTTATGCTTTTGGCCTTGTTGTGTGTATCAGGGAAATGTTGTGAAGCCATTGTCCGAAAACCCGGGTTCTGACGCCGGAGAAAACCTCGCCGCGAAAACGCCATCGAAATCTGTGACGCGACGTTCGCGAGCGGTTGCTGCCAAACGTGGCGCTATCATGGCCGCTGCACTGGAATTCTTCTCACTGTATGGCTTTCACGGCACCCGTCTTGAGCAGGTTGCTGAACGCGCGGATGTCTCGAAAACCAATCTGTTCTACTACTTTCCCTCGAAAGAAGATTTATACATTGCGGTGCTCAAAGGGCTGCTGGATATCTGGCTGGCACCGCTTAAAGCACTGCAGTCCGATCAGCATCCTCTGGAAGCAATACGGGAATATATTCGTCTGAAGCTTTGCGTCTCCCGTGACCATCCTCAGGCCTCAAGATTATTTTGTCTGGAGATGGTTCAGGGCGCACCGCTGCTGAAACAGGAGCTGGGCGGCAGCCTGAAAACGCTGGTGGAGGATAAATCGGACGTGATTCGCGGCTGGATTAAAGATGAGTTGATCGCACCCATCGATCCGATGCAGTTGATTTTTATGCTGTGGGCCACCACTCAGCATTACGCAGATTTTGGGGTACAGGTTGAGGCGATTACCGGTAAAACACTCAGCGATCCTGTGTTTTTTGAACAAACGGTGAAGAGTGTCCAGCACATCATCACCGAAGGGATTCAGATTCGGGCGTAAAAATGGCGGGCAGAACGCTACTGTTCCAGGCCGTTTACACCACAGGCTAAACTGGCCTCGCATCTCTCCCGGCGTCATTGCCGTAATGCGTGCGCAAAAAACTTCACGCCGTCAGGCCAGGCGCCCGGGTGGCCCGCAAACGCAGTGGCTGCATTGCCGACAAGCAGGTTATGGGTTCCGGCCTGGGTGATGTAAGGCCCCTCTGCGCGCAATCTCGCCAGCGTAATTAATGAAGGTCGGACAATAACGATATGGCCAGGCCTGTGCTTATCGGGGCTTTCATAGGAAATCACGACCAGCATTCCCTGGTTAGCAAGCTGCTGTGCATGTAGTGCATCGGCCGCCCTAATCCAGCCCGCCTGACGCCCTTCCTGACTGTCGAACCAGCGTGTCTGCGCGCTTGCCAGCAATATCTGGCTGTGCTCTGGTGGCCTGAGCATATACACACCCAGCCGGGCCCCCATGGCCGCCGCAAACGCACTGCAGTGAGTATGATTGCCGGGGCCTGAATAGTCATCCGGCTTGTCAGGCTGACCGGTTTCCCAGTTGACGTGATGATGATTGAGCCATAAATGCTCAACGTCCGACCGATCAAGCACGGTGAGGATCGCCTGAGCGGCAGGCGTGACGGGACCACAGCAGGGTTGCTCAGCGGAGCGCGCGGACGAGGGAATGTTTTCGGCGGCAACCGTTATTCCTGTCAGTGCAACGAGTACCACAGCCATGCGGGTGACTAAACTTAAAAAAACGCGGATAAGCGATTTTTTCATCGTTACCTCACTGCGCAGACAGAAAGATCAGCCTGCAGGGATAATACTGGCAGCCAGCAACAGGCAGACCCGAATGTGTCTGGTTATCCCTGCCACGTCAATGCCCTGAAAACGGTGACGGCGGTCAATGTTTTCAGGGCTTCAGCAATGCGCTTAGGCATCACTCTTTTGATACATGGAGAAGAAACGGTTGTCGATACTTTCGCGGAAAAAAGCGTCCTGATCGAGGGCAGCACAGAATCCCTGATAGGTATGAGCAGGCACGGCAAGCCAGCGACGGCAGGTGCCATTGCGGTATTCAAGTTCCAGTACGCCTGACGTCGGGTCGAATCCCGCACTGCGGAAAAGGGAGGAAGAATTAATATCGTGTCGTTTCATAACGGATAGTCCCTATCGGTTGAGCCCAGTACCTGCGTTTAAGAGCGGCAATATAACACAGTCATCGATAAGAGTTGCCTTGGGTAAAAATCTTGCCATATTAAAAAATGATGCCCTGCCTGTAGAAGCCACACTGACCATGGTGTACCTGTAATGACGTCCAGCTAAATGCGTCGTTCGTAGCCGTTTTTCCTTTGTTTTCAGCCACGCTTTACGTTTTCTTGTCAGCCCCGGCGCTGACCGTCAAGGCGGTATAACTTCGTTTCTCTGTCTGCAGCCAGAGAAATGATAAAACGACTTTATTTTCTTATGATGACAGTGCATCAATAACTGATTGAACGATATCACCATTTGGCTATAATAGAACAACCAAATGGAGGTGATGATGAAACAGTTCACTTTACCCGTATCCGCTGCAGAACCGGATCGTCTATGGCAATTTGCTGGCCTGAGCAGTGCTGACGGCGTGATGCTGATGGATCAAATCGATGATGGTCTGGACGGCACGGTAGCCAGTCGCATTGTCACCTGGGCGCAAATCTCTCAGGCAGAACTGCGCCGTATGACCGGCATTGCGGGCTCAACCTTCACCCGCGGCGTTAAAAGCCGCTTTACTGCGGAGCAGAGCGAACGGCTGGTGCGTTTTATTCGCGTGATGGATCGTGCGGTTGAGCTGTTTGAGGGTGATAAAGAAAAGGCACGGCAGTGGCTCAATGAGCCTGCGCGCGCCTTAGGCAATAAAAAACCGGCCGATCTGGTTGCGTCAGAAACCGGTGCTTATGAAGTGCTGAAACTCATTACCCGGCTTGAACACGGTGTGTATTCTTGAAGCTCTATCGCATGACCAAAACGCGCTATCTGGGGTCGGCCTGGAGCGGTTTTGGTGCCCGTGAAGGCGGCGGACGCTGGAACAGCGTCGGCGTATCGATGGTCTACACTTCTGAAACTGCTTCCCTCACCATGCTGGAGACGCTTATCCATCTGCAAAGCGCCAGCGTGCTGGACTTTTTTACCCTCATGAGCATTGACGTTCCCGACAGGCTGATTGAATGGATTGATATCAAGCAACTGCCTGACGACTGGGCCGCACCGGAAGCGCCTGCAGCGCTGCGTTTATTTGGTGATGCCTGGATACAAAGCGGGGGATCGGTCGCACTGCGCGTGCCCAGTGCCCTTTCGCCCGTGGAATCGAATTATCTTCTCAATCCCGAGCATCCTGAATTCAGTGCGATCGTCAGACAGGCGGTAAACATCCCCTTCCTTTTTGACGCACGTTTTTCCCGACAGGTATAAAGCCGACGCATTAATATGCACCTCTTCACGTCGCCCTGCGCCCTGACATCGGGTTGGGCTCCGCTTTGCGATATGTGCTTCAACGTGCACCTTTGTTAACGTTTCGATCGCTGCCGTAAATGGATGTAACAATCGTAAACTTAACGCGCAGCGAAAATATTTTTTACCGGAAACAGGGAAGAATACGCAATAAAAAGCAGTCATCCACCTTTCTGGCCCGGTTGTAAACGCATTGATTAGCGACGGATATTTTCAGGACACCGCATAATTTGCATTAAGTATTTTTCCGTTTTTTGCATCAATTTGTCGTCGATCGTGGTTAAAACAGGATAAGCAGAGTGAATAACTGAGCCATGATGATTAGGAAAAATGAATTTGGCTTAAGGTAGAGGATGCTGGCTAAATGACTGATTAATCGCTGATGTGTTTGCAGACGGCACCGATGTAGATTATTCAAAAGCCAAATTAACCGCCCCGGAAGAATTTCAAATTGTTATTGCGTTAACAATTTTTTACCTCCTTAACAGAAAATTGATGGTTAAGTAATGACAATAAACCGATTTGCAACAACATTTAAAATCAGAAAAACCCCTGATTAATGCATTGTATTTTTAATTCTGGTGTCACTTCATCAGGACAAGAATATGGCAAGCATAAGCACACTTGGCGCTGGTACTAACCTCGACCTCAACACGTTATATGATAATTTACAGTCAGCTGAGCAGGCGCAACTGACACCGATTACTAATCAGCAGGCGTCTTATAATGCGCAGCTGACGGCCTGGGGCGTGGTTCAGAGTTCAATGTCGAAATTGCAAACGGCCGCCTCTGCGCTGGAAAATGCCTCGAGCATTGCCACAACCAAAGTCACCAGCTCAAATACCGCCTTTACTGCCACGCTTGCCAGCGGTGCCGCAGCCGGAAACTATTCCGTTGAGGTCGATCAGCTCGCCGCCGCGCAGTCTCTGCTTTCTAAGTCCGCCAGCAGCGAAAGTACCGATCTCGGTGACAGCAGCATGGCATCACGTACGATTACCATCAGCCAGTCTGGGCAGAAATCGCCGCTGACCGTGACCTTAAACCAGGATCAGACCAGCCTGACAGATATCCGTGATGCAATTAACAAGCAGCAAGGTAGCGTTAATGCCAGCGTGATTATGGCAAACGATAACACCTACTATTTGTCCCTGACCGCACGTGATAGTGGTACCGCGAATGCGATGACCGTCAGCACCAATGACTCGACGCTGTCACAGTATATCAGTTACAGCAGTGGCGGCAGTAATAACGGCATGACACAGCAGGTTGCTGCTCAGGATGCTCAGTTGAAGATAAACGGTTTGTCTATCACGCGCAGCAGCAACATCGTCACCGATGCGCCTGAAGGGGTCACACTGAATCTGAATAAAGTTAACAGCGGTTCCCCTGAAACCTTATCTATCGCCACGGATACCACGCCTATGGCGACGGCGATTCAGACGTACGTTGATGCCTATAATTCCCTGCAAAAGACCATTGCAGATCAGACAAATTATACACCCGTGCAGGAAGGCCAGGCGCCAAGTACCGATAATGGCGATCTGCTGGGGGATAATACGTTAATGAATATCCAGACCAGCCTGCGCAGCCAGTTTTCCGATCCTCAGGGTAGCGGAAGCATTCAGGTACTCTCACAACTCGGCATTACCCAGGACGATAAAGGTGACCTGACGGTAGACAGCACCAAGCTGAATGCCGCCTTAACCAATCAGCCTGCAGATGTTTTAAGTTTTCTGACCGGTGATGGCAAAACTACGGGGTTCGCGACGCAGGTGACCAACAGACTCAATGATATGTTAGCCAGCAACGGCACGGTATCAAACGCGACGACAGGGATTAATACCTCGCTAAAACAGTTGTCTGATCAATATAACAACGTTAATGATCAGATCACCGCGGTCATGGCGCAGTATAAAACGGAGTTCACCAATCTGAGTACGCTGGTGTCTTCAATGACGCAGACGGGGGATTACCTCTCTGCACAGTTCGCAAAAATGTAATTCTGGTTTGGCCGAAATTTTTATCTTCCGCGCTGATGGTACACCTTGCCATCAGCGCGCTGCCGTTTGATGTTGTCTTTTCCCAGACCGGTTCCCCGTTCGTCCCTTCTCTGCTTAAGCTGAACACGAGAAACCCGTTCAACATTATTACCCGTCCGCTAACCGATGTCCCCGGGCATGAGAGCCAAGGCTGAACTCCCGTCGTTTTTCATGACAAACTGGTTTTAACGCTGCCAGCAATTTTCTTGACTACGGACGTCTGTCTTTCTTGTGGGGAAATGTAAAAAAATAATTATTATCATCGTAATGCCGGATAATGATATATCTTACTTTTTAATTAGGGAGAGTTAATGTAATTTCCTTAATGAGAGGCTGTGTTACAGAAAAAACATGACTCATCATACCATGCGGCTAATAATGTAAATATTTAATCATCTGTGCTTTTTGATGATAAATGCTGTAACAAAAGGTTTTTAACCTTTAAAAAGTTATTCTTCTGATTGAGGTTTGTGTGTGCTTATAATAACTTTTTTCTGAGTTTTTTCTGTATTTACAACTTCACCGCCCTGTAAAAAAAACCATTCACTAATTAATCTTAACTGGCGTCTTTTCATTAAAGTTTGGCGTAGTCAGCTCGATAATAATAAGGCGTAAATAATACGTTTCTATAAGAAGGAATTTACCATGTCAGTGATCAACACAAACGTTCTGTCGTTAATTACTCAAAACAACCTGAATAAGTCACAGTCATCATTGGGTACGGCTATCGAGCGCCTGTCATCAGGCCTGCGTATCAACAGCGCCAAAGATGACGCGGCCGGTGAAGCGATTGCTAACCGTTTCACATCGAATATTGACGGCCTGACGGTTGCCGCACGTAACGCCAATGACGGTATTTCATTGTCTCAGACGGCTGAAGGTGCACTGGATGAAATAAACAACAACCTGCAGCGTGTCCGTGACCTGACTGTTCAGGCTCAGAACAGCTCCAACTCAGCATCTGATATTGACTCAATCCAGGCTGAAGTTAACCAGCGTATGCAGGAGATTGACCGCGATACCAAGCAGACAGATTTCAACGGTCTGAAAGTCCTCAACACAGGATCGGGTAGCAGCACTTACAATTTCCAGGTCGGTGCGCAGGATGGCCAGACTATCGGTATCACTCTGAGTTCCAGTGACAGCTTCGATCTTGCTGCGGCCGGTAACGCCTCGTCAGGCACCGTGCAGAATACCAGCGTGACCACTGGCCAGACAGTTAACGGAACCGCCCGTAGCACTGCGGCTATTGGTTTTGACGTGCTGAAGGGTGCCGTAACCGGCGGTAGTGGTGGCACCGCATCAGGCAGCACCCCACTGGCGGATATCGATAAAGCCATCAAGGCCGTCGACAGTCAGCGCAGCCTGCTGGGTGCATCTCAGAACCGCTTTGAGTCTACAATCAGTAACCTGAATAACACCGTGACTAACCTGACTGCAGCACGAAGCCGTATCCAGGATGCGGACTATGCGACGGAAGTGTCGAACATGTCACGCGCGCAGATTCTGCAGCAGGCGGGCTCGTCGGTACTGGCCCAGGCCAATCAGGTACCTCAGACTATGCTGTCTTTACTTCGTTAATCGACAATTTAAGAACCACGCTTTTTGCAGAGCGTGGTTCTTCTCAGAGGATTAACTTAAATCACCCCTCGCTTACCCTGCGAATAAAATCACTGAACGCGGCTAACTGTTTTGCCAGATGTTCCAGCGTGCCCTGCTCAATCACCTTCCCGGCCTGCTCATCGACTTTATTCTGGATCGCCCCACCCATAAATTCCGGCTTGTTCAGCACCATGGCATCGAGAAATACCAGAATCTGACGCAGGTGATACTGACAACGTGCTCCACCAATAGCGCCCATGGAGCTGGTTTGAATCGCCACCGGTTTTCCCGCCAAAGGTTGATTCGGTACGCGAGATAACCAGTCAATGACATTCTTTAAACCGCCAGGCACGGAGTAGTTATATTCGGGTGTGACGATAATAACGCCATCAGCCTCGCGAATACGTGCAGCCAGCGTGTCAACCGTGGCGGGGAATCCCTCTTCTTGCTGAAGATCCGCATCGTACAGTGGAATATCCCGAATGGATGGCAGTGCATCTATGGTCATCCCCTCTGGCGCCAGCTGTGGGAGTGCACGCGCGATCATGGCGTTGTACGAGCCTTGCCTCAGGCTTCCCAGCAGCGTGACGATTTTTAACGGTTTGTCAGACATCATCCTTCTCCTTTTGAGTGGCTATAATGATTTACCCGATAAATCCGGATAGCATGTGAATGCGCTCTTCAACAACAAGCAGGTTATATGAGAACCTTTTTACCGATTTTACTCTCTCTGCTGCTCTCTGGCTGTCTGTCCTCACCCTCACCGCGTGAAACATCGACATCACAGCTGGCTAATCCTGCATCCCAACATTGCCTTGCTGTCGGCGGCAAAATTGACAGCGTGAAAACAGCGGCTGGCGAAGAGGGATACTGTACCTTGCCTTCGGGAGAGCGCATAGATGAGTGGGCATTGTACCGCCGCAATACCCCGTAAAACCGGACGGCGGCATCATCTTTAAGGGAGTATCGCATTATGCCTACCCCGGATAACTATCTCGTCCGGCAAGCAACGACGCATGACCTGGCAGGCATCACGGCACTGCTTCAGGAAAACGCAGCGGGCAATGGCGGCACGCTGAATGGCGATTTCCCCGCCGAAAAAGTTGCCGGCATGCTGAATCACCCCGGCGCCATAGTGGCAGTCGCGCAGTGTGCGGCAGGGATTGCCGGCGTGTTATTTAGCACCTCATCATTCCGGCAAGGCCCGGAGGTGGTGAACGCCATGTTGCGCGCCTGGCCGCCCGGGAAGCAGTGCTGGATTTATGGCCCGGCCTGCATCAGCACCCGGGCCCGCGGTCAGGGCCTGCTGCTGCGTCTGTACGATGAACTGCGCAGTCACTACGGTACTAAGGCCCCGGTGCTGTTTATCCAGGCTGATAATCGTCGATCAATTCAGGCGCACGAGCGTCTTGGCATGACCCAGGTGGCGCAGTTTTACATCAACAACGTCCATTTTTTGGTCTACAGCCATTAATTGTCCTTCACGCCCTATGGCACAAATTGAAACCTGCACCTGATACAGGCTCTAAAATTAATCTGAAAGGGTTAAGGGAGAGCGCAGGATGATCAAAATTTGCCTCACGTGCGGCACGTCATATCAACAGCAGGATGTTCACATTGATCGCTGTAAAATCTGTGAGGACGAACGTCAGTATGTCCCGGCAACAGGACAACAGTGGATTTCACCTGAGGCGTTGCATGCGGCCCACAGTAATAAATGGTCTCAGCTGGAAAAGGGATTATTCAGCCTGCAAACGGTTCCTGAATTTGCTATTGGCCAGCGGGCCTTTCTTGTAAAGGGCGCGCAGGGCAACGTACTTTGGGACTGCATTCCCGATCTTGACGATGCCACGATTGACATCGTTCGCGCCCTGGGCGGCATCAGCGCGATTGCGGTTTCTCATCCTCATTACTACAGCACCATGCAAGACTGGGCAGCGGTCTTTGATGCGCCGATTTACCTGCACGCCAGTGACAGCGAGTGGATTATGCGTGACAGCCCCTATCTGCGGTTATGGGAAGGTGAGACAAAAACCCTCATGCCTGATGTGACACTGTTACGTCTGGGAGGACACTTTGAAGGTGGAACCGTGCTGCACTGGGCAAAGGAGGATGGCATCGTGCTGTCTGGTGATATCGTGCAGGTTAGCGCAGGGTCAAACGCAGTCTCTTTTATGTGGAGTTATCCCAATATGCTTCCTTTACCCGCCGCGACAATCACTGCGATCGTCAATCGACTTCAACCCTATGATTTCAGGAAACTTTACAGCGCATTTGAAGGGCGCGATATTATTGCCGATGCCAGCAGTGTGGTGAAGCAGTCGGCGCAAAAATATATCGATTGTTTACGCTAACCGCGGCTGACAGATCCAGCGCTGTCAGCCATCAAGCTCACCGACCCGTTCTACCTGCAAAGGTTTTGGCGTTTTGAGCGCTTTGATATGCGCCAGCGCGCGCCTCAAGCAAGGCTTCCGCCTGAGGTGTCAATCGATTCATCGGCCTGGCGAGTGATGAGTCCGGCGTCCTGCAGGCGGCTAATCAGCCCAGACGCGCTGTGCGGTTTTAAAATCAGCCGCTCTGCAACTTAACCCACCGTTGCCGTTGCTTCTCGCGCTACCCAAATAGTCAGTGGCGCCTGATGTTGCTGTGGTGTCAATCTCACATTGCGTGCCTGACTATCACTAAAGGCAATAAATCTGCGTAGTTCCGTGCGGAAGTTGGCCAGCAAGATGTAATCAGCATCTGTCATCTTCGGCTGTGCCATACAGTCACCTTTGGCGATGGGGTTTATCTCGTAACACGATGTAAGTTTTCTGCTTTTAGACATTGCAAAAAAAGACATTACGCAGGGGCGCACTGTCGATTTACCTGCCAGGCTCAACGTAGCTGGCCACAGGGTATTTCACGCTGCCTTGCCCGATCGGGCCTTGTACATTAGATATCTGACCTACCCTGCTATCACGTCCGCTACGGGCACAAAGCGATCGTTGAGCCAGACCTTTAGCCTGACCAGGACTACAGCGATAAGTGCAAAGATGCGGCTCAGCGCCGTACGCCCGACGTAGTCGGGCAAAGCCCTTTAAATGATTTTATTTCATGCGTTTAGCTGAAAATCCAGACGAGAGAGCGGTGCTATAAGGACGCACGTTCTTGCGCTGCCGGGCATCAGTCGGGTTCGTCTGAAGCAAGGCGCATCGTCGCCCTGGCTACCCAGAGATGGGGCGCGGGTTTAGTGTCCGCGCGATGAAGGGGAGCGGGTCGCGGCGGTTAATGAGTCAGTGAGGAAGACGTTCATGTGCGGATGAAGGTGAGCGGCGAAAAGTCGTCTTGTCGTGAATAATTTTCGGTGTTGCTGCGCTGATAGGGATGGTTGATTCAACACACTATCAGCGCTATATAAATCTTGGAGTTTGGTTCTATATTGCTCAGGCGCAAGGTGAACCGGGTTGCCCCGGTACAGAAAAGTCGCCGCATGAAGCCAGGATTTACTCCGCAACGTCGTCGTCTAGATTTTCTACGCAGACCGCCAAGGTATCCTAAAAATGTCAAACGCTGACAGCGACGCCGTCCCGTTGCAAACGTGCATGAAGCATGACGACCCGCCATTACGCGCAGGCGTTGACGCCGCCCCGGGAAGGCCAGGAATTGAAGCCCGATGGACATCGAGTGCCAAGAGCGGAATCGGCACGGCCCTTTCATCAGACTCGCGCGTCTGGTTCACCTTGAGCCACGGCGTTCTCAACGAAATCTATTATCCACGCGTTGACAGCGCCTGTACCCGCGATTGCGTCTTCGTTATCACGGGGCCTGAAGGTTATTTCTCCGAAGAAAAGCGCGACTGCCTGACTGAAACCCGTACCCACTCGCCAGGCATTCCGGCCTTCACCATCACCAACACGGCGCGTGACGGCCTCTACAGGCTTGAGAAGGACATCATTACGGATCCGGCCCGTGACTGTGTGCTGCAGCGGGTCCGTTTCACCGCGTTGAAGGGGAACGTTGAGGATTACACCGTCACCGCACTGCTCGCTCCCCATCTGGTGAATGCCGGACAAATGAACGCCGCCTGGATCGGCGAATTTAACGATAAGCCAGTGCTTTTCGCCACCGGCCGCTCCCGCTATCTGGCGCTCGTCTGCGACATCCCCTGGACGGCAATGAGCGCCGGGTTTGTCGGTATGTCAGACGGCTGGCAGCAGCTTAAAGAACAGGGACGCCTTGTGAACCAATACCGGCGGGCAGACGATGGCAATGTCGCGCTTGCCGGAGAGCTGGCGTTCACCAGCGCCTACAGTGAAGCCACGCTGGCTATTGGTTTCGGCCAAACGGAATCCGAGGCCGCAGCGGCGGCAACGGCCAGTCTTAACGCGGGCTTAGATAAAGCGCGCGATGGGTATATTCGCAACTGGCAAGCGTGGCAGGACAGGCTCATTCCACTCGATCAAGAAGCGCGAAACGGCGTCAATACATACCGGGTTTCAACGGCGGTACTGGCCTCGCACAGAGCCGCTGATTGTCCCGGCGCCGTTGTCGCGAGCCTGACGATACCCTGGGGATTTTCGAAGGGCGATGACGATCTTGGCGGCTATCATCTGGTCTGGCCGCGAGACCTGGTCGAAACGGCAGGGGGTTTCCTGGCCGCAGGCGACGCCGACCAGGCACTCGCCATTCTGGAATATCTCCGTCGTGTTCAGGAGCCCTCCGGGCGGTGGCCACAGAACCTGTGGCTGGATGGAAAACCCTACTGGCCAGGCATCCAGATGGATGAGTGTGCATTTCCCCTTCTGCTTATGGATATGCTGCGCAGACTCGGCTATCTCGACAATAAAGCGCAGAAACGCTTTATGCCTATGCTACGCCGCGCGGCCTGCTACATTTTGACCAACGGCCCGGCGACCGCGGAGGACCGCTGGGAGGAAGACTCAGGCTACAGTCCGTTTACCCTGGCGGTCGAGATCGCTGCACTGCTTGCCGCCGCGGATCTGCTTTCGATAGACGGAGATGAAGCGGCGGCAAACCACCTGCGAGAAACCGCAGACTGCTGGAATGAGCAGATTGAAAAATGGACCTTTGCCGGGGATCCCCATTTTTGCACCTCGATTGGCATTTCCGGTCACTATGTCCGCATCGCGCCGTCGGGCGCAACGGATGAGGTCAGCGCATCCGGCAATACCGAGATTCGCAACCAAACACCGGATCGGGCGCTTCTGCCGACCGCTGATGTGCTGAGCCCGGATGCCCTGGCACTGGTGCGTTTCGGCCTGCGTGCAGCGGACGACCCGCACATCCTTGATACGATAAAGGCTATTGACCACAGTCTTCGGGTCGATTTACCCCAGGGGCCATTGTGGTATCGGTACACCGGTGATGGCTATGGCGAACACGCAGACGGCGCGCCGTTCGACGGTATCGGCCAGGGGCGTCCATGGCCTCTGCTGGCGGGCGAACGCGCGCATTACGAGCTGGCAGCGGGCAGGCACGACGCGGCTGAGGCGCTCCTGGCCACGCTGGAAAAATCGGCAGGCTCGGGCGGGCTGTTACCGGAACAGGTATGGGACGGCCCCGATATTCCCGATAAGGCGCTGTTCTTCGGGCGTCCTTCCGGTAGCGCCATGCCGCTTGTCTGGGCACATTCCGAACACATTAAACTGCTGCGATCGCTTCGCGATGGCGCGGTCTTCGATATGCCACCCCAAGGCGTTGAACGCTATATCAGGAATCAGACCGGATCGCATTTGCGCATATGGCGCTTTAACAACCGCGTGTCCTCCCTTCCTGTCGGGAAGCAACTGAGGCTGGAAACGGAAGCGAACGCCCTGGTGCACTGGAGTACGGATGACTGGGCTACCGTTTCTGACTCCCCGGCGCGCTCTTCGGGGCTTGGAACCTATTACGTGGACCTGCCTGTACAGCACGAAACCGCAGGAACCCGTGTTGTCTTTACCTTTTACTGGCCTGACGTTGAACATTGGGAAAACACCGATTTTACCGTTCACGTCGTAAATGAACCGAACGATCAAACCCGCATTGGCAATGGAGAATGATATGCAGATTGGAATGGTAGGTCTCGGCCGCATGGGCGCCAACATGGTACGTCGGCTTCTTAAACAGGGCCACGAATGCGTCGTTTACGACGTGAACGCCGATAACGTTGACGCACTGGTTAAAGAAGGCGCAACCGGCGCGTTATCCCCTGGCGATCTGATTGCGAAGCTGGAGGCGCCGCGCGCGGTCTGGCTCATGCTCCCCGCGGCGATAACACCAAAGATTGCGCGGGAGTTCGCAGCAGCGCTGAATAAGGGCGACGCTATTATCGATGGGGGCAACTCCTTTTACCGTGAAGCTATCGATATCGCCGGGGAATTTTCACCTCTCGGAATCGACTATATCGACGTCGGCACATCGGGTGGCGTTTGGGGCCTCGAGCGTGGCTACTCCCTGATGATTGGCGGCCCGCAGGCGGCCGTGAAGCGCCTGGACCCGATTTTTGCGTCGCTTGCGCCCGGTGCCGGTCAGAACATTGCGGAAGATGCGGCCCTGGGCACGGCGCCGAGAGGTTATCTTCATTGCGGGCCAGCAGGCGCCGGACACTTCGTCAAGATGGTACATAATGGCATTGAATATGGTGTCATGGCCGCCTATGCCGAAGGCCTGAACATTTTAAAGGCCGCCAATAGCGGAACCGGCGAGCGGGAGGCTGATGCGGAAACCGCGCCCCTTTCCAGTCCGCAATATTATCGTTTTGATATCAACCTTCCCGCCGTTACAGAGGTATGGCGACATGGTTCGGTGATCGGCTCCTGGCTGCTGGATCTGACAGCTGAAGCGTTGAAACAGGACCCGAATCTCAACCATTATGATGGCCGCGTGTCTGATTCCGGTGAAGGGCGCTGGACATTGCAGGCGGCTGTCGACACGGGCGTTCCTGCTCCGGTTCTCGCGTCTGCTCTTTTCGGGCGTTTCTCTTCTCGTGGCGAAGCACTGTTTGCCGAAAAAGTCCTCTCAGCCATGCGGCACGCCTTCGGCGGCCATTTGGAAAAAACCAGGTAACGCGGAGGTACACAGCGATGGCGCAGCAACGATCAGATGTGCTGGTAGTGTTCGGTGTCACCGGCGATCTTGCCTACAAGATGATCTTCCCTTCTCTCTATGCAATGGTGAAGCGTAAAACACTTAGTACGCCCATTATCGGTGTTGCATTTGAAGACTGGACGCGTGACCAGTTGATCGCGCGTGCAAAAGAGGCGGTTGAAAAACATGTCGATGTGGTCGATCAGGCGGTCTTTGCCACACTGGCGGACAGGCTTTCCTACGTTTCAGGCGATTATCGATCTCAGTCAACATTCGACGGGCTGCGCGAGGCGCTTGCCGGTCATCATAACCCGCTCTACTACCTTGCCATTCCCCCCTCCCTGTTCGAAACGGTTGCGGGGGGGCTGGCAGAGGCCGGTATCGCGAAAAACGCCCGACTTATGGTGGAAAAGCCGTTTGGCCGCGATCTCGCTTCGGCAAAGCAGCTGAACGAGGTGCTGCACAAGGTTTTCGATGAGGACGCGATTTTCCGTATCGACCACTTTCTGGGCAAGGAGGCTATCCAGAACCTCCTCTACTTTCGCTTTGCGAACAGCTTCCTTGAACCCATATGGAATCGCGAACATATCGAAAGCGTTCAGATCACCATGGCTGAGGACTTCGGCATCAAGGGACGCGGCAAATTCTATGACGAAGTTGGCTGCATCCGTGACGTGATCCAGAATCACCTGGTTAATGTGCTTCTGTTACTTGCCATGGAACCGCCCTCCTCCGGCGCATCCGACGATCTGGTTGATGAGAAAGTCCAGGTGTTAAAGGCCATGCCGCCGCTGTCAGACGATGACGTGGTTCGGGGTCAGTTTGAAGGCTATACCGATGAACCGGGTGTCGCCGCGTCTTCTCCGACGGAGACCTTTGCTGCGGTTCGCTTTCAGATTACAACATGGCGCTGGAGTGGCGTTCCCTTCTATATCCGTGCTGGGAAAAATTTACCCGCGCATGCCACGGAAGTGGTTGTGCGCTTCAGGCGACCGCCGGTTACCCTTTTCGATGAAATTACCGACGAGCCCGCCAACTATATTCGCTTTCGCCTCGGTCCGGATATTACGATCGGCATTGGCGCGAGACGCAAGGCGTCCGGCGAAAAGATGCGGGGTGAAGCGGTCGAACTCACCGCGCTGGACGATGGTCTGGGCGATATGGCGCCCTACGAGCGGCTGATTGGCGATGCCATGGCGGGCGATCGTCAGCTTTTCACCAGGCAGGATGCAGCAGAGCTGGCCTGGAAAATCGTCGAACCCGTACTGAAGGATAAAACCGTTCCACCTGCCTACAAACCAGGAACCTGGGGGCCTGCCGCTATGGCGGACTTTATGCCCCCCGGCGGCTGGGTCGATCCCGTTTGAGCCTATGGAGAATTACCAATGACGCGGCAAACTAAAAAAAAGAAAGATCATGTTGTTTTGTCCATCGACATCGGCGGAAGCCATGTGAAGATCCTCTCCAGCACTGGCGGGGTAAAAAAGAAGGCAGATAGTGGAAAAAACATGTCGGCCGCAGACATGGTTGCCGCGGTTAAGACCCTGGCTGAAGGCATGTCCTATGATGTGATCGCGATGGGATTTCCGGGTCCCGTCGCGGACAATAAACCCATTCGGGAGCCCGCCAACCTCGGTGAGGGCTGGGTGGGGTTTGACTATGCAGGCGCGTTTGGCTGCCCTGTTCGTATCGTCAACGACGCCCTGATGCAGGCGCTGGGTTCCTATCAGGGCGGACGCATGCTGTTCCTCGGTCTTGGCACGGGACTAGGGGCTGCGATGATCATCGAAAACGTCGCTCAGCCCATGGAGATCGCTCACTTACCTTATCGCAAAGGCAATAGCTACGAACACTACGTAGGTGAAGCCTACCGGGTAAAAAAGGGGAACAAAAAATGGCAGGCGCGGGTTTTTGACGTGGTGGAAATGCTGACCACCGCGTTGCAGCCTGACTACGTGGTTTTAGGCGGAGGAAACGTAGATGAACTTGACTCACTCCCGCCAAAGTGCCGGAAAGGCGACAACACACTGGCATTCGAGGGAGGATTTCGTCTCTGGAACGATCCGAGCTTAATTACTTGATTTCAACGCGTTGATTCGATGGGAAATATTTTCCTGAATCACGAATAGCCTTTTTTCTGGCGGAGCAGCAGCAACCATCATGGTTCAGCCCGCCTGAAAAAAATGCCCCCATCCTCCTCCACAGACGCGCATTTTATCTACACAACAGAAGCAAAAAAGCGAGGGCGCTATGCGCGCCATAAGTTAAAAAGTCGGCTTGAGGATCTAATCTTGTAACCTCTGACGATGACTTTTCGCCTATACCGGATGCCTATAACGCGCATTTGCAGACAGATCATATGAATATTTCATCTATCCAGTCTGCAAATGCGCGCACGGCAGGAGAAAGAAAGCGCTGATGTGGATAAAGCAGCGTGACAGGAACCGACGGCGGCTGCCAGTCGGCCAGTACTTCAACCAGCGTTCCTTTCTGCAGGTGCTCTGATACAACGTTCTCAGCCAGTTGCGCCAGCCCGAAACCGTCAAGACACATTTTTATACAGCCTGCCCGCTGACGGATACAGACAGCGCTTCTGTTCCCTGCACAACACGTAATTCGTCTGTTCGCCGGCGTTGTCCGGAAAAATAATGGATCGCCTGGTGATGAGATAAATCTTCAGGTGACCGGGGAGCTTCACCTGTCGTTAGTCAGCAGACGATACCATTTGAGGCGATTTTTACCTGTATAGAGTCTCGTTAACAAATGTGTTTAGATACCTGAACCTTACTGCCTGTGAAAAGTGATTATGAATCCAAGGGAAAACATTCTCAGCGAGTTCAATACGTTGTCTGCGGAACTGCAACGCGCTGCGGAATATGTGCTGCAGCATACCAATGAACTGGTCGTCCAATCGATGCGCACCTTTGCTCTTCAGGCTGGCGTTAAACCTGCCACCCTGCTTCGTCTGGCAAAACGGCTGGGTTACAGCGGTTGGGGTGAGCTGAAAGACGCATTCATTGATGATATTGGCTTGCGCAATGATACATATGTATCCAGGGCGGAGAAGCTCATAGCATCGGGTCCGCAGTCTCAACTCTATAGTGAGATGTTTCAGGCTCACCAGAGCAATCTGGAATTTACGCATAACGAGAATCGGCCGATGATGGAGCAGTCCGTGTCCCTGTTGGATGCGGCCGAGAATGTCTACGTTTGCGGTTTCCGTGCAAGCTTCCCGATCGCCTGGTCGCTGTTCTATGTTTATCGCCTGTTTCATCGCAACGTGTCACTGATCGATGGGCTGGCGAGTAACATCGAAGTCTTCACCCGGGAATTTACGTCACGCGATTGTGTGTTGCTCATCAGCTTTGCCCCCTATTCTCGCGAATCTCTGGCCGTGTTGCAGGCCGCACAACAGGCGGGCGCAAAGATCATTGCCATAACCGATTCGCTGGTTTCGCCGCTGGCCCAGGCCGCCGACTGTAAAATGCTGTTTTCTATCGACAGCCCGTCTTTTTTCCCTTCCGTCGTTTCTGGCATGGGGCTGGCAGAGTGCCTGCTGGCCATGCTGGTCGCACGTCACGGCCGCGATGCGGTGGCTAAAATCGAAAATGCAGAGCGCTATTTAATGGAATCGGGCGCTTATGTGGTACAGGGCAAATCCTGACAGCACGAGACAAAGGGCTCGGTCATAAGAAAATAGAATACATTTGAATCATTATTTCATTGACGTGATTCAAATGAATCCTGCAAGATGCGCAGAGTCTATACAGCGTATTCAGGAGCAGGATCCAGCAATGAGCCATATCATCCACCGTAGTTTGCGCAGCACGCCCAAGGTGGCGGCGCGCGCGCAAGGCGCGTACATTTATGATACGAACGGTAAACAGTATCTCGACGCCTGCGGGGGGGCCGCCGTTTCCTGTTTAGGACACGCACACCCAGATGTTCTGGCCGCAATGCATCGCCAGATCGATCAGTTGGCTTATGCTCATACCAGTTTTTTCACCAGTGATACTGTCGAACAGCTTGCCGACCACCTGACGCGTCACGCGCCGGGTGATCTCAACTATGCCTATTTTGTCTCCGGCGGTTCGGAAGCTGTTGAGACAGCTCTCAAGCTGGCCCGTCAGTATTTTGTAGAAATCGGCCAGACGTCACGCACGAAGTTTATTGCCCGTAAGCAAAGTTATCATGGCAACACGCTGGGTGCGCTGGCCGTAGGCGGCAATGAATGGCGTCGCCGCCAGTTTGCGCCTTTGCTTATCGACGTGATTCGGGTTTCCGCCTGTAACGAATATCGCGATCGCCTCGCGGATGAAACTCAGCAGCAGTACACCGAACGCCTGCTGAACGAGCTTGAACAGGCCATTATTGAGGCTGGCCCGGAAACCATAATAGGTTTTTGCGCGGAAACGGTCGTCGGGGCGACCACCGGTGCCACACCGCCAACGCCCGGCTATCTGAAAGGCGTGCGCCGCCTGTGTGATAAATACGGCATTCTCTATATCGCCGATGAAGTGATGTGTGGAATGGGCCGCACCGGCACGCTCTATGCGTTTGAACAAGATGATGTGGTGCCCGATTTGGTGACCATCGCCAAAGGTCTGGGCGGCGGTTATCAACCCATTGGGGCTGTGCTGGCAAGTGAGAAAATTGTGTCAGCGATTCAGGCGGGTAGCGGGCTGTTCCAGCACGGTCATACCTATATTTGTCACGCTACTGCGGCGTCAGCCGCACTGGCTGTTCAGCACGTGATTGAACGCGATAATCTCCTGGAGGCGGTAAAACAGCAAGGTGCTTATCTGCAAAACGCCCTGCGTAACGTCTTAGGCGAATTACCCTACGTGGGCGATACACGCGGTCGTGGTCTGTTTGCGGGCGTTGAACTGGTCTCTGATAAAGCAGATAAAACGCCATTCGATCCGGGCCTGAAACTTCACGCGGCCATCAAAGCGAACTGTATGGCGCGCGGATTGATGGTCTATCCCATGGGCGGCACGCTGGACGGTCAGTATGGCGATCATATTTTAATCGCCCCACCGTTTATTGTGACGCCCCCCCAGCTTGATTTTGTGGTAGATACGCTGAATACCGTGATTCGTGAAGAGACCGCCAGATTATGATGAACCGTTTACCGCCGCTGCAGGCACATGAGTGGAGCGATGAACAGCGCGTCCTGGCTGAAGAGATTATCAACGGTCCGCGTGGCGCACTGCTCCCACCCTTTGAACCGCTGTTACGCAGTCCCGAACTGATGGCCCACGCACAACGCATCGGGGAATATCTTCGCTATCGTAGTGCGCTGGGTCAGCGCTTGTCTGAGCTGGCGATTTTGATGACGGCACGGCACTGGTCGCAGCCTGTTGAGTGGGCCATTCACGCCCCCATAGCGCGTGAAAAGGGGATTTCAGCGGCGGCTGTGCAGGCCATCAATGAAAAACGCCCGCCCACGGATTTAAAGCCGGATGAAGCGATCATTTACGCTTTCTGCCAGCAGTTACATCAGCAGCAAAACGTCAGTGATATCACCTGGCAGCAGGCCATCGAGTTATGGGGCGAAAAAGGCGTGGTCGATCTGATAGGTATTAATGGCTATTACAGTTTTCTTTCGATGGTAATGAACGGCGCGCAGACGCCAGTGCCCGACACGCAGGATCACATTATTCCTGCGTAAACTTTAGGTTTAATCAGGGCACGTTCTGACCTGTCCTGAATAATCAATATTCTCTTTTTTATATCCCGATGGACACCATCGGGTGACATGTACTGCACGCTATTTCACTGACGCTGAGGGTTATTATGTCTGGATTATTTACTAAGTTAAAAATTGCATTCGCGCTGGTCGCCTGTTCCGCCACCTTAGCTGTGGCAGCGCAGGATAAATTAGTGGTCGGCGTTGATACGGCTTTTGTGCCTTTTGAATTTAAACAAGGCGATAAATATGTTGGCTTCGATATTGATTTATGGAATGCCATCGCGAAAAAAATGAATGTCAGCTATGAATTACGGCCGATGGATTTTGGCGGATTAATTCCCGGCCTGCAGTCGCGCAACCTGGACGTTGCCATGGCGGACATTACAATCACTGAACCTCGCAAGCAGGTCGTCGATTTCAGTGATGGCTACTACAACGCAGATTTATTAATCGCCGTCAAAAGCAACAACACGTCAATCACGAAGTTCAGCGATTTAGTGGGTAAAAAAGTCGGCCTGAAACAGGGTACGGCTGCCGCCACATTTATGAAAGGCAAATACAAGGCCGACTACGTTGAATTCCCCAATATCGATAATGCTTATCTCGATTTACAGGCCGGTAATCTGGATGCGGTTGTGCACGACTCGCCGAACGTCCTCTACTACGTAAAAACTGCCGGCGATGGCAAGATTAAAGCCGTCGGTGAAAACGACAGCATTCTGCCTCAGCAGTACGGCTTTGCGATGCAGAAAAACAGCCCTCTGACACCCAAAGTCAATGCGGCCCTTAAGGCACTGCGTGCTGACGGTACGTACAACAAAATCTATGTAAAATGGTTTGCTAAAGAACCGAAATAATCCTGCCAGGCCGGCGTAAGTCGGCCTCGTTTTGCTCCATGGGTCGAATTATGAATTTTGAAAGTAAGTATATTTGGGAATCGTTACCGATTCTTTTGCAGGGGTTGCAACTGACGCTGATTATTTCACTGTCGGGATTGTTGGGCGGTTTTATTATTGGATTGCTGGCAGGTACCTGCCGTGCCTTAGGCGGCAGGATAACTAAAACACTTTCGCTGATTTTCGTCGAAGTGATTCGTGGAACCCCGATCATGGTGCAGGTGATGTTTATTTATTTCGCCCTGCCGATGGTGCTACCGATTCGTATTGAGCCGGTTACGGCAGCCATCGTGACCATTGTCATCAACTCGGGCGCCTATATTGCGGAAATCACTCGTGGTGCCATTCTGTCTATTAACAAGGGTTTCAAGGAAGCGAGTCTGGCAATGGGGCTATCGCAGCGGAGTACGTTGTGGCATGTCATTATGCCGTTAGCGCTGCGCCGTATGATCCCTGCCTTAGGCAATCAATGGATTATCAGTATCAAAGATACCTCACTGTTTATTGTCATTGGCGTGGCCGAATTAACGCGTCAGGGCCAGGAAACTATTGCCGGTAATTTCCGGGCACTTGAGGTATGGACCGCCGTGGCGATGATTTATCTGGCTGTCACGTTGTGCCTGAGCTTCCTGCTTAAGCAACTGGAGAAAAGGATGCATATTCTATGAGCATCGTTGAATTTAACGCAGTATCCAAAAACTTTGGCGCAACGCAGGTCCTTCACGATATCAACTTAAAGATTGAGACCGGAGAAGTGGTGGTGATTATTGGCCCTTCCGGTTCCGGCAAATCCACGCTTTTGCGCTGTATCAATAAGCTTGAAGAAATTACCACCGGGACGTTGCTGGTTGCTGGTAAACACATCACGGATCCCCATGCCAATGAGTGTGACATCCGCCGAGAAGCCGGGATGGTGTTTCAGCAGTTTCATCTGTTCCCGCATCTTACAGCACTGGAGAATGTGATGTTCGGCCCAATTCGTGTGCGTAAGCAGAGCAAAGCCGCGGCACGTGAACAGGCAATGGCGCTGCTGGATCGTGTCGGATTGCGCGAACGTGCCGATCACTACCCGTCTGAACTCTCGGGAGGTCAGCAGCAGCGCGTCGCCATTGCCCGGGCGCTGGCCGTTAAGCCGAAAATGATGTTGTTTGACGAACCAACCTCTGCACTGGACCCTGAACTGCGCCATGAAGTATTGAAAGTCATGCGCTCTCTGGCTGAAGAAGGAATGACCATGGTCATCGTCACACATGAAATTGGCTTTGCCCGCGATGTGGCCTCGCGCTTAATCTTTATCGATGGTGGTACCATTGCCGAAGATGGCTCACCTGATATGCTGCTCAACGCCAGCAGTAATCCACGTCTCAAAGAATTTTTGCAACATGTCTCCTGAACAGAAGTGAATAAAAACAATGAAAGCACTCACAATCGCCGGCTCCGCTTTTGCAATTGGTCAGCAACTCGGTCATTTTGGCCGCGAGGCCTGGCATAACAAACTCACTTTAACGGCGCTGTGGCAAACCGTGACGGCGATGAAAGCGTCTGAGCAGACTCAGGCTATGCGCCAGCGTGTTCAGCAGCAGTTCCCGCTTATCTGGCAGGAACTAGAGGGACTTGCTGAAGGATTGCAGGCACCGCTTGATGAAGTTTTTGCGTGGAACTGCCGTGGCGATCTGGTGCGGTCCACCTCCGATGGCTGCACCACGGTGGCCGGAAGGAATGCGAACGGTGAACGGATTATTGCCCACAACGAAGACGGTTTTCCGCAACTACGCGATGACTGTGCGATGGTTACCCTCGTTCCAGATCAGGGCCTGAAATTCATCAGCTTCGCCTATCCTGGTTCGATTTGCGGCCACACGTTTGCCGTGAATGAGAAAGGGATTGTTAACACGGTGAATAACATTCGCGCGGTGGAACGCCCAGCGGGACTTCCTCGTCAGATCCTGGCGCGTGCGGCCCTGAATGCGACAACCCTGGATGAGGCGATTGCTATCCTGACAACAGGGCCACGTGCGGGAGCGTTTCACCATACGTTAGGACAACGGGGCGACAGTCGCCTGTTTAGCGTAGAAGCAACCGGTTCTGGCTGCTCTGTTACGCAGTTGAACGATGTCTTCGCCCATGCCAATCACCTGATTCATGAAAAGCTTGAAACCACTGAACAGGTGATTACTGACAGCTCCGGCTCTCGTCAGCAGCGCTTGAATCACTGGCTGAAGACACAGACGCAGTTGGACGGCGCGTCGGCAAAAACGATTCTCTCGGATCAACATGATGTGGTGCTGCCCATTTATCGTTTGTCACCACAGGATCCGGATGAAGAAAACACGCTGGCAACAGCTGTTTTTACCCTGAGCAGCGAGAAAACAACGTTGCAGGTGTTTACGCTGGATCGTCACGATGCAGCGCAACAGTACTGCATGGCATGATTCGCTTTACCTGGTTGTACGGGTAGGCATTCGGATGGTGTGGCCATGCACCCTGACCTGTATCGACGTTCACAACGTTGGCCAGCGGCAGGCTTCCGTCATGGTTTGTGCCAACGTTGCGGCAGCATGAGAAAGCTGATGCTGTTTCAAACGCAAAATCCCCACATTGCGCTCAAGTGTCGGCGCGACCAACGGAAGACAAACCGCGCCAACCTCGCGCATCTGCTGAATGCATAGCGCAGGCACGGCGCTCACACCTAAGCCACTGGCCACCATTTTTCCCACGGTAATCAGTTGATGGCTCTCGAATGCCACATCCAACTGCCGCCCGGCCTGCGCCAACGACTGCTCAAGCAGACGGCGCACCGCCGAGGGACGTTGCAGTGCGATGAAGTCGAATTGCAACAGTTCCCGCCAGCTGACCTGCGCATTTCGCGTCAGAGGGCTGTCGGCAGGGACAACGGCAACAAAGCGATCGCAGTCAAGGGGCGTAAAGTCAAGAGATTCCGTCAGTTCTGGCTCAAACGCTACGCCCATCTCCACCCGCCCTTCCTGCACCATTTCCAGAACGCGTTCATTGATCACGTCATGCACCGCCACGTTGACGCCGGGATAGCGCTGTCGAAATGCTTTAAGCACTTCTGGCAGCTGATTGCCAGCAAACGAAGGCATGGCGGCAATCGCCACTTTTCCTAGCTGAAGCGTAAAGCGCGAATGCATCGCGTCTTCTGCGTTGTCCCAGTCCGCCACCAGCCGTCGCGCCATGGGGAAGAAGGCCTCGCCTTCAGGCGTGAGCGACACATGACGCGTGGTGCGCATTAATAATGGGCCACCCAACGCCTCCTCCAGCCCCCGAATCGCCAGGCTCAACGCAGGTTGTGAAAGCGACAAGCGCTCGCTCGCTGCGGCGAAGTTCAAAGTGTGAGCCACCGCTAAGAACGCACGTAACTGTTTGATTGTCATTTTCATTCCGGGCTTTTTAACCTTATGAAAAATAGCACTTAATAATTTATTAATAAAAAAAGCAAATCAATACTTCATAAAAATAAAATTCACAAAATATTTCTGTGACGTGAAGATGCCACCAGAGTCTGATGGAGGAGAGTCCGGCAATGGCAGGATTAGATAAACGCGTCGCAAGTTACCAGGAGGCACTGGCGGGGCTGCAAGACAACATGATCGTACTGGCAGGCGGTTTTGGCCTGTGTGGTATTCCGGAAAACCTGATTGCACAGATTTATCATCAGGGTACGAAAGGGTTAACCGTGGTGTCCAACAACTGCGGTGTCGAGGGTTTTGGGCTTGGCCTGTTGCTGGAGAACCGGCAGATTAAAACCATGATTGCGTCGTATGTCGGTGAAAATGCGCTGTTTGAACGGCAGATGCTGAGTGGTGAATTGGAGGTGATCCTGACGCCGCAAGGCACGCTGGCCGAAAAAGTGCGCGCAGGTGGTGCGGGCATTCCGGCATTTTATACCGCCACCGGTTATGGTACGCCCGTCGCACAAGGCAAAGAGGTGCGTGAGTTTGACGGCCGCCATTATATTCTGGAGCCGGCCATTCGCGGCGATTTCGCTATCGTTAAGGGCTGGAAAGCCGACTGGTACGGCAATGTAATCTATCGCCATACGGCGCAGAACTTCAACCCGCTGATGGCCACGGCGGGACGCATTACCGTGGTGGAAGTGGAAGAAATTGTGCCGCCTGGCGAACTGGACCCCGCGGCGATCCATACGCCCGGCATCTATGTTGATCGCCTGATTCAGGGCAGCTTTGAAAAACGGATTGAACAACGCACGGTAAAAGCAGGAGGCGCAGATGTTATCGCGTGAACAGATGGCGCAGCGCGTGGCGCTGGAACTGCGTGATGGTGATTATGTCAACCTGGGCATCGGCATGCCGACGCTGGTCGCCAATTTCATTCCGGACGGTATCGACGTCATGTTGCAATCCGAAAACGGTTTGCTGGGCATGGGTACGTTTCCAACTGAAGCACAGCTTGATGCAGACATGATCAATGCAGGCAAACAAACCGTTACCGCGCGCAAAGGCGCTGCGATTTTTGACTCCGCGCAGTCTTTCGCCATGATTCGTGGCGGCCATGTGGATATTACCGTGCTTGGCGCGCTGGAAGTCGACGTAAACGGCAATATCGCTTCGTGGATGATTCCGGGCAAGATGGTGAAAGGCATGGGCGGCGCCATGGACCTGGTCGCTGGCGCGGAGAACATCATCGTGATGATGACGCACGCCTCCAAACAGGGGGAATCCAAATTGCTGAATGCCTGCACCCTGCCGCTGACCGGCGTGGGTTGTATACACAAGGTGATCACCGAGCTGGCCTGGCTGGAGATCCGTGACGGCACTTTTGTGCTGCGGGAATATGCGCCGGGCGTGAGCATTGAAGACATTAAGGCGAAAACCGCCGGCACCCTGATTGTGGCCGACGACGTACGTGAAATGCCCTTTACCGTGGAGGCACGATGAATGACTGTGTGATTGTGGCCGCTACGCGCACGCCCGTGGGCCGCTTCAACGGCGGGCTGGCAGCGTTAACGGCGGCCGAGCTGGGTCAGACCGTCATTGCCGCATTACTGACGAAAACCGGAATAGCCCCAGCGTTAATTGATGAGGTGCTGATGGGACAAGTGCTGACCGCTGGCTGTGGCCAGAACCCGGCGCGTCAGGCTGCAGTGGGCGCCGGTATTCCTTACAGCGTGCCCGCCACGACGCTGAATATGGTTTGTGGCTCGGGTTTGAAAGCGGTGATTCAGGCTACCCAGGCGATTCAAAGCGGTGCAGCGGAGATCATCATTGCAGGTGGTCAGGAGAGCATGAGCCGGTCGCCCTATTTGATCCCGGATGCACGTAACGGCTGCCGCTTCGGTCACAGCCAGTTGGTGGACAGCGTGATTCACGATGGGCTGTGGGATGCGTTTAATGACTATCACATGGGCATCACAGCAGAGACCCTGGCTGAAGACTACCAAATAAGCCGCGAAGCGCAGGACGCCTTTGCGCTGCACTCACAGCAGAAAGCCATTGCTGCGCAGCAACGGGGCGCGTTCCGTGACGAAATTACACCGGTACCGGTGCCGCAGAAAAAAGGCGAGCCGCTCATAGTGCACGATGATGAGCAGCCTCGCGCCGACACTAGTGCCGAACAGCTTGCACGCCTGCGCCCGGCATTCAAAAATGATGGCAGCATCACCGCGGGCAATGCGTCCAGCCTGAATGATGGCGCGGCCGCCGTAATGCTGATGTCTGCGACACGCGCCGCCACATTGGGTTTGCCAATACTGGCCCGCATAGCGGGCAGCGGCGTGGCCGGCGTTGATCCTGCAATCATGGGCATTGGCCCCGTACAAGCGACATATAAAGCGCTCCACCAGGCAGGCTGGACGCTGGATCAGGTTGATTTAATTGAGGCAAATGAAGCCTTTGCAGCACAGGCGTTAGCAGTAGGTTCTGCGCTTAGCTGGCAACCTGATCGGGTTAACGTTAACGGCGGTGCCATTGCACTGGGCCATCCTATTGGTGCGTCCGGTTGCCGTATTCTGGTGACGCTGATCAATGCGTTGCAACAGCGCGAGTTAATGCGAGGTCTGGCGACGCTATGCGTGGGTGGCGGGCAAGGTGTGGCGTTGGTTATTGAGCGCGATTAGCGGTGTGGGTGAATAAATACAGCCCCAGTGGTGGCGCGACCAGCAGGTTGGATAATGGCGTCAGAGAAACGGTAAGCATCTTGATAAAAAGAACCATCAATTTTTTATAGAGTCTCTGGCACAAAGTTGGCTGAGCTGGAGGTCCGCTATGAGCGAGGAGCGGACGTCAAAATGATAGCGATAGAGATGTTCTGCCACTTTAAACATAACAACCTGGCGGCGAACGACTATCGATTTATTCCGTTCTTTCCTGGCGCCATTTTAGGAAGCTCTTTAAACATAAAAACACTCAACGGATCTGCTTCATACGGCGGAAATGCATCACATATCTCGTAACCGCATCTGCGATACAGTGCTATCGCTGGTTGCTGGTGAATCCCTGTTTCAAGCCGTAATAAGGGCAAATTTTGTTCCGAAGCAATTATCTCGATTGTACTGACTATCTGCTCTCCCAGCTTTCTGCCCCGGTATTCCGGTCGAATATAAACCCGCTTGATCTCAGCTGAGCCATCTTTCAGAAAGAGTAAAGCACCACAACCTGACGGAATCCCCCCTTCATCACGCACAATGATGCAACGGAGCTGCTCGTCACTTACTGTTGAAAGGTCAAGGCAGTGATTACTTTCTGCAGGATACAATTCGCTCAGAAAGGCATCGAGCTCGCTGACCAGCAAGGCCAGATCAGAATCACTTTTATCTACTTCTGAAATGCTAAACATTCGATACCCTCGATTAATTTTTAGCTAGTTAACCTAACATAATGTTTCATCAGTGACGGCGTCCAATATTTAACATAGAAGTTCGTTTGCAACGTTCGCCTCTGGCACAAGGTGGACAGTCGGCGCTCAAAGTCCGCTATGAGCGAAAAGCGACCATAAGGCGTTTCAACTCGAGAAAGGTGATTTATATTAATGCTTAACGGTTAGCTGCACACAGCCTAAATCATTTGAAAGGGTGAAAATTGAAATACTCATGAGCAGACGGCTTAACAGAGATCATCGAACCAAAGTCAGAAATATTCCACGCCGCTTAAAAGCTCTTAAACGTTGGGCTGATACATTTCATAACCCTCAACGAAGCGTGTTTTCAGAAGATGAGCATTACTGGAATTTCAAAATTCCGGTAGAGATTAATCTTGTTCAGGGAAAGTACAGCACACTTAAAACTAAAGCAGATTGCGCCCAAGCCATGATTAATGCTTGTTCAAATCTTATAACGGCAACTGCTGGTATGAATTACAGCCCCTCGGATTACTGCGGTTATATGCCTTCCGGATATGTTTACAAGCGAAATCTGTCTCTATCGATCAGAAGACTATTACCAAAGCTTTATTACTGAAAACCGTTCTGAAAATGGTGCCTCCGCTTTGATTAAAGAGCGCAGCCTGGCTGCTGAGCGGGGGCTCATTCTTCCAGCTAATGTGCAGGAATTGGGTATTACGCTCGAATACTATGGGAGTGAGGCTCGTGATGAATGGTTCACCGGAGAGCGTTGGTATCATGGACAGCTATTGTGATAGTGCTGTTTTCTATGTTTACTTGAACGTCCGCTTTGGAACAAAACGGGCTAAACCCTAAACGGATGTTCGCTTTGAGCGAGGAGCGGACATTGGTTTAATATCAGAAATGGCATTTTGGGATTGAACCTCGCCATTGTAAGGTCTCTATAAAAGCAAGACTAAAGATCCGCTAAAGCAAATTCTGATTTGGCGAAATCCGCGCGCACCGAAGTTTTACAGAATGGGCCCGACGGGATGGATGCAGAACAGTGCCTGGTGGGGGAAGTGTAATGTCCCTGCTGCAGGGCTCAGTTCGGTGTCATATAATTTTACAGCACCTCCCGAGCAGCATGACTGGCAAATATCCAGTGAGACGACAGACGTAAAAAAGTTGAGTGTTAAGGTTAAATTAATCTTTTATGGTCAATATCTAATCTTAATTTCTCTAAGGTTAGATACGCAATGGATAACATTACTGAAGTTTTCAATCAAAACCTGTTTCTTAAAATTAACGCGCCTGTTGGCACGCCTGACTGGCTGATTGATTTTGCCGTTTTCAGCGCGGAATATCTGATTTTCTTTATACCTGTGATCGTGCTTCTTCACTGGTTCACGGGAAGAAGACGGGAGCGAGAAACGGCCCTATTTGTCGGAATTAGTGGGTTGACAGCGCTGTCAATTAGCATGGTGTGCTCAGTCGTCTATTTCCACCCCCGCCCTTTTATGATGGGGCTTGGTCATTTATGGATCGATCACGTGCCAAACTCCTCATTTCCCAGCGATCACGGCACTCTGTTTTTCAGTGTAGCTTTGGCATTGCTCTTCCGGCGTAGCTGGGTTTTTGGCTCTGTCATGGCTCTGCTTTCACTACTGGTAGCCTGGTCACGTATCTTTCTGGGCGTGCATTTTCCATTCGACATGGGCGGCGCATTTATTGTGGCAGCAACAGTCGTGACCTGGGTGGCGCTTTTCTGGGCATTGAAAGGAGACGTTATCATGTCCGGTTTTGACGCTTTATCAAGGGTGCTTCTCACCAGGTTACCAGCAAAGTTTCATCGACTGCTTAACAGGCACCAACAGCACTGATTAATGCTCTGACAAATTGAAGAAGCAGGTACTTTATGGGCATAAGAGCGTGGAAATTTATTATGGAAATACTGTTATCGGGATCAGTTGATTCTGCATGAGTGTTATAGTCTTTAAAAGATGCACAGCTTAAGCTAATAAGGGCACGTTATTTGTGATTTCGGCATTCAAAACTGTCTTAACGATGGCGCTATTAACTTAACCTCACGCTCAGATCTGACATTATACATACTTAAAAAAGCCTGTATCAGTTTATCTCAGATGCGTGAAAACAACAGCGGAAAAAGGATAGCAAATTGATTTCTTTTGCTTGAAAATTTAGTTAAAAAAAGCCGCATTACATTTAATTGTAATAATTCAGAGATAAATTATTAATGCCTTAATCCTGTTAATGCTTTTTTTAGGTGGTATCAGACAAAGGAAAAACCATGAGCGAGAAGAGGTATTTAACGAAAGCCGAAGTGGCTGATGTTATTAAAAAACTTGATGAACTTCCTTCCTTGCCCACTCCCGGCATGGATGAGGCCGAAGTCCTGGAGTTGCTTCGACCTTCAGTTACTTTACTAATTAAAGAGAAAGGTTATAGTGCTAAAAACGTTCAGGATGAGCTAGCCAGAATGAACCTTTCATATAAGGAGGAGGAGATAAGCGCCCTCATTCGAAATGAACATGCACTGCATAAAAAGCACAAAGATAATGATAAAAAACATAAGGGGAAGGACAAGAAAGACCATAGATAATGGTTTGATTATAGCTGCCTCATTGCTCTCCTCCCCTTCAATCATTGTTGAAAGGGAGGCATAAGGGGCAAACAATGTTTGCATTTAAAAAATACGCCTCATGGCAGACAGGAAATGACTATTGTTGATGCCGCGTCAGCGGCATGAAGGTGCCTACTGATGCCTGCAGGGTGAACTGGCCTCCCGGCACCGGCACCCGGCGAAGCCGGTTACGTTATGACAGATTCTGCCTGTCGCGCACTTCTCCCTGCTTAGTTAAACCCGCTTTCCGTTTGCTGCTCTTTGCAGTTAAAATCTGCTCATTAAGAGCATTCGGTGACCCAACGCTCATCTGGAGCATCAGGATTGAACAGTCGCTGGAGCCTGTTGGACGACACGGTACTGGCCTCAGCTTTGCGTGCCCGCGTGACCTGCTCCCTGTAAACTAACATACCATGATGCAAGCAACGTCCGCTTCTGGCACAAAGCGGACATGCTGGCTGAGCTGGAGGTCCGCTATGAGCGAGGAGCGGACATTAATCTTTCACGCTATCAAACCACAGGACATGTGATTATCTAAAAAAAGCACCTCTCATATATGACATGAAAGCTTCGACGAGCTTTCAAAAAAGAGACATGCTGAGCTTTCTCAATCTCTTTTTATTTACGGAGGCAAATCACTTGCCCAGAGCACTCACCATCCTGCAGGTCCATGATGACCAGGGCAGCACAATCCTCCGGAGCCTGAGCAATAAGTTCACCCCTTGCATTCCATGCGGAGCTTTTTCCGACCGGTTTCCAGCCACCTGACGGGCCACAGTAATTGGCCATCAGCGTGGGCACTGCGTAAAGTCTGGCGTAGCTTTGCAGTTGCCCTGAATCTTTATCAAACCCGCCGGCGCTCAAAACGGAATTCAGATACACTTCAGCACCCTGCTGCACCGTGCGTTCTGCATGTGCTGGCTGCCCTGCATCTGCGCATATGGCCATGCCGACATTAAATGTCCTTTCTTTAAAAACACACTCAGTATCACCAGCTGAAAAATAGTCAGACTCTCCAGGGTGGAGATACATTTTTCGGTAATAAGAAACAGGCCGTTTTGAAGAAATCACACAGGCGCTAATAGCCGGTTTTCCATCTTTAACATGCAGCGGTGCGCCCACAATAATCGTCATATCGTATCTGTCAGACAATGCCTGAAGTGGACTTAGACAGGTTTCATCAGCCAGAGCCAGCTCCTCAGCCATTTCTGGTTCATAACCTGTCAGAGAAAGTTCAGGAAAAATGATAAGGTTAACGCCTGCCGATGCCGCAGATTCAATCAACATTTCGTGATAACGCATGTTCTCTTCAATACAGCCGCGAACCGGAGCAAACTGTCCTGCTGCGATCCTTAACCTTTTCTGGATACTGGCCATGTTATTCCCGTAATATTTTGAAAATCATCAATTAACATACAAGAATAAGCATCATTCGTCATCTTAAGACTGCATTGAGGTTAAGCGTCCGCTTCTGGCACAGAGCGGGCATTGGTCATGCTGTGTCAAATAACGGGGAGCAGGTCAGCCATCGCCGGCACGTCCTTGTGTCTCTGATTACTACTACTCTGGCGTTCTGAGAATATTCACTATCAAGGGTGTTCCCGTGTATCCAGGCGTAGCTGAAAAAACGTTAGATCCAGCCAGCGGCCAAACTTTGTACCCACCTCTGACATTTTGCCAACCTCTCTGAAGCCGAGCTTTTTGTGAAGCGATATGGATGCGACGTTTTCAGATTCAATGCCAGCTACCATGACATGTTTACCCTGAACGGCAGCCCGCCTGATTAGTTCCTCCATCAGAGCTTTACCTGCTCCCCGTCCCCGGGCTCTTTTGTGCACATATACAGAATGCTCAACGGTGTGGCGATAACCGTCCCACGGGCGCCAGTCACCATATGAGGCATATCCCAGTACGGAATCGTCCGCGTCAACAAAGACAATGACGGGAAATCCTGCCTCACTGCGGTCTCTCATCCACTTTATTCGATTAAGAAAATCGACCTTGTTTTCATTCCAGATAGCCGTGGTATTAAGCACTGCGTCATTATAAATCTCAGCAATGGTTTCAGCATCGCGTTCTGTTGCAGTACGAATTTGCATAGTAGACACCCCGCCTTTCATTTACTAAAGTAGACTAACCGTACACTATCTTATTTATCCATTATGCTAGATGATTTGTCCAGTAAAGAAGATGGCTTGAACGTTCGTATTGGCCTGAAGGTGAAGTTTGAAAGAGAAAGACGGGGCTGGTCCCTGACCGATTTTGCCGAAAATTCAGGTGTATCACGGGCGATGATTCATAAAATCGAGCGTGGTGAAAGCAGCCCGACAGCAACCCTGCTTGCGAGACTTTCTGGCGCTTTCGATATGTCTATGTCCCAGCTGCTTGCTGAAACGGAAGCTCGCACCGGTATGCTTGTCAGATATGAAGATCAGGCCGTATGGCAGGATCCTGAAACAGGCTACATTCGTCGCCATGCCTCACCGGGTCAGATACCTGTAGACCTGGTCAGCATTGAGCTTCCTGCAAATACTGCCGTGCCTATGCCAGCTATCTCCTATCTTTCAAGACGTCAGCTCATCTGGGTCATTGAGGGTAAGCTGACATTTATTGAGGGCAGCACAACATTTGAGATGTCACCGGGTGATTGTCTTGAGCTGGGCGATCCTGCTGACTGTATCTTCAAAAATGATACCGGTGACCTTTGCCGCTATGCCGTAATAGTTCTCAAGCCATCCTGATTAGGTGCATATTAACTAATTATTTAAGAGTTAACGGAAAGTTACTCAGGCGAAGATTCTCCTGCGTGACTGCATTTTTTACAGGTCAATCTTATAACCGTTCAGGTGATAGTCATGTCTTTTCCTGGCACCTAAAAGTTAGGTTCAGGCGATGTCCGCTCCTGGCACAGAGCGGACGGTCAGCGCTGAATAATATCGACATTGTGATTTTGTCCATCATCCCGCAAAGGAATGCGGTCATCCGGCAGGAGCGTGCCATCCATAGTCACTCGAGGTTCACCGTCGTGACGAGAAATCCTAATGTAATACTGACTGCCCCCGTGTTGATAGGTCAGGCTGATCGAAGGCCAGTCATCAGGTAAGTGAGTGCGAATAACCAGCGTCTCTCCGTGCCGTTTTATTCCGAGTAACTCTTCAGTCACCAGACGGTAGGCCCAGCCTGCGGAACCGGTGTACCAGCTCCATCCGGCACGGCCGGTATGAGGTGCAACGCTGTACACATCTGCACTCATCACATAAGGCTCCGCCTTGTAGATGTTAACGCCTTCAGTCTGCAGCGTGTGGTTTACCGGATTGATCATTGACCATAGTTGCCACGCTCGCGCTTTTTGTCCCATCCGGGCGAACGCCATGACCGCCCAGATGGCGCCATGCGTGTACTGCCCGCCGTTTTCCCTCACACCCGGAAGATAACCCTGTATGTAACCGGGATTAGGACCATGACCATCAAACGGTGGCGTTAGCAACTTGATCAATCCTGCATCGTTATCCACCAGATAGCTGTCGAGTGACTTCATAGCCTGCGCACTGCGCACTGGATCAGCTGCGCCGGACAAAACGGACCAGCTTTGTGCAATCGCATCGATCCAGCACGCCTGCGATTCTCTTGTCCCCAGCGGCGTACCATCGTCAAAGTAGCCGCGGAGATACCATGCACCATCCCAGGCGTAAGATTCGAGATTTTTTTGCAGGCTCAACGCTTCTGAATAGCACAATGCTGCCACGCGTTCATCCTGGCGCTGTTCAGCCAGCGCCGCAAAGCGTTGCAAAATATCGTAGAGGAAAAAGCCGAGCCAGACGCTTTCACCTTTGCCTTCAATACCGACCAGATTCATCCCGTCATTCCAGTCACCTGCCCCCATTAGCGGCAGGCCGTGCTGGCCGAAGTTTAGCCCCCGCTCAATCGCTTTTACGCAGTGCTGCCACAACGTCTCTTCGAGGTGGCTGATAACCGGCGTATCATAAACAGATTCTTCGCCGGGCTTGAGCGGACGCCCTTCAAGATAGGGAATCTGCTGCGCCAGCACGCCAGTATCTCCCGTTGTATCCACATAGTGACAAACCGCAAGCGGAAGCCACAGGTAGTCATCCGAACAGCGGGTTCGCACGCCATTACCCTGCGGAGGATGCCACCAGTGTTGCACATCCCCCTCAATAAACTGCCGTGAGGCACACAGCAGGATCTGGCTGCGCAGTCGCTCCGGTGCAACGTGGCTCAGCGCCAGCGTATCCTGCAACTGATCGCGGAAACCAAATGCCCCACCGGACTGATAGTAGCCGCTGCGCGCCATGATGCGACAGGCTAATGTCTGGTACAGCAGCCAGCCGTTTACCAGCAAATCAACGCTGCTTTCGGGCGTCTGCACAACGACCTTATCAAGCACGTTGTGCCAGAAATGGTGAACCTGATTCAGCGCCTGACGCGCATTATCCTCATGCAGAAAACGGGCAAGCGTTTCCTGTGCCTGTGCCGGGTTATCGGCCACGCCGAGGACAAAAACATAGGTTTTCTGGTCACCGTCAATAAGGGAGGTTGTCGACTGTAGCGCGGCACAGGGATCAAGCCCGGCTCCCGTTTTACCCGAGAGTCTGCGAAGCGTCATGGCGGCCGGGGCGCGCAGTGAACCATTACGCCCGATAAACTCGCGGCGGTCGCCCGTTACCGTACTCTGAGGATCGTTAACGGCGAAAAAGGCGGTGCGTTCCCCGCCATTAGCACCGTAGAAGTTATTGGCCATGACCACACTCCCCCCCGCGAGGCCGGGCGAATGCGTGATGATATGCGCAGCAGAGTGGTTGCGCGTTGCCCCAAGTGTCCATTCCACGTAGCCGGTGACAGACAATTTGCGTGTACGGCCCGAATGGTTGCTGAGCTTCAGTATTGCAAGCTTAACCGGCGCCTGCTCGTCCACCAGGACTGTCAGTTCGCTGTCCAGTCCATTTTCACGGTGGGCAAACACGCTGTAACCAAAACCGTGGCGGGTAAGATAATCGCCCTGACCGCGCACGGGCAGGGTCATGGGTGACCAGCATGCGCCGCTTTCTTCATCACGCAGATAGAATGCCTCCCCGCTACGATCGCTTACCGGATCGTTTTCCCACGGCGTTAAGCGATATTCGTGCGCATTTTCGAACCAGCTGTAGGCCTGGCCTGCTTCAGAAATCACGCTGCCAAAGTTCTCGTTTGCCAGCACGTTTGACCAGGGCGCTGGCGTCGGTTGGTTTTCTCTCAGCAGGATCTGATACTCGCGACCGTCCTGAGAAAAGCCACCGTATCCGTTGAAATGGCGCAACAGGTGAGTTTCCGGTATCCAGTCGGCGTGATGATTGCTCTCTGACGTCACCGAGGGCACAAAAGGCCTGACGCGTTTTTTTGTTGCGTGAATACGCTGGTTAAGTTGTTCATTGATGCCGTCAGCGCGATCGTCCAGGCTCAGACAGGCCACGCTCATCAGCAACTGCTTGTCTTCGGCAGACAAATGCTCACCGTTACGGACAAAAATCCCCCCGGGTTTATCTAACAGGCTGGCTTCAGAACCGGCATAGATTAAATCCATAATCTGCGTCTGCAGCGCCTGCTGGTAACCTCCAGGGCTGTTATTAAGAATCACCAGATCCACCTCCAGCCCTTTCAGTCGCCAGTAGCGATGTGCCTGAATCAGCGTGGTGACAGAAGCAATTTTTTCCTCGCTGGTCAGGCTGATCAGCACAATCGGCAAATCACCTGAGATCCCCCAACCCCACAGGCCCGACTGACCACGTCGGTTTCGGCTGATGGCCTGTTCGTCACCGCGCAGTTCCTGACAGGGATAAAGTACCGCGCTGGCGAGGCGGTTGAACAAAGTTGCGTCATCTTCGCTGGCATTCATCTGCCGTAACACAACCAGACTGTGGGACCAGGCCAGTTCAAACACGCGATCGGCAATAGGATGATCGCGGTATTTTTCCATCAGCGCGAGGCTTTGCTGACGGTTTTCGCTGACGCCAAAAACGATATCAATGGTCACCGGCTGTCCGGGCTGGAGTGTAATCGCGTGGCGTATCGACAGTATCGGATCCAGCACGGCGCCGGACGTGTTACTGAGCGGCCCGTTCATGCTGACCGCCTGGGCATCAGCCGGGCTTTTACCCCTGCCGATGAATCCCGCTCTGTCGGTGTCGAATGAAACGTTCTCTGAACAATCGCCATGCACCACCATCATATGAAACAGATACGGGCTCTGTTCATCCGGCGAGCGTGCACGCCGGTGGCACAAAATGGCATCATGCCTGGGATCGGCTTCCGTCTGAATAAACAGGTTGCTGAACGCCGGGTGTGCCTGATCGCTGATGTCCGAGGCAAGCACCACTTCAGCATAGGTCGTCAGCTCGAGTGTTCGTGGGCTTCGGCCTCGATGCATCAGGGTGACACGACGCAGTTCGATGTCATCTTCCGGTGAGACCACAACCCGGGTTTTCACGCTGAGCGAGCCGAGCACGCGCCTGAACTCGGCCCCCGCATCGGTAAAGATGATTTCATCGCTGATGTCCGCACTGGCCCCCAGAGGGTGACAGGTATTGCTCCACACCTCGTCAGTGAGCGGATCCCGGATATAGCAGAACGTTCCCCAGTTATCACGGGTGCTGTCGCTGCGCCAGCGTGTCAATGCGATGTTGTTCCAGCGGCTGTATCCCCCACCGCCTGGCGTTATCATTAGATGGTAATGCCCGTTGGACAATAATTGTATCTCGGGGGTCGGCGTATCCGCATGCGTGAAGATTCGGGGTTCATAGCGCACAGGCTTAATTCTTCCCTCATGGGACTCAAAATGACGACGCGGGCTGTAGAGTTCAACCTCATCGGGTACGCGCTCCTGTAACAGCAGGCTGGCCGATCTGAACGCCGGACTCGACATGAATCGCCCGGCCATAGGGGCATCAAGCAGCAGATGCCCCAGCGCCTGGAAAGCCATGCCCTGATGGTGCGCCATCCAGGATTGAACAACCAGGAAAAGCTGCCCGGTTGCCAGTCGCGATGGCGTATAATCCAACGCTTCATAAAAACCATATTCGCCGCGCGCGCCGTTTTCCTGCAGCCTGAGCAGATTGTCGCAGGCCTTTTGCGGTGAAACCAACAGCGCCAGCAGCGTGGCATAAGGGGCTACCACCATATCGTCGGCGAGTCCGCGCCGGAGACCAAGGCCGGGTACGCCAAATGCCTGATACTGATAATTATGTTGAACATCAAACGCATGGTAGCCAGACTCAGAGACACCCCACGGCACGCCACGCTCTTTGCCCCAGTTTATCTGCCTGATTACCGCAGATTTGCTCATCTCATCCAGCAGACTGCCGTGCCAGGTTGGCATCACCAGATTCGGCATCAGATATTCAAACATTGAACCGCTCCAGGACATCAGGGCAGTTTCACGATCGATGGTGGTAAACAGTCGGCCAAGTGCATACCAGCTTTTAAGCGGCAGTTGATTCGTCGCAATAGCGACAAAACTGGTCAGGCGGATTTCTGAAGGCAAAAGATCGTAGTGGCTTTTATCCAGCGTGTTGGTATCGCAGTTGTAGCCCACACTTAGCATGCTGGTAGCCGTGTTATACAGAAACGTAAAATCCATTCGCGCATGGTCAGCGAGACGTTGTTCAAGTTCGCTGATAATCGCCAGTCGCCGCCGGGCCTGGGTCATAACGGCTGTCGGCGCGATAACCGCTTCAAGGGTGATTCCGCCAGCCAGCTCACTTAGCGTAGGCAGGGCCTGTGCATGATATGTCACCGGTAGCCAGCCAAGCAGCGTCGTCCATTCATCACAGAGCTGCTGCAGTTGACTGACCAGATGCGCCGTCCAGCGCACCACCACGCGACTTTCCTCCTGAGACAGCCGGGCCAGTTCGTTGCCGTGCACCTGCATTTTTTCGAGTTCGCTTAACAACTGCCCTGAAGGTAACGATGCAGCATTAAGGCACTGCCTGCGCAGCACGCCCAGGCTGGCTGGCGCGTTATGGCCCCAGTATTTTTCCAGCACATGCAGAGTATCATTCAGCCCCTCCAGTAGGCGTACGCCGTTGAAAACGGGCTGATGACGCATGGCTGACAGCCCTTCGCGCAGTGTCAGTAAGTGGCCGGCCATATTGCCGCTGTCAACGCTGGAAACATAACGCGGGCTGAGTGGCGCAAGCGTGCGGGTGTCATACCAGTTATACAAATGTCCCCGGTAATGCTCCATCTTATCCAGCGTGTCGAGCGTCTGCGTGATGCGCTGCAGGACGTCCGCGCCAGAGAGATAACCGAAATCCCAGGCCGTAAGGTTCGCCAGCAAGGACAGTCCGATATTGGTGGGTGACGTGCGATGCGCGATTTTTGGCTCAGGGATTTCCTGATAATTGTCCGGGGGAAGCGAGTTTTCCTGCGCCGTCGCGAAGGTCTCGAAAAACGCCCAGATTTCTCTGCTGGTCTGACGCAGAAGTCGTTTCTGTTGCGGGTCAGGCAGAAACGCCTTACGTGCTGGCGGGCGACTCAGTCCACTTAATAATAGCGGTGCCAGGCACCATGACAGGCTGATGATCAGGGCTAGAGTCAGCCATTGTGGCGCCAGTAGCAGCGTCAGAAGCGTGAGTGCCGCACCACAAGCCACATTCAGCCACATTACCCGATAAAAACGAAAGGCAGAAAGTTGGGACTGAAGGCTGTCCGGACTGTGGCTGGACCATTGCGTCAGGTTGCGCTGGCTGATGCCAAGGCGCCAGAGCGTCACGGCGATCGCATACAGCGAATAGCCCGCCTCATGGGGCAATAAAATAAAATTGAGTCCGATCCGGGAAAGTCGCTTCAGTGCCCACGCCGTAACCAGCACCAGATGTTGCCTCAGAGGACGACGATGCGGCTTGTTGGCAAGATCGATAAGGATACAGAGCACAGCAGGCAGCAGCCAGACCAGGGCCAGAACGCCCAGCCAGTATCCCGGATTCGGCACCCACAGCAGCGCGCTAAACTGCAGCACCAGTAATGCGGGGGCGACCAGGCTGCGGCGCAGGTTATCAAACAGCTTCCAGCGAGAGAGCGCCGACAATGGGTTTTTATCCCGCGTCCCATCCGCTTTTCGGACCCGCAGCTTAAGCCAGTTAAGCAGTTGCCAGTCGCCACGGATCCAGCGCGTACGGCGTGCGACGTCGGACAGATAGTTGTTCGGGTACTGCTCGTAGAGTAAGACCTCGCTCAGCAGCCCGGCGCGGGCATAGCATCCTTCCAGAAGATCGTGACTGAGCACCAGATTTTCCGGGCAGGTGTTGGCCGTGGCCTGGACAAAAATATCCACGTCGTAAATTCCCTTGCCGACGAAGGAGCCTTCTTCAAACAGATCCTGATAGATATCTGAAGACATCATGGAATAAGGGTTATTACCCGGTACGCTGCTGCGCATCGCGGCATAGCGGCCCTGACCGTTACGCGGCATCTCTTCTGCCAGCCCCGGTTGTAAAATACCGTATCCTTTGACGACCCGCTGACATCGCGGATCGTATTCCGGCTTGTTCAACGGATGCGCCATCGTTGCGACTAGCTTATGCGCGGTATCACGTGGCAGGAGCGTGTCGCTGTCCAGCGTGATGACATACTTAATCTGTCCGGGTAAGCGGTTCGCGGGCATGCCCGCAACGCTGGAAAATTGCGTGTCTGGATGACGTAACCAGCTGTTCAGCAACGCCAGCTTGCCCCGTTTGCGTTCATAACCCATCCAGATCCCCTGCGATGCATTCCATTCAGGCGAGCGGTGGAGCAAATAAAAGCGCTGATGGCGGCAAGGATAGCGCAGGTTAAGCCGGTGCATTTCTGACATCGCCTGACTAAACAGTGCGCGTTGTTCATCCGTACTTTCAGTCGCCGCGTCAGCCAAATCGGTAAGAAGCGCGAAACAGAGGTTATCGTCCTGGTTGCCAAGCCAGCACACTTCAAGGCTTGTGAGGAGCGTGCTGAAGCCGGCGTGACTCGTCAGCATGCAGGGGATCGCCACCAGCGTGGAGGACGTCACCGGAATCCCGTCAGAAAAGTCCATTCGTGGCAGCGGTCGGGGAGTCCGAAAGCGGGTCGTCGCTTCACTGAGTATATCGCTGACCAACTGACTCAACGCCACAATCAAAGGTAAAGCCAGCAGTAACAACCACCAGGCCATACCCAGACTCGCTGTGTCATACAATATTGCGGCGGTGGCTGCCGTGGTTAACAGGCTCATGCTCCCAAGCCAGGATAACAGAGGATATCTGTTGAGACTGTGCCGCAAGCGTTTGAGGCCAGAGCTCGCCACCGACAAATGGTGATCTAACTGACGCCGCCCTTCTCCCATCAGATAATATCCAATGTGATGAGAGGGCATGCCCGGTTGGGTTGATACTGACAACGCCAGTATGCGGCTTGCCACGTCGGGCTCACTGAGCTGACTTTCCCGGGCCAGAATCTCAATCACATGGCGATAATGATCGCGGGTATCAAAATGCATACAGGAATATATGCCCGCCGGATCGCGACGTAACGTCTGCTCAACCACACTAATGTTTTCGGCGAAATCAGCCCAGTTGGTTTCATTGAGCAGGCGTAACCCGGCAATACTGTTGCTGACGGAAAGTTGACTGGCCGCAAGCTGTTGGTTGAAGCGATGGATCAGTAACTCGGTTGTGAGGCCTTGCTCGGCAAGGCGTTGTTCTACCCAGCCCAAGGGTAATGCCAGCGCATTCCCCTGCCCGTGCAGACGACGAACCATTTCCGCGACAAAGGCACTGCTCAGTGGCGGCCGGGAACGCGCCATGTCGGCGATCACCAGAATGAGGTCAGCTGGCGCATGTTCGGCGCAGTCGGTCATCCGCGTTATCCAGCTGTCAGCAAGGCTGCGTTCCTGCTGAGCCTGAACCACCTCAATACTGACCCGACGCAGATTTTCAATCAGCGCCAGTCGCAACATACCGGGCAACGCCCAGACTTCCCCTAACGTCAGCGGCGTGACCTGTTGGTAGGCGCCGATGTAGCTGGTCAGACTGGCGGTGTCCCAGCGTCCGTCACCATGCGCAACCGCCTCGGTAGCAATATCATAGATACGCGGACAAGGGTGCGGAGACGCGAGTGAAGGAAGACCTTTGCCAAAGCTGGTCGGCAAGTGCTGGCGGACGTTGCGAATTTGCTCCTCAATCAGGTAGTAGTTGTCCAGCAACCACTCCCCAGCGGGCATAATGCTGGTTTTTTTACCGGCGTTAAGCGTGTAACAGTTTTGTGTAATAACGGCTTCGTTATCACTTAATCGTTTGAGCAGGTAGTACGGCATCTTGTCCGGCGACAATTTATGCGTATGCGCCAGCTTTTGACCATAACGCTCAAGCTGAGGCGTTGAGAACAGCTCCGGGCGCGGAATGTTTTCCCCCATAGGGTCATTGGAAGAAAACGATGCGCGCCCTGGCGCTTTTGTCATGATACGGGCGCGGCGAAACCATGCCCCAGGATTTATTTTCATAGTCTTGCTCTCATGCGACATTAACGCGCAGGAGCAGTTGAGAAATCAGTTCAGAAACGTTCTCTCAGGATGGGCGTAAGGCATCAGGGATTTATCAGCTGCAGGTCCAGGTCTTTACGGTATAACAGGGAAGATCGTCGGATCTGAAAGTCAGGTGCTAACGTGGAGAGACAAAGAGAGATTTACATCCCGGACAAAGCATAGCCTGTTTCAGGCGAATCTTTGAGGCAGGCTGGGAGGAACTTAAACCGCAGGCAGGACAGACTACCGTGGACGGAGCACTCATGAACTTCCTGGCGTAATCGAGAAGAGACATGGTGGTTACCCTTTAGAGGAATGAAACTCATACTATCACAGTTGATTAATTTCCAATCGATTTGTTTCGTTGTTACCTGCCTGCAAGTGAGCAGTTACATAAAGTGGGAGGATTATTTAATTTTGCCCCTGGAAAAAGGCGTCACTTTCATACTTTTTCTAAAAAAATATTATTGCTAAAAACCTCAGTTTTTTACTGACTGTCAAAAAAAAGTGCTTGCGACGGTTATTTATGCCCTGTTTTTAAGCGCTTCCGAGAGTATCAACGCTCTAAACAATCAGGGGTGAGGCTCCTTTAAGAACTGATGACCTGCCACACCCGGTTTACTGTAGCAGCAGACATCCGGATTTACTTCTGCGATCCTCAATCCCCCTGGCAATGTGGCTCAAATGAAAATACGAACAGGTTGCTCAGACAATATTTTCCAAAGGGAACTGACTTATCGGTTCACAGCCAGCAAAGACTAAACAGTGTTGCCAGGCAGCTCAACGAAAGACCGAGAAAAACGCCAGACTATGAATCACCCGCAGAAGGGTTCAATAAATGTGTTGCATCTATCGGTTGAACTCACAGCACAAAGCGGACGTTTTAATCTGAATTAACTCCTGCAGTGAGAGCCTTGTTTCGAATGGCGCTTAAGCGGCATGACGGCGCCAGAGGACGTAAAAGATGGCGCAGATGATGAACGGCCCCTTACGCCCGACGTAGTCGGCTACAGCCATATAAATCGTGACATTCCCTACCTTTCTTTAAACAGCCCTGCAGGCTTTCAGCAATGAAGAAACGCAGGTAACCCGGATGAGCGTGCTTTCGCCGCGAAAGGCGCAATTGCCGGGTTACGAAGCGTCAACTTCCTGCTGACGCTTCGGGGAGTTAAGGATTCTTAGAGTAAAAATTGCGGTACCCGTTAAGGTAGATAACCTGTCACGTTGCAAACCTATGAGAAGACGTTCAAGGATGTTGGACGTGCATTCCGCCGCGCGCGGCGGACCGTTATTTTTTGAGCCGAATGTGCTCCAGCCCCAGCAAAACGTTATTGATGTCGTTATCACTCAGATGCTGGACATTTAGCTGCTGATGTAGCTGAGCTAAATCGCCTTTGGTAAAACCACCCTGTGACAGCTGCTGGTTGATGGCTTGCAAAATCTGTCCGTCTAACAGATTAATCTGCTGGCGCAACTCTGCCAGATCTTTCGCGGGTGGGACGGCATGCGGAGCACTCAACCAGTCTGCCAGATAACGATACTGAATCGCTTTACTTGCATCCATCAGTCCCTGAAAAAAAGCGGTCACAGACTGTGGATCGAGGCCAGCTTTTGCCGATTTCTCTTTGGCTTCGGCTAACACATCCTGTTCCCGAGCCAGGTCTTCAATCGGCTTATTGTGCGTTTTTTTGAAGGCTGCAACATCCTTCATTAACAGCATTCTCTCATGCAGTGCCCGAGAGAGTAGTGAAACGGGTTCTGACGCTGGCGCGGCGGCGGCAGAGCCGCAGAAAATTAATGCAGCAAGAAGAAAGGTCATATATTGCATGTTTGGTTAGCCTGTTTCCAAATAGTTGAAAAAGATTAATCAGATTAAACGTACCTCTCAGGGAGCGAGTTTCATAGAAATATTATTTAATCTCTGTAATTAACTAATACAAATTATAACTAGAATGCTAATCACTAAGCTGGCGATGTTAAGAGAAAGTAACGTATTTTTTCTGCGAATTTAAGTTTCAGGGGTGATTATCAAATCTTTAAGATGTTAATAAATACCCGCCGGAAGGCAGATCAACCAACTTATTGATTTTAAAATCCTTTATTCTTAGTAAAGATTTTTAAATTTTATATTTTTTCTGGTTTCAAATGTAAAAAAAAGTCAGCAAAAAACCTGCTTAAATTATTCGCCCCCTAACTATTATGGGCTTAACTGTTAATACTAAACCATAAAAAAGTCATAAAACAGCGCTTAAACAGACTGATGTCACAGTTGTGAATTTATATTTCAAATTGTCTTTAAAGTTTTCATGGTGGTAGTCGATAAGTTTCATTAAGCAGTGTGGGGTTAATACAGGCTGCAAAACACGCTTTCTTTTTCCTTCCTGTCAGGGTGAAATTATGTTTATTACACGTACGTTTTCCGATATGAAAATAGGAAAAAAGCTGGGGTTGAGTTTTGGCGTGCTTATCGTTGCGACCCTCGCGATAGCGCTTCTGGCCTTTAAAGGTTTCCAGAGCATTAAAGAGAATTCAGCAAAACAAGACGTTACCGTCAACATGGTCAATACACTCAGTAAAGCGCGCATGAACCGTTTACTGTATCAGTACACGAAAGACGAGCAGTATGCTCAGGTCAACGCCCGCGCACTCAACGAATTAAGCGCCCATTTTGACACGTTAAAGAAATTTGACTGGAACGCTCAGGGTGAACAACAGCTTGACGTTCTGGGGAGCGCGTTACAAAGCTATCAAATCCTGCGCCAGGCATTCTATCTCGCCTCCAAAAAGACCTTTGCGGCTTCTGCGGTTATTCAGGGTAACGATCTGCTCACGCTTGGGCAAAGTCTTGATGGGGTGAATGTTCCCGCTCAGCCAGAGGCAATGCTGCAGGTATTACGCTTAGCCTCATTACTGAAGGAGGTCGCCGGTGACGTCGAGCGCTTTATTGATAAGCCCACTGAAGCCAGTAAAGTCGAAATTTACGGTAACATTACGTCCATTGAGCAGATCCGAACTCAGCTTTCGGCGCTCGCCATTCCTGAGATCCAGGCGGTCCTTAATACGCAGAAAACGGATCTGACGCAGTTAAAGCAGGCTTTTACGGACTATATGACTGCCGTGGGTGCAGAGGCCGCTGCCTCTTCACAACTCAGTGCAGTGGCCGAAAAGTTAAATACATCTGTGGCTGAGCTCTTTGACTACCAGGCATCTGAATCTACCAGCGCTCTACTTAACGCTGAACGTCAGATCGCCGTCGTTGCCGCATTGTGTATCCTGCTCAGCCTGTTGGTTGCCTGGCGTATTACGCGCGCCATTACGGTACCGCTGAAAGAAACGTTGAGCGTGGCTCAGCGCATCTCTGAAGGCGACCTTACCGCCACGCTTTCAACCACGCGGCGCGACGAACTGGGCCAGTTGATGCAGGCGGTCAGCGTGATGAACGAAAGTCTGCAAAACATCATCACCAACGTGCGCGACGGAGTGAACAGTGTGGCGCGTGCCTCTTCTGAGATCGCCGCCGGTAATATGGACTTGTCATCGCGCACTGAACAGCAGTCTGCCGCCGTGGTGCAAACCGCTGCCAGTATGGAAGAATTAACTTCCACCGTTAAGCAAAATGCTGAAAACGCGCACCATGCCAGCCAGCTTGCAACGGAAGCATCGGCGAATGCCGGACGGGGCGGTGACATCATTCGTAACGTAGTCACCACCATGCAAGGCATTACAACCAGCTCAGGTAAAATTGGCGAAATCATCAGCGTAATCAATGGAATATCTTTCCAGACAAATATTCTGGCGTTGAACGCAGCTGTTGAAGCGGCACGGGCGGGCGAGCAAGGTCGGGGTTTTGCAGTTGTCGCCGGCGAAGTCAGAAATCTTGCGCAGCGCAGTTCTGTGGCGGCGAAGGAAATCGAGACGCTGATCCGTGATTCACTGCATCGTGTTAACGAAGGGTCCACGCTGGTCGATCAGGCGGGATCGACGATGGATGAAATAGTCTTGTCCGTCACGCAGGTGAAGGACATCATGAGCGAAATCGCGGCGGCTTCCGATGAGCAAAACCGCGGCATATCACAAATTGCTCAGGCAATGACAGAAATGGATACCACAACACAACAAAACGCCGCACTGGTTGAAGAGTCTTCAGCCGCCGCCAGCTCGCTGGAGTCTCAGGCAGAAGAGCTGGAAAAAACGGTCGCCGTGTTCCGTTTGCCCGCGAACAAGAGTGGAATGGCCGTTAGCCACAACACAGCAAAATCTGTGACCAAAGCGCCTGTCTCTCTACGTCAGCCCAGTCCAGCCGAGGGTAACTGGGAAACGTTCTGACTGTGATGATAAAAAACGCCGGCATAATGCCGGCGTTTGTGTTTGATTCGCATCAACGCGGTTCGCCAAGCCTGCCCCTGCTCTTTCGGCATAGCCAGACGTTAACTGCCTGACATGGCTCAGAGGGAAACCGTGCTTTCAGCTCGTTTTTCCTGGCTTGACGCACAGACAAAGTAAACCCACCAGGATCAGAAATACCCCCGCCATCGCGCCCGCATGGAACGGCTCTGCAAACAGCGGCAGGCTGATCGCCAGCAACCACACCAGCACGTAGCTGATGCTCAGTAGCGGATAAGCCCGGCTCAGCGGCAGGTGGCGCAGTGCTAAAAACCAACTCACCATCGAGCAGGCATACGCCGTTAAGCCACCACACAGCACCAGCAGCGGTAGCCAGTAAAGCGCGTATTGCGTTATCAACATCGGCAACGCGGGCAACTGGTGCATTGCCCAGCGCAGCATCAGCTGGGCCAGCGTCACCAGTAAGACGCTGCACAGTGCCAGCAGGTAGCCTCTCATGCGTAACTCCCTATGATGGCCACGCCCACCACTATCAGTGCGGTGCCCATCCACTGCCAGCGGGTCATTCTTTCCTGCCAGACAAAGCGCGCGGCCAGCGCGACCAGGATGAAATTAATACTCAGCATTGGGTAAGCCAGGCTGACGGGCAACCGCTGCAGCACTAACAGCCAGACGACCATCCCCAGCGCCAGCAGCGCCAGGCTGGCAACCAGCCAACCTGTAAGTCGTGCCCGGTTTGTCTGACGCGCCGCCTGCTTTTGGCAGAGCTGACCGGCACAGGTAAGCAGACTGGTCAGCAGGACCAACAACAAACTCATCACTCATCAGCCTGGTTATATTGCAGCAAAAGCATCCGACCGTTACGGTAAACAGCATCCGCAGGCGGTAAGTCTGTTGGCGTCGCTTCTCCACGATCCAGCATTAAAATCAATGAGACATTGCCCGCTTTACGATGTGCCTTAAGCCACTGCGGGAAATCTTCGCTGCTGACATAGGAGGAATGCGCATCAGGGAAGCTGAGGCCATATTGCAGTTCGCCTTTTTGACTGTATGCAATGATATCGCTACGCTGCAACGTCCAGGCAATCGCAGAAGAGACGCCTGAATTATCGCTTAATATGTAGCGGCTATTGGCAAGGCTGCTTTCAATGCTGCGAATAAACACCTGAGGTTGCTTCGTGTTTTCAACGCCTTCAGGAATGGCCGAACCCACACAGAGTGCCAGAGCCAGCGGGCATAGCGCCGCTGCCAGCCAACGACTTTGTGGCGATTTCAGGCTGAAAAGCCCCGCAATTGCCCAGCCAGCAAAGGACAACACGGCCATAGACAGCGCCAGCAACTGATGCGGTCCATAGAGCGGTCGATGACTCAAACCCCAGGGCGCAAATACGGCTAATAACGCAATAATACAGGCCGTACCGAATACGATATTTATCCACGCATTGATGGTAAAGACTCGCGTGTTCTGGCGGGCTTTTTGCCAGGCATAGCTGGCCATCAGCAAGGCCAACGGCGCAAAGCAGGGCAGGATATACGTTGGCAGTTTGCCCTTTGCGATACTGAAAAACAGCAGCGGAATGACCACCCAGCTCAGGAGATAAAGTGCACCGGGAGACTGTTTGCGTTCGCGCCAGCCCGACCGCAATGCGCCAGGCAGCAGCGCCAGCCAGGGAAGCGCACCGGCGATCAGTACGGGCACGTAATACCAGAAAGGCGCTTTGTGTTGGGCATTCTCTTCTGCAAAACGCTGAATATGCTCGACCCAGAAAAAGTAATGCCAGAAGTCAGGTTGCTGCTGCTGAATCGCGATCGCCCAGGGCGCACTGATTAATGCCGCGCTGACGATGGCAAGCGGGCCAAAAATAACCAGTTCGCGGAAACGCTGGTGCCAGATGGCCCAGGGCAGGATCGCTATCACCGGTACGGCAAGAGCCAGAAAGCCTTTGGTCATAAAGCCCATACCGCAGGCCAGCCCTAACAGCAGATAACGCACGACCCTTTGCGGGTTAGTTTGTGCCTCACTGGCGTACCAGTAGCTGCACATAGCGGCCACCATCCACAATGTCAGCATCGGGTCCAGCACCGCGTAACTTCCAACGCCGTAAACCAGCAGCGAGGTTAAAAAGATCACGCTGGCCGTTAGCGCCACGCTGCGCTGCGCAAAAATACGGCAGCCCAGCCAGAAAATCAGCACTGCGCTCATCAACGTTGAAAAGACCGAACCAATCCTGACCGCAAAGTTATTGTGGCCAAAAATGGCCTGACCTACGGTGTTGAACCAGTATCCGGCTATCGGTTTTTCAAAATAACGCAGACCGAAGAAATGCGGCGTAATCCAGTTACCGTTTTGCAGCATTTCCCGGCTGATTTCGGCATAACGTGTTTCGTCAGGTTGCCAGAGATTACGGAACTCCAGAGGGACTAAATAATAGAGGATAAAAAGTGAAACCAGTAATAGGGTCTTTTTGGTGGCAGTCATGGTGCTTACCTTGTTAAATTCTCACAACCCAACCAGCCTTCCCGGCCAGCGATATGACCACGAACCACTTTACCCACCGGTAAGGTTTCGAGGTCTGCAGGTAAGAGTTCGCTCAGCGGGCAAAACTGTATTCCCTGCTCACGGGCGCGCTGCAACAACGTATCAAACGCACTAAGCTGGCTGATACCTTCCACTTCGGCATGGATGGTATAAACCGGCGTGCCCTGGTCAGCCTGAATTTTTTCCAGAATGTAGTCGTTGAAACGTTCGGCGCTGAGCGTGGGTCCGACGACCTCGTCCCATGTCGGTAAGGTGACAGGGATCTGAACCGTACCCAGCTCGCCATTTCTTAACTGTGGGCGAAACGGCCTGGTACCACGGCAGTCGCTGTTGTACTGAAAGCCAAACGTTTCTTTTGCCTGGATTACGCGACCATCAGCGCGCCATCCGGCCACCGCTGAGCAGGTCACCGGTTGTCCTGTTATGGCTTCCAGCGCATCGCGCCCTAACGCTATCTGTTGAATGAGCTGCGGCGCTTTCCAGACGCCCGCCCAGGTTTGCCAGGCAAAATGATCCCAGGCATGCAGACCGACCTCATGGCGATCGGCGGTTGAGCGAATGATATCGCTCATCCCTGCCCCGATCCGCTTTCCTGGCCAGGCCGTTCCGGCTAACAGAATGTCCCAGCCATAAAGGGATGCTGCGCGTGAGCGCAGCATTTTCCACAGAAAGCGTGGTTTCATCAGACGCCATAAATGGCGTCCCATGTTGTCGGGTCCGACACTAAAGAAAAACGACGCCTGGAGATCATGTTTATTGAACAGATCCAGAAGCGCGGGGACGCCAAGTTTTGTCCCGCGCCAGGTATCTACATCAACACGCAGACCAACCTTTCTCATTCCTTGTCGTCCTGAAGCTCAACGGTACGCAGGAAGAAGTCGAGCGTATTATCAATCGTGGTGTTCATTTCCACGGTAGGCGTCCAGCCGAGCAGACGTTTAGCATTACGGATTGATGGCTTACGGTGTTCAACATCCTGATAGCCCTTGCCGTAGTAGCTGCTGCTCTCCACTTCGCGGAAGCCGGCAAACGGTGGGAAGCTGGCACGCAGCGGATGACGTTCAAAGCTTTCCAGCAGACGCTCAGCCAGCTCTTTGATGCTGGCTTCGTTATCCGGGTTACCGATGTTGATGATTTGTCCGTCGCAATTATTGTTTTTGTTTTCAATAATTTTAAACAGCGCTTCGACACCGTCGCTGATATCGGTAAAACAACGCTTCTGGCGACCACCATCAAACAGCTTGATGGGCGATCCTTCCACCAGGTTTAAGATCAGCTGAGTGATCGCACGTGAACTCCCAATTCGCGCCGCGTTCAGGTTGTCTAAGCGCGGGCCCATCCAGTTGAAAGGACGGAACAGGGTAAAGCGCAGCCCTTCTTTTTCCCCGTAAGCCCAGATAACGCGATCCAGCAGTTGCTTGGAAACGGAATAAATCCAGCGCTGTTTGTTAATCGGACCCACGACCAGATTTGAGTGATCCTCATCGAAATTCGCATCGGTACACATGCCGTACACTTCAGACGTCGAGGGGAAAATAATGCGTTTGCCGTATTTAACGCAGTCGCGGACAATTTTGAGGTTTTCTTCAAAATCCAGTTCGAAAACGCGCAGCGGATTACGGGTATATTCAATCGGTGTTGCGATGGCCACCAGGGGCAGTATCACATCACATTTTTTGATGTGATACTCAATCCACTCAGAGTGAATACTGATGTCGCCTTCAACAAACTGGAAGCGTGGATGTCCGACAAACCGGCTAATCGCATCAGAACCGATATCCAGACCAAAGACTTCGAAATTGTCATCCTGCAGCAAACGTTCGGTCAGATGGTTACCGATAAACCCGTTCACACCCAGAATTAAGACACGGGTACGGCGTTTTACGGCTGCAACGGCCTGTGAATAAAGCAGTGCGCCATTCACCATGCCCAGATGCTGAGCCAGCTGAACACCGTTCATGTACACGCTGTTTGCGGTCTGGCCGGTCTGAATCTCCAGGGCGCCTTCTCCACAGGCCACGACAAATGGCTCTGCAGACAGCACGGTGCCGGGCCTGACGTTATGCGGGGTGGAGAGTACTTTTGCTTTCCAGACCACGAATTTGGTGGTGCCGGCAAAGGCAAACGCGCCCGGCCACGGATCGGTCACCGCACGCACCAGATTATTAATTTGGCTGGCAGGCAGCGCCCAGTTAATCCGGCCATCTTCTGGCGTACGACGGCCCACGACCGTGGCGTCCGCTTCATTTTGCGGGGTGCCAACGATGTTGCCCTGTTTCATGGCAGGTAAAGCACTTTCAAGAAGCGCGCTGGCGCAGTCAACCAGCTTGCGGTGCAGCGTCAGTGCGTTATCTTCATCGGCGATGGCGACACGCTGCTGAGCAATGATCTCGCCCGCGTCCGCTTTTTTAACCATGCGGTGTAAAGTGACACCGGTTTCGGTTTCTCCGTTGACCAGCGCCCAGTTTAATGGTGCGCGTCCGCGATATTTTGGCAGCAGTGAGCCGTGAAGGTTAAAGGCACCCTGCTTCGCACTGTTCAGAATCTGATCGCACAGCAGGTTACGGTAATAGAAAGAGAAAATCACATCGGGTTCAGCCGATTTGATGCGATCGATCCACAGAGGATGGTTAACCTCTTCCGGGGCATAAACCGGGATAGAATTTTCAGCCGCGATTCGCGCCACTGAGCCAAAAAAGTGATTTTCTGACGCCGTGTCGGCATGGGTATAGATCGCGCTGATGGTAAAGCCCGCTTTTAACAGCGCATTGATGCCCGCACAACCCATGTCGTGATAAGCGAAGACGATAGTTTTCATTACTCGGTTTCCTGTACAGAACGGTCTTTCTGAGGATTGATAACACGTTGAATAAAATAGCGAGGTCTGGCACGAACATCGTTGTAAATACGGCCGATATACTCGCCAAGCAGCCCCATACCAATAAACTGCGCGCCGATGAAAATAAACAGCACGGCAAATAACACGAAGACGCCATCACCGGCCCAGGCTGCTCCGAAACACAGTCGCAGAAGAATTAACACCACGGAGAAGGCAAAACCAGTCAGCGCAATAAGGCTGCCGAGCACGCTCAGCATACGTAACGGGGTCGTGGTCAGGCAGGTCACCAGGTCATACATCAGGTTGATTAAGCGCATGAAGCTGTATTTTGAACTGCCGTGCTCACGTTCAGCATGAGTGACGGGCAATTCGATCGTGCGTCGTGCAAAGGTATTCGCTAGAATAGGAATAAACGTGCTGCGCTCGTGGCAGTTCAGCATGGCATCAATGATGTGGCGACGGTAAGCCCGCAGCATGCAACCATAATCACCCATCGATTTTCCGGTCACGCGCTGAATCATCTGGTTGATGGTGCGTGATGCCTGACGGCGGAACCAGCTGTCCTGGCGATTCTGGCGAACGGTGCCCACAACGTCATAGCCTTCCTGGGCGGCAGCCACCAGACGCGGGATCTCTTCAGGTGGATTTTGCAAGTCTGCATCCAGCGTGATAATCAAATCTCCGCTGACGTGACTGAAGCCCGCCATGATCGCGGAGTGCTGGCCATAATTACGGTTAAGTAGCACAGCCACAATATGGCTGTCCGGCAGCGAGGCGGCGTCAGCAATCATTACGGCTGATGCATCCTGGCTCCCGTCGTCAACCAACAGGATCTCATAGTCCAGATTAAGACTTTTACAGGCATCATTCGTGCGCTGAATTAATGCCGGTAAACTTTCCTGCTCGTTATAGACCGGGATCACTACCGATACTTTTTCAATCTCTTTATCGTCGAACATTTAAACCCCAGTCAGTTCACGTAGTGCGCTGATAACGCGTTCAACGTCATCATCTGTCATGTCGGGAAACAGCGGAATCGAACAAATGCGCTCGCTGTTCCACTCAGTCGCGGGCAACGATAATTGCGGATAGTGCTCGCGGTAATATTTGTGTGTGTGGGCCGCGCGGAAATGGAGGCCGGTTCCGATATCCTGCTCTTTAAGCTTCTGCATCAGCGCATCGCGAGAGAAACCACATGCCTGCTCATCCACACGGATGATGAAGAGATGCCACGCATGCTGGTGCGACCAGGCGGGCGGAACCAGCGGCTTGAAGGGCGTATCTTTCAGCGCCTCCAGATAGCGTTGCGCAATGGCCGCGCGGCGCTGGTTGATTTCAGGCAACTTTTCAAGCTGGACCAGCGCAATGGCCGCGCTGATATCAGGCAGGTTGTATTTAAAGCCGGGCATGATGACTTCCGCCTGCGGCTGACGGCCATGGGTTTGTCTGTCAAAGGCATCGACGCCAAGGCCATGAAATTTGAGGCTACGGATCCGATCGGCAAGGGCAGCATCGTCGGTCACGACCAGACCACCCTCGGCGCAGGTCATATTTTTGATAGCGTGGAATGAAAAAATAGCATTGCCATGCCCGCCAACATGCTTGCCCTTGTAATACGTGCCGGCCGCATGTGCCGCATCTTCGATGACCGGAATGCCATGGCGTTTGCCAATAGCATAAATGGCATCGATATCGGCGGGTGCGCCAGCGTAGTGGACAGGGATGATCGCTTTGGTATTTGGGGTGATTGCCGCTTCAATGGCTTCAGGCGTGACCATCAGGTTATCGACGTCAATATCGATCATGACCGGTGTGGCGCCCAGTAAAGTGATGATGTTGAGTGTGGAAACCCAGGTCAGTGAAGGGGTAATAACCTCATCCCCTGCCTTAATGCCCAGCGCCATCAACATGACGTGCATACCGGCGGTGGCGGAAGTCACGGCGATAGCGTGTTGATTTCCGGTCAGCTGGCAAAATGCACGCTCAAGTTCTGCACATTTTGGCCCGGTAGTAATCCATCCCGATGCAAACACATCACGTACTGCAGACAGTTCAGTTTCACCCAGAGATGGGCGGGAAAACGGAAGAAACGCCATCAAGTAATATCCTTAAACTGTTTTGCCGTTTTTCTACAAACTGAGATGAATTTTGAAATGCAAAAGTGAGAAAAATGCAATTGAACGTTCATCAAACGTCGTCAAAATCGGCAAAAAACAGGCAAAATCACAAAAATCTGGCAAGAGAAATAAAACATTAGAAAAATATTTATTTCACACCGGTCTCAAATCATACGCCCGGAACCTTAACCAAACATTAAACACCTTGAGAAATTAACAAATTGACATGATATTTCTCACTTTTACCAGACTAATCACATTAAATAAACAGATATGTTTGACAGTTGCGTGAAGGTACTAAAAAGACAGTTTGGCGTTCAAAAAAGGCTGAGGACAAAATTGACAGAATCGCTACGATCGGGGAAAGTCACAGAGGTGAATCGCGTTATTTATTAGTCGTCTGGCCCGCTTTATTCGACAGAAAATTTCACTTAACCACAATTTTATTGAAATTCAGGGTGTTACCCGTAACCATGCGTCCCAATGAAACCTCAGCCACTCAATACTGGAACCCGATGGTGCCTGAACTTGCCGTGACGGATTTTGCGGCATCCTGGGCTTTTTACGTGGAGGCGATCGGTTTTAAGGTGAGAATCAGGCGCGAGAATCCTGACTTTGCCTATCTCTGTTATGGTCAAGTACAGCTAATGATTGAACAGGTACACGAAGGCGGTTGGCTCACCGCTGAAATGGCCTATCCTCTGGGACGAGGAATAAACTTACAGATTGACGTTCCGGACATTGAGACGCTCTACAGTCGTCTGCTCAGATTGAGTACGCCCCTCTTTCGGCCGCTACGCGAAAATTGTTACGACACGGGCGAACGCGTCGAATGTCAAAAAGAGTTCCTGGTTCAGGACCCCGACGGCTATCTTCTCCGCTTTTGTCAGCCTGTCGGCTGATTTCATCAACCGACGGGTGCACCGATATTGAGCATTTACAGCGGCACGATTTCGCTCACCTGATGCTGGAAAACATAGGGGTCAGAGACTAAGGCAAAGGCCTTATCATCCGGCCAGGTCACGGCGACGTGGTAATTTTCACCCGCAAACTTTTTCACTGCAGTTAAATCCTCCCAGTACGTCGCCAGAAAAAAATGCTGCCACTCTCCCTGCGCTTCCTGATGCACGAAAGCGGCTTTATTCCCTGGCGTCGCCAGGGCGTGCTCAACACCCGTCTTTTGTAGATGGCGGGCAAACCCTTCGGCATGTTCTCGCGGAACGCATCCGTGCCATGTCCTGACAATCATTTTTTCTCCTTAAGACCAGTCTGCATTAGAGGGTAATACCTTGATTTTACACATCACTCTTGAAAAATACGGAAAAATTTTGCCTCGCACTGGCACAAATCCTAATTTGTTCTACATTTACTGGCCCGACCAGGGATAACGACATTAATCACAGCAATAACTTAACGGTAACAAACATGGAATTGAGCAAATTTGAGGTCAGAACTGGCCTGTGGCCACACATGCATTTCACCGACATCGAATACGATCAGCGCGGCAGCAGCTACGAAATTTATGCCACTGATGTGACGCATCAGACCAAGAGTAAGCTGTTTATTTGCCGGACGGTTGATGAACAACAGGCGAGACTGCTGGCTGAGCAGTTCAGGATTTGGCTGCCTAAGATCAACAGCAAAAAGCGCAAAGCAGCCGCAAAGAAATCGCCAACAGGCTATGACCGGATTGCATGCCATAAAGGTTAAGCGCTGACAGACCTGTTTTGGGGGTTGGCTTAACCCTCACAGGAACTCAGCGCCCGTAGCCGTCAGACAATCCTGTTGGTCTGGCCTGTCAGAATGAGTAGGTGATTGCCGCCGTCACGGAGGCCCCCCCGCGGCGGAAGACAATTGGACTGTCCGCTGCGTTTTTATCCAGCCAGCTGTAATCGCCGATTAAACTGGTTCCCCATCCTGAAGCAAACTGATGGCTCCATGTCACACTGGCATCCGTCCCATAGAAGCCGCCATGGGCGGTGTAATCGGCGTACCCGCTTCGGACATGCTGCTCCCTGCTTACCCCGTAAAACGTGTTGATATAGCGCGCATCCCCAAACAGTCCTGCTATCTGCAATGCTACAGTGTCACTTTTCGTCTGCCATGGAATGAGGGTGACCGATGTCTGATACTGAACACCCTGGCTGTCGCTTAGAGGAAGCGTCGCTTTTCCTTCCACGATAAACCAGGGCGTTACCGACCAACCGAGAGCCAGGGCGGTATTGACAACCGGATCGATATTCCCCATGCCTTTCAGGCTGTCGTCCCCTGCTCGCCACGACGAATCACGGTCTGAGCGACCCAGACTTAATCCCAGTGTATGCTCCAGGTAAAGGCCGTTTTCAGCCTGTAAGTCGTAACCTATCCCTTTCTGAGAATCAAAAAATATCGGCCCCTCGCGCCACTGGATAACCGGAACGGCTTGCCAGTGAAGCTGTTTCGCCCCGCTGTAACGTGGTGCATTGTTTGCCGCCAAACCCACTGTCAGGCTGTTTTCCGGCGCAGAACTGTCATCTGCCCTGGCATTCAGAACACTTAGCGTCAGCATTAAACTGACCATGTGAAGCGCATGTTTTCCGGTTATTATCACTTTGCTTGATCTCATCAGGTGGTGTCATGAAGGCGACATTGTCGCGACCAGGCTGGAGTATAAAAACAGCGTGTCAACAAAAGCCCAGGAAACGATGGAGAAACGGTCAAGGTGGCCCAAATGAAAACAAAACGCGTATTGATTATTGAAGATGACGCCGATGCCGCCAGCGTACTGGAAGCCTATCTGAAACGTGATGGCTATGACGTGATGGTCGCCAGTAACGGCATGACGGGGCTGGAACAGGTCGGGCGTTGGCAACCTGACCTGATATTGCTGGACGTCATGCTGCCGGTGATGAATGGCACCGAAGTGCTGGCCGCGATCAGACGCAGCGGTGACACGCCCGTTATTATGGTAACCGCGATGGGAGACGCGCCAGACAGAATCGGCGCGTTGCGCTATGGCGCAGATGACTATGTCGTTAAACCCTACCATCCCGGCGAGGTGGTCGCGCGTGTTCAGGCCGTACTGCGCCGCGCGCGGCAAGCGAAAGTGGCGGATGATAAGCTATGCTGGGCAGGGCTGGAGGTCGATCCTGACTCCCTGACCGCGGTGGTTAACAATGCACAAGGCACTCACCGACTCGATCTGACACCGACGGAATTTTCCATTCTGGTGACCTTAATGCGCGCACCCACTCGCCCGTTCAGCCGACTGTTTTTGCTCGAGAACTGTCTGCCAGAGAGTGATGCGCTTGAACGCGTCGTTGATACACACGTCTACAATCTCCGCCGCAAGCTTGAGGCCGCAGGGATGACGGAGATTTTACCCGCAGTGCGCAGCGTGGGTTACAGGTTCAGACAACCATGAAGCCAGACAGCAACGATTCAATGTGGCGCTGGATCTGTATCCGCATACTGATTCTCGGCTTAGGCGGCGTGATTCTTATCGCCTTTTGCATGTGGCTGAGATTTGCCCTGCAAATACTCTGGGTTTACTACCGTATGCCCGCCGCACTCTGGGCAGAGTTTTCCCAACTGCGCCTGCATCCGGAGCAGGATCCGGCTCGCTTTCATCAGATCGTCGATCAATGGTGGGGCGTTGGCTTTTCCGACCCTTCTATTGCGTCTTCGGACTGGATTACCGTAGCCGTGCTGGTCGCTTTCATTATTCCCTTTTTTGTGGTGATGGGATTGCGCTTTGCCTTGCCGCTGGCAAAACAATTCAGCCAGTTGGCGCACGCGGCGCGTGATGTCGCACGGGGAAAATTCAGCACCTCGGTCGGTCAGGTAAAAGGCGCGCCGCAGGAGTTAGTGCGGTTCACCGATGACTTTAACCTGATGACCCAGCAGCTGGCGCGCTATGAGCGTGAACTTAAAGCCTCACATGTTGCGATTGCCCATGAACTCCGCTCGCCCTTAACCGCGGCCATGGGGCGACTACAGGGCATTGTGGACGGCGTGTTTGAACCCGAACCTCGACAGTTTTCCATGATTATGAAGCAGCTGACGCAACTGAGCCGGCTGACAGACGAGCTCCATCTGCTGTCGCTAGCCGATGCCGGTCAGCTGAGCCTGAATCTGTCCCGGTTTAATCTTACTGACCTGGTGCGGGAAAGGGCTTCCTGGCTGGCGCTACAGGCGGAGGCTAAGCAGGTGGAAATAGATGTTCAGTCACCAACATCGCTGCCTTATACGGGCGATGCTTTCCGCTTCGGTCAGGTGATCACGATTTTAATGGAGAATGCATTGCGCTATGCGGCCGAAGGCAAGCGAATTTCCATTGATGCGCACGCCCCAGACTCCGCCATCACCCTGCAGTTTCGTGATTATGGTCCGGGTGTCGATCCTCAGTTCTTAAGCGTTATGTTTGACCGTTTCACCCGGGCAGACTCCTCCCGGGCCCGTCATTCTGGCGGGAGCGGTTTGGGATTGTCTATTGCGAAAGCCATCGTTGAGGCTCACGGCGGTGCTATCCGTGCCAGCCTGCCGCCTGAAGGAGGATTACACATCATGATTACGCTACCCATAATAGAAAGCCTGCCAGCAGAGTAGGACCGGCAAAAGTGAAGCCTGCGCGCCCTGCGCCAGGCATTTTTGCTGACCTTGACCATTTCTTGATGATTCATAAAAGGATTCTGGACATAAGCCACGTTAAATGAGGCTGTCTCATTTAAGGAATCCGGCTATGACAGATTTTATTCCTTGTTTTGCTCGCCAGGCGCTGCGCCACCTCACCCTCTTCAACGCTGCTGTACCGCCACTGTTCGTGGTGGGCATCTTGATACTTGCAGGGTGTAGAGATGAAAAGCCTGCCCAGCGGGACACGCTACGTCCCGTCCGTACCCTGACGGTACCGCCTTTTTCCAGTGGCGGTCTTATGACGCAAACGGGTGAGATCCGGGCGCACGAAGAAATAGCGTTAGCGTTCAGACTGGAGGGTCGGGTAACCGCCCGAACGACCGATATGGGTCAGCACGTTACCGCAGGTCAGGTGCTTGCGACATTAGAGAGTAACGCTGCCCAAAATCAGCTCAGCAGCGCGACGGCCGATCTCAACAGTGCACGGGCATCGGAGCGCGTTGCCGCTCTCACGCTTCACCGTATGAAGCTGCTCATGCCGGGCGGTGCCATCTCCCGCGCGCAGTTAGATAGCGCGCAAGGTGACTGGCAGGTCGCCGTTTCCCGCCGTCAAAGCAGTGAGGCTGCGCTTAAAAATGCGCGCGATAATATGGCCTGGACACAGCTCACCGCACCGCGTGACGGCGTGATCACCTCGATAAACGTTCAGCCCGGGCAGGTGGTGAGTGCGGCGCAGACGGTCATGACGCTGGCAGCCGACGGCAAGCGCGATGCCGTGTTTGACCTCGCCGAACCTACACTCACAGAAAAGGCGACAACCACGCCGATCCGGATCGCGCTGTTATCCAATCCTGCGCTGAAGGCGGACGGGCAGTTTCGTGATATCAGCCCGCAGGCCGATTCACAAACCCGCACCTGGCGGCTTCGCGTGACGCTGACCAATCCGCCAGCCGATATGGCACTGGGTTCAACGGTACTGGGCACTTTTCCCGGAAAAGTGGACCAGGTCATTGCGCTGCCAGCCAGTGCACTCACGCGAGCCGGGGAGCGGCCTGCCGTCTTCGTCGTTAACAGCAAAACCCAGCAGATTCAGGTCAGGCCCATCCAACTGACGCGGTTTGATGCACAGCAGATCTATCTCAGCGCTGGCGTGCAGCCGGGCGAGCGCGTGGTCACCGCAGGCGTAAAAACATTGCTGCCAGGCGAGCGCGTCAGGCTTGAGGAGAACGACAAATGAAACCGGACAGCACTCTGCACGGCGTTAACCTGTCCGCCTGGGCGCTAGCGCACCAGCAGCTGGTGATCTTCTTTATGCTGTTAGTGATGACGACGGGTGTTCTCAGCTACATCGATCTGCCGCGTAATGAAGATCCCGCCTTTACGATTAAAACGGCGGTGGTGTCGGCACAGTGGCCTGGCGCCACGGTCGAAGACACCATGCAGTTGGTCACCGATACGTTGGAAAAAAAGCTTCAGGAAACGCCTTCGCTGGATTTTATTGAAAGTGAAACGCGGGCTGGCAAGACGGTGATATTTGTTAATCTGCGCGATGATACGCCCCCGGCACAGGTTCCAACCATCTGGTACCAGATCCGGAAAAAAATGCAGGATATCGCCCCAAGCCTGCCGCAAGGCGTTCAGGGCCCAGGCGTCAATGATGAGTTTGGTGATACGTTTGGCACCATTTATGGTTTTACCGCCGATGGCTTCAGCCCACGTGAACTGCGCGATAAGGTCGATAATATTCGTCGTGACCTGATGGATGTGCCTGACACGGGCAAAATTACCCTGTTGGGTGAACAGGAGGAGCAGATTGTTATCGCCTTCTCACCCAGGAAGCTGGATGGTATGGGCCTTACGCTTCAGCAAGTCAGCGATGCATTAACGGCGCAGAATGCCGTGGCGCCCGCGGGGGAAATACGCACCGATAAAGAGAATATTGCGCTTCGTGTCAGCGGTGCGCTGACGACGGTGGCAAACCTGGAGGCGGTTACACTGCGCATTGGTCAGCGCTTTATCCCGCTGTCGGATATTGCGACGATCTCGCTTCAGCCCTCACAGCCACCCTCTTCCACCTTTCGTGTCAATGGTGAGCCCGCCATTGGGCTGGCGGTTTCCATGGCCCCTTCTGGCAACATGCTCAGATTTGGCCAGGCACTCAATCAGCGGATGGCAATTATCGCCAGCCAGTTACCGCATGGTATCAATATGATAAAAGTCGCCGATCAATCCACCGTCGTCAAAACGGCGGTTAGCGGATTTGTTCAGGTGCTGGCGGAAGCCGTCATCATTGTCCTGGCGATATCCTTTTTTTCACTGGGTTTTCGGGCGGGGCTGGTGGTCGCGGCGGCGATCCCGTTGGTGCTGGCCATGACGTTTGTCGGAATGACGTTTGCAGGGATAGGTTTGCAACGTATTTCACTGGGCGCCTTAATTATTGCACTCGGGCTGCTGGTTGATGATGCGATGATCACGGTGGAAACCATGGTGTCACGCATTGAAGCAGGCGACAGCAAATGGCAGGCGGCAACATTTGCGTTTAAAACCACGGCCTTCCCTATGCTGACGGGCACGCTGGTGATGATAGCCGGTTTTATCCCAGTGGGCTTTGCCGCCTCCAGCGCGGGCGAATATTGTTACTCGCTTTTTGCGGTTGTCTTGATTTCTCTGCTCTGCTCCTGGGTGGTGGCTATTCTGTTTTCACCCGTGACAGGCACCTGGCTGCTGACCGATAGCGCCCACGCAACGCACAAACAGCCGGGGCTGATGGGCCGATTTTATCGCCGCCTGCTCGATCAAACGCTTAGGTATCGCTGGACGACGGTCACTCTCGCCCTCCTGCTGCTGGGCATGGGGATCTTCGGCACAACGCTGATGCAGGGGGAATTTTTCCCCGCTTCAGACCGCCCTGAGCTGTTAGTGAACCTGACATTGCCCGCGAATGCCTCTCAAACCGAAACCACCCGGCGAACCGGACAACTGGAAAACCTGATACGCAGCGATAACGACATCGATCATTTCTCCAGTTATGTCGGCTCTGGCGCGGTACGTTTCTATTTGCCGATGGAGGTCTTGCTGGACAATGAAAATACTGCCCAGCTGGTGGTGGTTGCGAAGAGCCTTGACGCTCGTGACAGAGTACGCAACAAGCTGGATCACATCCTGGCACGTGACTTTAGTGATATCACCTCGCGCGTTTCGCCCCTTGAACTGGGGCCACCGATTGGCTGGCCGCTAAAGTACCGCGTTACAGGCCCCGACTACAGGCAGGTTCGTGAAATTGCGGAAAAACTGGCCTTACAGCTGTCACGATCGCCAAATACGCGTGAGGTGAATATGACAGCAGGTGAACCCGAGCGGGTTATCAGACTTGATGTCAATCAGACGGCAGCGCGTGCGGTTGGTGTCTCTTCTGAAAGCATTGCCTCCATGCTGAATACTGTGACGTCAGGCAGTACGGTAACCACGATCCGTGATCGTAACCGACTGATTGATGTGGTGCTCAGGGGAAACGATGAGGAACGGCAAAATACCGATATCCTCAACGGTCTGATGCTGGATACCGCCTCTGGACAGAAAATCCCACTGGGTCAGGTTGCGACATTGAAATGGCAGCTTGAGGATCCGGTTATCTGGCGACGTCAGCGCCAGCCTTACATTACGGTGCAAACCGATATTGCCCCTACGGCGCGTGCTGAAAACGTTTCAGATCAGCTGAAGCCCGAACTGGATACATTCCGCGCGTCCTTGCCTGCCGGCTATCATATTGAAGAAGGCGGTACCGTCGCCGAATCGGATAAAGGTAACCGATCGGTGTTTGCGGTGTTGCCGGTCACGCTGAGTGTGATGCTTATCCTGTTGATGCTGCAGTTGAAACGCTTCTCAAGAATGTTGCTGGCGCTGCTGATGGCCCCTTTCGGCTTACCCGGCATCGTTATCGCCATGTTGCCGAGTGGAACGCCAATGGGATTTGTTGCGCTGTTAGGGATTATCGCGCTGGCAGGCATGATCATCCGTAACGCGGTGATCATGATCAGTGAGGTGGACAGTAATACTCAGGCAGGCATGATGCACAACGAGGCGATTTATCACGCGGCTATTCATCGCGCCCGACCAATATTACTGACGGCTTGTGCGGCGATATTCGGCATGTTGCCCATCTCCCGGCAGGTTTTCTGGGGGCCAATGGCGTACGCCATTATCGGCGGTCTGGTCACCGGAACGCTGGTCACGTTAACGCTGTTACCGGCCTCGCTCAGCCTGGTCATGCAAAGAGAAGGACGCCGTCAGAATCAGGTGCAAGATCAGTGAGTGATAACCGGCAGTAACAGGGGGCCTGATCAGGCCTGCCTGTTACCCAGGACAACAAGCGACACGCTCACCCGCTTTACTGGCAGAAAAGACGTGCATCGGGCAATAAAAAAGCGCTGTCGTACACAGCGCTTTTTGTCGCCAGCAGGCACCGGCGGGCTTAGATCCCTAAAGAAGGCATCAGAAACTTTCCCAGTTAACCTTATCGACGTTGACTGCTTTCAAATCCGGCCTTTTCAATGCGGGTACTGACGGGCTCACCGGCACACTGGCTGGTGAAGCAACCTGGGTGACACTGTCATTAACCTTAAAGGTTGAAACCAGTCTCGACAGCGTTTCTGCCTGCTCCTGCAGAGATTTAGACGCCGAAGACGCTTCTTCAACCAGTGAGGCGTTTTGCTGCGTCACTTCATCCATTTGCCCGATGGCCAGATGAACCTGCTCAATGCCTTTACTCTGCTCGGCCGTAGCGGCCGCAATTTCATTGACTAAATCAGCGACCTGTTGAATAGCATTGCTGACGTTGTCTGAATTGCTGCCCACGCTTGTTGCCTGCTCAAGGCCCTGCTCAACTTGTGAAACTGACACGTTGATAAGATCTTTAATCTCCCGGGCTGCGGACGAAGAGCGCTGTGCCAGATTACGGACCTCAGAGGCGACGACCGCGAACCCCCTGCCGTGTTCACCGGCACGTGCCGCTTCTACCGCGGCATTAAGCGCCAGGATATTGGTCTGGAAAGCAATCCCCTCAATAAGCCCGGTGATTTCAGAAATTTTGGCAGAACTGCCGCGAATGTCGCCCATCGTCGTCAACATTTGACTGACTGCGGAGCCGTTTTGTTTGGACAGCGTATTGGCATTATTTGCCAGATTGCTGGCCTGGACCGCACCTTCCGCATTCTGACGCACGGTATCGCTCAGCGTCGCCATACTGACTGACGTTTCTTCCAGTGAAGCCGCCTGTTGTTCCGTACGCGATGACAGGTCTTCATTGCCCGCTGCGATTTGCGTCGCGCCCGTACTGACAGATTGCGCTGAATGGTTCACAGACATCAGAGTGGTGGATACACGTTTCAACAAATCATTAAACGCTGATGCGGTCTGGCCTATTTCATCGTTTCTGAGGACAGGCGCTGAACAGGTCAAATCAAGGTTATTACTGACGGTCGACATCGTATCTTTAATGCTGGTCAGGCTTCTTTTAATTCCCAGAATAATACTGACAGAGAACAGGCCGAGTAACACAATAACCAGCACGGATGCACTTGTCATCATCCAAAACGTCTGTGAATAAATACGGTTATTCTCTGCTCTTAATCCATCACCAATTTTAATATTCAAATCGATTTGTTTGGTGAAGTCAGACTCCATTTTGCGGGCAGCGGCGCCAATGCCGTTTTCGCCCTGAAGCTGTTCTAGCGACAGGGCATTATCGTGACTGCGCGAAGCTGCAAGAAATGCCGGAAGCGTGCTACGAACCGCGTCAAGGTTACGTTGCGCCTGTACCGTCATCGCTTTATCTTCATCACTGGAAATATCATTCGCCATATAGTAGTCATTCAGCGATTTAATATTATCAAGAATGCCATTGATTTTATCTTCAGCTGCGGACTGTTTCGCGCTGTCGGCCATCGACTGATGACGATACAATGCCAGCCCGAGCTGGTTAGTTGCACTGATTGACTTGTTCAGATCTTTAATGCTGGGTATCGCATTCACCTGAACATATTCAAAGCGCGACTGGAAACCGGATATCACGGATAATGAAACAGCAACGAGCGCACAAAGTGATAACGCCAGCAATGAAAATGCCAGCACCAAACGCTGGGTAATAGTCATAAAAGCCCCTGAGTGTGAAATTGAAAAAAGGTTATCGCAATGCATTCTTATCGGCACAGTACAAACCAGCTTTACCTGTTAATCAGAGATATATTTAATTTCTAAAACTTGATAAATAGAAAATAAAGACTAAGTCACTCAACCGCTGACGGGAATAAAAAATAATGACTTGCCTCAGCCTTTAGCGATTAAACCCTGTTCTATTTGCGCGTTGCCTTGCATAAGGTTGTTGTTTATCAGCCTGATATACAGACTCGTGACCTGATCGCCCCTGCCTGATGACAACGACATTCCAGACAGGTAAGGTGGCATTTTTTGTGACAGAGACGAATATGGAAAGGTTGTTTGTTTATGGCACCCTGTGTCCGGGCCGCAGTAACGCCTCTCTTCTGGAGAACATCGGTGGCGCCTGGCAGGCCGGAGTTGTCCGGGGCGTTTTTTTTACTGAAGGGCGCGGCGCGGCTGCAGGCTTCCCCGGTATTGTTGTGGACGATCGCGGGCCACAAGTGCAGGGCTTTCTTTTTTCCTCGGACAATCTGTACCTACACTGGCCGATGCTGGATGAATTTGAGGAGGGTTATGACCGGATCAGCGTTAAGGTGGCCCTGGAAAACGGTGACAGTGTCACCGCATGGATATATCAACTTCAGCCGCAGAGCATTCCGCAAGCCAGTGAATAACGCCTTATCTGATCACTGCTTTATAGCGTGCCCGGCATGGGTTTCGGTTTTGGCCAGCGCAAGGGACGTCCGAACATCACCAGGTTACCGCCCAGGATCATCAGCAATCCCACCACGCTGTGGCTTTGCCAGTGATAGCCTTCATAAACCGTCGATAAGGTGAGGGCAACCAACGGAAACATCAGTGTTGTGTATGCGGCTTTAGCGGCGCCCGTACGTCTGACCAGGGTGAAATACGCCCAAAACGCAATGACCGAACCGAATATGGACAAATAAAGCAAGGCACTGAGGTAGCTCAGTGTCCAGAGCGGTGAGAAACTCACGCCACGAAGTAGAGCGATAATGCCCATGACCATTGCGCCGTATAACATAGCCCAGGCGTTAGTGGTCATGGTTTCCAGCTGTCTGCGCTGATGCCGCAGGCTGATCATGTTGCCCAGAGAAAAGCCAAACGTGCCCAACGCCGACAGGCCGATGCCTCGCCACAGTCCACCGCTTGCGCCGCTGATGTGCAGATCGTCCCAAAACAACAGGATCATGCCCGTTAATCCCAGCGTGACCGCAAACCAGAAACGCGGCTGGGGGCGCTGCCCAAAAAACAGATAACTGTTTACTGCGTTATACAGCACCGCCATGGAAAAAATCACGGACTCTAAACCGGTATTGATATAACCGGCGGCGGTGTAAAAGCACCAAAAATTAAAGCAAAATACACAGCAGCCCTGCAAAGCGCAAAACAGATGATCGCGCGGCGATAATCTGCGCAGGCGCCCCATTATCTGCAGGAGCGTCAACAATAAAATACTGGCTATGGCGAAGCGCCAGAAAACGGACACCGTGACATCAACGGGCCCTTGTTGCAAAAAGATGGCAATCCAGGTTGTACCCCAGATAACCACGACCACAGCATAGAGTAATGCGTTCATGCTTTTTCCTTTAAACGAAGCAGAACACAGTGTCCCAACTGATGAGGACGCACGCTTCTATGAACCTGCGTCTGATTTGCAAAATCTTGCGCATTTTAACGATACAGATCTGGCTACCTGCTGGCTCTCGCCCTAGACTGAGCCTCTGATGAACGGGCGGAAAAGAGTTATGTCTCGCGTTTACGACACGTTTGAAATACTGCGTCAAAATAAAGCTGTGTTGCGCGAATCGGTCATGCTTAACTCCGGCATCCGGCTGGCAGCATGGCACAACAAGCAAGACAGGATTACCGTAAACAGTAACCATCACACGCTAAGCCTGTATGTTGCCGATGGCTATGAGAGTTACCACAAAACCGCTTCCGGCTGGCGAAACGGCGGTGGACCAGATAAATTCTGCCTGATGCCGCAGCAGAGCGAATCCACATGGGACGTACGTAATAACCTCTCTTTTGTGCATCTCTATTGCACAGATGAGCATTTACGCGATGTGGGCGAGAAAATATGGGATCGCAGCCCGCTGTCGATTGCACTGGATGAGAAAATATTTTGCAGTGATGCCAGTATCACCACGTTGTATCGCCAGTTCTTACTCAGCTGTGACTGGCAGCAGCCCGCAAATCACCTCATGTTGAGCACTGCCAGCACCCTGTTATTAACTCATCTGATCCAGCACTATTCCAGCGTTCAGTGGCGGCCTCCGGCGGTAACGGGTGGACTGGCCCCCTTTGTATTACGCAATACGCTGGCTTTTATTGATGCGCACCTGGCATTGCCCCTCACGCTTGATGCACTGGCCACTCAGGCAAACCTGAGTGAGTACCATTTTGCCAGGATGTTTCGCCAGTCGCTCGGTATTGCGCCGCATCAGTACGTCATGCAGCGCCGCATGGAAAAAGCACAGCAGATGGTGCAGTCAACCTCGCTGCCGTTGACGCAAATCGCACTGGATACTGGCTTTAGTTCGCTAAGTCATTTCAGCCACCGCTTCAAACAGGTGACAGGCTTGACCCCTTCGCAACTGCGAATGGCGAATGGCGTGAAAGCGCCCTGAATCAGAGGCACTGGTAAGGGCTGATAACCGTGACCGGAAATCAGCAACGATAATTTCATGTCTGAGTAACTTAAACCTATCCTCACTCACCCACAGGTATTGGCTTTACTCACGTTGCATCCTGATTATACTAGGCACGCATTCATTCAGGCTTCATGGTATCGGCGTGATTGAAGGTTCGGATGGCTGTTTCGCAAAGCCGACCATGATTACCCGCATGACAATCGCCATTCTGGTCAGCCAGCAGTTAACGAATGAGGACTGTGGTCATGTTACTGTTCAAAAACGCGCTATTCCCTCCTCCCGCAAAGCGAGTGCAATCGCTGTAAGCCTTATTGACGCGATGTCTTGCTGTCGCAGCAGTTATTCCTACACGAGCAGCGTTAACAGCAGGCTGGATCATCCCTTTTTTGTCGCCATGCATGCGGATAGCCGCACAGGAACATGACGCCAAAATCAGCCGATAAAGAGGCTTACCGCCTATCGTTAAACCGTCAGACTTATCACCTGATGCAACATTGATATCGAGCGGCGTAATAAAGAGGTGCCTGCCGCCGAAACATCAGCGCACTCGGGCCGGGATAACGGCATAGGTTTCTGACAGGCAGAAGCCGGACGCTGTCTCACCAGGTGACGTTAATGTTCACATCAACGGATGCGATTAACCGTCATCATAATGACAAGGAAGCACATCATGAAGTTTTCATCTGAAAGCGCAATTTCGTTCATTTTTCTTTTAACCGGCCTGATCCTGACAGGATTGGGTATCTGGCAAATACTCACGCCGTGAGGTGACGCTATGCGTAAATTCACGCTTGATCGGATTTTTATTCAGGTGGTAGCTATCGCAGTCGTTTTTATCCTGCTTACCATCGTCATTCGCTAATCTCATCGGGCCAGACCGCCACAAGGTTTGGCTCGCGCCTCATCACTCCGCAATCTTTCCCCCAAAATCCGGCTTTCATAATCTCGCTCAACTTCTCTTTGCCGTTTATGCATTACCGTCTGATTGCTGAAAATGACAGCCTCAATGCAGGTTTTTTTGTTCAATTGAGAGCATTTCTCTCAACGTCTGGGGAAAAATTATGAATCTATGCCACAATTTTTTAATTGGTGGGTTAGCAGTAATGATGACAATGGGGAGCGCGATGGCGACAGAGCATAACGATCTGACGGGTTATCGTGAGGGTGCAAAGGTTATTCAGGTCAAACCAACACGCAATCAGATAGATGCCATAAGTGGCATCGTTTATTCACAAATCACGACGGCAAGAGAGACCAGGCCGCTCCATATGTCGCTGTTAGTGCCCCGCACCGACGCGCCTAAACCCGCCATCATTTATTTTCCCGGTGGCGGTTTTACCAGTGCCAATCACGATAAGTACATCCAGATGCGTATGGCGCTGGCAGAGGCTGGCTTTGTTGTGGCCGCTGCGGAATATCGCGTTGTACCGGATACCTTCCCGGCTCCGGTAAATGATGGTAAAGCGGCAGTGCGCTATTTGCGACAACATGCCGAGACATACGGCATTGATCCCGCGCGCATTGGTGTACTCGGCGATTCGGCTGGGGGATGGCTTGTGCAAATGCTCGGCACCACACAGGGGGAAACGGCGTTTGATCGCGGTGATTTCACCGATAAATCCTCTGATGTGCAGGCAGTGGCAACGCTATATGGCATATCCGACCTCCTTAACATTGGCGAAGGTTATGCCGATGAAATTCAAAAAGTTCATCAGTCACCTGCGGTAACCGAGGCATTGCTGGTGCACGGTCCAGCCTTTCGTGAGTTTGCTGGCGCAAGCATCATGGACGACACGGCAAAAGCACGGCATGCCAGCCCTATGGGACATTTACGAAACAGCAAGCCGCCTTTCCTGATTATGCACGGTGATAAAGATTCTCTGGTATCGCCCCATCAAAGTGCGCAGCTGTTTGATGCACTCAGGAAAGCCGGTGAGAAAGTGGACTACGTTGTGGTGAAAGGGGCAGAGCATGCCGACCTCACCTGGTACCAGCCGGAAGTGATCCAGGAAGTCGTAAGCTGGTTTACGCGCGAACTCAAACCAGATACGGGCGTCGTTGCCGACCAATCTGGCCGTCCAAACGATAACCTGTAATCGCCAGGCAAGCCACTGCCCGTGGCTTGCCTCACTGAAGATTAATGCGCAACGGCAGCGGCTACCGCGCCTTTCGCCCCTTTATCAAGCAGAAGCTGATAGGCACGGGTTACCTGCTCCACAAAGTACGCATTATTTGCCAGCGCCTCACCAAAAATGGCATCGACACCTAATAATGCTTTCACCCTCGCCTCGCCATCAGCACTGGATCCCACAGCAGCGTTCAAAGTGGGTAATAACGGGTCGATCACTTCAATCGGATTTCCCTGCTCGTCTACGCCTGAGACATAGCGCATCCAACCGGCAATGCCCAGGGCGAGCAGGTCAAAATCACTTTCGTTTCTGAGATGCCAACGAACCGAGTCCAGCCAGCGCTGAGGAAGTTTCTGGCTGCCATCCATGGCTATCTGCCAGGCACGGTGCTTTAACGCATTGTTTTCAAAGCGCGCGATCAGCAGGTCAGCATAACGCGTCAGATCCACGCCCTTAACTTGCAATGTCGGTGCCTGCTCCTGCAGCATCAACGTTCGTGCTGCCCGTCTGAAATCGGGATCCTCCATGCAGTCACAAATATGTTCATAGCCCGCCAGATAACCAAGATAGGCCAGAAATGAGTGGCTGCCGTTTAACATGCGCAACTTCATTTCTTCGTACGGGACAACATCGTTAACGAGTTCTGCGCCGGCCTTTTCCCACTCAGGACGTCCGGCTACGAAGTTATCCTCTATCACCCATTGCCTGAAGGGTTCACAGGCCACCGCCAGAGCATCCTGCACCCCTGTTACCTGCGCAATTTTATTCAGGCTTTCCTGGGTGACGGCGGGTACGATACGATCCACCATGGTAGAAGGAAAAGTGACGTGCTGTTCGATCCAGCTTGCCAGTTCGCGATCGCATTGCCGCGCATAGGCGCAAACGACCCCTGCAATCACCCTGCCATTTTCAGGAATGTTATCGCAGGACATGACGCTGAAGGCGGCTAACCCCGCCGCTCTGCGGCGGGCCAGCGCTTCAACGATGATGCCTGGGGCGGAATGGGGCTGATGGGGCTGTGCTAAGTCAGCTACGATGAGGGGATGGTCACGCATCAGTTCGCCTGTCGCGGGCGCGTGGCAGTAGCCCTTTTCGGTAATCGTTAACGACACAATGGCAACCTGCGGCTGGCATAGCGCCTCCAGCACGGCTTCAGTGCCATCAACCTGCGCATGAAGCGCCTGCCTGACGACGCCAACCACCCTGCCTGACCACGCACTGGCGGACATTTCTGCCACGGTATAGAGAAAATCCTGACGCTTGAGATCGGCAATCTGTTGCTCACCGCCGATAAGATTGACTTCAATATAACCCCAGTCGCTGCTGTGTTCAGCAGCAAGAACGTCTGCATAGACAGCCTGATGGGCACGGTGAAACGCACCAAATCCGAGATGAACGATTCTCGGAACCAGATTATGGCGATCCCACTGTGGAACGGTGGCGTTAGCACTGAGTAATTTATTTGGCATTGTAATCTCACTGTTAATTAAAGTTATTATTTGGTTATTTCCCGCATGATTCGCTGTGTCCTTGCGTGACATAACAGCATTGATGAAAAAAAGGGGTAATTAAAATTAAATGACCGCCGCGACAAAATGATCAATTAGTGGATTGCAGATTGTGCGTTGAACAATTTTTTCGTCAAAACCAAGATTATCGCTATGAAAATATGCAAGTCCACTACCATACCAGAAGCAACGCCTGAATTGTGACATGCGCTGGGATGAGATAGCGAAATAAATAATAAGCATGTAAGGAATATACCTCACAAGCCTGTTTCCATGAGGTTAAATTGGTAGTTTTTATGTTATTAATATTTTAAGACATAAGTAATCAGAGACAACACCTTCCCTGGCGAAAAATGCTTAGATCCGGAAAAAGGCGTAATGCCTGACAGGGCGTCATGTAAAATAAATTCAGATTTAATCAACACGTGTGATGCAGGAAAATGAACCCTTCATAACTACGTCCATTATGACAACTCTGTTTCATCGTCGGTCCGATCAAATTTTAGTTAATTATTTCTTACGCGATTCGCGATGGCTTTCATTGTGACAATTTAATGACATAGATGTACATCAAGTATTTATAATTTAATGCTTACCATGAGGGAAACAGAGCATCAGGTAGCACTGATTCCTCATTTTTCCGGCGGATTACCACGCATAATTCCAGCTGTGTTCATGACATCCATGAACCAAGGAGGAAATTATGTGGAAATTGAACTCTGTGATTGATATGCAAGGAACAAATCCTTACCTCATTCTTGTCAATAACCTTGGTGATACCCGACTGTTACCCTGTAAGAATATTAATCCTGCCTTCTTGAGAACCCTGAATTTTTCTGATCTTGAAACCAGTCTGTTAACTGAACGAGTAAAAATCAATAATAAATCAGCAAAATAAATACCACTGTCCCGATCTCTTGGCCCTCTGACTGGTTTTAATGAGGGCCGCTCTTGTTAAAACCCCAATTCACATTGCTCAGACCTCATCTCAGGATGTTGCCATGAAGAGATGCATGTTTGCCTTCAGGTAAGATTCCGCGCAACGCGACTGCAGCAGCAGGGTATCACCCTTTAGCCTGCTGCCTGTCATCACACCTTGAATAACAGGTCGTTATACGCTTTGTCGATCGGGGCTCACTGAGCCCTGACACTGAGCTTCAGCCAGCTTGTCCGTGGGAGCATCGCGGCTGAAGCCTGAGAAGTGTTGAAGACGTGAGTCGCTCAGCCCCCGGCAAGGGACACTGGGCTAATCAGGCAGCATGAGAGCACAGGATGGTGATGGTGATAAGGTGCACACATCGCGCTCGCTTCACTTTAGCTAAACGAAGGCAGCAGTCGGAATACATCAAGTACCACCGTCAGGTAAACGAATCCCCCCACCGCGATAACCAGATTAAGGATCATGTTATTACAGGGTGCGGTATAGACTGCAGTGGGAAAACGCTTGCGGGCCGCTTTCACAAGAAAAGGCGGCAGAATAACGCTCCAGATCGTAAAGGCCAGACCGGCATAGCCAATTGCATAGACAAAGCCACCGGGCAGGATGAAACAAACGACAGCGGGTGGCAAATACGTTACCAGGGCCGTCTTAAACCGGCCAGAACGGTCGTCTGAAAAATGAAACAGATCGGCAATATAATCGAAAAGCCCCAGCGTCGCGGCTAGCAATGAACTGGCTACCGCAAAATTACCAAAGAAAGTGAGGATCAGATCCATAGACGTGCTGGTAAATAAGCCCCCTATTGCCTCGACAAATACATCAATATTCCCCCCTTTGGCGATAATGGGCGAAAAATCGGCGCGGCTGATATTGCCCATGGTGACGACCAACCAGAATATGTAAAGCAGCAGAGCGAAAGCCGTGCCAATAAAAATCGACCGGGTGATATTCTCAACCCCCTGAGTGCCATACAGCTTCACCAGACTGGGCACGTTGCCGTGGAAACCGTAAGAGATGATGCAGAAAGGTAGCGTCATTAAAATATAAGGCAGATATTGCGTGTCAGGCAGCGCCCAGGCGGCACTGTCAATAAGTTTAGCGCCTTCGACATGCCATATCAGGCCAGAAAAGGTAGCAAAAAAGGCAACAAACTTCCCGATAATTAACACCGTTGTAATACGACCAACCAAAAGTGAGCTGTACCATGCGATGCCACCGACCAACACGCTTACGATGATCACAGATAAGCGGGCTGGAAGATAAAATCCGCTGTATTTTTCTACCGTCTGAGAGATGACAGCAGAAGAGCCAGAAATATAAGCATAAGTTAAAATATACAAGACAAAGCCAAATGCGATACCCACCACAACATTCCATTTATGACCTAATAAATCCTGTGTGAAGGTGTTAAAACTCGCACCACCGCCATAATGGAGATTGACTTCAACCAGCATCAGTCCGGTTAACAGCATCATTATGGCAATGAGCGTTAAAATAATTGATGCGCCTGGAAACCATATGCCAGCCATAGCAATCGGCAGTGAGAACATACCGCCACCTATGACGGTGGCAATGATAAGCATCGTTCCACTCATTAAACCGGGTGTTGTTTTCTTAATAACCATGAGAAATTCTCCTGTTGACTCTTTATTATCATTTTGGCGTCATTCTGAATCCGCTGGATAATAACGGTTCTACTGCAGACCTGCCATGGCGGCAGGTCTGAAATAAAGGAAGGGCTATAGGAGAGAAACAGGGCCCCTGCGGGGCCAGGGTTGTATTAAATAAAGTCAAAACGCGCAGTAAAGAAGCGAAGTTGTTTAGGTTCGTAAACAAACGTCAGACCACGAATATCTTCTTTATGCTGGTACAGTTTAATGATGCCATCGGCAACAACATCCATGTGCGCGTAAGTGTAAACACGGCGTGGAATAGTGAGACGTACCGTCTCCAGTTTGGGGCGATGGTTCTGCCCCGTTTCCTTGCTACGACCGGCGGAAACAATTCCACGTTCCATACTTCGCACGCCGGTTTCCATATAGATGCTGGCTGCCAGGCTCTGCGCAGGGAACTGATCCTGCGTCAGGTGTGGACAGAAACGACGAGCATCAAGAAATACCGCATGTCCGCCCGTCGGTTCAACAATGGGTACGCCGGCTTCACGGAGTTTATCGCCCAGATAGCGCACCTGTTTGACCCGATGTTCAATATATTCATACTGCATGGCTTCACGTAGCCCAATAGCCATTGCTTCCATATCCCGACCGGCCAGCCCGCCGTATGACGGCATACCTTCATAAACGACAACCAACTCTTTTGCCGCTGAGAACATCTCCTCATCGTTCATACACAAGAAGCCGCCGATATTCACCAGACAATCTTTTTTACCGCTCATGGTGCACCCATCGGCATAGCTGAACATTTCATGCACGATATCTTTGATACTGACGTTCTCGTAGCCCGCCTCCTGCTCTTTGATAAAATAGGCATTTTCAACGCAACGGGTGGCATCGTAAAAGATCTTAATGCCATACGTGCTGGCCATTTCATGTACGGCGCGCATATTTGCCATTGAAACGGGCTGCCCACCCGCCAGATTCACGGTGACCGCAAGGCAGATATAGGCAATGTTCTCGGCGCCTTTTTCTTTAATGAGCGTCGCTAATTTATTCAGGTCAATATCACCTTTAAAGGGGAGATTCAGGCTGGCGTCATGTGCTTCATCGCGGACAATATCCACAAAGGTTGCGCCATTTTTTTCCTGATGGAAGCGGGTTGTTGTAAAGTACATATTTCCTGCGACATATTGACCGGGCTTAATGGCCAGCTGCGAGAGCAGGTTTTCCGCCCCGCGTCCCTGGTGGGTTGGAACGATGTGTTTGAAACCAAACAACTCTTTCACCGTTTTTTCGAGATGGTAGAAGTTTTCACTGCCTGCGTAGGCTTCATCACCAATCATCATCCCTGCCCACTGCTTGTCACTCATGGCATTTGTACCGCTGTCTGTCAGCAGATCGATGTAGATATCCTTTGAATTCAGTAAAAACGTGTTATAGCCCGCTTCTTGCATTTTTTTAACACGCTCATCGCGTGAGATCATTGATACGGTTTCAACACTTTTAATGCGGAAAGGCTCGGCAGGATAGTTCATGTTTATTTCTCCAGTTATCCATTTTCATACGCAGAAAAATGCGCGTCGAATAAGTCTGGTGCATAGATGAAATGCACAGGAAGATATAACAATAACCTCAGAATCGAGGTGGAAATAATACGACACCATCATGCGGGATTTATCATGCGATGAAAATAGCCGCGTCACTATGCGCGCCTTTCTGACAATGTATAAAACGTAAAAATGATTAAACATCAAAAAAAGATCGGCCATGCATGCTGAATATTCATAGCGTTAGCGTAACGGCCGTCGGTCATACAGAAACAGAAAAGTCGGTTAAGGTTGATAACAATGAAAACTTATCTTTCCATTTTCTTTATAGGTAATAAATGTGACATTTTTAACCAGATAATATGAGGCAGCGATCACCTAAAAAATGAATAATCACACCGGTTGCTTAAAATCCGTAAACTTCAATGTACATCGCCGAGTTATTAACTGAGCGGCGAATGTTAATGACGTTGAAATAAGAAAGTCGCTACAGCACTGAGACAATCCATTCATATTATCCCACTGAGGCAGGTCGCTGCCGATCAAAACTTAAATAAAGAGAACTTATGTAATAGAGCATGACTATCTGCTCGTAGTCATTTGCAAGCGAAGTGGAGGTAACGTGTTGAGGTGGATGGGTTGTGGACAGCGATGACGCTTCAGCCCGGTGAAGAAAAGGCGATGTCTTGCCATCGCCTGAGTGACCAGAAAGCATTAGCTTTCGATAAATTATTACTCCCGGGTAATCTTCATGGCCATATCAATTGATATCGCCATACTCTCCGGATTAGCCTTACCTGTCCAGGCGATGTTAAATGCCGTACCGTGATCGGCTGAAGTACGCAGGAAAGGCAATCCTGCCGTGATGTTCACCCCGTCGTAAAAGCCAAGCAGCTTAAGCGGAATATGCCCCTGATCGTGATACATGGCGACAACAATGTCGTACATGCCTTCGTTACACTGCATGAAAACGGTGTCCGGTGGACAGGGGCCGTACACATCCATGCCCTGCGCTTTCATCGCTTCGACAGCGGGCGTCAGAATACGGATCTCTTCATCGCCAAACAGACCATTTTCACCCGCATGTGGGTTTACTCCTGCCACCGCAATACGCGGTTGTGTGAAACCGACCCGGCGTAAAAAGGTATCGGCAATCCTGACCACCGTTTCCACCCGCGCCTGACTCAGCGTATCCAGAAACTTGCGCAGGGAAATATGTGTGGTGACATGAATGACTTTCAGTTTATCGGTGTAGAGCACCATCGAATAATCTTTGGTGTCCGTTAGCTTCGCGAGTAATTCGGTATGGCCCGGATAATGATGCCCTGCCAGATGCAGCGCTTCTTTATTCAGCGGCGCAGTCGCAATCGCCTTTACCTCACCACGCAGCGCCATTTCGGTCGCGCGCTTGATGCAGCGGTAGGCCACATCACCGGCTTCTGGCTGAACCACACCACATTGCAACGCTTCGGGATGCGCCACCTTCTCATCAATAATATGAAGGATGCCGGGCGTGAACCGTGCCTCAGAAACCTGGTCGATCACCCGGAGTTCAACCTGAGGTGTGATGTTCATGGCCAGTATGCGGCGGAAAGTCTCAGCGCAGCCGATAACAACCGCGGGTGAACCATTCAATGCACCTTCGGCTAACGCTTTAATAATGATTTCAGGACCGATCCCGGCAGGATCTCCCATTGTTATAGCAACAGTATTCGTCACCTGTTTTCTCCTCAACGAAGCTCAATATTTCTGAAAGGGTGGTTTCATCTCCGAAAACACCGACTTTAATCAATACAGTCAGACTCCGGCCGCGGCCGGGAAAGTATCTGTATGGCGCACAATCACCCGCCCGGCCCTCAATTCTGAATCCCGTCGCGCACAATGCCGTCGCAATCTCCGCACCTGAGTAATACCGCATTTGACGGTGCGCTGCGCATCACCAACGGAACACGCACCAGGCAGCAAATCGCGTGCTGCTCACTGACGGCTTCAGCTAAAGGCGCGTTTACACACAGCGACCAGGTGTGCAAAGCATCCGCTCGATCATTTGATTATATTCAATCACAATCGATTATATGTGAGCAAGATCAATTTAATAAAGCGCCATTTTATTTATAAATTTAGTCGCTGAGTGATTGCGCTACAGCAGCATGATGAATTTCAGTCATAAACGGGGAGAAGAATGTGGCCATAATTAACAGCACGATATTAAGCGGTTCTCATGTGATAAACGCACTGGCGCCCGTCGTGGCGGGCAGAAAACGACTGCTGGTTTTAACAGATAAAAACATTGTGAATTTGCCGGCAACAGCGCAGATCCTCACACTACTGGGGCAGGATGCTCGTCAGGTAGAGCTCATTGACGATGTTCCGGCAGAGCCGACGCATACTGACGTTGAAACAGTGCTGACGCGCACGGCAGGTAAGGCCTATGATTTGGTCGTGGGTGTTGGTGGCGGAAGCGTGTTGGATGTGGCGAAGCTCCTCTCGGTTTTATGCCATGCGTCCCGTCCTTCGCTCAAGGCTCTGCTGGACGGTCAGAAAATTGAAGCGCGCTTGCCGTCGCTGCTCATTCCTTCTACTGCGGGCACAGGATCGGAATCGACCCCAAATGCCATTCTGGCCATTCCCGAGAAAAATACCAAAGTCGGTATTATTTCGCCTGTCATGCTGCCAGATTATGTTGCCCTGATACCTGAGCTGACAACCAGCATGCCCGCGCATATCGCCTCATCAACGGGAATTGATGCGCTGTGCCATTTACTTGAGTGCTACACCGCAACGATTTCGAACCCTGTCGGTGACAATGTTGCACTCATGGGGTTGTATAAATTATTCCGTCATCTGGAAACCTCCGTTAATGAACCGCATAACCTGACAGCCAAGCTGGAAATGCTGTGGGCCTCTTATTATGGCGGTGCAGCCATTGCCCATGCCGGTACCCATCTTGTTCATGCCCTGTCCTATCCCTTAGGCGGTACCTGGCATCTGCCTCACGGTGTCGCTAACGCCATTCTGCTGGCGCCCTGCATGAAAGTAGTGCGGCCCTTTGCGGTGGAGAAATTTGCCAACGTCTGGGATCTGATCCCGGAAGCCGATACCACGCTGAGTCAGGAAGAGAAATCACATGCGCTGGTTGACTATCTGGCCAAATTAGTCAAACGCCTCAACCTGCCTGATAACCTGGAAGCCCTGGGTGTGCCATCCGATGATATCGATTCCCTCAGTGAAGCGGCTCTGAACGTGAAGCGATTGATGAACAATTCGCCTTGCGTAGTCAGCCATCAGGATGTGGCTGCAATTTACCGGACACTTTTCCCCAGGATTTAATTTAAAAAAGGAGTGGGTAATGCGTAAGAAAATTGAAGGTGTGTTAACAGCTATTGTTACCCCTTTTGATAAAGAAGGCGGACTTAACCTTGATGAACTTAAGCGTCAGGTTATTCGCCAACTTAATGCGGGCAACGGTATTTTCTGTGGCGGTACTAACGGTGAGTTTTTTGTTCTTAATGAGAAAGAGAAACTCACTGTTACTGAAACCTGTGTTAATGAAGTATCGGGGCGCGGAAACGTTGTGGCGCATATTGGTGAGATTTCCACCCGCGAAACCATTCGGCTGGGCAAACAAATCGAAAAACTGGGCGTGGACGCAGTTTCGGTGATTACGCCTTATTTTGTGCCGCTTAATCAGCGCGAACTTATTCATCATTACACGGCCATTGCGGATGCCCTTTCCGTTCCGGTGTTTTTATATAACATTCCGGCCAGGACGGGTAATACGATCGAGCCACAAACGGCCCGCACACTTGCTGAACACCCGAATATTATTGGCGTGAAAGACAGCGCGGGAAGCTATGAAAGCCTGAAAGGTTATCTGGATGCCGTTAAGGACAGTAAAGACTTCGATGTGCTGAACGGTCCGGACTCACTGATTCACCAGGGCTATGTCGAGGGATGCTCAGCCTGTATTTCAGGCCTGGCTAACGTCGCGCCGCGTCAAATCAATGCTATCTGGTCTCGCTTCCATGCCGGAGATCGTGAAGGATCGCGGCTGGCGCAAGAGCAGGTCACGGGCTTACGCACAGACCTTTATAAAGTGGCATTTTCACCCGCAGCAGTTAAAAAAGCGTTGCAGATTTTAGGTTATAACGTGGGCGAAAGCCGTTATGCCGTTCACTTTGATACCGCACAGGAAGATGAAATCCGCAGAATCATCAACCTGTACCTGAAATGATAATAAGAAGTAATAAAACGTAAAGACAGGGAGTCGCTGTGCTCCCCGAATTTATCTTGTTATATCTGAGGCTATAATGAAAACTTTCAACGCTCAGGACACCCTGATAATTATTGGCATCGTGGTGGCTTATATTTTATTTACCACCTGGCTAACGTTTCGCTTACGCAGTAAAAACTCTGGCGATTTTATGGAAGGCTCACGCGCCATGCCCGCCTTTATTGTTGGTATTCTGCTGATGTCAGAATATATAGGGGCAAAGTCGACCATCGGCACCGCGCAGGCCGCTTTTGAAGGCGGTATTGCCGCGTCATGGTCTGTTATTGGTGCGGCAATCGGTTTTCCGTTATTTGGTATGATTCTGGTTAAACGTATTTATAACACCGGCAAAATTACCATTTCGGGCGCCATCGCTGAAAAATACGGTAGCAGTACCAAGAATATCATTTCACTGATTATGATTTATGCCCTGCTGCTGGTAAACGTGGGTAATTATGTGAGTGGTGCCGCAGCTATCGCGACGGTCTTACACGTTACCCTGCCCATTGCTGCGTTTATCACCGCTATCGTCAGTACCTTCTACTTTGCGTTTGGTGGTTTAAAGGGAATTGCCTGGGTCACCATGCTGCACAGCGCGCTGAAGTATTTTGGTATTCTGGCTATTTTGTGGTTTGCACTGTCGCAAACGGGCGGCTTCAAACCTATGATCGACGAAATGCCCGCCTATTACTGGACCTGGGATGGTAATATCGGCGTATCAACCATCGTTGCCTGGCTCATCGGTACTATTGGTTCGATTTTCTGCACACAGTTTGTTATTCAGGCTATCTCCTCAACTAAAGACGTGAAATCTGCACAGCGCTCCACGTGGATTGCTTTCCTGTTCTGTATGCCGATTGCACTGGCGATTGCGGTGATCGGTGTGGCCGCAAAGTACCTGCATCCAGAGATTAACAGCCTGTACGCCATGCCGGTGTTTTTGCAGGACATGAACCCCTGGCTGGCGGGTCTGGTAACGACCTCGCTGGTGGCCTCCATCTTTGTCAGCGTCAGTACCGTCGCTCTGGCGATCGCCTCACTGGTGGTGAAAGATTTCTATGTGCCTTATTTCAAACCGACGCCCGATCAGGAATTTAAAACAACGCGCTGGTTATCACTGTTGATTGGTTTCCTGCCGTTGATTTTTGTTCTGTTCGTGCCTGAAGTCTTAAAACTCTCTTTCTTTACACGTGCTATTCGTCTGTCTATTACCGTTGTTGCGGTGATTGCCTTCTACGCGCCGTTCTACAGAAGTACGCGTGGGGCAAATGCGGGCCTGGTGGGCGCCTGTGTGGTGACCTCCATCTGGTATCTGTTAGGCGATCCTTTTGGTATCAACAACATGTATATCGCGCTACTGACACCAGCATTGATTATGGCTATTGACCATATGATCCCAAGTAAAGCCCGGACCCAGGCCGCTGAAGAGGCAAAAAATGCAGCAAGCAAAGGAGAATAAAATGACCGTAACCGTAATTCGTGATGGCCATCTGAAGCCATGGGAAAAAGATGGCCGAGTAATGACGGCAATGTTGCCTTCGTCATGCCCGCAAAACCACGCCGCCAATATTTTGCCACTGCAGGACGGTTCCCTGCTCTGCGTCTGGTTTGGCGGAACACAGGAAGGGATTGCCGATATCTCCGTCTGGTGCTCTCGCTTGCCGGCAGGCGCTGACACCTGGAGCGAAGCCGTCAAACTGTCTGACGATCCCACGCGGTCTGAGCAAAACCCTGTGCTGTTTCTCGCGCCCAATAATGTTCTCTGGCTATTGTGGACGGCGCAGATCTCCGGCAATCAGGATACGGCGATTGTCCGATACCGCCAGTCCAGCGATCTTGGCCAAACCTGGGGCCCGATCGATACGCTGTTAGATAAGCCAGGCACCTTTATCCGTCAGCCCATTACCGTTCTGGATAACGGTAACTGGTTACTGCCCGTGTTCTACTGCCGTACCCAGCCAGGTGAAAAATGGGTAGGTAATGATGATATCAGCGCGGTGAAAATTTCGTCTGATCAGGGCAAAAGCTGGCGAGATGTGGTCGTGCCAGACAGCCTGGGGTGTGTACACATGAATATCACCGCCTTGCAGGATGGTTCGCTGGTTGCCCTTTACCGCAGCCGCTGGGCGGATCATATCTATCTGAGCCGCTCCACCGATGGCGGAGAAACCTGGTCATCGCCCGAGGCCACTGTTTTACCTAACAACAACTCTTCTATTCAGGTGACGACGCTGCACAGCGGCGAGCTGGCGCTGGTATTTAACAATATGAGTGCGGCCGGGGCCACAGAACGTCGTGCCTCTCTATATGATGAGATCGATGACGGTGATGGCAGAAAAGAGCCGGAAACGACAGGCCGTACCGCATTCTGGGGGGCACCGCGCGCGCCCATGACCGTGGCTATTTCAGCGGATGGGGGCAAGACCTGGCCATGGCAGAAAAACCTCGATGAAGGCGATGGATACTGTATGACCAATAACTCTCAGGAAAAACGCAACCGTGAATTTTCCTATCCCAGCATCAAGCAGGATGCTGGGGGGACTTTGCATATCGCTTATACCTATTTTCGTCAGGCAATTAAATACGCGCGCGTCACGCCTGAGTGGGTGAAGGAGTAATCTGATGATTGTTGGAAACCTGAACAACCTGGCCCTGGCAGGATTACCTGAACCCTTACTGGCCCTGCTCCGTTTACCCTCATGCACGTTTGAGGCACTGGCAGCAAAAGATATCGGTAAATGGCAGCCAGAAAATGTTGCGTGGTTTTGTAATATTCAGCAGGCCACTACCGAAGATGCCGCGTTACGGCACACCGAATATCACCATCTTTGGGCGGATATTCAGGTGATGCTGGAAGGCGAAGAGATTATCAACGCCGGTACGCAGTCCGTCGCGAAGACGGATGATGAAGAGAAGAAACCCGATCTGTTCATCACCCGCCCCCGCGAATGGCCCGTGAGCATAACGCTACGCAAAGGGGACTTTGCGGTATTTCTGCCCGGTGAGCCTCATCAGGCGCTGTGCGCGGTCAACGAACCGATGACGGTCCGCAAAGCGGTGTTTAAAGTGCCAAAATCTATGTTAGGAGACTGAGATGCGTCACGCTATCGTCACGGGATACAGTTCCGGTATCGGCCAGGCCATCACCCATCATCTGCTGAATAACGGCTGGAAAGTGACGGGACTTAGCAGAACCCAGGGAGAGATGGCCTCACCGAACCTTAACTGGGTTGCCGTGGATTTAACGGATGCGGAACAGCTTAAGTCGGTTATCAGCACACTCGGTACCCCGGATGCGTTGATACATGCAGCAGGGATGATGGTGGCCGCCCCGTTAGGCGAACTTGATAGCGCTGCCGGCGCGCGCCTGTGGTCGTTGCACGTTCAGGCGGCGGAAGTCCTGGTGAACCACTTTGTGCCGATGATGCAGCCTGGCAGCAGGATTGTCATTATAGGTAGCCGCACGTCGCGAGGTGCCGCTAACCGCTCGCAGTACGCTGCAACCAAAGCGGCACTGGTTGGCATGGTTCGCTCGTGGGGAATGGAGCTGGCACCGCGTAACATCACCGTTAACGTTGTTGCGCCTGGTGCGACCGAAACCCCCATGCTCACCCGACCTGAACGTACGTCGTCGGCCCCTATGGTTCCGCCGATTGGCCGGCTCATTCAACCAGAAGAAGTCGCCTCGCTAGTGGGTTATCTACTTAGCGAACCCGCCGCAGCCATTACGGGCCAGGAACTGGTTATCTGCGGCGGCGCCTCGCTGAAAGCGTAATGAGAGTTGCATACAAACGTAAACCAGCCTTCACCGGCTGGTTTTTTTTGCGCCATGACCCTACACAGTATTCCAGATGCCAAATGCGCACCCTGAATCAGGTTTTCTGCCCCGTTCACGCGATCTGCAAAGGACTGGCTCCAGCGAGTGTTTAACCCGAAACTGTACCGGTAGGCATTCTCACGCTAGAACTCTTCAGGTTCGCCGGGAAGCGGGTCGCTCAGCTCCATCCCTTTCACCCCCGCATAGGTAATCACCAACTCAGCAGGCGTGTTCAGCGTAAAGCCGCGATGTGCGCTGTTCACCGTTTCATTTAACGCTTCGCCAGCCTGAAAGGTTTGCTGCTCACCCGTTTCTTTATCCTCAACTACAAGCGTACCTGACAGGATAAAACACGCATTCGGCATGGGATGCGTATGCCAGGGTAACGAAGAATTAGCCGGAATGGTCAGGCGCATCACGGTCAGTTCGGGTTCACCCTGCGGATAAGCGTCAATGTGTTGACCGTTCCATGCTTCACTACTTTTTAACACCTGTACGGCAACGATTTTTTTCTCTGATGATTTATCTGAATGATTCCCTGACATGGTTTCTCCTGACTCGCGTCGGCAATACTGAAATGAATAACGTGTTTAAACGTAGCCTATGATCGTGTTCGACGACGTCAATTACCCTGCCAGCGGTTAAAAACGCCAGGATAGCGCCTGATGACCATGCGGTGAATTTTTAGACAAATCATGCAGTAATGGTTATATCTTATATCGCCGCGTCAGTACGCAAGGCGGATAAATTGTATTAGGCTTTTGACATCTTTTACTGATGGGAATCGCTACTAATGAAAGGTTTATTTACGGCGCTAATCGCCAGTTCCGTATTACTGTTGTCCGCCTGCTCACCTGATAACGATCATAAAGTTAAAGTGGCGATCAACACCGGTCCCGACGAAGCTATCTGGCAGGAAGTTCAGAAAATTGCCAAAGACAAGTATCAGCTGGATGTTGAAGTGCTTAACTTCAACGATTACGTACTGCCAAACGAAGCGCTGAACAATAAAGAAGTTGATGCCAACGCCTTTCAGAGCCTCCCCTATTTGGAAGAACAGTCTAAAGAGCGTGGCTACAAATTTGCCGTTGTCGGTAAAACCTTTGTTTTCCCTATCGCTGCCTATTCTCACAAGATTAAAAACATCAGCGAACTCAAAGATGGCGATACGATTACCCTTTCTAATGAGGCCACAACGCTGGGCCGCAGTCTGTTGCTGTTGCAGGCTCAGGGCTTAATTAAGCTCAAAGACGGCGTGGGCTATTTGCCGACCTCGCTGGATATCACCGAAAACCCTAAGCATCTGAAGCTGGTTGAGGTGGATACGCCGCAGTTAACCCGTACTCTTGACGATCCAAATGTCACGCTTTCAATCATAAATACCAACTTCTCTGCCCAGGCTGGCCTGTCGGCGCGTCGCGATGGGTTGTTTATGGAAAGCGCCTCATCGCCTTACGTCAATGCGTTGGTATCACGTCAGGACAACAAAGACAGCGATAAAATCCAAAAGCTGAAGTCTGCGTTACAGTCTCCGGAAGTCGCGGCCAAAGCAGAAGAAGTTTACAAAGGTGATGCGATCAAAGGCTGGTAAAAGGCTGGCTGAAACAGGCCGCATCGTCAGCGGCCTGTTCCACGCTAGAAGTGAGGCTAAGCCGCCGCACCTTTGAGTTGAGCAGACAGATGTCCGGCCCACAGGCTGGCAATCCATCTGACACCATTGGCGGTAAAGCGAGCCTGCGAGAAAGCATGCTGATTGTCCGCCGTACCTGAATGCAGTGTAAAGTAACCCGCCTGCAGATGGTAATGCTGGGGCCTTAAGGCTCCCTTGTCACGGAACATAATATTGCGCTCCAGCAGGAACTGGCGAAAATCTGGCTCTTTGGCTTTCAGCATTTTGCACAACTGACGGAAACCCAGAGACGTTTCAACGTTGACAAAGTGGTCAAAAAAAGCGGCTTTTGGTGCCGATTCGGCCAGTTGTTTCTCTGCTGCGCGTCGCTGTTCAAACTGTTCAGCCCAGGCACGAGCGGCTTCAGCAGGGTTCGTAAAATCTGGCAGATGAACACGCTCTTCAAGGGCCTGCCAGCGATCGAGCGCATCGGCCGTAAAACCCGGCGAAAGTCGGGCGACAGCCAGCAGAGAGTCGCGTTTATTCAGGCAGAACTCCTCACGCGTCTGGCCTTCGCGCTCATAGAGATTGACTGAAAGCGGCTGAGAAAGGCGCTGCGCCGTTTCAAGACTTTTAATTAAGCGTTTAACTTCGCCGTGCGTATTGCCGGTCATTTGGGCAATTTCACGGCTTGTCATCGTAATGGCATGATCCGTTGCTTTGAAGATTTCTGTCGATATCATCATGGGCTTTACCCCCTAATCATTCCAGACAACACCCAACGGGCAGTGGAATAATTATACAATTACCTGTTTAAATATCCAGTACTATTTTTAAGCTGATACATTAATGGAAAGCGTTACGCAAAAAGCGAGCATTGGCCAGACGGATAAAACACGACAGCGCTCTGGCGGATGATCCGCGCAAGATTGGTGCCGTCCGTAACGGTGGATGGCGGTAAAAGCGGATTAAAGATAAGCACGGATTATTGACATCAGTTTATAATGTCGGCCATAAGCAAGAGACGTCATCCGGCTCCGGCGCTCAGGTAGCCAGGTGATTTAAGAAGTGCTGAGCGAATTTACTGTGCTGCTCATCAGACAGCTTTATTTTTGATTCGGAAGAATGCGATCGTTTTGCGATTTCACGTGCACCGGATGTCACGTTTACTGGAGTAAGTTATGCAACCGTTAAGAGTCGCCTTTATCAAGGCAAACTGGCACAGCGACATTGTTTCTCAAACCCTGGCTGGCTTTAATCAGGAAATGGAAAACAGCGGCACGCCTTACGAAATTAAAACCTGGGACGTGCCTGGTGCCTTTGAAATGCCTTTACTGGCGCAGCGCCTGGCGCAAACAGGTCAGTTTGACGCCATTGTTTGTGCGGCCCTGGTCGTTGATGGTGGCATTTACCGCCACGACTTCGTGGCGCAGGCTGTGGTCAGTGGACTCATGCAGGCTCAGCTGGCTACCAATGTTCCCGTGTTTTCTGTTTCACTGACGCCGCATAATTTTCAGCCTGCCGACGAATTCGTGCGTTTTTATACCGAGCATTTTGTGAAAAAAGGTAAAGAAGCGGCACGCGCCGTTTGTCAGGTTCACGCCATTTCGCTCTAAAACCTGCCCGTTTATGAATGTCATCAGCCGGCACTCCAATGCTGAAGTGTCGCTGAGTCTGCCAGCGTTTCAGGAGACCTTATGGAATCACCACGTCAGCCTCTACCCCCGTTTAACGATGTACAGGATGCGATAAAGAAAGTGCGCCTGGCAGAGGATGCCTGGAACAGCCGGGATCCCGAACGTGTTTCTCTGGCCTATTCTCCCGACAGCGCATGGCGAAATCGCGATAGGTTTATTACGGGCCGGGCCGAAATTGTGGCGTTTTTACGAGACAAATGGCAAAGGGAAGCAGAGTACCGGTTGATCAAAGAGTTGTGGAGTTTTCATTCAAATCGTATCGCCGTGCGCTTTGCCTATGAGTGGCATGACAGCCAGGCAAACTGGTTCCGTTCCTACGGCAATGAGAACTGGGAATTTGATGAGAATGGCTACATGGTGAAACGCCATGCCAGCATTAACGACGTGGCCATTACCGACAGTCAGCGACTGTTTCACTGGCCTCAGGGCCGCCGACCGGACGATCATCCCTCTCTCAGTGAACTGGGGCTATAGGCATTCATTAACAGGCGCTATGGGTGATCAAAATTGCCATCGTGCCTCATGTGTCATCAAAAGCACAACGGCTGTCGTCAAGGGCGAGATTAACGCCATAAAGCACTGAGGTCACGGGCACTACACGGCAGATCGACGTCAGCAGAGAGATAACCTGCTGCTGCCGTAACGCTATCTGAACGATCGCCAGGCAGTGAAATTCACGACCTGGCGTTAGCAGGACAGATTAGCCCTGTTCCTGCGTCTGTGCTGGCTGGGGTTCGCTCTGTTTAGGTTGTTCAACAAAGGTCGCCTTATTACGAGTCACGGTATAAGCCACTTTTTTAACGTCTTCAGGTGACGTTGTCACTTCAAGGGGATCAATAGTTACCCGCCCCAGGCCAAACAACGTGCGCACATAACCGCCGACTTCATGTTTACCCGCGGGAACATGAAGGATTTTGCTTTCACCATTGGGCAGTTCGCCTGCATCTTTACCATCTACCGTCAGATAAATATGTGAACCGTCATCCGCACGCGTAATCACGTGTGAAACATCGATCTGGGTCTGTCCGGTCGTAAAATCATCCGCTGCCGCAGCGGGGGGATTGGCGGCGGGATGCCGGGCGCATCCGGCTAATGTTGTGGCGACCGCAAGTGCGGTAAAAAGATTACGATAACGCATTATAGCTGTCTTACTCCCTGGCAAATGAACGCATTATTTTAGCCGTTTCACTGAACGATGGAAGCCCGGAAACGCTCGGTATGCTCTTAAAATTGTCAGGAAATGAGGGAAAAAGTAAGCGGCGTTATTTTTTTACAGGACGTCATGCAGGATCTCAGCCTACCTCATGCGAGGTGACAGAATACCGGGCAGTCTGGCGCCGTAGCGCCAGACATTTTTCCGGTTAGCTAAACACCATGCCGCCGTCTACCAGTAACGACTGTCCGGTGATGTAATCAGAATCCGGGCCGGCAAGAAAGGCGACACAGGCTGCGACATCTTCGGGTTCTGATAACCGACCAAGCGTGATTCTTTTCGCAAACTCCTGAGTACCATAACCCACGGGTTTGCCTGCCGCTTCGGAAATCTGCCTGTCGATCTCCGCCCACATCGGTGTTTTAACAATACCAGGACAAAAGCCATTTACGGTGATCCCCGCCGGTGCCAGATCCCGTGCGGCAGTTTGTGTCAGGCCCCGAACAGCAAACTTGCTTGAGCTGTAAACTGCCAGCTCGGGATTGCCGACATGCCCGGCCTGAGAGCAGGCGTTAATAATTTTTCCGCCATGGCCTTCAGACGCGAATGCTTTTATCGCGGCCTGCATGCCCCAGATCACGCCTTTAACATTAACGTCGTAAACCTTGTTGATGACCTCTTCGGTGATTTCATCAATGGGCGTTGAGGGCGCGACACCTGCGTTATTCACAATGACGTTAAAATCACCCAATACGCTGCGCGCTTCTTCTACGGCATGAAATACCTGATCCCGTTTTGTTACATCCACCTTGATGGCCAACGCACGGCCGCCATCATTCTTGATCTTTTCCGCAACCTGCGACGCGGTTTCAATATTATAATCAGCCACGGCCACGGCAAATCCGTCTTTTGCCAGACGTAAGGCTATCGCCTCACCAATGCCCTGACCCGCACCTGTCACAAGCGCAACCCGCATTTTCATCATCGTTTCCTTATTCCGTTGAAATTAAAGTAACTGGCTGAGGTGAAGCTGCCCCATCAGCAAGTGGTTATCGGCGTAATCCACTGGCACTGCCACAACAGCAGGCCCCTGAACATCCATCGCTTTGCGCAGCGTGGGTTCCAGTTCGGAGGCACTGTTCACCGCGAATCCCGCCGCACCGAATGCTTCCGCATAGGCTTTAAAATCAATGGGTCCAAAGTTCACGCCTGAAACACGCTGATATTTTTTCTCTTCCTGCATCGCCACCATGTTGTAAGCATTATCGACCCAGACAATGTGCAAAATGTTGGCGTTGAGCCTGACGGCGGTTTCCAGCTCCATGCTTGACTGCAGGAAGCCGCCATCTCCTGAAACCGAGACGACTTTACGCTGTGGATCGACCAGCCAGGCACCAATCGCCCAGGGCAAGGCCACGCCCATGGTTTGCTGCCCGTTAGAAATCATGATTTGGCGTGCGCGGAAGCTGTAGAGATAGCGGGCAATCCAGATATGGAAGCTGCCCATATCAACGGTGAGGCTGACGTCGCTGTTGATAATGTCCTGCATCGCACGCACGATGCGCAGCGGATGAAGAGCAAACTGATTCAGGCTCGCGCCCTGTAATGCAAGTAACTGCCGCTGCTGCTGACGGTCCTCAAGGATACTGGCAGCCTCCTTGCTGAGCTGTAACGGCTGGCTGACCTTTTGTGCCAGTTTACGCAGCGTGGCGGCGATGTTGCCGACCAGCTCCGCATCTGGCAAATAGCGGTTATCCGTTTCCGCTGGCACAACGTCAATGTGGATTAAGGTGGCATTCCCGCTGTTCCACATGGCAGGTTCATACTCAACCGGGCTGTAGCCGATGGTAATAATCAGGTCGGCCTGTTGCAGCAGCTTGTCGCCTGCCTGATTGTTGAAAAGTCCCACGCGACCGGCAAAACGGGAAAAGTGCTCCTGGCGAACGGCACCCGCAGCCTGATACGTGCTGGTTACCGGGATATGGCTGCGGTTTAACAGATCGTGAATGGCTTCGCTATTCTCAGGCTGGCTTGCCATCAGGCCCAGCAAAATCACGGGATTTTTTGCGTGGGCGATCTCACGGCTGACCGCATCAATCATCACATCCGGTGCCGCACCCAGCGTGATGCGGCCGTGATGGCTCAGCACCTTACCCGTGACCGGCTGATCAACGATATCCTGTGGCAGGCTGACAAACGCACCGCCGCCGCGACCGTGTTCAGCGTGACGAAACGCGTTTGATACACATTCCGCCAGTGCCGACGAGTCGGTGACTTCAACCGCATATTTTGTCACCGGGCGGAACATAGATACGGTATCAAGACTCTGGTGAACCTGCTTGGCGCTGTCGGAGCGTTTGACCGCGCCCCCAATAGCTACCACCGGGTCGCCCTCACTGGTTGCGGTAGCCATACCGGTCACCAGGTTTGAGCAGCCCGGACCGGATGTGACCAGCGCCACGCCAGCGTTACCCGTCAGACGGCCTACTGCCGCGGCCATAAAGGCGGCATTCGCCTCATGCCGCACGGGGATCGTCTGAATGGAAGAATCGAGTAGGGAATCAAATACCTTATCAATTTTTGCGCCAGGGATGCCAAACACATGGCTGACGCCTTGCGCTTCAAGTTGCGCGACAACCAGGTCTGCACCGCAGTGCCAGAGTGTCGTATCAGAGAGAGTTTTCATATTTCAGGCCTCGTGATTAGCTTTCGACAGAACGGATGGCATCATCCAGATTTTCCGGCGTCAGGTTGGCATTAAGAAAGTCGGCGTTTTCTGGTAAATCGATCACCAGCTTGCTGATGGCACCAAAAGTCAGCGTGCCCTGCTCCAGCACATAATCCAGGATATGCCCACCGCCGGTTCTGTCGTCTGTGATGAAATGTTCGTGATATCCCGCGACGTTGATACCCTGCATGTACTGCGGCGTGCGGAAGCCAATAAGCTCGCCATGGCGGTGCGTGAATTCAAATATGGGCTGGTTTCCCAGAACTTCAGGCATCGATCGGTAAGGCCGGCACTGGCACGGAACGGTACGCGTCTGGACGGATGAAAAATGTCCGCTTACACGCAGTGCACAAAACTGGTTGTCGGAGGTGATTTCGCTGTCGATAAGCTGGTGCAGCGCATCGCGCTGAACCGCGCGTTCAAAAACGTGTTTATGCTGGGGTTGAAAAAAGGTCATTACCGCAAATGGCGTTTTCTGGTCAGGATCAGCAGGCCGGGCACTACCATCAGCGCGCAGCTGATACACATTGCTGTCGAACGCAATGAGTTCACCATCCAGCTGATTGAAGGTTCCCAGACCAAAGTCACCTTTGCGCAGTAAGTCAGCAATCCTGGTTTCACCGTCATAAACACCACTCAGCAGCGCACTCATCAAAGAGGTTTGATACATAACACTTTCTGGCATGTTTTTTCGCAGCTTTCGGACGGTATCTTTTAGTTGATCCTCGCAGGAACAATCAGTTACAAAATTGCTCATCGGATGCCTCGTAGGTTAACTGTTAAGCCGTGTTAACATAATGGTGACCCTGTTTGCGGACAGAATCCAATAGCAAAACCTGTAAACTTTGAGACGTTTTTAATATGGAACTGCGCCATCTACGTTATTTCGTTGCTGTCGCTCAAACGCAGCACTTTACCCGAGCGGCCGAATTGCTTGGCATTTCGCAGCCGCCACTCAGTCAGCAAATTCAGCGACTGGAGCATGAAATCGGTACGCCGCTGTTAAAACGACTGACGCGCGGTGTGGAACTGACGGATGCAGGAAAAACATTTCTGGCGGATGCGATTGAAATCATTCAACTCGCCGATCATGCGCTGGAAAAGGCGAAAGGCGTTGCCCGGGGGATCTCTGGCAAAATGTCGCTGGGCTTTGCCAGTTCGGTGGCATTTGATCCCAACGTCTTTGAGATTATTCGGCGATTTAAAGATCGCTATCCCGCCCTGGAGCTGATGACGCGGGAAGAGAACATGTCATTGCTTATTCAGGATCTCCAGGAGGGATTGCTGGACGCGGCATTTCTTCGTCTTCCCTGCGAAAGCAGTAAATCGTTTAATTTGCGCGTCATTTCTACCGAACGGATGCTGCTGGCTTTACCTGCTGCGCATCCTCTGCAACAAAAATCCAGCATCGCGCTGAGCGAACTGGTGCAGGAAACCTTAATTATTTTTCCGCGAGACGTTTCACCCAGCCTGTATGAGCTTATTGTCAGTGCCTGTTTGCGCGCGGGTTTCTCCTCATCGTCTTTTCAGCAGGCTCCGCAAATCAGTTCTTCTCTAGGTATGGTCGGCGCAGGTTGCGGTATAGCCCTTATACCGGAATCGATGGTTTGCGTGCAGAATCCGCAGATTTGCTTCCGGGAAATCGCTAACAATACGCTTTTTACCGATGTGGCTTTTGCCTGGCGGCGGAATAATGCGTCTAAAGCGGTTAACCATCTGTTGTCGCTGATTTCAGAAGGTCAAAGCGTAAACTGATGCACTGCTGTTCGCAGCATTTTTCATCCGCTCACGGCCGTCTTCCTTATTCAGGGTAAAAATTTAGCGGTTGAGTTCCATCCAGTTTTAATAAACGCATTTTGCTGGCACATCTTATTTTCTGCTCTGCCGTCGGTGAAAAAAGCGTGAGATATTGTCCGTTAGCCTCTTCGCATAAGTGAAAGTAACCTTCGCATTACTTTTATTTATGCACCCTGGCGGTGCAACAAAGTCAATATCCTTTGAAACAATTCATTAACTTTTTGACCCCCTTCAAAGAACTGATAAATCATAAAATTTTTGGTTTATGCACTAACAATGCCTTATTTATGCACGAAACAGCCGCATCCGGGGCAGATAAGTCGAAATATTATTCACTCTTATTCACCGTTAATCGAAATAGCATGGGGATAATGACCGCCTGGTCGACATCATATTTTCTCTGGTAATGATAAATTATGTCGGCGCGCTTAAACGCGCGTCATTCCACGGCTCAACACAATAAATAACTTCGATAAGAAAGGTTTTGTATGGATAAGTTATCTTACGCGTCTGACAGTAGTACTTCAGCCTGGTCCACCTACCTACAACAAATCGATCGCGTTGCGCCTTACCTGGGCGACCTTACGCGCTGGATTGATACTTTACGTCATCCTAAGCGTGCATTAATTGTTGATATTCCTCTGCAAATGGATGACGGCTCCATTCGTCATTTTGAGGGTTATCGTGTTCAGCACAACCTTTCACGCGGTCCGGGTAAAGGCGGGATCCGCTATCATCCCGATGTCGATTTAAATGAGGTCATGGCCCTTTCAGCCTGGATGACCATCAAGTGTGCCGCTGTCAATCTGCCCTACGGCGGGGCAAAAGGTGGGATTCGTGTCGATCCTTTTAAACTGTCTGAAGGCGAACTCGAACGTCTGACGCGCCGCTATACCAGCGAGATCGGTATCATCATTGGACCGCAAAAAGATATCCCGGCCCCCGATGTCGGCACCAATGGCAAAGTGATGGCCTGGATGATGGATACCTACTCCATGAATCTGGGCACCACGGTGACGGGTGTGGTGACAGGTAAACCTATTCACCTTGGCGGCTCCCTCGGCCGTGAAAAAGCGACCGGCCGTGGTGTGTTCGTCACTGGCCGTGAGGTTGCTGGCCGAGCCGGCATCCAGATTGAAGGCGCACGTGTCGCCGTACAGGGATTTGGTAACGTAGGCAGTGAAGCCGCCCGGTTGTTTAGTCAGGCGGGCGCGCGCGTTGTGGCGATTCAGGATCACACTGCAACGCTGTTCAACGCTGACGGCATGGATATGGATGCGTTGACACAATGGCAGACTGAAAACAAGCAGATCGCAGGCTTCCCCGGTGCACAAAACATCGAGAAAGAGCGTTTCTGGCATACGGAAATGGATATTCTGATCCCTGCCGCGCTGGAAGGACAAATCACGCGGGAGCGTGCTGAGATCCTGAGCTGTAAGCTGGTGCTCGAAGGCGCTAACGGTCCGACCTATCCGGATGCTGATGATGTTCTGGCAAACCGCGGTGTGATTGTTGTACCCGACGTGATTTGTAACGCCGGAGGTGTGACAGTCAGTTACTTCGAATGGGTGCAGGATATGGCCAGCTTCTTCTGGAGCGAAGACGAAATTAATAAACGCTCAGACAAGATCATGACGGAAGCCATGGTTCACGTATGGGAAAAAGCCAAAGAGAAAGCGTGCTCGTTGCGTACCGCAGCCTATATCGTGGCCTGCGAACGTATCCTGATGGCACGTAAAGATCGCGGTATCTATCCGGGTTAATGACTGAAAACACAACCCGCACCGTGCGGGTTGTGTTTTAGCGGTTTACCGCGCGTTAGCGGAACTGCTCCACCGTTTGCGCCAACTGCTGCGCCTGATCTTCCAGCGAGCTGGCGGCGGCAGACATTTGCTGCACCAGTGCGGCGTTTTGTTGTGTCGTACCGTCCATCTCGTTAACTGCGACAGTGACCTGACCGATACCGCGCGCCTGTTCATCAGAGGCAGAAACGATTTCATCAATGATGCTCTGCACTGACGATACGGCCTGCGTCATCTCATGCATCGTTTTGCCTGCTTCGTTAACCAGTTTCACGCCGCTTTGAACCCGAACGCTCGATTCTTCAATCAGGGCAGCGATATCTTTCACCGCGCCCGCACTTCGCTGCGCAAGATTACGCACCTCAGAGGCCACGACAGCAAAGCCTCGTCCCTGCTCGCCAGCGCGCGCCGCCTCAACCGCAGCGTTAAGGGCCAGAATATTCGTCTGGAAGGCGATACTGTTGATCATCGTAGTAATGTCACCAATTTTCTTCGAGCTGTCATCAATCTGTGACATGGTCTGCACCACCTGCCCAACCAGCGCTTCGCCCCGGCTGGCGATTGAGGTGGCATTTTCGGTCAGATTCGTGGCCTGTTGAGCATTATCGGCATTCAGGCGAACCGTTGCGCTGATTTGCTCCATGCTGGCTGCAGTCTCCTCCAGCGCAGCCGCCTGCTGTTCGGTACGCGATGCCAGATCGAGGTTACCACTGGCAATCTCGCTAGCCCCTTCTCGCACCGACGCGCTGGCATCTTTGATTTGGCCCACAATAGATTGCAGCTGGCTTTGCATGGTATGCAGCGCATAAAACAGGCTGCTGTTGTCGCCCGGTGCAACGTGAAAGCGGTTACTGAGCTTACCTTCCGCAACCGCCAGCGCTATTCTGGCTGCCTCTGCAGGCTCGCCGCCGAGCGGACGCATGACTTTGCGATTGAACAAGAGCCCCAGCACCGCGCCGACCAGCAGGATGCTTACCAGCATCAGTCCGATAGCCCAGTAGAGTTGGCGATTCGCCGCAGCCATCACCTGGCTGACCGGTGCGACAATTCCAACGTACCAGGGCTTATCGCTATTACCTACCGTGACCGGATACCAGGTATACATGGCTTTTTCGCCCAGCACCGGGTCGTCATGTTCCACAATTTGCTGGGTGAAATTGTCTTTTTCCCCCTTCCACGCTTTGCCCGCCTCATCTTTATCTGGCGAGGAAACGACTTTGCCTGTGTTAGAGAGCAACAGGGCATAACCGGTGTCCTGCCAGGGTTTTATCTGGTTAACTTTCTTTTGTAGTGAGGCAAGGGAGATATCGGAAGTCACCACGCCGTAAAGTTTACCCTGATCGATAATGGGTGAGGCTACAGAGGTCAATAACGTTGGTATACCATTGTAGGCATAACTGTAGGGCTCAATCAGCGTATCTTTTCTTGTCTGCTGGGGAACCAGATAATAATCACCCTGACCCGGCGTTAAAAAGGACAGTAACGGATGCATGGCGTAATTACCGGCCTGATCGCGGTCAACAAACCAGGCATAACGGCCCTGTGGCGGCTGTCCGCTCTGACCTGCAAATTCAGCATCACGACCATCAAACGCGTTGGGTTCAAAAATCACAGACATCGAGAGATAATCAGGATTGGCTCTGAGTGAATATTCCATGATTCTGTCAGCGACTTTACGATCGTTAATGCCCGCTTTGGGCAGAGCAATCAGACTTTGGCCTAAGCTGTGCGCCATATTAAGGGCATAACTCAGCTCTTGTTGAATTTGCAGCCCGCGACTTTGAGCGATCTGCTGCAGATAATGTTCGGCCAGCGTTTTTTGTTCTTTTGCCGACTGCCAGCTCAGAACACCAATCGTCACGGTAAACCCAAGCGTAATCGTCAGGCCGCCCGCAAGAAGCATCTGCGTGCGGGTACTCATGGTTTTTTTAATGGGTTGAGTGGTCATATTGATTCCCCTGGAATACAACGGCTAAATTGACCACCCTGTCAGATACAATCTTTCATGTCCCTGGAATAACTATCGGCGCGCCAGAATTTAACTTTAATAAGATGAATCAAAGCCAGAATCGGCTCACATTATCCGTTGCGGGCAAAAAGAGGATTTATGATTTCGAAAGACAACGCAGAACATTATGTTTGGGGAAATAACTGTGATGGTTGGCATCTGCTGAAACGCCAGGATTTAAGCATTATTCATGAACATATGCCGCCTGCGACTGCTGAAACCCGACACTTTCACGTCCAGTCTCGCCAGTTCTTTTTTGTTTTAGAGGGAGAGCTGACGATGGAAATTGAGGGCATCGTGCATCTCCTGCAGGCGCAGCAAGGCATTGAGATCTCACCGGGTGCGAAACATCAGGCACGTAACGACGGAAATGACAGTGTCACTTTTTTAGTTATTTCCCATCCGACGACCCGAGGCGATCGGACCGATCTGACCTGAACATGGCCATAATAATACGCAGGAATCCGTTACTGATCTGAATAGTATTGATATGAAACAATATATAGACGGGGATTAAATGGCAGTCTGTGCCCTCTTCTAACCAGGCATAACTGAACCGGGAACCCATTCATGCTAAACAAATCAGGCTGGTTTCATGGTTATGTACTTTGCATGACGTGCATGGCCAGATACCTTCATCACTATGCTTTTGCCGTGACGCATTTGATTCGCTGAGAAGGATCAAAAGACCCACGCTGAGTCGGTCATTGACGGATAAAAGACAGGAAACGAGAGTGGTTATGCCGGAAGCAGGCTTCCGGCATAACCCGGTCAGGCGGCTTTGACGGCGCGGACTTTCTTGTCACTTTGCGGCGCATGATCAGCATCCGTCGCTTCAGGGGCGCTTCCGCCTGAGGTTGACTGAGGCAGTTTACTGGTGCGAAGAATGTGCTGCACGGCGTCTTTTTGTTCTGCCAGCAACAGGCCGAGTGTTTCAGCCTGAGATTCATCCATCTCCGCCTGATGAGTCAGCAACCAGTCGGTGAACGCTTCCGCCATATCCAGCATTTTGTCGTAGGCATCAGCCTCTTTTTTGTTGGCAAATGTCATCTTCTCTTCACCTTTTCTGACCACTACAAATTTTGTCTCAACAGCCATAGTTTTGCCCTCAGGTACTGTGTATTTATACAGCATACCACAGTAATCCGCATTTTCCAGAGAAGAATCACCACGCCCGATAAACCTGACATGCGGTTCAGATTTTACAACGACGTGGTCAGCCCCGCCCCGCGCATCACGCCAGAAGCGCTTGCATAAAATCGGCCAGGGCTTTTCGAGGATCGTCTTCTTCAGAGACGATCATTTCAATGCCCCACTGACCCAGCACTTCTTTTGCCACCGGGTTATTGCGGTTAGTGAAAAGGTACGACTTGGGGCGCGCAGTGGCCAGGCCCGTGCGCCCCCACATTTTGGTCAGGCGATAAAACAGCAGACGAATATTAAAGTCACTGATGCTGTAGCCCACGAACAACACCGAATTCCCCATGACATCATGGGTCAGTTTGATATCCAGCGGCGAATCAAAATAGAGGCGCTCAAAATAACTGCTTTCATCTAAAACGATGGAGGTATCATCATCAAAGTCGCCGTGCAGTTTAATGATGTGGCGCTTGTCTTCAGTTAATGACACCAGATCGGCCGCATTCGCGACTTTTGAGTAAGGCACACCGTGCGCCTCATGTGCCGCTTCCAGCCAGCGGTCATAATTGGTGGTATAGATACGCGAAAAGTTGCCCTGCGTGATCATGGTGTGAATTTCAGAGCTACGAACATCAATATCCGGCCGATGCCATTCGCGATCCATCCAGCTTCTCAACGGCCCTAGCGATCCTTTTTTTTGCTTATAGTATTCGGCCAGGGAAAGGTGCGTACCATAGGTATTAAAAATTTTGGGATCGTACCCCAGCTCGTTGGCCAGATGGGCAATGAGCTCATGCCATTCTGGCAGGCCAAGATTGCGGGACAGGCCTGCACCGGCAAAGAGTATCAGCTTACCGGAGTCATAAGCCCGCTTGAGTTCAGGTTTCATGCCACGCCTCGTGCTGTTTTTAAGAAGGACGCGAAGCGGTCCAGTGCAATGCGACGGTTTGAGATTTCATTTTTCTTGTCGCCCATCTCAGCGAAGGTTTGATCGTAGCCTTCAGGAATAAACACGCAGTCCCACTGAAAACCACGCGGGCCCGCCGGTTTTGAGGCAATAGTGCCACGTAATTCGCCGTAAAACTGATACATTTTGCGCCCGTCACAATAGCCCAGTACGGTTTTGGCCGTGACGCCCTGGCTATCGAGGCCATTAACGAGGGAGGCAAAACGATCGGCATCCAGCCGGTTCCAGAATATGCGCGTCAGCCCCGCAGGCAGGCCATTCAGCCCATCGAGATAAAGTCCGGTATGCTCAACGAAGAGAGGACGCCCAATAATTGAGAAGGCTTTTGTGAGTTTGTCCCGCACCAAATCCAGCTCATTCTCTGTTTGAATTTCTTCAATACGACGAGCGATCGGCAAGACTTCGACGCCCACTGGCTCCAGGATTTCACGCACCTCCGCCAGTTTTTGCTCATTAGCCGAAAGGAATCTGATTTTCATACTTCTTCCAGGTGAATTAGTTTGCCTCAGACAGCGCTATCATAGCGGCAGAATGGAGGATTAACGCTGGTCAGTGTAGCGCAAATCCCCGACTTTCTGGCCTGGCAATTACGTCAAAACGTGATGGATCAGCGATTTGCGCCGGGTCGAGGGGGAAAAAGCAGGGGAGAAAGCGCCCCGGGTGAGGCGCTCACTGGTGAAAGTCCGGCGTCTTCAGAAACGGTAGCTGGCAGTCACAGAGACGTTACGGGGTTCACCGTAAACGATATCCCCCGCAACATTCGTGTCATAGGTTTTATCAAAGAGATTATTAATATTGCCCTGAACAGCAAAATTTTTCGTCACCTGGTAGCGGCTAAATAAATTGACTAACGCATAGCTGCCCTGCTCAGCACGCCACGTTCCGTTTCCTTCCGGTGCCGAATTATCGCTCCAGACGTGCGTTTGCCATTTCACTCCGCCACCCACAGTCAGATCAGGGAACATGGGTAAACGGTAGCGCGTAAAGACGTTTAACTGCGTTCGCGGTAAGTCGGGTTTTACCGCCGTGCCATCACGCTGTTCGGCAATATAACGCGTGCCTCCCAGGGTCATCTGCCAGTTATCTGTGATTGCGCCGTTAATTTCGAATTCAATTCCTCGGCTTACCGTACCATTTTTGCCTGCATACGCTGACTCGGTGGTACCCGGAATAATGCGACCGGTGGTCTGTGCTACATTATCCAGCTCAGCCCGAAAGACCGAGAGTGACGTGGTCAAGCGGCTGTCGAACCAGTCAGATTTAACGCCGGCTTCGTAGTTCTTACCAATAACCGGCGCCAGATAGGCACCTGAGAGATCACGATATGACTGCGGTTGAAACACGGAAGTATAGCTGGCGTACGTTGACCAGTTCTCATCAATGTCATAAATCAGACCCGCATAAGGCGTGATGTTATTTTTTTCCATATCGTTGGTCAGCGTATTTTTGCTCCAACGGGTGTAACGAGCGCCCAGTATCAGATTTAACGGATCCGCCAGTGAAATACGGGTGGCAAGGTAGCCCGAGGTTTGTCGGGTAATATCCTGCTGGGACAGGGTGCGCGCCGCCCAATCCGTTTCCGGGAACTGGCCGTCAAAAAGGTTAAAATTCCCCAATTCTTCTGGCGAGATATTCGCAAAAGTACCGTAGTAAGTGTTTTTTTGTTTGCTGTAGCTAACACCGACCATTAATTCATGGGTGCGTCCGAAGAGTTGATAAGGGCCACTGGCGAAGGTATCCACAGCATCGACTTGACGTTTGGCTGCATTATATCCCGTGCCCGCAACGACAGGATAATCCGCATAGGGAGAAACGCCTGCACCCGTATTTTTGTCAAAATAGCCGGCGATATACATCATTTTGCTGTTAAGCGTTGACCGATCATGGGTGCCGTTAAGGGTCCATTGCCATCCACTTGCAAAAGTGTGTTTAAGCCGGGCAAAGAGTTTTCTGCTCTCTTTATCGTTATAAGTCCAGTCAGGGGCGGTATTAAAGCCGCGACGAAAATGGGTTTTACTACCGTCTGTGTACCAACGCGGTAAACCGCCCCACATTGGGCTGTCAGTATTCAGCTGCTGAAATTCATAGCCTGCAGATAATGTGGTGGCGTCATTGAGATCGGCATCAATCACCCCATAAACAAATTTCTTTTCAGCACCATAACGCTCAATAAAGCTATTATTATCCTGATAACCCGCAATCACTCTGCCTCGAACATTTCCTGCAGCATTCAACGGGGACTGCACATCCATAACGTAACGCTGTTTATTCCAGCTGCCATAGCTGGCGGATATCTCGCCTTCTGGCTGATGACTGTCGGCATGTTTACGTACCATATTAACGGCAGCGGAAGGATTACCGGCACCGGTCAATAACCCGTTTGCACCCCTGACCACTTCAATGCGTTCATATAATGCGCTATCCGTCTGTGCATCACCCAAATTCCAGCGTTCTTCGAATACAGTAGGAATACCGTCAATCAGGTAATTGTCGATTAAAAACCCGCGAGAATAATAGGTCTTACGATCCATATCCGCTGTGCTGGTCTGAATAGCCGTGGTGTTGTCCAGAACATCATTTAACGACTGTAGCTGTTGGTCTTTCATGCGCTGCGCGCTGATGATGCTTACAGACTGAGGAATATCGCGCACGGTCGAAAGTAACTTATTGCCCGCGCGGGTAACAGGTACGCTGTAGTCCGAGGAAGTATTTTCGGAAACCGGCTGTTCAGCCGCAGTAACGATAAGCGTCGGGTTGCTCGTATTCACATCCGATGGCGTCTCTGCAAACGCATTATGTGAAGATACGCCTGCCACAAGGGTTGCCAAAAGTGATAAGTGTGAGGGAACCAGAGGAAAAGTGGGCTTCACGCGATCCCTGTTCAGGAGGGGGATATTCAGAAACATTCTAACGCCTCGTTTTCTTTTTTTTAGCTGCCACTGCCCTGCATCAGTCCCAGTTAACTACCGTGCGGGCTGGCCATCAGGAATAAGGACAAAAACAACAACATGTAAAAACAAATGAGAAATATACTCATTTAGATTATCATTGCAAGTTATTGTTAACATTTATCTTTAAAAGCGTCAGAAAAGCCGATGTGTGTATTCTGTTGATAATGCAGATGTTTTAGCGCAAGTCGGGCACAGTACTTCTGAACCCGAGCGCGTGACGTAACGCTGAAATTAGCTGGCCTGGATATTTTTGAGCCATCCGTTTTACCCCTGTGTGAACAGAATTATTTCTCACACTCGCTTATGTCTTTTTTCCTTATATATAATGCGGTCATTATCTGAGACAGGTGGACTGCAGGTTTAAACAATATGGAAAAAATGGGTAAAGGCTGTTATTGACAACGGTGATGTGAACGTTATTGCCCTTATTGACGCTTCGCTTATGTTCAGATAATACAGACTTATGGCCGTTGGGTTGACAGAGAAAACGTTCAGCCTGGCATGAAGCCTGGCACAGGTTACAGGTTGCTTTATCGAGTTTGTGTAATTGCGAAATCCGGAATGCTATTTTTCTCAGATCGGGTAAAGCCGTTTCTCATCTTTGCAAAGCAGCCAACAGCTGCAACGGTCGGGTTAAGGAAGGTTTGAGGGATGTCTGGCATCAAAATCAGGGTTTACATATAACAAAACGTTATCCTCAATAGCGGTTTTTTTAGTAAGGCATTTCGTCCGCTCAGACCAGCTTTTATTTAAGGGTGGCTATTATTAACTATACGTTATCATTTCTCTCTGACGAGACAAATCACATCATTCCAGGTTTACAACGTGACGACAAATCAAGATAGCCAGGTATTAGGTTTTGATTTTCATTGATTTTTTAACTTAAAAAAGAGATTCTATAATTCATGTTGTGTAGAACCTGCTCGCCTTTCATTGGCATGAGGCGGTTTAAATATGTTTAAAACATCAATGTATTCCTAAACTTTATGCCGTTTCTCAGGTTCTGAAAGTCAGTAATAATCTTTACAGTAACAAATTTGTACATTTCGGACTGAAGAGATATTTCCTTCTGGGAATATTTTTCGTAGAATGGCTCTGTTTAAAATATTCGCTGTAATTTAAGGATTAATCAATGGATGCGCTCAAAGCATTAAATAACCTTCGTATTTTACGTGCACAAGCCCGGGAAATTGAGCTTGATGTGTTAAATGAGATGCTCGAAAAGCTTTCTGTCGTTGTCGCTGAACGCCGTGAAGAAGAAGAAGCTGAGCAAGCCCTGCTGCGTGAAAAAGCAGACAAGCTGGCTAAATATAAAGAAATGCTGATGAATGACGGCATCGATATTTCTGAGCTGATGGATTTACCTACAGAAACTAAAACAAAAGCTAAACGTGCTCCGCGCCCGGCTAAATATCAATATACCGACGAAAACGGTGAAAAGAAATCATGGACAGGTCAGGGCCGTACACCATCGCCTATTAAAAAGGCCCTGGATGCAGGCGGTTCTCTCGATGACTTCCTGATCTGACATAATTAAGCGGTGTTGATGAGGACACCGCTTTTTTATTGGAAACAGCCTGACTATCTCGTTAAAGGCTCATGACCATGACAGAGGAACTGTCTAATTTCAGCCTTTCACCTTCATAACGATGATGTAGAAAATGGTAACTATCACTGTTGATAATTACCTGTAATGATTCCGAATACTTTTCCAGTGCAGCGCGCATCTGCACGACATAGTCGTGCGTATCGTAAACACGATCTATCCCTTCTAATGCATGATTCATGATTTTTCTTGCCACGTCGTTTGGCGTGTCCAGTGCAGATAACTTTGAGCGTGCCGTTCGCCGCAGGTCTCGTGGTGTAAAATGTTCCAGTCCCAGGCCGCGCGGTGCGCGCAACATGCGTCGCAGAGCCTGATTAAGCGCACCTTTTGACAGCGGTTGCATCACATCGCGTGGTGCCGGTACCAGCCAGGGCGAAGCAGGATCGCTGGCCTTTAACAATGACTCGATACACAGGCGCATCAGGGAAGAGACCGGCAACGTATGTTCACGTTGCGATTTGTTTCGCGTACCTTGTTTCCACAGCCCTGACTGTAAATTAAATTCTGCTTTACGAGCCTGAACGATCTCGTCTGGTCGTCGCGCGCTCACCAGGCAAAGCCGCAGTGCCCAACGGGCCTGTTCAGAAAGCGCCCAGTTGTCCAGCCCATGCCAGAACACCCAAATCTCAGCATCCGACAACTGTCGACTGCGCGGTGAGGCCGCACGGCCTGCAATGTCACGTTTTTTTATTGAAGCAACAGGGGAATGCTCAAGATAACCCTGCATTTCTGCCCAGGATAAAAACTGTTTTGTCAACGCGAATACGCGCCGCGCCTCTTCCTTTTTACCCTCTGAAATCAGTATGTTATATAGTCTGTTTAGTCGCAATCGCGTCAGATTCTTCAGCGGGAGTGAGCCAATATTCGGTAAGACATGCCGGAGAAGGGAGGAAATCGCGATTTCAGGACGGCGACGCGTAACGAGTAATGACAGCTTTACCCAGACCTTAATGACCTGCTCGACCGTGCCCTCGTCACCAAAATTATCGACTTCAGACAGCGAAGCCTTTCTGATCTGCTCCAGCCATACCATAACGTGATGGCCGACATGCGGCGACCTTGTATTTATGCTGATTTCAGCCACTGCTCTTCCCAGATAATAAAGCCGTATTGCAGATTCTACCTTTCTGCCGACTGTGACTCCAGACCTGTTAAGTCTGGAGTCACAAAGACGTCGCTACGCTGATTCTGAAAAGGAATCAAGGCAAAGAGCAAAACGGCAATGACTGTGTTAACGCCTCGACGCTACGCAGAGAAGCTGCCCTTCCCCGTAACATTCGCCAGGAGAGACGTTTTTCTTCAAATCGGCATTGCCGTCGGGATTTTCAGAGGGGAATAAGGTGTTCACTGGATTGCCCGGCACTTAACACGCCGAAGGATGTGGGGGCTTTACGCGGCGCTGTGCAGCAAGCGCAACATGGCGTTGCCCCGTCATCGCTGACGAGACAACGGGAAACACGTTAATGACGGGGCGGGCGCGCTAAGCGGAGGTTTTCACCATAGCGTACATCTGCTCAGATTAAGATTGCGAGACTGGAGAGGATTCTTCGACAAATACAGCGTGCTTTTGCGTGGCAGCATCCATCTGGCTAACGGCAATACTGACCTGAAAAATGTCCTGCCTGTATTGATAAGGACAGCGAAATATTATCCATGGCATCGGCCAGCTCACCGGCCATACCGACAATTTTCAGAATACGTTTTCCGGTGCCGGTTGCCACGATGGGCTTATTCATCACATCCCTCCTGAACGAAGAGGAATACGTTATCTCCCTGCACAGATCCGCAATTGTGTTAACCTGGCAATACAATCACGTTTTTTATTGTGCGCAGAGATATCGGGATAAAACGTCAGCTTTTACTGAAGGTGTAGTTAAACACTTTGCCATTTTTTGTCTGTACCGTAAGCGTTTCACCTGCCGAGGTAGCCAGCGCTCTGGCTTTACTGTATTTCCACATCAGTAACTGTTGTCCGTTGGGATACGGGGATTCCGTGTCAGGCGGGCCAAACATCGCGATCAGATCCGCTCGGGTTGTCAGGCCTGGCCTGATTTTCTGAACGGTTGCTGTATCAACATTTCGACCCACTGAGCTGGAGCATGCGGCTAGCGCAAAGATCAGGCCTGTGACGAAGAGTGCTCTCATAAGGTTAATCCCGGTGGTTAAGTGCAACGTGAACACGCGTAATCCTTTTATGATGCTGTTTTAAGGCGTAAGAGCCCCGGATAAAATACCACCGCCTGCGTTAAACCTCCCGCACATTACCGCCACTCTGCACAATCCACACCGCGTCTTGTCAACGGACATCCGCAACCGGCCTGCAACTGAAGCAGCGGCAACAATCAGACAAAGACAAATCTTTGTCTGATTGTACCCAACCCATGAATTGCAGACCTCAGCGCGATGGCCAGGACGGAACAGGCGTGATGCGTCAATATCGCAGATTTTCAACAGTAGATTATGGTTCATGATCTGCTAAGTAACATGAAAAGTTAACCTGGGTAATACCGCATGTTTAACCCAGTCAGAGAATGGTGTGTGACTTTGCTGATCGGTCACATCAAAGACTAACTCTGCCCGGCACGCCAATAAAAGGCGCGAGATCAGAACAGATTAAATACGCACTCAGACTGTGTCATTAAGTTAGAAATTCATCGCGCTACCGGAAGAATGGCGCTTTAAGCATTTTATGACCGGTTAATTCAGCTTTCACTGTCACCGCAAAAAGCGTAACCTATATATAAAACGTATACATTACATATAGGCTTCACATGGGCATTGTAAAAATATCCGATCTGATGCATGAAAACTTACGCATCGCCAGCCAGGCGATGAGCCGCTCAATAAATGCGCAGGCTGAGCACTGGTTAAAACTGGGCATGCTGGCCGAGCTGTATCCCCAGCTGACACAACACGAGCTTGCTCAAACATTAATCCGCATAGAAATGAACGGCGGTGCCGATATTCGCCAGGTACTACATCATGCCGATTTAACCCCACAAGGAGAAGTGTAATGGGGAACGTTAAGATCCATTCTGCAGAAGAAATTGAAAAAGCCCGTGCTGCCGGGCACGCTGCCGCCCAGGTGCTGGCGATGATCACCCCTCATGTACGCCCGGGGATCACGACAGAGCAACTGGACGATATCTGTCATGATTTTATTGTCAATGAACTCAACGTTACGCCCGCCAATATTGGTTATCACGGTTACACCCGTACCACCTGTACTTCCGTTAACCATGTTGTTTGCCACGGGATCCCGGCGGCCAAAACATTAAAGGAAGGTGATATTGTGAATATCGATGTCGCCATTATTAAAGATGGCTGGTATGGCGATACCAGCCGAATGTATTTTGTGGGGACGCCATCCGTGCGTGCAAAACGGCTGGTGGATATTACCTATCAGTCCATGGTTGCAGGCATTAAAACGGTTCGCCCGGGCGCGACACTGGGCGATATTGGCGCCGCTATTCAGCGCCTTGCTGAGAGCGCGGGTTTTTCCGTGGTCAGGGAATATTGCGGTCATGGCGTCGGCGAGATTTATCATACCGAACCTCAAATTCTTCACTACGGCACGCCGGGCGAAGGAATGCCTTTACAGGCAGGGATGATTTTTACCATCGAACCCATGATCAATGCTGGAAAAGCAGGGACCAGTGTGCTTTCTGATGGCTGGACGGTGGTTACAAAAGATCGCTCGCTGTCTGCCCAGTGGGAGCATACCGTCGCCGTCACCGAGACGGGCTTTGACCTGCTCACGCCCTGGCCTGAAGGCACTGGCGACTATCCGGCTATCTGATACTTATGCCGCCTCAGAGGAGGCGGCATTGATGACGGTCTGGTGATGCACTACGGGTGGACGTTACCGAACCCCGCGATGCGTTGTTCCGCTGGGGATCAGGCCCGCCATAATTTCAGGCCATCCCGCCCTGATCGTTTCACTTCATATAACGCTTTATCAGCGCGCCGCAGCCACTCATGTATTGAGTCGGCTTTATCAGCACTGGCAATGCCAATACTGACTGAACACCTGAACGTTACAGAAGCAGGCAGGCGTAATTGCCCAATATTTCTTTGAAGCGATTCGGCCAGTCTGATGATGTCAACGTCATTCGAATCACGAATGATAACGCCAAGTTCATCTCCGCCAAAGCGTGCCGGAATGTCTTTCATACCTACGCTGTCACGTAACAGGCCGGAAATTTCAGCCAGCAAAAAATCCCCGGCTTCGTGACCGAACGTATCGTTAACGTTTTTAAAATGGTCGACATCTATCAGTATCAGATACGCTCTGGTGTCACCCCGCAAGGTGCGCAAAAGCTCGCTTTCAAGCCGGCGTTCGAACAAACGACGATTAGGGATTTCCAGACCGGGATCCATCAGCGCAATTCTCTCCAGCTCACGGTTCTTCTGACGCAGGCTCAACGTCAAATTGTGTGATACAACGCTGAGTGCCAACATATAGAATGTGGCCAGTGGAAGGGTAAGCCATGCTGTGCGCGTACTAAACTCCATCAAAACCGGCGCGCCTTCAATCGTCCATACCAGAATAAAGGCAAACAGAAATGCCTGCGTAGCAGAGAGCAACTGAGGCCAGCCTCCTGCGGCGTAACGGTCGGCCATCAAAACCGCGATGATGACAAAGGACGGCATAGGACTCACGGCCATCAGCGCAATCCAGATACCGCCAAATGCGGCATCCAGCGTTAAATTTGAACGCTCCCGCGCGGTGGAGTCCCGTGATTTTACGGCAAGGCGGTATGCCAGATAAGGCCAGATAAGAACGTTGCTAATCAGTAATACCAATATCGCTGGTTCTTTCCCCAGTTCCAGGAGAACGGATGCAATCGGCAAAAAACATAAAAGCGTGCCAAGCTGGCGCATGGCAAACATGCGACGGACAAATCGCGTGGATCGCATTTTAAGATGATGATCATCAGGTGAGTAATAGGTCATTCGCACGCGTAATTGACAATATATTTAGCGCAGTTTATCCACAAAAAACGCCCTGCGCTTTAATTTTTAAGACTTTTACCCTTTATTTGTTATTGCCGTTATGATGACTTATGCCGATGATTTGGCCGGGTCCACATGGCCCAACGATCCATGTTATATCGTCAGGCCTTAGCGCGACTGGGCGTTACTTTATCTTCTGCGGCCTTTAGCCACTGAGGCGGACCAGTTGAAATCGCCGACTTCACTGGCCGTTAGCGAAGAGGGTTTCTTTTTCCTGAGCGGTTTTTTACTTTCTTTTTCTGCTTTTAACTTTTCATTAAGAAGTTTATCGGCCATGACCTGCTGACGAGCTTCGCTGTTTAACTCTTTCTCTTTTTTTGCATCAGGTTCTTTGCCGGTGCGTTGACGGTGCTTCTGCATCAGGTTTTGAAGAACTTCATTAACGGCGAGTCGCTCTTCATCACTGAACTGATCGATGGAAATCATTTTCTTGTCATTCATAATCGCTTTCCTCGTGGTGAGTTCATAAGCAGTGTACATCATGCCGTGCTCGCAAAGCGCATTACCTGCGAGTTAAGTGGCTCAGTCTGACAAGGTTAATCACGTTAAGCAGGTATCATTTCCCTTCAGGCAGACTAAAATAAGCGGAAATTTCAACGAGAATCGACGTCATGAAAATTCCCCTGCACAACGACCACAAACCTTTTATCACTGCCCTGCTGGATGAAACGGTAGAGGCGATTGAAATGCACTCACCTCAGGCTGAACATATCGAACGCGCCTTTACCGTCGCCCTCCAGCAACAGAACCGCGAAGCAGAGGCGGACTGGAAGCGCACGATAACCTTTTTGGCGCTATTCGTTTTTCTGTATGCCGCACTGGGTGCCTCATTAACGCTGGACCTGAGCCCGGCTGGCGCAAGCCACAAAAGCATTGAGTATGCTCTGGAGGCTGTGCCGGTACTGATTGCCTTTTCAGGCTTTTTTATCTCCGTACTGTATCTGTTTATTGTTCGCGCAGGTTCACGCCAACGCCGTAACTGGCAAAAAACGATTTTGATGCTGGAAAAATACACCCTCGGGAACCTGTTTAAACTGACGCACCAACAAGGCGCCGGCACCAGCAACTATTCACTCTCATCGATTATGCTTGCCCTTTCCCTGTTCATTTGCCTGACCTGGTTGATTATCTATAACTATCTGACCTTCACCACCAGCGGCGTATTCGGTAGCGTGATTTCGTTATTTATTAGCACGATGGTTTACGTCATTCTGGATATTCAACTCCTCAAGCCCTGGCTGTCCGTTGCTGAAGCGGAGCCGTCAGGCGCTGAGGATGAGAAGAAAGCGGATAAATAATGCCTGCCCGCCCGGCCTGGACCGGGCTTTTCGTGATTTTCTTGCCCAGACAAAGACGACGTCGATCTAACCGAACGGTGTTAAGAAAATCATTTAAAGTATGTTGTAACTATTACCATTAACCTGTCTTTGCATGCGGTTTCTTTGCGCGGCACTGACATCCCCTGCCAGCACCTTATACAGTCCGAAAAGATCAGAAGCAGGCAAAATAAGTGACATCGTCACGTTAAGTTTGTTTTTGAAGAGGCTCCCCTTCCGCGCTCATGATTGAAAAGCCGCCATTGCGGCGTTAATCAAAAGGGAATTCGCGCGCCAGCACTCTGGCAATGACGTTTAGCGCCCCTTCATCCTGATTGCTTTCCGTTTTAAACCGCGCAACGGCTGAAACCGACTCAACAGCATTGGCCATTGCAAAACTGAAACAGGCCTGGCGCAACATTTCGATATCGTTTGCACTGTCGCCGATGGCCACCACCTCACAATCGCTGATGCCCCATTTTTGTTGCAGCAAAGCAATACCATGTGCCTTGTGACAGCCTGGAATAATCAGGTCAATAAAGCCATAGCCGCTCGATACGGGGTGCATAATATGATCGATTTCACCGAGCTGGTTATGCAGACGATCCATCAGGCTGTCTATGCCTTCGTTGGCCAGGTTAAGCGAAAACTTAAAAATGGTGTCATCGATATCATAAAGATTATCGCGCTTTTCAAGTCGGTAATAATGATTGTTAAGCATCTGAATAACGCTGTCTGGCATTGAAGAATGGACATAAGCGCCCTTGCGTCCACAAACGACAGTGCTGATATCCGGCTCTTTTGCCAGGATATCCAACACGCGGTGCACGCTTTCCTTTGCCAGCTCACCACAAAAAATTTCATCATCGCCTTCTGATACCCACGCACCATTTTCGGCAACAAACGCAATGTCGTTTTTGATGTCAGGAAAGTAGCGCTGTAGCTGATAATATTGATTGCCACTGGCGACAACAAAGTGAATACCTTTTTGCTTTAGCAGGGCGTACTGGCGTGAAAAGCGCTGGACGTTGTACTGCTTGTTTTCGTCCAGAAACGTCCCATCCATATCCACTGCAATCATCCTTACTGCCATTGTCATCCCCCTTTTCCCGGCCTGAACAGGCTCACTCTTTTTTAAGCTTACTCGTTGAAGGGGATAATGAGAATTCCAGTCATCAAAAATCCTTCTGTTCGCTCACATTGTGCGCCAGTTCCGGTTTTCACCAACAGCAATCTGTTAAACATAGTGCTGACTTTCGAATGAAATGAAATAAACCTTCATATGTAAAATGAAAACACTGTTAAGGGCGCAGTCATGAATGTAAAGCTTCAGCACACAGCGTTACCCACGGATATTTCAGCCGCCATCCGCCAGTTTAAACAGCAGATCCGTCAGCAGATTGGCGATGTTGAAGGCTTATTCAGGCAGGTTTGCCAGAGAACCGAGCAGGCGATAAGCGACGCAAAAGCGGAAGAGCGGCTAAACGGCAGCGCCTGGCCGGTTATTTCACCCGAGGAGATCACGCAAGGGCTGACGCCTGAAACCCGAGAAAGCATCAAGCGCCGTGGCTGTGTGGTGGTTAAGCAGCATTTCCCACGGGAACAGGCGCTGGCATGGGATGCCTCCATGCTGCGTTACCTGGACGAAAATCAGTTTGATGCACAGTACCGCGGCCCGGGCGATAATTTTTTCGGCAGCCTGGAAGCATCCCGCCCTGAAATCTATCCCATTTACTGGTCTCACGCACAAATGGAGGCGCGCCAGAGTCCTGAAATGGCCCAGGTGCAGTCATGTTTAAATCGCCTGTGGACGTTTGAATCCGGGGGCCAGCAATGGTTCGATCCGGACGTGAATCTTATCTATCCGGATCGCATTCGTCGGCGACCGCCAGGAACGACCTCGAAAGGGTTGGGCGCACACACTGACTCCGGCGCGCTGGAACGCTGGCTGTTGCCCGCTTACCAACGCGTTTTTCGATCTATTTTCGACGGCAATCTTGAGCATTACGACCCGTGGCATGCTGCACATCGCAGCGAAGTGGATGAGTTTGATGTTCCTGATACCACAAAATGCTCGGCTTTCCGGACGTTTCAGGGCTGGACGGCGCTGTCCGATATGATGCCGGGTCAGGGCTTACTGCACGTGGTTCCCGTACCGGAGGCCATTGCATATGTGCTGCTGCGCCCATTGTTATCGGATGTCGCTGACGATGAATTATGTGGTGTTAAACCGGGGCGCGTACTCCCGATTAGTGAAAAATGGCACCCGCATTTGGTAAAAGGATTATGCTCCGTACCGGCGATCACCGCAGGCGATTCGGTATGGTGGCACTGTGACCTGATTCATGCGGTCGCACCGGTTGAAAATCAACAGGGATGGGGAAACGTTATGTATATTCCCGCGGCGCCAATGTGTGATAAAAACCGCGCTTATGCGCATCAGGTGGCGAGTGCACTTGAGCAGGGTCATTCCCCTGCTGATTTTCCGCCTGAACATTACGAGGCCGGCTGGAAGAACCGGTTTACCCTCGCCGATCTCAATTCGGTGGGTAAACGTGGACTGGGTTTAGCCTGAAACCAGTGAGACTCAACGTCAGAGCAGAGAACCATGATGAATACGCGTCAGCAGAAAATTATTGAACTGGTTAATACCCGAGGCAACGTCGCCGTCAGCGAACTGGCTGAGCTGGCCGGTGTGTCGGAGGTTACCATTCGCCAGGACCTCAACCTGCTGGAAGAAGAGCGGGTTTTACGTCGGGTTCACGGTGCGGCTCAGGCATTAGACAGCGACGACGTTGGCGTGCGAATGCATACCCGCTATGGGATAAAACTGGCGCTCGCCCGTTATGCAGCCGGGCGGATTAACGATGGCGAATCTGTATTGATCGAAGGCGGCAGCACCAACGCCCTGCTGGCACATATGCTGGCCAGCCGCAAAAATTTGACGTTAATCACCGTAAGCCATTATATCGGCCATCTGCTTAAAGACGCGGCCTGTGAAGTCATTATTCTGGGCGGCATGTTGCAAAAGCGCAGCGAATCAATGACGGGGCCCTTAACCCGGTATTGCGTACAGCAAATGCACTTCCATAAGGCCTTTATTGGTGCAGATGGCTGGCACCCGGAAACCGGCTTCACCGGCCGGGATATGCTGCGATGTGATGTCGTGGATGCCGTGCTGGCTAAAGGTGCAGAAAGCTACGTTCTGACCGATAGTTCTAAATTCGGGCAGATCCATCCTTATCCCCTGTCTTCCGGTTTTCAGCCCGGTCACGTCATTACGGAAAAGGGGCTTTCTCAGGACGTGGTGGCCGGACTCGCGGCGCAAGGTATCGGGTTAATACAGGTCGCGATCGACTCAGCACAGTAAAGGCATCAGGTGATGCCGGTAATGGAATCACGCACAACGAGGCTGCCCTGATAGGGAGTAAACGGCGTTAATTCACCGCCATCCAGCATAAAGACCAGTCGATTAATGGTGTCATTGATCATATCGGTAACGGGAAATTTAACACTGGAGAGCGCAGGCGTTATATAAGGGGCCAGCGGAATGTCATCAAAGCCAATGACCGAGACGGTTCCAGGTACAGCAATATTATTTTCTGTAAGCTGTTTGATCGCCCCGATAGCCATTTCATCATTGCTGGCGACGATAGCACTAAAGGGCTGTCCGCTCGCCAGCAATGTTTTCACCGCCAGCATCCCACTTTGCGCCGTCCATTTGCCCTGCACAATTAGCTGCTGATTCGCTGCGATTCCCTGAGTGTGAAGCGCGGTTTTATAGCCCGCAAGTCGCTCCTGACTGGTCGGCGAATCCAGTGATCCCGTAATAAATGCAATATTGCGATGGCCCTGTTCAATCAGGTAACTGACGGCCCTCTGGCTGGTTGCCTGCTGATCGCTGTAAATACAGAAGCTGTCATTAATTCGCAGACGACGATTAATGACCAGCACAGGCTGCTTGTGCTGCGAAATAATCGCATCCAGCTCGTCGATGCTGAGAAAACGCGGATAGATGATAACGCCATCGCAACGTAAATCGAGCAGAAACTGGATGGCAGCGCGCTCCTGCTCAGCGGTATGTTTGCCATCGGCCAGGATCAACTGCCGATTTTGCTGCTCCATAATTCTGGCAGAGTGAGACATTAACTCACTGAAAATGTTGCCACTGTACAGTGTATTGGTTACAACCAGCCCGATGGTTTGGGTACTTTTATTTGCCAGATTACGTGCCAGCAGATTAGGTCGATAGCCTGTCTCCGCAATGGCCAGCAAAACCCGTTCCCGCTTCTCCTGCCCTACATAACCCTTACCTGACAACACCCGCGAAACTGTCGCTTTTGAGACGCCGGCGCGTTTTGCTACTTGTGAAATGGTTGTCATGTTATCGCTGCCAGAATCTTCTGAGTAAATGGAGTTTACCTAAGCCTTTCATTATTTGAAATATTTAGCCTTAATGTCGTGCCGCCTGCTTCGCCACTCAAAGTGATTATCATCACAAAAATAACATCAGCCTATTTTACACTCTTGTTTAAAAGGTGAAATCTCTTCATGATTTTGTGAAACCGGTTTCCTATTTAGCCGCACCGTGGGTCAGATGCAGAGTAAGGCAGGCTGACTGGCGAAGTAAAACAACAACACGACGGCCAGAGCGGAAACCCGAGCGCACTTTCCTCTTCCCTACGAGATAAAATCATGCCAGGAAATTATGCAGAGATTTCACAGGCTATCGTCAGTAAGCTGGGTGGCCTGACTAATATCAGTGCGGTAACCCATTGCATGACCCGCCTGCGTTTTGTGGTGAAGGACGACCGTCTGGTTGACCTTGCCGGCCTGAAAGCCATTGACGGCATCATGGGCGTTGTTCATACCGATACTCAGTTACAGGTGATTATTGGCAATGAGGTAGCAAAGGCTTATCAGGCCGTGCTGGCATTAGGCGAACCGCAGTCAGACGGCGCCGCGCCCGTAAAACGCAAAATGACGCTTAAAAGCGTAGGCGCCGGCATTCTGGATGCGCTGGTTGGCACTATGTCACCGCTGATTCCGGCTATTATCGGCGGTTCAATGGTCAAGCTACTGGCCATGATACTGGATATGGCTGGCGTATTTGAGAAAGGCTCATCAACCCTAATCATACTTAACGTGATAGGTGATGGTGCCTTCTTCTTTTTGCCCATTATGGTGGCTGCGTCTGCCGCGCTGAAATTCAAAACCAATATGTCACTGGCTATCGCCATTGCTGGCGTGCTGGTGCATCCCAACTTTATTGACCTCATGGCTAAAGCAGCACAGGGACAACACGTCGACTTTGCTTTTATCCCGGTCACGGCGGTGAAGTATACCTATACGGTGATACCGGCGCTGGTGATGACCTGGATTTTGTCTCACATTGAACGCGGGGTGGATCGTATCACCCCTGCAGTGACAAAAAACTTCCTTAAGCCTATGTTGATCGTGTTAATCGCCGCGCCGATCGCCATTGTATTGATTGGCCCGATTGGTATCTGGATCGGCAGCGGGATTTCCGCTCTGGTTTACACCATTCACGGTTATCTGGGCTGGCTTTCTGTGGCCATTATGGGTGGGCTGTGGCCGTTGCTGGTCATGACAGGTATGCATCGGGTTTTTACTCCCACCATCATCCAGACCATTGCCGAAACGGGTAAAGAAGGCATGGTGATGCCTTCTGAGATTGGCGCCAATTTATCGCTTGGCGGCTCGTCGCTGGCGGTGGCCTTTAAAACAAAAAACCGCGAATTACGTCAAACCTCGCTGGCGGCGGCGGCCTCCGCTATTGTGGCTGGCATTTCCGAACCTGCTCTATACGGCGTGGCAGTGCGATTAAAACGCCCCTTAATTGCCAGTTTGATCAGTGGATTCATCTGCGGTGCCGTGGCCGGCATAGGCGGTCTGGCCAGCCATTCAATGGCCTCACCGGGTTTATTTACCAGCGTCCAGTTTTTTGACCCGACCAATCCCCTGTCGATTGTCTGGGTTGTCGCGGTAATGGTACTTTCCGTGGTGCTGTCGTTCATTCTTACCCTGATTCTGGGTTTTGAAGATATTCCAGAAACCACCCCTCCGGCGCCATCACAACCTGGCGCATCCCCCGAACAAACGAAAGCGGCTAACGCCAGCTGATCATTAATGACCCTGTTAAAGAGGATTTCATGTCTGAAGCAACATTCCCTGAAGGCTTTTTATGGGGTGGTGCCTTATCCGCCAATCAGTCAGAAGGCGCTTTTCTTGAAGGCGGGAAAGGACTCACTACCGTTGACATGATCCCCATTGGCCCCACGCGTATGCCAGTAAAGCTGGGGCAGGAAAAACGCGTTGAGTTGCGCGATGACGAATTCTATCCCAGCCATACTGCGATCGATTTTTATCATCGTTATCGGGAAGATATTGCCTTGATGGCAGAAATGGGCTTTACCGTCTTTCGCACCTCAATTGCGTGGAGCCGTATCTTTCCGCGTGGCGATGAAAGCACGCCGAATGAACAGGGTCTGGCTTTTTATCGTGATATGTTCACCGAGTGTCGTAAACATGGCATTGAACCTTTAGTGACGCTCTGCCATTTTGACGTTCCCATGCATTTGGTTACGCAATACGGTTCGTGGCGTAATCGTAAAATGATTGAGTTTTTTGCACGCTATGCCCGCACCTGTTTTGACGCATTTGATGGGTTAGTGAAGTACTGGCTGACCTTTAACGAAATTAACATCATGCTGCACAGCCCATTTTCGGGTGCCGGATTGGTGTTTGAACCCGGTGAAAACAGTGAGCAGGTTAAATATCAGGCAGCTCACCACGAACTGGTCGCGAGCGCCCTGGTGACAAAAATCGCGCATGAAATCAACCCTGATAATCAGGTGGGATGCATGCTGGCAGGTGGCAATTTTTATCCCTGGTCGAGCAAACCTGACGATGTCTGGGCGGCGCTACAAAAAGATCGTGAAAACCTGTTTTTCATTGATATTCAGGCGCGAGGTGCTTATCCCGCCTACGCTGCGCGCCTTTTCCGCGAAAAAGGGATTCAGATTGAAATGGCAGACGGTGATGCGGATATACTCAAGCATACCGTCGATTTCGTGTCGTTCAGCTATTATGCATCCCGATGTGCTTCGGCCGAGATGAATGACAACAATAGCAGCGCGGCAAACGTGGTGAAATCCCTCACCAACCCGCATATTCAGCGGAGTGAATGGGGCTGGGGCATCGATCCGCTTGGCCTGCGTATCACCATGAATATGATGTATGACCGTTATCAGAAACCGCTTTTCCTGGTCGAGAATGGCCTGGGCGCACGCGATGAGTTAACGGAGAAAGGCGAAATTATTGACGATTATCGTATCAGCTACCTGCGCGAACATATCCGGGCGATGGCCGATGCGATCGGAGACGGTATTCCTGTTATCGGCTATACCACATGGGGCTGTATCGATTTGATTGCCGCTTCAACCGGCGAAATGAGCAAACGTTACGGGTTCGTTTATGTGGATCGTGACGATCGTGGAGAAGGCACGCTGGCCCGGCGGCGGAAAAAGTCCTTCTGGTGGTATAAAAAGGTGATAGCAAGTAACGGCAGGGATTTGGATTAATCGTACAGCGCGCTTCAGCCTCTTAGCCGACTGAAGCGCTGCTGGCAAAACGCCCTGAAGCAGGCAGTCCTGCTTTTCAGGCGACACTGACTGTCGCCTTCAGGGCATTTACTTCTGTAGCAACCAGTGTTCGATATCGCTGGCCGGGAGCGGCTTCGAAAAGAAGTAACCCTGTATCTGGTCACAACCGTATTGCTTCAGCAAACTCAACGTGGCTTCAGTTTCAACGCCTTCTGCCAGTACCGTATAATTCAGTTCTTTCAACATCATGATAATACTCCGCACGATGATTCTTGACGCATGATCGCCATCCATTCGGCCAATTAAAGACATATCGACCTTAATGACATCTAGCGGTATTTCCTGCAGATAACTGATATTACTGTAGCCCGTACCGAAGTCGTCCAGTGAAATAACAAATCCCTGAGCTTTAAGCGCCTCCAGCCCGTTAATGGCGATATCACTCTCCGTAATGAGCTCGTTTTCCAGACACTCAATGCCCAGTAGTGCTGTCGGCAAGGCTGCCGCCTGCATTTTACTGGCTAAGCCAGAAGCAAACTCTGGTCTGGAAAAGTCACGCTCGCTGACGTTCACGGATACCGGGATAAGTTCAAACTCGTTGTTCCATTGCTTAAGCTGAATAATGACGCGATCGATAACCCAGTCAGTGAGGACAGAAATCAGGTTGGTTTTAATGGCCAGCGGTATAAAGTCGGCCGGAAACAGTTCGCCTCTCTCTGGGTGGTGCCAGCGGATCAAAGCCTCAAGCCCTACGGTTTTTCCCGTTTTTAAACAGACCTTTGGCTGATAAGCGAGGTACAGGCCTTCATCTTTTTTAAGCGCCTGAGCCAGATCGTTCATAATCAAAAAATCTTCAGTGCGACGCGAATCATAAGCATGATCGAACGTCATGGCGCCCATGTTTTGATGGATACATTCGTGTAATGCACTGACCGCCTGGCGCACCACTTCATTCGCATCGATGTCGCGGGAAACAAACTCTGTCTCACCCGTATAAACATCAATATCAATCGTAATGTTATCCGCTAAATCTGCTTTAAGGCTGGTTAATACCTCAACGGTGCTTTGCGCATTATAACCACCAAGATAAGGTTGTATTAACGCAAACCGGCCGGGCGCAAATGAATACAGCATGTCATCTGACTGCAGTTGAAGACGAACACCGACCAGTCCGGCAATTTGTCTGAGCAGGTTTTCTACCGGCGCAATGCCAAAAGTACGGGATAACTCATACGCCTGTGGAATATCAAGGCAGTCGATGAGGATCAGGCGAAAACGACGATCGGGATTATTGACGGCCAACTGCTGCATGTCGCGAATAAGTCGGGGCCGGTTGGGTAAAAGCGTGATCAGGTCCGTGAAACTGGCAAGATTCCAGGCATCCAGAAAAGAACTAACCAGTTTTGCCAGCGACTTTAAGGTGTCCAGTTGCTCATCACTAAACGTATGAGGCTTTGTGTCGGTCACGCAAAGCGTGCCTAAAACCAGCCCTTCCAGATTAGATAACGACACGCCTGCATAAAACCGAATGTGCGGCTCACCCTCAACAAGTGGATGAAAGGTAAAGCGGTTATCCTGTAATGTGTCCTGCACAACGAGCTGTCCGTCACCGTCAATCACGTGACGACAAAGGGAAACTTCTCGTGCGGATTCTTTAAGATTGAAATTACGGGAAACCTTAATATATTGATTTTTATCATCAATAATAGAAATAAAACTGCCTGAAATGCCCAGTACCTGCGCGGCAAGATGAACAAACTTTTCCAGCACCTCATCCCTGGTAACATCAGGTGACAAAAGTGCTTTAACCGCTTTGAGACGATTTTCGTCATTGCCACTTTGATTATTGTGCACAACAGCCTCCCCTTGTGCGGGTGCAAAAACGCAGAAACTAATTTAGCCTAAATTTAAATATTTAGCGCCCTGTTAAAGGACGATTTATCGCAAACAAGGGCTATGCGAGACTGTATAACATGACCGGAACTTTTTTCTAAGATTTTTAACGAGAAACCGCGCCGTCAGCCTCGCGCCTGGCGTTTTCAGCTATGTCGATATCACACATGACTGCAAGCCAAAGTGAAGCAATCGCGCCAATAAACGACCTGATTATTCCGGGCATATTTATCATTCACCTCATCAAAAGCGCAGCTGCCTGCCTGAATAACCGCAGGCTATAATATGAAATGCGTTCAGCTGTTGCGCTTACCGCTCTTTCAGCAATATCTTCAGATCGTTTTGTGTAACGCGTTACCGCCTCCTTCTCTGGGCCTGACGGGGCGGAAGCGAAAATGGCGGCTCATACACAAGCGTAAAACGCGCGCTACCCTGTTGCTGAAGCCAACAACACCAACCGCGACCATATGGCTATAAATAGTGAAGATGTCGCAGGCCAGCTGTCGCGTCTTTTCTGTCTGATTTATCGACGCATAAGGTAACGCCTGTCCTGCTGCCCTTTCCTTTCTTCTGCACGGCTGTCAACAGGCCTTCGAAATCTGTCCTTCCCGTAGTAAGCTACGCCCTACAGCCAATATGGGTCATGTCCATTGAGCGTTGAGCAATGACGAAAGCTGACGGTAACCCGTTTGACTATAATTAACAGATTTAAAACCCCTGCCAGATGGCTTCGTTTATGGGCTGGGTGTTCAGGAATGGAAGTATGCTGACTGAAGAACAGTTGAATCACATTGTCACCCACCCCGACGACGTTTCTCATCAGGTTGTGGCAATGGCAAAAGAGTTACTGGCCTACCGGGCCGCTTTCGCGCGGCCCTATGCAGTCATAGAACCTTTGGGGATGACCTACATCGGCGATGAAAATGCAGCCATGGTCTGGCACCCAAAACATGGTGAAGACGGCGATACACGCTTGTATCTCAAACCCCTGATAGACGAGTAACGCTCGCTGGCGGGATAACGGTTGCGTGACCCAGGCGCGTATTTTATCAGCCGGTTCAGCGATGTCGTGTTCTGGCGCCAACCCTGGTACCTGCCTGACGCATTTATCCTGTCGCAAACCCTTAACCCTTTCTCAGCCGCGCGCTCCTCTGGGCAAATCTTGATGCCATGCCCGGGCAATAATCTGTGCCACGCGGTTAACGCGCTGTTCCGTCACGCACTCATCCGCACCCGATTGGTCTGCAACACCGCCATAGGCAACGGCGTGTTACACGGGTTCCGCGATCGTCAGCGCAGGGAGTGGGTTTGACAGCAACCTTTGCCGGATCTCATTATCCAGGTTGGCATCGGTGACAATATCCGTAAGCTCCTTCAAATGCACCACGTTGAACAGCGACCATGCGCCGTATTTTGAGCTGTCTGCCAGTAAAATTCGGCGCTGGGCGTTCCTGATCAGGTCCCGTTTGAGCGCGGCCTTTTCTTCTGTAGGCGACGTCACGCCCTTAACCCCATCCCATCCGTTACCGCTCAGGAAGGCAATGTCCGGATGAATATTATTAAGCAGTTTTCGCCCGTGGTCACCAATGCAGGACTGGCTGCTTTCATCAATGCGACCGCCAATAATTGTCACTTCAATCTGTTTGAACTCAGACAAAAACAGCGCGATATGGAGATCGTTGGTAATCACACGCAAAGGCATATGGGTAATCTGTCGCGCCAGCTCAAACATGGTGGTACCGGCGTCCAGTATCACCGCATCACCGGCTTTGATAAAACTGGCCGCAACGCGGGCAATCGCGTGTTTCTCAGCCAGATTGCGCGACGACTTTTCCAGCGTCGTGGGCTGAGAAGGGATAAACCGGTTCAGGGTAACGCCGCCATGCGTGCGACTGACGACACCTTCGTGATCGAGTTTAATCAGATCGCGTCTTATGGTCGCAGGTGACGCACCGGTCACCGTAACAAGCTGTTCAACCGTGACCAGATTGTTGCCTTTAAGATAATTCATGATCGATTCTAAGCGACTGTTTTCTTTCATGTTATGTGTACCTGAACAGGTTTTTATTTTCCGTAATGCTGCCATGATCGCAAACTGTGCTTTTTGTGTCCAGGTAATCTCTGGAAAGGTGATTAACTCAGCTCACTGGTGAGTAATACCGCTTTATGCGCCCGCCTCCTGACCACCCTGCTCAGACTGTTCAGGTAAAATCGTTTTAATTTCTCTGACGAAAAGTGGAGACATTAAATATTGTCGCGGAGTACGAGGAATCGTTATTCATCCCTTTCGCAACAGCAAACCAGCACTCTTGCTGGCTGCCTGACGATTAACAATGACTCGCGATAGAAGATAGCGGATCGGTAAAAATGGCAATATTCAGGCTGAATTCAAAATGCGTAGCAGGAGAGAAGGATAATACAGGGCGGGGACGTAGAGCATAAGTGGAATAACAGCAGCGTTCCGTGCTGCCAGGAATAGATTACCGATAAACGTTCAGACTATGATGTTATAACGGCATGAGCATACTTACATGGCGTCACGATATTCTGGCCAGGCAACCGCATCGGACTGCCCCGAATCTGGCGACGCAAACAGACTGCCCTGAAAGTTGATCACGCCCGCGGCTTCCAGCCACATCCACTCTTCCGCTTTCACGATGCCTGCGGCAATTACCGTGATTTCTAATGCTGAACAGCATTTGATGATCGCCTGAACAACTGCCTGTTTCGGGCCGCTTCGATGAACATCCGTGGTGATACTGGAATCAATACGAATGCGATCGGGCTGAATGTGGGTCAGCAATGACAATCCCGCCGATCCCGCACCGAAGTTATCAACGGACAGGCTGATACCGGCGGCTTTAAGCTCCCTGACAGCCACGGAAAATGCTTCCAGCCGTGAAATAACTTCGGTTTCACTGACGCCAATGACCACCTGCTCCGGCACCAGACCTGAGGCGTTGATGGTTGCAACAATTTTGGCAACGGCGTCCGGCACGACCACCAGCGTCATAGGAAGCAGGCTGACATACAGGGTCATTTCATCCGGACAGGCCCTGCCTGCCATCTCGAAAGCTTTAATCACGGCATCAAGGTCGGCATCATGTAACTTTTTATCCGACCCATTGGGATCGCTGCCGCTGTGGCGCGTATCCGTAATCGCCTCAATAGCCGTCACCTGCCTGGCAAGGGGATCAACAACCGGTCGGAAGGTGATACCCGAAGGAGAGGATTTTGCCGCGCTTGAGGCAGGCGCTTCAGGAATGAATTCCCAGTATTCTGACGGTAATACCTCGTAGTAGTTTTCTTTTTCACGCGCTTCTACGAAGGTACGCAGGAACTGCAGCGCTCTGTCAGCATAGGTCAGCTGATATTTGGAGGTGCCTTTATCGAGAACCGCCTGAAGCACGGTTGAACGATCGTGTTCACGCAAATCGAACAACTCCATTCCGGCGTTACCGAAGCGACGGGATGGCGCGTAGTCACGCATCAGTTCTACCACGTTGTGATGTCGGCGATCGGCACAGATACGTTGGTAAATAGCAAGAACGCCCTCTTCCGGGCCTTCCAGCAACTGGAAGAAATGTGTGCCATTAAACAACAAAATGCCTGTCACTTCATGGGAAGCATTAAGTATGCTGGCATCATCCACCATTCCTGGAAGCGTCTTAACAGGAACGTCATCCGAAATGTGGCTGCGATAAATAATGGTGGTCAGCAAAGGGCAGCTCCAACGTCGTCGTGATTGTAGAAGATAGCTTATCAGTTATTGTCCAAACATGCAGGTATCGGTTCGCGAACAGGCACAATAATTTACATTAATATACTACGGTGACGACGCTTCATCGCGGCACGATCCGGATTAATCTTGTGGCGTCGTGAAACCTATTCATTAAGGTTATTTATTTAAAAATGCCTATTCACCGTAAAGATCCCGACATAGCTTATTGGTTGACTTTAACGCCTCGTTACCGCCCGCCATTGAGACAGGATAATGCCTTGTATTGGCTGACATTGCAGACGTAACCATTGAGGGCCATCCCGTCAGGCGGCGTAATGCAAAGCGCATAAATGACATAAAACCCGGCATGTATACATTAAAAAAAACGAACAATACCTGAAATTTAATTTAGGGCTGAATGATAAAATAAAAGTGACACGCTTGATTAAAATGGCCGCACTATTATTTATAATATTTCAGCGTCAAACTTCTTAACCAAAAAACAACGCCAAAAAAACGGATACAATTTGCATTAAGTAAAAAGACATGAAAACTTTATAATTCCTACCCTCACTCTCCACAAGAAATAAATTAATTGCTTTTGCCTTTTATATTGATTGGGTTTTATTTCCAGCATTTGTCGTAAACTCTTTTTTTGCAGTTCTATTCAGCAAACGGGCAGGAGCGGGAATGTCTATGGAATACAGTAAAAAGGAACCTCACCGCACCAGTGAAAAAAATGCACTCAGCATTTCCGATCGCGGCCGGGATGAAGGTCTGAAGAAATTTCTGCGTCTGGCCAGCCAGCTGCTGGGCACCCATGGAAGTTATATTACCGTCCTGACCGATGAACAGCATATTGTTCGCGCCAGTTATAATATTGAGCTGCAAGATTCATCTCGCGAGCAGGCCTTGTGCCGGCACGTGGTCGAAGGCGGCGCAACGGTCGTTGTCACGGATACCTGCCGTGATGCACGTTTTGCTCATCATCCGTTAATAACGCATGCGCCTTTCATCCGCTTTTATGTCGGCACGCCGCTAAAAAACAAAAATGGCCTGATGCTGGGGACGCTGTGCGTAACGGATACGGTACCGCGCCATTTCGACAACCAGCAAAAAAATATCTTTGAATCCCTGGCAGCGTTAGTTATCGCATTCCTTGACGCCTGGCACTCTGCGGCTTTTGTCGAACCGGTTACTGGCCTGGCGAATCGGGAACGTCTTGTTCGTGATATACAGCTCCTTGCTAATCTGAACGACACGGCTTCTCGCCGTCTGGTGCTGATTGACTGTATCGATATGTCACGCGCGTTCGAATTATCCCGATCGTTAGGTATGGCATCGCTGGAGTCGTTGCTTAAAGATGTGGCGACGCTTCTGCCTTTACGCCTTCGACCAATCAGTGGCGGCATGCTTTATACTATCGCCACCGGGCGTTTTGCGATTTTAACCCATACTGACAGCCACATCAGTGCGCGCTGGGTGGTCGAGCGTCTGAATGGAATCAGTGCTGATGTCGGTGATGGTTTGACTATGGCCCTGACCACCTGCGTCGGGCAAACAGATTTTGTTGCCGGTGATGCCCCCGCCCATGAGGTTCTCCGACGAGCAGTCAATGCGCTGGAATATGAGAGTGACCAAAAGGTCTCGCCGTTTCGTCTTGATGAATTGAGCGATTCAGGCCGTGCGCCAGATTTTACCCTGATGAGTGAACTGGCAGAAGCCTTACGACACAATCACGGTTTATATTTAGTTTTCCAGCCCAAGGTATGCCTGAAAAGCGGCAAACCTGTGGGCCTTGAAGCACAGATGCGCTGGCACCATCCGTTGCGCGGCGACCTGCCGGCAGATAATTTTGTCACGCTGGCTGAGGGAACAGAGCTGGACAAACAGCTCACAGCCTGGCTGGTCGACCGCGCTATTTGCCGCCTTAAGCGTCTCCGGCATCACCCTATTCAGTTACCTGTAACGATAAGTCTTCACGAGCGAGATGTTGCTGACGTCGCTTTTGCAGAAAAGCTGGCGGAGAAAATGCTAAAGGCAGGGCTGCCGGTCTCACTGCTCATCATCAAGATAGTGAAAACGGAGCATATCATTGACAGTCCGGCCGCCATGCTGGGGCTGGAAATGCTCAGACGTCTGGGATTCAGTATGTCGTGGGAGGATGCCGCTAAAGGCTATAGCAAAATACGCTACCTTCGCCAAAGCCCGCCTGTCATCATCAAGCTTAATAACGTCCTGGCAAACGCGATCAATGCAAAAATCACTTCACGTCTGATAGCGCACAGTATTTTTAGCACCTTAAAAGAGTTTAATACGATCGTCTTAGCGGATGAAACCGGCTTTCCCGCTGCGACGTCACCCCTTGCCGCTCCCCCGCAAGATAATGATGTCGCATATGAATATTTCAATATCAAGCCCATGGCCGAAACTGAACTGGATGCCTGGCTGCGTTGGAAGTTACCTGGCGAGCCTTCCGGACACTAACGGTTTACCCTTCTGAACGGATTGCGAGGAGAGGTCTGGCCGATTGTTTATTTCTTTGCCAAATAACGTTTATTGTCACGCGCCTGAATACGCGCTTCCACGGGCGAGGGAAAAATATAATTATACAGGTCACGATACAGGCTCAAATGCTTGATCACGCCTTCACGAATGGTTTTTGTCATATCATTCACTAAAAAGTCACAGGTAGTCTGAAAACTTCCCATTTTAAAAAAGGCTTTATCAAAAACCGTGACTGTTCCTTCCCATTTCATCAGGTACTCATCTCGCGTCGCATCGTGGCTGGCAATAAACAGACCTTTATGGGATTTAACACCGTGGTTGCCAACATACGTCACCGGAGAATCATAACCGCGTTTGCTGCGCCAGCGGCAAAATTCATAAGGAACATCATAATGCGGCAAAATAAAATCGGGGCAGCGAAAGTGCGCGTCGCTTAATAAGCCATCGAGCGTGACAGAAAAATGCAAAAAATCCTGCATGAAATCGAACTGCCGCGTTTTAGTATATTCAACATGGATGTTGAAATTACCGGATAATACGTACCAGTAATTAGTAAATCCGTTGACCAGAATACAAAAAACCTGCCAGTCACTGAGACGACGATCCCCCGCTAACCCTCTGAAACGACTGATCATCAACCTTGATTTTGGATGCTGATACGCTTTAAGTAACGGATCATTCATACCTTTCAGTAACATCAGGCCCACTCCTTAGTAATTTGGCTTATCCTGCCATGTCGTTTTCATCCTGAAAAGGTGGCGTCTTCTGATTATGCGGCCTGAGGCACTGGCCTGACGCTTTCTCGCACGCATCGGCTGTTCCCACATGCTTTATCTCATCGTTTCAGGCACTTTCGGCAAACGCCAGTACGCGCTTGCTGCTGAGTGAAAAAGTGTAGAGGGCAGAAACACAATTTCAGAAAAGTTGCGGGTAATGGAGAGCGAGGCTGTGGAAGAAATCAGAAGGGAAAGAGCGCCAGTGCGCGTTGCTGATGAAACTGAATAAAATCATGTTTCAATGCGCGATAGATCTTCATATCGCCCTGGCAGGCACGTTGTGCGGCGTATTTGACCGCAGCATATTCATGGCGAATCGCGGGAAAGTGTCGCAAATAATCCCGAAACGCCAGGTGCCGTATGATATGCGGACTCCCCGGGAGAAAAGCATGAATCTGGTGGGTCCGCGCCTGAACACCTTTAGTAAAATAGCGTCTTCCCGGAATACCGTTTTCTCCGCGCGGTTGATAGCCTGCCTGTATTAGCCCAGACTCTGCTGTTGGCGCATCAGGATTCATCACTTCTGCCAGAATATCGATGACAGGTTTGGCTGATAACCCTTCAACAGCCGTACTGCCAATGTGGTGGATAGCCACAAGATGCTCACCCAATGCCGCCGCGATAACGGCAGCTTCGGTAGAAAAGTGATCCGTCCATTCGGGCCGGTATTCACGGATAATCAAAGGGAAACGACTCATTGATGCGCATCCGTTCTAGCGCCCTTTTTTCTTACGACCCGGCTGGGTAAAGCGCTTGCGTGACGCCGGTTTATCCTCTGACTTTTCGCCCTGTTTAACGGCATTTTTTGCCGGTTTCTTTGCCGCCGGACTCTTCTGTGGTGTTTTCTTCGCTGGCTTGTCTTCTGAAGAGGAATTTTCGAGTAACTTAAACAGTTCAACCCGTTCATCATCCGTGAGATCGCGCCATTCTCCTAAAGGGATCCCTTTAAGATTGACGTTCATGATGCGCGTGCGTTCAAGCTTAGTCACTTCATATCCAAAGTGTTTGCACATGCGACGGATTTGCCGGTTAAGCCCCTGAACCAGCGTAATACGAAACACGTAAGGCGCTTCTTTCTTTACTTTGCATTTTTTGGTTACCGTACCCAACATGGGAACACCTGACGCCATGCCCGCGATGAATTCGTCGGTAACAGGCTTATCGACGGTCACCACATATTCCTTTTCGTGGTTGTTGCCGGCACGCAAAATTTTATTGACCAGATCGCCATGGTTGGTCAGGAAAATTAGGCCCTGAGAATCTTTATCAAGCCGACCAATAGGGAAAACGCGCTTGCTGTGATTGACAAAATCACTGATGTTATCGCGCTCGCCTTCTTCCATAGTGGTAATAATGCCGGTTGGCTTGTTCAGCGCAATCAGCACCAAATCATCTTCATCACGTGGCTCAATTAACTGACCATTCACTTTTACGACATCGCCTGCAAAGACCTGGGCACCTACCGCCGCGCGCTTGCCATTGATGAAAACGTTGCCTTGTTCGATAAAGCGATCGGCATCGCGGCGGGAGCATATTCCGCTCTCACTGATGTATTTATTGAGCCGTGTAGATGATTGGGTCAGCATGGTTCCTCCAAAAACGCGCACTATACCTTACCGAAACCCGCTTGCGAAGCGGGATCCGTCAAACTTTCTGAGCCGTTCACCCTCCCTCAGCCAGGTAACGATTTATCTCGTGGCGATGACCTCAGGACACAGGCCGGGGTATCCGTCAGTCCAGCGCCCGGGTTCATGAGCAAGCAAACCTTTATCGCGTCCCTGCGACAACATCCTCTTAAAAACGAGCGCTCAGGCCCAGGTTCCATGTGACGTCGCGATAATCACGGTCACCCACTACCGTCGAAACAGCGGCAAATGCGGTCACCGCCTCGCCCAAGGGCACATTGGCGCCAACGGCCATATCCACCCAGTCTTTATCCTGGCCTGCGCTGGTGCGCCGGAAGGTCGTGCGGGTAGATTTTAACCCCGCGCTCACGGCTGAGTCGGTGTCGCCAAACTGGTGGTTATAGCTGACCTGCGCCCAGGGGTTTATCCATAATCCTTGGGTGTCGATACGCCAGCCCGCTGCGCCAATCTGTGAGTGCCGCGTTTGATCGGAGAAACGCATGGCGCTGCTGCTGTCGCCCCGTTCCTGATAAGCATCTGCCTGCACGTAGTCCAGTGCATAGCTGGCTACCGGACCGGTAGTGATGACCTCGCCTAACGGTAAATCCCAGCCTGTCTGGACGCGCAGCCCCATCAGTTTACCCCCGCTGCTTCCCTGCTCCGTTCGCGTTGCAGGTCCAAGTTTTATCCGCCGTTCTATTGCGTCGTAATCCAGATCCGCATAGTGGACGTCGGCGTTAAGCCAGAGCCGATCCATCAGCTGCAGCTGGCTCCAGAGCGCAACCATATTGCCACGCAGTCGGTAATCATACCGATCAGAGGGATGCTGGCGTTGACTGGCGGTCGACAGCAACGCACCGGCCTGCCAGTTATCGCTCAGTTGATAACCGATGCCCACAGACAGGTTGGCGGTATCGGTGTCGCCATCATTGAAAACATCGTTTTTATTGCGGGCATGCTGACCGGCATAACCGCCAAATACGGTGAACTGACCGGACTCAGCGGGTTGCTTGCGCTGCTGCTGAAGATGGCCATCCAGTGTGTTGTGCATGTCATGCAGCATGGCGAGTGGGGCCTGCGTCAGCACCGCAACCTGCGCGGGTGCATCCAGAATCGACTGAATGTAGTCGGCAATGATGGCATGTACCGCCGGACTGGGATGAAGGCGATCGGCGAACAGATAATTTTGCTGGGACGAAAAACCTGCTGTTGATGAGGTACAGTCAACGGAGGAGGTTCCGGGCGGACAGGCCATGCCTGCGGTATTACTCAATCCATAAACCGCGGGGTTGTCGATGACTTCACTAAAGAGCCCATTAATATCAACCCGGACGATATTTCCCTGGGTATTTGCCAGCGCGTTTTCCTCCAGCTGATTGTACCGCGCCGTCAAGGCTGCCGCCTGAGCGCTCAGCTGTTGCCAGGCGGCGAATAACTGCTGCGCGAGCAGATCGCGAACCGCCGGGACACCGGAGAGTTGTCCGGCTGCCTGATTGAACGCAGCCTGAATAGCCTGCTGTCTGGCGGCACTGTTGGGCGTTGCGGCAGCATCCAGTGACTGAAAGGCAGCGGACACGGCTGCGGCACTAAACGGCTGAAGAATCGCCTCGATCAGCGCGGGCGTGGCGCCTACGTTAGGGACTGTCGGCACAATCACGGTGCCTGCGCCAGCATTGAGCAGCGCTTTCACCTGACTGGCGGCCGCACCGGCACTGTTGTCAATGAGGGTGGTTGCCAGCGGAGGAAGCGCAACGGCTGCGGCCAGGTCGTTACCGCCTATCCAGTGAATATATAATCCGTTGGGATCGGCCCGACCGTTGGTCGATGCGAGGTAACGCGCCACCTGATCCTGAGTATTAAACTGCGGATTAATAGCGGGTACGGCAACGGCACCGCCTGCCGCGTAGTTGCTGCCGCCCTGGGAAGAAGGCTGGAGCGTAAGCCCTGCCTGCCGCGCAAGGATTTCGTCATACAGCGGATTGGTTGCAGAATTATAGGTAAACCGACCCACATTTCCGGTATCGCTCAGGCTGTCACCGAATACGGTAAGACTGTCCCATGCCATGGCCGGCAGCGGTGTTGTCAGGGCACTCACCGTGGCCAGCGCCACTAAGGATACAGGAAACCACACACGCACTCTCTTCATCATTTGCTCCGCTCAGGGATGTAACAAGGATGGATAAATCGAAGAACAGCAAATAACATCACGGCTCAGTAATAGCCGTTGAGAGTGAAAGGCTCCAGGTGAAAGCTGGGATGCGCTCGCAAAAACGAAAACTTTTTTTAAAATTCCGAAAAGTGCCAGCCACAGCCGCACCTGAGCCCGGAGCGCGAAAAACGTGCCCGGCGAGGCCAGGACGGAGGCAATGTCGTCAACCCTGGCGGCCGTGGACAGGCCTCATCAGGTTGGAACTGTGTGACACCCAACGAAGGCGCTATTTTTTAGCCGCAGGCTTAAGCCCGCGGTAAAGGTCCTGCAGTCTTTTCATGGTTTTCACGGTGCGGTCAGGCAGGGAGGAGGCAACCGACAAAATCATCATCTCCAGGCAAACCATTACGGTGCCATGGAGCGGAATTCGCCCCTTCTCTCCACCGCGTGGAACGTTGATTACCACATCCGCTTCGCGGGCAAAAAAGGAGTCAGTGGCATTCGTGAGTAAAATAATGGGCACGCCGAGTCTTTTGGCTTCACGCACCACGGTGCTTCCCTCACGGTGGGCAGACTTCTGCGCCATCATGATCAGCACATCGCCGCGCTGCAAGGCCAGCATTTGCTCCGCCAGCGCTATCCCTGCCCGATTAAGTGAGAATGACGCCAGGCCGATTCGGTTTAACAGGCGGGCGCTGTAGTCCGCAAGGATGCCTGAGGCATTGATGCCAAAAATGGCAACCTGACGGGCTTCGATCATCAATCCGGTAGCCTCGGCCAGCGCCTGACGGTTTTGCTCAGAGGATAAAACATGGCAGGCATGAAGATGCCCCTGCAAAACAAAGTCTATTGACGAGGTGACATCACGCGTTACGTCGTTGACCGTGGTTGTCATCTTCTCCTCTGACGACATGCCAGGGCCGAACCAGGCCTGCAGCACTTTTTTCAGATCGCGTAAGCCCGAAAACCCCAGCGCCTGGATTGCGCGGATAACGGTGGCGTCAGAGGTATGATTGGCGTCAGCAATATCCATCGCCGTGCTGTCAAGCACCGTTTCCCGGTTGCTATTGATGTAATGCGCGACAGCCAGAAGGCGTGGAGAGAGTTGATGCTCACGTGACCGGATACGCTCACCCACGATATCAACGCGGCTTTTAGTCTGCATTGCGATGATCGTCCGCCTTATCATTTTCACTAGTAAACATGTGATGTTATTCCCGCACGTATTGATCCTGAAGCGACATGAGTGCCGGAAACATGAATGCAGAAGGCCCCAATAAGCCGGATAAAGGATAATGTTTCTCATTTCCCGCCTGCAGATAATGGCCCTGCACAATGTAGTCAGCAAGCAATTTTATCGCACACAGGATCCTCCTCTTGGGACAGCTTACGCGTTCACTCGCCCAGCATGAATTAAAAAAATCATTAAATTCAATATATAAAGTCATTCACGCACCGCTTTTACTGCATGCCAGGTAACATTTCAGAATGTAGTGAAAACCCTCTCTTTTCTGTTTACTACTACATCAGCCAATGATTGAATGATTATCAATTACAAAAAAGCGTGGGCGAGGTGATGCGGTTATCTGCCCGTCGCTGAATAAATACACGCAATACACAGGGTTATTCCCTTTATTTCTGTCATTGATGATCAGCGAAAAAATAATGAAAAAACGTTCCAACGAGATTAAAAACCTGGGGATCCAGCAGGCAGTCATGCTGGCGATGTGTTCTGGCGCGTTGCTTGCCCCGGGTAAAGGCCTGGCGGCGGTCAGTGATAATACGGTGACGGTAACCAGTGACGCAGATCGTCACGATGGCTACACCATCCCCACCACCAGCGTGGCCAGCAAAGCCCCGGTGGCGCGTCTGGATGAGGCACAGTCTGTCAGTACCGTGACACAACAACAGCTTGATGACTACCAGGCCAGCAGCCTGAGTGATGCAATGCGTTTTGTCAGTGGCGTGTCTGAAGCAAACACCCTGGCAGGCACGGAAGATGGCTTTGTGCGGCGCGGTTTTGGGAGTAATTCTGATGGGTCTGTTTATCGCGACGGCATCCGCAGCAGCCAGGGACTCAATCTGGATGCCACCACGGAACGCGTCGAGGTGCTAAAGGGTTCGGCTTCGTTACTCTACGGTATTCAGAATCCCGGTGGGATCATCAACGTGATCAGCAAAAAGCCGCAATATTCCTGGCACTCAGCGGTCAGTGGCCGCTACGCAAGCGAAGGCGGCGGTGCCGGTACGCTGGATGTTACGGGCCCACTGGGCAACGGCGTTGCCTTCAGGCTCATCGCGGAAAAACAACGCCAGGATTACTGGCGTAACTTTGGCAGTGATGAACACTCGCTGCTGGCTCCCTCTCTTCAGTGGTATGGGGAGAAGGCCAGCCTGTTAATCAGTTACAGCGATTATCGTTATGATATTCCCTACGATCGCGGCACCGCGTTTATCAACGGCTCACCCCTCTCACTGCCCTACAAACAGCGGCTGGACGATAAAGCCAATCATGCCTGGGGACGCAATCAGGCGCTGAACGCCCATTATGACTGGCAGTTCAACGACAGCTGGAGCACGCGCCTGACGCTTGGCTGGAATCAGCGCCGTTATGACAATAATGAGGTGCGGGTAACGGCCATTGATCCTGCCAGCGGCGTTGTCACCCGGCGCGCGGATGCCAATCGCGGCTTTAATCAAAAAACCAAATACGTTTCCTGGGATGTTCTGGGCAATCCGGAACTTTTTGGCATGACGCATGCGCTGGTGTTTGGCACCGATTATGAAATGAACCAAACCTACCGGGCGCATCAGTATCAGGGCAAGAATGACAGGCGCTTCAACTATTTCAATCCGGTTTATGACATGTTTTCTCCCGTCACCGACAGCACGACAGAGAATACGGCGAATGCCAACAACTTAAACCGTATCCACAGCCGCTCGGTTTATGTCAAAGACAGTATTTCGCTGACGTCCGACTGGATCGCCGTCGTGGGCGGGCGTTACCAACATTATGAGCAACGAGCTTCAAAAGGTTTTAACCCGGTCGTTCAGACACTGGATGATGAAGGGAATAAATTCCTGCCACAGGCCGGGCTGATTTATAAAATCACGCCAGATATTTCGCTCTACACCAGCATAAGTAAATCCTTTACCCCGTCAACCGATGTTGATGATGCGGGCAATGTCAGTCAACCCGAACAGGGAACGACATGGGAAGCAGGGAGCAAATGGCAAATCACCCCTCGCCTTTTCGCCTCGGTCGCCTTCTACAACATTGATGAAAGGCAGATGTCGTTGAGCATTAACGGCACCACCCGCCCTATTAACAAGGCGCGGTCTCAAGGGGTTGAGCTTGAGGTTAATGGTGAAGTGGCGCCCGACTGGGACATCAGTGCCAATTACAGTTATGACAATGCCGAAATCGTCGATGACAGAATTAATCCGGCCAACAACGGCCATCGCCTTCAGAATGCACCTGAACATGCCGGGGCGCTTTACCTGAGTCACAACCTGGTGATACGCAGTTTACCCGGTGATTTTCGTGTAGGTGGTGGCGCACGCTATGTTGGCAGTCGCGCCGGCGATCCGGATAACAGCTTCTCTTTGCCGGATTACGTTGTCGCTGACGGCTTTATTGCCTGGAACAATCAGCTACTGGGTAAAAAAACGCAGTTAAGACTGAATCTTAATAACCTGTTTAACAAACACTACTACACGTCGAGCGGCGGTAACCTGCGCGTACGTGAAGGTGAAACCCGTAACCTGATGGTGCAAGCCCGTGTTGAATTCTAATCCCTGCAAAACAATCTGGCGGCTCCTGCTCCTGCTGCTCTCCATGACAGTCAGCAGCGTCGCCTGGGGCAAGACGATTACTGATATTAATGGCGATCGGGTTGATATTCCCGATCGTCCTCAGCGTATTGTTCTCGGCGAAAGCAGAATGTTGTACACCTTCGCCATGCTGGAACCCGGCAATCCGTTCAAAAGGCTGGTCGGCTGGCCACAGGATCTGAAGAAGTATGACCGGCAAACATGGAATATTTTCGCGCACAAATTTCCAGAGATGCTCAACATACCGTCGTTAGGTTTTGATGGAATAAATGATATTAATCCTGAACAGGTGATTGCGTTAAAACCAGACGTGGTGATCCTGCCCGAGTTCGCCCGCAGCAGTGATGCCGGGCAACGGCTGGAAAAGGCGTTGAAAGCAGCAAACATTCCCGTGGTTAAAATCGATTTGCGGGTCCATTTACTGCAAAACACCACGCGGAGTGTTGCCATCCTTGGGGATGTACTGGATCAGCCACAGCGTGCATCGGCGTTCAACCAGTTTTATCAGCAACATATGCAGGTTATTCAGCAGCGCCTTGCCCGTTATCAAGGCCCTAAACCTACCGTGCTGCTACAGCTCCACCTGGGCCGCCGCAATGAATGTTGCGTCACCGCTGTGAATGGCAGTCTCGGCGAGGTGTTGTCGCTGGCAGGGGGAGATAACATTGCCGGTAAAACCCTGGCTGGCGTTTTTGGCCGACTGAATGAAGAAGCCGTGATTGTCGCGCATCCGGATTTTTATTTTGCGACAGGTAGCGGAGACAGCGGCGATTCATCGGATCTGAAGATCGGTCCCGCCATCAGTTCGGCTGAAACACGCGCGTCCCTGATCCAGCTGACTGCGCAACAAAATGGCCTTAAGCAGCTTCGGGCCCTTCATAACGGTCATGCTGCCGCGCTGTGGCACAACTTTTATCTCAGCCCGTGGCACGTTGCGGCAGCGGAATTTTTTGCTAAAACCCTTTATCCGGATCGGTTTAAAGACGTTGATCCGGAACACACCCTGCAGCAGATATTCACCACGTTCCTGCCTGTTCCCTATTCAGGAACCTACTTTTATTCGCTGGAGAAAGCATCGCCTTAAAGCGCGGTCTGGCGGCAGACTGAACATCGCGCCGCCAGAACCGGCTGGTATAATATCAGTGTTGGTTTTTGACCCTTACGATATCGGCCATCACTGATAACGCTATCTCCGCAGGCGTTTTACTGCCAATGGCCAAACCTATCGGTGCCTGAATCCTGGCCAGCTCATCCTCAGCCAATCCGGCTATCGTCGTTAAGCGTGCCTTACGCTTAGCGCTGTTTTTTACCGATCCCATGATGCCGATATAAAAAGCGTGCGTATTGACCGCTTCCATCATGGTTAACTCATCAATACGGGGATCGTGTGTTAACGACACAATGGCAACAGCAGCATGGGCACCGTTTAACTCCAGCCAGCGCGCAGGATGCTGCGGCACAATCGTCACGTTGTCTTCACCCGAAAAATGACGCTCCAGTTCACTTAACATTGCCGAACGGTGCTCACAGACGCGCACATGAAAACCCAGAAATTGCCCAAGACGAATGCATTCAAACGCAACCGTGGAATACCCTGCCACCAACAGTTCAGGAATCGCGCCGACTGGCAACACGATGTCGGCGTCCTGATAGCTAAGCACGGGTAAGGCGGCCGACGTTGCAACCCTCTCCCACGATGCGCGCTCGCCCACGGACAACTTTTTGATCATCCGGGTTTGGCCGATAAGCGCCTGATGCATCGCACTTAACAACGCGCCGCTGAGCATGTCAGGAAGCAGATGTTCCACCAGCACGTCCAGACGGCCGCCACAAGGCAACTGCACCCGGGTTTGCCGTCCGCCATCACCATATCGGACAACCTGGCTGCTTATCCGGTAATGCCCTTCCGCCAGACGTGCCAGGAAATCTTCTTCAATGCAGCCGCCAGAAAGCGAGCCACAGCAATCACCGCAGGCGTTAATCGCCATCATTGTCCCCGGCGCGCGTGGGGACGAACCCCAGGTGCGAAGCACGGTGCACAACCAAATCGCCTGTCCCGCCTGATGCCAGTTCAAGGCCGTTTCGATAACCCGCTGATCCAGCGTAATCATGAGCTGCTCCTTACTCGCAGTAAGTCTTCCGGGTAATCAATATCCTCCAGGCAGCCCCGATCGCTGAGCGGCACATAGCGGATTTGCTGGTTTAACAGCAAATGTTGTGCCCCCGTATCGCCTGAAAGCTGTTGCAGCGCGGGAAAAAATGCTCGCTGGAAGCCAACCGGATGGCCTGGCTGTCCTTTTACCCACGGGCGTACAAGCGGTGAAGCATGCAACGCCTGCTCCACCGCCTGATAGCTGTCAGTCGTGACAAAAGGCATATCACCGAGCGCGATAATGACGGCATCATAGTCCAGGCAGGCGCTGACGCCCGCTGCTATGGAATCTCCCAGCCCCTGACTGACACAGAAAACAGCACGCACGTTGTCCAGCAGCACATGAATAGCCTTATCTTCCGGGCGCGTCACAACAATGATATCCATACCGCTTGCCCTTGCCTGTTCCAGCGAATGCCGGAGGACGGCTTTTCCTTGCAGTACCGCCAGCAGTTTATGCTGGCCGCTTGCCTGTCGAAACCGGCGGCTCATCCCCGCCGCCGTGAGCAAAATCGCCGTCTTCACATCCGCCTTCCCGGCAACCTCGCTGCCCATATTTAAAGGATTTTATCCAGCGTGATGGGTAAATCCCTGACGCGCTTACCGGTCGCGTGATAAACCGCATTGCTGATAGCCGCAGCCACGCCCACGATGCCCAGTTCACCGACCGTTTTTCCGCCCATGCTGGTGGCCTGATAATCAGGTTCGCCGACATCAATGGTGGTGATCTCGGGAATATCCGCATTCACTGGAATCAGATAATCGGCAAGATTGTTGTTAATCACCCGACCATTACGCGGATCGATAATGCCACCTTCGAGTAATGCCTGACCTACCCCCATGATCATGCCGCCCACCCACTGACTTCGGGCGAGTTTAGGATTATAAAGTCGGCCACTGTCGAAGGCCGCGACCATACGTTTCAACCTTATGGTGCCAAAGTCTTCGTCCACCCGCACCTCAACAAACTGTGCGCTCCAGCTGTGGGCCGAGACCGTATCCGGTCGGCTCATTTCATTCAGGCTACCGGTAACGCTGTCCCGTTCCTGCGCAGACATGTCCGGTGAAAACGTGCCGCCTTCAACGCTGAGCCCATTAAGGTTAGCCAGCTTAAGCAGCGCCCCCAAATCAATGGCCTGAGACGGTTTAGCCGTGAGATGGATGCCACCCTGGGCCAGAGTGAGTTGGTCATGCGAAATGCCGGCAAGAGGGGAACCTGAGGTCTGGCTGGCCAACGCCAGTAAACGGGCGCGCAGCTTTTTCGCGGTATCGTCTACGGCAGCGGTCAGATTCCCTGCCAGCTGGGAGCCGCCCGCAACGCCAGCCCGGGGCAGTTGCGTATCGCCTAATTCAACATCAATGCGCTGTGAATCAACGCCCAGAATATCTGCGGCGGTTTGCGCCAGTATGGTGTAAGTGCCGGTACCAATATCCGCTCCTGCGCACTGCACAACGAACTGACCTTGCGGAGAAAGCAGGATTTTAGCTTCCGCTGGCATGGTGTTGACCGGGTAGGTCCCCGAGGCCATTCCCCAGCCAATCAGTTCGCGTCCTTCACGCATCGATCGGGGCGCCATGACGCGTTTATCCCAACCAAACGCCTCAGCCCCTTTTTGGTAGGCCTCTTTAAGCCGACGTGAACTCCAGGGAAGATCTTTTTGGTAATCACGATCGGCCCAGTTAAGTAGCCGAAAAGCCAGGGGATCAAGATCCAGTGCGTAAGCCATCTCATCCATCGCCACTTCAAGACCGAACGCGCTGGGGTTTTCACCCGGTGCGCGCATCCAGCCAGGCGTCACCGTATTAATAGGTCTGACCTGATGTTGGGCAGAGAGGTTTTCGATGGCATACATGCGGCCAGTGACCTTGCTGCAGTTTTCGGCGAACACGTCAATAAGTGATGTCTCACTAAAACTGCGCAGGATAACGGACTGAATCTTTCCTTCCCGCGTCGCCCCCATTTCCAGCTGTTGTGAGGTTGCCGGACGTCCGCCCAAACCCGTGAAGGTTTGCGGTCGCGTCAGTGACACACGAACCGGACGATTGAGCGCGCGCGAGGCCACACAGGCCAGCGCAACATGTGTGTAAGGCACGGGCTTAGAACCGAAGCCGCCCCCCACATAGGGCGAAATGATACGCACCTGTTTGGGTGAGATGCCCATCCATTCCGCAATTTCGACCTGGGCGCCCATCACCCACTGGCTGGGTTCCCAGACGGTCATATGATCGTTCTCCCATTGTGCAATACAGCCATGGGGTTCCATGGGCATATTGTATTCACGCGGGGTCGTGTAGCGCTGATTGATGCGGACTTCAGACTGGTTCATGGCGCTCTGCGCATCACCCATCTCAATATCCTGAGGTGGGAGCGGCTTGGGTTCCACCCCTTCATCTGTCGGTGATATCAGCGCAGGCGTGGTATCATAGTCAATCTCTACCAGCGAAGCTGCGTAAGTTGCCTGTTCGAAGGTTTCGGCCACCACCAGGCCAATGTTCTGACCGTTGTGAATAATCAAGTCATCCTGGATCGGCGTGTAGGTTGTCTGCGCGGCGCCCCCGTCAGCGATTGCCGTCGGCTGATGAATTTTCAGTGAATTGAGATGCGTATAAACGGCAATAACACCCGCTGCGCTTTCTGCTTTAGTGGTATCCATGTGTCTGATGCGACCGCTGGCGACGGTGGACTGGATGACCACGCCGTGCACAGCATTCTCGGGTGTATGTTCGATCGCGTAACGCGCTTTTCCTGTCACTTTAACCTCACCATCACCCCGGGTGCGCGGCGTTCCCAGTCCTGACAGGCTTGCGGGTGCGCGGCGATAGCGTTCGTTGTGATCGCCTGTGGAATCCACGGCGTTCCCACTGTGAAGCAGGTCGTTTTGGTCATGGGTCATACGATTTCTCCTGCCGCCATCAAGGCGCGTGCGATTACCCGCGGTGTAAGCTGTATTTTATGCGCATTCCCGGAGAGCGCCTGTGTTTCCTGGTTAATCAGCTCTGCAGCCTCATACAGCGTTTGGTGCTCAAAAGGCTGTCCTGTCAGTGCCTGTTCAATGCGGCGCGCGCGCCAGGGTTTTGTTGCCACACCACCTAAAGCAATATGGACCGTTTCGATCATTCCCTGATTAAGCGTGAGTCCAACGGCTGCACTGGCGCTGGCGAATTCGTAGGAGGTGCGATCGCGGACTTTTAAATAGTGAGACTGCTTAAGCGCCGGGGAGCATGGGATCTCAATGGCTACGATGATTTCATCCGCCAGCAACGCATGTTCATGATGGGGTGTATCACCTGGCAGAAGAAAGAAATCTTCAATCTGAATGCGTCGGCTCTGCTGCTGGCTGTTTTGCACCACAACCGTTGCATCGAATGCCGTCAGAGCGACCGCCAGGTCGCCGGGATAAACCGCCACACAGTGGTCGCTGTTTCCCAGAATAGCGTGGTTGGTATTCACACCATGCCGCGCAGCGCAGCCGGAGCCAGGCACGCGTTTATTGCACGCAGAGAAGGTGGCCGGATCGCGATAATACGCGCAGCGTGTGCGCTGGCATAAATTGCCGCCGATAGTAGCCATGTTGCGAATCTGAGGCGACGCCGCCTGCCATAAGCTGCCGTACAAAGCCGGCGCCTCGCGTTCACAGGCCGGATGATTCGCCAGCTCACTCATAGTGACCAGAGCGCCAATGGTGATGTTATCCTGACCAAAATCAATCGCAGACAAGTTGGGTAATCCAGCGATATCAGTGAGCCGGGACGGCGTAAAGACACCACATTTCATTAAATCGAGTTGTGTCGTCCCACCCGCGATAAGATGATTTTGGGGATGTTGTTTGGCGCCAGCAGCATCCTCAACGGACTGCGCAACCTGCCAGTGAAATTCATTCATCGTGCCTCCTCCGCCATTTCCGCCGCGGCCTGTTTAATGGCATCAAGAATGAAAGGATAAGCACCGCAGCGGCAGAGGTTGCCACTCATATATTCCCGAATTTCGTCGTCAGAACCGGTATGGCCTTCTTTAATGCAGGCCACCGCAGACATAATCTGACCAGGCGTACAGTAGCCGCACTGGAAACCATCATGCTCAATAAAACAGCGTTGCACCGGGTGCAGTTCACCCGAGGACTGTTCCAGACCTTCAATTGTGGTCACGGCTTTACCTTGCGTCTGCACGGCCAGTGTCAGACAACTCAGTACCCGCTGCTCGTTTACCAGTACGGTACAGGCACCGCACTGCCCCTGATCGCACCCTTTCTTGGTACCGGTCAGGTTAAGATGATCGCGCAGCGCATCTAATAAGGTTACGCGAGGATCGATGCTGATCTGTCGGGTCTGACCATTGACCTGCATCGTTAACGGTATTGTTTCTGACATTGTCTTTTTCCCATGGTTGCAGGGCCAGTTAGGTGATCGGTTACTTATACATAACGGGCGAGATAAGAACGGGGAAAGCCGGATAACCCTGATGTTTACATGCGTATGTACGTCATTAGGTTTAGCACTTATTTTCAGGGTAAGAGGTAAAAAGACGATGATTGCGTTAATTAACACGGCTGGTCGCCCTGTTCATTCAGGCGACCAGCACAGTAATCAGCAGGAGGATTTAGACAGGCGAGAAAGTTTATAGTGAGTGGTGATAAAGCTGACGATAAAGACCAGAGCGAAAAGCACCACAATGGTTGGTGCGGGAGCACTGTCAATAAAAAATGAGAGATAAACGCCGCAGAGTGAGACGACCAGCGAAACAAACGTCGCCAGTATCAACGCATGGGAAAACCGATCCGTCAGCAAAACGGCAATCGCTCCGGGTGCAATAAGCAATGAAATCGATAAAATAATCCCTACTGCCTTAAGCGTTGCCACAATGGTCAGAGAGACCATACACAACAGGCTATAATGCAGCCAGCGCACCGAAAGCCCGCACACCTGAGCCTGTTGAGGATCAAAGCTGAACAGCATGAAATCGCGCCATTTCAGACCGACGACAGCGACAATCACAGCGGCAATACCTAACGTCTGAAAAATATCGCTTTGGCTGATCCCCAGCATATCGCCGAATAAAATATGGTCGAGGTGGATCTCCGGTTTCAGGGCGATGTACAAAATCAGGCCAACCGCAAACATCCCGGAAAAAACAATACCCAGAACCGTGTCCTGCTTGATTCTGCTGTTCTCTTTAAGGTAGCCACTGGCGACAGCACAAAACAAACCGGCACTGAATGCGCCCACTGCCAGAGGTAATGCCATCATCCACGCCAGCACTATGCCTGGAAAGACAGCATGACTCATCGCATCACCCATCAACGCCCAGCCCTTCAGGACCAAAAAGACTGACAGCAGCGCACAAGGCACGGCAACCACCGCCGCGATGAGTAAAGCATGATTCATAAAACCAAACTGAAAAGGTTCCAGCCACATCATCTTGTCTCCCGCACAGCATGCGCCTGGGCACGACGACGATTCGCCAGCACACCGTGCTTAGGCGCAAAGATGAAGGCCAGTAAAAACAGTAACGTTTGCGCAACGACAATAATGCCGCCCGTTGCGCCATCAAGATAATAACTTGCCCACGCGCCCATAAAGCTCGTGATGCTGCCAATGGCAACCGCGATGGCAAGTAGCCGGGGAAAGCGATCGGTCAGCAACCAGGCCGTTGCGCCTGGCGTGACAACCAGACAGATAACCAGAAACGCGCCCACAGTTTGTAACGCAGCCACGGTCGAAACGGCCAACAAAGTGAAAAATAAGATCTTAAGACGCACCGGATTTAAACCAACGGCACGAGCATGGTTTTCATCGAAAAAGGTGACCATTAAATCTTTCCATTTGAAAAACAAAATGGCGACAGAAGTCAGTCCGATAATAAGCAGCTGAATGATATCGGAAGGCGCAATAGCCAGAATATTGCCCAGCACGATAGTCTGAATATTTACCGAAGTGGGATTAAGGGAAACCATAAACAGCCCAAGGCCGAAGAACGAAGAAAAAATCAGGCCGATGATGGTATCTTCTTTCAGCCGCGTGCGCTGGTTGAGCAACAGCATGCTCCCTGCCGCTAAGCCCCCTGATAAAAAAGCGCCCAACGCAAACGGCAGTCCGAGCATGTAAGCGCCCGCGACACCGGGAACAATAGAGTGTGACAGCGCATCACCAATAAGCGACCAGCCCTTTAACATCAGATAACAGGACAGAAAGGCGCACAGCCCGCCGACCATGGCTGAAATCCACATGGCGTTCAACATATATTGATAACCAAAAGGTTCAAGGAGCGCGGTCATCATTTACCCCATGATGAATGCGTGTCCATGGATGCATTAACCGGACGTTCATGATCGGCGATAACCTGCGTGATACCGCCCTCAGTCATGACATGGCGCAGTACGCCACTGAATGTGCGCTCCAGATTCTGCTGCGTAAACGTCGTCGCCGTGGGGCCGCTGGCAAGAACCGTGCCTTTAACCATGACGGTGTAATCACAAAACTCGGTCACGGAGCCAAGATTATGGGTCGAAACCAGCATAGTTTTTCCTTCCTCCTTTAACTCACGCAACAAGCTGATGATTTTGGCCTCGGTATGAACATCAACGCCGGTAAAGGGTTCATCCAGTAAAATCACCTCACCATGTTGCGCAATGGCCCGCGCAAGGAAAACGCGTTTCTTCTGACCGCCGGAAAGCTCACCGATTTGGCGATGGCGAAAATCCAGCATGTCAACGCGTGCCAGCGCGTCAGTCACCCGATCGCGATCCTGCCGTTTAGGGATACGCATCAGGCCCATATGCCCATAGCGCCCCATCATAACCACATCATCCACCAGAACCGGAAAAGACCAGTCAACCTCCTCGGCCTGCGGCACATAGGCGACCAGGCTACGGCGAAGCGCCTTACGCGTTGGCAATCCCAGTACGCTGATATGGCCCGATCGCGCAGGTACAAATCCCATAAGCGCTTTGAAAAGCGTAGATTTACCCGAACCATTTACCCCGACGAGTGCAGCAATTGACCCGGCTGGCACGCTAAAGCTGGCGTTGTGCAACGCTGTATGCCCGTTACGGTAGGTTACCGAGAGGTCCGAAACGACAATTGTGGGGTTCATGGTGTTTTCATCCCGTCCTGAATGCCGTTAACCAGCGTCTGGGTGGTAACTTTCAACAGGTCAAGATACGTTGGCACAGGCCCCCTGGCCGCGCTTAATGAGTCAACGTATAACACACCGCCATAATGTGCGTGCGTTTCGCGCGCGACCTGGCGTGCAGGTTTATCGGAGACGGTGCTTTCACTGAAGATGACGGGAATGGCATTCTTTTTCATCTGATCGATGACGTTCCGAACCTGCTGTGGCGTTCCCTGCTGATCGGCATTGATTGGCCAGAGATAAAGTTCTTTAAGCCCTAAATCACGTGCCAGATAGGAAAAAGCGCCTTCGCTGGTCACTATCCAGCGTTTGTTTTCTGGTATGGCGGCGAGTTGCTTACGAACAGGTTCGAGTGCTGCAACGATCTTTTGCTTATAGGCGGCTGCGTTCTGCTGATAGGTGCTGGCATTGGCCGGATCGTGCTTTACAAGCGCATCACGAATATTATCCACATAGATCAGTGCGTTATCCGGTGACATCCATGCGTGAGGATTGGGTTTGCCATTATAAGGTCCTTCCCCTATTCCTATCGGAGAAACGCCCGTTGAAACAACAACTTCAGGAACGCCTTTGAGATGTTGATAAAAACGTTGAAACCACAATTCCAGATTCAAACCATTAGCCATCACCAACTGTGCACCCTGTGCACGTTTAATATCGCCTGGGGTCGGTTGATACTCATGAATTTCGGCACCAGGTTTGGTGATTGACGTCACCTCAGCCGCCTCCCCTGCCACATTTTTTGCCATGTCAGCAATAACGGTGAAGGTCGTGACAACCCTAAATTTATCAGCCGCATAGCTGTTGAGGCTAATAAAAACACTCAACATCATGCCAAGTGTTGAAACCGATAATTTACTCACCATGTTCGTCATCCTGAGATTAATGAAAAAAGCGCCAATAATTTAGCCCGTGCTAAATTTTATAGCACAGGCTATAAAATTCACACAGAAACACTTTGTGAAGTTTTTTAATGAAATGAATGGAAGTTTTAAGTTTTGTAATGCAGAGTGGCTAATTAGTTATTCTGAAAGTAAAAGTCCAGCAGTGTAGCGCCATCGAATAATGAAGAAACCGTCCTGATGCAGGTCCATAAAGTGGATGGATCAACGCTGAGCGCGCGCAGGGCAAAACAGGAACGCTATTCTTTGCTAAAATAAACTTGTCGTATGAAAGGCAAAGGAGGTCATTTTGTTACTTTCCCAGCAGCACCTGACAAACACGATCATCGGAGAAGCCGCTCTGAACCTGATCGCCATCAATCAGGACGTCAGTGTGGAGTCTCTTGTCGATGAGCTTAAAGTAATGACCCGGTCTGAAGTGGATGAAGCCAGGCTGTCACAGCTCGATGATGCAACCAAATGGCTGATGGGTTTCAGGCAAATTGGTTCGCGCCTGACTTCAGGCAGAGGCTGGTCTGCACGCAAATCAGCGTTTTCAGGATCTTCAGACAACGACGGCGATGACATTGTCATAAAATAGTTCTATGCTCATATTTTACGCATTGTGTTAACTTTTAAGCTTAATTTTGGCACAATGCTTGATAACATCCGCCCTACTTCACACCTCTGTAACTCTCTGTTTTTAATCAATTAGCATTTTTTGCACAAAAAACTCCCGTTAAGACCATCAAAATTCTGTACAAGTTTTTGAAAGATGTATAACTTTCGCTCTATGGCAAAGTACATTTTAACCACCTGAGGATAATCGTATGCGTCAGAACGGACATGCACCGGATAATACCAGCGACATCGCCCGTTACTTCAGCCAGGCAAATTTGCCCTCTCAGCAGGAAACGCTGGGTGAGATTGTTGTTGAGCTACTGCGCGCAGGCCAAACACTTTCACGCAAAGCAATTTGCAGTAAATTGCTCCATCGTCTTGACGGTTGTGATGCCACAGAGCAGCAAAGTCATTACCAGGAGCTGATTGGATTACTGTTTAGTCGCGAAAGCTAATATAAATTTAACGCTTTAAAATTAATTCGTTACCTGAAGTAATTTCTGATCGGGCAGTACCATGTTTACTTACAGGGATAGTACTGCCCACAGCTGACGCGGGAAGGTTAGCTGTCCCCCGTCATCGTAGCCGGAGCGTGGCTACAAATTCGTAATCAGAGAAGCCAGTATGTACAGAAGTGAAGAAGAAAAAATAACGGATGTCATGATTGGTGAGGCCGTTCTGATCTTACTGAAATCAGAAAGTCCGATATCCAGCAATGCACTTATTGCTCAACTTGAAGCAATGGCAAGTGAAACCGAGGACGCAACCAGGCTGAAAGCCATCAAAGTTGCGATTGTTGAAGTACAAAAAGGCATGGCCACAGCGAATAGTCGCCGCCGGGTGGATCTTCCCGAGCGCGATAAACACCGTTTGAACAACGACGGCCCACCAGAAGGCTCTAAAAAACACTGACGCTGGCGTCTAAGATTTAAGCTGTGCCAGCGAGAGAAAAGATGGGCATCAAAGTGTGTTATGCCTGGTAACCCTTACTACTTAATGACCTTGTCGGCTGACTCCTTAATACGCAACTGACGATTCTTAGAGAATGATAACTATGCAACAGAGCACATCAGATTTAGCCATCATCGAGTTTTTTCGCAGTGAGGGAGAGCATCTTGCTCAGGAGACTGAGCTGCTTGGCAGAGTTATCAGAAATATTGTCAGTGACGAAAAACGCGTAACCAATAAAGCGATCATCCTGTACCTCATCGCAGAACTCGAATCGACGGATGATGAGTTCCACATCGAACTGTTACGCAGAACTCTTGAAATCGTGGTAGGACGTACGCCAGACGATGCAGGTGTGTAGTTTCGCATCTGACATCTGTGGTGAGGGCGTTTATCCTAAGTCAGCGTGAGTTTGTTGACCTGCAACGCAGCCAGATTGCAGGTCACTCTTAATGCATTTTGCGTGAGAAAAAATGGATTGCGCGCTGGCAAAGTACTTTAAATCTTTTGTCTCGGCTGCCCTGACTTAAACGAAACAATGCATCTGTGATCTGATGAAACTGCACGGGCTCACCTACCTTCAGAAGTTCACTCACCACCGCCCCAATCAGCGCACGAATGTCGTTGTCTTCATGGTTATTCACATAACCTCCAACCGGTGTATGTATATACAGACTAACACTTTTATAGTCAGGAAAACAAAGCCGGCAGAGGAAATAAACCTTAAGCGAAGCGGTAGAATCTACTTATATTATTGATTTAATTATACAATAATTTTATTTTTCCACGACCAATCTAGTGAAATGGTAATTCTTTTCTAAATCGGATAAAACGTAAATTTCTATTACTTTTTGTCAGTTTTATGGACTTGTTCACCGGTCATATTCTGGAAGTTAATCCCTCTATTTAATTGGCTATACCACTTTTAAAATACAGTCTTAAATTAATTATTCCTGCTAGTAATGGCGGCACCTGAAATAAAATCTCACGAAACCGCCATTTATAAAAATCAACTAGTAAAGCTTTTTTGCATTATACAATGTAATAACAATCGCGCCAGCTGCAAGGGCGATGAGGAAAATCCCCAGTCCAATCATAGCGTTAAATGCATAGGTTTTAAAAAGTAATAGCCCGACAATGCACCCCGTTAAAAAAGATAATACCGTGGTTAAATGTGTATAAAGCTGCTTCTGGGCAAATCGTCTGTCGCAAGGTTCTGCCCGGGATATAAAAGATGATAAATAGGAACCTAATGCAATGCCTGCGTCAGTTAGCGTACCGGTAATATGGGTTGATCTGACACGGCCGTTCGACAGTTGCGTAGAAGTTGCATTATGTAAGCCCATCAGGAAGCCCAGCATCAACAATACTTCACCGTTGTAGCTGGGTGAATAAAACCATTTTTCGAAGAGTGACGCTGCCGTCAGTGCAAACCCTTCAGCCAGAATGATCAGGCAGAAGATGGTTCTGATTTTCCGTCTTTCGCCGGCAATAATGAACAATCTCGCGGTGGTACAACCGATCACAAACGCAGAAATCAGACCCGCAAGGAAAACCAGACTATCAAAGTCAGAAGTGAAAACTTCGTTAGAAATCTGAGAAGTATTACCGCTCATGTGTGACGGAAAAAAACCAAACGCGCCTAAAGCCATTGCGTTGAGTATCCCGGCAGTCGTTGCCAGTGCCAGTGCCAGATATCTATCCTCGGTATGTGACCGTATTTTCTTCTTCTTTATCAGCACGCGGTTCCCCTATAAATGTGCATAAATATCAGTCTGGATCCTGAGGCTCCAGACAACTAATAGTAGTATGCTTTTAAAAACTCAGCGGTGAATACAGATAAGTCTGGGTCTGTAACCTGTTAATTGTATTGATTTTTATAGTTTCATTGACTGATTTCATAAAACGTCAATGCCGGTCATATTTTTTATGCTGCTTATGGCCAGGGCTGGTGCCTGGTGTAACCCGATAGCCTAATCCAGGCAGAGGATTTAACTAATAGCGCTATTTATGGCAGGATATGCGACCGGACTGATGCCCCTGTTGGCCAGTGAGAAGAATGACTCTGGATGGATAGATGACAGTACTAAAACCCGCTTTTCTTATCCCTGCCGCCCTTGTCGTTGGGTTCCTGGGGTGGTGGCTGACACCTCATTATGACGCTGAAGATGAAAACTACTACATTTCTGTGCTCTGCGCCGTACCTCAGCAAAATGAGCAACAGCTGCAGAAAGACATGAAAAACGTTATAGAAGGCAGTAATTCAGACTATGCGTTGCAAAAAATACATTTTGTTCCTGGCCTGGCCGCTCGGGTGATCGACAACTGGAAAAGTCTGACTCAAGAACAGCAGCAGCAGGCAGCACTTAGCAATCATGCGTGCTCGCAGCTGCTAATGACCAACAAGTAATATATTGGGAGTTAAGCACTATGATGCCTGTACGGAAAAACTATGCTTCGCGTGGGGAAGTGACTGCCCCCTATGTCCATGCCGTCAGCCACAATCAAACACTCTATGTCTCAGGCTTAACGGCGTTTGGCACGCCTGCAAACCAGGGGATATCGCGGCGCAGGCTGAAGTGATTTTTGATCAGCTGGAAAGCATAGCGGCGGCTGAAAACACCTCTCTGCAGCAACTCATTAAGGTCACCCTCTTTGTAACCTCTTTTAAAGATATTGATGCACTCCGCAACGTGCTGTTTAAACGTTATGGTGATTATTTACCTGCGAGCGCATTGGTACAGGTTAGTGCTCTGTTCTCACCTGACTTGCTGATTGAGATCGACGCAATCCTGGGTCTTTGAACATTTATAAACCTCATTTTCTGGGTTATGAAAAGGGCAGAAATTGAGGTAACGCAATGATGTTCGAGACAGTACTTAATCCAGCGCAACTCACTGGCAATGGGAGCAAAGTTTCATTTCGCGCAAAGCCGTTCAAACCACGCAGAGCGACCTGAACCTTTACCGGCTGTTATCGACGGATATATCAGATGACGACAGATGTTTTCAGGCCTGGCATCTATTCCGGCAAAAAAGACACAACAAATTCTGATCATACGGCATGATTAACATCTGATTATGATCGTCTTTTCCTTCTCTCATCCTTGACCCAACGCTTTATACTTCAGTTGCCGCACCGTCAGATGGCATTGAACGAACAGGTTTATGCGTAAGTGGCACAGTGCTGAAAGGCTATAAATGCCCCCGACGTTAGTGATGCTGAGTAGTCTGGTGGAAGTTCTGGAATCGTTGAGTAACAAAGCCCCCTGCCCTACCCTTTACTTACCTGCAGCTCAGTGCTGGCTAATAGCCACTGACCATTATTGCCTTGAAACGCGCATGACACATGAATTGTCACTGAACTCTCATCTCTCCATCTTCACCCATTACCGCTTTCACTCTGCGGTCACGCTGGCAAAGACATTTTCGTCTTGAGAGATACGTATGTTGTCGAATCGCCGCTTGTGCCTTGTCTTCGTGAACGCTTACGCCAGTCGCACTCCACGCCGGGCTTAACAGTTTCAGTTAACGAGGAAGGCTGCGCGCTTTTCGGCTTGAATGCTGAACCAGTGGCTATCTGCTCATAAAAAGAAATCGTGTAAGACTCCCATTTACACAAGGCTGATATACGTGCCGCAAATTGCCATTAGGTGCATAAGATAAATTTCAGCCTGAAATCGCCAATATTTAGGTGTTACTGATTACAGTGAACGTTTAAGTGGCATTCACTGTAATCAGTGAAAGAGGAAATAAAAACCAGCCAGAGGATGAATGATTTTTTTGAACGTCAAAAACACAGGCAAACCTTTATATTATGTTAAATAATCAGGCACGGTCGCAAATTTTCGCCCCTGAAATCGTTGACGTCCTGAGAAGACAGCGACGTATTTTTCCTTCGATTTGGCTAAAACACGTTAATACCGCCACGTGGATTTCCCTTCGTGGCGAGTCGTCATTTATCTGCTTTAAAGCGATTTTAAGCCTGTTAAAGACAGTTGTCCCCAACCCGCCATCATGTGAAGAATACTTTTAACCCGGGTGAGCAACGCATCTTAACCGTTCACTGTACACTGCAACCCAGATACCTATGTAAAGCCTGGATGATGCGATCAAAAAACCCTGTCTAAACGGCCACTCGCCAGCGAGGCTTGCCTGTTTTCATAATGACTGCTTTCAACAATTTCATGCAGCAAACCCATTGATAAGTATGAATTTCAGCCTGAAATCGCCAAACAGGTCATTTGCGGTTGCTGATTACAGTGGTTGTGATTCGCTGTAATCAGTATCGAAAGTCATTCCCGTGATTGAAGCGGGATGTAGCCTCAGCAGGATGAAATAAACTAAACTCAGCCAACATGAGCATGTTATGAGTGAAGACCAGAACAGTTAATCTCAAAAGGATCTCGTTGCCGATTCACTGTAATCAGTTGTTCATCATGGATGGAAATGTGACAGTGCCACACACAGTCGATAATCAAGCCTATGACCTACGTTTACAGATTACAGTGAACGTCGGGTTGGCCTGAATGCAGCTTATAGTATTTAGTAAAAACATCATGCCAACGCCATAAGCCGTTAGCTTTCGCCCGGGCATCACTGTTCTGTAAGGAATAGCGTTTTTCTCCTCCTGCAGGCACTGATGCGAATTTGATAAAATGCTGTACAGCATCAGGCTTTTACTTTCATTAGCGCCTAACAGAACGCTTTCGCTCTCCAGCCTTGTCTCTTACTGATTCGAATAATACCTGGGCTGAAACGGGTTTTGGATGATGACTGCACCGATTTCAGCTTGTCGCTGTGCATTCTGTCGTCGCGTCAGCGCTCGTTTTCACTAAATCGTTATGTTATCAACGTGAGGCCGATTGCCAGGCGTGAATCTGTTCCGCTTAAGCGAAAGGCCAGAGTCACGATGCAAACTGCGACATGTTTTTTAGCATCGGGGCATGAAACCAACTCCATGTGCTTAACTTACTTACTCCTGAAACGCCTATCAGTAAGGCGAAAGATTGGCGCATGTCTCTGTCATTAAGGCTTTCTCAACTTATCCACTTTTTCTGTGGATAACTAAGGGATATTTTCTGTATATCAATTTAACCAGAGTTTGACCGGGACGTTCGTCTTCAAAAAAATAACAAAGCAAAACCCTGACGCATTGACTTCTCTCAGAAACCGAGGGATTACTTTTTATCGCTGACTGAATTTCAGGCTGAAATCGCCATCATAAAAACAATATTTTTCATGAAGATAGGGTTGAAAAAAGCGTCTCTTTCGCCCTGACACCGATAATCCACACACTGCTAAATCTCTTATTGCAATCACAGCAACACCGCTAATTGAGATGCCGTCGAAAAATTGCTGTATCCGTCTCTGTTTGTGTAAATATCGCGCAGACTGCATCCAATAAAAATCATCGACGTGATTTGCCCCCACAGCATTGAGCACAATAGACCGTTAGCCATGTCGATTGGGTTACCTTCTCTGTTAGCATTTTGCCAGCCCACTGCTAACCTCGCTGACGTCAGATAAATCACTCAGGAATGAGGCTGAAACGCTTATAGTCCTTCCGCCAGTCGTTAATGTTTTTTTTGGGTGAACACTTTCGCTTAACCCGAGCTTAATCTGACACGCCTTTAAAAAACTACCATTTAAGCTTTCGATAACCCCATAGGTATTTGATCGCCCGGCTGAATAAGCCGAAGCTTAACGCCATGCGCAGAGGTCCACTGGTTCAGTGCCCGCCAGGTAAACGCTGGTGCAGAGTCTGGTCTGGTCTGCTCTGGTCTGCTCTGGTCTGCTCTGGTCTGCTCTGCTCTGCTCTGGTCTGCTCTGCTCTGGTCTGGTCTGCTCTGGTCTGGTCTGGTCTGGTCTGGTCTGGTCTGGTCTTAACGTTACCGGATAGCCATGAAATAGCACAATACTGTCCAGAATACGTGTGACCTGCATGCCAGATATACCTGAGGTAAGAGAAACTGACAGGTATTCATTGGTAAAATCATCAACGCAGATATAACACTTTATTCTGCGTCAGGATGCCTGTGCGTCCATGACGAAATACGGTGACCACGACAGACCAGGAGCAGCAAGACGGAGCAGAGGAAGGCGTTCTGTAACCCGTACTCTACGACCTCGCCTGCAATTAACACCCGGGCCGCTGAGATGGTAAAGGCATCACAAGTACTTGTGATTAACATGCAGGCCTTCTCGTTGCCGTAGTTTCCCGCTATACGGCGCTAACAGAAACGCCGTCGCTCGGATGGCAGCGCAATAGTACGCCCTAAAAAATGCGCATCAGCCACCGGAGGCTGCTTCTCATGGCAGCAAGTCGACAGGAACAAATCAGCATACGTGCACGCACGAGGTCGTGACAGACTCATCACTTCACACCTCACTGCAACTGCTTCCCGCTTGCGATCTGTCGTCAGTATTATCGGCTCAACCACCTGTAATGCATCTTCACTCAGGCATCACTTCTGCAAGTCACTTCCTGAGACGGGCTCTCTCTTCTGCAGACGTTTTACTTCAGGGATTGCCAAGCCATTAAATGTCTTACGCCAGGCGCAAAAGTTTGCGTCAGAAATAATATGCTTACGGGAGGAAATGCCAGCCTCGGCTATGCAAGTGATACTGATGATCTGTTCGTACGAAAACTGTCTTCATTGGGATGTCCTTGCGTTGCTATAACATCATGTTGTGGCCAGCAACGGGGAGCAGATCAGTCGAATCAAAAATCTTTTAGCACCGAGGCAGACAACCACATTAAGGCGGCAGGCGGCAGGCGGCAGGCGGCAGGCGGCAGGCGGCAGGCGGGAAATATAGCGAATTTCATTTTGGGAAAGTAAATTAAAAAATTCAAAAAACAGTATCTTAGAGATAAATTTCAGGCTATTTATTTGGCGATTTCAGCCTGAAATTCGCTATAGCGATATCGAATATTAAAGGGATAAAGGAAATATGAGGAAATAAAAAACCAGACAATCATTTTGCCTGGTTTGATATGTTTCATCGGGTCATATACTTCTTTAATGTCTCAGCAATGACCTTATCTAGTTCGTCCTGGAGTTCTTTGGACTGGCGGTTAAACTCATAGCTAAACATTCTTCCTCGCGTTTTTTTGCGCGCAAATCGATCCTTATCAGCAAAGGACCAGAGAGCCACCGCTGTGGTTTTATCTTTCTCAGGTTCTTTAACGAGCGTCTGGCTGCCCTGACGAATCAATCTCAGAATTGTGTTTTTTAACTCGTCCTCAGCCAAACCATCACGAGCCCTGACAACATCGATTTCAGCCGAGATAGCGTTTATCAATGCCTCGACGGTTTGCCCGGTCTCACTCAGTTTATCCGCAGCCTGAAGCAAAGCTTTATAATCAGGATAAGTCAGCTCTGACTGATTAGGAAAAAGAGAGATCAAATCAGCGGGAACGCTGGCAGCTTGTAAAGCACGGGTGACCTTGGCTTGCGAAAGGCCCTGGTTTTCAGCAATCTCTTTTTGGGATAAGCCGCCGTCTTTGAGCGCCAGTAATCGCATCCCGACTTCACGCAAATTATGCTCACGAGCCGTCTGAATATCCTGCGCAAGCCTGCGTGCCTCATCCGGAGTGATGACCGCATCGGTCACAAGAATATCCAGACCGGTTTTACAATAAAGTGCTGCCGCGCGACGTCGTGAGCCGTCCAGTATCTCTATACGTTCGCCTTGCATCACACCAATGGCAGGGAAGAACTGCTGAAGCTTAATCGTGCGGATAATATCCCGCAGTGAGTCAGGCGTAAGACCAGACTGATCGCGACCATTCGTTTCCATGGTCACAAAGGTTTTGCTTTCTATCTCATTCGCAGGAATGTGTTCAAAACGGAATACGGCACGTTTTCCTGTGGCAAGAACAAACGTCTGCGAAGGGTTATCAGAGAGTTTTTCTGTGTTTAACGGTGTCTGGCTGAAGGTTCTGCCGATCGTTATTCTTTTCGCACTCATAAAAACCTCAGTTCAGGCGGATAAATTCAATGCGGTCAAAAACCGCTTTAGCGAAGTCTTCGGCGGCAGAACGGGCGTTTTTTAACGCCTCACTGCTACCTACATAGGTTGACGGGTTAGCCGATATAACCGTGTCAAACGACTCACCGCAACGCTCAAAACCATCCAGACGGGGCAGGGTTGCGTCCAGCATGTCGCCGCCGAAAATTTCTTTAGCAAGGCTGTGGCAAAGTTTATGGTCTGCTTTGTTAGAGAGCTTTGACATAAACCCGATATTGCCCTGGAGACGGCATAAGGCTCCCGACTCTTCAATAATGCCAATCAGCTCTGGTAAACGAGTCAGGTATTTGAGGGTAGAGTGGAAATCAACCTGTGCCGGTGGGACTGGAGTCATCAGGAGGTCGGATGCGGCGATCGCATTCTTTAAAAATGCATCCAGATGTGGGCCACTGTCGATGAAGATGAAGTCGTAATCTTTTTTAAGCTTAGACACGACATTATCGTATAACACCGAATGAATGTTTTGCCCTGGCAAATGAGTGGCACACAGCTGATCCCAACTTGATGCAATAAATGCGTCATCTATTGATGCAGGTAATACGTCCACACCGGGAATAATGGATGAAACGATAAATTCACTTACCAGCTCATCTCGTGTGACGTTTTGTAGCATCGCCTGAGCGGCAGTCGCCTCCACGAGCCCGACAGAACGCTCGTGATTCAAAAACATCGTGGCAGAAGACTGTGGGTCGAGATCAATCACAAGGATGCGCAGGTCTTCATATAAAAGGTGAGGGTGAGCCCGAAGAGCGTGAGCCAGAGAAACAGTAGAAACCGTCTTGGAAACGCCGCCTTTAAGATTCCCCACAAATAAAGTAAAGGCTTCAGTGTGACGATCGCGATATTTCGGCACGCCGCGATGATGATAGATATCAATAATGTTCTGAATGGACATGGCGTACTTCACCGAGCTACCGGCAGCGCGCTTATCGAACTGATAACCACTCTCTTCCATTTCGTTTACGGCATAATCAACGCTGGCGCGGGTCAGTTTTGGCAGTTTAGCCAGAGCCGCCTTGGCATAAATTTGGTAGTAGCTGTTTTCCTGCAACTCAAGCTTTTGTGCCTGAATTTGTTCAGTAAGGCTCAATAACATGCGTTCGGAACGCTGAGCAACTTTCATGACCTGACTATCATCGTTAGCCATACTTACTCCAAATATGTAGGATTTATGAATTTATACCTAAATCCTGCACACAAGGCAACAAGTTATCATATCAACGCAATACTGTGTTAAATGTAGGACTCCTGATTTCTGTGACTTTGTTCGCACAATTCACTGTGATGAGCGGGACACATCTCGAGCTCGCGCACATGAAATACCGCCCATTCATCTTCACAGCCTTAACCTTGACGCTTGATCCAGCACACGATAAGGCTGACAAATTCTATCTCCTGTAAAAGCTGGTAAGAAAAGGCATCAATAACAGTGTCGAACGTTCACTGTAATCAGTGAATGAATGCATTCGAATTTTTGCAGACCTGATGGAGATCAATTCAGTTCCAATACGTGTTAACCGTAAGCAGGAGGGCCAGGCCAATATGCTGATTTCAGCGCATGTCTGGAGCACAGATTCATGCCGGTTGGCAGCGGTAAAATCGCTAAACTGAAAGATTCACTATAGTCAGCAAAAGATTCACTGTAATCAGTAACGAGGGATGGGTGCATCATGAGTTCTGGCCGATGTGTGGCCCTGCTGTGAAGCCGGTAGACAAAAGGGTAATGAGTTGAACGCACTGGCAACTGGCAACTGGCAACTGGCAACTGGCAACTGGCAACTGGCAACTGGCAACTGGCAACTGGCAACTGGCAACTGGCAGGGTGTCATATCCCGTTTTTCAACGAAAGAAAAGGGGAGTCATTTCACAGGGCGCCGACAGAGGATTCACTATAATCAGCAAGTGCAGCGCTCAGTATATTCACTGTAATCAGTAAAAGTTATGGGTAACTTTAGGCATTCACTGTAGTCAGTAACCTTCCGCTTTCATTTTGATGGCCCCTTTACGAGGAGTCATCAGGCTGGCCTTTCCCACAGCCAGACTCTAACTTAAACGCAGAACGGCTATGGGACTGAGTTTCAAACATTCACTGTAATCAGTAAATACACATCCAGCCAAACACCTCATACGGGGTTGAATGCTAAACAACTCAATCTACTTCCACCAGCCCCAGCATGGTCAGAGCATTCACTGTAATCAGTATACTTCGTAAGTCCTGACCCGCGGGTCAGTGACCAGAATCAGGCCACGTCTCATCATGGGCGGGCTTACGGGTGAGAGGGGATTCACTGTAGTCAGTAAAACATTCACTGTAATCAGTAAAAGAAGGAAAGGAATTCGGTTGGCTGCAAACGGAACCTGGCCGCGTCAGATGGGATGTTCACTATAATCAGCAAACGTGATTTTCATTTAACCTGCCAGTATCTCAACATTCACTGTAATGAGCTAAGTGTTCACTGTAGTCAGCTGACTTCGTGACAAATGCTGAAGCTTCATCCCAAACGGCACACATCATTCACTGTAATCAGCACTGGCTTAACCCTGTCACTTTTTTTTAGCGGAAAAGCACCCAATTGTAACAGGAAAGGCAGGGCAAATAGCCAGCAAAACAGAGGTAAAAAAAGACACTATTAAACAATGGGTTAACTCTAACATTCACTGTATTCTGTAAATAACAAAGCTCAGTAAATTCACTATAAACAGTATGACGACGCGGAGGTTCGCTTTCGAGCCGACATTCACTGTAATCAGTAAAAGCGGTTTAAACGCATGGAGAGAGGTGTTCTAAAAAATGTTAGTAAGTGCAAGCTAACTTATAAATTATTGATAAGTTTGCACTTAAAAAAATGGACCGCGAAAGTAGATATGTGAACCAGTCCACTTTTACTGATTACAGTGAACACGACTGATTACAGTGAATGGCCAGCCAACTGCCTGAAGAATTCAGACGAAAATGATAGGCATACGTGTCACTTTTTGGCAAAAGTGACACTGCAACGCGAGGAGTACTGATTACAGTGAACGTTGGGCTCAGTCTTCAAAATCGATCTCATCGAGCGTATCGATTCCTTCCAGGTTACTGATACCATCGAGTTTCGGTGTTCTGCTGTGAATGATGAAAAATACGGAGCGGCCTCGTTTGACTTCAGAGTAATCAAGGTAGCCAATCTCTTTAAGCTGTTCCATCGCGCGCCGTACCACGTGATTCTGCGTGGTAATCTTTGAGCCAAGATTGAGCCGCATACGTAAGCGGGCAAGAGAAATGGGCGCAGGGTTGGTCGGCAGGCTCTCCAGGAACGTATAAAGCGCCTGAGCCGATTCTTTACGCTTAAGGCGGGAGATAGCCCTCAGCTGCAGTAAAACCTTATGGTCGAAGTTATACAGCTCAAAGAGCTTGGGATCAGCCTGTATGCGAACAATGTCTTTTTCACGATCGTAATAAGCTGACTGTACCAGATGCGTATGATAGGCCTTACCGTTACCTTCAAAAGAGAGAGTGTTCGTCGCAATACGGCGTAACGAAGCGTCGAGTCGCTTACGCAATGCGGCAGAGGAGTTGGCGGAGGGAATACCGCACATCTTCACGAAATCAATAAAAGGCAGGGTTACCGTATCACCCTGTGTAGGGTAACGGGAAAAAGACTGAATAATGCCGGCCCAGGTCTTAAAGTCATTATCCATATCCAGTCTGGCACCGGTGATGGTAATCTTTTCATAGCCTTCCGCTTTAACCAGAGAGAGGTTTTTAAGCTCTTTGGTGGCGTCGGTTGAAGCCATAGCACCAGAAATGCCCCGCGCTGTGGATTTAAGCGTGGGAACAAAGAGTCCCAGACGCATTAAGGCCACGGGCTGAACGGTATTATTTTTGTTGGGATGAAGCTGAATAACTTCACCACTGTTTTTGGTCACAGACAGAAAAGGCTCTAGTAACGCTTTGTTTTCACTATCTTTATCTGCCATTGGATAAGATCTTCATTCTGTGGATGAAAAGGATCGTTTTCTGATTACAGTGAACATTAGCACTGATTATAGTGAACATTCTACTGTGTATAGTGAATAAAGTACTGATTACAGTGAATACTTTACTGATTACAGTGAATGCAAACCCCCTCTCAGCCCTTGTGTGGTGCGGCCTGCGACGATCGGGGATCTCTTTGGATCTATAAGGGATCTCTTTATGATCGTTATATAGGAACTATTCACTGTATAAGTGGATAACTTGCCTGAAACACATATGGCATTCACGTTATTCAGCCGTCTGTCCGGATCCGTTCTGCCAAAATAGTAACGCGCTGCTCGTGGTGTTCGCCTGAGCGAAACCTGGCGTGACAAAGCGAGCACTTCATTTTTTATAAACAACTTGCTCAGCATTATTCATTTTTCATCAGCATTATCCCGGCGTATGGTGACAACATCACTTATTGAAAAGGATCGAAACCATGACTGACTTTGCCGTGTCACGTAATCCAACCACGGGCGACATTCTCGCCAGCTATCCCATGCAGAACGCATCTGAACTGGAACAGGCATTAAGCACCAGCGCGGCTGCGTTTAAAAAATGGCGAAAAAGCAGCATGGCATCACGCGTAACGGTGCTTCGCCAGCTCGGTCATCAGCTTCGTGAACGCGAGCCTGAACTGACACGCATGATTACCCTCGAGATGGGTAAACCCGTGGCGCAGGCGAGAGCGGAGATCCTGAAATGCGCCAATCTGTGTGACTGGTATGCAGAATTTGGACCTGCGATGCTGGAAGACAAGCCATCACAAGTACCTGATGCGTGGCAGTCCTTTCGCCCTATAGGCGTGATACTGGCCGTCATGCCGTGGAATTTCCCCTTCTGGCAGGTTCTGCGCGGCGCCGTAGGCATGCTGCTGGCGGGTAACACCTATCTGCTTAAACACGCGCCCAACGTCATGGGAAGCGCAACGCTGATGGCTGAGTTATTTGATGCAACCGACCTGCCAAAGGGCGGTTTTAATCTGATTAACGTTGATAACGAAGGTGTCTCAACCGCTATCAAAGATGATCGTATTGCTGCAGTCGCAGTAACAGGCAGTGTTCGGGCTGGTGCAGCGATCGCAGCACAGGCGGGCGCAGCGTTGAAAAAGACCGTGCTGGAACTGGGCGGATCAGATCCTTTCATCGTGCTGGCTGATGCAGACCTCGACGAAGCGGTGAAATCTGCGGTGACAGGCCGTTATCAGAATACCGGACAGGTCTGTATGGCGGCTAAACGGTTCATCATTGAGGCATCCGTCGCAGAGGCATTTGAGGCCCGTTTTGTAGAGGCTGTCAAAGCGCTTAAAATCGGCGATCCTTTGAATGAGGACACCTATATCGGCCCAATGGCCCGCGCCGATCTGCGTGATGAGCTGGATCAGCAGGTACAAGCCAGCCTGCGTGAGGGTGCCCGGTTGGTGTTAGGCGGTGAGAAAATAGCAGGGCAGGGCAACTATTACGCCCCCACCATCCTTTCAGACGTCACCAGCGAAATGACCGCCTTCCGGCAAGAGCTGTTTGGTCCGGTAGCGGCGATTGCCGTGGCCCGGGATGCGGAGCACGCTCTGGAAATCGCCAATAACAGCGACTTTGGGCTGAGCGCGACCGTCTGGACAGGCGATGAGCATATGGCTGCCCGGATGAGCGAAGAGCTGGAAGTGGGCGCTGTGTTTATTAATGGCAATGGCGCTTCAGATCCGCGCGTCACCATTGGTGGTGTGAAAAAGAGTGGCTATGGCCGCGAACTGTCACATTTTGGTGTGCATGAGTTCTGTAATGTGCAGACGATTTGGAAAAACCGTCGGTAATCCACGTTCTGGCTTCTGGCGACGACAACAATAAAACAGGCGCATGACAATGCGCCTGTTTCTTATCACTTTTAGCCTTCATACAAAACAGAGAAACGGGTTTTCTATTGCGAGTCAGAGGGTGGACTCAGGATATAACGATCAGGAATCAGCATCTCCAAACCAGCCCGGCATGGGATCCGGAAGCGTTACCCAGTATTCGGGGCCCTGAGCCATTTCCAGCGGCGTTAACAGCGCAGCGTCAAGCGCGCTGCGCACCTGATCTTCATCCATTTCAATGCCGATAAAAACCAGTTCCTGTCGGGCATCACCAATCCCATCCAGCCAGTTCTCAGCAATAAAATTCAGAGACTCGCTGTCTCTGGGCCATTTGTCCCGCGGAATGCTGGCCCACCAGCTCCCGGCATAACCATGCTGTGCGACCGCACCGGCCTGTGACCACATCGCCGCATATTCCGGACGGCTGGCCAGCCAGAAATAGCCTTTCGAGCGAATGACGCCATCAAGCTGGTGGTTAACAGCATGCCAGAAACGTTCTGGATGAAAAGGACGCCTGGCACGGTAAACAAAACTGCGAATACCATACTCTTCTGTTTCAGGCTGATGCTCGCCGCGCAGCTCTTTCAGCCAACCCGGTGCCTGTGCAGCCTGATCAAAGTCAAACAGACCGGTATCCAGTACCTGATCAAGGGGAACGTTACCAAAGTGGCTGGTGATGATACGCGCTCGTGGATTCAGCGAATGTAACATCGCTTTAAGCGTCCGTTGCTCATCCTCCGTGATGAGGTCAGTCTTATTAACCACCAGCACATCACAGAATTCGATTTGATCGACCAGAAGATCGACGACAGATCGTTCATCTTCTGCCCCAAGAGATTCTCCTCGTGCCTGAAGCGAGTCGACCGAACGGTAATCCTGAAGAAAGTTATACCCATCTACGACGGTGACCATGGTATCTAACCGCGCAATAGTGGATAAACTCTCCCCGTCCTCATCGGCGAAGGTGAAGGTTTCTGCAACCGGAAGCGGCTCAGAGATGCCGGTCGATTCTATGACAAGATGATCAAAGCGGCCTTCCTGCGCCAGCCGTTTGACCTCCAGTAACAGGTCTTCACGAAGGGTGCAGCATATGCAGCCATTGCTCATTTCCACCAGCTTTTCATCGGTACGGGAGAGTTCAGCTCCGCCATTACGCACCAACGCCGCATCAATGTTGACTTCAGACATATCGTTAACAATCACTGCAATGCGTCGACCCTCGCGATTATTAAGAATGTGATTTAGCAGTGTCGTTTTACCTGCGCCGAGAAATCCTGACAGTACAGAAACAGGCAAGCGGGGATCGGGTGAGTCCGGTAAGGAATGAAGCGCCATGAGAGATCCTTAAAATCAGTGTCATTTAATATGTTATAACATAACAAAATGGCGGTGATTTTCAACACTGTTTGTCAGGAATAGCAAAACACAGGATCGTGAAACTGCTGAGTGACTATCCCGTTTTCGACTCGACATGTTCAGATGGGTTTTGCTTTGGGTTGATATGTTATAACATAATATTTCTGGGTAACATTATGTGGTTAAAAGACATATTATGAAACAACTTAAGCACCTCCTTCACAGCACGCTTGCGTGCCTGTTATTTGCCTCCTTGAGTGCCGGTGCTGCCGAAACAAAACCGGTCCGTATTGCCGCCCCATTTGAAATTAAGGGTGCCGATCCCGCTCTTTCGGGTGATATTTTACTCCGCATGGATGTGGTGGAAACGCTGGTGGAGACGGATGCTAAAGGAGCCCCTGTTCCAGCGCTGGCTGAGAGCTGGCAGGCTTCTCCGGATGGTCTGCAATGGCGCTTTACACTGCGTCCAGGCGCCCATTTTCACGACGGTTCCCCTGTTACTGCTGAAAGCGTGGTGAAATCACTTAATATCGCCCGCGGTAAGCCGGGCTTGCTGGATAAGGCACCGATAACGTCGATCGTGGGTGAAGATCGACAGGTCACCATCACACTCAGTGAACCTTTTACACCGCTACTGGCGGTGCTGGCAGAAAGTCGTTCACAAATTCTGGCGCTGGCATCATGGGATAACACGAACGCTGTCACGCGGATCATTGGCAGCGGTCCGTTTCAGCTGGTGAGTTTTCAGCCGCCTCAGGCGCTGAGCGTAAAGAGATTTGAGGGTTACTGGGGGAAAAAACCGGCCATCGCTGGCGCTGAATTTTTATCCGCGGGACGCGCTGAAACACGCGCACTGCTGGCTGAAAGCGGAGACGCCGATTATGTTTTTAACCTTGATGCCGCCAGTCGGCAGCGCCTGTCACATAAAAGATCTCTGCAGCTGCTTACCGTTTCCGTTCCACGAACGGTGATGCTCAAACTGAATCTGGCACATCCCTTTCTCAGCGACCACACCACGCGCGAGGCGTTAAGCCTGGCGATTAACCGGAGTGCGCTTGCTAATGCGGTTTTGCGCTATCCGGGGGCGGCGACACAGATGTTCCCGCCTTCGATGGCCGAGTGGCACAATCCGGCATTGCCCACGCTGGATTACTCACCACAGCGTGCAACAGCATTGCTTACGCAGTCAGGCTGGCAAGCCGGTCAGGATGGGATACTGATCCGTAATGGACAGCGTTTTACGCTCACGCTGCTGACCTATCCGGACCGTCCTGAATTGCCGCTCATCGCGATGGTGATCCAACAGCAGCTGCGTCAGATCGGAATCGATGTCGTCATTAATTCAACTAACTCCAGTGAAATCCCCGCTCGTCATCACGACGGGAGCCTGCAGATGGCGCTGTTCGCCCGTAATTTTGCTTTAACGCCCGATCCCACCGGTACGCTGCTTCAGGATTATGGCCCTCAAGGCGGTGACTGGGGAGCAATGAACTGGCACGACAAGGCCTTTAACGAGGCGCTCGGTACGCTATCGCAGAGTCATGATCCTGCGGTGCGACAAAAGGCCAGAGAGGTCATTACTACGGCTTTCCAGCGCGATTTGCCGGTTATTCCCATCGCCTGGTATCAGCAGTCAGCGGCAGTTAATGCCAGCCTCACCTCGGTCACGCTGGATCCGTTTGAACGCCATTTTGGCCTGCGTGATATGCAATGGGTGAAATGATGCTTAAACAACTCAGCTGGCGCCTTTGCCAGGCCGCGTTCGTCATTCTCGCGGTCGGGATCTTAACGTTTGTTCTGGTACAGGCATTACCGGGTGATATGGCCTGGCGTATCGCATCGGGACGTTATGGTTATGATCGGGTCGATCTGGCAGCGGTAGCCCAGGTAAAACAGCAACTGGCGGATATGACCGCCCAGGGAAGTGCGCTGGGGCAGTGGATGTGGGATCTGCTGCGCTTCAACTTTGGCCGTTCACTGGTATCGGGTGAGCCTGTCAGTGGCGAACTGGTCTGGCAATTGAAACAAACGTTCGCCCTTGCCGGCTTTTCTCTGTTACTGACCCTGCTGCTGATTATTCCACTCGGGATTTGGGCAGGCTGTCATCCCGGCCGTTTCCTGGACCGGGCCATTAACGGCGCTGCCGCCATTCTCAAATCGGTTCCGCATTTTGCTCTTGGCCTGCTGCTTATCGTTTTGTTTGCGCTGCGTCTGGACTGGCTGCCCAGTGCCGGGCAGGGAAACTGGCGACATTTCATCCTGCCGTCAGTGACGCTGGCGCTGCCGCTAAGTGCCGTGGGCGCTCGGGTCGTACGTGAGGCGACATTCCAGGCTGTAACGGCCAGCTGGTATCGCTGGGGGGCACAAAAGGGTCTCTCTCAACCGCGTCTTTTCTGGCGTCACGCCCTGCGTAATCTCAGCGTTCCGGTCGTGACCTGGCTCGGCATGCAGTTCGTCTGGCTGGTGGAAGGCGTGGTGGTGGTGGAAACGCTGTTTGCCTGGCCAGGCATTGGCCATGCGCTGGTCCATGCGATTTTTGCCCGGGACGTGCCCGTGATACAGGCCAGCGCAATGGTACTGGGGTTGACGTTTGTCACCCTGAACATGCTGGTAGATGGTTTGTGCTATGTGTTGGATCCAAGGGGGAAACGCATATGACCTTTCGTCAAAAAACAGGTCTGGCAATTATTCTGGCGTTGCTCGCGTTTGCCTGGCTGGTGCCGCTATTCGGGGCTGGGGATCCTGTGCAGCAGGACCTGTTGCAGATGTTACAGCTTCCCTCTGGGCAGGCCTGGTTGGGCTATGACCATCTTGGCCGCTCAATGCTGGCCCGGTTGAGTGCGGCACTAAGGTTATCACTGGGCCTGGCAGCGATATGCGTTATCACGGCACTGATAATGGGCACGCTGGCGGGGATCATGAGTGCCTGGCGCGGCGGTTGGGTGGACAAGGTGTGCAACGCATTAGCGGATATGTGCCTTGCGCTTCCCGGTCTGCTGCTGGTGCTGTTGTTAGCGGCTATCTCACCTGATTCGCCAGAAATGTTGTGGCTGGGGATTTCACTGGTGCTGTGGGTCGAGTTTTTTCGCGTGACGCGAGCCACCCTGCGACCCGTTGTTACGTCTCCCGCCGTCCAGTCCTCTTCACTGCTCGGTTTCTCGATACGCTATCTGTTTCGCAGACACTTATGGCCAGCCATGGCGCCCTTGTTGCTGACGTTAACGGTCTATGCGTTTAGCAGTGCCGTTATGGCGGTGTCCGCATTGGGATTCATCAGCGTGGGGGTTCGCCCACCGACACCAGAATTGGGGCTGATGATGACAGAACTTTTTCCCTATGCCTGGGAAGCGCCCTGGCTTCTACTCCAGCCCGTGCTGGTGCTTTTTTTGTTACTGACTGGCATGAATTTATTAGTGAATAAGGATCGGATATGACGGGCATAGTAATTAAACAGGTCGCCGTTTACGCCGAAGATTGCATCGTCGAGCCCGTGAGCATGGTCATTCAGCCGGGCAAACCCATGACGCTGGTGGGCGAAACCGGATCGGGAAAAAGTCTGTTCGCCCAGGCCATCATGGGGGCGTTACCAGAAGGACTCCGTGCCACAGGCACGGTTGAGATTGACGGACAACGTTATGATCTCCAAACCGATCTGGCCCGTCTTCGCGCTCTGTGGGGGCATCGCATCGCGTCTTTGCCCCAGGAACCCGGGCTGGCGCTCGATCCAACAATGCGTGTCAGCGCTCAGGTCATGGAAGGTTACCGGTACGTGCGGGGTTTAGCCCGGAGGGATGCACAACAGGCCGCGGCACACGCACTCAATCATCTGGGGCTTGCGCACGCCTCTGCGCGTTTTCCCTGGCAGCTTTCAGGGGGAATGGCCCAGCGGGTTTGCTTCGCGGCTGCTCGCGCGGGGGGCGCGACGCTGCTGATTGCAGACGAGCCGACTAAAGGGCTGGACGTCGCGCGGCGGGATGAAATGGGTAACCTGTTAAATACGGCGGTGTCTCAGGGTGAAACCTTGCTGACGATCACGCACGACATTGCACTGGCCCGACAGTTAGGTGGTGAGGTCATGGTGATGCATAAAGGCAAAGTCGTTGAGCAGGGCAGCGCCGGGCAGGTGTTATACCGTCCACAAGCGCCTTACACCCAACTGCTGTTGGCGGCCGATCCTGAGGCCTGGGCGCCAGGCTCGCGAGTACCCTGTGATGAAACCATCGTGTTACAGACAGAGGGCCTTTCTCTGAAACGGTCAGGGAAGCAACTGTTTCACAATGCTTCGCTAATCTTCCGGGCCGGCGAAATCGTGGGGCTTTACGGCGAAAGCGGCTGCGGTAAAAGTAGCCTGGGGGATACGCTATGCGGTTTGATAATGCCCGATGCGGGCAAGGTCGTGCGTCCAGGGGCTGCCAGTAGGTTACGTTATCAAAAACTTTATCAGGATCCCTCAGCCATATTTCCACCTGACATCGCGATGGTCAGGGTTATCGATGATGTGCTGCGGCTGCACCACGCCACGGTGAAGCGACGTGATGAACTGATGGCACAACTGGGATTAGCGCACGCGTTGCTGAACCGTCCGGCTTCGGGTTTGTCAGGCGGCGAGCTTCAGCGCTTTTCACTGCTCAGGGTGATGTTACTGGACCCTGTGTTTTTATTTGCGGATGAGCCGACGTCGCGCCTGGATCCTGTCGTTCAGCAGCAGACGCTGGCGTTGATTAGCGAACTGGCAACACAGCAACGCTGCGCCATTTTGCTGGTCAGCCACGATCTCGCCTTACTGGAGAAAAGCGCGCATCGTGTTATCTCACTGGCTTCCCTCAGCCAGAGCGCCGCAATAGCCCAGGAAGTCTGTATTTAACCGAAGGCAGGGAAACCTGCCTTCACACATGCTCCATGACCAGCACAGCCAGCGTATCTGGCTCAAGTGCACGAAAAATATGCTCAGTGTCGCCCGGGTAGCTGATGTAATCGCCTACCTCAAGCTCAACGGGTGAATCAACCGGCCCAACCTCTGCGCGCCCTTGCGTCAAAATTAAATGTTCGATGGTATTCGGTGAATGCGGCTGTGAGCAGCGTTCGCTGCCGGGCTGTATGTGCAGCAGATAGATATCCCGTCGTGCGCCCGGTGGACAGGTTGCCAGTAAGACGGCTTTGTAATCAGCCTGCTCAGCAGCCACCGTGGGGCCTTCTCCGCGGCGAATAACCTGTAACCGGTTCGTTTCCGGCTCCATCAGGCGTGCAAATGGAATATTGAGCGCGACACACAGCGACCACAACGTCTCAATACCCGGATTGCCGTTACCGGCTTCAAGCTGAGACAGGGTCGATTTTGCAATCCCCGCCCGGCGAGCAACTTCAGCCAGCGTCAGGCCGGCACGCTGGCGTTCTCTTACTAAACCTCGGGCAATGATATCAATGGGCGTGCTCATCACTTTTCCTGTTCGTTAAAATGAACGTATCGTTCGTCTTGTAATACATATCCGATGTTCATTATAATGGATTTATCGTTCGTTATGGGATTCGATGTTGATGCTGGCAAAAAAATTCACGCTGGATAAAGGCGTTATAAAAGCAATTTTTCTGGTCTGTATCGCAGATGGCATTGTCGGCCTGTCTTACGGGTCGCTCGCCACTGCTGATGGCTTTCCGTTTTGGGTACCGCTGGCGTTATCAACGCTGGTGCTGGCTGGCGCATCGGAATTCTTATTTATTGGCATCGTTGCCGGCGGTGGCAGTCCTTTAACCGCTGCCGCGGCAGGTTTGCTGGTCAACGCCCGCCATCTTCCCTTTGGCATTGCGGTTAAAGACTTAGTGGGCAGAGGCTGGCGGGGGGCGCTCGGCTGTCACATTATGAACGATGAAAGTGTGGTGTTCGGCATCTCTCAGCCGCAGCTGGCTCAACGCCGCAGTGCGTTTTGGCTGTGCGGCATCGGTATCGGATTGATCTGGCCGTTCACCGTCATGCTCGGGGCCGCGATTGGCCAGTTTATCCCGAATATTTCCGTTATCGGTCTGGATGCCGTGTTTCCCGCCATTCTTATCGCACTCATCTTCCCGGCGTTACGCAAACCCCGAACCCGCATTCCTGCGGCTACCGGCGCCGTGCTGTCGCTGGCGGTCACGCCATTTGTTCCAGCAGGGATGCCTGTTCTGTTTTCGTTGTTAGGGCTGCTTACGTGGAGATCGCGCAAATGAATCATCCGATGATAATTGCAGGCATTGCCTTGCTGTCTGCCGGAACCTATGCCATTCGTTATGCGGGCGTCAAACTGGGTAACCGGTTGCCTGTCAGTGAGCGCACGCAAAATGTGTTATCCGATGCGGCCACGGTACTGTTACTGGCCGTTGCAGCCACCACCACGTTGTTCGAAGGTCAGCATTTTGCCGGGATGGCAAGGCTGCTGGGCGTGTCGTTTGCCATTTTTCTCGCCTGGCGCAGGGCGCCGCTGATCGTCATCATTTTGGGCGCAGCCTGTATGACCGCTCTGCTGCGTTACCTGAATGTGCCTTAGTCGCTAACGACAAATTGCTGCATCAGCCTTGACGTAAGGCGCGGCTTAAAATAAAACTAGAACCCGTCAGGGGAGTCTCGCCAAAGAGACTGAGAGGCTAATAGCGCAATGCGCGGCTTAGCGACCCTTAGAACCTGACCCAGTTGATACTGGCGTAGGAAGACGGGTATCTTTGCCCCAGGCAGATACTTGCCGCAGAGTCTGCTTTTGTCGGGCTCATGCTTTTTCCCTTCTTGTATCACGGGTCTCTGACTGTTAACAGAGAGGCCAAAGTGAAAATCCTGTTTCTGATGTTACCCTGTCAGGTTGGCTGGCAATGAGCCGCTGGTCAGTGCTCGGCAGCGGCGTGTCCGGACTGTGTATCGCCACGCTACTGGCGGAGCAAGGTGAACCTGTCGAAATCATTACCTTACCGGACTGCCGCGCGGCATCGCACTGGGCTGGCGGTATGCTGGCGCCCTGGTGCGAAGCGGAAAGTGCGCCACAGCAGGTCGTTGACTGGGGTCAGTATGCTGCGGCATGGTGGTCGGCCCGGGTCAGCGGCGTGGAACAGCAGGGTACCCTGGTGATTGCGCCCCCGCGCGACAGTGCTGAGTTAACGCGTTTCGCTAACATGACCTCATCACATCAGTGGGTGACGCCAGCAGAGATTGAACCTGCGCTGGAAGACCGTTTTGCCCGTGGCTTGTTCTTTGCCGCAGAAGGTCATCTTGATCCCCGGCTGGCAATGCAACAATTACAAACGCGTTTACTGAATGCGGGGGTCCGGTTTCACCCGGGTAAACCCAGCGGGAAAATTATCGATTGCCGGGGTATTCATGCCCGGCAATCCCAACCGGAATTGCGTGCCGTGCGCGGTGAAATGGTTATTCTCCACACCGACGAAATAACGTTTTCCCGTCCTGTTCGCCTGCTGCACCCGCGTTTTCCCTGTTATCTGGTGCCCAGGGCGCAGGGGCATTTTATGCTGGGCGCGACCATGGTCGAAAGCCAGGATGACAGCCCAATCAGCGCGCGCGCTATGATGGAACTGTTAAGCGCAGCCTACAGCATCCATCCCGCCCTCGCCGAAGCACGCATTATTGAAAGCGGCACAGGTTTGCGTCCGGCTTACCGCCACAATCTGCCCGAAGTGCGTTATGAAAATGGCATTTTTTCCATTAACGGCATGTACCGTCACGGCTTCCTGCTGGCCCCGATGATGGCCGAGAAGCTTATGCAACAACTGACGTCCGAGGGAGTGCGATGAAAATAGAACTGAACGGCCTTGCTATTGAAACCGAAGCCCGCACGCTGGCTGAATTACTCGTGGAACAACATATCGATGCTGGCTGTGTCGCCAGTGCCGTGAATGGCGAATTTGTTCCCCGGGAGCGCTATTCCTCAGAGCCGCTTGTGGCGGGTTGTCGTCTTGAAGTGTTATCGCCGATGCAGGGAGGCTAACGATGTTTTATGACTTTAGCGGACAGTCACGTTTTTTACTGGGCACTGCAGGTTATCCCTCGCCGGATATTCTGCAACAGGCCGTTGGCGCATCCGGCTCCGAGATTATTACGGTGAGTCTGCGTCGTGAAGGAAGCCAGGGTGGAGCCTTTCGCGATCTCCTGAAAACCTTAAATAAACGCGTTTTACCCAATACCGCAGGCTGCCATACGGTGAAAGAAGCCGTGACGACTGCGCATATGGCGCGGGAATTGTTTGCCACGTCCTGGATCAAGCTTGAGGTGATCGGTCATGCCGATACCTTACAGCCCGATCCCTTTGCCCTCGTCGAAGCAGCACGTATTTTGTGTGCAGAGGGTTTCCACGTTTTCCCTTACACCACAGAAGATCTGATTGTGGGCGAGAAACTGCTGGACGCGGGCTGTGAAGTGCTGATGCCGTGGGGGGCGCCTATCGGCTCAGGCCAGGGATTACGCAATATCGAGGGATTACGCACGATGCGTGCCTGGTTTAAGGACGTTCCACTGATTATTGATGCCGGGATCGGTGCGCCGAGCCAGGCGGCTCAGGCGATGGAATTGGGGTTTGATGCTGTGCTGTTGAATACCGCCGTGGCGAAATCCAGCGATCCGGTTCGCATGGCTGGCGCATTTGCGCGCGCCATTGAAGCGGGATATCAGGCACGTCAGGCTGGCATGATGGAGCGTCGCGACATGGCTGCCGCCTCTACGCCCGTTTTCGGCCTGGCGCAATTTCGCTAAGGAGCAGATATGGCACGTTATCAACGACAGACAATGCTGCCAGAAGTGGGCGAGCAGGGGCAGCAGGCTTTGTCCGCTGCCCGCGTCTTAGTGGTTGGCGCGGGTGGACTGGCTTCCACGTTATTACCGCTCCTGGCGGGCGCTGGCATCGGTTATATCCGGCTCTATGACGACGACGTCGTGGCGCTGCATAACCTGCATCGTCAGACGCTATTTACGACTGCCGATATTGGCGAGCCAAAGGTGTTTTGCGCCCAACGTGCGCTGGCACAGCGTAATCCTGATACGGTGGTTGAAGCACATCCCGTAGCGTTACAGGCAAGTCGTATTGAAGAAGCACTGGTGGATATTGATTTAGTTATCGACGCTGCGGATAACTTCGCGGTGACTTATCTGCTTTCCGACAGCTGCTTTGCCCGTAACCTACCGCTGGTTTGCGCTTCGGTGCTGGGGCGACAGGGTTATGCAGGCAGTTTTTGCGGCGGCGCGCCCAGCTATCGCGCACTGTTCCCACAATTACCCAAAGCCTCAGGTAACTGCAACACCGCAGGCGTGCTGGGACCGGCGGTTGCCACCCTTGGCGCCTTACAGGCGCAGATGGCGCTCAGCATTCTGCTGCACCTTTCGCCCTCACCACTGGGCTGTATGATCAACTGTGATTTTGTCTCGTGGCAACTGCGTCAGTTCCGGTTCGATAATGCGCCTGAGCCCGAAAAGGCCGGCATCCCGTTTATCGATCCTGCTTTGCTGACCCCCGATGACTGCGTGGTGGATCTACGGGGGACAGAGGAAGCACCTGTCAGTGTCAGCCAGTATGCACAGCGGATATTGCCACAGCACATTGCCGGCTGGCAGCCGCCCGCGGATAAACGCATTGTTCTGGTCTGTGCCAGCGGCATGCGTGCTGCTCAGGCCGCGTTGGCCCTGGAGGCACGTGGCTGCCAGCGGCTGGCGATTATTGCAGATCGGTAATACAGGCGGCTGATTACGTCTGGGCATCGCGGTTGGCCTGATAAATATCGGGCCGGGTGATTGTCCAGGCATAGTCGGGTTCGTTTACCGGCTGGTAGCCAAATTTTTGATATAACCAGGGCGCGGTTGAGGTGAAGAGCAACAGCCGGCGCAATGTGCTAACCACGGGATGTGACTGACAGCATTCGATCAGCCATCCGCCCAGTCCTTTGCCCTGGCATTCTTCAAGTACATAGACATCGCACAGGTACGCAAAGGTCGCGTAATCAGTAATGAAACGCGCAAAGCCAATCTGCTGCTGCTGATGAAAAAGCCCAAAATTCAGGCTATTTTCAATTGACCGCGCGACCGTGGCGTAATCAATTCCCGCTGCCCAACTTGAACGGGTGAGGTAACGGTGTATTGCCCCGATATCCATCTGCGACTTATCCGTCGTAACGGCATACTCGCCGTTATGCCAGTGCTGAACAGGTGCCATCATTTTTCCCGTATTCCTTGTTTAAGTATGAGAGTCGGTGGCGAAAGACCTGTCAGGCGATAAGAGTGCGTACGGCAATGCCGATAAGCAGTAATCCACCACCGATATTGACGTAGCGTTTCAGCGCGACAGGATTGATTTTTTGGGCCGAGAAGACCAGCGCCTGGCTGAAGAGCGCTAACCACAGGCTCATCACGACAATGTGCACTGTTGCCAGCGTCAGAAAGGCATCAATACCGGCCCTGTCGCCAACAAACTGTGAAACCACCGTCAGGTAAAACAGGATAGCTTTGGGGTTAGCGACATTAGCCAGCCACGCACCTTTAACGGTAATTGCGCTACCCGTTGTCTTGAGCACGAATGCCCTGGTCCTGATGCCAGTGATAAATAAAAGGCCGCCCAGCCAGAACAGGTAAAGTACGCCAGCCATTTTTAACAGGGCAAACAGCGCGGGGGACGCAACCAGCACTGTCGACAGGCCCAGACCGATCAGCAAAGCATGCGTATAAATACCCAGCGCGGTACCAAGCAGCGTTTTCACCAGCCCCCTGCGGCCAGCCGTAAGCGCGCTGTTCATCGCCAGCGTGAAACTCGCGCCGGGAGAAAGGGCAATCGGTAGAAGCGCAGGCAGAAACCCTGTCAGGTTAATCTCCATCCGCCACCGGCTTGTGGGAGCGCTTCAAGGCGCACATCAAATTCGTTAAAAAATTATGCCGGATTATAAAAAGCACACAGCTTATTGCCGGTTGGATCCCGCAGATAGGCGACGCATCTTCCATCCGTTTCTCTGACATGAGGCGGTGTTTCAGCCGAAGTGCCGCCGTTTTCGAGACCTTTTTGATACCAGCTGAAAACGTCTTCAGAGGAGGCCATGGTAAAGCCAATGGTACCCCCGTTGGCAAAGGTCGCGGGCTGGCCATTAATGGGCTGAGTGATAATAAAACGCTGGTGATTTTTAACGTAAAAAGGGCGACCCAGGGCATCAATGCCCTGATCTTCGCAACGGATCACAGCAAAAACAGCATCGTAGAATTTTTTAGCTTGCTCAATATTATCCGTACCAACAACCATATGGCTAAACATATATAACTCCTTTTTAACATTGATGGCGATATACTTAGCACACCCGCTATGTGTGAGGAAGTGCTGATGAATGACCATCCCGTTTTAGAGGTTGTCAGGTTATGCGACCGGGCGATATCAGCCGGTAATTATGATGCCCTGATGAAACACTATGCTGCCGATGCCAGCCTGGTTGTGAAGCCCGGAATGACCGTTACGGGTCGCGTAGCCATTCGTCGCGCCTTTGAAGCGATTGCAAATTATTTTCAGCATCAGCTGGTGGTAGAGCAGGGCAGGATGGAGGTCATTGAGGGCGCAGGCACCGCGCTGGTGATTATGGAAACTGTGCTGCGCTATCCCGATGGGCAGGGACAGTCCGTAGAAAGCACCCGCCGGGCCACCTATGTATTTCGGCTGGAAAGCGATAACCAGTGGCGCTGCACCGTGGATAACTCCTATGGCACTTCGCTATTGGATCCTGTACTGAGTGAGCAGGGCTGATTTTGGTATGCACTGCGTGATTTAGGCCGTTAATCCGGATAGCGTGCGGATTAACGGCTGATTCAGATGACTTCAACAAGCTGAAAGGTCTCAAATATCAGTTCCATTTCAGCACTGAAACCCCCGTTACGCTGAAAAAAGCGTTGATGTTCACGCTGCCAGTACTCAAGGCTCAGGTCACCTTCGCCTTCCATCATGGCCATCTCCGGCGTAACGCGATCGAAGCGTGTCACAAACAGTCCCGTCGTCCTGATGACGCAAACCGGATTATCCGCGCCGTTTAAGATGATGCTATAGCCGCCGGGTTGCGGTTTCACGTCATCTTCATACCAGCCTTGCAGAGAACTGCAGGTGGCGATTTTTTTGCCGGTAAGGACCAACGTGGCCAGTTCATTGGCCAGATCGGGTGAATCGCCAAACGACCAGGCCAGCGCGTCAGGGTATTTCGTTTTAATCTGTTCAAGCGTCATCGTCATATTAAGTCCTTTTACAGCAGGGCCTGAATGGCTGCTTTTGGGCAGCAAGTCTGTCAGGCCAGAATACGTTTTGCCCACTCATCAACCGTATCACCACTGCCGATATCGGGCTGCACCAGGCCATTAATCATAAAGGTAGGTGAAACATGAATACCGTTCTGGCGGGCATATTTACAGTGCCATTTGATCAGGTTTTGCAAATCGGGCCGGTCAAATGCCGCATAAGCATCGACGCCGCTGTACTCTCTGAGTCTGGCGAGAAGCTGATTAGGCGTAACGTCTCGGTTTGGACCACGACAATGGTCTGTAAACTCAAAGGCTTCCCGATGATCGGCAACGGCCTGCAGAACCGCTTTAGCCGCCGCTTTGCTTTCTACCGATGCCGCGAGGATGTAGCGCACGATTACGCCAGAGTACATGTGCCAGGGCTGCGACTGAAGATGAATTTTGAGTGTCATTTTATCTTCACCAACCTGCTCTAACAGCGCATCGAATTTGTTAAACGCGCGTACAGAGAAAGGGCAGGTGGGTTCGATAAAAACCTCAAACACCTGTGGACCTTGTCCCCAGACAAGAGGTTCAGCCTGTAGCTTGTCATTGTTCATAGCAACTCCCGTTACGATGGTTAAAATCTGCTTCACTGACTGTGACAAACTTACGCTTATTCTGCCAGGTGATCCTGCCAGCAGCCGTGAATGCAGCCTGATAAGGATTAGTCTTATTTCTCATCTTTCATACCAAACCGAACTAAAATTATCCCTTCAGCGGTTCCGCTTGTCGTGCAACCTGTTTAAAATTTCAAGATTGTTAAATCATGATATTAAACACTATTTTGTCAAGCTAAGGCACAAAGCGGCAAGTTCATCTGAGATAAAAACCGCTAGAGTACCGGGTTCATCAACCTGCAAACCGGGTGTACTGGCGTTATATTGCCTGACCCAGTCATTAAGGATTTTCGAATGTCGCACTTTCGTCCTGTCGCGCTGGAACACGCAAGCCGTTTGCTGAACCACGGACCGACTATATTAATAACCAGTCGGGATAGTCAGTCACAGCGTCGCAACATCATGGCCGCAGCCTGGTCCGTTCCCGTCGAATTTTCGCCGCCGCGGGTAGCGATTATTGTGGATAAATCGACCTGGTCACGTGAGCTGATTGAAGCCAGTGGTGCATTTGGTATTTGTGTCCCTGCCGCGCAATTTGTCGATCTGGCTTATGCCGTTGGCAGCACGACCGGGCGCGACCAGGATAAATTTGCGGCTTTTGATATTCAGGCCAGCGAGAGTCAACACTTCGGTGTGCCTCTGTTGGAGGAGAGTTGTGTAGCGTGGATGGAATGCCGTCTGTTACCTGAAACCGAAGCGCAGCAGGCGTACGACACGCTGTTTGGTGAAGTGGTCACCGCTGCGGCAGACAATCGGGTTTTTTACGACGGTCGCTGGCATTTCGATGACAGCAACTCAGCGCTACACACTTTACATCATCTTGGCGGCGGTCAGTTCGTGACAGTTGCAAATACGCTGACCGCCAAAACAACGCGTTAAATGAGGTACAGAATGACAATTAAGAGTTACGCAGCCATGCAGGCGGGACAAGCACTGGAGCGTTACGACTATGATCCCGGCCCGTTAGACGCTGAAGATGTAGAAGTTGAAGTTGAATACTGCGGCGTATGCCACTCAGATCTGTCGATGATCGATAACGAATGGGGAATTTCCGCGTATCCCGTTGTTGCCGGTCATGAAGTGATTGGACGCGTGGCTGCGCTTGGCGAAAGTGCCAAAACGAAAGGCCTGAAAGTGGGACAGCGCGTGGGCATCGGCTGGACAGCCAAGAGCTGCCAGCATTGCGATCCCTGCATCAGCGGCGATCACGTCAACTGCGCCAATGGCACCACAACCACAATTGGCAACAATGGTGGCTTTGCTGACAAACTGCGCGCCAACTGGCAGTGGGTTATCCCATTACCTGAAAAGCTGGATGCGGCCACGGCCGGCCCTCTGCTGTGTGGTGGGATTACCGTCTTTAAACCCTTACTTATGCATAACATTACCGCGATGAGCCGCGTCGGCGTGATCGGTATTGGTGGTCTGGGCCACATCGCCATTAAGATTCTGCACGCGATGGGCGCAGAAGTGACGGCGTTCAGTTCTTCGGCCAATAAGAAGCAGGCTATTCTGGACATGGGCGCCGATCATGTGGTGAACAGCCGTGATCCGGAAGCTTTAAAAAGCCTGGCGGGCCAGTTTGACCTGATTATCAGCACGGTCGCCGTCGATCTCGACTGGCAACCCTACTTTGCGGCCCTGGCGCCTCGCGGTAAGTTCCATACCGTGGGTGCCGTACTGAAGCCGTTTGACGTGCCGGCTTTCAGCCTGATTTTAGGCGACCGCGCCGTGACGGGTTCTTCAACCGGTTCACCTGCGCAGCTGCGTTCACTGCTGAAGCTGGCTGGCCGTACAGATATTGCGCCGACAGTGGAGTACTTCCCGATGTCGAAAATCAACGATGCACTGGACCATGTTCGTGCAGGTAAAGCCAACTACCGTGTGGTTCTGAAAGCCGACTTCTGATCCCTGGCGCGCCTTTCTGGCGCGCCTTTTTCCCTTCCCGCCGCCAGATCGGCTAATCTCTGTTAAAATTGAATCCTTAAGCCTGCTGCCAGACGTCTCTACCGGAGAAATTATGTTGTGGATTTGGAATGCCCTGATCGTTTTCGTTACCGTGATTGGCATGGAAGTGGTTGCTGCACTGGCACACAAATACATCATGCACGGCTGGGGTTGGGGATGGCATCTTTCACATCATGAACCGCGTAAAGGTGCGTTTGAAGTTAACGATCTTTATGCCGTGGTTTTTGCTGCATTATCGATCCTGCTGATTTATCTGGGCAGTACAGGAATGTGGCCGCTCCAGTGGATTGGCGCAGGTATGACGGCGTATGGATTACTCTATTTTATGGTGCACGACGGGCTGGTGCATCAACGTTGGCCATTCCGCTATATTCCACGCAAGGGCTACCTCAAACGATTGTATATGGCGCACCGTATGCATCACGCCGTCAGGGGCAAAGAAGGTTGTGTTTCTTTTGGCTTCCTCTATGCGCCGCCCCTGTCAAAACTTCAGGCGACGCTCCGGGAAAGACATGGCGCTAGAGCGGGCGCTGCCAGAGATGCGCAGGGCGGGGAGGATGAGCCCGCATCCGGGAAGTAAGGGCCTGACCAGAGGCGGCCAGCAGCAGCGTTAATTTTTCGGGCGTGGTCGTTGACTGCCGCTGATCCCAGGCTTGCTGACCGGCCTGTTCAACTTTTACACCTATTTTCCGGTAAACCTGCTTCGCCGTAGCGATTGCCCAGGCCGAACGCAGGGGCAATCCAGCCAGGCCCGCTGTGGCAGACAAATAGTAAGGTTCTGCTTCCTGCACCAAACGACGGGCGATACGGCTCAGCGCCTGACGGTTTTCAGGTGCCGCATAATTCTCTTTGTTCAGACCTTCATGCTCCAGCCAGCTTGCCGGCAGATAACAGCGGCCCGCATGCGCATCGTCCACAATATCGCGAGCAATATTGGTCAACTGAAATGCCAGCCCAAGGTCACAGGCGCGGTCCAGCGTGGCCTTATCCCGTACGCCCATGATTTGCGCCATCATCAAGCCGACAACGCCTGCAACGTGATAGCAATAGCGCAGCGTATCATCCAGTTGGCTGTATTGCGCTTCGCGTACATCCATGGCGAAGCCTTCCAGATGATCAAACGCGTAAGCCGGGGCGATATCATGAGCCATAGCCACTTCCTGAAAAGCCGCAAACGCCGGTTCGTGCATCTGCGATCCTGCATAGGCCTGGCGCGTTTTCATCTCAAGTTGCATCAGACGTTGTTCGGGCGTTTGTAAGGCAGGCTGCCGGGCCTGGAAGCCCAGCGTCTGGTCGTCAATAACATCGTCACAATGGCGGCACCAGGCGTAGAGCATCAGTACGCTGCGCCGGGTTTTTGCATCAAATAACTTTGAGGCTGTCGCAAAACTTTTCGAGCCAACTGCCATCGTTTCGACCGCATGATTGAGTAACGACGGATTATTCAAATCAGATCCTCCAGCATCAAACCTGCTGTCGCTTTTGCCGAGCCGATGACGCCAGGAATGCCTGCGCCGGGATGCGTGCCTGCGCCGACCAGGTAGAGATTAGTAATGGTTTTATCGCGGTTATGCGGCCGAAACCAGGCGCTCTGGGTAAGAACGGGCTCCACAGAAAAGGCTGAGCCCTGATAGGCATTAAGCTGGTCGCGAAAATCAAACGGCGTAAACATCCGGTGCGTGACCAGCTGACTCCGTAAGCCAGGCATGTAATGCTGCTCAAGGTACTCAAAAATACGGTCGCGTAGTTTTGGCCCCTCAACCGTCCAGTCGAGGTTCGCGGTGCCTAAATGCGGCACCGGCGCCAACACATAGTAACTGCCGCAACCTTCAGGCGCCAGTGACGAATCCGTGACACAGGGCGCGTGCAGATAAAGTGAGAAGTCCTCTGCGAGGCCATCATGATTAAAAATTTCGTCAATCAGCTCGCGGTAACGCGGGCCGAAACAAACCGTGTGATGCGCGAGCTGATCATGATGGTGATTCAAACCAAAATAGAGCACAAACAGAGAGTTACTCATGCGCTTAGTCTGCAGTTTGTTGGACTGCTTAACCGCGGCAGGGTGCTGGCTTAACAGGTCGCGATAGGTATGAACCACATCTGCATTTGACGCGACGGCTTGCGTCAGGAACCTGCGACCGTCCTCTAAATGCACGGCTTCAATCTTGTTTCCTGTCGTTTCCATATGGCTGACTCTGGCGTTTAACACGACTTCGCCACCCAGATCCTGAAACAGCTTTATCATCCCCTGAACTAATGCGCCGGTGCCGCCACGCGGAAACCAGACGCCCCACTCACGCTCCAGCGCGTGTATCAACGTATAAATGGATGAGGTGGCGAAGGGATTGCCGCCCACCAACAGCGAGTGGAAAGAAAACGCCTGGCGCAGATGTTCATCTTCGATGTAACTGGCAACCTTACTGTAAACGCTTCTCCATGCCTGCAGTTTCGCCAGTTGAGGTGCGGCGCGAAGCATGTCTCTGAACGATAAAAAAGGGACAGTACCGAGCTTCAGATAGCCTTCTTTAAACACCGCGCGTGAATAGTCCAGAAACTGACGATAACCTTCGACATCGCGGGGATTAAACTGCTGAATCTGCGCTTCGAGCCGGGCCTGATCGTTATCGTAATTAAAGACCTTCCCTGACTCCCAACACAGGCGGTAAAACGGCGTAACCGGCAGTAGTTCGACATACTCTTTTAACTGTTTTCCTGCCAGTGCAAACAGTTCTTCAATGGCACTGGGATCGGTGATAACCGTCGGGCCTGCATCAAAGGTAAACCCCTGATCCTCATAGACATAAGCCCGACCGCCGGGTTTATCACGTTGTTCAAGCAGTAAGACGGGGATCCCCGCAGCCTGTAGACGAATTGCCAGTGCCAGGCCACCGAAGCCTGCACCAATTACCGTAGTTGGTTTCATGTAGTCGCTCTTTAACGATGAGTCGTCATAATGGCTTGCAATGCTGCTAATACCGGAACAGGCGGCTTGCCGCTCAGAATACGTAGCCGATCGGTCAGCGTGAGTTTTCCCGCATAAAAACGGGCAATTAAATCTTCAGGTAAACCATAAAAACGCTGCATAACCCGCCAGCGTGAATCGGCGGGTCCGGCTAAAAACAGCATGCGATTCAGCATGCGGAAAAAGCGCTGCTGCTGCCAGCGCTCGCGGGCAAAATGCGTAATGGCCTGATGAATTGAGGCCGACGTAAAGACATCAAGTGCGCTCAGGCGGTCGGCCACGGCAACCGCCAGCGGCAGTGAATAGCCGGTGGTAGGATGGAACAGACCGGCACGTAATCCACTACAGGCCAGGGGGCGCTGCTGCCAGAATGCGTCGGCATTGCCCGACAGGGTGATGGGTAAGGCGCCCTGTTCTTCACGCAGCAATGTCTGAAGCTGCCAACCCTGTTGCGCGGCATAGTCGCAAATATTTTGCCGCGCGCGTTCAGGATCTAATGTCGCATTATCGATATAGTGCGTGTCTTCAATTAACAATCTGGTCGGCGAGAGCGGCAGGCTATACACGAAGCGATAACCATTTTGCTGATCGACCGTGGCATCCATGATAATGGGAGACGATAAACCATGCGGTTGGCTCAATCGCCATTCCTGGCCAATAAACGCCTGGAAGCCCACGCTCAGTGCTGAGTTTGCCGCATAACCCCGCCCGTCAATCACCGCGCGGGCACCGATAACCTGACCCTTTTTCAACCGAACAGATTCCGCATTAACCTCTGCGACCGCGGTATCCATCCACAAGTGCGGGCCAAACTGTCGCTGTAAAACCTCAGCGAAACGCTGAGAAGTAATACAGAAGTAGCCGCTGTTCAGCTTACGACGGCGTGTGGGAAAGCGCACCTGATAGTCGGGCCAGTGATGAACCACCAGCGGAGCTATCCAGCGATGTTGGCTCTCAGTCAAATCATCGTGGTGAAATGACCACGTATGATTTCCGCCCGCCTGGGGTGCGGCGTCGATAAGCAAAATACGCATATCAGGTTGCTGCTGCTGAAGACGCAGGGCGATAAGGCCATTCGCGAGTCCAGCCCCCACGAGAATCAGATCATAATGCGGTTGCATAGCCGCTCCCACTTAAGACAGGCTGACCGGTGCGCATAACCTGCTCAATGATATCGGCAGCGGCCATGGTGCCCCCTGCCAAACGAAGGGCGGTCTGGATCTTCGCCATGCGCTGCTGAAAGTCGACGTTGGTCAGCAATGAACGCATCTGACGAGCCAAAGCATGGCTGGTAGTAAAGCGGGAAGCACGCTTGCCGATGCCGTGATAAACGATGCGTGACGCGACGCCGGGCTGATCAAAGGCCAGTGGAAGCGCTAAAAGGGGCGTCCGGTAATTAATCGCGTCCAGTACCGTATTCATGCCGCCGTGGGTGATCGCCAGCTGCGCCTGTGACAGCGCGGCTGACTGATCGGCAAAATCCACCACCTGTGTATGACGGCTTCGCGCCAGTTCTTCACTCTGAGAGTCCGTAAGACGACCACAGTGGGCTAACAGGAGCTGACCGTCAATTTCTTCACAGGCTTTCACTATCGTTTTAAACAGCCCATAACGGTGTCCCTGAAGCGTGCCCAGCGAGGCGAAAATCCGGGGTTTTTCTGAGGATGTAAAATAACGGGATGAAGACGTTGATGGTGCGTACGTTTCGCGCAGAGGCCCGACGGCATGAAAACAAGCCGGTAACGCTTTGCGGGGAAAATCCAGTTCAGGAACAAGCTGGCTGATTTGCGCCAGTGGCGAAAAACACTGGTGAAGCTTTTGCCGGGGGGCTAAGCCCATTCTGTGGCTGTGTTCGGCAATGACACGGTCATGACGACGCATTAGCCAGTCATAAATTTTTTCACTGGCGGCATAACGTTCGCGAGCCGCGTCGCTGGTCCCGTATTCGAAAGGCATAACCGCCAGGGGCATATCCGGTTCACGATTGAGAGGCAGCGCGCAGGCGACAGAGATAAACGGCAGTCCCAGTGCTTCAGCAACGAGCGCGCCTGCCGGTTCCATTTGATCAACAATGACGCCATCTATCGCCAGATCGTTAAATGCCCGAGGGAGTTCGCGGCACAGCATATCGGTGGTGCGCGCCATTTCATTGATGAGCTTCAGCATTGACGGCCCCAGAGGATGAGCCGCCAGGTGTAGCACGCGCGTTAACGCGCCGGGGGGATGGCTGTCTGTCCCGACGGAATGAAATCCAATGGTTTCGCTATCGATCAAGTGTTTAATATCGTATTGCTGAATAAAGGTCACCCGATGACCGCGCGCGACCAGTTCCTGAGCGAGATTCTGTAATGCGCGAACATGGCTGTAAAAAGGCGGTGCGATCGCCGCGAAATGGCTCATGCAGCATCCTTAACTGACGGCAGCGAGTTTTTTGTCAAACCAGGCCTGAATAAAATGTTGAGTGGCGTGCCCGTGTTGGCAGGCCGCAGAGAGATGCTCACTGGCAAGATGAAGATGTTGTCTCAGACGTTCTTCAACCGCCCTCGGGCCTAACAGATTGACCAGCGTCGATTTACCGGCGTCCTGATTGCTATCCTTACCGGTGTCGGTCATGCCATCGGTCAAATCGTCCAGTAGTTGAAATGCCTGACCAAGATCAAGTGAAAAACGATGCAGGCAATCACGCGCTTCGCTGGAGGCATTCGCAACAATCGAGGCCATCTGCATGGAGGCACAAAACAGCGTGCTGGTTTTAAAGTGATTCGTCATCAGAATAGCTTCAGCGCTGCGCGGCTTATCCCCTTCAGACAGGTCCTTGAACTGACCCTGAACCAATCCTTGCATGCCGATGGCGTTTGACAGTTCAGAAACCGCCCGATTTTTTGCCAGCGGCGTGAGGCCATCTGCATCGGCAATTACGCCAAAGGCTTTACTCAGCAAGGCAACCGCCGCCAGTATTGCCACATGCTCTCCGTAATGAGAATGAATGGTAGGGCGTCCGCGCCGCAGCCTCGCATCGTCCATGCAGGGCATATCGTCAAGGATCAGCGAAGCCGCGTGGACCATTTCCACCGCACAGGCCAAATCCAGTAATCCGTCATGGCTGACAGCGCAACCCAGATCGCGGGCGGTCAGCAACAGCAACATGGGGCGAATACGTTTTCCCGGTGCCAGCGCACCTTCACGCATCGCGGCACCCACAACATCCCGTTCTCCCTCCACGGGCAATAACTGATCAAGGCGTCGATCAATATCAGCCAGTAACTGCTCCGCAGCATCGCGAGTGAGATGAACGTGTTTTTTTGCGCAGACCGTCATTCGGGCTGTCCTTATAAACGGATACATTTACGGCAACGCGAAAGATGCGGTGCCCTTCAAAAAGACGCTTAATCTGCCATAACATGGTTGGCAGGCTTACCCGTTATTTTACATTTAGGGTTACAGGTTTTTTTTGCTAAATCCACATCGTTAATACTAGTTGAGCTTGTGGAAAAGGTGGAAAATTCATAAACCTCCGTCGGATTGGCAGACCGTGCGGTACCTTTACCGGGTTGCCAGGGGTCAGCCTGTCAGCGCACGTAATGTTGCAATGACCTGAGAAACATCATCCGCACTGAGCGCCGTGTCTTTCGCAAACTTTACCTGACCATCAGGGTCCAGCACGATGACAGCGGCACCTTCTGGCTTAAGCTGCCAGCGATGTTGTGCCACGCCGCTACTGTCGATAATAAATTGTTGCCATGGTGAGGCTTTTTTACTGGAGCGGATACTGTTAATCACAAACAGACTGCTGCCAGGCAAAGCATCATCTGTATTCACGATGGTTGTGGTCTGGAACCGGTCTTGTGGCAGGTTGGCGCGCTGCAGGGCCGCAATAAGCGGGGCGGACTGCTCTTTGGCCGACAATCGTCCTGCAACATGAATAACTAAACGTGTCCGACCCGGAAGAGAAAGGCTGTTCCATTTTTGATAGTTAACCTTGCCGCCCTCCAGCCGCATTTCACCTTTATCCGCAATAAAAACCGACGGAAGGGGCTGCCCGATGACGATGTTATGCGCGCTGGCCCAGCAGGAAACGAGCAAAAGCGCCATCAATCCATAACGTTGCACAGTCTTATCCCTGTTTTTAGGATCTGAGTTACCAGCTTAGCAACTTTATTCACTTTCAACTGTTTTATGCCCAAACCTGTTTGAGATCAATATAGCCGGGGGAGGCCTGAACAAAAATGCATCAGCAAGTGAAGATCAGGAGGTGAAAAATGCACTCAGATCGTATGACATTATCTGAAATGGCAGCCTATCTAGGGGTTTCGCAGGCAACCCTGGTCAGGGCGCTTTGTAATGAGGGGGCGTTAGAGGGTGTGCCGCTTCCCGAAGGACTGGATCATCTGCCTCTGGCGCAACGGCACTGGTTAAAAGAGGATGTCAGCCAGTTAAAACACGCGTTGCAACGCGTTCACGATATCCATCATGATTAAAGACACGGCTTAGCATGCATTCTGATTCATCAAACGCCCGCATAATGCGGGCATTTTTATTACTTGCCCTGCTCGTCACTTTCACCCAGGAAAAAATACCAGAGTGGAATCGACATTAAGCCGGTAAATACGGTGGTATAAAGCAGAATCATCATGGCCTGAGTGATATACATCATTATCGTCCAGTCGCTGAACGGAATATTGTATTGCTCAATTACGCCACTCACCATGGCGCGTGCCATAACGGTTCCCACAATAATTGCCAGAATGACCACGCTGCGCAGGAAATAACGCATCTCTTTACGCTTAACGGCAAATCGGGATTGAACAATCGCCAATGGAGACTGCTTATCCAGCGGCGTGACAACCTCCTGACGTGAAGCACGCTGTGCTTTCCGCCAGCGCTGGATATCAAGCAGTAAGAAGGCCAGTAAACTCACGCCCATCAACGGCAGCGCATAACCGAATGCGAGAGCCAGGATCAGGCTGGCCCCCTGCTGATAGCGCGGTAAGACCTGCCATGCTGCCAGCAGCGTTTGCGCGGGATTGGCCTGCGGTAATGCCGGGCGGCGAATCCACCACATGCGATAACCCAGAACGATCATCGCACATAACCCCGTACCAAACAGCGCCAGGATGAGTTGGTTCGGTAGGCCAAACAGCACGCCCATATGTGCATCTACGCCCCAGCGTGTCAGCTTCGCGACCAGCGGAAAATGGGCAAACTCCACGTGATCGACAATGCTGAAGTCATCAGGATTAACGGAAACCGAATCGACCTGACTTGGCCAGCGGCGATCGATCTCACTCACTGTCCATGCCTGACCGGCACTTTTCGGCTGGCGTAATTCAATTTTTGCCGCCTTGATACCTGCGCTACGTGCGGCCGCCTCAACCCTGTCCCAGTCAGCATCAGGCTGATTAAGGATAACGGGTTTGTCGGTCTTATGACCCGGCATGCTGGGCAGGGTGCCGCCCATTGCCATACCGTCCATCGTGGCATGATGTTCGGCATGAGGATCGGCAGCCACCACCGGTGCATCGCCATTTAGCGCTGTTCTGACCTGAGGCGTCAACCAGCCAAAATCGCTGCGCATTTTATCAATATTACTACCTGCCCACTGTGACCAGGTTAATCCCGTTACCGAGAAAAAGACCAGACCAAGGGACAGGACTAAGCCGAGCGTAATATGCCAGGAACGCGTTAATAAAAAGCCAGAACGCGGCTGTCTGACTTTGCGCCGCGGACGCGTCCCCAGCCACAGCAGAATGCCACCCAGTGCCGCAACCCATAACCATGACGCCGCCAGTTCGCTGTAATTACGGCCAACATCGCCCAGCAGCAGACCGCGATGAACCTGATCGAGCCACATGCGAAGAGGTAATACGCCGCTGGTGCCATAAACCGTCATGTCCCCTTTTACAGCGAGCGTATAAGGATCGATAAAAACAGAACGCGATTCTGAAGGGCCTGACTGCGGCTCTGAAAACTGCACACGCGTCGTGTCGTGTTCGCCCGGAGCGGGCCTTACGGCATAAATCCGGGCATTACCGGCATAACGCCTGGCCGCACTAATTTGATCGGAAAGCGGCTTTGCAGTGCCCTGGGCGTTGGTGGTGAGAGCATCTTTATAAATCAGGTTCTCTAACTGCGGCGTGATGACATACAGCGTGCCGGTTAATGCCGCAACAAAAATAAAGGGCGCAATAAACAGGCCAATATAAAAATGTAAACGACGAAGAACATTCAACATCGCTCCGCGTTGAGGAAGATTATTTTCCCGTGAAAAAGTCATAGCGATTCCATATTTTCAGAATACCAGGCTTTTCCTCCTGCGCCATGGCGTAAGAAGAAAAGATCACATCGAGGAAATAAACAACCGGGGCAAGGGTGGTGCGCGGGGTCGATAAATACCGTTCAGGCGCGGTAACGCCAGGCGCGCAATGTGCCGGGGCGGAGGAGCGCGACAGGTCAGGCAGATCAACCAGATGAAGGGAATAAATACCCACAACATTAACGGAACATGCACCAGCAGATCGCAATAACCGCAGGCGAGGCCGTCGTTCATCATACTGTGATCGGTCATCGCCATATCGCTGTGATGATCCATCATCGGCATATCCGCACTCATGCCTGACATCGTCATCGCATCATGGCGTTCAGCAAGATTTTTTGATACCACAGGTGCAATAAACAACAGCAGTACAGCCAGTATCGCAATACAGGCGCTCAGTCGTTGTTGTTTACAGCGGGTGGATTTCATCATCAGAACAGGATAGTTATTCACAATTTCAGGGCGGCAGTGTAACGCGACGGAGATTAAAGGGTTAAAAAAAATGGCATTTAAGCCATCGAAAGTCGCACCTTTTGAACACCTTCACTCAAATTGGCTTTGAAATTAACTTTATCGTTACTCATGCCGTACATTTAAATAACATTATTTGTCGGTGATATTGTAATAAAGGAGATCTAATGAAAATCGTAACACTCGACGGCGACACATTGCCCGTGCCACCGACTCAGCCCGCCTGGTGTAGTGACTGGCAATTTCGAACGGACACGGCCGAAGACGAGATCGTTACAGCGCTAAAGGGGGCGACCATTGCCATCACCAACAAGGTGCCCTTACGTGCGGCGACGCTGGCACAGCTCCCCGACCTGCGATACATCTGTGTCACGGCAACGGGCTATGACTGCATTGATATTGCAGCCTGCAAAGAACGTGGCATTGTGGTGAGCAACATTCCGGGTTACTCAACGCAAAGTGTTTCGGAAGGCGTGATAGCCTTTATTTTTGCCTTGCGGCGCCAGATCGTGGAATACGCCAACAGCACGCGTCACTCCTGGCCTGAATCCTCTCATTTTTGCCTGCACCGGGCGCCGATTCAGGATATTGCTGGCGCAACGCTGGGTATTGTTGGAAAGGGCGACATCGGCAGCGCAGTCGGCAGGCTGGCACAGGCCTTGGGAATGCGTGTGCTTTATGCCGAACGCAAAGACAGCAGCAGGATCCGTGACGGCTATGTCAGCTTTGATGCGATGCTGGCCTCCAGCGATATCATTTCACTGCACTGCCCTCTTAGCGAGCAAACCCGTCATCTGATCGATCGCGAGACGCTGGAAAAGATGAAACCCCAGGCGTTACTGATTAACACCGCGCGGGGCGGCTTAATTCACGAGGCGCAACTGGCAGATGCCCTACGGAATGGCACCCTTGCCGGTGCAGCGCTGGACGTTCTCAGCAGTGAACCCCCTGCGCGGGATCACCCTCTACTCCAGCCCGATATCCCCAATCTTCTCCTGACACCGCACATTGCCTGGGCGAGTAACAGCGGCATGCACAATCTGCTTCAGGGACTCATGGTGAACCTGGCGGGATTTGAGCAAAACCGGCCCGTGAATGTCGTGAGCTGAATCAGAATATCGAACGGCCGAGTTTGTCAGTCAGGCACTCCAGCGCGGCGGTGCCGGCTAACGAATTGCCCGCGCTATCCAATCCGGGTGACCAGACCGCGATGCTCATTTCACCAGGAATGACGGCAATGATACCGCCACCAACCCCGGATTTGGCGGGCATGCCCACCCGCCAGGCAAATTCGCCAGCCCCGTCGTACATACCGCTGGTAATCATTAGCGCATTGATCTGCCGCGCCTGGCGGGACGAAATCAGGGACGCGCCATCCAGGGTTTTTCCCTGATTAGCCAGATAAATAAAACTGCGAGCCAGTTCAATACAGTTCATGGACAATGAGCAGTAGTGAAAATAAGTCTGCATAACGCTGGTGACGTCGTTGTCAAAATTACCAAATGACTTCATCAGCCAGGCGATAGCCGCGTTGCGGGCAGAGTGTTCGTATTCAGAACGGGCGACGTGACGATCGTACTGAATATCCGATTGCTGACTGAGCTGACGGATTATTTCCAGCATACGCTGACGCGGTGCTGTCAGCCGGGTTTCAAGCAAATCGCAGATCACCAGCGCCCCGGCGTTAATAAAGGGATTACGGGGTTTTCCCTGCTCCAGTTCAAGCTGAACCAGCGAATTAAAAGGCTGACCGGAGGGTTCTTTACCCACTCGCCGCCATATCTCCGCATCCTCATAACGCGTCAGCGCGACGGTGAGAGAGAGCACTTTCGAAATGGACTGGATCGAAAAACGTGTTTCAGCATCGCCTGCCTGAAAAACTGTGCCATCACGTAAACAGACCGCTATACCCAGATGGTCGGCCGCGACGTCAGCCAGCGCCGGAATGTAATTAGCGACTTTGCCCTGATGAACTAACGGACGGACCTGCTCAAGAACGGCTTCAAGCAGTGAATTACTGAGAGTGGTCACACACGCGTCTCCAGAAAGATCGTTGATGGCGCAGGATGATGAGCGTCCTCAGGCTGCAAATCAATGGCTTGCAGATAAAATTGCCAGACGAGGCCTGAAATTTTATCAGGGATGATGATTACCCCACATCATCCCTTATGCAGCAGCAGGTTGCTGATTTAGTAAAATTCGGAGATAAATAAAAGCGAGGAATTATGGCGGGGATGCGATAACCTCTGGATTTAATTTGCATTGTTGGTGCTGTTCAGCACGCTAATTTTGAGGTCAGGCATGCGCGCTTTTGTCTCAAACCGACCCGGTCTTTTTCGCCCCCGTCGGCTACGGTTGTTACAATATCTTATTCGGCGAGATAAAACGCCGGTTGCCTTATTACTGCTCGCCGCGCTGGTGGGTGTATTAACGGGCCTGACGGCGGTGGCATTCGACAGAGCGGTAAGCTGGGTCATACATTCCCGCCTCCACTGGCTGAGCCAGTTTGAAAACAATGCCTTGTTAATGGGCTTATTTGCCTTTATTTTTTCCGCAGGGCTGGCAGCGTCAGGCTATTTTCTTGTCAGGCGATTTGCGCCTGAAGCGGGTGGATCAGGCATTCCTGAAATAGAAGGTGCGCTGGAGGAGTTAAGGCCCGTACGCTGGTGGCGAGTTTTACCGGTGAAGTTCGTTGGGGGGCTGGGCGCGCTGGGCTCGGGCATGGTGCTTGGGCGAGAAGGGCCGACAGTTCAGATTGGCGGCAACATTGGACGCATGTGTCTGGATATCTTCCGCATGCGCTCTTCTGAATCCCGTCATACTATTCTGGCTACCGGTGCTGCTTCAGGCCTGGCCGCCGCCTTTAATGCCCCGCTGGCAGGCATTCTGTTCATCATTGAAGAAATGCGCCTGCAGTTTCGCTTTAGCCTTATTTCTATCAAAGCCGTGTTTGTTGGGGTCATTACCTCAAGCATTGTTTTTCGCGCGCTGAACGGTAACGAACCCATCATTAACATCGGGCAACTGAAAGATGCGCCGATACAAACCCTGTGGTTATATTTGCTGTTAGGGATTTTATTTGGTGGCTGCGGTGTGGCCTTTAATCGTCTGATATTCACGCTGCAGGATCTGTTTCAGACTCTTCACAAGGGCCAAACCTCGCGTTGGGTGCTGGGCGGTGCAGTGTTGGGCGGATTATGCGGTCTGCTGGGGCTGGTACTGCCTCAGGCCGTCACTGGCGGTATTACGTTAATTCCCGACTTTTCAGCCGGTACATATACCTCCGCCGCTCTACTCTCCCTGTTTTTTCTTCGCGCGCTGACCACCTTGCTGTGTTTCGCATCCGGGGCGCCAGGCGGTATTTTCGCGCCGATGCTGACGCTCGGCACATTACTCGGCATCAGCGTCGGTCAACTCTGTGTTGCGATGTTTCCGGCGTATCATCTTGAAGCGGCAACCTTTGCCGTTGCGGGCATGGGGGCGTTATTTGCGGCCTCGGTACGCGCACCCTTGACCGGCATTATTCTGGTGTTGGAGATGACGAATAATTATCAGCTTATTCTGCCAATGATTATTACCTGTCTTGGGGCTACCCTGTCTGCGCAATATTTCGGCGGAACGCCGTTGTATTCAACGCTTCTCGCCCGGACTCTGGCAAAGCAGCAACAAAGTGAGGCGGAGGCCAATGCAACGCACGATCGGGCCTGAGTGAGCAGGGCGATATTGCGCAGATATTAACGCCGGGAATCTGGCCTGAGGTCGGACGGCAATCATTCTTGAAACGGGTTATCCGGAGGGCGGATAAGATCGCACCTGATAAAGACAGGGTTGTTTACGCTGACGGCCAGCGGTGACATTCAGACTCGGCGCAGTGCTGGCTGCGCTGGGAACGCCTTACAGAATCCTGAAAAAATCTGGTGAGGGCTCCCCGCGCTATCGGCGTTCTCTTCATGCTTCGCTCACAGGCCAGCGTCACCTTAGCCGATTATCCCGTCTCTGCGGCACAAAACAGGCTCTGAAGCGACATTGCACGTACTCTCCTTCACGCGAATATGGGCATTTTTTGCGCGCGTTTCTTCCTGACTCATGCTCGCGCGTTATTTACCCACATTCTGGTGATTCATTTTGGAATATGACAACCCACGACGCTCCGGCTTTTTAAACCACGTGGCGCTATAAAATGGACGGAAAGAGCAACAGGAAGGCTCTTTTTATACGTGGCTAAAGACGCCTGTGTTTCTGGCTAACGATGCTGGCTGATGATGGAATATTCAGTTAGGCCCCGGTTTCAGCCTGTAATTGTGCCCGATGTTATAGAATCACTTATCGCTTTGAACGTTGATGACAGACTCGCCTGGGGCACGTAAACCCGGGAAGTCTTTCCTGTGACAATTAGCGTGTTCCTCACGTGAAATAAGGTCATGACTCTCCGCTTATTGGATGCGCCATTTTTATCTTCTTCCTCTCTCCAATGCCAGCCTTAAAAGGCTATGGGTATTCCCGCTTCCCGAGCAATGATTTGAGTCAATTCGAGATCGTTATATTCCCGATTCCCTGTACGTTCTTATGACTGCGATATTAACGTTTGTTCATTGTATTAGCGGTAGACCAATCCTCTGGTGGGCTACGATTGTTCGATATTATTAATCAGTAGAAAATTCTTAATAATATTATTTTTTAGGATTAAAGATCGGTAAATTTGATCTTGTTTCGATCATTATTCCAATTTGGCGTGTATATAATTTTGGTCTCAAAAGTGTGTGCAGCAATAAATCGAGGGATGATGAGATGACGGATAGTTTTCAGAGTGAAGTGCCAAAGGCACGTATTAATTTAAAACTGGATCTGCATACGGGGGGCGCAAGCAAGAAAACGGAGCTCCCTCTGAAATTACTTGTGGCGGGCGACTTCAGTAATGGTCAGGAGTCTGCACCCCTGCCTGAACGTAAAAAAGTTAATCTGAACAAAAATAATTTTGACGCTGTGCTTTCTGAATATTCCCCAAAATTAAACCTGACCGTTAAAAATACGCTTGCCGGTGACGACAGCGAAGAAAACATCAGCCTGTCATTCCAGAGCATGCAGGATTTTTCTCCAGAGCAGGTTTCCCGCCAAATACCCCAGCTGAAGGCCATGCTTTCCATGCGCAATTTGCTGCGTGATTTAAAGGCAAATTTACTGGACAACCGGTTGGAACGGACGGTTCGGTTCTCCCCCCACTCCCGGATTTTATTCTGCCGCTGCTGCCGCAAGGGCAGGGCATGACGCCCCGTGGCAAAACCTTAGGCTATGCATGCACTCTTTTCACCCTTGCAGCCCTTGCTGCTCTGCTCAGCAGTGGCTGGAACAATCGCCAGCTGTTGCATCGCGTGAGCTTCGATATTTCCCGCTATGACCGTATCCCGATGCATGATTTTGAAGCTAAGGCCGCGGCCGTTGCCGTTCTGCGTGACGAGGCGGCAGAACTGGATATCCTCACCGAAGCTGTGCGCAAGCGTCCCTATAGCGTGGTCCTGCTCGATGAAGTGGAAAAAGCACACCGTGACGTGATGAACCTGTTCTATCAGGTGTTTGATCGCGGCTTTATGCGCGACGGTGAAGGGCGGGAAATCGACTTCCGCAACACGGTTATTCTGATGACCTCGAACCTGGGCAGCGACCACCTGATGCAGCGGTTGGATGAACAACCAGACGCCACCGAAGGCGACCTGCACGAACTGCTGCGCCCGATCTTACGTGATCACTTCCAGCCCGCGCTGCTGGCCCGCTTCCAGACGGTAATTTACCGCCCGCTGTCGCAAGCGGCGATGCGCACCATCGTGGAGATGAAACTGGGGCAGGTAAGCCAGCGCCTGAATCGTCACTATTGCCTGACCACGCATATTGATGAGAGCCTGTACGATGCGCTGACGACGGCCTGCCTGCTGCCGGACAGCCGGGTTGGTCAGAGCGCTTTTTGACGATCAGGTGCATGACTCCCGCGCGTGGTTTATGCATTACGCGCTTGGAACGCGGGAACCCTGGGGCAGCTATTTCCTGTACCGGATGATCTACTTCGGTAACAAATGCAATAAATCACTCTCTCCGTTGACCATTGCCGGAGATGTGGTTGGGGCGGCTACGCTTGTCGGTGGCGTTATCTTTAGCTTCAAACAGAAGGGAACGACGGCAAAACTGGCCGGTCTCGCCGGCACGGCCGGGCTGCTGACGCTGGAGTCTGAAGCAATGGATTATCTCACCGGCCTGGCAATTCCTATGGTCGACAACGCCGATGTGCTGAAAGCCTTTACCTCCGAACCTGGCGTTGTGACGGCGCAACAGACAGAAATCATCAGTGAGAAACGTCTGGAGATGGCGAAATCAATTATCCAGTCCGGATGGCTGGAAAAAGCACAATCGCTGGTGACAACCTGAGCAGGAGGCATTGAATGAAAAGGGTTATTCGTCAGGGGGACATCCTGAAGGAGTACGGCGGTAAGGTTTTGGTCGGGCACTATCTCTGCTTTGGTAAAGGGATTGCCGCTAAAGGGGATGCGGTTAAATGTAACAAGCATGGAATAACAGCCATCGCCGAAGGCAGTTCACTCTCGAAGGTAGATGGTCAGCCTATTGCCCTGCATGGACACCGTTGTGCTTGTGGCTGCACGCTGGTGAGCTCCTTTCCTGATTTTGGTATCGGACAGTGAGGGCCGTGCCACAGTATCCCGCCTGGAAAAAAGCCAAAAAGCCAAAAAGCCGATAAACCGTGGATGGCTGCTGGCAGGGGCATTTCTGATTTTATTTGCCGGGGCGGTGGGGGTGCTGATTGGCGGAGAAAATCGTAGCGGAATGGCTTTTTCAGCAATGGGCTTTGTTCTGATCTGCATAGGTTTTTTCTGGCTTTGTCAGCTGCTTTATTTCCGTCTCTCTTTGCATCATGCAATAGCATGGCAACGCAACGTTGCGCATGAGCAAAGTCGGTGGTGGGAAGATCATCAAAGCCTCTTTGGTCTGCAAGAAGTCCTGCTGCTTGGTCCTTCAGGCGCGGATATGGTGGATTGGCAAAGGGTGCTTAGCCGTATTCAGCGGCCCCCGGCTGAACGCCAGGAAACGGGTGGAAAAGCACTGCGTATTGCCCGCACCTTCTCTGCAGATAGCCTGACAAGGGAGCAACAGCTGGTTCGCGCTTTGGTGATGCAATGGAGGAGTACCCCGCGTGACAGGCCGCTTACGATCTCGCATTGTTTCTTTTTAGGGGATGCCTCTGTCTGGTCCGCTTTCTGCGAGCAAATGAAGGCGTCTTTTCCTGAAGTCCACCTGCCAGACCAACCTGAAAACTGGCAGGGAGAAGCAACGCTCGCGAGGCTTGCGACCCTGCTTCGTGAAGATGAAAAGAGTCAACATTTGGTGGTTGGGTGCGTGTCTCTCCCTGCTGACGCGAATAGCCCATTGCCTGCGGGCGAATCAGCCGCTCTCTGGGTGGTCGGGGCAGATGCTCCGGTGGTGATGCCCCGGGGTGAGTTTTATGATGCGTCTGCCTCAGAGCCATTGAACCTCATCTGTGAACGCGCGGTGGCACAGTGCGATCTTCACGACGATCCACCCGCCTGCGTTTTATTTTCACATCCTCAAATTACTCAGTTGGATGAGTGCGGCTGGAATACCACGCATAACCTACAGGACAGCTATTGGGGAATGCAGGGCAGCATGGAACCTCTCATTGTTATCTCTCTTGCTGCTCTTTTTGCCCAAACAGAAGCACAGCCATGCGGCTGGGTTAGTACCGATCCTCAACACACTCTCGCTCTTGGAATAGTGAAGCCACATGGAAAAGGATAACGCCCTTAAACCAGACGCAAGTATCTCTACTGCCGTAACGGTGATAATCACCCTTGCTGTTGTCACTTTGCTGATACTCTGCGGCGGTCTCGTATACTGGTATTTTTTTGCTGATATCTCGCTGGGCTGGGAATCGATTCGGCCCATCCTTATTGTCTGCGGGATTTGTTGGACTGCGTTAGTTTGTCTAATTACGCTGAGTTTTGCTGGCATTCAGCTGTGGCAAATTAGCCGGCTGAAGAAGCTCTCCTCTAAGGGAGTGAAATACAAAAGTCGCAAACACAACTTAAAACAGCAGGGGCTGAAAACCGAGATCGCGAGTGTTTTGCGTAAACGCTATAACCTCTTCTGGCGTCATAAAATCCGTCTGCTGCTGGTCACGGGCGAACAGGCTGCTATTGCCAAACTGCTGCCTGAGTTAAACGCTTATCAGTGGCTTGAAGGCAACCGCACCGTGCTGATTTACGGCGGCAGCCTGACGGAAGAAATCGATAAAGAAAAGTTTGAAGCCCTGCGTAAACTGCGCCGGGGCCGTCCGTTGGACGGGATTATTCGCGTTCTGGACGCTTCACAAAACCTCACGCCGCAGACCAGCGACAACGACCTGCGGGGGCTTGAAAAAATTGGCGAAGCGCTGCGCTATCAGCCACCGGTCTGGCTTTGGCAACTTTGCGGCAGCAATTGGTCGCAGGATGGACGTACCGAACAGGCGGTGGGCGCTTCTTTCCCTCTGGGGGCAAATCAGGAAGAAGTCGCGCAGCAACTGGAACAACTGCTACCGAAACTCACTGAACAGGGTACAAGCCAGGTGGCTGAGAATATCAGCTACGATTTTCTGCTGCGCCTGGGGCAGAAGCTTAAAGACGGCGGCATCGCCCGCTGGGCACAGCAGCTCTCGCCCTGGCTCTACAGTAACCAGCAGCGCATCCCGTTGCGCGGCCTGATGTTCAGTCTGCCGCAGGCGGCTGAAAACACGATGGCGGATGAGGCCGCCTTGCTGCCGCTTTCCCGCCAGCATGCCCTGACTCTGCCCGCCACCTGGCAGGGTATCGTGGACGACTGCGCCCGCGTGCGTGGCCGCCGGGTCGGCCTGGCGTGGGAACAGACCCTTGCCTGGACACTTATGACCATCATCGGTATCTGGGGCGCAGGAACCCTGCTCTCGTTTGCGGCCAACCGCCAGCAGATTGTCTCTGTGGCGCAGCAGGCGCATGCCCTGGTGGCGCATCCTGCCGTATCAGATGACCAGCTGGCCGGACCCTGCAGTGGGTATTGCGCTCTCAGCACGAAAACGGTCCGCTGGCGCTGCTGGACCTGCGCGGTTTCACGCTGCCGGATCAGATATTCAGTGTTGACAGCGCGATTGCCGATCGGGCGCTGATAGCTCACACAGGAAACAGTGACGCAGACGGAATCGAACCATGAGCACTCTACAGAATCTGATCGTGGCCTGTCAGGCTGACGATGCCCAGCTGCAGCAACAGGCGCAGAGACACACAGAAAACTGGCAGCCCTGGCTTGCTCCGATAACTGACGCCAGTCCGACCGGAGAAGACCCCGGCTATGACGATGATTTTCTCCGTATCCGGGAGGAGGTCAATAAGCTTTCCGGCATCGATACCGGGCTGATTTGCACACTTGCTGAAAAACTGCTGACCACCACAGCCAAAGATATCCGGATTGCCACCTATTACTGCTGGGCGCGTCTGCACCAGGACGGGGAAAACGGATTTGCCGAAGGGCTTGAACTGCTGGCGGGATTGCTACAGCGCTATGGAACGCAGCTTCATCCTCAGCGTGAGCGGAGCCGTAAACCGGCGCTGGAGTGGCTCGCAGGCTCCCGCGTTCTGGACAGCCTGTCACTCTGGCCGGAAGTAGTGCGCGACGATGCCCTGCGCACTGCCGGCGCACTGCTGCTTATTCGCGACAGTCTGGAGACCGAGCCGGAAGCGTCACGCCCAGAACTGAATACCCTGTACAGCGCGCTGGAGTCTCGCCTGATGAAAGCCGGTGGCATGGATGCCGTGGTCCCGCAAAACGCCGCTAATAAAGCAAAGTTGCAGGCCCCCTCACACATCACCGAACCTGACGCACCGCTACTGAGCCGTATCACGTCCGGTCAGGATCTGCTGGCCCAGGCCCGTACACTGACGGCGTATCTGCGTGAACAACCCAATGGCTGGCTTGCCGCACACCGGCTGATGAAAAGCCTGCGTCATGACACATTGCACAGTATTCCTGCCCCGGATGCACAGGGGAAAACCCGAATCGAACCGCCGCGCGCTGACCAGCGGGCGATGCTCAAACGCCTGTACCTGCAGCAGAGCTGGCTGGAGATACTGGAGCAGGCGGACAGCACCTTTTCGCGCGGTGCCAATCATCTCTGGCTGGATTTGCAGTGGTATATCCATCAGGCCCTGGTGAAGTCGGGTCAGGACATCTTTGCCGATATTATCACCGCCGACCTGAAAGGGCTGCTGCGTCGCCTTATCGGGCTTGAAACGCTGGCCTTCAACGACGGTACGCCGTTTGCCGATGAAGTCACGCTGAACTGGATAAATCAGAGCGTGCTCGACGATATGCCGGGCTGGTGTGATGAACCGGTCAGTGCCGTCAGTGAGACAGATAACGGTATCCTGGCACTTGAACCGGAAGCGCTGGAGAAAGCGGACACTGACGGCCTGGATGCCACACTTCACTGGCTGCAGACCCGTCCGGGCACCGACGCCACGAAAGACAAATGGTTGCTGCGTTTGCTGATGGCCCGGGTGGCTGAGCAGAAGGGAAAGAATGAACTGGCCCTGCATCTGTTGGAAGAGCTCGACAGTGCCGCGCAGTCCATCACGCTCACGCAGTGGACACCGGCACTGTTGTTTGAAGTGAAATCCCGTCGCCTCAGACTGCTGCGCATAAAAGCCAGCCGTAGCGAAAGCGATAAAGCGCGGCTTCAGTCTGAGATGGATTTACTGCTGTCCTCTCAGTGCTGGATAACATGCAGCGAATCCTCAACTGTCGCGCCGGAACGCTGGCGCATTTGCCGGATTACGGTTTGCCGGACATGACGAAAATCCTGCAAGGCATGCCAGGTACGGCCCATGAAATGATGGGCACCTTATCTGCACTTCTGCTCAAGTATGAGCCACGTCTGAAAAAAATAACGGTTGTCATGCTGGAACAGAAAGTCCCCGGAGAGCTGAGCTATGCCATTGACGCTGAACTCAAAGGTATAGGACTGGTGCGCTACGGCACCGAGTTTATGCCAGAGGGGCGGGTCCTGTTGAGGCATCTTAAGCAACAGCAGTATCTTGATACCTTAACCCGTCTGTGAAGCCTGATAACGGCCTGTCAGTACCCTCACGTTTCCTCAAAAAACGGTACATCCAATCCCGTCGTCACCGGGCGTCAGGCCAGTCTCGCTGAGTTTCGCCCGGGCGTGGTGCATTTTCAGAAACCGATAGATGCCTGGCTGAAAGATACCGGGCTGAATATGGCGCCGTTCACAGCCCCAGGATTTCCCGCGATGGTGCGGCCGCGCGCGAAAGGGAACATATCGCAAATCTGGCCGCGCGACAGTCTCTGCAGCGTTCCGACTACGCAGAAAGCGAAACCGCAATATTTTCCACCGCTACCGACACGTCAAATGGACAACTGGTCATGAATGACATTACTCCACGTAAAATCAAAACCGGTGGCGACCCGCGCACGCTGCCGGATTATGCTTCCCTGCGCAATGAACTGAGCAAGCTGTCACATCCGGCGCGGCCTGATGTGAACTGGCTCTATGTCGAAAAGCTCTGCCTTTCACTGTTTGAGCAGAACGGTGTGGAGTTGCAGAGCGCGGCCTGGTATACGCTTGCCCGTATGCAACTTGCCGGATTATTCGGCCTCAATGAAGGTCTGGCGATACTGGAGGCGCTGATCAGCCATCAGTGGTGCGCACTTTGGCCGCAGCCTGTTCACGCCCGAATGGAAATTCTCAGCAGTTTGAGCCAGCGCCTGCAGCAACGGATGCGCTCGCTCCCGCTGAATTACAGCGACCTCGGTCAGTTGTATCGGGCAGAGCAACGTCTCACCGTTATGGTGGAGGTGCTGCAGCGTCTGGAGCTAAAACATCTCAGCCAGTTGGATACGTTGCGTACCCTGATGCACAACAGTGCTGTCCGGCTGGAAAACAGCGATGACACAATCCCGACAACGGCGACGAGTCAGCCAGGTTTCGTGCTGCCTGCCCCCCTGGTGAAGGACGCGGGAATATCAACAGGTTCTCAGGCTGGCGGGCCATTTGAAAACTCCTCAGGGCCAGGTAGCTCAGTGAAGTGGGTGTACGTTGCGCAGCCGGAACACCAGGCCAATGTGGACGTACTGGCAGCAATAACGGCGCCGGTAAAAAAGTGGAAACCCTTTCTTGCCGGGATGAGTACCATGCTGGTAATAAGCACAGCCACAGTGTGGGGCTGGCACGATCTTCACCGGCCTGACCCGTTACAGACTCAGCTTGCCGCCTCCCTGGCGCCTTTACCTGCCACTCTCACGCCTGAACAGGTGATTAGGTTGCGTCAGCAGATTCCCCTGCCGCAGGACTTTATTGCACAGACGCAGCAACAACTGACCCGTCTGGACCAACTTTCGCCAGGCTGGAACATTGACTACAGTCGGCAGCTTGTAGAGCAGGCTCAGGCGCTATGGCCAGAGCAGGCGAAACCGCTGGCGCAGCAATGGCAGCAACAACGCTATGCTGCCGCTTTGCCAGCAGAGCAGCTAAATGGCTGGTTTCAGGGAATGATGTCACTCCAAAAACTGAGTGACAGACTGAACGGACTTGATGAACAAAAGGGAAAATACATGACGGTCAGCGAGCTGAAATCAGTGGTTTTTTCCACTATGCAGTCCTTTAACCAATCCATACCGGTTGAAGAGCAACTGCGGGCATTGTCACAACATCCTGCGGGCGAACCTTTACCTGCCGCTGCCCGGTCTCAACTGGAAATGCACCTGAAGCAACTGACGGCCCGTTATGCTGAAATAACACACCAGGTTTCACAATAAAGGTGGGGTAAAAACTTCACGAGGTTCAGTCTGTTACCCTACGATTTTCCCTTTCGGTAGCGGGCGATCGCGCGCTGCTTAAAACAGGTATCTTGCGACGTCAGCAAGTCAGTGAGTGCGGTGCATGACAAAAGGCGTCTATCGGAACGGCACGCTGTGGCGATGATTGCAGCCATCGCTTGCAGGAAAAAGCGGGTTTTGCAGAACAGTACAGGGCAGCGGTTGCGCCAAGGGAAGGTTATGCAAAATTGTCTGGTGAAGGTGTCTTATTGAAGTGTGAAGACCGCCCAGCAGGTAGCGATGTATCTGACCTACAGGAGAGAAATTTTCAAAATAGCGCGAACATTAATGCTACCGGAAAACTCATAGGCCAGGTTGCACCAACCAGAAAAGCACTCAACAGTTTGATGCTGAGCTTGTCTTTGGCGATAAAGAAGGTGATGAGTGCCGCTACCGAGGCAACAATGCCATAGAAGACCAGCATGTGTTGATAAAGTGTCATTTTTGCCTCAATACCTGTTTAAATGTTTGATGCAGATCATGCGGATTTTTGTGATTCAGATCAAGTATCAGGCCTTTTGTGTAAATAAAAAAAAGGCGTCAGACCGGTTTGCTACCGGCAATCGGGCGCTAAATACTGGCGATTTCACCCTGAAAGATGACAGTAAAATAAGCCTTATTCCCCTTCACAGGCCGATCCTGAAGGCCTGTCGCCTCTGGCGAACTGCGGTTTTTATTTCTCTTCTCCTCTTTTCTGTGGGCTCCTGTCGCACTTCTCTGTCGGGTTTTGAGACATATACTGTTTCATTGTGGATTGGATGAATTTCGCTCTCGTCCCAGGATAACCTCTCGATAACACAGGAGTATCAGGTGAAAAAATTTCCTTATCTGTTGTTAATCTTTTTATGTCCTGCTGCATTGGCTTTAACCCTGCAGTCGAAAGACTTCAGCGATAATGGCTTGTTAGATAAAAAATTTGCCGGTGCGAATAAAAGTAATGCGGCCTGCACCGGCGAAAACGTATCACCCGAACTTAACTGGTCAGAGAGTCCGGCCGGTACCAAAAGCTTTGCCTTACTGATGACCGATCCCGTGGGGGCTAAAGGTCTCGGCGTGAGTCATATGGTGGCTTACAACATTGCTTCTGAACGCAGTGCTTTTGCTCAGGGTGAACTGACAACGGGGAAAGGTTACACGGGTGGGAAAAACTCACCGGGCACCGCCCATTACTACGGCCCCTGTCCGCCTGTCGGTTCAGGCATTCACCACTATAACTTCGTGCTGATTGCCACGGATCTTGCACCCTCTGCGCTTGAACCGGGTTTGACTCATGACGAGCTGATGAAGAAACTCAAAGGACATGCCCTGGGTGCGGCCAGCTCGGTGGCCCGGTTTGGTAATGACTAGACTGAATGTACACATAAAAAAACACCCTGCGGACAGGGTGTTTTGGATGAAAACGGCGGATTATTTCGCGTCAGCTGGCGCGGGTCGATCGGATTCAGCCTTTCTGTCCATTTTATTAATCAGGCTTTGGGCTTCGGCTTCGCTTGCGACAGCAGGAGAAGAGCCGGTTAAGGGCTTACGGGCCGTTTCACGTACCGTCAGAATCGTCAGTAATCCCACCACACCTGCAACCATCATGTAGTACGCCGGCATCATGGTATTTTGCGTGGTATCAACCAGCCATGCGGTAAGTAAAGGCGTGGTGCCGCCAAACAGTGAAACCGAAAGATTGAAGCCGATCGCCAGTGCACTGTAACGAATATCAGTGGCAAAAAGCGCGGGTAGCGTTGAGGGCATGGTGCCACTGAAGCAGGTGTGCAGAATACCCAGTATGAGCAGGCCGGCAAAGACTGCCCACATATTATGTGAACCGATCAACATAAAGCTGGGGATAGCGAGCAGGATCAGGCCCACTGCACCGAAGCCAATCACCGGGCGACGACCAATTCGATCGGTCCAGCGGCCCCACATCAGCGTTAACGGCATCATGACAAACATCACGATCATCACCAGCAGCAGCCCGCTGAGCTCAGGTAAACCCAGTACGCCGGTAAGATAGCTGGGCATATACGAGGTCAGCATGTAGTTGGAAACGTTAAACAACAAGACCAGCCCGATACACTTCATCATGGGCACGCGGTGCTTACTTAACATCTTGAAGAGCGTCAGGCGCGGTTTACTCTGCTCCAGCTCCTCCTGCTTCTGCATATGTTGTTTGAAAGCCGGTGTTTCCTCGAGTTTCAAACGCACATACAGGCCGAACAAGCCAAGGGGCGCGGCAATAAAGAAGGGCACGCGCCAGCCCCAGGACATCATGGCTTCTGATGAGATAAAGCTCGTCATTAAGGTCACCAGACAGGCACCCAGCAGGTAGCCGCCTAATGTACCGAACTCCAGGAAGCTTCCCATAAAACCACGACGTTTATCTGTCGAATACTCTGCGATGAAGGTTGCTGCACCGCCATATTCGCCACCGGTAGAGAATCCCTGAACGAGTCGGGCCACCAGCAGCAGGATGGGTGCCATGATGCCGATTGAGGCATAGGATGGAATGATGCCGATGCAAAATGTGCCTATCGACATCATGATCATGGTGATGGCCAGCACTTTCTGACGTCCGATTCGGTCACCCAGCGGACCGAATACCAGACCGCCCAGTGGGCGGACTAAAAACGCCGCTGCAAAGGTACCAAAGGTCGCGATCAACTGAATTGCCGTATTGGCATCGGGGAAAAAGACCTTACCAATGATAACAGCCAGGTAGCTGTAGACGCCAAAGTCAAACCACTCCATGGCATTACCTAATGCGGCGGCACCGACAGCGCGTTTTAACATGTCATTATCGATAACGGTTATGTCATCAACCGTGAGTTTTTTTTGCTTTTTATTCCAGAAATGTTTTTTAGGCCTGGGTGACGATGAACGGTTTGTATCCATATTTTCCTCAAACTACTTAAATGAAGACGACCTATAGCTTTCGCAGCCAGTCAGCGAGGTTAACGGAAATAAAGGAAGAGAAAGCTATAAGAGGCCAGTGACATTAATGATAGAGCGTTCTTAACCGCAGCGAGAAAACATAGTACATGAATGTAATTTTTTGCAAGTAATCAGGAAAAAAGAGTGATTAATAAGTGAGATAGGCATAAATCATTTTTTACCTTTGTTTACATTTTGGTACATCTGATGGTGCCTGAGTCCCTTTTAAACGGTATTCAGGATGGCGGATTCGCCTATAGCATGCGGTATTCAGGGGCAAACCAGAATCCGCCAGCGTGAGATTGCTGGCAGATTACCCTTAATTATGCCGGTTCAGCCGCCGGCGTTCGTCCGGTGCTCCACCACAGCAGTAAGGCCACCAGGGCGATACAACCCAATGCGCTAAAGGCAATACTGTAGGAATAGCGAGCCACAATCAGCCCCGTCATCGCCGGGCTCATGGAGGCACCTACGCCTTGCATTAGCATCACCACACTCTGACCCGCATTAACGTGCCCGCTTCCGCGCAGCAGGGAGACAATGTAGCCCGGCACGGCAACGCCCAGTATTCCTGCCGCAATGCCATCAAGCACCTGGACTGGAATAACGAATAGCGTCTCTGGAAATTCTGCCGCAATAAGCGCCCGAAGCGGCATCATTAACAGGGCCGTCATGATCAAATAGCGATAGCCAATTTTATCCACACGGCGTGAAACGTAAATCGCGACAGGGATCATCACCAGCTGAGAAATAACAACCGTTGCCGCAGCATACAAACCGGGATCGACCGCATCTGGCCCGGTTGATGAGGCAACGCGCATACTCAGCATGGGCAACAGTGCGGCGTTGGCCAGATGAAACAGCAGTAAAGTCAGACCGGTTACCAGCAGTGCGGGTTTGCGCGCCAGGATCCACAGGCTCAGAGTCGGCTTTTGAGACTGATTGTCTTCTAATCCGCGCGCAACCTCATGATTGATATCCTCTCCACGTATCGCCAACGTCGCGATGGCGGCAAAGACGGCCATTATCATCATTAAAATGAAAACGGCGCCGAGCCCCCATTTCCAGGCAGCGAATCCTGCCAGTACAGCCGCCAGAGTGTTTCCGGCATGGTTGTAAGCCTCGTTCCGCCCCATCTGGTGGTTGAACCCTTTTTGCCCCGTCAGGCCCAGTGTTATCCCTGCTACGGTCGGGCCAATAAAGGCGGCAGCAATACCGGCAACGATCTGTGAAATGATCGCCGTCCAGGACTGGTTGCTGTACCAGAGTAATAAGGTCGCAACGGTAATCACGATGCATCCTGTCAGGATGACAAGACGTTTATAGCGCGTTGCATCCGCCACCACGCCTGCGGGCAACGTTGAGAGGAGCCCTGCAATGCCGCCTGAGGTCATGACCAGGCCTATTTCATCCGGGCTCCAGTGGCGTTCTGTCAGAAAAATGCCTAAAAATGGTCCCAGACCGTCTCTGACGTCGGCCAGAAAAAAACTCATCAGACACAGTGCCTGAAGTGACCGTTGTGACATGTGATTTTCCCTGTAGCAATAGTAAGGTTTGGGTGACCAACACATTTCAATAAGTAACGCAATGAATCATGGCAGCAAAAATACCAAGTAACATAACGTTAAAGTTACAAAATGAAAAAATTCACTTTTTATGTAATCTGGTCTAGCGGCGGTGCGGTCTGAAGGCCGTTCTGCGGTGAGAGGTATCCATGCAGGGGTACACTGTTGTCCACCTTCTCTGGCGGCGTCGACAACTGTCCCGTTTAAGGCGTTTCAGAATCAAAATTTTCTGCTGTGAGCCCGGTTAGACTCAGAGGACGTGAGAGGCTGAAGAAGGCGAAGCCCTATGTTAAAGACACGAAGCCATGTGCAGGGCATTCCTGCGTTCACTGGGGTAATCGGGCAGGCGGTAAGCTTATCCTTGCCGTACATGGCTATTTTTCCCATAAAGAAGATCAATGCATTGAGATTCTGGCATCTGAGGCTGTAAAAGCGGGATATAGCATACTGATTTTCGATCTTCCTGCTCATGGTGAAAGGCGTCATGTAGAGTCTGAATGCCATGTAACATAAGCCGTTGATGACATTAAAATCATGCTTGCTTATGCTCAGAAACGATTCAGTGCAACGGCACTATTTGCCTGCAGCATTGGTGCCAGTTTTAGCATGATTGCAGCTCAGAAAATAAAAATAAGTCAGGCATTATTTCTTTCGCCTGTTATCGATCTCGACAGTCTCATCAGAAAAATGATGGTCAAGGCTGATGTTGATGAAACCCGGCTCAATCGCGAGAAGGTCATCATTGCTTCTGACGGCACGGTTTTTCGAGCCGATTATCTTGCGTATCTTCAGCAGCACCGGTTTTCGGGAGAAAACTTGCCCCTGAATATTATGGTTGGAAGCCAGGACCAGATTGCCGATTTCAGTGCGGTTGTCACCTTTGCACACCGCCACAAAGCGGTACTAACGACGGTGCAAGGGGCTGAACACAATTTCCATCACCCTCGGGAACATCAGGCGTTGAGGGCGTGGGTTCAGCGCATTTTACATAAGTGAGTTAATTATCTAAAACGTAAGGGTTTTGCGGGTCCCGAACCCAGAATGTCACATCGCTTATCCAGTAAAGACTCAACGGAGGCGCGATTGCCTTTATCCCAGCCGCGACGGGTTGCCAGCAGGATGAACCCTTTTTCACCCGAGAACGTTGTCGGCACTAACGCGACGCCATATTCAGCCAGCATAGGCGGCGTCAGGCGAAAGTAGTGAGCAACGGACGCGATAGGGTAAATGCCCATCGCTGTAGGTTGAAGGACACGGCGAGCGTAATAAGTATGCGTTAAGAGCTTATCGGGCAGGGGATGCCACGCATCCTGAATATAGGGACGTTCAGCCCTTAACTGCCTGTAAACATCTTCTCGCAGGCAGGTGAGGTGGATATGTAGCTGATTCTGACTGCGGCCCCAGGCCGAGTTGATTGCCATGCCCAGCATGTCCTCCGGCACAGGCCTGCCGTATTGAGACATCAACTGATAACGCATCAGCCAGGCGTAGCCGAAATAATCTGGACGGCCAGGCATGAATAGCCACGGGCTTTCAATACCGGATACCGGAATCGTGGGAACCAGAATGAAATGATAGGGATAACGAGGGTTTTGAATAATGCTAAAACCCTGCCGTTTGCCCTCTGGAATATAGATTTGCTGACAGGGTGACGGGTGGCCAGTGTAGTGATAGTTCACCATGCAAACGTTGTCTGTCACCGCCCATAATGCATCTGAGCGTGCGCATCCCGCCAGCGTAAGTGCCATTATAGTCAGTACCATCAGGCGAAAGAGCAGACTTAGCATAAACGCAGCCGTTCACTGTCAGGTACCGGCAACGTTTCACAACCTTTGATTTTTTTAACGCTCACCGCCCTTGCTGCCATATCGCCTTTGTCCCTACGCCTGAGCGGATTGGAATGCCTCTACGTTAGCGCCACTCCGTTATAAACACCATTGGGTTGACCAGAAAGTACTGAAATATTATGACCTAACCTGCCCATCCGATTCTGGCAGCACAGGCATAAAGGTTATAATGACGTTATATTATCCGCCATATCTCATTACTCACCCTGTGAAAAAGCGATTAAATTCTCTCGCAATCAACGAATGGTTAACTGCGTTAGCGTGGTTAATAAAACATCCACTTTAGGCAGAAGCTGCTTACGCCGGGGCCAAATCACACTGAGTGGCAGCCCCTCGGGTTGCTGCTGCGGCAGTAAGATTTCCAGTTCACCACTGTCAACGGCGTTCTGTACCAGCCACGAGGGCATTTGTGCAACGCCTAATCCGGCAATTACTGCCTGTAGTTGTGCATCCACATCAGCCAGCGCCATGCGAAAGGGAACGTCCCGCCAGTACGAATGACCGTCTTTACCACTAAATAACCAGGGTTTTGGCGTGTTATCGGCCCGTTCATACAGAATGGCCCGATGCTGCATGAGTGCCTGTTCATTTTGCGGCCGTCCTTCGCGTTCCAGCCACGCTGGCGAGGCACAAAACACCATGCGTTCACGACCAATATGACGGCAGCCCATTGATGCGGGTAAATCATCTGAGCCGCCAATTCTGACCGCAACGTCGATGCCTTCATCAAACAGATCGATGAAGCGATCTGAAAAACTCATTCTCAATTCAAGCTCGGGATGCTGCTGACAAAACGGAATCAGCAACGGCATCACGTTCAGCCGGCCATAAGTATGCGGCACGGCCAGTCTCAGACGGCCGGAAGGAATAATCCGTTGCGCAGCCAGGACGGCTTCTGCTTCGGCCAGCTCTTCCATGATGCGTAAGCAGGTTTGGTAATAGGCGCTGCCCGCATCCGTCAGTTGCAGTTTTCGCGTTGTGCGTTCGAGCAGGCGCGAGCCCAGTCGCATCTCCAGTCGGCTAACGCTTTTACTGATGGCAGAACCCGTGACATGTAAACGGGCAGCCGCAGCGGTAAAACTCCCGCTTTCTACACTGGCCACAAAAGGAACAATGTCTTTAAGACGCTGATCGTGCATGATTGATGAACTCAGGTTGATAATGATGTGAATTATTACCCAAAATAGGAATGAAATTCTCTATTACGCTTAGCATTACGCAAAAAGAGGAGAATTAACATGCAAAAGCAGGCTTTGATTGTTGGAATCAGTGGTGTGATTGGTCGAGCGTTAGCAGAAAGGCTAAATAACGAAGGCTGGCAGGTCAGCGGGTTGTCACGGGGCCGCAGCGCGGTACCTGAGGGCTGCAGCAACCTCACCGCAGATTTAACCGATCCTGAAGCGGTAAAAACGGCATTGAAAGCGGTCAAACCTGATGCAGTGTTCTTCAGCGTCTGGGCGCGCCAGGACAGTGAAAAAGAGAATATCCGCGTCAATGGCGGCATGATCCGCAACGTTATTGAAGCGCTTGGCGAACGCCTCCAGGGCGCACATGTGGCGCTGGTGACGGGCCTTAAGCACTATCTGGGGCCATTTGAAGCTTACGGCAAAGGCGCTGTGCCGGTCACGCCTTTCCGCGAAGAGCAGGGTCGTCAGCCGGTAGACAACTTCTATTATGCCCAGGAGGATGAAGTCTTCGCTGGCGCCGAAAAATATGGCTATCGCTGGAGCGTCCACCGTCCGCATACCATCATTGGCTATGCGCTCGGAAATGCCATGAACATGGGGCAGACTCTGGCCGTTTACGCCACCTTATGTAAAGAAAAAGGCTGGCCGTTTATCTTCCCGGGTTCACCCGAGCAATGGAATGGCGTGGTGGATATGACCGACGCCGGTCTTCTGGCTGAACAACTTGAGTGGGCGGCGACCAGCCCGGCCGCGGCAAATCAGGATTTCAACGCGGTAAACGGTGACGTTTTCCGCTGGAACTGGATGTGGCCAAAACTGGCGGCGTATTTTGGTCTTGAGGCTGCCGCTTATCCGGCGAAAATGATGCCGCTTGACGGGCGCATGCAGGAGGCGGCCAGCGTATGGCAGGCGCTTGCTCAGCGTGAAAACCTGCGTGAACAGGATATCACGCGTCTGGCCTCATGGTGGCACACCGACGCGGATCTGGGGCGACCCATGGAAGCCTTCACCGATATGAGTAAAAGTCGCAAGGCGGGCTTTACTGGCTACCGGAGCACTCTGGATTCCTTCACTCAGCTTTTCGATAAGCTGAAGCATGAGAAAATCATTCCTTAATCATGTCCTGGAGCGCCCCGACGGGCGCTCATTACCGCTGCGCTTATTGTCTATACTGATATCTGACTTTTTCAAGGGAGCAGGACGATGACGACATGTTTTATTATTGGCGCGGCGGGCAACGTTGGCTCTCATCTGACGAAACAGCTCAGCGCTAAGCAACATGCGGTTTCTGCACTGCATCGTAAATCTGAGCAGGCTGAAGCACTTAAATCCGCCGGAGCGGTTCCCGTGGCGGGGGATCTCCAGAAGCTGACCGTGGATCAACTGGCGCAGAAAATGGCCGGCCACGATGTGGTGATTTTTAGCGCTGGGGCGGGAGGCGCGGGGATTGAGCTGACCAACGCCATTGACGGCGAGGGGTTGTCCCTGGCGGTTGCCGCAGCCGAAAAGGCCGGTGTGAAGCGGTTTTTGCTGGTCTCAGTCTTCCCGGATGCCGCACGTGGCGAAAAGACATCTGAAGGTTTCGAAAATTACATGCGCGTGAAGCGACTGGCTGATGTTCGCCTGGTCGAAAGCCAACTTGACTGGGTGATTCTTCGTCCCGGTACGCTAACCAATGTGGCGGGGCGCGGCACCGTACGTGCAGATTTTGCCATTCCTTACGGGTCGGTCCCGCGTGAGGATGTGGCCGCCACGCTGGTGGCTCTGGTCGAAACACCGCAAATTTCGCGCAAAATTATTGAGCTGACCGAAGGCGACGAAAGCATAAGCGACGCCATGTTCCGTCTGCAACGATGATAAAAAAACGGCCCCTGTAACGGGGCCGTTTCATCATGTTTACCGCCGCGTGTTTATTTCACACAGCGCGAGCAGTGCTCACGTTCGATATGCTGGAAGAAGTCATTTCCTTTGTCATCCACCAGGATAAAGGCCGGGAAATTTTCGACCTCTATTTTCCAGATAGCTTCCATCCCCAGTTCGGCATACTCCACGCACTCCAGACTCTTGATGCTCTGCTGCGCCAGAACGGCAGCCGGACCACCAATGCTGCCTAAGTAAAAACCGCCGTGCTTGTGGCAGGCATCGGTGACCTGCTGGCTACGGTTACCTTTTGCCAGCATGACTTTGCTGCCGCCATGCGCCTGCAAAAGATCGACATACGAATCCATGCGGCCTGCCGTCGTCGGGCCCAGTGAGCCAGATGCGTAACCCTCCGGTGTTTTGGCCGGACCCGCATAATAGACAGGGTGATCTTTAATGTACTGCGGCAAGCCTTCGCCGTTATCAATGCGTTCTTTTAGTTTGGCATGGGCAATGTCACGCGCAACGATGATGGTCCCGGTCAGGGACAAACGTGTCGAAACCGGGTATTCCGAAAGCTGGGCAAGGATGTCATTCATCGGGCGATTCAGGTCGATGTGAACCACTTCGCCTTCACCTTGCTTGCGCAGTGCTTCAGGGATATAACGCCCAGGATTGGCTTCCAGTTTTTCAATCCAGATACCCTCGCGGTTGATTTTAGCTTTGATATTGCGGTCAGCGGAGCACGAAACCCCCATGCCAACCGGGCAGGATGCGCCGTGGCGAGGCAAACGCACTACGCGGATATCATGTGCAAAATATTTGCCGCCGAACTGTGCTCCCAGCCCAAGCTGCTGCGCCGCTTCCAGTAACTCCTGCTCAAGCTGAACATCACGGAACGCCTGACCATGCTCGTTACCTTCTGTAGGTAAACCATCATAGTAGTGAGTCGATGCCAGCTTGACGGTTTTCAGCGTACTTTCGGCAGAGGTGCCGCCAATGACAAAGGCGATATGGTAGGGAGGACAAGCCGCAGTACCCAGCGTACGCATTTTATCGACCAGATAATTTTTCAGCTTGCCGGGGCTGAGCAGTGCTTTGGTTTCCTGATACAAATAGGTTTTATTGGCGGAACCGCCGCCTTTGGCGATGCAAAGGAATTTGTATTCATCACCGTCCACGCTGTAGAGGTCAATCTGCGCCGGAAGATTGGTACCGGTGTTCACTTCTTTATACATATCCAGCGCGGCGTTTTGGGAGTAACGCAGGTTATCTTCAATATAGGTATTGTAGATACCTTGCGACAGCGCGGCTTCGTCACCGCCACCGGTCCACACTCGCTGGCCTTTTTTGCCCATGATGATGGCAGTGCCGGTGTCCTGGCAGGTTGGCAAGACACCTTTAGCGGCGATCTCGGAGTTTCGTAAGAACTGCAGAGCGACGTATTTATCGTTATCGCTGGCTTCAGGGTCAGCCAGAATTGACGCAACCTGCTGCTGGTGGGCCGGGCGCAACATAAAAGACGCATCATGAAAGGCCTGCTGGGCCAGCAGCGTCAATGCCTGTGGGTCCACTTTTAATATGGACTGGCCGTCAAACTCAGCCACGGAAACGTGGTCGGGGCTAAGCAAATAGTATTCGGTGTCCTCGTGGGCAAGAGGAAAGGGGTTCTGATAAAAAAAAGGTTTGTTCGACATAGTATCTCACTTAATGACGTGCTGGCTCCGTTAACGCAGGCTGACAGGAGCAACATCAAAGGCGAATGAGTTGTTTATTATGCTTGCCAGCCATAAGCACAGGCTGGCAAGTGTTGGCATGTTATCGTATGACGCGTCGAAATGCATTTGACACAATCAGAACATCCACACCATCCAGGGGTAGGCGATGAGCATCATAGCAATCAGGAAGATAGCGCCAAAGATGGTGCCCAGACGCCAGTAATCTTTCGTAGGTAAATAGCCGCTGCCGTAATAAATAGGGCTTGGGCCGGTACCGTAAGGGGTGATAATCCCCATCACACCCAGTGAAGTACACAGCATCAGGCAAAACACGGGCATGTTAATACCTGGAATGGAAGCTGCAATGGTTAACATCGCAGGCAGCAAGGCGGTCGTATGCGCGGTGGTACTGGCAAACAGGTAGTGCAGCAGGAAGAAGGCAATCAACAGCACCACAGCCGACACTTGAGGATCGTATCCCTGCAGTAACATTCCCCCTTCTTTGCCTAGCCAGGCGATAAAGCCTACGCGGGCTAAACCATCGGCCAGCGCAACCAGTGTGGCAAACCAGGCAAAGGTGTTCCAGGCGGCTTTATTGCTGGTGATGTCGTTCCAGTTAAGTACCCCGGTCCACAGCATCAGGATAATCACCAGCAGAGCGGCCATGGCCGGTTCGATCCAGGCAGTGGCAAAAATCCACATCAGTAGCGCACAGACAACAAACACCAGTAACAGGATTTCATTACGGGTCAACTTACCCAGTTTTTCCAGCTCAGCAATCGCCCAGCGAGGCACTTCATCATTCACCTTCACTTCAGGCGGATAGAACCAGTACGCCAGCAGCGGCATGGTCAGAATCAACAGCAGGCCCAGTGGCAAAAAGGCAAGGAACCACATTCCCCAGGAGATATCAAAACCAATGACGCTTTTGACCAGCGCAAGGGCGAGCAGGTTGGGGGCCAGGGCGGACAGGAACATGGAGCTGGTGATACAGGCAGCGGTGATAGCAACCCACATCAGATAAGATCCAATTTTACGCGCGCTGGGGTCATTGGGTTTTGAACCATAAAGCGGCGGCAGATTGGCAATGATGGGATAAATGGTACCGCCACTGCGGGCCGTGTTCGACGGGGTGAAAGGGGCCAGCAGCAAATCCGCGAAGGTGATGGCATAGCCGAGGGTTAAACTCCGGCGGCCCAGGTATTTCACCAGAATCAATGCCAGACGGCGGCCGAACTGGGTCTTGTCATAGCCCGCAGCGAACATGAATGCGCCAAAAATCAGCCAGACGGTTGAGTTACCGAAGCCGCTGACCGCCCATTTAAATGACTCACTTGCCACTTTAAATTTGGGGTTGGCCAGTTCTGCCGGGCTAAAGAGCAGGAACTGGCTGAACAGGGCGATGACGACGACGCCGGTCAGACCAATCACTGCGCCGGGCAAGGGTTCAAAAATCAGCCCGACGATGACGCCGACGAAGATGGCAAAGAAGTGCCATGCATAAGGTTCAAGACCCGCTGGCACGGGGACCAGTAACAACAGGACGGCGACCAAAACCGGCAAAAGAAGCATAAGTGCTTTATTTTTGCCCGCAGCTGCAGGGGCTGCTTTTGGAGGCTCTTTGACGTTTGAGAGTGTTTTCATAGTATTTTTCTACGTGTTAAGGATAATTCGAGCAGCGTCCCGGCAATTCGTCCACAGGGGTTTTTTTATTCTAAATTATGAGAATAAACCGTGATGCCTTATAATTCTTTAACTTGTCCTCTGGTGCGATGGAGGCATTTATAAAAGATCATGTGGATATGATGCGATTAATTAAAAACAGAATATTGATCCAGATCAAGTAAGTTAAAATATACGATTAAATTTTTAACAACTAAATTATTAATAACCTAGAGCCAAATATTTAAACTGCAAGAATAAGGGTTTTAAGCTTCACTTAGGGAAGGGCGAGCAACAAAATTATATGTTTAAGCTATTGTTTTTATTGTAGTATTTTTAATTTCCCAATTCTCATTGATTTTCTTTAACTATTGATTAACAATAAATATACATCACGATCCTGCTTTAATCAAATAGTAAACCTGAAATATTTAAAAGTTAAAAAACTAAAATTAAAACTTATGAAACTAAAATAATTGGTATATTAGCGTTATGACATCGGACCACTTATTTATTAATAAAAAAAGCGTCCGCACAGAATTCCCGAGTTTTGAATTTTTGGAGTTAATCGCAATGAATACACTCACCCCCATTCTCAATCCCATTACGTTGCCGCGTGGCGCAGTTTTAAAAAATCGCCTGATCATGGCACCCATGACAACCTGCACCGGTTTTTATGACGGAACGGTCACCAGTGAACTGGTTGAATATTATCGTGCCCGTGCTGGCAGCATCGGAACGGTCATTGTTGAATGCTGTTTTATCGATCCAAAAGGTCCCGCGTTTCCAGGGGCTATAGCCATCGACAGCGACAACAAAATTCCGGGCCTAAAGCGAATTGCTGACGCCATCAAGCAGGAAGGTTCGACAGCGATTTTGCAGATCTATCACGGCGGCCGCATGGTTGAGCCTGAGCTGATAGGGGGGAAAACCCCTGTCGCCCCAAGCGCCATTGCCGCACCTCGTGAGGGTGCCACGACGCCGCGCGCGCTAACGGCAGAAGAAGTGGATACCATGATCACTAAATTTGGTGACGCCGTTAACCGCGCCATTAAAGCCGGATTTGATGGCGTTGAAATTCATGGCGCAAACACCTATCTGATACAGCAATTTTACTCACCCAATTCCAATCAACGCGATGACAAATGGGGCGGCAGTCGCGATAACCGTGCCCGCTTTCCGCTGGAAGTTCTCGAAATTACCCATAAAATGGCCGCTCGATTTGCACATAACGGGTTCATCATCGGCTACCGTTTTTCCCCTGAAGAACTTGAAGTCCCGGGCATCCGTTTCGATGACACCCTGTACCTACTGGAAAAGCTGGCGGCACGCGGGCTCGATTATGTCCACTTTTCTGTTGGGCAGCTTATGCGCCCCTCTATCGTTGATACCACCGATCCAACCCCGCTGATTGAGAAGTTTATTAACATGCGGTCCCCAACGCTGGCGAAAGTGCCGGTCATTGGCGTTGGCGGTGTGGTAAACAAAGAAGATGCGGAAAAAGCACTGGAAAAAGGCTATGACCTGGTTGCGATAGGTAAAGCCTGCATCGCTTATCCCGACTGGACAGATCGCATTATCAATAATGAGCATCTTGAACTTTACATCGACAGTAACCAGCGTGAAGCGTTGTTGATCCCTGAACCGCTGTGGCGTTTCTCGCTGGTTGACGCCATGATTCGCGATATGAGTGAGTCGGGACGCAAATACAAAGCCGGTGTTTATCAGGAAAAAGTTGAGGCCGAAGCGCTTAAGCTGAAGATCAACGTCACGCTGGATACCGACCGTATTACAGATATCTCGCTGGTACCGGACGACACGCTGGACGTTGACTTCACTACCACCTTCGAAAGCCTGCGTAATCGTATTCTGGTGGCTAACAGCCCACACGTTGATGCTATCACCGGCGCGACCACGCAGAGTGAGGCCCTGAAAAAAGCAGTATCGCGTGCAATGACCACTTCAAATAAAGCCCATGTGATTGAAGAGGGCGGTAATCCCAATGCACCGCAACAGTATGATGTGGTGGTCGTGGGAAGCGGCGGTGCCGGTCTGGCCGCGGCCATTCAGGCGCATGATGAAGGTGCCAAAGTGGTTGTCATTGAGAAAATGCCCACTATCGGCGGTAACACGATCAAAGCATCCGTAGGGATGAACGCCGCCGAGACGCGTTTTCAGAAACTGAAAGGTATCGAAGACAGCAAAGAACTGTTTTATGAGGAAACGCTCAAGGGCGGTAAGTACAAAAACAACCCGACCCTGCTGCGCGAGTTCGTTGATTTGGCGCCTGAAGCCATTGACTGGCTGGCCGATCACGGTATCGAACTGAATGACATCACCATCACCGGCGGCATGAGCATTGATCGTACGCACCGTCCTGCCGACCGCTCGGCCGTTGGCGGCTTCCTGATCAGTGGGTTAGTGAAAAATATCAATAACCGTAATATTGACGTCCTGCTTGAAACCGCCGTAGAGGAAATTTTGTTCGACAACGGCGCGGTCAGCGGTGTCAAAGTGGTGGATGAATACAACGACAGCCGTATTCTCAATGCGAAAAGCGTCATCGTCGCAACAGGTGGCTTCAGCGCCAACCGGGAAATGGTGGTGAAATACCGCCCTGAGCTGGATGGCTTTGTCACCACCAACCATAAAGGGGCCACTGGCGCAGGCATTGCGATGCTGCAAAAAATTGGTGCGGATACCGTGGATATGGGCGAGATTCAGATTCACCCAACGGTTGAGCAAACCACATCCTATCTGGTGTCAGAGTCTATTCGTGGCGGTGGGGCCATTCTGGTCAGCCAGGCGGGACAGCGCTTCTGTAATGAGATGGAAACCCGCGATAAAGTTTCTGCGCAGATTATTGCACTGCCGGAGAAAAGCGCCTGGATTGTCTTCGATGAGCAGGTTCGTATGAATAACAAAGCGGCCGATGAGTATATTGCCAAAGGATTTGTCATCAGCGCGCCAACCGTAGGCGAGCTGGCGGTGAAACTGAATATGGAACACCGGACGCTGGAAGAAACGCTGCATCGCTATAACGGCTTTGTGATACAGCAGAAAGACGCGGACTTCGATCGTCAGACCGCGCTGCGTCATCCGTTGAACGAGGGCCCTTTCCATGCGATCCGCATCGCGCCCGGTGTTCACCACACAATGGGTGGCGTCACCATTGATACCACCACAGCCGTGCTCGACAGCCATAAACAGCCAATCCACGGTGCCTGGGCGTGCGGTGAAGTTGTCGGCGGGATCCACGGTGCAAACCGTATCGGTGGTAACGCGGTTGCGGACATCATCATCTTTGGTATTCTGGCAGGTGCCAACGCTGCGGCGTTAGCCAAACGCTAGTCGTCACCGCCGGCATCTGGCCGCATGCAGGTGCCGGTTTTATTCCCTCCCAGAGCGGTGTCGCTTATGCAAACCGAGTCGCAAGTCTGTGCTTATTCCGCCGTCCTGATGGGATCGCCCATTCTGCTTAAGCTATTCGAGCACGACGAAAAGCTTGCGGCACAGGCTTTCAGATTAATCAAACAGTACGAAAATCTGCTGACGGTTAACCGGACGCACTCCGAAGTGATGGCGATTAACCATGCTGCCGGTCAGCATCCCGTGAGCGTCAGTCAACCCGTCTTTGATTTAATTCAGCGCGCACTTAACGTCAGTCTGTTACCAGACAGCAGTTTTAATCTCACGATTGGCCCGCTGGTGAAATGCTGGAAAATTGGCTTTCAGGGTGACTGCGTTCCTGCGCGGGAGACAATACTGGCAACGTTGCCCTTAACCTGTCCTGAAAATGTCCAGCTTGATGCGGACACGCGTTCGGTGTTTCTGAACAAAACGGGGATGGAAATTGATCTGGGCGCCATCGCCAAAGGCTACATTGCCGATCGGGTGCAGGCTTTTTTGCAGCAGCAGGGCGTCGATAGTGCGTTGATTAACCTTGGCGGCAACGTGCAAACGTTAGGCGCACCTCGTGATGCGCCGCAGCAGGGATGGGCAATTGGTCTGAAAACCCCTTTTGCGGCCCAGGATGCCCTGATTGGTGTCATTCATGTTGTGAACAAATCCGTGGTGACGTCCGGGATCTACGAACGTTACTTCGAACAGGATGGCGTCTGTTATCACCATATTCTTGACAGACATACCGGCTATCCGCTGGATAATGAGCTGTATAGCGTGACCATTATTTCCGACCAGTCGATCGACGGTGATATTTATACCACGCTGATTTATGGCATGGGCGTTGAGAAGGGCATTGCGTATCTGAAAAGCCATCCTGATATTGAGGCTGTCTTCGTGACGCGCGACAAGCAGGTCATTTGCTCGTCACAACGTCACTTTCACTTCACCTTACTGGATAACCGCTTTCAGCTCCGTCATTGACAGTACTGGCGTAAAAGCGTGTGGTACTCCGGCTGCAGACGATAGCGATACACCGGACGTCCCGTGACGCCGTAGTGAATACTGGTAAACAAAATATTGCTCTGCGCCAGCCAAATCAGGTATTTACGGCACGATACGCGAGAAATATTCACCTCAGTGGCCAGCTCATCGGTAGAAAACTCGGTACCGGGGTGCGCATCAATCCACAAACACAGCGTGCGTAATGTCTGTGGCGTCAGCCCTTTTGGCAGGCGTTTTGTCTCGCTGGCATTGGCCTGATTACCATGCAGCAGTTGATCCACATCGGCCTGCTGATAAAACTGATGATTATCCATCAGCCGTTTTTTCTGACGCCATCCGGTCAGCGCCTCTTCAAAGCGGGAAAACTGAAAGGGTTTTATCAGATAATCCACAACGCCGTAGTTCAGCGACGTTTTAATGGTCGCCGCATCGGCAGCGGATGAGATGATAATGACGTCAACCGGACGCCCCGCACTGCGCAGCTCTGGCAACAGGTCCAGTCCGTTTTCCTGCTGCATATAGATATCCAGCAAAATAAGATCAACGGGCGGATCTGTCTGCAACAGGCGCTCTTTGGCTTGCTGTAAGGTGGACGCGGTACCACAGCAGGTAAAACCGTCAATCTGCCCGATATAGCATCGGTTCAGTTCGGCCACCATGGCATCATCGTCTACGACTAACACATTGATCATTCGCTAATATTCCCTCTTTCCCACGGAAGCTGAACCAGAAACTGGGTATAAACGCCCGGTTCTGATTCCACGCTGACGTTACCGCCCAGACTTTCCGTTTGTTGCTTGAGTAAAAACAGTCCAACGCCACGATCTTCACCTTTAGTAGAGACGCCGCGTTCGAAAATGACGGCGAGCTGATCGGCAGGAATACCGGGGCCATCGTCACTGACCTCGCACGACAGCCAGCCGTTTTGATAATGCAGCATGACATGGATTTCCCCTTCCATTTCCGGATCAAGCGCTTCCAGCGCGTTTTCAATCAGATTGCCCAGTACCGTGATAAGTGCTGCGATTTGCTGTTCACTGCCGTTGTCGGGCAGATAGCTGGCTTCGCTCAGGATCAGCTGGTGGCCTTCATCTGTTACGCGGTTAATTTTGCTCAACAGGAAGCCTGCAATAACAGGCGACTTAATCTTCTGTAGCAGCGAACCTATTTCCGTTTGATAGTTATTGGCCGTTTTAAGGATGTACTCTTCCATCTGCGCATAGTTTTTCATGTGCAGCAGACCAAGAATCACATGCAGCTTGTTCATGAATTCATGGGATCGCTCCCGCAGTGCATCGACATAGTTTACCATGCCGTCGAGACGCTGCATTAGCTGGCTGATTTCTGTTTTATCCCTGAATGTGCTCACTGCCCCAATAATACTGTCACGACTGCGCACCGGCACGGTGTTACTGATCAGTATTTTGCCGCGTACGTTGAGCTCTTCGTCATAAGAGGCTTTGCCTTCGTGCAATGCATCGCGTAAATGCGTCAGCATCTGTGCATTTTCCGGCACGCGGTCACCGCTCAGAAATGCTTCGCGGGTGGTTTCTTTTAACAGCTGCTGCGCAGCCTGATTAATCAGGCTGACGCGGGATTGATCGTCAACCGCAATTACACCTTCTTTAATCGAATCGAGAATAGCCTGACGCTCTTCAAACAAGCTGGAAATCTCATACGGCTCTAATCCCAGTAAGATGTGCTTTAAGCGTTTCACTAAGATTAATATGCCGAGCATGCCAACCAGCCCGCCAAACAGCACGGTCCAGAGAATATTCCAGCGGCTTTTCGCAATTTGCGCCGCGACGTCATTCACCGAGATCCCAATTGCCACCACGCCAATTTGCTGATGCGCCTGATTGAAAACGGGCGTAAATACCCTGAGCGCCTCAACCAGTACGCCATGATTCACCGCGACATTCTCCCTGCCGCGTAACGCCGGTTTAATATCGTCCCCGACAAAGTGCTGATTAACCACTTCAGGGTTCGGGTGAGAGAAGCGAATACCGCGCATGTCGGTGACGACGACAAACAGCAAATCGTTACGTTTTCGCGTTGCCTGCGCGATCGGCTGAATGATGGTGCTTCCGTCTGGCCGCGTCAGGGCCTGCTGAATCTCCGGGCTGTCGGCCAGAGTGCGCGCCACCGCCATCGCTTTATCTTTCAAATGCGAACGGGTGAAGTTATCGATCTGAATGTAATAAAGCAGATGGACGCTTAATATTACGGTCATCAGCACGGCCGCCATCATCAATGACGACAGGGTGCTGAGCTTCATTGGGCGCTTCTTTAATGATCGTTGTGGCCGGGAGTCATTCATAGTCAGCATCAGATGTGTTGAGGTACGCGTTGCAACATACGCGAAGTCGTGGCACCAGTACAGTTTGCGCCTGAAATCCAGTAAATTAAGCAGGTTAGCGTGCTTTTAACCGTGGATATCTGGCATGATGACGGACAACGCCTGTAAATCATACTGACAGCATGGCAGGTAAATCAGAGAGTGCTGGACAAAATGTATGTGTGAATCGACATATTCGTTTTCGCGCCGGTAAGCATTACGCCAGGTTGCGCTTGCAGAGTCAGGACAGATGAAGAAAAAAAACAGTACACCCACGCCTCACGATGCCACCTTCCGCCAGTTTCTTACGCAGCCAGAGATTGCGCGTGATTTTATGGAATTGCACCTGCCTGCGGAATTACGGGCCGTGTGCGATCTCAGCACGTTAAAACTCGAATCCGGATCTTTCGTTGAAGATGATCTTCGCCAATATTTCAGCGACGTGTTGTACAGCCTGAAAACCGCACAAGGCGATGACGGCTATGTTCACGTCCTGATCGAACATCAGTCCTCACCGGATAAGCACATGGCATTCAGGCTGCTGCGTTATGCCGTGGCGGCGATGCAGCGCCACCTTGAAGCCGGCCATAAAAAATTGCCGCTGGTCATCCCTGTCTTGTTCTATACCGGGAAACGTCGTCCTTATCCTTATTCCACGCGCTGGCTGGATGAATTTACCGATCCTGCGCTGGCCAACCGGCTCTATAGCACGGCTTTTCCGCTGGTGGATGTCACGATTATTCCTGACGAGGAGATTGCAGAGCACCGCAGTATGGCCGCGTTAACCCTGCTTCAGAAACATATCCACCAGCGCGATTTAGCGGAGTTGGTTGATAAGCTTGTCCCGGTCTTACTGGCGGGCTATCTTTCTTCATCACAGGTCGTATCGCTGATACACTATATCGTGCAGGCGGGAGAAACCGCCGACGCCGAAGCATTGGTAAGAGAACTGGCACATCGCGTGCCACAACACGGAGACGCACTGATGACCATTGCGCAGCAACTCGAACAAAAAGGCATGGAAAAAGGCATGGAAAAAGGCATCCAACTGGGTCGCGAAGAAGGCCGCTCAGAGGGAGAGCGCGAAGCGACGCTGAAAATCGCCCGCACTATGCTTCAAAGCGGTCTTGACCGTGAGACGGTTATGAAGATGACCGGCCTGAGTGAAGACGAACTGGCGCTGATTCGCCACTAATCCATGTCCCTGAAGGCTTATCGTTCAGGGACATCAGGTTGCGTGTACTGCCCATACTTTTTCGTCAACCGCCTCATCCTGTTCCGTACATGTTAATGCACGTTTGCCGCAGTAAATAACCCCACTTTCCGGTCAGGCGCCGCCATTTCCGTTTATTCATCGCCACAGAGAATATTTGTGTTAGGGCATTGTATATTTCGAAACGCCCCTTTATTGTGTGGTTAAAATATATCGATAACAAAGTTAATCTTTTGTAACTAAATTAACTGCAAAATCCTGTCTTTTAATTTTTTAACTATTTTCATATTAACTACGAAATAACAATATTTTAAAGTTTCGGAACTTTTTTTAACTAGTTCTCCACGAAATCGTAGATCCCTAATGATTAAATCAACTAAATTTGTACCTGCACTGTCGCTTGCAGCGTTACTCGTTTCTTCAGTGACCCACGCTGAAAATTCACCAGAAAAAACAGATGTTCTGCTGATTGGCGGCGGTATCATGAGCGCCTCTCTGGGCACCCTGCTGGAAGAGCTGCAACCGGGCTGGAAACAGATCATGGTTGAGAAACTTGATGGCGTAGCGCTGGAATCTTCTAACGGCTGGAACAACGCCGGTACCGGCCACTCAGCCAACATGGAACTGAACTACACGCCAGAGCGTGCAGACGGTTCTATTGACGTGACCAAAGCGCTGGAAATCAACGAAGCCTTCATGATTTCTCGTCAGTTCTGGAGCTCTCAGGTTAAAGACGGCGTGTTAAATAATCCGCGTTCGTTCATTAACTCAACGCCGCACATGAGCTTTGTCTGGGGCGATAACGTTGATTATCTGACGAAACGCTATGCCGCACTGCAGAAAACTGTGCTGTTCCAAGGCATGAAGTTCTCAACCGATCACAAGCAGATCGCGCAGTGGGCGCCGCTGGTTATGGAAGGTCGCGATCCACAACAAAAAGTGGCTGCTACCTGGACGCCAGTAGGAACCGACGTTAACTATGGTGAAATCACCCGTCAGTTAATTGGCAGCCTGAAGAAGAACGATAATTTCCGCCTGGAAACCTCTTCGGAAGTGACCGATTTTAAACGTAACAGTGATAATTCCTGGCACGTTACCATTAAAGACGCCAAAAATGGCGGCGAACGTACCGTAGACGCGAAATACGTCTTTATCGGTGCAGGTGGCGGTGCGCTTAAACTGCTGCAAAAAACCGGTATTCCGGAAGCCGACAATTACGCAGGTTTCCCGGTAGGGGGATCCTTCCTGGTGACAGAGAATAGCGCGATTGCCGATCGCCATCTGGCAAAAGTGTATGGTCAGGCTTCCGTGGGTGCGCCACCGATGTCGGTTCCGCATCTGGATACCCGTTACCTTGATGGTAAGCGTGTCGTGCTGTTTGGACCTTTCGCAACGTTCTCAACCAAGTTCCTGAAAAATGGTTCGTTATTTGATTTACTGAGCACAACGACCACCCACAATTTTATGCCGATGACCCACGTAGGCATGGATAACTTTGACCTGGTCAAATACCTGATCGGTCAGGTTATGTTGAGCGATGATGACCGTTTTGCCGCGCTGAAAGAGTACTATCCTGAAGCGAAGAAAGAAGACTGGAAACTGATTCAGGCCGGTCAGCGCGTGCAGATCATCAAAAAGGATGCAGATAAAGGCGGCGTGCTGAAACTGGGTACGGAAATTGTGACCGATCAGCAGAAAACCGTTGCCGCATTGCTGGGTGCATCGCCTGGCGCATCCACGGCTGCACCTATCGCGATCAATGTGATGCAGAAACTGTTCCCTGAACAATTCAAGTCAGCAGAATGGCAGGAAAAAATCCGTAAAATCGTTCCTGCTTACGGCCAGAAACTGAACGACAACCCTGCGCTCACGCAGCAGGTCTGGGATGAAACGGCAGCAACGCTGCAGCTGACCAAGCCGCCGGTTATTCAGATGGGCAATCAGCCAACTGAAGCGCCCGCTGCTAACAGCGAAAAAGCCCCAGTCTCGGCGAAGCACGATATGGCGCTGTAATACAGTCATCTGAACGAAACTAAGCCCGCGCCATCTGTGACGCGGGCTTTTTTTTGTTTAGAAGGGCGTTAACACGTTTTCAGGTTTTATCTTCGCGCCAGTTAGCCCAGGGATCATCACTGGCTGGGGGCGCAGAATCCGGCTGAGATTCACTCAGCGAAGCCAGATAGAGCGCTTCCACTTCTGCCCGCGCCCACGGCGTACGGCGTAAAAACTTCAGGCTGGACTTCACGCTGGGGTCGTTTTTAAAACAGTTAATATTGATGCGCTTACTCAGTTCAGGCCAGCCATACTGTGCGACAAGGCTGTTGACCTGCATTTCAAGCGTAACGCCATGCAGGGGATCTTTAGAGGCGTGAACGGTCATAGTCTTTCCGATAAATGCGGTAAAAAACCGATCCTGCAGTATGGTGCCTCAGGGTGCAAGCGCTGACTGAACATATTCGCTGTCTGTTCTGAAAATCTGCTGCACGCATTCCTGGACTATCTGAGCGCGCTGTATCATTTCACTCTCTGCGCCTCACCGACTTCGGGAACAAAACAGACGAAGCGCACCTTTCGCCTTCCCCCGGTCACTGCCGGACCCGTTACTCACAACGATCTACCCGGCAGGAATAACATCCCTGCCTGGCGTTATGGACCTGGATATAGCGCACCGTCGGGTGGCTAAAAAAGTGCGTTATCATTTCGTCTGCTGCTTTTCCTTCGCAGACGTCTGCCTGGATCAGTAAATCTTGCGCATCAAAGCCCCGTAACGAAAGAAGCCGGTGCGTCATGACCGGGGGTAATGCATTAATGTAAATGCCCTGTTGGGTACAGTGCTCCCAGAGGTAGATCGCATGAGAACCATAATAAGGCGTTCGGGCCGGTTGATAGAGATGATTAATCAGCAGCGCGGTTTCACCCGCCGGGATATCACGCAGTGAAATTCTGTCGGGATAGCCAGGAGCGTTTTCTACTTTCAGCCTCATTACGCCATGTTGTTTTAAATAGCGCTCGTTCTGTCCGTAAAGGTGAGTGAAAGCATCGGCTTTCAGGCCTGAGATTTGATAGGTCATTGTGATCCTCCGGTTATCAACAGAAGGACGATAACGTTTCTGCGTCAGCCGTTCTCGCTGTTTTCGGCCACGGAGATGATCACACCGGTGCTGCGCGATATCCCATAGGTGCTGCGCTTTTTCTTCGCCCTTCAGAGACCTGCAAACGGCAAGTCCATCAACGCCGTGACGTCCAAACAGATGATAACCTGTTGATTAAAGGGGCAGGGAGGCATTCAGAGGGAGGGTGCAGCGGACTCATGCGCCAGCAGCATGGGAAATAAAAGCGCTATGCCGGTGACACTGTCACCGGCATGATAAAGCACTTAGCGTAATGACTGGGCTGTTTTCTCAAGCAGTGCCAGCAGGACGGTAATATCTTCCAGCGTCACGGTTGGATTTAACAACGTCATTTTCAGACAGGTAACGCCGTTATGCTCGGTCACGCCAACGTTGGCGCGACCTGATTCCAGCAGAGCATCGCCAATACGCTGATTGAACAGCGCAACGTCGGCATCGCTCCACTCCGCCATCTGTTGTGGACGATAACGGAACAGGACGCTCGCCAGTTGAGGTTTCATAACCAGTTCCAGCGCGTCGTGCTGCTCAACAAACTGCGCCACCTGCTGAGCCAGCGTTACGCCATGGTCGATAATGGCGGCGTACTGCTTCTGACCGAGGGCTTCCAGTCCCATCCACAGTTTCAGCGCATCAAAACGACGGGTGGTCTGCAACGATTTCGAAACCAGATTCGGCACGCCCTGTGCTTCATCAAACTCAGAGTTCAGGTATGCCGCCTGATAGCGCATCAGCTCATAGTGACGGGCTTCTTTTAACAGAAAAGCACCGCAGCTGATGGTCTGGAAAAACTGTTTGTGGAAGTCCAGCGTAACGGAATCCACCAGGTCCAGCCCGTCCAGATAATGACGATACTTCTCTGACAGCAGCAATGCACCGCCCCAGGCCGCGTCAACGTGCACCCAGATTTTCTGCTCTGCGGCCAGTTTGACGATATCACGCAGCGGATCGATAGCACCGGCGTCGGTGGTGCCTGCTGTCGCGACAATGGCCAGCACCTGTTCATCATTGGCTTTCGCCTGTGCCAGTTTGTCAGCCAGATCGGTCATGTCCATGCGTGCAAACTCATCGCATTTCACTAACGTCACGGACTGGTAGCCCAGGCCGAGGAGTGCCATGTTCTTCTGCACGGAGAAGTGGGCATTCTCTGAACAAAAGACTTTGATCTTTCTGAGATCGCCGATCAGTCCGTCCTGCTGAACAGAATGGCCCTGACGGGCAAAGAAGGCATCACGCGCCAGCATCAGCCCCATCAGATTGCTCTGGGTGCCGCCGCTGGTGAACACACCAGCATCGCCTGCCTGATAACCCACCTGTGAACGCAGCCATTCAATCAGCTTCATTTCAATCAGGGTGGCAGAAGGCGCCTGATCCCAGGAATCCATACTCTGGTTCGTCGCGTTAATTAGCACCTCGGCAGCCTGGCTAATGACCAGACTCGGGCAGTGCAAATGCGCCACACACTGTGGGTGATGGACCGACAGACTGTCTTTCAGGAAATACTCAATCGCGCGCTCAATGGCGGCCTGGTTGCCCAGGCCCTCGGGATTAAAGTCCAGTTGGATACGTTCGCGCAGTTCAGCAACTGTTTTACCCTGATACATTTCAGGCTGTTCCAGCCACTTAACCACTGCCGCACTGCTTTGTGCGATAGCCTGCTGGTAAGCCTCAGTGCTTTGCACTGAGGACGCCAGAATCGGATTTGACCGTGACATCGAATTTACTCCACTCAAACTGCTTCGACGCCAGCGGCAAGCAGGGCGCTTTCGAACTTATCCAGGAAAATCTGCATTTCGTCATGATTGATCAACAGGGAAGGCAGCAGACGCAATACGCAACCGTGACGTCCCCCGCGCTCAAGGATCAGACCGTTTTCAAAGCATTTCTTCTGTACCAGAGCCGATAAATCGCCATCGGCCGGGTAGCAGCCCATATGATCCTGCGCTTCGTTCGGCTTGACCATTTCAATACCGATCATCAGGCCAAGACCGCGAACGTTACCGATGGCAGGATAACGTTTCTGCAGTTCGGCAAGTTTGCCTTTCAGCCACTCACCTTTTTCAGCGACGCTGCCAGCGATGTTGTTTTCTTTCAGCAGCTTCAGCGTGGTCAGGCCGGTTGCCATGGCCAGTTGGTTGCCACGGAATGTCCCGGTGTGGTGGCCAGGTGACCAGGCATCAAACTGCTTTTTGATCCCCAGCACGGCAAGCGGCAAACCGCCGCCGACGGCTTTTGACATTACAATGATATCGGGCTCAATACCGGCATGCTCGAACGCAAAGAATTTACCAGTGCGGGCAAAACCTGCCTGAACTTCATCCAGAATCAGCAGAATACCGTGTTCCTGGGTAACTTTACGGATGCGCTGCAGCCATTCAGCCGGGGCAGGGTTCACGCCGCCTTCACCCTGAACCGCTTCAAGGATCACGGCCGCAGGTTTACGCACACCACTTTCAACGTCGTTGATCAGGTTTTCGAAGTAGTAGGTCAGCGCTTTTACGCCCGCGTCACCACCAATGCCCAGCGGGCAACGGTACAGGTGCGGATAAGGCATAAACTGCACTTCAGGCATCATGCCGTTAACGGCTTCTTTCGGTGACAGGTTACCGGTGACAGAAAGCGCACCGTGCGTCATGCCGTGATAACCCCCGGAGAAGCTGATCACCCCTGAACGGCCTGTATGCTTCTTCGCCAGCTTGATAGCGGCTTCAACGGCATCCGCGCCGGAAGGACCGGTGAATTGCAGGCAGTATTCTTTGCCCTGACCCGGTAACAGGGAGAGCAGGTATTCTGAAAACGCATCTTTGAGTGGCGTGGTCAGATCCAGAGTATGTAACGGCAAGCCGCTGGTAATGACATTTTGGATGCTTTGCAGTACGTCAGGGTGATTATGACCTAACGCAAGCGTTCCGGCACCGGCAAGACAGTCAAGATACTGTTTGTTCTCGACGTCTGTGATCCAGACACCATTAGCTTTCGCAATCGCTAATGGTAATTTACGCGGATAACTTCGAACATTTGATTCAAACTCGGCCTGGCGGGCCAGATAAGACTCATTGTTACCGTTTAATGTATTCGCATTCAAACTATCAATACGGACTTTATCCGTCATCATATCTCTCCTACAACCGGGCGTGGCATCACGCTGCAGTTGGATAAGTGAATAAAATTTAGAGCTAGTGTTAAAAACGCGGCCAATATATTGGTTTTTATCACAGGACTCAATGATTAATTTTATGAGGATTTGTTAATGTATTTACTTTATAAACCAGCGACTTAGACCCAAATTAACGGCCAGGGCAGCCACTTTTATCAAAACCTGTAAACAATAAAGCGCCAAAAAACACCTGCTTATCGCATTTCAGCATCAGTCTGGGCGAGAAAAATAAACTGTGTTAGCAAGCGTTTCTGCGCGAATAAGCGATAAAATTTGAGATTAATCAAGCCACAAAATGTAAAGCGCGCGCCATTTGAATGACACATTTAAAGCGTACTGCACATCATTCGTATAACTTCTATTTAACATTTAATTAATGGCAATAAAGAAGAAAACGGCGCTTTACTGACTTCCCGCTCCGTTAACGCATAAATTGCACAAAGTGGTGAATGTCGGCCAACGCCTGCTCAATTCGCGCGGGTGAAGACGTAATACTCAGCAGATCGGCGTAGCCGTTGAGTAAGGCGTTAAGCTGGCGTGCGCTGCGTGCCACATCATCCGTATGCAAGCACCCTTGTTCAACGCCTGCGCGAATAATCTTGCAGAGCAACGCATCCCAACCGGCGATAATCTTGTCGGCCAGTTCAGCGTAATCGGCATTATGGCTGGCCATTTGCCAGAAGGAAGCATAAAGCCGCCAGACTGAATCTGATGTGTCAGGAATGTGGCCTTCAATCATAGAGTGTAGTTGCTGCACAGGATCCAGCGCGGCCAGCTCAAGGGTGAAATCATCCAACTCGCGCTGCATAAAGTGCTCCAGCGCAGTCAGGGTGAGCGTGTGCCAGTCAGGAAAGTAGTGATAAATATGGCTGCGTGAAATACCCAGCGATTCCGTTAAGTCACGTGTCGTGGTTTTTTCAATTCCCTTCTCGATAAACAGCGCGATGGCGCCCGCAATAATCGTCTCTTTGCGTGTTTCTCCAGATGTTGCCGTTGATGCTTTCATTGTGACTCCTGGATTGACTTTGAGCAATCGCTCAAATACGATGCGCTGGCTATTGAGCGACCGCTCAATTTTAACCGTTTACCAAAAGAAAATCATGTGTTCTCACAAAACAATAACGCCGGAGACGGCGCCGCAAAATGCCATTGCCACCCTCAAGATGCTGGGACGTCGTCACAGTAAAAAGCTCGTTCTTACCCTGCTGTTAGTGGTGGCGGAAAACGTTACCTACCTGCTTTATCCGCTGTTAGCCGGGTTCGCCATTAACGCCATTGTCACCGGGCAGGCGCTTCATGCTGTGCTTTATGCGGTCATGGTCTTTGCAATGTGGGCACTAGGCGCCGCAAGACGCAGCGTTGATACCCGCACCTTCGCCCGTATTTATGCCGAACTGGCCGTGCCGGTTATCGTGGCACAACGTCACGAGAAGCAAAATGCTTCCACTATCGCCGCTCGCGTGACATTGTCACGTGAGTTTGTCGATTTTTTTGAGCTGCATCTGCCAACGCTGATCACCTCTCTGGCATCGATTAGCGGCGCAGCCATTATGCTTCTGGTAATTGAGTTCTGGACGGGCGTGGGCTGTCTGATCATTTTGTTGATACTTGCCTGCTTTCTGCCGGGCTTCTCGCGCAAGAACGAAGCGCTGTTTGGCCGTCTGAATAACCGGCTTGAAAAAGAGGTTAGCCTGGTCACCGTTGCCCAGGCACCCGCTCTGGCGAAACACTACGGCGTACTGGCGCGATTACGCATAGGGCTATCCGATCGCGAGGCGTTAGGTTTTATAACGATAGGTACAGCAGCGGCGCTGCTGTTTGCCTTTACCATCCTGTCCATGACCCGTAAAGGGATGGGTGACGCAGGGCACATCTATTCGGTCATGACCTATCTGTGGATGTTTGCCATGAGCCTGGATGATGGACCGCGATTGCTTGAAAAATATTCGCAATTGAAAGATATCGGCAAACGCGTCAATACGGGAAGCTAAGTTGAACCTGAGCAGCCGCAGGCAATCGTCTGACGCGGCCCATTTCTGCTGCTGAGCCGGGCAAACGCTACCTCGCTCACCGGACTGTCAGCGGAGACTTGTCACCAGCCATTGTGCAAGCTCATCCAGTTCGTGCTGCTGCAGCGGATAGTCCGTTTTCAACGTTTCTACATGCTGAGCCATAACGTCAGGCTGATAGGCTGCACCCTGTAAGCGGGAGGCCAGCACCTCCAGTGGCGCAGGGTTCAGGCTGTCGCTAAATATCTGACAGCGGCTAATGGCGCCCCGTTCAACATCAAAATGTATCTCCACGCCGCCCCATACAAAGCGATGATCCAGAAGATGCGAAAAGTCTGGCGCCTGGCCAAAATTCCACGCCCAACTGCTTTGACGGGCAAACTGTTGTTCAAAGCCCGGCAGATCCGGCAGGTTATCAGGAGAAATAACATCGGGTTCACCGCGAGTGGCAAAGTGTTCAAAACAGGCTTCCGTGATGGCATGGCAAAGGCGTTCGTAGCTGATATTGGGCACCAGCGTTTGCAGGTTTGTCACGCGTGCTCGCACGGAGGCGATGCCTTTCGCCTGTAACTTTTTCACGTCGGGATTGAGATAATCAGCCAGGCGCGACAGATCGGAATTAATTAGAACTGTGCCGTGATGAAAGCCACGGTCGGGCGTTTCGCGATAAGCAGAGCCGGATATTTTGCGCACGCCGTCACCGGTGTCGATCACCAGATCGTTTCGTCCTGAAGCCTGCGCATTGACGCCCAGCGTTGCCAGTGCCTGCAGGATGATAGCGGTTGAGACACTTTTATCGTAACCTGGCTTGCCCGCCATAAAGGTAAAGCAGCAGTTGCCCAGATCGTGAAACACCGCGCCGCCTCCACTGCTGCGTCGCGCCAGCTTAATACCGTCCTCTGCCATACGACGTGTATTGCACTCTTTCCACGGGTTCTGCGCCCGACCAATGACCACCGTTTCCGCATTACGCCACAAAAACAGTACGCGCTGGTTAGCCGGCATCTGGCGAAAAATACACTCTTCTACCGCCAGGTTAAACCAGGGATCGTTCGATTCTGATAACAGTAAACGTAATGGGGGCATGATCAACTCCGTTTGCTTGAGAACGTATGCCGCTGCAGCAGGGCAGAATGGCAGTTTACTTCACTCCGCTTCAAAGACAACGATCGCCCTCCATAGCCTGAAAATGCCACATGGGCCAGCGTGCTCTCAGTTCCGCTTTGTATCAAATTTGTTTAATATCGATTTAATATATTTATAACCCAAGCAACTATCTGGTTTATCCTCAGCGGATTGTTAACATTTAGTTAATTACCAGTGGATCATTGAGAAAGAGACGTTCATGATCCCGCAGACTGAAAGCGGCAGATGGCAGACTCACCAACCATTATGCTGTTGAATTGGCGCTTAACCAGCGGCTTCAGGTGCGAACGCGGCAGGGAATTGCTGTGAATCCTGGCCCAAATATTATGCGCGCTGCCAGCATAATAATCCGTATTACGCAGGCTGATTTGCTGCCAGCGACAGGTGGCTTTTACTGGAAGATATGATGAATCACTATTCACGCCGACGCGTGCTGAAGATGGTCGGTCTGGTTGCTGTAACCAGCGCTGCCGGACATCTGCTCCCTCTTGCTCGCCTCAACGCCGCCCAGCCCGATGCCCAGACAGATGAGCTGGATATCTTTATGCAGGTTTCTCAGCAGCTTACTCAGCAGGATGAACTTAACGAAACCGTGGGTGCTGCGCTGTATGACACGTTGAGTCAGACCCAAAAGAATTTCTCCTCTGCGCTTTTGCGTTTGAGTAACCTGCTGACCCATCAGCCCGATCTGTTGCAACAGGAACGCCTGCCGTTTGCTGAGAGTGACGCAGGTAGCGCGAAGCTGGCGGGCACTATCCTGAGCGGCTGGTACACCGGGGTTGTGGGCAAAGGCAAAAATGCACGCTACATCACCTACATAAACACGCTCGCGAATCAAATTGTGAATGACAAACTGGTACCGCCGAGCTTCTCCTATGGCGTCTGCGGCAGCTGGGCGAGTCAACCGTGATCCTTTTTATGAGTATTGTCATCAATGAAGAAGAATGAGTCGGCGGATGTCGTTGTGATAGGCGCGGGCGTAAATGGCGCTTTGCTGGCTACCCGACTGGCCAAAGCGGGTAAATCCGTTGTATTACTTGAGTCCGGGCCGAAAATTGGGCGCGATGAACTGGTCGAGCGCTTTCGCAGTTCCGCCTTTAAGTCTGACTTTATGTCACCTTATCCCTTTTCTCCCATGGCACCTCAGCCACGCTATACGCCTGAGCCTAATGATTATCTGCAACAGCTCGGTCCGCAGGCGTTTAATGCGCAATACATCCGTATTTTTGGCGGCACCAGCTGGCACTGGGCCGCTCAGCTGTGGCGCTTTGTGCCAAATGATTTTCAGCAGCATACCCTTTATGGCGTGGGCAAAGACTGGCCGATCGGCTATCAGGATTTGGAGCCCTATTACTATGAGGCGGAGGTCATTGCCGGCGTCGGCGGTTCACCTGATAACGGCTCGCCACGCAGTAAACCGTTTCCGATGGCGCGCGTGCCGGCTTCATGGCTTCAGCAACGCGTCACGGCCAGACTGGCACCTGACTTCACCGTGCTGGACGACAGCACGGGACGCAACAGTCGCAGTTACGATGGTCGCCCGGCCTGCTGCGGTAACAACAACTGTATGCCGGTGTGTCCGATTGATGCTCAGTATCACGGCGGTCTGGCCGCTCAGCAGGCTGAGGACACAGGCGTTCAGGTGATCACCGAGGCGGTCGTGTATAAGCTTGAGCATGACGCGCAGGGCAGGATTGTTGCCGCCCACTATTATGACTGGAATAAAACCAGCCATCGCATTACGGCACAGACATTTGTTCTGGCGGCCAATGCGATTGAAACGCCAAAGCTTTTACTGATGTCGACCAGCGATAAATTTCCGCACGGGATTGGCAATGCCCGTGACAATGTTGGTCGTAATCTCTGCGACCATCCCGCCATTGGCGTTACCTTCGACGTGGATGAAGAGATTTGGCCCGGACGCGGACCTGTCAGTCCCTGTTCAATAGGGCAGTTCAGAGACGGCGAATTCCGCCGCGAACATGCGCCATTCCGTCTGGATATCTCCAATGCATCACAGGTGGCGGCGGTGACGAAGGAAGTGCTGGAAGAGGGGTACTTTGGTAAAAAACTCCAGGAGCAGGTTCGTTTTCGTGCGGCCCGCCGACTGAGCATTAAAAATGCGCTGGAACAGCTCCCCAATCCCGATAACCGCGTGACCCTGAGCAGCAATAAAGATGCATTAGGATTACCCACGCCTGCGCTGTTCTGGGATGTGGATGACTATGTGCAGAAGGGCACGGAAAAAACGCGAGAGTGCTACGATGCGATAGCGGCAAAACTGGGTGCGACCAATATCCGACACAGCAAAAGCGGTAAATTTTCGAACCGTCAACATATCATCGGTACGTTGTCGATGGGACTCGATCCGGCAACCAGCGTAACCGATGTCTGGGGACGGGCGCACGATCATGAAAACCTGTTTATGGTCGGTACCGGCGTGATGCCAACGGTCGGCACCTGTAATGTCACGCTCACCGCCATGGCGCTTGCGCTGCGTACCGCTGATAAGATTTTGCAGGAGACGCAGCATGGGTAAGCGATTGAGCCGATTGCTGCCCGCCACGCTGCTAATGCTGACTGCAACTCAGAGTAGCGCGTGGGCGGAAAGCCAGACTGACCTCATAAAACGAGGGGAATATCTTGCTGTGGCTGGGGATTGTGCGGCCTGCCACACAGAGGAAGGCAAAGCGCCGTTCAGCGGCGGCCATGCCATCGGTAGCCCTTTAGGCATTATTTTTAGCACCAATATCACGCCCTCGAAAACAGCCGGTATTGGTCACTATACTGAAAAACAGTTTGCCGATGCGCTACGCAGGGGCATTCGTGCCGATGGCAGTCATTTGTATCCGGCTATGCCTTACACCGCCTATGCCAAAGTGAGTGATAGCGATGTGTCTGCGCTTTATGCTTACTTTATGCATGGTGTGAAAGCGGTCGATAGCCAGCCAGAAAAAACCGATTTGCCGTTTCCGTTTAATCTGCGCTTTAGTATGGCGGCGTGGAATTTCCTCTTCCTGGACACAAAACCCTTCAAGCCCGATCCCAGCCAGTCCGCGGAATGGAACAGGGGGGCTTACCTGGTCGAAGGGCTAACGCACTGCAGCACCTGCCATACGCCGCGCAATTTTTTGATGGCTGAGCAGCAGAGCAAATCGTTACAGGGCGCCTCTTTAGGGACGTGGTTTGCGCCTGACATCACCGCCAATACCTTACAGAGTGACGATCAGTGGTCACGGGAATCGCTGGCAGCTTATCTGGCGAGCGGTCACGCCGATAACGGTGCGACGGCAGCGGGGCCGATGCTTGAAGCGATAGACAAGAGTTTTTCGCGTATGACGCCGGAAGATCGGGCGGCCATAGCAACCTACCTGATGCCTGCCGCCGATCAGGAAGAAGGCGAGGCTGACGCGGATTCAGATGTTCAGGAACCGGCTAGCGGACTCACGCCGGTGACCGGAGATGATACGCCAGACATGCTGTCCGATTTAACGGATGGCGAGCGCGTATACCGCAACAACTGTGCCGCCTGCCATAACCTTGAGGGACAGGGCCTGAATGGTTTACCTGCCCTGAGTAAACATCCGATCCTGGAAAAGCCTACGGCCGATAACGTTGCCATGGCCGTGCTTGAAGGTGTCTGGCCCGCAAACGGTCAGGGCATGATTGGTTTTGCCCATACGCTGGATAATACGCAAATTGCCGACGTCACGAATTATGTCATGCAGGATATAGGCAACAGTGCCGTGCGCATTACCCCGGAACGGGTGAAATCACTGCGTCAGGGCGGCGAGCCGTCACTGCTTTTACCGATAGCCCGCGCAGGGTTGGCAGTAGTTGTGCTGACGATCGGACTGCTGCTGTTTTGGTGGTGGCGCCGCCGACGTTAACCTCTCCTTCTCCATGTCATGGATGACGTGGAGCGCTGCCTCGACATCTGCGCGTTCCCCGATACGCCCGACCGGTGAGGCTGGCACCATCAGCCTGCTATCAGAGCCTGCTGCCTGTACTCTGAACAGGCGCAAGGCGATGCCGGCGTTCCTGTCTTAATCTAAACTGAAAACAGCAGATATAAATGGCCTGTCAGGATGTTATTGATAACACGTTGTTTCTGATATGTTGCATTATCCCGTGGCGAGAGAAGGGTTAACCAGCATGGAATTACGTCGAAAAAAAGATGCGGCGATGATGCGCCTTTCACCACTGCTCAGAAGCATTACCCTGGCGGGAAGTTTATTGACGATTGGCGTTATTGTGATCAATGTCTGGACGCTTTACCAGGACTGGCAAAGAACGGTTCGTATCACTGAAGAACGCGCCATTGATCTTTCTTTGGCTCAGGCCCGTCAGGCCGAAGATACCTTTCTGCAAACGGAACTGTCGCTGCGTGAAGTCCAGCGTGAAATCGAGTCTCAGGCAGAGACGGGCGGAAATGTCTCAACCCTCAACGACATTATGCGGACGTTACAGAGCCGCCTGCCGCAGCTGGAGGGTATTTTCTATTACGATGCGCAGGGGCGATGGGTCGCCAGTTCGTTAATGCAGTCGTTTTCAGGAAATAACGCCGACCGTGAGTATTTCAGCTATCATCGCAACAATCCACGCAACAGCCTGCACGTGGGGCCTGCATTACGAAGCCGCAGTTCGGGCCGCTACGTTATTCCTGTTTCGCTGCGCGTCAGTGATACCTACCAGGGATTCCGTGGTGTACTCCTTGCCACGGTGAGCATCGATTACTTTCGTCACTACTACGATTATTTTGTTATTGGTCCCAAGGACTTACTGGCGCTGATGCTGGCAGACAGCACCGTGCTCTATGCTCGTCCTTTGTCGAACAGCTACATTGGTAAAAATCTCTCCTCCAGCCCGCTTTTTCACCAGCTGTTAGCCAATGCCGAACGCGGCAGCGGCCAGTGGAAAGCGAAGGTTGACGGCGTAACCCGCATTTTTGGTTTCGCCAGTTCAAGCCGTTACCCCTTGGTTGTCGCTGCAGGATTTGACAAAGAGGGGCTTTTGATTAGCTGGGCCGAAAGCCGGGTTCAGGGCGTAGTATTAAGCCTGGTGCTTCTGATGGCGATCATTCTGCTGTGGATGTTGATACGGCATGAGGCCAAACGTAGCTTACGCTATCAAATTGAATTAACCCATCTCAGGGATGAACTGACCGAAGCGAATCATTCACTGGAGAATCTGGCAAACGGCGATGGGCTTACGGGGCTGGCTAACCGCCGGTACTTTGACCACTTTCTGATAAAAAGCCTGCTGCACGGCCGCAGTAGCGGTGGGCAGGTATCATTAATCCTTTTCGATATCGATTATTTCAAACGCTACAACGATACCTACGGCCATGTCGCGGGTGACGCCTGTTTACAACAAGTAGGACGCTTACTGAAGACGTTTGCCCAGCGCCGCATCGATATCGCCGCACGCTATGGCGGAGAAGAATTTGCCATCGTGTTAGCCGACACCTGCGCCGCGGATGCGTTAAAAATAGCCTCAAGCGTGGTTGAGGCCGTCAGGAAGTTAGCGATACCGCACAGCTCGACAGGGCTGGAAACCGGGTGCGTCACGCTGAGTGCCGGCGTGGCAACAACGGTGGCAGGGGAAGGGCCAGAAAGGGCGGAACGATTAATTAAACGGGCGGATGAAGCGCTCTATCGTGCCAAACACGAGGGGCGAAACGGGGCAAGGGGTTAGCCTGTGAGAGTTGAGCCAGAGGGAAAGACATCGCCCGGGCATTGCCCGGACGAATAACGGTTATTTGTCGCTACCAAATCCCTGTTTGTGCAGTGCAGGCAGGACTTTTGGGAAATAGATGTGCTGGTAATATCCGCTCACGCTGTCGCTCCAGCTTTCGCCGTCTGCTCGCCCGGTGGCTTGCCAGTGCTGAACCATTTCGGCATTGTAAGCGGCGATCTGCTGTTCCAGACCTTCGGTGTGATAGCTTTCTTCGTGACGGAAGGTCTGCAGAGGCAGGCGCGGCTTCTGGAAAGCGGGCTGGTCGACGTAACCGATAACGACGCCCGCGACAGGGAAAGTATATTCCGGCAAATTAAGCAGTTCGATCATCGCGTCCGGATCGCGGCGAATTCCCCCGATGGGCACGATGCCTAAACCTTCCGCCCGCGCAGCGGCCATAATACTGCCTAGTGCAATGCCTACGTCAGTCGCGCCAGAAACAATACTTTCAATGCTGTCCTGAGCAACCTGCTCTTTGCCCACAGCCGCCATGGCGACCCGGGATTTATGCATATCGAGAACGACGGTGATAAAAACGGGCGCTTTGGCAATCCAGGGCTGTCCACCGGCAATCTCTGAAATGGCCTGACGTTGAGCGGCATCCCGCGTAACCACCAGTGAAACCTGTTGTGAGTTAACGGAGGTAGGGGCGCGATAGGCGGTGCTGATAATGCGATCAAGGATGGCATCGTCAACAGGTTTATCGGTAAAGCTGCGCTCACTTTTATGGCTGGTGAACAGATTAATAATATCGCCCATTATTGCTCCAAAAAGGGTAACCCAAGAATTCGTTTCCCAAGGATAGCAAATACAGACTGGCACCTCTTTAACCGCACTGGCTTTAAGCTGCCGATTAATAACAAATTTAACAGGTGAGTCAGGCTGTTCGTGGGTAACCAGCAAAGGTATTAAACCGATGCGCCTGGGTGGTGAGCGATGAACGATAGTGACGAGCAAGAAGCTGCTTCATCGGGCCTGTTTCGTTTTCGAATCCCGGAGACAACACAATCCACCCTGTGAAAACGGATCATTTCCTTTAGAATAGCCGCTCTGATTATTCCCTACCGAGGTCCAGGATGTTGATTTCAAGCCTTATGGCCATTGCTGCCGTTCTGATTATGGGGGTGATAAGCCCCGGCCCAAGCTTTATCTATGTTGCCAGAAATGCTGTTGTGCATTCTCGTCTTCACGGAATCGTGACCGCTTTAGGCACTGGCGTTGGTGCTGCGATTTTTGCCCTGGTCGCGATGCTTGGGCTACAGAGGCTGCTACTTTTGGTGCCGGAACTGTTTGTGGTTATGAAGGTGGCGGGCGGGTTTTACTTATTATGGCTGGCTTTTAACATCTTCAAAGGTGCATCTCAGCCTGTACACCTCGCGTTGAATGGACAAAATGGGCACAGCAAGACATGGCTAAAAACATTCAGAGATGGGTTGTTAACACAACTGAGCAATCCCAAAACAGCCATTATCTTTGCCTCTATTTTTAGTGCCCTTTTGCCTAAAAATATCCCGCTACTGTTTTATGTCGTCATCCCTCTGATGAGCTTTTTGATCGATTTTGTCTGGTACTCCATCGTTTCTGTCGCGCTGTCTGCCGAGAAACCGCGTCAGGTATATTTACGTATCAAGACGTCAGTTGATCGCGTTTCCTCAGCGGTCCTGGGCATACTGGGTATCAAACTAATCTCCTCATCATTCACCAAATAAGCAGCCTGACTCTTTACCCTGGGCGCGCTTAATCATTCGTTCTTTCTCCTGTGGCTCGCCGGAAAGGGAAACCGTGGGTGAGAGGACACAGATGGGTTGATTTGAGGGTAACGACCCGTCCCGGCATAAAGCGGACATGCGTAACAGTCTAGAGCCGCGCTCAGCGAAAGGCTGACTTCACAGGATGGGGAGAGTCAACCGCCATATCTGTAGATCAAGGTATCGTCAGTCATTCCCATGCTGTCGAGGCGCTCGTTAACCAGTCTGGCTTCCAGTTTGAAACCGCATTTTAATGCAACGGACTGACTCCGCACATTACGTCCCGCGACACGAATTTCAATTCTCTTTGCGTGCAAAAAATCGGAGGCTATTTTAGTGGCCAGTTTGCACGCTTCGGGCATGATGCCTTTGCCCAGTGCATTGGTTGCAAGCCAGTAGCCGATTTCGACGTAAGGGATAGCCTGATTGCGGATGAACAAGCTTATGCAGCCTAAGAGTTCATCTGACTTGCGTTCAATGATTAAAAACTTATATTCGTCTCTGTCATTCAGGAAGTTATCTGCGGCATCTGCCATGTTTTTCTCAACTGAATCAATAGAGTGAAAACCCGGAGACCAGAGTAAGAACTCATGATGAAGTGAGCTGAACGCATTCAGTTTTCGTTGCATTTCTTCTGCACGGCCCAGGTCAGGCGCTGTCAGATAAAGCATGTCATGCTGCCGAAAAGAAGAAGGAATATCATCCAGATACATAAAAATCTCCTTAGTGCGGGTTATCTTTTTTATCATAAGCGATGAAAAGCTGCATTAGCCTAACTGAGTGAAAAGGGTGAGCCGTGCCCATTCAGGCAAAAAACAGCCAGCTTATTGCGCAATGTCCACATTCAGCAGAAAGCGAAACTTGAGCAGCCTTTCGCGGCTTTGTTAGCCCTGGGTTTTACGCGATATTCACGTTTATGTTCAGGCCCTGCACATTCTCACTCTACTCATCTCCATAACTCACCAGCCTCTCTCTAAAAAAATCAAGTTTTCGTTGATTTCGACGATTTACTAAGCGTTGGTTTTTTATTTTTTAAATACACACAGGGTGAGTTATGACAATTTCACAGCGACTTTATCTTACGTTTTCTCTGCTCTCAGCTTCTCTCGTTTCTATGGTTATTATTTCCATCGTGGTCGTTACTGGCTTCCAGTATCGCTTTCACTATGTTCAGATTAACGCCATACCTTCGATCATCGACTTAAACGTACTGATTGATGAGAACAATGAACTTCTCATTAAGCTATACGACTATCAGGGCGCAAAAGACCCTGCCAGGCAGGGGCAAATTGAATCAGAAATGAACAAAACGGTTGAGCGCCTTAATACCCTCAATCAGCATTATCTTGAGAATGATATATCCAGCGACGAAGATCTGCGGCTGACCAAAGAGGCGTTCGTCATGATTAAAAACATTCATGACAGGCTGCTGCCTTTCCTGCAGACCAACAGGATTCCCCAGTCATCATCGACGGCGAACTCAGATGAAAGCAGTAAAAATCTGAGTGAAGCCATTCGCACGCTTACAAGCAGTTACCGTAAGCAACTGCAGATAAATATTGATATCGGCACTCAACTGGATGAAACCAATACCCATATCTACTATACGACTCTATGGGGACTGATTGCCGGCTCTGGCGCCGTCATCCTTGTATTGGGTTTTTTCACGATCAAAACCATCATGTCTATACGCCGTCAGTTGAACGGCATGCGTCAGACCATGGAAGAGGCCAGTGAAAAACTCGACCTGACTCTCAGGGTTGATGAGTCACGTCATGATGAAATCGGCCTGACGGCAAGGGCCTTCAACCATCTGATTGAGAATGTTTCAGATTCACTGTCTAAGGTGGAAGCTTCTGCTCAGTCGGTAAGCTCTGCTTCTGCACAGATTTCGGCGGGTAATGAAGACCTGTCCTCCCGTACGGAAGAGCAGGCGGCCTCCCTGGAGCAGACAGCAGCGAGTATGTCCGAGCTTAGCGAAACCGTCCGTCAGACCGCTGAAAATACGCGTCTTGCCAGTCAGTTGGCGAAAAACGCCCGGGATATCTCAGAAGACAGTGCTGGTCGTGTCCGCACACTACTGTCCACTATGAGTGACATCAGGGCAAGCTCAGCCAAAATCACTGACATCATTGCACTCATTGAAGGGATTGCCTTCCAGACCAACATCCTGGCGCTGAATGCCGCCGTTGAGGCTGCACGTGCTGGTGAGCAGGGGCGGGGATTTGCGGTCGTGGCGGGTGAGGTTCGTAATCTTGCACAGCGCTCATCCTCTTCAGCTCGTGAAATCAAGGAGTTGATTGAGTCATCAATGGGCTTTGTCGAGGCCGGTTCTGAGCAGGCGGAAGGGGTAGGCTCTAACATGTCACGCATGAATGATGCGGTGCGGCAGGTCACTGATCTGGTGGATGAAATATCCGTAGCCGCCGGAGAACAGTCGCAAGGCATCAGCCAGGTCCATCAGGCCGTAAATCAGATGGATGGAGCGACACAGCAAAACGCCGCACTGGTTGAGCAGGCCTCCGCAGCATCGCGTTCTCTGATAGATCAGGCCTCCACGCTGGGTCATTTAGTGGGTGCCTTCACGATTACGCTTGCGGGTCAGTTAGCCAGTAATAATCGGGAGCAAAACCGCGCCGCAGCGGTATCGTCGCCGGTTTTTAAGAAACCGCAGACCGCAGTGGTTGGCGGACAGGATCAAAACTGGGAGCAGTTCTGATAAAAGTAGGCCATAAAAGGTTCTGATAAAGATCGAAATCTGGCAGCTTTTAAACGCCTGATGCCTTGCAACAGGCGTTTTATATTTGATAAGGGCAGACCGAGAGGGCTGAGACATCGCTGCTGATGTTGGTAATGTCAGCCATGAGCAAAAAGCGAAAGGTATCGTCCCGCCTGAACCCTCGGAGACGCCAGGCAGCAGAACATTCGATTTCTCTGGTCCTGTCTTCATCGTATCCGGATTGACTATGCAGATTACCCTGGGGCCCTGTAAATCCTGGGCGTTATCGTTGATACAGGCGCCACAGGACACCTCTGCTCAGGTTCAGGGACGGAGTCAGTTATCAAGGCGGGTTTTGCTTTCCTCAAGCTTAATGAGAGCGCCCGTGCGTATGTCGAGAGCCCAGAATGCATCGAAGGCCGCTTTTTCCTACTTTTTCCTGTCCCCAGATTAAAGGTTATCAGCCCGGCGCTGGGCTGAAGGGGAGGCGCGCTTGCCCGCTGGAAAGGTGATCACACCCAGGCAGGCAATAATGAGTCCTACACCGGCCCAACCTGAAAGCGGCAGCCTTTCCCCGACAAGCAGAATGGTCAGCAGAGCGGCCACGACCGGCTCCAGCAGCGTGATCGTGGTTGCCATGCTGGCCGGGATGCGCGCCAGTCCGTAGCCATAGCAGAGATATCCCAGAAACATTGGAACCAGCGCCATATATATCCCGACGGCGGCATTATTCCAGGTTTCCAGAAGCGGTGCGCCGGTCATCAGAAGGACAGGGACAAGCAGGATACCGCCCGCCCCAAAGGTCGCCCCCATTGCCGCGCGTGGAGCTATGCCGCCCTGCATTAACCGCCGCGCAGACCACGAATAAAGGGCATAGGTAAAACCAGCCAGCAGCCCCAGCGTAATGCCCGTCATTGCAGAACCTTGTCCAGTACTGTGCCCACCGCTTTCCGCAAGGCAAAGCAGGATCATGCCGGCAAGCCCTGTAGCGGCACCGCCTGCCCACTGCTTTGTGAGACGTACGCCTTCAAGACGGTACTCAATGAGGGCTGACAGTAGCGGGGCGGAGCCGATGGAAATGACAGTGCCGACAGCGACCCCGGCATAACGCATAGACGCATAAAAAGCGAGCGGATAAACCGCCACTGCGAGGGCACCCGTCAGCAGAAAAGGCCAATGCCGAAAAATCAGTCGCCGCTGTCGAATAAGCGGGGTTGCAGCGATAAGTCCCTGGAACAGTCCACCGATACCCATTGCCACCGAGCCCACGGCGAGCGGGCTTAAAGCCGGGGCAAAGGTGGCGGCTGTACCGGTCGTTCCCCAGAGCGCAGCCGCGATAATGACGGCCGTTGCGCCACCCGTTTGGTGTACGGATGCAGGCATCAGTATGCCTCCATCAGTTGTTCAGCAATCATACCGGCCTGACTCACGCAGTCGCTGTTACCTTCCAGCCCGGCTCGTGAAATGCTGCCTTCCAGTAGAAAAGCGAAGTGCCGTGCCATCTTGCGCGCGCTTTCTGCATCACCCATCATCAGGTCTGTCAGATGCGCGGTCAGAATCGCCTCCACTTCCTCCTTGTGCTCACGAACGGCCTGTCGTCCCGGCGCGCTGGCGGGCAACTCTGCTGCTGCGTTCAGCAGGCCACATCCGCGAAAACCGTTTTCATAGGCAAATTCAGCATGGTCCTCATAAGCCGCGAATACGGCCAGTACCCGTTCTTTCGGCGTCATGGCAAGGTCCAGACGATTTTTGTACAAGGCAAGCCATTCCTCGTGACGAACCCTGAGATAAATCGCGACCAGCTCATCTTTAGAGGCAAAGTTGTTATATAAGCTTTTTTTGGCGACCCCGGCCCGCTTTACGATGGCATCGATACCTGTCCCGTTAATGCCGTGGTTGTAAAACAGCACGCGCGCCGCACTGAGCAACTTATCATAAGCAGTTTCTGCGCTGGCAGATTGAGTTGGCATGACGATAACCTTTGTTAGTGGTATGTATACCAGTCTACCTACTAAGCGGAAATATTCAACCTGTGTCTGTTTCCGGCAGTGAACAGTCGTTGCAGCCCTTTCTCTGTGGCTGCAGCGAGGATTCCGAGACGTTGTGTGAGTCTCTGGCGCTTTGCATGCGTCTGGTCATTTCTTATAGCATCCGGGATGCTGCCGAACGTACTACGTGAGCCCCAGCCCTGTCGTGCAGCAGAATCGCATGCAGTCTCGGCTGGTCAGTCAAGACGTTCAACGTCACTTATGGGCACGACAGGTTGTCAGGATGCCGCTTTCTGCGTTCATTCGCTGTCAGGAACAAGAGGAAAAGCTTGGTCGCGACGGCGGCCTGGTAAGGCAGGGAAGGATAAGCCCGCATGATTAATCAATGGGTGCATCTTTTTTCTGTCATTTTTCAGCCATAAATCGTTCATTTTTCTCGGCTAGCTTACTGCAATTCTTATTTGCAAAGCGGCGCATGTATGAGCCATCTGGCGCTTCATCACATCACCAAGAGCTGGGGCGAGAAAATCGCACTGGATAATATCCATTTTGACGCCGCCGAAGGGACGTTCGTTGCTCTGTTGGGGCCTTCAGGCTGTGGTAAATCGACGCTGCTGCGCACTATTGCCGGCCTGGAGACGGCCGACACGGGTTCGGTGAGTTTCAATCATGTGGATATCACCCATTTGCCCCCCTCCCAACGCAAGCTCTCCATGGTGTTTCAGTCTTATGCGCTTTTTCCTCACCTGAGCGTTAAAGAAAATTTGTTATTTGGCTTAAAAGCCCGCGGTGAAGATAAGCTCACGTTTGCCGATCGTCTGAGTCGGGTCAGTAAGTTGATGGAACTGGAGGCGTTGCTGGATCGCTTGCCGTCCCAGTTGTCCGGTGGTCAACAACAGCGTGTGGCACTGGGGCGAGCCGTTATCGCCAACAATACGCTCTGCCTGATGGATGAACCCCTTTCTAACCTTGATGCCAAGCTACGCCAAAGCATGCGCCGTGAGATCCGTGCCTTACAGAAGAAGTTGGGTCTGACAATGATCTATGTCACTCACGATCAGACGGAAGCCATGAGCATGGCGGACAGCATTATTTTGCTGAACGCGGGACGAATTGAGCAGCACGACACACCTGATAATCTCTACAACAACCCTGCCAGCGTGTTCGCGGCACAGTTTATTGGCGCACCGCCCATGAACATCCTGCCGCTCGCCTGCCACAACGCGAACCACTATCTGAGTCCGCTCAGGGAGCCTGTCGTCGAAGGTTTCACCGCCGGCGCACTCAGTCTGGGCATTCGGGCTGAAGATATTCAGCTTATTAACGCTGATGGCGCGGTGCTGACGGCCAGCGTGGTGAGTTACGAATATATGGGGGCTGATACCTTATTAATGTGCCAGCTTGCTCACAGCCACGAAACATTAACGGTGACGGTAGCAGGGATGAAACGGTTCAGTGAGGGAAGCCTGGTGGGGCTGCAATGGCCTGCTGATAAGCAATACCTGTTTTCCACCGATAACGGTAAACGCTGTTTGCATGCAGAACAGCTGATGTCTGTTTCGTCCAAAAAATACGCGGTTTAACGATCTTTTTACCTAAGGGAAAATCATGTCTGCTATTCGTCTGTCACATCTGCTTCCTGCATTGCTTATCGCAACCAGCGCGTCAGTTTTTGCTGCCGATCCGGTAAAACTGCAAATGTATTATCCCATCGCAGTGGGAGGCGAGATCAGCCACACCGTTGAAGCACTGGTTGCCGATTTCGAAAAAATTCATCCCGAAGTCAGTATTCAGCCGGTCTATACCGGTGACTACGCCACGACGGTGACCAAAGCATTGACCGCTTTTCGTGGCGGTAATGCGCCACAAATGGCCGTTATTGGCGATATCGAAGCTTATTCACTGATGGATGCGGGGGCGATTGTCGCGGCCAGCGATCTGGCCAAAGACGATGAGGGTAAGAAATGGATCGACAGTTTCTATCCTGCTTTCTTACGCCATATCAATGGAAAAGTCTGGGGCGTTCCTTTTCAGCGCTCGACCGTGGTGCTGTACTGGAATAAGCAGGCGTTTGAAAAAGCGGGTCTGGATGCTGATACGCCGCCTGCGAACTGGCAGCAGGTGGTGGACTTTGGCAAAAAGCTGGTCGTGAAAGACGGGCAAAACGTCAGCCAGTGGGGCATCGAAATCCCGACTACGCCAAATGGCTATTGGGTGTTTCAGGGGTTTGCTGCGACCAATGGCGCGCATCTTGATAATGGCAAGGGCACGGCCGTGTATTTTAATAAGCCCGGGAACATTGAAACGCTACAGTGGCTAACCGATCTCGGTCAGAAAGAGGGCGTTTCACCTAAAGGCGCCGTGGCATGGGGCACCACGCCACAAGATTTTTTGAGTGGCAAAACCGCGATGATGGTGACCACCACGGGTAATCTGAGCGTGGTGCGTAAAAATGCGACGTTCCCGTTTGGTGTCGCGATGCTTCCTGAAAAGACACAGCGCGGAAGCCCGACCGGTGGCGGTAATCTGTATGTCTTCAAAAATGCATCCCCGGCACAGCAGAAAGCCGCCATGGCGTTTATCCGTTGGGTCACCGCCCCTGAACAGGCTGCTCGCTGGAGTATTGCTACCGGTTATGTCGCGACTTCACCCGCCGCCTGGGAAACGCCAGCCATGAAAGACTATGTGAAACAGGTTCCGCAGGCGCTGGTGGCACGTGAGCAACTTAACTATGCCCAGCCAGAACTCTCGACCTATAACAGCGTGCAAATTCAGGAGGCGCTGAACCACGCCATTGAAGCCGCGATAACCCAGACGAAAACCCCGGCAGAAGCACTGGAAGCTGCCCAGAAGCAGGCCGATCGTTTGCTGAAGGCTTACCAGTAATACGATGGCGATGAACACACTTGCAACAGCATCCCCTGCTTTACGCTCAGGCGTCGGATCATTACAGCTGTGCGGCTATTTGCTGATCTTACCGGCACTGGGTTTTTTATTGCTGTTTACCCATTATCCTGCTCTGGCGACGGTGTGGGAAAGTCTGTTCAGCGCCTCACGTAACGGTCATCCGGCCCAGTTTGTTGGGCTGGATAACTACGCTGCGCTGCTGGATGACGATGTGTTTATCCGGTCGTTGTGGAACAATCTGCTCTATGCCCTGGTCACTATCCCTTTGGCGGTGATGCTGGCTCTGCTCATGGCATTGGCCGTTAACCGACGACTGGCGGCTAACGCCGTGATACGTGCGGCTTTTTTTATTCCCTCTCTTCTGCCAATGATTGCGATTGCTAACCTGTGGCTGTTTTTTTACACGCCACAGTTGGGCTTACTGAACAAACTTCTGTCGCTGTTTTCCATTGCTCCGGTTAACTGGCTTGGCGAGCCGGGCACCTCCCTGTGGTGCCTGATGGCGGTCTCCGTCTGGCGTGAGGCCGGTTTCTTTATGATTTTCTATCTTGCTGCCCTGCAGCAGATTGATCCGCGCGTGCGTGAAGCGGCGGAAATCGAAGGGGCATCAAAGGGCTATTTCTTCCGGCGCGTCCAGTGGCCATTGCTGATGCCGACCACGTTATTTGTCTTGATCAATGCATCTATGAATGCGTTTCGCATTGTCGATCAGGTTATTGCGATGACGAATGGCGGCCCGGACAACAGCAGTAGCCTGCTGCTGTTTTACATCTATCGCACAGCATTCAGTTACTGGGATTTACCGGCAGCCGCGGCCATGACCGTGGTGTTGCTGCTGATTTTGGCGGCGATTGCGCTAGTTAAATTTAAGTTGATGGATAAACGAGCCCACTATCAATGAAGCCTTCCTTTTCTGTTGGCCGCCTCGGCCTGAATCTGATTATCTGGTTAGCGGCGCTGCTATGGCTGCTCCCTATCCTGGTGGCGCTGTGGGTTGCGGTGCATCCCGCGGCAGAGCAGGGCAGCTTCAGGCTTTTTGCGCCGCTGACGCTGCAAAATTTTATTAACGCCTGGCATGCTGCCCCCTTTGCCCGTTACTTCATGAATACGATTTTGCTGGTGACGATGATCGTTACAGTCCAGCTGGTGTTGGCCACGATGGCGGCTTACGCACTGGTCCGTTTTCGCCTGAAGTATTCGGGCATGTTGTTTGCCCTTATCCTGTTGCAGCTCATGATCAGCCCCGATGTGCTGATCCTGAATAACTATAAAACCATTGGCGCACTGGGCCTGCGCGATACATTGACCGGCATTGCCTTACCGTATTTTGCGTCTGCCTTTGCCATCTTCCTGCTGCGCCAGACGTTTAAAAGCATCCCCTTAGTGCTGGAAGAGGCGGCGATCGTGGAAGGCGCCAGCCGGTTTTATATCTTACGTAAGATCTACATCCCGCTGGCCAGACCGATTTATATCGCCTTTGCGTTAGTCTCTGTCAGCTTTCACTGGAATGATTTTCTCTGGCCGCTGGTGATTACCGACTCGGTTAAGGTACGGCCCTTAACCGTCGGGCTGCAGCTATTTTCCGCGCCAGAGCAGGGCGTGCAGTGGGCGCTTATTGGTGCAGCAACATTGATGACAACGCTGCCGCTTTTGCTGCTCTTTCTGATATTTCAGCGTCAGTTTATTCAGTCTTTCATGCGTGCCGGTATACGTTAAGGTGAACGCCAATGTTAACGCCTCACTCGCTTAGTCTGCAGCAGCGCGAACTGCTGGCGGAGGTCGTACCGCTGTATCAACCGCCGTTGCTGCGTCCCTTACCTGCGCGGAACAACGTTGTTCGTTTTGGTTTGATCGCCGACCCGCAATATGCGGATATCGAACCGGATGTTGACAACCATCTTTACTATCGCAACGGACTACAAAAACTGCACCAGGCCATCACGGCGCTCAACGCTCAGCCGCTCGATTTTGTGGTGACCCTGGGCGATCTCGTCGATCGCGACTGGTACAGCTATGCTGCGGTATTGCCGGTATATCAAGAATTAAAGCATCCCCATGCCGTGGTGCTGGGTAATCATGATGCGCAGACGATTGCCACACGACTTGAAGGTAAGGTTCCCCTACCCAAGAGCTATTACGCTTTCCGTTTTAACGGCTGGCGCTTCATTGTCTACGATGGCAATGATATGAGTCTTTACTGCAATGCGCTCAACGGCACCGATCGCCAACAGGCGGCAGCGTTGCTGGCCCGGCTGCAACATGAGCATCAACCCCACGCGCAGCCCTGGAACGGTGCCGTGGGCGCGCAACAGTTGGTGTGGATAGAGCAGCAGTTACAGGCGGCACAGCAGTGCGGAGAAAGCATCGTGGTATTCGGGCATTATCCGCTGGCTCCCGGGAATACGCATATGTTAATGAACGCCGACGCGCTGGTGAATTTATTCACCCGCTACCGGGTGCGCGCCTGTTTTGCCGGACACGATCATCGCGGAGGCTATGCCCGTATTCTGGACACCGACTTTTTTATCATGAAGGGCATGCTCGACGGCCCTTCAGTTGTGCCCTTCGCGTGGGTGGAAGCAGACGGTGATACGCTCAGCGTACAAGGCTATGGTGGAGAGATAAGCCGGGGGTAAACAGCATTGGCGATGGATGTCACAAAAGTGTGAGCACAGTATTTTTTGTAACGATTTTAGTTACAGCATACTGTAATTGGCCTTACTCAGGTGCCCGCGTCAAGATTAGCGCAGCAAGCAGGAGGGGTGCCAAAGCCGGGCCGGACAAAAAGCAGGGCGTTGCTTAAACGACCACAATCTGACAGCCCTGTGCTCAGCCTCAACCGCCAGAAATCCTGCCTGTCCGGTCATTGATTGATGCTGTCTGTTGGCTGGATTTCTTCAGGCGCGGTAGTTGGCTTATGTGCCACGAAAGTGCGTTTTTATCATCTGGCAAAGCGAGGCTGCTGCGGCTGATACTTTTTTTTCAGACTGATGCAGACGAACGCCAATCGCGCCAGTATCTGGCAATTTTTGCTGGTCAAATATCGCGAGTGATGACGGCATGCCCGTTTGTGTTCGCAACGTCATTCCGAGCCCGGCCGCCGCGGCCGCCCATATCCCACTCAGGCTTCTGCTGGTAAACGCAATGCGCCAGGGGATATTCATGCTGTCCAGGGCCGCTGTCGCCGCGCTACGCATCAGACAGGGTGCTTCAAAAACCAGTAACGGCAGAGGTCGGTTCCGATCGATAAATGCGCCGATATCGAAATCTTTTGCGCCAATCCAGCAGAGTGGTAATGACCCGAGCGACTCGCTGTAAGCGGTGCTTTCGTCACCCTGCCAGCTCAGGGCAACATCAAGTTCATTGTGACGTATTGCATCCAGCAGAGGCTTGTTGCGGGTCACGGTCGCGGAGACCTGAACGTCGGGGTGCGCACGTGAAAATTGCCCAAGAAGAGAGGGGAGAAGTGATTCTCCAAAATCTTCCTGCAATCCCAGCCGAACCTCGCCACGGATGCCCACCGATTTCACCGCCTGGTAAGCTTCGTCGTTGAGACTCATCAGCCTGCGCGCATAGGCAAGCATCATTTCCCCCTGGGCAGTAAGGACCAGATGTCGTCCTGACTTTTGCACCAGCGCGGCGCCTGCCTGCTGCTCAAGCTTTTTAAGCTGAGCGCTTACCGCCGATGTTGAACGCCCCAGGCGCTCTGCAGCAGCAGCAAAACTTCCCAACTCAATACCGGTGACAAAGGTTCGTAATGTTTCAGCATCGAACGTAACGGGTCTTTTTGCCATTTTTCATCCCGTTTTATGGGATTCAGGGTCCCAATATTTCTGATTTTATAGATCGTCAAAGCATCCTATCTTTCTACCACATCCTCAAGGAGAAACAAAAATGAACACGATAAAGGTGAGTCGGGAGAATATGGACGGGATAGCACCGAAGCTGGCACGTCTCAGTGAAGAGGTCTTATTTGGCGATATCTGGCAGCGGGACGGGCTTTCACCGCGGGACAGAAGTCTGATTACGGTCAGCGCCCTCGTTGCACTGTATCGAAATGAACAGCTGGGCTGGCATCTGGAATTTGCTCGCCAAAATGGCATTTCAGACGATGAAATTATCGAAGTAATAACGCATCTTGCCTTTTATTGCGGCTGGCCGAACGCCGTTTCCGCGTTGACCGTCTTCAAAAACACACAGCCTGAGTGAGGGATACCGATGCCTGTAAGCCATATAGCCATCTCAACAGCGCGTTTTCAGCAGTGGCGAGAGAAAATTTCTGCTGCGTTACAGCAATCGCTTGAAGCTTCATTTTCCGTACCGCGCGGAGACTGCTTTCAGTTTTTTGATTGTTATGACGCGCACAGCTGGATTTTTGATCGGCATTATCTTTGTGGTGCTGAGGCGGGCCGCAGCAATGACTTTCTTCTGTTTACCATTACCGCAGGTAAAACGCGTAATACGCAGCAGAAACAGGCCTTTTATCAGGATCTTACCCGGCGTCTTGAAAAATCGATGGGTATAAAGCCCCATGATGTCATGATCGTTCTTCATTTCACTCAGCCAGAAGACTGGTCTTTTAGTCATGGGAAGATGTTTAACCTGGCGGATATTCCCCAACTTTAAGGAGAAAACCATGCTTGCTATGCAATACCGTTTTGTTCTTCCCGCCGATTACGACATGACGATTATTCAACGCCGGATTGATGACAACGGATATAAGATGGCGGGATTTCCTGGTCTCATATTCAAAGCCTGGCTTTATGCGTGCAAAGCCAAAGGTCCCATAAACACGGATGAAAATGTGTATGTGCCCTTTTATCTTTGGCAGGACGCAGAGAGCATGCACTGTTTTTTGTCGGGGGCAGGTTTTAAAAAGCTTACTGAGGATTTTGGCTGGCCGCAGGTGCATACCTTCCCGGTGTTATCGGCCAGGCTGTCGCCAGAGATGGTTCAAGCCGGTTTTGCTTCCCTGAACGTCAGCACCGTTCCTGCTTACGCCGATCTCGCCGGGTTAACACAGCCCCCAAAACAAGCCGGGGCGTTAGCACGCGTATCGGCTCTGGATACCTTTCACTGGCGCCACATAGATTTTTGTCTCTGGACAACGGCGCCCGCGCAAGATTCGGGCCATTTTCAGCGTTATCAGGTAGGGCATCTCTCTGTTCCCTGAATATTTACCGTCTGACACAAAATTATCGCTTAACCGCATATCTAAATGATCGGTTGTAAGACTATCTTACTGTAGATGCCAGACACGTTTGCATTAACGCTCTGGTGACGCTATCGCGTTATTCCATGACGCAAACTTTTTCATTTTTAGTGAATGAACCTAGTATTAACGTGCAAGGGGCACTTATGCCTGCTTGTCGACGGAGAAAAGAGAATGCGTATCAAGAATCACCTGAAAATGCTGACGGCTGCATCATTACTGGCACTGAGCCTTCCAATGACCTCCGCGTTCGCGGCACTGCCGGTGGGTGCAAAGGCGCCGGATTTCAAACTGGAAGCCGCACTGGCAGGTAAAGAAACCACCTTCTCTTTACAGCAGGCACTGCAAAAAGGCCCGGTCGTTCTATATTTTTTCCCGGCGGCGTTTAGTGCAGGCTGTACCTTAGAGGCGCATGCCTTTGCAGAAGCGACAGATGACTTTAAAAAAGAGGGCGCAACGGTAATCGGCGTCACCGCAGGTAATACTGACCAGATTGAGAAATTTTCTAAACTTGAATGCCGCGATAAATTCACCGTTGCTGCCGATCCGGGCGCAAAAGTGGCTGCAGAATACAAAAGTACGATGGAGATGAAAGGTAAAACGCTTTCCGATCGTACGTCTTATGTTATTGCACCGGATGGCAAAATCCTGCTGAGTTATACGGATAAAAATCCAGAATCACACATTCAGAAAACGCTGGATGCCGTGAAAAAATACCGCCAGGCCAACCCGGCTTAATTCCCGATCTGGACAGATAAATCATGTTGACTGCTATCGCCGCCGCTTTTCTGGGCGGCATCATACTTAATCTCATGCCCTGTGTGTTCCCGGTCATTTCGCTCAAGGCATTGAGTCTGATACGGCATCACGCCAGGCCCGCACAGGCTCGTTCAGAAGGGCTCGCTTTTCTGGCTGGCGTAGTGGTCACCATGATGTTACTGGTTGGTCTGCTGTTGCTGGCGAGATTCGGTGGGTCATCAGTGGGCTGGGGTTTTCAACTGCAGTCACCGCTGGTGATTGCGTTGCTGGTTCTGGTGATGCTGGCATCCGCACTTAATCTGTTTGGCCTGTTCGAGGTGGGATTATCACTTCAGCGGGCCGGCGAAGTCGGGGGCGAGCGGGGGGGATTGACCGGGTCCGCGTTAACGGGGGCGCTGGCTATTGTTGTTGCTACCCCGTGTAGCGCGCCCTTTATGGCCAGCGCCATAGGTTATGCGCTTGTACAGCCCCCCGTTATCAGCTTTATTATCTTTCTTTCTCTGGCGTTGGGCTTTGCTGCGCCTTTCACCTTGATTTCCTTTTTCCCTGTCGTTGCCCGAATACTGCCGTCGCCGGGTGCCTGGATGATCACCCTAAAACATGGCCTGGCGTTTCCGATGCTGGGTGCGGCGGGTTGGTTAATCTGGGTGCTGGAACGGCAGGCTGGCTCGACGGCGCTGGCAGCGATACTGACCTGTTGCCTGCTGCTGGGTTTTGCCGCCTGGCTGTATGGCCTGGCTCAGAAGCGGCAGATGATGGGAAGGCGGCACTGGGCTCTGCACATCGCCACAGCTGTTGTAATTATCCTGTTGGTACCACCGTTATTTACGCTGAAAACCTCGACGGCAGCCCCTGATTCTTCGGATGTTGTGGCAGCGGCTGCGGTGGCATGGTCGCCCCAAAATGTGGACGCTATAAAAGGCCAGGGTAAACCGGTTCTGGTGAACTTTACCGCCTCCTGGTGCATTACCTGTCAGGTTAATGAACGTACCTCGCTGTCAACCCAGGCAGTAAAGACGGCCATGGCGCGTACCAACACCATTTATATGATTGCTGACTCAACAAAGTACAATCCTGACGTTGAGCAGGCACTCAGCGATTTTGGCCGTGGCGGTTTGCCGCTGTATGTGGTTTATCCTGCTGACGGCGGAAAACCCGTTGTCCTGCCTCAGGTGTTAACGCCGGGCATCGTCATCACGGCATTGCAGCAGGCGAGTGAAAAAGGCAATAAAACGTGATGATAGATCCCTGCCGGGCAGTGGATTTCCGCTGCCCGGCGGCGGCAAGGCTCTGGCGGTAACGGGTTAGCGCAACGCCTGAAAACACGCGGCTAATCCGTCATAATCCTTTCAGGCAACGCGCAGTTTTATTATCCTCGACAGGCTTTGGCAGTGATGTATTTCAAAGGAGAGTGATGAAAACAATCGGCCTTATAGGCGGCATGAGCTGGGAATCAACGCTCCCTTATTATCGGTTGATCAATGAGGGAATCAGAAGCAAATTAGGCGGTTTACACTCGGCAAAGCTGCTTCTGCACAGCGTGGATTTTCATGAAATTGAAGCCTGCCAGCGCAGTGGCGACTGGGATCGGGCTGGTGAACTACTGGCTGAAGCGGCCGTGGGTCTGGCGGGTGCCGGTGCAGACGCAATCGTCTTATGTACCAACACGATGCACAAGGTTGCCGGGGCGATTGAATCTCGCTGTCATTTGCCTTTTTTACATATCGCGGATGCGACGGGCAGGGCGATAACGAGCAAAGGCATGACCCGAGTGGCCTTGCTGGGCACGCGTTATACCATGGAGCAGGACTTCTATCTGGGCCGCCTGAATAAACAATTCTCAATTGCTACCCTGGTACCACCGGCAGAACAGCGTAACGTCATCAACCAAATCATTTTTGATGAACTCTGCATGGGGAAATTTTCGGAAGGCTCCCGCCAGTATTATCTTGAGGTGATACACGAACTGGCTTCACAAGGTGCAGAAGGAGTCATATTTGGCTGCACGGAAATTGGTTTGCTGGTTTCAGAAGCACAAAGCGCGCTACCGGTATTCGATACAACGCGCATTCATGCAAACGATGCCGTCGATTTTATGCTGTCCTGATTCATCCTCAGTGGGATGAATCAGTGATCGAACTTTTACAGGGTGTCGAAAATCACATAAAGCTTGCGCATGGTGGTCTCCATGACCCATGTCCCTTCTGTATTCGCTTCAAAGAACAAGGTATCGCCAGGTTTGAAATGCTGTGGTGCTTCGCCATCCGCTGTGAAGGAACCCGTTCCTGACAGGAAATGCATCATCTCTGCTTGCTTAACGCCGCGACGATAACTGCCCGCCGTACATTCAAAAATGCCCATATCTGTATTCTCATGACCGGGGATCACCGTCTGCAGCCCGGCCAGTGCAATCTCGGGCGATCCCGGAAGGCCCTCAACGGTCCCCCATGATTCCAGCGTCTTGATTGAAGCGGGTTGATTAAGTTTTTGTACTTTCATTTCATGCTTCCTGAGCAGTCGTTAACGATGCAGCGTGGTCTGAATTGATACGTCAGCGTATACAAAAACGGAAAAACAAAGCGCGTCTTAAACGCTTTGGCATGAAAGTTATGCGCAGAATACATTGCCCTAAAAGCATGAAATTTCTGGCCGTGGCCTGCACAGGTTTTTGAGTACGGTGCTATCGATGCCAGGTTTAGACAGTTTGAGAGAAAGTGCAGCCAGTTACCGCTCATCCGCTCGTCATTGGTTAATGCTCTGCTCAGTCAGGATCTGAAAAATGTGTAAGTAAGGGGGGGTGTTGCAATATCAACGAGCAGAATGAGGTAAATAAGATAATGATTTTAATCTTTATTATTTCCCTCCGCCTGGTGTTTTCTGTATCAGGCTGGCAAGGAGTAATCTGATTTATCAGGTCCGTCTTAAAATGGAAATATAAAGATCCTATTTTCACCCTGCTGAGTTTGAATACAGCACAGAGCAGAACGGCTAACCGTTCTGTCCTTCCTGGCGTAATCTCTAAAGGGCAAGTTATGAAAATGTTATCCGTAAAAGTGGCACTGCAAACAACGGCGTTCACCATCGCGACCTTGATTACCTTTCAGAATGCAGCACTGGCTGTATCTGTACATGAACAACAGTCAGCTTCTTCGCTGCAAAAGAACAATGCGGGCAGTGCGGGGAACATCAAACTTGCTGCTCATCAAAAGCCTTCAGGCGGTTTGCGCATTAACCCTGCCTGTGATGACACCGGCGAACCTTGCCCACACGATGAAACTCAGGATGATATGTCCTGAACCTGCTCGGTTTTACATCCTGAACTGATTGTTTAGCCTTTTAATTATGCTCAACCCCCTCAACGAACTGCACCTCAAAAGCTGGACGTCTTACTGAGTAAGGTGCAGTTTTTTATATTCTCTTACATCTCCTTCCCGTCGTTATCGATAAGCGTTAAAGACTGAATATTGTGCTAAAAAGCGCCTGTTATGATATCGCTATCACTCCCGGAATGTTAAATGCTTAACGGCGGGTAAACGGTTTCAAGATTTACTGACTTCGGCCAGCAGAAGCGACCTGATTAACTATGCTCAGTAGACATTAATGCGTATTCGCTATTTATCAGGGAGTCATTCGATGAAAAAATTGTCAGTTGTTCTTGTTACCGCGGGTCTGCTCATGGCGATGAGTTCACAAGCTGAAGCCAAAGGCTGTCTAAAGGGCGCGGCCGTGGGCGGCGTGGCAGGGCATGTTAAACATCACGGTGTCGCTGGGGCCGCAGCAGGCTGCGCTGTTGGACATCATATGGCCAAAAAGAAACAGAAAGAAGCGGCCAGTCAACAGCAAGGGCAACAGCAGCAGGGCGGTTAATTTTTCTCGCATTTTCTGCACCCTCTCAAAGAGGGTGCAACTTCTCTTCGCACAGGCTTGTAAGCGGCAAATTCCAGTAACAGTCAATGCGCTTCTCTGCTGGCTATCGTCGCAGGCAGACTCTCAACTTAACAAACTGGCTGCCACATTCACGGACAGTCCCAGAATCGCCAGATTAAAAATAAAAGAGATAACCGACTGCAACAAGGCGATCTTGCGCATTTCTGTCGTGCCCGTCGCCACATCCGCCGTCTGGGATGCCACCGCGATGGTGAAAGAGAAGTAGAGAAAATCCCAGTAACCCGGATGCGTCGGTTTCTCCGGAAAGATCATCGGCGTGATACTGTTGCTGCGAAGCAGGTAATGCTGATGGGCATAATGCATGGCAAATGCGCTGGGCAGTAAGGCCCATGAGGCGATGAGCGTCATGGCAGTCAAAAGCAGATGCAGGGCCCGCGACGAGCCCGTCAGGCTTTTTAACGTGGGAAGCTCGCTCATGATGGCCACCATACTGATCATACAGGCCACGATGACCAGCCCCAGCACCAGCGCGGCACTTTGATCCTGCATCTGGGCGATTCGTTTAATCTCATCTGGCGCGGTACGCAACATGCGAAACCAGATAAACCACAGATAGAGCCATGCCAGCACGTTCCAACTGATTAACAGTCTCTGCATTTGCCCCAGATGCCCAGGCAGTAAAACATAGCAGACGAGACCTGCCACCACAGAGATCAGCAGGCGCAACCGGGCAAACAGATTTGAGCGAAGGGAAGAGGACATGGTTATGTTTTTGCTGGTTACTGAGTCAGTTAACTGTAGTGCAGGCCGGATGACCCTGCTGCAAAAAACGCGCGACGTTTATGGTGGGTTAAAGAACCGGCAGAACGCAAAGCCAGTCTCTGTGTAGCACGCTACTGCCATACCCGCGTGCGGGCATCTATAGCAGTAATGGAGGGTCAACAAACGAGAAGTGCGGATGGTCACCGTTAAAAGCGTGTACGTTCCCTTAAGCTACAAGGATGGCTATCGCGTAATAGTGGCTCCCCTTTGACCGCGCGACATGTACAGGATTAAAGCACCTCGCGCCGTCAGCGGTATTGCGTCAGGCGTTATACCGTTACGCCTCGTCAGGATGGACACTACCGCTGCAACGTCGCCCAGAAACCGCGCTGATGCTTATGATGTAAGGACTGCACAGCATATTTCGTGTTCCAGTCGGCACTGATTGTGTGCAATGCCCCTCGGTCACTCATCATTCTGGTGCTTCGTCACCAGGAATAATGCTAAATCACTGATTTTTATTGTCATTAATTCTGGCACGTCAATTGCAAAAACCTGATCGGTAAGCAGCGCAACACATAATCTGAATTAAATAGCTGGCTAGGGTTCCGGTTCACGCAGGTGAATGTCTGGTCCGAGAGCTGGCGACCTCTGAGAGGTTACACGGCGGGACAAAAGCCCGGGAGACAGCAGCACCGTCAGGTGTCGCGCTGCTCCTTTTTTGTGCCAACCAGAGGTTAACCATGAAAACAACGCCGTTCATCCGCACGCTTTTGCTGTCACTCACCTTGCTGATCAGCTTTTCTTCCTTCGCCACGGTTAAAAAAGAGTTCAACATCTGCTGGACGATCTATGCGGGCTGGATGCCCTGGGGCACCATCAGCAATGAAAAAATTATTGATAAATGGGCCAGCAAATACGGCATCAAAATCAATATTGTTCAACTCAACGACTACATCGAATCCATCAACCAGTACACGGCAGGGCAGTTTGACGGCTGCACCATGACCAACATGGATGCGCTGACTATCCCGGCGGCAGGTGGGGTAGATTCGACAGCACTCATCACCGGCAGCTATTCCGATGGCAACGACGGCGTCGTGCTAAAAGGGATGAATAAAAAACTCAGCGATCTGAAAGGTATGTCGGTTTATCTGCCCGAACTCTCGGTATCGCACTATCTCCTGGTTCGCGGACTGGAAAAAGCCGGGCTGCAGGAAAAAGATGTGAAAGTGGTTAATACCTCCGATGCGGATATCGTCTCGGCCTTTGGCACCAGCAATGTGCGGGCAGCGGTAGCCTGGAACCCGCAGTTGTCCGTCATCAAAAAGACGCCACAAACCACCGAAGTGTTTAGCTCCACCCAAGTGCCCGGCGAACTCATCGACATGATGGTCGTGAACACCCAAACGCTGAAAGATAACCCCGCCCTCGGCAAAGCGCTGACCGGTGCGTGGTTTGAAATGATGGCAAAAATGCAGGCGGGTGATAAACAAGCGCTGAGTGCAATGGCGGCAGATTCCGGTACCGACCTCGCGGGCTATCAGGCTCAGCTTAAAACAACGCATCTGTTCTGGACGCCTGCTGAGACATTGGCCTTTATTTCTTCGCCTGATCTGCCAAAGACCATGCAACGCGTGGCGAACTTCTCGTTTGACAAAGGTCTGCTGGGTCAGGGCGCACAGAGCGCTGATTTTATCGGCATGACATTCCCGGGCAACGTCACCGTTGGCGATAGGGCTAACAGCAAACTGCGCTTTGACGACAGCTATCTTAAGCTGGCCGCTGCGGGCAAGTTGTAACCACTGACCACGGGAGTTCATGTCATGCGCTACATCAACCGCTATCCCCGCCAGGGCATGCGCCTGACGCTAATGCTGCTGCCCTTCGTGCTGATCATCGCCGCCTGGTTTATCGGATCAGCGGTGCGGCTGGAGGCCAATCCGCAGGACAAACTGCTGCCCGGACTGTCGCAGATGATTGAGGCGATTGATCGGATGGCCTTCACGCCAGATAAGCGCAGTGGTGAATACCTGCTGTGGGCCGATACGTTTATCAGCCTGAGCCGTCTGCTCATGGGGCTGGCGCTCTCCTCGCTGATTGGTCTGTGCCTCGGCATTGCCGCGGGCGTTTTTCCGATGTCCCGCGCCGCACTGTCACCCCTGATGACGGTTGTCTCAATGGTGCCGCCGCTGGCGATTCTGCCCGTGCTGTTTATTGTTTTCGGCCTGGATGAGCTGTCGAAGGTCATGCTCATCGTCATTGGCATTACGCCGATGCTGGCACGCGATCTTGAACAGCGGGCACGGGAAATTCCGGCGGAACTGTTGATCAAAGCGCAAACCCTGGGAGCCAATAGCTGGACGGTCGTGCTGCGGGTCGTGCTGCCGCAGCTGTTATCACGGCTTATAACCTCGGTACGGCTGCTTCTGGGATCGGCCTGGCTGTTTTTAATTTCCTCCGAAGCGATTTCGGCGACCGCCGGGCTGGGCTATCGCATTTTCCTGGTGCGTCGCTACATGGCGATGGATGTGATTATCCCCTATGTCATCTGGATCACGCTGCTGGCCTGGCTGATGGATCTGGGCCTGCGCAAGCTGCACAACGCCTGTTTCCCATGGGCGGAAGGAGGCCGGGAATGAGTTTTATCAGTATCAACAATATCTGGCAGGAGTACGGCGACCACGTGGTGCTGGAACGCATCAATTTGCAGGTTAAGGCGGGCGAGTTCTGCTCTATGGTCGGTGCATCGGGCTGCGGGAAGTCGACGTTTTTGCGCCTGCTGCTGGGGCAGGAAAAACCCACCCGGGGAGAGATCACCCTGGATGGTAAGGCACTGGCGACAGAACCCGACCGCAGCCGCGGCGTCGTGTTTCAACGCTATTCCGTGTTTCCCCATCTCAATGTACTGGATAACGTCGCGATAGGGCTCGAACTGCCTGCTTCGCCCTTGTCGGGTCGCCTGTTCGGCACCCGAAAACGCGCGGCCCGGCAGCAGGCACGACAGATGCTGGACAAAGTGGGGCTGGGAAATGCGCTGGATAAATATCCGGCACAGCTCTCCGGCGGAATGCAGCAAAGGCTGGCAATTGCCCAGGCTTTTATCATGCAACCGCGAGTGCTGTTGTTGGATGAGCCCTTTGGCGCACTGGATCCCGGTATCCGCAAAGACATGCACGCGCTGCTGCTTCAACTGTGGAGTGAAACCCGAATGACGGTCTTTATGGTCACCCACGATCTTACTGAAGGCTTCAACCTGGGTACACGGCTACTGGTATTTGACAAAGTCCGCCACGATCCCCAGGCCCCTCATGCCTGGGGCGCGCGTATCACCTATGACATTCCGCTGAATGAGGCGCGAATGGCACAGCTGATGACAGACAGTAAAGACAACGTTTATGCATTAAGGAGACAGCAATGACGGCACGTTTTCACTCAGCGCCCAGCCTGCGCGAAGAGCGGCTTCCAGGCGGGGCGCACACCTCATTCATTCTGCGCAAAGGGCACATCCTGCGCCTGACCGATATTGATGGCGGCGCGAACGTCAGCATGATGATGCTCAATCCGCATGAGAAAAGTGAACGCCTTAATCTACCGGATACGCTGAAGGGCCAGCATACGGCCCGGCTCACTACCGGCCACTGTTTTTATTCCGATATGGGCCGCGTACTCGCCGGGATCGTGGCGGACAGTTGTGGCTGGCACGACCCGTTTGGTGGCGTACTTAACGCGGCGGAAACGCGCGAAAAATATGGCGCAGGGCGCTATCAGGAGCTGCGGAATGGGTTTTACCGCAATGGAGTCGATAATCTGCTGGTCGAGATGGGCAAATGGGATTTGGGTCTTGAAGATCTGCTCATGGTCGTTAACTTCTTTAGCAAAGTCACCGTCGATGAAGATGGCCGCTTCCGCTTCGATACCGAACATAGCCGCGCAGGGGATGTTGTTGAGCTGTTTGCCCCAATGGACGTGCTGATCGTCCTGACCGCGCTCACCCATCCAATGGATCCTGCCCCTGACTATGCACCGCGTCCCATCCAGCTGAGCTGGTATCAGGCCGATGACGTACAGGCTACCACTGAAGCGCTGTTCATCCGCGATGAAAATCAGCGCGCAATACATAACACCCAACTTTTTGCCCTGTAAGGAGTCAGCGATGATGATTATTTCCAGCGACCGCCGCCCAGAGGATGCGGTTTACCGTCATGTGATTCCGGCGGGCGAACCCTGGCTGTTTGAGGTCAAACAAGGGCAAACATTGCGTCTGCTCGACCTGGAAGGGAATCAGGCGATCGATACGCTGTTCTACAACGCAGATAATCCGCGCGAGCGTTACGATCCCCAGCGTACGCTGCGCCGTCAGGGTAATGCTTACCTGACCACCGGCAGCGTACTTTACTCGAATATGGGCAATCCGCTGCTGACCATTGTCGCCGATACCTGTGGCCGCCACGATACGTTGGGCGGTGCCTGCGCGCAGGAAAGTAACACGGTACGTTATGCTCACGACAAGCGCTATATGCACAGCTGCCGGGATAATTTTCTTTGTGCCTGCCTGCATGACGGTCGCCTGCATAAACGCGATATCGGCGCCAACATCAACTTTTTTATGAACGTTCCCGTCACTCCGCAGGGTGGACTGACCTTTGAAGACGGTATTTCCGCCGCCGGCAAATATGTTGAACTGCGCGCCGAGTGTAATGCGGTGGTCTTAATCTCAAACTGTCCGCAGCTGAATAACCCCTGTAACGGCTGGAATCCCACGCCCGCCGAGGTATTGGTATGGAACTGAGCCTGGTGCGACTGAACAATACGCACGCCTGAACAGGAGAAGCCCCGGGGACGGCCCCAGGGGACATGTCGACTTTCTGCGGGACGACCCGCTTTCCTGAGAGTTCCGCTTATGTTTGATACCTTACTGATTGCTAACCGCGGTGCGATCGCCTGCCGCATCTTGCGCACCCTGCGCGCCATGCAGGTCAAGGGGGTGGCTGTCTATGCCGAGGCCGATCTGGGCAGCCTGCATATTCGTGATGCCGATGAAGCGTTGTCCCTTGGCGACGGCCCGGCGGCACAAACGTATCTGGCCGCTGAAAAAATTATTGCCGCAGCGCAGCAAAGCGGTGCACAGGCGATTCACCCGGGCTACGGTTTTCTCTCTGAAAACGCCGGGTTCGCTGAGGCCTGCGAGGCCGCAGGGCTGATTTTTGTTGGCCCAACGCCACAGCAGTTGCGGACTTTTGGTCTGAAGCACACGGCCCGTGCTCTGGCGAAAGCTGAAGGTGTGCCCTTGCTGGAAGGCAGCGAATTACTGGCCGATGCCGCCGAAGCCTGCCGCGTCGCCGAGACCGTTGGTTATCCGGTGATGCTGAAAAGTACGGCGGGTGGCGGCGGGATTGGCATGCGCGTTTGTCGCGATTCGCATGAACTGACGGAAGCGTTTGATACCGTGCAGCGGCTGGGGCAGAACAACTTTAGTGATGCCGGCGTGTTTCTCGAGAACTATATCGAACGCGCACGTCATCTTGAGGTGCAGATCTTTGGTGACGGGCAAGGAGACGTTATCGCGCTGGGCGTGCGTGACTGCTCGGTGCAGCGGCGTAACCAGAAGGTCATCGAAGAAACACCTGCCCCCAATTTGCCTGAAGGCATGGCACAGGCGCTCTGCGAGGCGGCAGTTGCGCTGGGTAAAGCAGTGAACTATCGCAGCGCGGGCACCGTGGAGTTTGTCTATGACAGCCTGAACCAACAATTTTACTTCCTGGAGGTCAACACTCGCCTTCAGGTCGAGCATGGCGTAACAGAACAGGTCTGGGGCGTTGACCTGGTGAAATGGATGATTGAACTGGCTGCGGACACCTTGCCGCCCCTGCGCGAGCTGGCTGCCGGGCTTGCGCCACAAGGCCATGCTATCCAGGCACGCATTTATGCGGAAGATCCGGGACGGCAGTTTCAGCCTTCACCGGGCCTGCTGACAGACGTTGCCTTTCCCGACCAACAGGATGCTCGCCTGCGCATTGATCACTGGATTGAAGCCGGTTGCGAAGTGCCGCCCTTTTTTGATCCGCTGCTGGCGAAAACGATCGCCTGGCGGCCCAGCCGCCCGGAGGCCATTGCCACACTGGCGCAGGCGCTGGCAGAAACGCGTTTATACGGTGTTGAAACCAACCGCCTCTATCTGCAGCAAATTTTAGCGTTTGCGCCCTTTGTTCAGGGAGAACCCTGGACCCGTTGTCTGGAACAGCTGAGCTATCAGGCAGCGACGGTTGAGGTGCTAGGCGCCGGTACGCAAACCAGCGTGCAGGATTATCCGGGCCGTCTGGGCTACTGGGCGGTCGGCGTACCGCCATCGGGGCCGATGGACGACCGCGCCCTGCGTTCAGGCAATCGGCTGCTGGGCAATGACGAGGGGGAAGCCGCACTGGAAATTACCCTCACCGGACCCACTCTGAAATTCAATACCGCCATCCAGGCCGTCATCTGCGGTGCACCACTGAGCGCTACCCTGGATGGCCAGCCCGTGCCGATGGATTGTGTTTTTACCATTCCCGCCGGGGCGACGTTAAAGCTGGGTGCTGTGAGTGGGGCGGGCGTGCGAAGCTATCTCTGCCTGAGCGGCGGCATTCAGGTGCCAACGTATTTAGGCAGTAAAAGCACCTTTACGCTTGGCCAGTTTGGCGGCCACGCCGGACGCGCACTGCGTAGCGGCGATGTGCTGCACCTGGCCCCACAGGCAGCAACGGAAGCTGGCGCGGCACTTCCTGAGGCATTGCGCATGGATCTCCCGCAGATCCGCACCCTACGGGTAATTTATGGTCCACACGGTGCGCCGGAGTTCTTCGCGCCGGACTATATCGCCACTTTTTTTGCCACAGAATGGGAAGTGCATTTTAACTCCAGCCGCACGGGCGTCCGCCTGATTGGGCCCAAGCCCATCTGGAGCCGAGACAGCGGGGGCGAAGCCGGACTGCATCCGTCAAACATTCACGACAATCCGTACGCGGTAGGTGCGGTTGATTTTACCGGCGATATGCCGGTGATTCTGGGCCCGGATGGACCCAGCCTCGGGGGATTCGTTTGTCCGGTCACAGTCATCGAAGCCGATCTCTGGCAGTTAGGGCAGTTGAAAGCCGGTGATAAAGTGCGCTTTACCTCGGTGGATTTAACCACCGCGCGCCAGTTGGCTAAAGCGCGAGGCCAGGAACTGGCAACGCTCTGTGGCCAGGCGACAGTCTGGCAACCTGCGCCGCTGACCTCGCCGATCGTGATGACCTGCGGTGAGGCCGATAAGCGCCTGGTCGCGCGACTTTCTGGCGATACGCATCTGCTACTCGAAGCCGGGGAGCCGGAGCTGGATCTGGTTCTGCGTTTTCGCATTCATGCCCTGATGCAGGCGCTGGAAGCGCATGCAAAAGACGGGGTGATTGATATCACGCCCGGGATTCGTTCGTTGCAGATCCATTTTCAGCCTGAAATCCTCACCCATGACGCGCTGCTGGACTGGGTACGCGGCGAGTGGCTCAGGGTTTGCCTGAGTGATGATCTGCAGGTGCCAACTCGCGCAGTACATCTGCCGCTTTCCTGGGACGATCCCGCCTGTCGCCAGGCGATTGAAAAGTACATGACGACGGTACGCCCTGATGCACCGTGGTGCCCCAGTAACCTTGAATTCATTCGCCGCATTAACGATCTGCCTGACGAACAGGCGGTCTGGGAGACGGTGTTTGAGGCCAGCTATCTGGTTATGGGGCTGGGCGATGTCTATCTGGGGGCGCCGGTTGCGACACCGCTGGATCCGCGCCATCGCCTGGTCACCACAAAATACAACCCGGCGCGCACCTGGACGGCAGAGAACTCGGTGGGTATCGGCGGCGCTTACCTCTGCGTTTACGGCATGGAAGGACCTGGCGGCTATCAGTTTGTGGGGCGCACGCTTCAGATGTGGAATCGCTATCGAGAGGTTGCTGATTTTGCGGGGAAACCCTGGCTGCTGCGCTTCTTTGATCAACTGCGGTTCTACCCTGTATCCGCCGAGGAACTGGTGCAAATCCGCCGCGATTTCCCGCTGGGGCGTTATCCGCTGCGCATTGAGCCCAGTACGCTGCGGTTGAGTGATTATCAGCAGTTTCTCGCTCATGAGGCGCAAAGTATCGCGGCGTTTCGTGACCACCAGCAAGAGGCGTTCAATGCGGAACGCGATCGCTGGATCGCCAGTGGTCAGGCCCATTTCGACAGCCAGGAGAACATGGCAGAAGAGGGCGGTGATGCACCGCTACAGCAGGGCGAGCAGGGTGTCGAAAGCCCGGTTTCCGGCAACCTTTGGCAAGTGCAAACCACGGTGGGAAGTCGGGTTCAGGCGGGGGATGTTCTGGTGGTGCTTGAATCCATGAAAATGGAGATTCCGCTGCTGGCACCCTGCGATGGGATCATCCAGCAGGTTAACGTACAGCCAGGCAGTGCCGTGCGCGCCGGACAGCGGGTTGCGGTGATTGTGGAGGATAACACTTGATTTTGCGTTGGCACTGGCAGCGATAATCGCTGGGCCTGAGTGCTTATCGATCATGCCCGTTAGTGATCTTGAACGGGCAGGTGCGCGAGACTGACCTTCTCGTGCACCTGCACGCTGCGTCGGTAACACGCACCACAGCGTGACGTGCATGTTATCTGCATCAATGTTTCAGGGAACAATCACCATCTGTGAAGGCGCGCCTACGGCAACATAGTTCCCGGTAAAGTTGATGGCACCACTCGCTTTATCCACCCTGAAGCTGGTGATGTTATCGCTACGCTGATTCATCACGTAAATCATGCTGCCATCAGGGGATAATGTCAGCGTTCGGGGGTAATCCCCGCGCGTCCACACATCATCTTTATGCGTCAGTGTGCCGTTTGCATTGACCTCAAAGTGCGCAATGCTGTCATGCAGACGGTTGGCGACGTAAAGATTTTTCCCGCCCTTATCAATGACTAACCCGGCTGCAAAACTGGTGCCTTTATAACCGGCAGGCAGCGTAGAAACCGTGGCCTTTTCCTGCAAAGCACCGCTTTGCGGATTAATGAGGTAATGTGTGAGTGTGGAGGCTTCTTCATTCACTAACCAGAGCGCATGACCCTCAGCGCTAAAAACGAAATGGCGGGGGCCTGCACCGGCAGACGAGGCGTTTATCCATGCGGGTTTGCCGGGCGTCAGGGTACCGTCTTTATTCAGGTGGTATTGGTAAATGCGGTCCAGCCCCAAATCCGTCGAGTAAACAAACTGGCCCGTGGGATCGCTGGCGACCATATGTGCATGCGGACCATTGTGATCGCTGATGGCAAAGCTGCCGTCTACCGCTGCGGCCGGTTTGCCTGCGCCAGCTGGGCCGCTGTCCTGATGATGATCGACAGCCTCACTCAGCTTGCCTTCTGGCGTCACCGCAAACACTGTAATACTGCCGCTGACATAATTTGCGACCAACAGGTAACGCTGATCGGGTGTCAGGGACAGGTACACCGGTCCTTTGCCTTGCGTGTCGACCTGATTTAATGCCGTGAGCGAACCGTCCGTACCAATCTGATAAGCGGTGATGCTACCTTTCTCGGTCTCACTCACCACATAAAGATGTTTACCATCCGCTGACGCCACCATCTGTGCCTGGTTGGGCAGTTGACTCACCAATGTTTTTCCCGACAGTTCACCCTGCGCATTGAGGATAAATCGATAAACCCCTTCGCCATTGGGATTATAGGTTCCCACATACGCGTAAGATGCCTGAGCCATTAGCGGCACAATGGCCGAAGCACTTGCAACGGCGGCTAGCGCCAGAATCGTTTTATTCATCATTTTTCCCTACTCGCCAGTGTCGTTAATTTTTACGGTCGCCTGAACATCCGGGCAATGAATACTTAGTAAGCAAAAGGGCAGAGCGTCGCGTTTCAGTAATACGTTCTTTCTTCACGTCGAAACGGTTGCCAGAAAAGGAAGATGAGCGGTATTCGTTTGCTGTTAGTCGTGTCGCTTTTTGAAATGTCAGAAACGGCCCCTCGTGGCACGAAGCCTTACGTTGATGCTGTTCGTTTTCTGATGCGTCCGTTAAGCGTTGTGTCAGCTATGTTAAACCAGAGTCTGGACAAATTATCAGCAATGTCTGGCCGGATACAGAGAGTATTTTTCCAGTACTAAACGGAAATGTTTTGGCAGGGGGTGAGAGATGTCACAGGAGAGGCAAGTACTCCAAATTTTAATCTCCGTTATCTGCGGGTGTGGAAAGTATTTCGCGCATCTTTAAAGGGTTTTCGATGAGAATTAATCGATCCGCGCCCGGCGCCAAAGTCACCTCGGCGGCGTCACTCCAGAGGCCTTCGATCAGGCCTCATCGTGAGGACACAAATTGTCTAGGGTTGTGGGGGCAGTCCAATAGTCCAATGGAGTATTATTGACTGTGCCTCACAGAGTTATCGCAGCCTGGCGGTAACGTATTACTTCAGGGAAAGAGCGAACATGTCCATAACCATCAGCGTCCTGCTGGAAAACCGACTTAAGCCCGAATCTAAAAATTTGCTGTGTGCTAAAGCCGGACTTAGTCTGTTTATCCAGGATGAAAATGATTCAATTCTGTTTGATACCGGCCCTGATGATAGCTTCATGCATAATACAGGTTTAATGGGAGTAGATTTGACAAACCTTACCGCGTCTGTACTTTCCCACGGTCACTATGACCATTGTGGTGGTGTGCCGTGGATACCTGACAAATGTCGAATAATATGCCATCCAATGGTGGCGAATGAGCGCTACTCGGCAGTAAGGTTTCCAGGCTATACCGCCAGAATTAAAAAATTGTCGATACATAATAATTTTTCACGTTTTCGCATGGAGTACATCAGTACCCCACTGCATATAAATTGATTATCTGTTAGATAGTCAAAACCACGAAGGATCCTACTGGCACTACATGCTCGGTGTGGTGCAATTCTATCTCGCGTCATTCGGCTATCAGCAGACGCCGGCAGTGGCGATCCGTAAGGCCAGGTCGTTGTGATGCAAGCGAAGTGGTGAGCCTGCCATCAATGACATCCTGCAGGATTTTGAGGCGGTTAACTTCATTCATCGTAAAGTACTCC
>NZ_JBNDNJ010000006.1:0-232981 GCF_049892805.1 Pantoea sp. EEL5
GTCAACCTCTTTTTCAGAAGTTTTTCTCCGGCGGAAACTCCTGGGAGCCTCCTGCTGAACACCGCGTTACGTAAGCCGTTGTGCCGTGTCAGTGGAGGCGCATTATAGGGAGTTCTTTCTGAGTGACAAGCATTAATTATAAAAAAATGTCTGAGCGGTTTATTTTTAAACGAACGAGGTAAAAAGAACCACTTCCTGCCTAAACAACGCACGGAAATCACCACGTAGTCTTTGAAAGAGGCGTATTGTGCATTTCTGCCAATGCTATTCTTCTTCATTATCTTTGCTGAAAACATTACGAAGGACGCTCAATGATTAAATCCGCGCGCAGTATGGCCGGTCTGCCATGGATTGCCGCTATGGCATTCTTTATGCAGTCACTGGATGCCACGATATTGAACACAGCCCTGCCCGCGATCGCCACCAGTCTTGACCGTTCCCCGCTTGCCATGCAGTCCGCCGTCATCAGCTACACCTTAACCGTTGCCATGCTTATCCCCGTCAGCGGCTGGCTTGCAGATCGTTACGGCACACGCAAAATCTTCATGATTGCCGTTTCGCTCTTTACCCTTGGCTCGTTAGCCTGCGCCTTGTCGCCTTCTTTATCTGTTCTGGTTACCTCCCGTGTCATTCAGGGCGTTGGTGGTGCCATGATGATGCCGGTAGCGCGCCTGGCACTCTTGCGCGCCTATCCGCGCAGTGAACTCTTACCCATCCTTAACTTTGTGACGATGCCGGGGTTAGTGGGGCCAATCCTGGGGCCGCTGTTGGGCGGTGTAATGGTGACGTATGCCACCTGGCACTGGATATTCCTGATTAACATCCCTATTGGCATACTGGGCATATTCTATGCGCGTAAATATATGCCTGACTTTACTACCCCTAAACGCCGCTTCGACTTTCTGGGCTTTTTACTCTTCGGCATCGGGTTGGTGATGATCTCCACCGGGATAGAGCTGTTTGGTGAGCGTATCGTCTCGCCCTGGATTGCGGCCGGGGTATTGTGTGGCGGTGTTGTGTTATTGCTTCTTTATATTGCGCACGCCCGACGTCATCCCTCTCCCCTTATTAATCTGCCGATGTTTAAGACCCGCACCTTCTCGGTAGGTATTATTGGCAACATCGCCTCGCGGCTTGGTACAGGCTGTGTGCCGTTTTTGATGCCGCTGATGCTTCAGGTGGGTTTCGGTTACTCGGCTATTCTGGCGGGATGCATGATGGCACCCACGGCCGTAGGATCTATTCTGGCAAAACAAAGCGTGACGCAACTGCTGCGCTGGTTTGGTTATCGCCGCTTGCTGGTCAGCATTACGGTGATTATCGGGTTAATGATTGCCAGCTTTTCACTGCAGTCACCTTCTGAAAGCATCGCATTGTTATTGATACCGCTCTTTCTGCTGGGTATGGCGATGTCCACCCAGTTTACGGCGATGAATACCATTACGCTGGCTGATTTAGATGACGACAACGCCAGTGGCGGCAATAGCGTGCTAGCCGTGACACAACAACTGGCGATCAGTTTCGGTGTAGCGGTCAGCGCTGCTGTACTGCGTTTTTATCAGGAGTTTGATAGCACGACGGTAGAACAGTTCCATTCCACCTTCCTGACGATGGGCATCGTAACCGTGCTGTCGGCGCTAACATTTATGATGTTGCGCAATGGTGATGGACGTAACCTGATCAGCAATCGCGATAAAAAGAAAAAGGCTTAAACCGAGCCTCGCGGCACCAGCTCCGGCGTCAGTACCAGCGTTTGCTGGCTGACGTCGGGATTGCTCAGGCGGTGAATCAGCGTATCTATCGCCAGTTCGCCCAGTTCGTCTTTAGGTTGATGAATAGTACTCAGCGGCGGTGACATATAGCGAGCCAGTTCAATATCGTCATATCCCATCACCGCCATATCCTGTGGAATCTGCAGTCCGGCCTGATGCAATGCGTGATAAACGCCAACCGCCATCGCGTCATTGCTGGTAAAAACAGCATGCGGCGGCGTTTCCAGCGCCAGCAATTCAAACATTGCGTTGTAGCCGCCTGAAAACTCAAAGTCGCCACTGACAACATATTCTGGCGGAACATGCAGACCGCTTTTCTGCATCGCCTGGTAATAACCTTCCAGTCGCATGCGTGCAGGTGTTTTATCAAGCGGCCCAGAAATACAGGCAATACGCGAGTAGCCACTGTCAATTAGGTGCTGCGTGGCCAGCTCTCCCCCTAACAACGCGTTATCCTGAATAATATCGCCATGGCCTTCAAAAGGTGCCCAGTCCATCATCACCGTTGGGATAGAAGGATAACGATTAAGGATTTCGGCCGAAGGCAGATGACTCTCGGTACACATGATAAGCAAGCCATCAACGCGCTTTTGCAGCAGCGTTTCCAGGCTACGATTCATGCGCGCTTCGTCGCCAGCGGTATTACAAAGAATCAGACTGTATCCCCGCTCATAGCAACTGTCTTCCACCCCACGCACGACTTCTGCATAAAAAGGGTTGCTACTGGCAGTCAGCAGCATGCCGATGGTATTGGTTTGGTTAAGCTTGAGGCTACGCGCTAATGCCGACGGCGCGTAGTTGAGTTCGCGGATCGCCTGTTCAATTTTTTCACGCACGCCGTCACTGACAAAACGGTTCTTGTTGATGACGTGTGAAACCGTTGAAGTTGAGACACCCGCCAGTCGGGCGACATCTTTCATCGTAGCCAAGCGCTTAACCCTGCTGCTGTAAAAAGTCGTCGATTTCCGCACGCCACGGTACAGAAGGCTGCGCACCTGAACGGGTTACCGCAATTGCCGCGGCGGCATGGGCAAAACGAACGGCATCATGCATGGCCTTACCTTCAAGGCGCGCAGTGATAAACGCACCGTTAAAGGTATCGCCAGCAGCAATGGTGTCGACCGCGTTGACCTCAAAGCCGGCAATACGTTGTCCCTTCCCATTTTCACTGAGCCAGACGCCACGGCGTCCCAGGGTGATCAAAACGGTAGCAATACCTTTTTCATGCAATGCGGCGGCGGCACGTGCTGCATCATCATCATTATTTACCGCAATACCGGTCAGAATTTCAGCTTCAGTTTCATTCGGCGTAATGATGTCGATAAGCGCTAACAAATCATCAGACAGTTTCGTTGCCGGAGCAGGATTTAAAATCACGCGGGTCTGATGCTGTCTGGCCAACGTCGCCGCAGCCAAAACGCTGTCCAGGGGCGATTCCAACTGCATCAGTAAGGCATCCGCCTGGGCAATGACCTGCTGGTGACGTTCAACATACTGCGGCGTCAATGCCGCGTTGGCGCCGGAATAGATGCCAATGTTATTTTCGCCTTCGCCATTCACGAAAATCATCGCCACACCCGTAGATTCACCCTCGACGGCTTCTACTGGATGCGTATCAATATTGTCCTGCGCGAGCTGCTGGCAAATACGTTCGCCAATGTCATCAGCGCCAACACAGGCTATAAAAGCGATATTCGCACCCGCACGACCCGCGGCAACCGCCTGATTCGCGCCTTTACCGCCAAACGCAATCTGGTATTTCTGCCCGATCACCGTTTCGCCAGGGCGGGGAAAATGAGCCAGATTAAGAATGTGGTCAGCATTAATGCTACCAAGAACGGCCAGTTTTGCGTTTTTGCTCATTGGAGGAGTCCAAAATAAGTGCGCCACCGACGGGTGGCGCAATGCCCTGCTTTTCTTTGATTTATTTGGTAACCAGTTTCAGATCGACCGGATTGACCGCCTGCACTTTTTCACCTTTCAGCACTTTATCAGCAGTCTGAACGCCGATCATGCCAATTTTCTCTGGCATCTGAGCCACGGTTGCGGCCAGCTTGCCACCTTCAACGGCTTTCACGCCATCAGGTGTGCCATCGAAACCGACGACCATCACATCGGTTTTACCTGCAGTTTGCAGTGCACGCAGCGCGCCCAGTGCCATTTCGTCATTCTGTGCAAACACCGCCTGAACATCCGGGTGCGCCTGCAGCAGGTTCTGCATAACGTTCAAACCCTTGGTACGATCAAAGTCTGCCGGCTGGCTGGCCAGGATCTGGAATTTATGTGCGTCAGCAGCCTGTTTAAAACCTTCGCCACGTTCACGCGCAGCAGAGGTCCCTGCGATGCCTTCTAACTCGATCACTTTCGCGTTATCACCCAGTTTACGTGCGATGTAGTCACCCGCCATCTTGCCGCCAAAGCGGTTATCAGATGCAACGTGACTGACTACCGTACCCTGTGCAGCTACGCGGTCCAGGGTGATCACCGGGATCTTCGCCTGGTTAGCCATTTTGATGGCGTTGCCGACAGCGTCAGAATCGGTCGGGTTAATCAACAGCACTTTCGTCCCGCGCACGGTTAAGTCCTGAACGTTAGCCAGTTCTTTTGCCGGGTTGTTCTGTGAATCCAGCACGACCAGGTTGTAGCCCAGTTTATCGGCTTCTTTCTGTGCGCCGTCTTTCAGTGAAACGAAGAACGGGTTGTTCAGCGTAGAGATAACTAAGGCAATGGTATCTTTAGCCATTGCGCTGGCGCTGAGCGTTGCACCAAGGATCACAGCTAATGCAGTTAACTTTTTCATCATTTTATCCTGTATTAAGGTCTGAGTTATTTGCTGCTTTTATTGTCCACCAGCACCGCCAGCAGAATGACTACCGCTTTTACGATCATCTGGTAATACGACGATACACCCATCAGATTTAAACCATTGTTCAAAAAGCCAAGGATTAATGCGCCAATTAAGGTGCCAACAATCCGGCCCTTACCTCCGGCCAGGCTGGTACCGCCTAATACAACGGCGGCAATCGCATCCAGTTCATAGCCTGTTCCGGCTGTCGGCTGCGCGGACGAAAGACGGGCGACTTCGATAGAACCCGCCAGCGCCGCCAGCATGCCAGACAGCGAATAAACAATGACTTTGACCCGATTGACGTTGATACCGGAGAGACGTGTTGCGGCTTCATTCCCCCCCAGTGCATAGATGTAGCGGCCCAACCGCGTGTGGTGCAGCATGTACCAGGCCGCCACGAACACCAGCACCATCAGCCATACGGGTGTAGGAATCCCCAACGGACGACCAATACCAAACCAGCCGAACAGATCGGCATTGTCATTAAAGCCGGTATTCACAGGGCTGCCGTTGGTATAAACCATGGTGACACCGCGCAGTAACAGCATCATCACCAGCGTGGCGATAAAAGCCTGCACCTTACCGCGCGCGACAATGGTACCGGTCACCGCGCCAATGGCTGCGCCCAGCGCCAGCGAGGCCGCAACCGCAACAAAGGCATTCACCTCCATTCCCACCAGCGATGCCGCCACCGCACCTGTGAGCGCCAGTAGCGATCCCACAGAGAGATCGATACCTGACGTCAGAATAACCAGCGTCATGCCCACCGCCATAATGGCGTTGACCGATGTCTGCTGCAAAATGTTGAACAGGTTTGCCACGGTAAAGAAATTAGGGCTCTGGCTGGCGACCACGGCAATCAACACAATCAGCGCAATCAGCGACTTTTGCTCAAGCAGCCAGGCTTTGCTGAACCAGCGACGGTTAGACGGAACGGTTTGGGTGGTCATACAACTAAATCCTCACTGTGTTGCTTACCAACGGCTGCGGCCATCAGGCTTTCCTGGGTAGCGTCTTCACGGGTAAATTCGCCGCTTAAACGGCCTTCATGCATCACGACAATACGGTCACTCATGCCCAGAACTTCAGGCATTTCCGACGACACCAAAATAATGCTCAGCCCTTCTGCCTTAAACTGGTTAATGAGCTGATAGATCTCTTTTTTTGCCCCCACGTCAACACCGCGCGTCGGTTCATCGAGAATCAACACGTTGGGGCGCGTCATTAATCCGCGGGCAATCGCGACTTTCTGTTGATTACCGCCGGATAGCAGGCCAATCGGCTGCTCCATTGACGGGGTTTTAACGTTAAACAGACGGATAAAATCGCTGACGGCGAGCTGCTCTTCAGCGTGCCTGAGCCTGCCGCCCAGGTGACTGAAGTAGCGCAGTGCGGTCAGAGACATGTTCTCTTTGACTGACATGCCCAGCACCAGGCCATCGCGCTTACGGTCCTCCGATATATACACGATGCCATTGGCAAGGCCATCCTGCGGTGAGCGGGTCACCACTTCACGTCCACTCAGCCAGATCTGCCCGGCGCTGCGGGGCGCAGCACCGTAGAGGATTTTCATCAGTTCGGTGCGCCCAGCGCCCATCAGGCCAGACACGCCAAGAATTTCACCTTTGCGCAGGGTAAACGAGACGTTATCGACGCCAGGCCCGCTGAGGTTTTCGACTTTAAGGCGCACGTCGCCAGGCGCCTCGTCCAGATGGGGATACTGATCTTCCAGCTTACGGCCCACCATCATCTCAATGAGGCTTTCTTCGCTCAGATCGCTGACGGCACGCTCAGCAATAAACTGACCATCACGGAACACCGTGACATCATCGCAAATCTCAAAAATCTCTTTCATGCGATGGGAGATATAGACGATGCCGCATCCCTGTGCTTTCAGCTCGTTGATAACGCGGAATAACGACAGGGTTTCGGTATCGGTCAGCGCGTCGGTCGGCTCATCCATAATGATGACTTTCGACTCAAAGCTCAGCACTTTAGCGATCTCGACCATTTGCTGATCGCCGATGGATAAATCGCCCACCAGTTTGTGGCTGTTAAAACGTAAATTCAGGCGCTTTAGCAGCGCGTCAGCTTCGGCATACATCCGTTTCCAGTTGATGCAGCCCAGGCCATTAACGAATTCGCGGCCAAGAAAAATGTTTTCCGCGACGGTTAACTGGGGGATCAGGTTAAGTTCCTGATGGATAATACCAATGCCCGCTTCCTGAGAAGCCTTGGGTCCGCTAAACGTCGTTTCTTCACCCAGCCACAACAGTGAACCGCCATCACGACTGTAAATGCCGGTAAGCACTTTCATCATGGTCGATTTGCCCGCGCCGTTTTCCCCCACCAGCGCCATGACGCGTCCCGGCCAGACTGACAACGATGCGCCATTCAGTGCTTTGACGCCCGGAAATGATTTTTCGATGCCTTTAAGCTGCAGTAACGGTTGCATAATGGCCTCAGAAGGTCACACCTGCGCTCAGGATGACATTCGCAAACGGAGAACACTCTCCGCTGCGAATGACCGCCTGACTACGCTGTGTTTGTTGTTTGAACTGTTCGTGACTGATGTAGTGGATACTAATGGTATTTCCCTGGTGCTGTTGCAATGCGTCGAGCACGGCGATCAGTTCGCTATGGAGCTGCGGATTATGCTGCTTAATTTCTTCCGCGATAAAGGCGCTTTCCACCTGCATCTCATGCGTTACCGCTTCAACCACCTGCATAAATCCTGGCGTACCCGGTATCAGTGCCAGATCGATACGCTGCGTTTCTGCCGGAATCGGCAACCCCGCATCGGCGATCGTCAATGTATCCGTATGGCCCAGGCGGGCGATGACGTAAGAGAGTTCAGCGTTTAACAGGCGACCTTTTTTCATTTTTCCACTCCAGAGCGAAACGTTTCGCTTTCAGGAGTGTATTAAATGAAGGTTACAATTCAACCACTGAATAAGAAATTTGTGATCGCTATCGAAACGTTTCGCTGTTGCAGACCAGAATTTGAGTTAGGGGGCAATCAGAAGGGAAAAATGGACCGCCTGGGCGGTCCATTGGGGCAGAATCAGGGCAACTTTTTGACCTGTTTGACGTCCAGCTCGATGCTGTTGAAATCTTTGTCCAGTTCCCCGGTCAGTTCAACACGGTCTTTGGGTGAAACGGTCAGCCCATTCCAGCGCTTATGATCGATTTCTACTTTCATCGTGCCGGTCTGATCACGGAACACGTAGTCTTCGTCACCAATCTGCTTTTCAAGCTGGCCACGAACGGTAATCCAGCTGTCATCTTTCATCTCTTCAGCCTGTTTCACCGTTACAACACTGCTTTGATCGGTTTTGAAACCGCCCTGCTGCTGATGTGCGGCCGGCGCTGGCGCATTTGGATCAACAAATCCGCCTTGTTGTGCAGCAAAGACCGGCGCGGAAGCCAGCATGGTTACGGCTAATAGTGCAGCATACTTTTTCATTTTGTCACCTCTTGTCCATGAAGCAGTTAGGGTAGTGACTGTAGTAAAACATAGAGTTCTTAACAGGATCTTAAGGCAAAAATAAACGCAGTTTTTAGCCAAACTCACTGTACAACCCCCATTCGCCTTCGTATAAATCGCTTACTAAAAGGGAGAAGCGATGCGAATTTTACTGATTGAAGACGACCGCCTGATTGGAGACGGCATTAAAGCGGGACTCAGTAAGCTGGGATTCAGCGTTGACTGGTTTGTCTCTGGCGAGGCCGGTTTTCAGGCATTAACGGCGGCGCCGTGGGATGCGGTCGTACTCGATTTATCACTGCCTGAGCGTGACGGGCTGGACATATTGCGTCAATGGCGTCAGCAGGGGCACGATGTCCCGGTTCTTATCCTTACCGCCCGCGATGCGCTTGATCAACGCGTTGAAGGATTACAGATGGGGGCTGACGATTACCTGTGCAAACCCTTTGCCCTTACAGAAGTTGCCGCACGCTTACAGGCACTGATTCGCCGCCGCCACGGGCAACTCCAGCCCGAACTGCGTCATGGCGATGTAGTGTTGATTCCCGGTAATCTCAGCGTGGAAAGAAACGGCGAAAATATCGCGTTAAAAAGCCGTGAGCTGGCCCTGCTTGAGCTGTTTATGCGAAATCCGGATCGGGTACTGACGCGAAGCCAGCTCGAAGAAAAGCTCTATACCTGGGATACCGAAGTGTCGAGCAATGCGGTAGAAGTGCATATCCATCATCTGCGTAAAAAACTCGGTAACCGCTTTATCCGCACCATCCACGGCGTGGGCTATACGCTGGGGGAAAGCGAATGCGATCGATGAGTTTGTTTTTACGCCTTGGCATTGGTCTGGTGCTGATACTGGGCATTTGTTGGGGAGCGGCCACGCTCAGCGCCTGGTATAAAACACGTGACACCGTTAACGAGCTGTTTGATACGCAACAGATGCTGCTTGCTAAGCGCCTGCTGACCCTGGACTTCACGACGCTGAACGGCACGTCGCTGCCAAAAACGAAAAAGTTGCTGGATCACAATCGTGGCGAACAGGACGATGACGCGCTGGCTTTCGCGGTATTTGACCGGGAGGGAAAACAGGTCCTCAACGACGGTGATAATGGCAAAGATCTGCCCTTTAATGCGGATCATCAAGGTTTCCAGGATGGCCAGCTTAACGGGGATGACGATCTCTGGCGTTTTGTCTGGCTGACTACGCCCGATCAACGTTACCGCGTCGTGGTGGGTCAGGAATGGGAATACCGTGACGATATGGCAAAAGATCTGGTCGATGCCAGCATGTTGCCCTGGCTGATCTCATTACCTTTTATGTTGCTGATGTTAACGGGCCTGGTGTGGTATGAACTTCATCCGCTGAAGAAACTCAGCCACCAGCTTGCCGGGCGGGCACCTGACGATGATGCGCCCTTGCAGGCCGATCGCGTTCCCAAAGAGGTACGACCGTTAATTGACGCCCTGAACGGCCTGTTCAGCCGTATTCATACCATGATGCAGCGGGAACGCCGTTTTACCTCGGATGCCGCACACGAATTACGCAGCCCGCTCGCCGCACTGCGAGTGCAAAGCGAGGTCATTCAACTGGCCGCCGATGACGAGGCGATGCGCACTCACGCGCTGCAACAGCTGGATGCGGGTATTACCCGCGCCACTCGTCTGGTTGATCAGCTGCTTACCCTTTCCCGCATTGAAGCCGAGGATGTTCGCAATACGTTCCAGCCCGTCATGTTAAAAAAGGTGGCACAGGACACGCTGGCTTCACAGCTGCCACTGGCAGATAAGGCTGACATTACGTTGCGCCTTAACGCTGAAGCCGATCCGGTTATTTCGGGACACGCGTTGCTGCTGTCACTGCTGATCAGAAATCTGTTGGATAACGCTATCCGCTATACACCGCCGGGCAGCCGCGTTGACATCGTGCTCAGCCCGAATACGTTGCGGGTGGAGGATAACGGAAACAGTTTATCGGCAGCGGAGTTGCAGCGTTTAGGCGAACGTTTCTGGCGTCCGCCGGGGCAGGAGAAAAGCGGCAGTGGGCTGGGTTTATCGATCGTACGCAATATTGCCCAGTTGCACGGTATGTCGCTGCACTTCAGTCAACATCCCGGCGGCGGATTGTGCGTCACGCTGCACTGGTGAAACGCTGTGCCTGACAGGCAGGCACAGCCGTTTAAATCTCGACCTGCGTTCCCAGCTCGATAACCCGATTCGGCGGGATCTCAAACTGATCGGGCGCACGCAGCGCATTGCGTTGTAACGTCATAAACAGCTTGCCGCGCAGACGCAAATACCAGGGGCGTTTTCCAATGATCAGCGACTCATGGGACATAAAGAAAGAGGTCTCCATCATGCGGCAGTTAAGTCCTTCCAGGCCACAGCGGTGGAAAATCTCTTCAACGTTCGGCGTTTCACGCCAGCCGTAACTGGCTACCACGCGCCAGAAGGTGGGCGACAACTGCTCAATGGTGACGCGCCTGACGTTGTGTACGTATGGCGCATCTTCGGTACGCAGCGTTAACAGCACGACGCGCTCATGCAGCACCTTGTTATGCTTAAGGTTATGCAACATGGCAAAAGGAATCACGTTCAGCGCGCGAGACATGTAAACCGCAGTGCCGGGTACGCGAACAGGCGGTGACTTTTCCAGAGAAGCAATCATTGCTTCCAGGGAATTGCCGTGCTCATGCATGCGGCGCAGCAACCGAAAGCGTTCACTCTTCCAGGTTGTCATCACAATAAACATCATCAGCGCCAGCGTCAGGGGCAGCCAGCCGCCGGAGAAAATTTTAATCAGGTTGGCCGAGAACAGCGACACATCAATGCACAGCATCGCCACTAAAATCAGCCCCACCAGATAACGATTCCAGTGCCAGTTCAGTATCGCAACGGTCGCACACAGAATGGATGTCAGCACCATGGTGCCCGTGACCGCAATCCCGTAAGCCGCAGCCAGGTTACTCGAATGCTCAAAGCCGATGATGACAATCACGACAGAGAAATAAAGCAGCCAGTTAATCACGGGGATGTAGATCTGCCCCGACTCTTTTTCCGATGTATGGACGATGCGCATTGGCGGCAAATAACCCAGACGTACCGCCTGTCGGGTTAATGAGAAGACCCCGGAAATCACCGCCTGTGAAGCAATAACGGTGGCTAAGGTCGCCAGAATCAGCATGGGGATCAGCGCCCAGTCGGGGGCCAACAGGAAGAACGGGTTTTTAATCGCTTCCGGCTGCTTCAGTAACAGCGCGCCCTGACCAAAGTAGTTGAGCACCAGCGAAGGCAGCACCACCACAAACCATGCCAGCCGGATAGGGAATTTACCAAAGTGCCCCATGTCCGCATACAGCGCTTCGACGCCTGTGATTGCGAGCACCACCGCGCCGAGCGCAAAGAAGGAGACAGACTTGTATTCGACAAAAAAGTGCAGCGCCCAGTAAGGATTGAGCGCCTGCAATACTTCGGGATTATTGAGAATGCTGCGCGCACCCAACACGGCCAGGACAATAAACCACAACAGCATGACGGGCGCGAAGAGTTTACCCACGATGCCGGTCCCGTGTTTTTGAATGACAAACAACAGTGTCAGGACGGCGATGGCCATGGGCACGATGTAGCTATCGAGACTTGGCGCCGCAATTTCCAGACCTTCAATCGCCGACAGGACAGAAACCGCCGGGGTGATCACCACCTCGCCGTAGAAAAAACTGCCGCCAATCAGCCCCATAATCACCAGAATTGCGGTGGCTCGCCCGCCCGTATGTCGCCCCGCCAGGGACATCAGCGTCAAGATGCCGCCTTCTCCGGCATTGTCTGCGCGCATGACGTAGCTGATATATTTCAGCGATACCACCAGCACCAGCAGCCAGAAAATCAGCGAAAGAAAGCCAAAGACCGCATCCCGCTCCACGCCAAAGCCAAACTGCCCCGAAAGACATTCGCGTAAGGTATAAAGCGGGCTGGTGCCGATATCCCCGTAGACGACACCAATGGCAGCCAGCGTTAATCCGCCTAGTGAGTGCTTATTATCCGAGCTCATAAAATTATCTTTTGTTGGAGTCTGAGAGGCGCACAAGCCATCAAAAAGCGCACAGTATGCACGTATTCACAAAAATTCCTACACCGCCGTCCGGGTAACCGATGGTCATTCACTGTTTTTTGGTGCTGCATTAACATTTAAAGTCGCGCTGTCGAACCTTCTGAAACAAAAAAGCTGACATCGATTAACGCTTTCGCGCATCATACCCTATAGAGTATTGCGTTCGCTAAAACGCGGCGGCTCGACGATCGTAAGGACATTGATGTGATTATGGCTCAACCCCATCTTTTGGCAGAAAGAATTTCTCGTCTCAGCAATGCGTTAGAAAAAGGTTTGTATGAGCGACATCATGCCATTCGCCTTTGCCTGCTCGCCGCACTCAGCGGCGAAAGCGTATTTTTGCTGGGTCCGCCAGGCATAGCAAAAAGCCTGATTGCCCGTCGCCTGAAATGCGCCTTCCAGCATGCCCGCGCTTTCGAATATCTGATGACCCGCTTTTCTACTCCGGAAGAAGTCTTTGGTCCGCTGTCTATTCAGGCTTTAAAAGATGAAGGACGCTATCAGCGGCTGACCAAAGGCTATCTCCCCGATGCCGAAATCGTTTTTCTGGATGAGATCTGGAAAGCCGGCCCGGCAATCCTTAACACGCTGCTTACCGCCATCAACGAACGCCGTTTCCGAAATGGCGATAGCGAAGAAAAAATTCCGATGCGCCTGCTGGTCACGGCCTCCAATGAGTTGCCGGAAGCCGATAGCGGGCTCGAAGCCCTGTATGACCGCATGTTAATTCGCCTGTGGCTGGATAACGTGCATGAAAAGCAGAACTTCCGCAGCATGCTGACCCATCATCAGGATGAAAATGACAACCCGGTCGCCGAATCGCTGCGCATCAGCGACGAAGAGTATGTGCGATGGCAGCAAGGCATCAGCCAGGTCACCCTGCCCGATAACGTGTTTGAACTGATCTATCAGTTACGCCAGCAGCTGGAAAAGCTACCCGAGGCGCCTTACATCTCCGATCGCCGCTGGAAAAAGGCCATACATCTGTTGCAGGCCAGCGCCTTTTACAGTGGGCGAAACACCATTGCGCCACTGGATCTGATCTTATTGAAAGACTGTTTGTGGCATGACGTTGCATCCATGCAGCTTCTGGATCGTGAAATCGATCAGCTCATGACTCAACATGCCTGGCAACAGCAGGCGATGTTGCTCAGGTTGCAGCAACTGAAAGCCCGACGTCTGGCCCTGCAACAGCAGCAAAGCGTGGCTGCCGCCATTACGCTTGAGAAGCACAGCGGCATGTTCAGTCGTAAACCGCATTACGACATGCCCGAAAGCCTTACCGACGCGCAGTTAACGCTGATGCTGCAAAAGCCGCTCACGCTGCATGATATGCAGGTCACGCATCTGGTTATTGAGCGTGAAGCACTGAACCACTGGTTACAGAAAGGCGGCGATATTCGCGGCAAATTAAACGGTATTGGATTTGCTCAAACGGTGGATATGCTGGTGGATGCGCAGCATTGCCTGGCGGTTCGCGATGTCAGCTTACAAACGGCAAGACTGACACTGCCCGGCAGCAGCAGCAGTGAGGCGTTGCCGGAAGAAATCAGTGAAGCGCTGGATGAACTCGACAACCAGCTGCGTCAACAACGCCACCTGTTCAGTCAGCAACAGCGTTGCCTGTTTATCAGTGATGACTGGCTGGCTCGCGTCGAAACCAGCCTGCAGGACGTTGCGGAACAACTTAAACAGGCGCGTAAATGATCTCACTGGAGACGCTGAGTACCCTGCTGTCAATCGGCGAGACCGAGCTGATTGAAGAGTTAATTCTGGCACTCCTCGCGTCTCCACAACTGGCCCTGTTCTTTGAAAAATTTCCCGGCATGAAAAAGGCGCTGTTACGGGATGTTCCTCGCTGGAAGGCAGAAATTGATGCCGAACTCAAAGCCACGCCGGTCCCGGAAGCACTGGCGGAAGAGTTTCAGTTATTCCAGCGTATTCAGTTACTCAGCGATCGTGAATTCAGCCAGCAGCTTGATGAAACCCTTTCTCACCTTGAACGCCTGACATCCCCCTTCCAGGAAGAAGCAAAACGACTGCTTCTTCATAACGATCCCGGCCATCTCAGCACTGCCCAGCATACGCTGTTCCTGCAACGCTGGCGGCTCAGCCTTACGCTGCAAACGTTAACGCTTAATGAGCAACTTCTTGAGCAGCAGCGCGAACGTCTGATGGCGGAGTTACAGCAACGTATGGCCCTGAGTGGGCAACTGGCACCTGTGCTGGCAGACGATGACGAAGCGGCAGCCGGACGGTTATGGGATATGGGCAAAGCGCCGCTTCAGCATGGCGATTACCAGTTGATGCTGCAATACGGCGAGTTCCTTGCACAGCAGCCCGAATTAATGAAGCTGGCCCAGCAACTGGGGCGGAGTCGTGAGGCAAAATCGGTTCCCTCCCAGGATACGCCGATGGAAGCCTTTCATCATCTGGTGCGCGAACCGGATGCCGTACCGGAAGAAGTCAGCGGTATTCATCAAAGTGATGACGTATTACGTTTGCTGCCACCTGAACTGGCAGCATTGAGCGTCAGCGAGCTTGAACTTGAGTTTTACCGCAGGCTGGTAGAGAAGCGACTGCTTACTTACAAACTTCAGGGCGATGCCTGGCATGAAAAAATCACTCAACGTCCCGTCAGCCACCAGCAGCATGAAGAACAGACTCGTGGCCCGTTTATCGTTTGTGTCGATACCTCAGGGTCAATGGGAGGGTTCAATGAACGTTGTGCAAAAGCCTTTTGTCTGGCCCTTCTCAAAGTGGCACTGGCCGATCGCCGTCGCTGTTACATCATGTTATTCGCTCATGACGTAATTGGTTACGAATTAACGGGCGATGACGGGCTGGAGCAGGCCATCCGTTTTCTCAGCCAACGTTTTCGTGGCGGAACCGACCTCGCAGCCTGTCTTTCCGCGGTGGTCAAACGGATGGAAGGCCCGTTGTGGCAGGATGCCGATGCCGTCATCGTGTCAGACTTTATTGCGCAGCGCCTGCCGGAAGAGGTGGTACGCAGCGTTAAACATCGCCAGCAGCAACAGCAGCAGCACTTCCACGCCGTCGCCATGTCCACGCACGGTAAACCCGGCATAATGCGCATCTTCGATCATATCTGGCGTTTCGATACCGGCTTAAAAAGCCGCATTTTACGTCACTGGCGGCGCTAAGCGAGACAGCAGAAATTCCATTTTGCTTTATAGTAAATATCTGCAATTACTTATTCAGCAATCAGGAGTGTCCTGTGAACACCGTTCAACCCCATCGCGATTTACCTGCGCCAACCCGGACGCTGATGCTCTCTGGCCAAAATGTCGAACAAAAACGTGCCGAGCTGCTGGCTTACTTTAGTCAGACATGGGCGCTGTACGAAGATCTCTTTACCTGCCTCAACGATCAGCGCGCATGGTTTACGAAAGCGATTCCCCTGCGCCATCCGCTGATCTTCTACTTTGGCCACACCGCCACGTTCTACATTAACAAGTTAATGGCTGGACGTTATATCGATGACCGCATTGACGATCGCATCGAAGCCATGCTGGCTATTGGCGTGGACGAAATGAGCTGGGATGATCTCAACGACAACCACTACGACTGGCCTTCTGTAGAAGCCGTTCGCGACTATCGCGGTAGCGTAAAAGCCTTAGTGACACAATTTATTCAGGAGATGCCGCTTGAACTGCCCATCACATGGGACAGCCCGGCCTGGGTGATCCTGATGGGGATTGAGCATGAACGAATTCACCTGGAAACCTCCAGCGTGCTGCTCCGTCAGCTGCCGGTCGAATGGGTGAAACCTCAACCGCAGTGGCCAGCCTGCGCGGAAGCGCGCCGCGATCGTCAGTTGGTGCCCACCAACGCACTGGTCTCCCTGCCCGGTGGCCACATCACGCTTGGTAAAACCGATGATACCTATGGCTGGGACAACGAGTACGGTACTCAGCAGGTTGAGCTAAAGCCTTTCAAGGCCAGCAAAATGCTGGTCAGTAACGCAGAGTTTTATGAATTTGTGCAGGCTGGTGGCTATCAGGAATCCCGCTGGTGGGATGAAGAAGGCCTGGGCTGGCGCCAGTTTGCACAGGCAGAAATGCCCACCTTCTGGGTGGGTAACGCTGCGATGCCCGATCAGCTGAAACTCCGACTGATGTGTGAAGAGGTACCCATGCCGTGGGACTGGCCAGCTGAGGTCAATCAGTTGGAGGCCGCGGCCTTTTGTCGCTGGAAAGCGGAAGAAACCGGTAAGTCAGTCCAGCTACCCTGTGAGGCGGAATGGTATCAACTGCGCGAACAGGTCGAAGGCGATCAGCCAGACTGGCAGCAGGCGCCAGGCAATATTAATCTGGCTTACTGGGCCTCTTCCTGCCCGGTCGATCGGTTCCCGCAGGGTGAGTTCTACGACATCGTGGGTAACGTCTGGCAATGGACAACCACCCCAACCAATGGCTTTGAAGGCTTTAAAGTCCATCCGCTCTATGACGATTTCTCAACGCCCACCTTTGACGGTAAGCACTCACTTATAAAAGGTGGAAGCTGGATTTCCACCGGCAATGAGGCGATCAAATCATCGCGTTATGCCTTCCGCCGTCACTTTTTCCAGCATGCGGGTTTTCGCTATGTGATTTCTTCCCACCAGGAAACCATGGCCTTAAACCCCTATGAAACCGACAGCATGGTTTCTCAGTACCTCGATTTCCAGTATGGGCCTCGCTATTTCGGCGTCGATAACTATGCAGAAGCCCTGGTCAAACTGGCACTGTCGCACAGCCAGAATCGGGGAGAGGCGCTGGATATTGGCTGCGCCACGGGCCGGGCAAGCTTCGAACTGGCCCGCCACTTTGAGCATGTCACCGGCATGGATTATTCGGCCCGCTTTATTGATGTGGCGCTCCAGCTCACCACCGGCGAAGATTTCCGCTACGTGGTACCTGAAGAAGGCGATCTGGTGGAATACCGTCAGGTACGACTTAAGGACTTTGCTATCACCAGTGAGCAGGCGAAGCGCATTCAGTTTGTTCAGGGCGATGCCTGTAACATGAAACCTCAGCCAGCACGTTACGATCTGGTCCTGGCCTCGAACCTGATCGATCGCCTGCGTCAGCCGGCACGTTTTCTTCAGGACGTCACGCCCATGCTGCGTTCTGGTGGGATCTTAGTGCTGTCGTCACCTTACACGTGGCTTGAAGCCTTTACCCCGAAGGAAAACTGGCTGGGCGGCGTACGTGAAAATGGAGAAGCCCTGACCACCCTGCAGGCACTGCAACGGTTGCTGGCCGCCGACTTTGAGCAAATAGGTTCACCACAGGATATGCCATTCGTCATCCGTGAAACGGCGCGTAAATTCCAGCATACGCTCGCGCAGGTCACTCTGTGGCGTAAACGTTAAGGCAACCGGCAGCGGCTTATGCCGCTGCCGGTGTGTTGCCAGTTACGTTATTTTGCTGCACATTCTCCTCAGTTCATTGAAGAAAAACGATAACGAGGACGATCATGCCCGAACATCTGCAACTGGATAACCTTGACCGGGGGATCCTGAATGCACTACTGGAAAATGCACGCACCGCGTATGCCGAACTGGCAAAACAGTTCAACGTCAGCCCGGGAACCATTCATGTCCGTGTCGAAAAAATGAAGCAGGCAGGCATTATTCTGGGAACGCGGGTTGAGATCGATCCCCGCCAGTTGGGCTTTGATGTCTGTTGTTTTATCGGCATTATTCTCAAAAGCGCCCGTGATTACCCGGCGGCGCTGAGTAAACTGGACGCGCTGGATGAAGTCGTTGAAGCCTGGTATACCACCGGGCATTACAGTATTTTTATTAAAGTCATGTGTCGATCTATCGATGCTCTCCAGCAGGTATTAATTAACAAGATCCAGACAATTGATGAAATCCAGTCAACAGAAACCCTGATCTCCCTGCAGAACCCCATCATGCGAACCATCAAGCCCTGATCTTTCCACCCGCTTGTGCACAATTTTATCCTTTAACAATCGGCCGCCTGACAACGGCTGTATCGCCCTTGTCAAAACTAATAACCTTGTTTTCCACAGGTGGATCACCGCTTGATCACAGCGTACAATGCTCACCTTGATCTCAGGAGAGCACGATGGCCGACATTACGTTAATCAGTGGCAGCACCTTAGGCAGCGCCGAATATGTTGCTGAACATCTCGAAGAAAAACTGCAGGAAGCGGGCTTCTCAACGCAGATGCTACATGGTCCTGAGCTTCATGATGTGCCCCTGCAGGGGATCTGGCTGGTCGTGAGTTCTACCCACGGAGCCGGAGAGTTGCCTGATAATCTGCAACCTTTTTATGACGCCATTGATGAAAGCCGTCCCGATCTGTCATCCGTGCGTTTTGGCGCAGTCGGCATCGGCAACCATGAATACGATCTGTTTTGTGGTGCGATACGCAATCTTGACGCTCTGTTAATTACCTGTGGCGCACAGCGCATCGGCGAAAGGCTGGAAATTGATATTCTGCAACATGAGATCCCCGAAGATCCGGCTGAAGAGTGGGTGATGACCTGGAAAGACGCGATCTGAGCCGGTCAGGGATCGGGAAATCACGACGATCCCCAGCAGAAGATACTGTTTTTCCCCGGATCTGGTCTTTTATTTTGTGGATAACTACCCTGTTTAGTTGCGTATAACCGGTAGTTATCCAAAGAACAACGGAAGTTTACTTTATGAGCTGTGGATAAAGTCCTCTTTTGATCCCAGCTTATACGGATCAGGATCACCGATCATTAACAGGTAACGATCCTCTCTACTCACTTGTTTATCCTGTGCTTTTAGCAGATATCCACAAGAGATGGCGATCCTAATAAGAGATCTAACAGAAAGATCATACAAAGAATTAAGATCTTTTCTTTTAATACCTGTCGATCCCGCTGCTTTCACCTCAGCCATAATTTCAGTAGAATCCACGGCCCAGAGAGAACGATCTCTGACTATTCATCAACGAGGTACCACTTCATGTTTTATCAAGATCCTTTTGACGTCATCGTTATTGGTGGTGGTCATGCGGGCACGGAAGCTGCCATGGCAGCAGCCCGAATGGGTCAGCAAACCCTGTTACTGACCCATAACATCGATACGCTGGGACAAATGTCCTGCAACCCGGCCATCGGTGGTATCGGTAAGGGACATTTGGTAAAGGAAGTGGATGCCTTAGGCGGTTTGATGGCCGGTGCAATCGATCGGGCGGGTATTCAGTTTAGGATACTAAACGCAAGTAAAGGTCCTGCCGTAAGGGCGACCCGTGCTCAGGCGGACCGCGTACTCTATCGTCAGGCGGTACGTACTGCGCTGGAGAACCAGCCAAACCTGATGATCTTCCAGCAGGCCGTTGACGATCTTATCGTCGAGAACGATCGCGTTGTCGGTGCGGTAACCCAAATGGGCCTGAAATTCCGTGCCAAAACGGTCGTGCTTACCGTGGGTACCTTCCTCGACGGAAAAATTCATATCGGGCTGGATAACTACAGCGGAGGTCGTGCAGGCGATCCGCCGTCGATCCCTCTGGCAAAACGCCTGCGTGCTTTGCCACTGCGCGTTGACCGCCTGAAAACCGGTACACCGCCACGCATTGATGCACGCAGCATCGATTTTAGCGTACTTGCCCCGCAGCATGGCGATAACCCGATGCCGGTGTTCTCTTTCATGGGCAATGCCGGACAGCACCCACAGCAGGTGCCGTGCTGGATGACCTATACCAATGAAAAAACACATGATGTGATCCGTAATAACCTCGATCGTAGCCCCATGTATGCCGGGATCATCGAAGGGATCGGGCCACGTTATTGTCCGTCGATCGAAGACAAAGTCATGCGCTTCGCCGATCGCAACTCGCATCAGATCTTCCTTGAGCCTGAAGGACTGACCAGCAATGAGATCTACCCCAACGGTATCTCAACCAGCCTGCCATTCGACGTACAGATGCAGATCGTTCGTTCAATGCAGGGCATGGAAAATGCGAAGATCGTGCGCCCGGGTTATGCCATTGAGTATGACTTCTTTGATCCACGCGATTTAAAACTCACGCTGGAAAGCAAATTTATCGACGGCCTGTTTTTTGCCGGTCAGATTAACGGCACCACAGGCTACGAAGAAGCGGCAGCACAGGGATTGCTGGCGGGGCTTAACGCCGCGCGTCAGTCTGCTGACAAAGAGGGCTGGGCACCGCGTCGCGATCAGGCTTACCTCGGGGTACTGGTCGACGATCTTTGCACTCTCGGCACCAAAGAACCTTACCGCATGTTTACCTCACGTGCCGAATATCGCCTGATGCTGCGTGAAGACAATGCTGATTTACGTTTAACGGAAACCGGGCGTGAACTCGGCCTGGTGGATGATGCGCGCTGGGCGCGCTTCAACCAGAAGCTTGAAGCGATCGAGCAGGAACGCCAGCGACTGCGCGATATCTGGGTGCACCCTAAGTCCGAACATGTTGAGGCGGTAAATACCATTACCAGCTCTCCATTGACGAAGGAAGCCAGTGCTGAAGATCTGTTACGCCGCCCTGAAATGACCTATCTGAAGCTGATGGCACTTGATGCTTTTGGCCCTGCTTTGACGGATGAACAGGCTGCTGAACAGGTTGAGATCCAGGTAAAATACGAAGGCTATATTGCGCGTCAGCAGGAAGAGATCGATCGTCAGTTGCGTAATGAGAATACGCTGCTGCCAGCCACGCTTGATTATCGTCAGGTCAGTGGCCTTTCTAATGAAGTTATCGCCAAGCTTAACGATCATAAACCGGTTTCAATCGGCCAGGCATCACGCATCTCAGGCGTCACGCCTGCGGCCATCTCAATTTTACTGATTTACCTGAAAAAACAAGGTCTGCTGCGCAAAAGCGCCTGATCTGAACCGGGGCGGGATTTTCCGCCCCCGCTGACTGGACTGATGCTGTGATCAACAAACTCACTTCGCTGCTGCAAGCGGCCAAAATTTCCCTTTCCGATCAACAAAAACAGCAACTGGTGGCCTATGTAGGGCTACTGGATAAATGGAATAAAGCTTATAACCTGACTTCGGTGCGCGATCCTCAGCAGATGCTGGTTCGCCATATCCTCGACAGCATCGTGGTGGCGCCACATCTTCAGGGTTCACGTTTTATTGATGTCGGCACCGGGCCCGGTTTACCTGGCATTCCGCTGGCCATTGTGATGCCGGAGGCACATTTCACTTTGCTGGACAGCTTGGGTAAACGCGTACGTTTTTTACGGCAGGTGCAGCATGAACTGGGACTCACAAATATCGAGCCGGTCCAGAGCAGGGTCGAAGCCTTTCCTTCCGAACCGCCATTTGACGGGGTGATCAGCCGCGCCTTTGCGTCGCTGGAGGATATGGTGAGCTGGTGTCATCACTTACCCGCGGAAAATGGCCGTTTTTATGCGCTTAAAGGCGTGCGGCCGGATGAGGAAATCGCCAGCCTGCCTGCGGGCTATGCGCTGGACAAGGTGATTTCACTTCAGGTTCCCCAACTGGAAGGCGAACGTCATCTGGTTATCGTTGCCAGGAACAGTACGCCATAGCGCATTCAGGCACCGTAAAGCGTATCAACGCGCGGTGCCATGTAACCAAAGATGCGATGGTCTTTGGGTCATCTACTCTGCTTTTCCGGCTCACGTTGTTAAATCCTGACGCGGAAATTATCTGAAAAACTTTTTCACATTTAACTTTTATTTCACAAAGTTTTATCAAAATAATCACAAGTTTTTGGCGTTTTACCGGTGCGCACCGCGATTAATCATATTTAAGGCCACCCGCCTTTCGGCAAGAGTAATAGGCTTTTTACGATTCTGAAGGAGACTTCGATGTCAATAGACCATTTTCATCGGGAACAAAAAAACGTTACGGTATATTGCTTTTTAACTGATTGATAATAAGGTTTTTTATCCCTTATTTTGCGTTCGGATAATTGGGTCTTAATAAAACATAACGCGGTGCGAATGCTTATTATGTGATCTAAAGCACGCTTTAAAACTGAGTTGCTGTGGAACTTTTTACGGCTTTATCCGAAACGGGCTGCTCAGTATCTTTTGAAAAATAGTCATTCGGAAAGAAATTTAGATAATTGTTCACCTTTTCGTTACTTAACGATTGAAATCACAGGTACGGCCCGTATAATTTGCACGGCTTTTGCTACTTGACTCAAATGCACAAAGGCAGTCTTATACGACACGCGACATACCCCTAAAGGGGCAGGAGAGTATCAGCGTCATGTCAGTGTCTCTTTACAGTGTGAAATACGCCCGAACGGTGCTGGTGATTCAGCTAGTGACCATCGTCATCGTCGGTGCACTCTTTGCCCTGAAAGATGTCACCTGGGGCGGCTCTGCTCTTGCTGGCGGAATGGCAGCCTGGCTGCCAAACGTGTTGTTCTTGTTTATAGCCTGGCGCCTGCAAGGGCAAACTCCGGCTTCGGGGCGCGTCGCGTGGAGCTTCGCTTTGGGGGAAATAGCCAAAGTGTTCGCGACCATTATTTTGCTCATTGTGGCGTTGGGTGTATTCGATGCGGTCTTCTGGCCGGTCGGGATCACCTGGTTATCGGTGCTGGTCGTTCAGATGTTGGCACCGGCGGTAATTAACAACAAAGGGTAAGAGGCATCATGGCTGCAGGAGAAATCTCTACTCCGCAAGAGTACATTGGTCACCACCTGACTCATCTTCAGTTGGACCTGCGTACCTTCGAGTTAGTGAATGCTCACGACGCTCCCGCGACGTTCTGGGTATTAAATATCGATTCCATGTTTTTCTCTCTGGTGCTGGGAGTTATCTTCCTGGTGTTGTTCCGTAGCGTGGCGAAAAGCGTCACCAGCGGTGTGCCAGGGAAAATGCAGGCGGCTATCGAACTGGTTGTCGGTTTCGTTGATAGCAACGTGCGCGACATGTATCACGGTAAGAGCAAACTTATCGCCCCGCTGGCTCTGACGATTTTTGTCTGGGTCTTCTTGATGAACTTCATGGATCTGCTGCCAATCGATTTGCTGCCCTATATTGGTGAGCACTGGTTGGGGTTACCGGCGCTGCGCGTGGTACCTTCTGCAGACGTGAACATCACGCTATCCATGGCGTTGGGCGTATTTATTTTGATTCTGTTCTACAGCATCAAAATGAAAGGCATTGGCGGCTTCACGAAAGAGCTGACGCTGCAGCCTTTTAATCACCCGATCTTTATCCCCATCAACCTTATTCTGGAAGGTGTTAGCCTGCTGTCCAAACCGGTTTCACTCGGTCTGCGACTGTTCGGTAACATGTATGCGGGTGAACTGATCTTTATCCTTATTGCCGGTCTGTTGCCGTGGTGGTCACAGTGGATTCTGAATGTGCCTTGGGCCATTTTCCACATCCTGATCATTTCGCTACAGGCTTTCATCTTCATGGTCCTCACGATTGTCTATCTGTCGATGGCATCTGAAGAACATTGATTTTTTTCTCAACAATACGCGTTTAACTGAAACAAACTGGAGACTGTCATGGAAAACCTGAATATGGATCTGCTGTACATGGCTGCCGCTGTGATGATGGGCCTGGCGGCAATCGGTGCTGCGATCGGTATCGGCATCCTCGGAGGAAAATTCCTGGAAGGCGCTGCTCGTCAGCCTGACCTGATTCCTCTGCTGCGTACGCAGTTCTTTGTTGTAATGGGTCTGGTGGATGCAATCCCAATGATCGCTGTTGGTCTGGGCCTCTACGTGATGTTTGCTGTCGCCTAAAGCCCCTGTGTTCACTCCGTACCTGGTGCGAGAGTGAACGGATTCTGCCGTTTATCGTTGATAGCGGCAGAAAAGTTAAATACTTAATTAGAGGCATTGTGCTGTGAACATTAATGCAACAATCCTCGGCCAGGCCATCGCGTTCATCCTGTTTGTCGCGTTCTGCATGAAGTACGTATGGCCACCGATTATGGCTGCCATCGAAAAGCGCCAGAAAGAAATTGCTGAAGGCCTTGCTTCTGCTGAACGCGCGAAGAAAGATTTGGATCTCGCGCAGGCTAATGCGACCGACCAGCTGAAAAAAGCGAAAGAGGAAGCTCAGGTCATTATCGAGCAGGCGAACAAGCGTCGCACGCAGATTCTGGACGAAGCCAAGACTGAAGCTGATAACGAACGTACTCGCATTGTTGCACAAGCGCAGGCTGAAATTGACGCCGAACGCAAGCGTGCACGTGAAGAACTGCGTAAGCAAGTCGCGTTGCTGGCAATGGCTGGCGCCGAGAAGATCATCGAACGTTCCGTGGATGAAGCTGCTAACAGCGACATCGTTGATAAACTGGTCGCTGAACTGTAAGGAGGGAGGGGCTGATGTCTGATCTGATTACTGTAGCTCGCCCCTACGCCAAAGCAGCTTTTGACTTTGCTGTTGAGCATCAAAGTATTGAACGCTGGCAAAAGATGCTGGCGTTTGCCGCAGAAGTGGCTGCCAATGAACAGATGGCCGACCTGCTTTCAGGTGCATTAGCACCCGAAGCGCTGGCTGCCTCGTTTAATGCAGTCTGTGGTGATCAACTGGATGAACCCGCACAGAACCTGATTAAGGTGATGGCGGAAAACGGACGTTTGACAGCGCTTCCGGCTGTACTGGCGCAATTCATTCAACTGCGAGACGCTTATGAAGCGACTGCCGAAGTGGATGTTATTTCTGCCAGCACGCTGAGTGACGACCAGCTGACTAAAATCAGCGCCGCGATGGAAAAACGTCTGTCACGCAAAGTTAAGCTGAATTGCAAAATTGATAAGTCTGTGATGGCAGGCGTGATCATCCGTTCGGGTGATCTGGTTATTGATGGCAGCGTACGCGGCCGTCTTGACCGTCTGGCTGACGTCTTGCAGTCTTAAGGGGACTGGAGCATATGCAACTGAATTCCACCGAAATCAGCGAACTGATCAAGCAGCGCATTGCTCAGTTCAATGTCGTGAGTGAAGCTCACAACGAAGGTACTATTGTTTCTGTAAGTGACGGTATCATCCGCGTACACGGCCTGGCCGATGTTATGCAGGGTGAGATGATTTCCCTGCCGGGAAACCGTTACGCTATCGCCCTGAACCTCGAGCGTGACTCTGTAGGTGCGGTGGTGATGGGTCCGTATGCTGACCTGGCCGAAGGCATGAAGGTCAAGTGTACTGGCCGTATTCTTGAAGTACCGGTTGGCCGTGGCCTGCTGGGCCGCGTGGTGAACACCCTGGGTGCACCTATCGACGGTAAAGGCGCGATCGACAACGACGGCTTCTCGCCAGTCGAAGTGATTGCACCAGGTGTTATCGACCGTCAGTCCGTAGACCAGCCTGTTCAGACCGGTTACAAATCTGTCGATGCGATGATTCCAATCGGCCGTGGCCAGCGTGAGCTGATCATCGGTGACCGTCAGACCGGTAAAACCGCAATGGCTATCGACGCCATCATCAACCAGCGCGATTCAGGCATCAAGTGTGTCTACGTTGCGATTGGTCAGAAAGCGTCAACCATTTCTAACGTGGTACGTAAACTGGAAGAGCACGGCGCGCTGGCTAACACCATCGTTGTTGTTGCCTCTGCGTCTGAGTCTGCTGCACTGCAGTATCTGGCTCCGTATGCAGGTTGCGCCATGGGCGAATACTTCCGTGACCGCGGTGAAGATGCGCTGATCGTTTACGATGACCTGTCTAAGCAGGCTGTTGCTTACCGTCAGATTTCTCTGCTGCTGCGCCGTCCACCAGGCCGTGAAGCATTCCCAGGCGACGTGTTCTATCTCCACTCTCGTCTGCTGGAGCGTGCATCACGCGTGAGCGCTGACTACGTTGAGCGCTTCACCAATGGTGAAGTGAAAGGCCAGACCGGTTCTTTGACCGCGCTGCCAATCATCGAAACTCAGGCGGGTGACGTTTCTGCGTTCGTTCCGACCAACGTAATCTCGATTACTGATGGTCAGATCTTCCTGGAATCTAACCTGTTCAACTCCGGTATCCGTCCTGCTGTTAACCCGGGTATCTCTGTATCCCGTGTGGGTGGTGCTGCTCAGACTAAGATCATCAAGAAACTGTCCGGTGGTATTCGTACCGCGCTGGCGCAGTATCGTGAACTGGCGGCCTTCTCCCAGTTTGCATCTGATCTGGACGATGCAACCCGTAAACAGCTGAGCCACGGTCAGAAAGTGACCGAGCTGCTGAAGCAGAAACAGTATGCGCCGATGTCGGTTGCGCAGCAGGGTCTGGTGCTTTTCGCAGCGGAACGCGGCTATCTGAACGACGTTGAGCTGGCAAAAATTGGTAGCTTTGAAGCTGCTCTGCTGGCGTTCGCAGATCGCGATCACGCCGAGCTGATGGCTGAAATCAACCAGTCTGGTAACTTCAATAACGATATCGAAGAGAAGCTGAAAGGCCTCCTCGAAACGTTTAAAGCAACCCAGTCCTGGTAATGTCTGGCGGCTTGTCTGAAAGGGCAAGCCGCAAGGCTTTGAGGAGAAGCTAATGGCCGGCGCAAAAGAAATACGTACCAAGATCGGAAGCGTAAAAAATACGCAGAAGATCACCAAAGCGATGGAAATGGTCGCCGCCTCCAAAATGCGTAAAACGCAGGAACGCATGGCGGCCAGCCGTCCGTATGCAGATACCATGCGCAAAGTGATTGGTCACCTTGCACTGGGGAATCTGGAATACAAGCACCCTTACCTGGATGAGCGCGACGTTAAGCGCGTCGGCTACCTGGTCGTTTCGACTGACCGCGGGCTTTGTGGTGGTTTGAACGTTAACCTGTTCAAAAAATTGCTGGCAGAGATGAAGGCCTGGTCCGACAAAGGCGTACAGAGCGATCTGGCCATTGTGGGATCGAAAGGCGTGTCATTCTTCGGCGCTGTTGGTGGCAATGTAGTGGCACAGGTCACTGGCATGGGCGATAAGCCTGCGCTGTCTGATCTTATCGGCCCGGTAAAAGTGATGTTGCAGGCCTACGATGAAGGCCGCATCGACAAGCTGTACATTGTTAACAACAAGTTCAACAACACCATGTCTCAGACTCCGACCATTACCCAACTGCTGCCGTTACCGCCAGCGGAAGGTGAAGAAGAGATGAAGGCGAAGACCTGGGATTACCTGTACGAGCCCGATCCGAAAGCGCTGCTGGATACGCTGCTGCGTCGCTATGTCGAATCGCAGGTTTATCAGGGTGTGGTGGAAAACCTGGCCAGTGAGCAGGCCGCACGTATGGTAGCAATGAAAGCTGCAACCGATAACGGCGGAAATCTGATCAAAGAGCTGCAGTTGGTTTACAACAAAGCTCGTCAGGCCAGCATCACCCAGGAACTTACCGAGATCGTCTCGGGAGCCTCCGCGGTTTAACCAGGTTTGGAATTAGGTAGAGGATTCAAGATGGCAGCTGGAAAGATTGTCCAGATTATCGGCGCCGTAGTTGACGTCGAATTCCCTCAGGATGCAGTACCGCAAGTGTACAGCGCTCTTGAGGTTAAGAATGGTGATGCTCGTCTGGTGCTGGAAGTTCAGCAGCAGCTGGGTGGTGGCGTGGTTCGTACTATCGCCATGGGTACTTCTGACGGCCTGAAGCGCGGTCTGGAAGTCACCGACCTGAAAAAACCGATCCAGGTACCGGTTGGTAAAGCAACCCTCGGCCGTATCATGAACGTGCTGGGCGAGCCTATCGACATGAAAGGCGACCTGACAGAAGAAGACGGCAGCGCAGTAGAGGTTTCCTCTATTCACCGCCCTGCGCCTTCTTATGAAGATCAGTCTAACTCGCAGGAACTGCTGGAAACCGGCATCAAGGTTATCGACCTGATGTGTCCGTTCGCTAAGGGCGGTAAAGTCGGTCTGTTCGGTGGTGCGGGTGTAGGTAAAACCGTAAACATGATGGAGCTGATCCGTAACATTGCGGCTGAGCACTCAGGTTACTCGGTATTTGCCGGCGTGGGTGAGCGTACTCGTGAGGGTAACGACTTCTACCACGAAATGACTGACTCCAACGTTATCGATAAAGTTGCGCTGGTGTATGGCCAGATGAACGAGCCGCCGGGTAACCGTCTGCGCGTGGCACTGACCGGTCTGACCATGGCGGAGAAATTCCGTGATGAAGGCCGCGACGTTCTGCTGTTCATCGACAACATCTACCGTTATACCCTGGCCGGTACGGAAGTATCCGCGCTGCTGGGTCGTATGCCATCTGCGGTAGGTTATCAGCCAACGCTGGCAGAAGAGATGGGTGTGTTGCAGGAGCGTATTACCTCCACCAAGACAGGTTCAATCACCTCCGTACAGGCCGTATACGTGCCAGCGGATGACTTGACTGACCCGTCACCAGCAACCACCTTTGCTCACTTAGACTCAACAGTTACCCTGAGCCGTCAGATCGCCTCGCTGGGTATCTACCCGGCCGTTGACCCGCTGGACTCCACCAGCCGTCAGCTGGATCCACTGGTTGTGGGTCAGGAGCACTACGACGTTGCACGTGGCGTACAGTCACTGCTGCAGCGTTATCAGGAACTGAAAGACATCATCGCCATCCTGGGTATGGACGAGCTGTCTGAAGAAGACAAACTGCTGGTGGCACGTGCGCGTAAGATTCAGCGCTTCCTGTCTCAGCCGTTCTTCGTAGCAGAAGTGTTCACCGGTTCTCCAGGTAAATACGTAACGCTGAAAGACACCATCCGTGGCTTTAAAGGCATCATGGAAGGTGAATTTGACCACCTGCCAGAGCAGGCCTTCTACATGGTTGGCGCCATCGAAGAAGCGGTCGAAAAAGCGAAGAAACTGTAATAACGGTTTCCCAGGAGGAAAATTATGGCTATGACTTATCACCTGGATGTTGTCAGCGCAGAGAGCCAACTGTTCTCTGGTCTGGTACAGAAAATTCAGGTGTCAGGTAGCGAAGGTGAACTGGGGATTTTCCCTGGCCATGCCCCGTTGCTGACTGCCATTAAGCCTGGAATGATCCGTATCGTGAAACAGCACGGCGAAGAGGAGTTTATTTACCTCTCTGGCGGCGTGCTGGAAGTGCAGCCTGGCAGCACCACCGTTCTGGCCGATACCGCGATTCGCGGTACCGATCTGGACGAAGCGCGTGCGCTGGAAGCAAAACGTAAAGCAGAAGAGCATATGAACAGCAGCCACGGCGACGTGGACTACGCTCAGGCTTCTGCGGAACTGGCGAAAGCCATTGCGAAACTGCGCGTGATCGAGCTGACCAAAAAAGCGATGTAATCCGGCTTTGTGCGTCACGAAATGCCAGCCCATTGGGTTGGCATTTTTTTTGCGTGACGGTAAAGCAAAAGGATGCTGGCTAATTTCGGGCCGAGAAAAATGTAGTAATCTCAGTGCTAAATCGTTTAACTTTCTTCAGTCTACAATCAGTCAGGATAGATATGTCTAACAGTGCGATGAGTGTGGTGATTCTTGCTGCTGGCAAGGGCACCCGTATGTATTCCGATCTGCCGAAAGTGTTGCATATGCTGGCAGGAAAACCGATGGTTCAGCACGTCATTGATGCCGCAAAGGGCCTGGGTGCAAAGCATGTGCACCTGGTATACGGGCACGGTGGTGACCAACTCAAAGCAACGTTAAACGACAGCACAGTAAACTGGGTGCTACAGGCAGAGCAGCTGGGTACAGGCCACGCTATGCAGCAGGCGGCCCCTCACTTCTCCGATGACGAAGACATCATGATGCTCTATGGTGATGTCCCGCTGATTTCTGAAGCTACCTTACAGCGTCTGCGCGAAGCAAAACCCGCGGGCGGTATCGGTTTATTAACGGTCGTCCTGGATAATCCCACCGGTTACGGTCGCATCGTACGCGAGAATGACACCATCGTAGGCATTGTTGAACAAAAAGATGCCACGCCTTCTCAACTGACCATTAACGAAATCAATACCGGTATCCTGATCGCCAATGGCGGCGATCTTAAGCGCTGGCTGTCCCAGTTGAATAACAATAATGCTCAGGGCGAATTCTACATTACCGATATTATTGCCCTTGCGCATGAAGAAGGTCGGGTGATTAATGCAGTGCATCCGGCCCGCAATAGCGAAACTGACGGTGTCAATAATCGCCTGCAACTGGCCACGCTTGAGCAAACTTACCAAAGCGAGCAGGCTGAAAAACTGCTGTTGGCAGGCGTCATGCTCCGCGATCCTGCGCGTTTCGATCTGCGTGGCACCCTGCAGCATGGCCGTGATGTTGAAATTGACACCAACGTTATCATTGAAGGCCAAGTGACGCTGGGCAACCGGGTCAAAATTGGTGCTGGCTGCGTCATCAAAAACAGCGTTATCGGGGATGACTGTGATATCAGCCCCTATTCGGTGATCGAGGATGCAAATCTGGCTGCAGACTGTACCGTAGGGCCATTTGCGCGTCTGCGTCCGGGAAGTGAGCTGGCTCAGGCCGCGCACGTAGGTAATTTTGTCGAGATGAAGAAAGCCCGACTGGGTAAAGGGTCCAAAGCGGGTCACCTCTCTTACCTGGGCGATGCCGAGATTGGTGCCAATGTGAATATTGGGGCGGGAACGATCACCTGTAATTACGATGGCGCGAATAAATTCAAAACGATCATTGGCGATAACGTCTTTGTAGGATCGGACACGCAGCTGGTCGCGCCGGTCAATGTGGCGGCAGGCGCGACTATCGCAGCGGGCACCACGGTAATGAAAGATGTCTCTGCAGCCGATCTGGTCTATAACCGTAAAGAACAGAACCATAAAGCCGGTTGGCAACGTCCGCAGAAGAAAAAATAATTTTACGGCCCGTGATACACGGGCCGCTTGCAGTACCAAAACTATAATCCCCACTCTCTACAAGGCTCGGGGAACCGGCAAAGCCGGACTATCAGGTCATATGACAACGCAATGGCGAACAGCCATGAAGTCAGGAAATAACTATGTGTGGAATTGTTGGTGCAGTAGCACAACGTGATATCGCAGAAATTTTGTTAGAAGGGTTACGCCGCCTGGAGTACCGCGGTTATGACTCAGCCGGTCTTGCCGTCGTCGATCAGCAGGGGCACGTAACGCGCCTGCGTCGTCTGGGAAAGGTTCAGATGCTGGCTGCTGCCGCAGAAGAACAGCCCCTTGTCGGCGGAACAGGCATTGCTCACACCCGCTGGGCAACCCATGGCGAGCCCTCAGAAGCCAACGCGCATCCGCACGTTTCTGAGCACATCGTTATCGTCCATAACGGCATTATTGAAAACCATGAGCCCCTGCGTGAAGCGCTGATGGCGAAGGGTTATCACTTCGCCTCAGAAACCGATACCGAAGTGGTGGCGCATCTGGTCCATCTGGAACAGAAACAGGGCGGCTCGCTGCGTGAAGTTGTACAGCGCGTGATCCCTCAACTGCGCGGCGCCTATGGCATGGTGATTATGGACAGCCGCGATCCGTCGCTGCTGGTGGCGGCTCGTTCCGGAAGTCCGCTGGTCATTGGCCGTGGTGTGGGTGAAAACTTTATCGCTTCTGACCAACTGGCGCTGCTACCGGTCACTCGCCGCTTCATTTATCTGGAAGAGGGCGATATCGCTGAAATTAGCCGTCGTGATGTCACCATCATTGATGGCAACGGCAATAACGTCCGTCGTGAAGAGATCGAGTCCAGCGTGCAGTATGATGCGGGCGACAAAGGCCAGTATCGTCACTACATGCAGAAAGAGATCTATGAGCAACCGAATGCGATTAAAAACACCTTAACAGGGCGTTTTAACCACGGTGAAGTGGATCTCAGTGAACTGGGGCCAAATGCAGAAGCCCTGCTCAGCAAGGTTGAGCATGTTCAGATCATTGCCTGCGGCACCTCATATAACTCCGGTATGGTTTCGCGTTACTGGTTCGAGGCGCTGGCAAACGTCCCTTGCGACGTCGAAATCGCGTCTGAATTCCGCTATCGCAAATCTGCTGTGCGTAAAAACAGCCTGCTGATTACCCTCTCTCAGTCGGGTGAAACCGCTGATACGCTGGCTGCGCTGCGCCTGTCCAAAGAGCTGGGTTATCTGGGTTCGCTGGCTATCTGTAACGTCGCGGGTTCGTCGCTGGTGCGCGAATCCGATCTGGCGCTGATGACCAAAGCGGGCACTGAGATTGGTGTGGCCTCCACAAAGGCCTTTACCACCCAACTCACCGTGCTGCTGATGCTGGTGGCAAAACTCGGCCGCCTCAACGGCATGTCCGCAGAAAAAGAGCATGAGATTGTTCATGGTCTGCAGGCGTTGCCAAGCCGCATTGAGCAAATGCTGGCGCAGGATAAGCTGATTGAAAACCTGGCTGAAGATTTCTCTGATAAGCACCATGCGCTGTTCCTGGGTCGTGGCGATCAATATCCGATCGCCATGGAAGGGGCGCTGAAGCTGAAGGAAATTTCGTATATTCATGCGGAAGCCTATGCTGCGGGTGAACTCAAGCACGGTCCGCTGGCGCTAATCGATGCTGACATGCCGGTCATCGTGGTGGCACCGAACAACGAGCTGTTAGAGAAGCTGAAATCGAATATCGAAGAGGTGCGCGCGCGCGGCGGTCTGCTGTACGTGTTTGCCGATCAGGATGCCGGTTTCAGTGACAGCGAGGGAATGAAGATCATTCCCTTGCCGCACGTTGAAGAGGCCATTGCGCCTATCTTCTATACCGTGCCGCTCCAGCTACTCTCATATCATGTCGCCCTGATTAAAGGCACCGATGTGGATCAGCCGCGTAATCTGGCGAAATCGGTCACAGTCGAGTAAAGCCTCTCACGCGTGAATCCCACCAGGGATTCACGCGTTCCATTTATTTGATTTTGCTGCTGACTTGCTCAATTACGCGCTGCTGATCGCTGATTTTACGGTTAGCCTCATCGAGTGAGCGTTGCAGGTTATTGATCGTATCTTCATTTTTACTGAGCTTTTGTGTGAGCTGGTTGAGGGTATCAGTCTGGTTTTCTTGCGTTTTTAATAATTTCTCTACATTCTCCTTCGTTTTACTCACATCCTCAGCATTGACAGAAGCTTGTCTGACCGCGCCACCACTATCAATTGTAGCCAGAGTGCCTCTGTTATCTGTCATTGCAAAAGATTCATCCGAATGAATCTGCGGTACGTCGTACGCCTGGGCGCTGGCCAGCGTACAGAGGACGACGATATTGCCTACCAGAAGCTTCTTCATAAATTTCATCGAACATGTCCTTTTCAATAGTGGGCTTGTAAAAATTAGCAATAATTGTGTCTGTCATATAACTGTAATATTAAATACATTTTTCTGTCACTAAACTGTCCTATTTTCCCTCCTGCAGCAATCACTGACTCTTACTAAAAAGGCACTTAGCCTGACTTTTCTCCCCCGGAGGGAACATGACACTGATGCGTAGCACCGTAGCCCGAATCCTCGCCGCCTCTCTTGCCGTTAGTGCGGTTTCTGCCTTTGCAGCCACCGATCTGACTGGTGCTGGCGGTACATTCCCGGCGCCGGTTTATGCCAAGTGGGCAGCAGAGTATCAGCAAGCCACCGGTAGCAAAATTAACTATCAGGGCATTGGTTCATCTGGCGGTGTAAAACAAATTATCGCCAAAACCGTTGATTTCGGTGCGTCCGATGCGCCTATGAAAGACGAAGATCTGCAGAAGAATGGGCTGTTCCAGTTCCCTACCGTGATCGGTGGTGTGGTGCTGGCGGTTAACCTGCCAGGCGTAAAATCTGGCCAACTGACGCTGGACGGAAAAACCGTAGGTGATATCTATCTCGGCAATATCAAGAAGTGGAACGATCCAGCGATCGTTAAACTGAACCCGGGCGTGAAACTGCCAGACACCAACATCAACGTGGTGCGCCGCGCGGATGGTTCAGGTACCTCTTTCGTTTTCACCAGCTACCTGGCGAAAGTGAACGAAGAGTGGAACAGCAAAATTGGTAAAGGTAACACCGTTAACTGGCCAACCGGTCTGGGCGGTAAAGGTAACGACGGCGTTGCGGCGTTCGTTCAGCGTCTGCCAGGCTCCATTGGTTACGTTGAGTACGCGTATGCCAAACAGAATAACCTGACCTACACCAAGCTGATGGATGCGGACGGTAAGGCCGTTGCGCCAAGCGAAATCAGCTTCTCTAATGCCGCAAAAGGCGCAGACTGGAGCAAATCGTTTGCCCAGGATCTGACCTTTCAGAAAGGCAATGATGCATGGCCGATCACCTCAACCACCTTTATCCTGATTTACAAAGACCAGGCTAATGCGGCGAAAGGTGCCGAAGTACTGAAATTCTTCGACTGGGCTTATAAAAACGGCGGCAAAACGGCTAACGCCCTGGATTATGCCACCCTGCCTGAGAGCGTAGTTCAGCAGATCCGCGCCGCATGGAAAGCCAATATCAAAGACAGTTCAGGTAAAGCGCTTTACAAGTAAGTGAATGACCCTGGCCGGACATCAGTCTGGTCAGCCTTCAGGGGCGGCGTCTGCCGCCCTGATAACTTCTGAGGACTGAGACTTCTATGGCTGCAACGAAGTCGGCATTCAAAGCCCCAGGCAAGCAAGGTGACAGAGTTTTCGGTGCACTGGTAAAACTCTCTGCGCTGATCGTCTTGTTACTGATGGGCGGCATCATTGTCTCCCTGATCTTCTCTTCCTGGCCGAGCATACAGAAATTTGGTTTCGCGTTTTTGTGGACCAAAACCTGGGACGCCCCTAACGAACAATTTGGTGCGCTGGTACCGATTTACGGTACGCTCGTCACCTCAATTATTGCCCTGATTATTGCGGTACCGGTCAGTTTCGGTATTGCGCTTTTCCTTACTGAACTCGCACCAGGCTGGTTACGTCGTCCACTGGGGACCGCCATTGAGCTGTTAGCGGCGATCCCCAGCATTGTTTACGGCATGTGGGGCTTATTTGTTTTTGCGCCACTGTTCGCACAGTATTTCCAGACGCCGGTTGGCGATGTGATGTCGGGCATTCCTATCATTGGCGAGCTGTTTTCTGGCCCCGCATTTGGTATCGGTATCCTGGCCGCAGGCGTTATCCTGGCCATCATGATCATCCCCTACATTGCCTCGGTAATGCGCGACGTGTTCGAACAGACGCCGGTGATGATGAAAGAGTCGGCTTACGGCATTGGCTGTACGACCTGGGAAGTGATTTGGCGTATTGTTCTGCCCTTCACCAAAAATGGGGTGATCGGCGGTGTCATGCTCGGTCTGGGACGTGCACTGGGTGAAACCATGGCCGTGACCTTTATTATCGGTAATACCTACCAGTTAGACAGCGCCTCGCTGTTTATGCCTGGCAACAGTATCACCTCCGCGCTGGCAAACGAATTCGCTGAAGCAGAATCAGGCGTACACGTTGCGGCCCTGATGGAGCTGGGTCTGATTCTGTTTGTGATTACCTTTATCGTGCTGGCGATTTCAAAGTTAATGATTATGCGGCTGGCCAAAAGTGAAGGAGCGCGATCATGACAACAATGGAAGTACAGGCTCGCGCTGAGCTGGAAGCGTCACGTCGTAAGATGCAGTCGTGGCGCAGTACCAAAAACAAAATTGCGCTGACAATGTCCTTACTGACCATGGCTTTTGGCCTGTTCTGGTTAGTGTGGATTCTGTTTACTACGGTAAGCCGTGGCATTGATGGTTTGTCATGGTCGCTGTTTACGGAGTCCACTCCGCCGCCAAACACCGCGGGTGGTGGCTTAGCCAATGCCCTGGCGGGAAGCGGTTTACTGATTTTCTGGTCTACCTTCTTCGGTACGCCGTTGGGCATTATGGCCGGCGTTTATCTGGCGGAGTACGGACGCAAATCAGCACTGGCAGAAGTGATTCGTTTTATTAATGACATTCTGCTGTCCGCTCCGTCGATTGTGGTTGGCCTGTTTGTCTACACCATCGTCGTGGCGCAGATGCACCACTTCTCCGGCTGGGCGGGCGTGATTGCGCTGGCGCTGCTGCAGGTTCCGATAGTGATTCGAACCACGGAAAACATGTTGCGACTGGTACCAGACAGCATGCGCGAAGCCGCCTATGCGTTGGGTACGCCGAAATGGAAGATGATCTCGGCGATTACGCTCAAGGCGTCGGTTTCCGGCATCATCACCGGTGTCCTGTTAGCGATTGCCCGTATCGCCGGTGAAACCGCGCCGCTGCTGTTTACTGCGCTGTCGAATCAGTTCTGGAGCACCGACATGATGCAGCCCGTGGCTAACCTCCCGGTCACCATATTTAAATTCGCCATGAGCCCGTTTGCCGAGTGGCAGAGCCTGGCCTGGGCTGGCGTATTGATTATTACCCTGTGCGTGCTGCTGCTGAATATCGTAGCAAGAGTGGTTTTCGCCAAGGGTAAACACGGTTAACTACCGACACTGCCCTGTGCGGTGTCGATTAAGAGAGAAAAACAATGAGTACTGCGACTGCGTCAGCCGGAAAAATCGAGGTTCGTAATCTGAATTTCTATTACGGCAAGTTTCACGCTCTGAAAAACATTAATCTGGATATTGCTAAAAACCAGGTCACGGCGTTTATTGGGCCATCAGGCTGCGGTAAATCCACATTGCTGCGCACCTTCAACAAAATGTATTCGCTCTATCCGGATCAGCGTGCCGAAGGTGATATTCTGCTGGATGGCGACAATATTCTGGCGTCGCATCAGGATATCGCACTGTTGCGGGCGCGCGTTGGCATGGTGTTTCAGAAGCCAACGCCTTTCCCAATGTCGATTTATGACAATATCGCTTTCGGCGTGCGCCTGTTCGAAAAGCTGTCCCGTGCCGATATGGATGAGCGCGTGCAGTGGGCCCTGACCAAAGCGGCCCTGTGGAACGAAACCAAAGACAAGCTGCACCAGAGTGGCTACAGCCTGTCGGGTGGGCAGCAGCAGCGTCTGTGCATTGCCCGCGGCATCGCTATCCGTCCGGAAGTGCTGCTGCTGGATGAGCCATGCTCAGCCCTGGATCCGATTTCCACCGGCCGTATCGAAGAATTAATTACCGAACTGAAGCAGGATTATACGGTTGTGATCGTGACCCATAACATGCAGCAGGCTGCACGGTGTTCCGACCACACGGCATTTATGTATCTGGGCGAACTGATTGAGTTCAGCGACACCGACACGCTGTTCACCAAGCCGGCACAGAAACAAACAGAAGACTACATCACAGGTCGCTACGGCTGATTTGACAGGAGATCGCCATGGACAGTTTAAATCTGAATAAACACATCTCCGGTCAGTTCAACGCTGAACTGGAGCACATCCGCACTCAGGTGATGATTATGGGCGGGCTGGTCGAGCAACAGCTGACCGATGCGATTACCGCCATGCATAACCTGGACGGTGAGCTGGCCCAGCGCGTCATCGATGGCGACCAGAAGGTCAACATGATGGAAGTGGAGATTGATGAGGCCTGCGTGCGCATCATTGCCAAACGCCAGCCTACTGCGATTGACCTGCGTCTGGTTATGGCAATTATTAAGACCATTTCCGAGCTGGAACGTATCGGCGACGTGGCCGAGAAAATCAGCCGTACCGCACTGGAGAAGTTTGGTCAGCAACATCTGCCTCTGCTGGTCAGCCTGGAATCCCTGGGCCGCCACACCGTACAGATGCTGCATGACGTACTGGACGCGTTTGCACGTATGGATCTTAACGAAGCCGTTCAGATCTACCGCGAAGATAAAAAAGTGGATAAAGAGTACGAAGGGATTGTGCGTCAGCTGATGACTTACATGATGGAAGATCCCCGTACGATTCCCAGCGTGTTAACTGCACTGTTCTGCGCCCGCGCCATCGAGCGTATTGGTGACCGCTGCCAGAACATCTGCGAAATTATTTTCTACTTCGTCAAAGGTCAGGATTTCCGTCACGTCGGCGGAGACAAGCTTGATGAGCTCTTATCCGGCGACGACGGCAGTAATAAACCTTCTTGATTCTGCACAACCGTGTGCTATTCAGGCGCACGGTTGCGGCTATTCTGCATAGACCTCATCAGCATCGCTCTTTATACTTGCGCCAGTTTTTTAACCAACGGGTGCTGATTCATGTCCTCTTCTTCCTCTTCTAAGCAGAGCGTTACGCCTGCCAAAGCGATGCTGGCTGCCGTCAGCGGTTATGCCATGGATGGATTCGACCTGCTGATTCTGGGATTTATGCTGCCTGCCATTAGCCTGTCGCTGGCGCTTGATCCCTCACAGGCGGGCTCGCTGGTGACCTGGACGCTGATTGGTGCCGTGATTGGCGGCATCGTGTTTGGCCATCTCAGCGATCGTTACGGGCGTATTCGTGTCTTAACCATTACGATACTGATGTTCTCCGTTTTTACCGGCCTGTGCGCGGTGGCTCAGGGTTACTGGGATCTGCTGGCGTACCGCACGCTGGCTGGAATGGGGCTCGGCGGCGAGTTTGGTATCGGCATGGCGCTGATTGCGGAAGCCTGGCCGGCAGAGAAGCGCAACCGCGCATCGGCGTGGGTCGGGATCGGCTGGCAACTGGGGGTTCTGCTGGCGGCGTTTATCACGCCGCCGTTGCTGAGTGTTATTGGCTGGCGCGGGATGTTCCTTGTGGGGCTGCTGCCCGCGCTGGTGTCGTTTATCATTCGCCGCAGCATGGGCGAACCTGAGAGCTTTACCCGTCAGATCAAACATGTTCCCTCGCTGTCTTTTCCCGCCCGACTGAAATTGCTGGTTAAAGACCGCGCCACCAGCAAGGCCAGTCTGGGGATCTTTATTCTCTGCTCCGTCCAGAACTTTGGTTATTACGGCCTGATGATCTGGATGCCGAGCTACCTCTCATCAAACTTCGGTTTCAGCCTGACAAAATCCGGCCTCTGGACGGCAGTAACCGTGGTCGGCATGACTTTTGGCATCTGGTTGTTTGGCGTGCTGGCGGACCGCTTTGCACGTTGGAAAATTTTCCTGCTTTATCAGTTCGGCGCAGTCGTGATGGTTGTGGTTTATGCGCAACTGCGCGATCCCACCGTTATGCTGTTTACGGGCGCCCTGATGGGGCTGTTTGTTAATGGCATGATCGGCGGATACGGTGCACTAATCTCGGATACCTTCCCACCGCAGGTGCGCGCGACCGCGCAAAATGTGTTGTTTAACCTGGGACGTGGCGTCGGTGGATTCGGCCCGCTGGTGATCGGCCTGCTGGCAGGCAAGTTTTCTTTCGTGGCGGCCATTACCTTACTGGCGCTCATCTACCTGCTGGATATTGTGGCAACGCTGTTCCTGCTGCCGAAGAAGCAGAGTCAGGACGATGCGCTGGGGGCAATTGGCTAAGTGAAAAGGGGGCAACACAGTTTGCCCCCTTTCTGGATTACGCCTGCATCAACGGCAGCAGCTGCTGATACAGCCGGCTGAACGTCTCACGTCTCGGCTGATAGTGCGCATGACGCGCCGGGTCCGGCTGGTGGCGCTGCACCTGCTTCAAGGCAGGCACGGTCAGATTCTCATCCAGCGCCATTTGCGCCAGACGGGCTGCGCCCAGCGCGGGTCCGACATCGCCACCTTCGCAGTAATCCAGCGTCTGTCCGCTGATATCCGCCAGCATCTGGCGCCAGTAGCCGCTACGGGCGCCGCCGCCAATCAGCATGATACTGCTGGGCGTCACACCACATTCGTGTACCACATCCATGCCTTCGGCCAGTGCAAAACCAACGCCTTCCAGCACGGCTTGCGCCAGCTCTGGTCGTCCGTGCTGGTGGGTAAAGCCAAAGAAGCTGCCACAGGCGTGCGGATTATTATGCGGTGTGCGTTCCCCCGACAGATAAGGCAAAAACCACAGCGGCGGCGCATCCTGTTTTGCCCGCTCCGCCTCTGACAATAAATGGGGAACATCGTCGCAGCCGGTCAGCGCAGCCGCCCAGTCAAGGCAGGACGCAGCACTGAGCATCACGGACATCAGATGCCAGCGCTGTGGCAGGGCATGACAAAAGCTATGAACGGCACGTTGCGGATTACTGAGATAGCCGTCGCTGACCACAAAATAGACGCCGGACGTTCCCAGCGACAACATGCCTTGCCCCGGCGCAGTCATGCCGACACCCACTGCGCCGGCAGCGTTATCGCCCCCACCTGCCACCAGCGGCACCTGAGGCAGTTTCCAGCGCTGTGCGATATCCGCTGACAGCGCACCGGTAATCTGATTACCTTCGAACAGCGCAGGCATGTGGTGACGCGCCAGCCCGCAGGCCGCCAGCATCACTTCACTCCAGTCACGCTTTTCCACATCCAGCCACATTGTGCCCGCCGCATCTGACATATCGCTGGCAAATTCGCCGCTCAGTCGCCAGCGCAGGTAATCTTTGGGCAACAGCACTTTTGCGACCTGAGCAAAAACGTCAGGCTCATGCTCTTTCAGCCACAGCAGCTTTGGCGCGGTGAAGCCCGGCATCATCAGGTTTCCGGTGATCTGACGCGATTCAGGCACCCGCTGTTCCAGCTCACGGCACTGATCGCCGCTGCGTCCGTCATTCCAGAGGATGGCCGGGCGCAGCACCTGATGCTGTACGTCAAGCAGCGTAGCGCCGTGCATCTGCCCGGTCAGGCCAATCGCTTTTACCCCACTCAGATCGTGCTGCTGGGCCAGTGCCTGTATCGCGCGGTCTGTCGCCAGCCACCAGCTTTCGGGATCTTGTTCGCTCCACAACGGCTGCGGGCGGGAAACCGTCAAGGGTGAGGTTTCCACCGCAACAACCACGCCTTGCTCATCCAGCAGCACAGCCTTAACGCCGGATGTGCCGATATCGATCCCGATTACCATGTCGCGCTCCTTACGGATTAAAAATCATAGAGATAGTGATTCACCAGGTTTTCCAGCTGCTCCTGACGTCCACTGTTGTGCTGCGGGTTAAACTGCTGCTGATGCGCATGGGCCGCCAGCGCGTCCAGAGAGAACTCGCCTTTCAAAATCTGCTGGCCGAACTCACCGTTCCAGCCGCTGTAGCGCTGCGCAACGCGTTTATCCAGCTCACCGTCAGACAGCATGCGCGCCGCGACTTTCAACGCCAGTGCCATGGTGTCCATCGCGCCAATATGACCATAGAACAGGTCATACTTATCGGTGCTCTGACGGCGCACTTTGGCATCAAAGTTTAGGCCGCCGGTCGTGAAACCGCCTGCTTTGATGATTTCGTACATCACCAGCGCGTTTTCTTCCACGCTGACCGGGAACTGGTCCGTATCCCAGCCGCACTGCGGATCACCACGGTTAGCATCCACCGAACCAAACACGCCAAGGGCAATGGCCGTTGCAATTTCATGATGGAAAGCGTGGCCGGCCAGCGTCGCATGGTTCGCTTCGACGTTCACCTTAATCTCTTTTTCCAGACCAAACTGCTTCAGGAAGCCATAAACCGTGGCGACATCATAATCATACTGATGCTTGGTGGGTTCCTGCGGCTTAGGTTCGATCAGCAGCGTGCCCTGGAAGCCGATTTTGTGCTTGTGCTCCACCACCATTTGCATAAAGCGGCCGATCTGCTCGCGCTCCTGGCGCAGGTCGGTATTTAACAGGGTTTCGTATCCTTCGCGACCGCCCCACAGCACATAGTTTTCGCCGCCCAGCGTCTGGGTGGCTTTCATGGCACTGCATACCTGGCTGGCTGCCCAGGAAAACACCTCCGGATCGGGACTGGTTGCAGCGCCTGCACCATAACGCGGATGGGTGAAACAGTTCGCTGTGCCCCACAGCAGCTTAAGCCCGGTTTCCTGCTGCTTTTCCAGCAGTTTATCGGTCATGACGGCCAGGTTTTCGCGATAGCTTTTCAGCGAATCCCCTTCCGGTGACACGTCCACATCGTGGAAGCAGTAATAGGGCACGTTCAGCTTGTGAAAAAACTCAAACGCCACGTCCGCTTTGAGTTTGGCCAGATCCAGCGCCTCGCCCGCTTTCTGCCACGGACGATCAAACGCACCCGCGCCAAACATATCGGCACCGTTCCAGCAGAACGTATGCCAGTAACAGGCGGCGAAGCGCAGATGCTCGGCCATGGTTTTACCCATGATCACTTCATCCGGATTGTAGTGACGGAACGCCAGAGGATTGGTGGTTTTTGTTCCTTCGTAGCGAACGCGATCAAGCTGGTCAAAATAAGCGTGCATGGTTTGCTCCTTAGCATCGGCCCCGAATGGGTTACCCAGAAGCGTTATTGTGCGTACCCGCTCTCAGCGCGCTCAATTACGATATTTCACACAGCCGGTAAGATAATTATTTATTGTGCACTTGCTCGCAAAAAAATATGAAGGCTTTATGACGCCCGACAGGTCCTATCTCGCAATCGGTGAGTCTGAAAATGTAAAATTTTCGATCGCGCTCATAAATACAGAAATAAACCAAAAAACGTAATAGCGGGATAAAAATCAGTAATTGCTGGCAGCAGAAAATAAGGTGAACAATTCATCCGCCTGGTTCATAGCCTTACAACGACAATAACCGTACCCTACAGGATGACCATGATGAAAATGAAACCTGCATTACTCGCTGCCCTTGCAGCGCTGGCCCTGTTCAGCCAGGCCAGTCTGGCAAAAGAAGTCAAAATTGGCATGGCAATCGACGATTTGCGCCTGGAGCGCTGGCAAAAAGACCGTGACATCTTTGTCAAACAGGCTGAGGCGCAGGGCGCAAAAGTCTTCGTGCAGTCAGCCAATGGCAACGAAGAAACTCAGATGTCGCAAATTGAAAATATGATCAACCGTGGCGTTGATGTGCTGGTTATCATTCCCTACAACGGTCAGGTATTGAGTAACGTAGTGGCAGAAGCCAAACGTGAAGGGATTAAAGTGCTTGCCTATGACCGCATGATAAATAACGCCGACATCGATTTTTATATTTCCTTTGATAATGAAAAAGTGGGTGAAATGCAGGCGGAAAGCCTGGTGAAAAAGGTACCAAAAGGAAATTACTTCCTGATGGGCGGCTCACCTGTAGATAATAACGCCCGCCTGTTCCGCGCAGGACAAATGAAGGTGTTAAAACCTTACATCGATAACGGCAGTATTAAAATTGTTGGCGACCAGTGGGTGGATGCCTGGCTGCCGGAAAACGCGCTGAAAATTATGGAAAATGCCCTGACCGCCAATAAAAACAATATTGACGCAGTTGTCGCCTCTAACGATGCCACTGCGGGCGGTGCCATTCAGGCGCTAAGCGCTCAGGGGCTGGCCGGTAAAGTGGCCATTTCCGGGCAGGATGCGGATTTGGCTGCCATCAAACGCATTATGAACGGCACCCAGACCATGACCGTGTACAAACCCATCAAAGAGCTGGCTACCGAAGCCGCGAAGATTGCCATCGAGCTGGGCAACGGTCAGACGCCAGCCAGCAACGCCACGCTCAATAACGGCCTGAAAGACGTGCCAGCGCGCCTGTTGACACCGATTGAGGTCAACAAAGACAACATCGACAGCACCGTGGTGAAAGACGGTTTCCACAAGAAAAGCGAACTCTAATCGCGCTACGCGAAGGAGAGTAAACGATGTTGCTGGAAATGAAGAACATCACTAAGCGCTTTGGCGCGGTGAAGGCGCTGGATAACGTCAGCCTGCAGCTGGATGCCGGTGAAGTGCTGTCGCTGTGCGGTGAAAACGGCTCTGGCAAATCGACGCTGATGAAAATCCTGTGCGGGCTCTATCCGCACGGGGATTTCGACGGGCAGATTCGCTTTGCCGGGGAGGATATTCAGGCGCAAACCATCCGCGATACCGAACGCAAAGGCATTGTCATCATCCATCAGGAGCTGGCGCTGGTGCGGCAGCTCACGGTGATGGAGAACATCTTTCTCGGCGCAGAGCTGGGGCGCTTCGGCATGGTAGATGATGAAACCATGACGCTGCGCTGCCAGCAGCTGCTGGAGCGCGTCAAACTCAACGTCTCGCCGGATACGCGCGTGGGCGAACTGGGCCTGGGGCAACAACAGCTGGTGGAGATTGCCCGTGCCCTCAACAAGCAGGTGCGCTTACTGATCCTGGATGAACCCACCTCATCGCTGACCGAGCAGGAGACGACAGTGCTGCTCAGCATCATCCAGAACCTGCGCGAACACGGCATTGCCTGCGTGTATATCTCGCACAAGCTCAACGAAGTGAAGGCTATCTCGGACACGATCTGTGTCATTCGCGATGGTCAGCACATCGCCACCCGGCCAGCGGCAGGCCTGAGCGAAGATGACATCATCACCATGATGGTCGGACGCGAACTCACGGCGCTTTATCCTCATTCGCCTCACGACATTGGCGACACGGTATTGCAGGTCGATAACCTGACAGCCTGGCATCCGGTTAACCGTCATGTGAAGCGGGTGAATAACGTCTCCTTCACCCTGCGAAAGGGCGAAATTCTCGGCATCGCCGGATTAGTCGGTGCAGGCCGAACCGAAACCGTGCAGTGCCTGTTTGGCGTCTGGCCGGGACGCTGGCAGGGCGACATCGCGATCAATGGCCAAAAAGTTACGATTCGCGACTGCCAGCACGCCATCGCGCACGGCATTGCCATGGTGCCGGAAGATCGTAAAAAAGACGGCATCGTGCCGCTGATGGGCGTAGGCAAAAACATCACGCTGGCCGCGCTGGACCAGTTCAGTCATCGGCTTTCCACCCTTGATGAGGCCGAAGAGCTGCGCGCCATCAACGCCGCCATTGCACGACTGCGGGTGAAAACCTCTTCGCCTGAGCTGCCGATTGGTCGCCTCAGCGGCGGTAATCAGCAAAAAGCGATTCTGGCGAAGTGCCTGTTGCTCAACCCGAAAATCCTGATTCTGGACGAGCCGACGCGCGGCATTGATGTTGGGGCGCGCCAGGAGATCTATGTGCTGATCAACGCCCTGGTAAAGCAGGGCATCTCGGTGATTGTGATTTCGTCTGAGCTGCCTGAAGTGCTGGGCCTGAGCGATCGCATTCTGGTTATGCATGAAGGGCAAATCAAAGCCGATCTGATTAACGACAATCTGACTCAGGAGCAGGTGATGGAAGCCGCCCTGCGGAGTGAACATTATGCTTAACAGCGAGAGTAAACCTGCCGTAGCGGCACCGGCTAACAAGCACGTATCCAGCAAGCTCGGCCTGCGTAACCTGCAGGTGCTGGTGATGCTGGGGGCGATTGTCTTGATTGCCCTGTTCTTTACCTGGACCACCGACGGCGCCTGGCTCAGTCCGCGCAACGTCTCTAACCTGCTGCGCCAGACGGCGATCACCGGCATTTTGGCCGTGGGCATGGTGTTTGTGATTATTTCCGCCGAGATCGATCTGTCTGTTGGATCCATGATGGGCCTGCTGGGCGGCGCGGCGGCAATCTTCGATGTCTGGCTGGGCTGGCCGCTGCCGCTGACTATCGTGGTCACGCTGGTGCTGGGGCTGTTGCTCGGCACCTGGAACGGTTGGTGGATAGCTTATCGCAAGGTCCCTTCATTTATCGTTACCCTGGCCGGTATGCTGGCGTTTCGCGGCATTCTGGTGGGCATCACCGATGGCACTACCGTGGCACCGACAAGCCCGGCGATGTCGCAGATTGGGCAAAGCTATCTGCCCGGCGGTATCGGTTTTGGCTTTGGCTTTGCGGGCCTGGCGCTGTTTATTCTGTGGCAGTGGCGGCTGCGGCTGCGCCGTCAGCAACTGGGTCTGGCTCAGCCAGCCGCCACCGGGACCGTAGCGCGGCAGGCCATTACCGCCGTTCTGGTACTGGGTGCGATCTGGCTGCTGAATGATTATCGCGGCGTACCGACACCGGTCCTGCTGCTGGCATTGCTCATGCTGGTGGGGATGTTTATGGCCACCCGCACCGCCTTCGGGCGGCGTATCTATGCTATTGGCGGCAACATTGATGCCGCGCGGCTCTCCGGCATTAACGTGGCGCGCACCAAGCTGGCGGTGTTTGCCATCAACGGCCTGATGGTGGCGATTGCCGGGCTAATCCTCAGTTCGCGCCTGGGGGCCGGTTCGCCTTCCGCCGGGAATATCGCCGAGCTGGATGCGATCGCGGCCTGCGTTATTGGTGGTACCAGCCTGGCCGGCGGAGTCGGTTCCGTCGCGGGCGCGGTGATGGGCGCGTTTATTATGGCCTCGCTGGACAACGGCATGAGTATGATGGATGTGCCGACCTTCTGGCAGTACATCGTTAAAGGTGCGATTTTGCTGCTGGCCGTGTGGATGGACACTGCAACGCGCCGCCGCCTGTAATCGTGTGAACGATCACACTGTGGCGCAAACCATTTCTGTGGCGCATCCGGCTGTGCTATGCAATGCGCTGGGAGTTAAAGGGATGTGCCACTATGCATGAAAAACGATACCGCATTACCCTGCTGTTTAACGCCAACAAGGTTTACGATCGTCAGGTGGTAGAAGGCGTTGGCGAGTATTTACAGGCTTCGCAGACCAACTGGGATATTTTCATTGAGGAGGACTTCCGCTGCCGCATTGAGAATATCCATGAATGGCTGGGCGACGGCGTCATCGCAGATTATGACGACAGTGCCATTGAGCGTTCGCTGGCGGACGTGGCAGTGCCGATTGTCGGCGTAGGCGGCTCCTATCACCGTGAAGAGGATTATCCGCCAGTACACTACATCGCCACCGACAACAGTGCGCTGGTGGAAAGTGCCTTTCTGCACCTGAAAGCGCGCGGCATCAACCGTTTCGCCTTTTACGGTTTACCGGCTTCCAGCGGCAAACGCTGGGCGCAGGAACGCGAACTGGCGTTTCGTAAAATGGTGATGCGCGAACGTTACATGGGCGTCGTCTATCAGGGCATGGAGACTGCCTCTGAGAACTGGCAGCATGCACAAAACCGCCTGGCCGACTGGCTGCAAACGCTTCCTCCCCATACCGGCATTATTGCCGTCACCGACGCCCGCGCGCGTCATCTGCTGCAGGCCTGCGAATACCTGAAGATTCCGGTGCCGGAGAAGCTGTGCGTGATTGGTATTGATAACGAAGAGCTGACGCGTTACCTGTCGCGGGTAGCGCTGTCCTCCGTGGTTCAGGGCTCGCGCCAGATGGGTTACCAGGCCGCCAAACTGCTGCATCGCCTGCTGGATAAGCAAACCCTGCCTCTGCAGCGTATCTTAGTACCGCCGGTAAAAGTCATTGCCCGCCGCTCTACGGACTTTCGCTCACTGCACGATCCCGCCGTGATCCAGGCGATGCACTTTATCCGCTTCAACGCCTGCAAGGGCATTAAGGTAGAGCAGGTGCTGGATGCGATTGGCATGTCGCGCTCAAACCTGGAGAAGCGTTTCCGGGATGAAACCGGCGACACGATTCATGCCATGATCCACCGTGAGAAGCTGGAGAAGGCTAGGGAGCTGCTGGCGGGCTCGTCGCTGAGCATCAATGAGATCTCCCAGATGTGCGGTTACCCGTCGCTCCAGTATTTCTACTCCGTGTTTAAAAAAAGCTATGCCACCACGCCGAAGGAGTACCGGCAGGAGAATGGTGAGGTGATGTAGATGCTTAACGCTTGCCTGGATCGCTGCATGAGGCAATAAGGTTAACCGCATCATTCGACCTTTTCACGAGCAACACTCGCGTATTCTGCTGAAGCTGGATGGCAAGAAACGGACAAAGGCACAGTAAAAAAACGCTCACCAAGGGTGCCAGCTGACTCCCTTTCAAAAGGACAGGAAAACCGCCAGCGCGAAAATATCGTCTTAGTTTTTTGGTCACACCGTCTCACTTCTGCGCATCGGCTTGACGATGCTCTTAGTGAAGATGCCCTGCTGATCGCACCTGTCGTTATCATTACTGATAGTGCACCAATGTGCCTGCAAGAGTCGGGTAAAGCTCACCCGCATTGTCATCGCTTAGTTGTTGTTTTAACCAAAAGGAATTTCCAATGCTCAAGGTCCGCAAAGCCATACCAGAGGATTACTCTGCCTGGCTAACCCTCTGGAAAGGTTATCTGCATTTTTACGGACAGAACCTGGACGATGCCGTCACGTTATCTACCTGGCAGAGAATACAGTCGCCCGAATCAGCGTTAATGTGTTGGCTGGCCGAATTTGATGGCAAGGTGACGGGCTTCGTGGTCTGCGTGATACATGAAGGCACATGGTTTACACAGCCCGTATGCTATCTGGAAGATCTCTTCGTTGAAGAAAATGCGCGTGGCGTGGGAGCGGGAAAAGCGCTCATCACGAGGGTCTGCGATGAAGCCCGTGAGGCGGGCTGGGCAAAGGTGTACTGGGTGACAAATGAAAATAACCCCGCGCGTAAACTCTACGACAAGCTAGCCCAGGTTGATGATGTTGTTCGCTACAACATCAGGTTCTGAAAACCGACCTCTCAGCACCTTCCCAATCGCACAGGAGACTGCCCTTATTAAAATAATAAGGGCAGAGATTAATAACCCCTCTCCCCATATTATTGGCATCTGCCAATAATAAAAATAATCTGTGATAAATATCTCAATATTATAGTATTAAGATTCATTACGACCCTTATTCATTTTCCCTCTGTTTTCAACGGCGCAGGAAGGCTTCTCCAGCGGCTGACATTCCGAAAATAGAAAAACCCCCATTGAAATAAACTGTGCGCGATCACAAGATGGATGGGTTTACTAAAAAACAATAATCAGTAAATTTTGAGGCCAGTTATGCAACACACACTGTTACCGACCACCTTCCAGCTCCAGAAGGCATTTTTCCATACCCAACCCGTAGAGATCGTCAAGGCAGCGGGGTGCAGCGCGACGTTATTTACCTATGAATCAGGAATCGAAGCCGTGCGGCTGAAAAACGCCCGAGGTCATCTGGTGGTGCTTCCTTATTTTGGTCAGATGATCTGGCAGGCCATGTTTGATGGCGTTGACCTGACAATGCAAAGCCGTTTTACCGAGCCACGTCCTGCCAGCGATATTGTCGGCACCTACGGCTGCTTTATGTATCACTCAGGGCTGCTGCGCAACGGTAACCCCACAGCGGAAGACACGCACGCTCTGCACGGTGAAATGCCTGTTGCACCTATGCAGCGGGCACGTATTGAAACGGGCGAGGATGCGCAGGGGCCGTGGCTGGCGCTGGTGAGTGAGCGTGAATACCTGATGGGATTTGGTGACCATTATCTGGCCCAGCCGCGGGTGGTTATCCGTCCGGACAGCGCGACCTTTGAAGTGTGCATGGAGGTAGAGAACCTGTCGCGCAATCCCATGGATCTGATGTACATGTGCCATGCTAACTTTGCCTATGTCGAAGGCGCTCGCATCATTCAGCCTGCGGCCTTTACGGCGGCCGACACGGTGATCCGTTCGTCAGTACCGGCCATCGTGAAAGCGAATGATGCCTATCTGGCAAGGCTTGAGCAACTCAGGCACGATCCCGCCAGCACCGAAGTGCTTAACGCTGAGTTGCAGCCCGATCCCGAACTGGTTTTCTACATCAAAAATCTGCGTAAAGCCGAGGATGGTCAGGTCCATGTCATGCTCAGGCGGCCGGAAGGTGATGCCTTTACGGTGAACTATAACCCGGAACACTTCCCGTTTCTGACGCGCTGGATTCTGGCGAATAACATGCAGAAGGTGTGCGCCTTCGCGATGCCGGCGACCTGCGGCGTTGAAGGTTATCTGGCAGAAAAGCGTGCCGGGAATGTGCGGTCACTGGCCGGAGGGGAACGGGCCTGCTTCAGCATCACGCTCGGCTACCTTAACGCGCAGGAAAGCCAGCATGAAGAAGCCCAGATCCACGATTCAGTTTGATCGCTGCCGCGATTTTGTTAATGAAATGTGTGAGCTTTATCAAAGAAGGAATCTTTATTGGTGGCAGGTAATTTACTTTATTGTTCATTTAAGTAAATTCTTGAGTGTACCAGGACAATTATGCGGTTTGTTTTGGAAAACGGGAAAAACCCTTAACCGGTAGAAAGGTTTATTTTCTCTTTTTATTACTACGAATACCCACTTTTCAGGGTTGATTATTTATTTGCTGTCGTCATTGCTAGCAGCGGACGCTTTATATCAATTTCTGACAAGAGAAGATTTCATCATGTTAATGATAACCAGGGGTAGCAAAATGAATCGCCGCAATATAATTAAACTGTTAAGCATCTCTACGCTGTTATCCGTCTCAGTAAGTTTAGCCTTTCCCATGTCCGCACTGGCCTCCGAAACCAAAACCATGGTGACCGTGGTGAAAGAAGCCGGTGTGCCCTGGTTCAATATCCTTAATCAGGGATTAAAAGAGGGCGGCGAAAAAAACAATCTTAAAACCTCAATGGTGGGACCCACGCGAGCCGATCCTGCGCAGCAGGTGAAGCTGATTGAAGATTTAATTGCCAAAAAAGTTGATGTGATTGGTTTGGTTCCGTTGGATACCAAAGTCACAGCGCAGGTCGTGAAGCGTGCGCGTGATGCGGGCATCATGGTGATCACCCAGGAAGGTCCAAACCAGGAAGGCAAAACCTGGGATGTGGAGCTCATGAGCGCGAAAGCTTACGGCGAAGCACAGATGAAAGCCCTGGCGCGCGAGATGGGTGAAAAAGGGGAATACGTCGTGCTGGTCGGCACATTGACGACCACGGGTCACAATCAGTGGGCCGATGCCGCTATCGCCTACCAAAAAGAGCACTACCCGAATATGAAACTGGCCGCCGACCGCTTTCCTGGCGCGGACTTTATCGATGAATCCGAGCGGGTTACGCAGGATATCCTGAAAGCACATCCGAACGTGACGGGCATTATGTCGATGGGCTCGAACGGTCCGATCGGTGCAGGTAACGTGCTGAAAAAACGTCATCTGGAGAAAAAAATCGCCCTGGTGGGGACCACTATTCCCTCCCAGGCGCGGGCATACATTATGTCTGGTGTGATTCGCGAAGGTTTCCTGTGGAGTCCGAAAGAAGCCGGGCTGGCCATGACGGATGTGGCCCGCCTCGCGCTGGATAATGCGGAATTCAAAACCGGCATGACCATTCCGGGTTTGGGGGAAGCCACTGTGGATAACGAAAACAAGGTGATCATGGTGGACCGCATCCTTCAGATCACCAAAGCCAACGTTAACGATCTCGTCAAACTCGGTCTGTAATTCTCACCATCAATGCTGATGCTGGCCAGGTTCAACAGAACCCGGCCAGTTCCCCGTATTCTGATTAGGTAAGGGATAGTGCTATGCCTGCATTTTTACAACTCGATGGCATATCGAAAATATTCGGCGGCGTGCATGCACTTTCAGATGTCAGCCTCACGCTTGAAGAGGGCGAGGTACATTGTCTGTGCGGACAGAATGGCTGCGGTAAGTCGACGTTGATCAAAGTGATGTCTGGCGTACATCAGCCCGAGCCGGGTGGCCGTATTACGATTAGCGGAAATGAGGTTTCGCCGCTAACGCCAGTAGAAAGTACCCGTCTGGGCGTGCAGGTGATCTATCAGGACCTGTCTCTGTTCCCTAATTTAACCGTGGCGGAGAACATTGCCATCGGTCAGCATACCGGCCGCTTTAAACGGGTTAACTGGAAAAAGATTTATGAGATAGCGGCCGAAGCGGTTGCGCGCATTGGCGTTTCGCTCGACCTGAATGACAAAGTGGCTGATATCTCTATTGCTCAGCGTCAGCTGGTGGCAATTTGCCGGGCGATGGCGGCGAATGCCCGGCTGGTGATTATGGATGAACCCACCTCCTCCCTGACGCGCCATGAAGTGGACGCCTTACTGAAGCTCACCATGCAGCTTAAACAGCGCGGCATCACGATTGTTTTTGTCAGCCATCGTCTGGATGAAGTGCTGGAAATTGCCGATCGCGTGACCGTGATGCGCGATGGCGTGAAGCTGGGCACCTTTGATGCCCGTGAGATGTCAGACCGTAAACTGGCCACGCTGATGACGGGTAAAGAGTTCCATTATGAATCCGTTGCCAAAGACAGACCGCAAACCGAAACGGTGCTCGAAGTCAGCAACTTGTCCCGTAAAGGTGAGTATCGGGATATTTCGTTTGATATCCGTCGTGGCGAAATTCTCGGTCTCACCGGCCTGTTGGGGTCGGGACGCACCGAATTAGCGCTGAGCCTGTTTGGTCTGACGCGCCCACATCAGGGCGAAATAAAACTCCACGGTCATGCCGTACAAATGCGATCTAACCGCGATGCTATTGAACACGGCATTGCCTATCTGTCAGAAGATCGTCTGGGACTGGGCCTGGTACTGGAGCAGTCCATTAGCGCTAACATTACGCTTTCTGTAGTGGAGAAGCTGGTGAACAAAGCCGGACTCATTCGTGACGACCTGTATGAGCAAACGGTCAACGACGCGATTGCCTCCCTGTCTATCAAAGCCGGTAATCCCGACAACAAAGTCAAAACCCTGTCAGGCGGCAACCAGCAGCGGGTGGTGCTGGCAAAATGGCTGGCGACGCAACCCAAACTGCTGATCCTGGACAGCCCTACCGTGGGCGTCGATATTCATGCCAAAGACGGTATTTACGCCATCGTGCGGAAACTGGCCGCCAGCGGTATCGCCATCATTATGATTTCCGATGAGATTCCCGAGATTTATTATCACAGCGATCGGGTGTTAGTGATGCGCGGCGGCAGGCTTAATGGGGAATACTTCCCTGGCCGCTGCAGCGAAGAAGAATTAAAGGAGGCAGTAAATGCGTGATTTCCTCCCGCGTTTTATTCACACCCACGAATGCCGCCTGCTGGCGGTAATGACCCTGATGATTGTGTTCCTGACCGTATTCACCACGGAGTTCGCAACCTTACAAAACCTCCTGGACGTTTCAGGCGCAACAGCCTTTATTGGCATCATGGCTGCGGGCCTGCTGGTGGTGATTATTACCGGCGGCATCGATCTCTCTTTTGCGGCCACCGCCTCCATTACCCAGTATGTCGCCCTGACCTTAGCGAACAATATGGGGCTGGGCTGGGTGGGCATTTTTGCCGTTGCTATCGGCCTGGGCATCGTACTGGGTTTTATCAATGGCGTGCTGGTTAACGTGCTGCGGACCTCCGCGCTGATTATCACCATTGCAACGCTAAACGTTTTCTTCGGCATTCTGCTGACGGTGACCAGCGGCCAGGACATTTTCATGCTGCCGGACTGGTTTAACGCCGGGTTTGAACTGGTGTTCTATACCGATGCGCAAGGGGCTACCTATGCGCTGAACTTCCAGATTATCGCTCTGGTTCTGGCGTTTGTGTTGACGTGGCTGCTGCTCAACCGAAGTAACACCGGCCGACAAATCTATGCCACCGGTGGCAACCCGGATGCCGCGCAACGCGTAGGCTTCAACGTGTTCAAACTGAATATGCTGGTTTATGGCTACATGGGGGCGCTGGCTGGTCTGGCGTCGCTGGTTCAGGCACAACTTGCCCAGTCGGTTTCCCCGACGGCACTGGTTGGCAGGGAACTGGACGTGGTAGCGGCGGTGGTCATCGGCGGTGCCAGCCTGACCGGCGGTAAGGGAACCGTTCTGGGCACCGTACTGGGCGTGGTGCTGATTGCAGTGATGCAGAATGGCCTGATCCTGCTGGGTGTTTCATCTTACTGGTCGTTGTTCAGCACCGGCCTGGTGATCATCGCCGCTATGATCATGATGGCCAGAGAAACCCGCAAACAGAACAAGCTCGTCGATGAAGGAGCAATATCATGAAGCAGACTGGCAACGTGTTGGAGCAGGTGGAAAAACGGCTGGGAACCACCAACGTCCGGCTGCTGTTTATTCTGATAGTTATGGTGATCGGTCTTGGGCTGCTTGAAGGCGACAAACTGTTTGCGGCGGCAGGTTTGCGATCGATGGGCTTCCAGCTGCCGGAACTGGGATTTCTTGCACTCGCCATGATGATTCCTATGCTTTCCGGCGGTATCGATCTTTCGATCATCGCCACCGCCAACTTGTGCGCGTTAACGGTCGCCTACACCTTGACCACCTTCATGCCTGAAATGCAGGGAGCATCAGGGGATCTGCTACAAATTGGCGCACTGCTGCTGGGCCTGGTGTTGTCAGCGCTGGTGGGTTTGCTGAATGGCGTGCTGGTGGCCTACCTGCGCGTGCCGCCGATGCTGGCGACGCTGGGCACGATGACGGCGGTGAAGGGTATTGCCATCGGATTCAGCCATGGCGATGTGATTTCCGGCTTTCCGGCGCCGATTGTGTTTATCGGCAACGGTACGGTGTTTGGCATCCCTTTTGCACTCATCATTTTTGCACTGGCGATTATTCCGTTAAGCATTTTCGTCAATAAAACCCCACTGGGCAAATCGATTGCCATGATCGGCTCCAATGAAAGAGCGGCCCATTATTCCGGCATTAACACGCGCAAAAGCCTGGTATGGGTTTATCTGATCTCGGGCTTATTTGCCGGTATCGCGGGCATTATCATGATGGCGCGTTTCGACTCGGCGAATGCGGCCTACGGTGAAAGCTACCTGCTGGTCGCTATTCTGGCTGCGGTGCTGGGCGGGGTCGATCCGCTGGGTGGATTTGGCCGGGTCAGCGGCGTGATTCTGTCGCTGCTGATTCTGCAGTTGGTGTCTACCGCCTCGATTCTGCTCGATCTTAGCCAGTTCATCACGCTCGCGTTGTGGGGCGCGATTTTGATAGTGGCATCGGGCGGTGTTGTGCTTAAAGAGTGGCTCTCTGAGCGGCGGAAGCTCCGCAATAAAGCGTCTGCTGTCACACGAAAGGCGTAAGTTTTGTAAACCCTTTTGATGCATCGCCATGCCGACCATGGGGCGGCGTGGCGATCGGACCTCATGACATGATAGATTTAAAAAATAATCATCCAACAAGGTATGTCATGAGTAATCGAGCTGATGATGTCAGTGCTATAGGTCCCCGGTTACGACTAATGATCGCCTCATTAACTTCTCTTGAAGCCCGGTTGGTTCACGCCGTGTTATCAAGCGATTTTGATGAGAATGTCTCTATCAAAGCCATTGCCAGCCGTTGCGAAATGTCAGAGGCGATGGTGGTGAAGACAGCAAAGAAGCTGGGTTTCAAGGGTTTCAAAGAGTTACGCATAAAAGCAGCCCTGTATAACCGCCTGCCCATCACCGAAATGCATCAGGAGCTTTCTCCCAGCGATACCACGCGTGAGATCGTCAGTAAGGTCTTTCGCACCTCTGTTCAGGCTATTGAAGAAACACTGGCTATCCTGGATATGGCGGCCTTTGAAAAAGCCGCAGATCTGCTGGCAAACGCCCGCCAGCGAGACTTCTACGGCTTCGGCGGCTCGGCGCAAATCGCGCGGGATGCGGTGCATAAGTTTTTGCGTATCGGCACGCGGTCGGCCGCCTACGACGATCCGCATATGATGTTGATGTCGGCTGCCTTACTGAACGAACAGGATGTGGTTGTCGCCATTTCACATTCCGGCCGCACTAAAGACATTATCGAAGCGGTGAAGGCCGCGCAGCTGCAAGGCGTCCCGGTCATTGCCATTACTAATTCCATTGGTTCACCACTGGCTAACCTTGCCGATACCGTTATCTGCTCGACCGCCCAGGGCTCGCCGCTGACCGGTGAAAACGCGGCTGCGCGCATCGCGCAGTTAAATATCCTGGACGCGCTGTTCGTTGTCGTCGCGCAGCGTGACTATGCCCAGGCCGAACGCCAACTGGGCCGCACGATGCTGGCCGTTGCCCATAAACGCAAATAGCGATAACCACTTTTCACAGGAGCCTCGAATGGCAACACGGGAGCATCATTATCAGGTCAACGTGCGCTGGACGGGTAATCGCGGCGCCGGGACGCAGTCTTACACGGCCTATGACCGAAACGGCGAACTGTCCGGTGAAGGTAAAGCCACGGTCGCACTTAGTGCCGATCCGGCATTTCGTGGTGATGCCGCGCGCTGGAATCCAGAGGAGCTCTTGCTGGCGTCAGTATCGGCCTGCCATAAGCTGTGGTATCTACATCTTTGCGCCGATGCCGGCATTATTATTGACGCTTATGAGGATTCAGCTGAAGGCACCATGGTCGAAGGGGATCGTGGCCATTTTACCCGCATTACGCTAAAACCCAGAGTGGCGCTGCGTAATAAAGATGATGTAGCCCGAGCCGAAGCACTGCATCATCACGCCCACGAAGCCTGTTTTATCGCAAATTCACTGAATTTTCCGGTGAGTTTTGAACCGATGTTTGTTTAAGAATACAGGGCAACGTCTCAGTTAAAACAGATACTGATTCAACGCTTTTGTCAGCCATGGCTGCGCGCCATGCCAGAGCAGTCGATTGGCGCTTAACGCCTTGATGTGATCAGGCTTCGGCACCGATCTCCGTTTTCCTTTAGCGCCCATTTTCTGTTGCATTACTCACGGCGATCGTTGATGTCGGAACCCGTCGTACCGCTGTAATCAGCATCAGAACCACGATGTTAAGACCAATGACACTTTCCCAGGCCAGCCAGAATCCCAGTCGATCGGCCATAACGCTTAATCCCAGGCCTAATACCGTTGAGAGACAGATAAATACAATCTCGTTAAAGGAGAGGATACGAGCCAGCGCCTGGCTGTCTGACTGGGTCATGATCAGTGTGTTTCGTCTTACCCTGATGTGGCAATGGCAGAAGGCGATAAGGAAAAGGCACGCATAGACGGCGCTGAGGGTTTTAAAGAGTAAAGGAAGCAGTAAACCCAGGGTAAACACCGTGCCAAAAAGCAGATATACAGATTTCAGGGTCGGCAGATAGCGCTGAGAATTTAACATGCTACCCGCAATTGCGCCCAGCCCGTAAGGAACCACCAGAATCGCGTATGCGCTCACTGGGGCACCGATCTGTGTAAACAGCGCAGGATATAAGGCATTTAGAAACACCACACAGATATATGGAAACAAAGAAAGCAGTTCTACAACGCGTTTTTGTTCCCCCAGAAAGAAATCATAACCTTTAACATACATGCCACCTTTTAACGTTTTATGGCTTTCAGGTTCAGCGCCGCTGACATTATCCATCGGAATAAAAACGTTAATCAGTAATGACAGCGTGAAGCAGAGAAGCATAACCAAGCACACGTTGTGAATAGATTTGTCCTGAAGGATAAAAAACGCCACGCCCCCTGAAAGAAACGTTATTCCCTGCCTGACCATTTCCAACAATCGGTTCGCGTGGTAAAGCTTTTGCTCAGGCAACACCTTTTTCATATAGGTGGCGCGAATGACCTGATCAGAGGCGCGAATCAACGTAAATACTGATGTGGATAACAAAATGACCGTAAACGAAAGGAGGGCACTGAGCTCGCCTGGATTGATTAAAAAAAAGGCCAGAGCGTTGATGGCGCCCAGGACATACATAATCGTCAGCATCCGCTTACATGTCGTTTTATCCGTTATATGTCCAATGAAGGGCAGTGCAAAGAACGTGATGATGTAGCCCGATGACAAGACCGTTGAGACCAGCAAACTCGACCCGAATTTACTCTCAATAAACCAGGCGATGGCAGTAAAAAACACTGCCATTGAAACACCTGACGTAAGCGCCGAGAGCAGGACAGGAAACATAGTCAAATCCCGAAGTAGTCGACCCGCTGCCGAGGAATATAGTTACCTTCTTTCGAATAATACTCCTCAATTTCAAGGCACTGAAGATCGATGGCATGCTTGATATCGTGTAGGGCATTCAGTATGAAGGACGTTTCTTCCATGTTAGCCAGGGTAACAAGATGCAGATGATCGTCCAGAAGACGTGAATGGCCTAATTCATAATCAATTTGAGAGTGTTTGAAGAAAGGTTCAAGAGTTCCAGGCTGAAGATCGTAATGGCTATTAATGTCCTGAATGGCATTTTTCACCTCAGTCTCGTCAAAATCGTGAGACTCGATCACTTTTGCAATCAGAAAGACCGTCGAGGGATGTGTTATGAACAGCGCCTTCATCATATTAATCAAATTCAGTGTTGAAACGAGCGGAATGGCATTTTCAACTTCTTCCTGCTTCATACCTAATTTAATTAGAGTTTCTAATATGAATGATTCGTGGCCAGTTTCCTGTAGCTTATAAGTCATCAGTACAGACTGAAGTTCAGGGTTGTCTGTACTCTTAATGGCGACGTTAATAATGTCCGGAAAGGCCTTAATGTAATGCCAGGTTTCTATGAAGAAGCCTGTCAGAACGTTACGGTGCGTATCGCCATAAAGAAATTTATTGAACAGATGCGTTTCTTCAACCTGCTCGGCCCACATTTCACATGCCTGAATTGTTTTTTCAAGGATGTCTTCATTGTGCGGTTTTTTTTCGTTTCTGAGCATCCCAATATCGCTAAGAGAAGTCACCATCTCCTCAATGCGCTGAACGGGAACGTTGGTTTTTTTAGCAATGTCAGCGATGGTATTATGGCCGGTGCAGTAACCACGTATTTTATAAAAATCTTGCGCATCCCCTTGTTCTACTTCGTATAGCCCACCCGTGAAGCGAAGGTAGTGCTCACCATCTTCGTTAGTGGTCCAGAGGTTATGAACAAATTTGGGTGAGGTTTGATAATTTTTTTGCATGGCATTTTTTCCTTCAGCGCGGACAGCAGGGCCGGTGCAAACGACCGGCCCCGATTTTTATATGCATGGGTTAGCCGCAGGTTGCGCCGCCCAGTTTTTTCGTGGATTTCTTGCTAACTTTTTTCAGTTTCATGGTTAGTTCCTCTGTTTTAGGATCGGTAAGCCTGATAACAGGCGTTCAGATTGTTTACATAAACTGATGTTTTGGTAAAGTTACTGTGCGTTTTTTTGTTGGAAATATTAGACATACTTCTCATTTATGCAGAATCCTGACTGGTTGAATCGCAGTAATTCTGCGCATCAGGTCGCGTTGGGATAAGGATGACTTTTGGTGGAGGTGATGCTGCCGGGACGGGGTTGAAGACAGGCAAGGTCGACAGGGGTTCTTAACTCGACGCGGGGCGCGGTCAGGAAGGCATGAGCGTGGGATGAAACGAGACGAGAGTTGACGACATGTATCATTTCCGTCTGAGGGTTAGCGCGAATCATTGTTCTGTCGGCATCCAGAGGTCGTGCTTAAAAAAACACCGACCATCCTCAAGTTTATCTCATCATTGCCGATACTTTATGCGCAACTGGCGAAATCCGTCGCCGGTATTATGTGACCCCCATTCGGGGCTCAGTCAACATAAGGAGCAACTGCATGGATATTCAGCAACTCACAACGCTGTCTGCAGGGTTGGAGCAATGGCAGGCACGTGGTGAAGCCAATGCGACGCTGTTAAAGAAAACCCTGAACCAACAGGCAGATACCATCACGACACTGGTTGAAGGCGTCACCGCGCTTCCTGCTAACCCGGCGGTAGGGCGCAATATCAACACCACCGCCTGACGGATCCCCCGGGCGGCTTTTGTTGTGTCGCCCGTTTTAAATGCACCACGCAATCAATTGTTTTGCGTTGAGTGTGCCCGGCTAACCGCCTTCTCAACGCCTCCATGACAAGCAACTCATCCCTCATCCGCTTTCTAAAACCTGCTATGGCAACCATTACCCATGTTCTTCAGTCAATCCGGCAGAACTAAAAGCAGCAAAGCGCTATCAGTGCAATAGATAGCATGATCACAATAACGGCACTTATTGTTAACTATGTATTAATAACAGTGGTTATCATTATCCCCATAGAAAGCGAACCGCTTTCCCGCTTACAAGATAAGGAACAGGATTATGAAAACCATGAAAACACTTTCACTTGCCGCCGTTGCTGCGCTCTCACTGATGTCAGCTTCCGCTTTTGCACAAACCGTTACCGCCACCGGTTCAACGCTCGATGGCACAGAAGCGAAAATTGCTGCCCAGGCTGAGCAGCAGGGCGCACAGTATAAAATCATCGAAGCCAATACCAACGATCGTGTTCACATGACTGCTGAGCTGTATAAATAACAGCGTTATGTTGAGCAAAGCGAAAGAGCTGCCTGATGGCAGCTTTTTTTTTGGGCTTTTATCGCTGACGATGAGAACGTCTTCTTTCGCCGATAGCGCGATTGACCTGAAGTGCACATGTTTCTCAGCACAATGACAGTTTTCCCCTTTTAACGCGGTCATCAGGCAGCGCTGCGTCCGGTATTCAGCCCTGTATCGAAGTTATTAACCTTGTCACAATCTGTTGCTTGTTTATTCGCCATTGTCTCAAGCCCGTTCTTTATCCTGCCGATAACTCATCCAGACCACTCAATATGGCAGTATAAAAATGACAATATTAAAAAAACTATTTTCTGTTTTTCCTAAACACCAGCATAAACACGCCGCCGATTCGCTCAGAGCACTGGACGATGCGGTTCCGATCATCGAATTTACCCCAGATGGCATCATTCTTCGCGCAAATGCCCTGTTTCTGAGCAAGATGGGTTACGACGCGAAAGAGATTGTGGGTCGTCACCACAGTATGTTTTGCCCGCCATCAATGGTGAACTCAGCCGAGTACCGCCAGTTCTGGCTGCGCCTTGCCAGCGGCAAGAGCTTTAGTGGTAAATACCTGCGCCTGGGCAAAGACAGCCATCCGGTCTGGCTGGAAGCCAGCTATGTGTCAGTAAAAGACAAACATGGCCGCGTCATCAAGGTGATTAAGCTGGCAGCAGATATCTCCGAGCGTATCAGTGAGGCACAGCAGCAGGATGCGCTGGTGCAGGCCATCAGCCGTTCAATGGCGGTCATCGCGTTTAATAAAGCCGGTGAAGTGCTGGAGGTAAATGAAAACTTCCTCAAAGCAACGGGCTACAAGGCAGACGAGGTACTGGGCAGGCATCACCGGATGTTCTGCTCTGAGGATCTGCGTAACAGCCAGGAATATCAGCAGTTTTGGCAGCGTCTGAATCAGGGAGAATTTTTCTCTGGGCAGTATCCGCGGCTCAATCGTAATGGCGAAACTATCTGGCTGCGCGCAACCTATAATCCGGTTTTTGATGCAGAGGGGCGGATGTACAAGATTGTCAAATTCGCCAGTGACGTCACCGAGCAGGTATTGCAGAACCAGCAGGAAAATGAGGCGGCTCAACACGCGTGGAAGATGGCGCAGCAAACCCGCGAAAGCTCGGTAACGGGCGCGGATGTGATTGAAGACAGCGTCAGAACGATGGCCGAAATTGCGAAAGAGATGAACAGCGTATCCGCAGATGTCTTTGGCTTAAACGGACAGTCGGATCGTATTGCTGATATGGTACATACCATTCGAAACATCGCCGAGCAGACGCGTTTCATCGCCCTGAATGCGGCAATTGAGGCGGCCAGGGCCGGCACGTCCGGACGCAGTTTCGCCATTGTGGCAGCTGAAGTCCGGACCCTGGCGGCCCGAATTAATGAAGCGACCGAAGAGATAGGGCGCGTGGTGTCCAGCAATAATCAGCTGGCCAAAAAGGTGCTGGAAGATATCGAAAATAACCTGAAAAACACGGCTCGCGGCGTTAATTTGATGCGTCAGGCCGGAGAGGTGATAGCCAGCATTCAGAGTAATTCAGCGCGAGCCGAGGAAGCGGTCAGAAACGTGTCTCGTTCAGCGTCACCGCGTGTCGCGTAGTTTTTGTTATGCCGGATCGCCTGTTTGCACGGGCGATCCCCCTTTTGACCTGCCGTTTTCTGTTACCCGTCCCGTCAACATTTCACTTTGTTTGCCGCCATTCTATAAGGCACTATGAGTTCCCTCTGTCTTTGCTTCTCCATCGTTGAAAGGAACGTCAGCCGCTATGCCCGTTAATTTCGATCTTAACGATCTCTATGCGTTTCGCGCATTGGTCGAATATGGCAATTTCCGTATTGCAGCGGAATCCATCTGCCTGTCTCAGTCGGCGCTGAGCCGCAGGATCGAGAAGCTGGAAACGGCACTGGGAATCAGGCTGTTTGACAGAACCACTCGCCGGGTCACGCTGACGCTTTATGGTCAGACGTTTGCCGCACGTTCAGAGCAGCTTCTGATCAATTTTGAAGAAGTTATGGCGGATATCAGTAAAGTCAGTCAGGACAGAACAGGCCTGGTGACGGTGGCCACAGTGCCGTCCGCTGCCTATTACTTTATGCCGGATGTGATCCGCCGCTTTCAGGCCCGCTATCCCAGAGTGCGTGTCAAAATTATTGACAGTAGCGCAGGCAACGTCATAGAGGCCGTCACCAGCGGTCAGGCAGATTTTGGCATTTGCTTCTCCGGTAATCCGCCGCCTGACGCCGAATTTTTACCGCTGGTTGAGGATGTTTACGTGGTTGCCTGTCGGCACGATCATCCTCTTGCCAGCCGTAAAAGTCTGACGTGGCAAGAGTTTTATCAGCAGGATTACGTGGGGCTGGATAAAACCTCAGGCAATCGTAACCTACTTGATTCCGCGCTGGGCCATGTCGTTCCCGCGCGTCCAAGTATCTGCGAAACCCGGCATGTCACAACCATGTTAGGGATGGTTGAAGCGGGAATCGGCATTGCTGCCGTTCCCGCGATGTCGATGCCGTCATCAGGCCATTCGGTGCTGGTTCATCTGCCGCTTACCGATCCGGTAGTGAAACGCACCGTTGGCCTGATCCGGCGCAGCGGACGCATTCAGTCCTACATTGCCGCTGAACTGGAAAAGCTAATTACTGAACGGTATCACTCTGCTTAGCAGGCTGCTGCGCTTTGACCGAGTGCAGGCCCGTGGCATGGACCACTTCCTGAGCCGGAGCTGACGCCAGGAAATCAAGTAGCGCTTTGCCTTCCTCTGGATGCTCAGCTTTGGCTGGCACGGCGCCGGCAAATCGGGTGATGTATTGCACGTCGTCAGGCAGTTCGCCTACAAAGGTCACGCCCGGCACCGGCAGGAGCTCACTCACCTGCTGGAAGCCCAGCGCATAGTGGCCTTTTGCCACTTCAGACGCCACCGGAATGCGCTCCACCTCGTGGGCTTTGCCTTTAACCTTGTCTTCAATGCCTAACTTTTTAAACAACTGATTGCTAACGTATTGACCGCTGGCGCTGTCGGAATAGGCAATGGATTTAGCATTCAGCAGGGTTTTACGCAGTGTGTCATCCGTTTTGATATCGGGTTTGGCATCTCCCTTCTTCACCACAATGCCGATCGGCGAGTCGGCCAGCTCAACGCGTGAACCTGGTTTGATCCACCGGTCTTTTTCCAGCTGACTGAGTGCATCGCCCACCATAATCACCACGTCGGCTTTTTCCCCGCGCGCCAGTCGGTTGGGGATCGCCTGCGGGGTTTTGCCCATGGAAGGCCCGGACACCAGAATAATTTTATCGCCACTTTTCGCTTCAAACTGAGGCGTCAGTTTTTCCAGCGCGGCTTTGAAGCCGCCAGAAATCATCACGGTCACATCTTTTGCCAGCACCGCGGTGCTGACCGACGAAAGAACCAACGTGGCAAGGAGTGAACGGTAAATTATTTTCATTATGTAAGCCCTGACTCAATGTTTAACGGCGGTTTGCAGATTGACCGTGCTGCGACGGTACAGGTACAGCGTTGCCAGTAAGGCGCAGACGGCAGCGAAGCTCATCCAGTAACCCGGAGAGGCTTTATCGCCGGTGTACTCAATTAACGCTGTTGAAATCACCGGCGTGAATCCGCCAAAGATGGCGGTCGCGAGGCTGTAAGCCAGTGAAAAGCCTGCTACTCGCACCTCAGCTGGCATGATCTCGGTAAGTGCCGGAATCATCGCGCCGTTGTAGAGGCCATAAATAAATGACAGCCACAGCAGGACAGTGAGCATCATGGAGAAGCTGGGGGCAGCAGCCAGCATCGTCAGGGCAGGGTACGCGGTCGCCAGCGCGATCAGCGTCATGCTGACCAGGACGGGTTTACGTCCAAAACGGTCAGACAGCGCCCCGCCAACCGGCAGCCACAAAAAGTTAGAGATGGCGACCAGCAGCGTAACCAGCAGGCTGTCCGAGGCGCTGAGCATCAGCACTTTCTTGCCGAAAGTAGGCGCATAAACGGTGATCAGATAGAACGCGGTGGTGGTCATCGCCACCATCAGCATGCCGGCAATCACAACCTGCCAGTTGGCCAGAAGGGTTTTAAACACGTCGCGCATCGCCAGGTGATGACGACGGGCGTTAAATTCCTGGGTTTCTTCGAGCTTGCGGCGCAGAAAGAAAATGAAAGGCACAATCATGCAGCCAAACAGGAACGGAATGCGCCAGCCCCACTCACGAATCGCGCTCTCTTCCAGCACGGCATTCAGGGCAAAACCCATCGCGGCGGCAACCATAATGGCAACCTGCTGGCTACCGGACTGCCAGCTGGTGTAAAAGCCTTTACGGCCCGGCGTGGCGATCTCAGCCAGATAAACGGAAACGCCGCCCAGTTCGGCTCCGGCAGAGAAACCCTGTAACAGGCGGCCGGTTAACACCAGCATCGGTGCCCAAAGCCCAATGCTTTGGTAAGACGGAATCAGGACGATCAGGAAGGTGCCCGCCGCCATAATTGACAGGGTAACAATCAGACCTTTACGTCGGCCGACCTTATCAATGTATGCGCCCAGCACCACAGCACCAATGGGGCGCATCAGGAAGCCCGCGCCGAACACGGCAAAGGTCATCATCAGTGAGGCAAATTCACTGCTCGCAGGAAAGAAGGTGTGAGCAATATAGGTGGCATAAAAGCCGAACAGGAAAAAGTCGAACTGCTCCAGAAAGTTGCCTGAGGTAACACGTAATATGGCGCCGGTTCGGGCGCGGGTGGTCATAGGTGAAGTCGAGGAATGCATCGGTATCTCCAGTTTATCATTGACGCTTTTTGCCGCGTCTGTTGCTGAAGACTGGATCAGGAAAATAAAGTAAATAAGCGCAATAAACTCATCGACTAATGCGTACTGTGCATCAATAACCCTAAGCCATTACCAGAGGCTATGTGTAACAAGCCTTTAACAACATGGCGGGATAAACGGTCACCGGTAAACACGGAAAAACGGAATGCGTGTTTTGTGACAAGGTTCATACGGGTTTTTGAGGGCGAGCGTGCAGCGTAACGCGATTGTCAGGTTTTATCGGGCGTGCCGGGCGCTGGCCTGGCAGGGGTTAAACTCGCAGCCCGTGGACCTGATCTCCCGCCCTTACCTGAGACCGCCAGACCACAGGGGATGACAACATGCCGTTTGCAAAGGGCCAATGCCGATCGGCCCTATACGGGAACCTCCGATCGGCAATGGGTTATCGTTGTTGGAGACAGAATGCGCGTCTGTCATCCGCAGGATGAGATCACTGTTCGGGTTATGCCTAAAACCAGGCTTCCCACATCGCGCCCAGATTAAAATCGTCCAGTATTTCGTTCTCCCTGCCGTTCACGCGAGCGGTGCGCGCATTGTCCACTTTGCCCCCGGTGACATAGAAGCGCAGCATAGGACGAAACTCCGGCCCCATGGCAATGGCGATATTTTGCGACAGAGTCAGCTTCCAGCCATGGTTACTGCCGCCTTCATCGTAGTTAACGCGCTGATAACCGGCTTCCAGCCAGGTGGAATGGACGTCATTCCAGAAATACATTGGGCGGACAATCGCGGCGTAGTTCTTCCGGTTATCGCTTTTCAGCCGACTGTTATCGTAGTCGTGATAACCCAACAAATACTCGACCTGTGCCTGCGGGCTAAACAGATGCTTACCCTCAAAGCTGGTATACACAGTGCTGAGGCCCTCGGTTTTGCTGTAAACGCTGTTATCCGAATTGTCAGAATAGCGGGCAATCACTTTATTCACGCCATGGTCGTTAGTGTGGCTCAGTACAAACGCACCCTGCCAGGCTTTCAGGCGGTCTTCACTCTCTACGGCTTTAGAGTCGAAACCGTAATTAGCGTACAGCTCCAGATCGAGTGCGCCCAGCTTGATGCCGTGAATTTTAGAGGTGGCAGCGTAGTTGCCTTTATCCCCGGTACCTGAACCTCCCGTACAGGTGATGCGCGAGGGATTAGACTCATCGCTGAGCACTTCAGGGCTACAGGATTCCACGGCAGCGACGGCGGCCACGTCAAATTTTATCCCGCCCACATCGAAGTTCTTCACGCCCGCGCCCTGGCCATCATGGTTCATCCAGAAATAATCATTGATGTTCTGCTGCGGGCGCTGATGAAAGTCCCGTCCGGCCCAGAGGTAGGCATCAGGATTTGATGCCAGCACATTCGTCACGCCGGCATAGGCCTTTTTCAGATTCACCTCGTCGCCCCAGTGATCGATCATCACATTGACATCCCAGATAGCACCACTTTGGCTTTTAAACGCCTTGGAGAGCTGGAATTCGCCACCGTTGCCTTCATTGCCCAGACGGCCAATGCCGGAGGCACCGTTATAAGAACCGTCCACGGCTACATATTTCTGATCGCCGCTTTGATAGTGCGCACCGTAGCGCGCATAGCCGCTGAACGTGACGCCAAAGGGGATTGCCATATCCGGTGACTGGGCCGGGCTTTGCGGGTCGGTCACCACGTCCGTTTTTTTCGCTACGGCCGCATCCATTTTCGCCTGACGTTCGGCCAGGGCTTTATCAACGGCTTTGGCGACGATGGCGTCGATCTGTTCCTGCGTAAACTCCTGTGCAGCGGCGACGGCAGGGCACAGCGCGGCTATCACCGCCAGAGGTAATGGAAGTTTTCGAATAATATTCATGGCTATCTCGTTTGCACAGCGTTATTCGGGTTGATGATGTTCAACCCGAATAACGACGTGTGTTAATGATCAGACAATAACCATCCTGCGCGGGTTTATTGATGACCAGGGCAAGTTGATTTTTATATTATGTTATTTCCAGAGGTTTTTTGTTTTTCAGCCGATCTCCTGTCATGTTTTTTTATTAACGTTGGTAGAGATAAACAATTTCTTCTGCCAGTTCACGTGCCAGCATTGAGGTCATTAAATGATCCTGAGCATGGACCATAATTAAGGTCATTGGCTGGCGGGCTTCACCTGCATCCTGCTCTATTAATCGGGTTTGCATTTGATGCGCGGTGCGGGAATAGTCGTCGGCCTCCTTTAGCCGGGCTTTAGCCTCATCAACGTCACCCTTTCGTGCTGCCTGAAGGGCTTCAAAGCACAGGCTGCGGGCATGCCCGGCATTGACAATAATCGTCATTACCGCGTTTTCAAGTTCAATCATGATCGTCGCTCTCAATTAAAACCGTTATTTTCGGCAACCTCAGCAAACCATTTGCCACTCTTTTTAATCGTACGTTTTTGCGTGGCTAAATCTAACTGCACAAAACCGTAACGATTTTTATAACCGTTTAGCCATGACCAGTTATCAATAAATGTCCACATATGATAACCCAGGCAATGACAGCCTTCGCGAATCCCTTTATGCAGCCATTTAAGATGTTCGGAAACAAATTCGATACGATAATCATCCAGAATTTCACCGTTCTGAATAAATCGCTGTTCATTCTCAACGCCCATACCATTTTCAGAAATAAAACAGCGCGGGTTTCCATAATTAACCCGCAGGTTAGTCAGAATATCGTAAATACCGGGCGCGTAAATTTCCCATCCACGATACGGATTCATCTGACGGCCTGGCATTTCATAGTGGTCGAATAACCACTCCGGCATAAAGGGCGCTTCAGCATTGACGGCGCTGTCCCGACACTTCACCCGGCGCGGCTGATAATAGTTCACGCCCAGAAGGTCGATAATGCCGTCGGCAATCAACGCAGCGTCGCCAGGCTGGCAGCGCGGAAGCTGGTGGTACTGACTCAGTAAGCTCAGCAGATCCACGGGATATTCTCCCTTCAGAACCGGATCCAGAAAGCTGCGGTTAAACAACAGGTCAGCATGATGTGCGGCTTGCACATCGGCCGGATTCGCCGATCGTGAATAGGACGGCGTGAGGTTCAGCACCACACCAATGTCACCGTCGTAGCCGCCGTTACGCCAGGCGCGTACTGCCAGCGCGTGTGCCAGGACTGTGTGCAAGGCCACGTTAGCCGCTCGTCTGAAGTCCACAACGTTGGGATAATGAAAATCGTACAGATAGCCACCTTCGACCGGCACAATCGGTTCATTGAAGGTAAACCAGTGTTTCACCTTATGGCCGAACAGCGCGAAACAGCGCTGGGCATAGCGGCCAAACGCTTCAACAACCTCACGGTTCTCCCAGCCGCCTTTGTCCTGCATAGCCAGAGGCATATCAAAATGAAACAGGGTGATAAACGGTGTAATGCCCTGCGCCAGTAATGCATCGATGACCTTGTTATAAAAAGTCACGGCGTCAGGATTCACGGCGTCAGTGCCGTCTGGCATCAGGCGCGCCCAGCTCAGCGACGTGCGAAAGCTGTTGTGCCCTAACTGCTTTAGTAATGCGATATCGTGCTGCCAGTGCTGATAAAAGCCCGAGGTGTCTTGTGGGCCAATGCCTTGATGGAAACGGTGAGGCTGTTGTGCAAACCAGCGATCCCAGGTGGTAGGGCTTTTACCGCCATTCAGGCTGTCCCCTTCGGCTTGTAACGCCGAGCTGGCGCTGCCCCACCAGAAATTTTCAGGAAAACGGTAGTTCATTTTATGGGCTCCTTAAGCCTGTGGATGACCGGGCACGGGTTGGCCTGCAGGGGGCGCATCCTTGATTTTTTTCTCTTCTGCTTTAATCAGGCTGCGTTCATAGGCACGCAGGAAGGGTAAGTACATCAGCGCCGACATCAGCATACAAATCAGGCACATCACCAGCGGGCTTAGCGCCCAGTTAGCGGCCCAGGAGGCACCGATCGGGGCGGGCGTGGTCCATGGCGTAAGCGAAACCACCTGGGCGATCCAGCCGAGTTTCGTGGCGGTATAAGCCAGCACGGCATTAATCATTGGAACGCAGACGAAGGGGATAAACAGCAGCGGGTTCATGATGACCGGCGCACCAAACAGGATGGGCTCATTGATATTAAAAAAGCTGGGCACCACGCCCATTTTGCCAATGGTGCGTAAATGTAGCACCCGGCTACGCAGCAGTAAGAAGGCCAGCGGTAAGGTGGAGCCCACTCCGCCAATCAGCAGGTAGTGATCCCAGAACCCCTGTAGATAGACATGCGGCAGCGCGGCTCCCGCCGCCAGGGCGGCCTGGTTAGCAGAGAGGTTAGCCATCCAGAAGGGATTCATAATGCCGGTGACGATCAGTGCACCATGAATACCGGCAAACCAGAAAATCTGACACAGCAGGACGGAAAGCAAAATGGCTGGCAAAGAGTCCGAAGCCGAAACCAGCGGCTCCAGCAAATGCATGATCGCCTGTGGCATAATCATGCCGGTTTGCGCTTCGATAAACAGGTTGAGCGGATGTAACGTTGCGATAATCACCAGTACCGGGATCAGAATCTCGAAGGAGCGTGCCACGCCGGTAGGCACTTCTTTCGGCAGGCGGATCGTGACATTATTTTGTTTTAGCCAGGCATAAACCCGGGTGGCGTAAATGGCGGTAATCAAGGCAGTAAAAATTCCCTGACCGGAAAGATACTGGGTAGAGATCTTTTCATCCGCATAAGGCGCGGCCACCAGTAAAAACGCCATAAATGCCAGCAAACCCGACATGATGGGGTCCAGATTAAACTGGCGGCCCAGGCTGGCACCAATCCCGACCGAGATAAAAAAGGTCATAACGCCCATGCTGAGATTAAACGGCAGCATCAGCTGTTGGCGATAAGTGATGGAAAAGTCCAGCCAGGCACGGGCAACGCTGTTGGTGGTGTCCGCTGAAAACGGCGGGAAGATAAATACCAACATAAACGATCCAATAATCATAAACGGTAGCGCCGCCGTAAAGCCGTCACGAATCGCTATCACATACTTTTGCTGACCTAACTTTCCGGCGAGTGGCGTAATGGACTGTTCAATTACCGTCACCATCGACTGATATAACGAACTCATAATGACACCTTTCTAGTGTGCCGCTTCAATAAGCGACAGAGCGTAATCCAGCACCTTGTCACCGCGTTGCATGCCGTAGTCCGTCATATTGATGGCCTGGACAGGAATGCCGTGGGTGGCAGCTTTTTCTGAGAGCGTGGTTAACATGTACTTCACTTGCGGACCGAGCAGAACGACCTGATAGTTTGGAAACTGCGCATCAAATTCGGAAACGCCCCAGGCATCGATCTGCACACTCAGCCCGCGCTGGTTCGCAACGTCGACCATCTTGCGGACTAAAAGACTCGTGGACATTCCTGCTGAACAACACAACATAATCCTGATCATGAGTAACCCTCCTTTGCGTATAAAACGTGTTACAGACGTGATTTGATATGATACGGAAACCGGTTTCCATTTGATGCAAACGGAAGTGTGACAGGCATCATGATCCCCGTTAAATAAACATTTTTCTTACGATTCAGATCACGTAATTTCAAGTTATTGTCGATAATTGAGAAGAAATGGAAAATCGGTTTCCATGAAAAAACGAAAAAGCTATACTGCCGGTGATGATTATTTGAGCCGCAGGATTAGGGCGTTTTTCAGGGATTCAGCGGGGTTTTCAGGGGAAAATAATGTCTACTATCAACGATGTATCGCGTCTCGCGGGTGTGTCAAAAGCCACGGTGTCGCGCGTGTTGAGTGGGTCACGCGGTGTAAAAGAAGCCAGCCGCGTTGCGGTATTAAAAGCGGTGGATGAACTCAGTTATCGTCCAAACGTGATCGCTCAGTCATTACTCAGTCAAACCACCGGCTGTATTGGCGTAATTTGCGCACAGGACAACATTAACCAGACCACCGGTTACCTCTATGCGCTGGAAAAACACCTCAGCCAGCACCAAAAACACCTCTTGCTCCGTTTCGCGAACAGCAGGATGGAAGTGATGACCTGTCTTGATGAGCTGACCTGTGGGTTGTGTGACGATGTGTTGATTATCGGCGCGCGCTTCCCGCTGAACCTGAATCAAAAAAACGTTATCCTGGTGGATTGTCTGGAAGCCGGGGACGACGTTAACTGCATTCAGTTCGATCACGCCTTTGCCGCCGAAACCGCCTGCAACTACCTGATAAGCCAAAATCGCCGACAGATTGCTCTGATTCATCCTGACAGAATGGGATTTTCCGATCGGGTTCTGTTGGGTTATAAACACGCGCTGGAAAAAAACTTTCTGCCGTTTAACCGCAACCTTGTGTTTATGGACGCCACATCCTCCTCGGTAGCACTTCAGGAGTTGCTGAATAACGCGTCCACGCTGAATTTCAGCGCATTGCTGGTGGCGGATGAACAACAGGCGCAGAAAGTCATTCCCCAGTTGCAGGCGTTCAACAAAAAGGTTCCCGACGACATTATGGTCTTCAGTCTGGCGGGCTCGTTGAACTTGCCCGGCATTCCGACTATTCCGGCGATTGAGTACTCGATGGACGCGATGGCAGCGCGCATCGTTAAGGCACTGACTGAACAGACGCGTAGCGTACTGGACTCCTATGTCATGCGGGGTGACCTGATTATCCCTGACTTTCGCCAGCGCTGAGCGCCCTTAGTCCGTTCGCTGCTCTTGTTGTTCAATAATCGCCAGCGCCAGTCCCGTTGCCGGTGCAAGGTGCGACGTCAGAAAATGTACCTGAGTGTGAGCGGCAATGAATGCCAGCTTGTTGGCCTGGGTTTGATTAAGTACGGCCTGACAAAATGTTGGGCTGACGCTCCAGGGGCAATCAATGATGATGTTGGCCGGATTGAGCAACAGCATGATCTGGCTGAGCGCGATACCCAGATAGTTTCCCGCCAGTTGCATCACTTCGTTTACCACGTTAGGCGCGCTGTCGCGGTTGTGCCAGGTCAGCCCCGGCTGACGCTGGGCCAGCTGTTGATTAATGGCAGGTTTACTGATCATGGCTTCCAGACAACCCTGACGGTTGCAGCTACAGCGAGGCCCGTTCGGCTGGACAGTGAGGTGGCCGGCTTCGCCCGCCGTCCAGCTGTTGCCGGTAAAAACGACACCGTGCTGTACCAGTGCGCCGCCAATTCCTTCGGCAATTCGTAAATAAAAATGCCCGCTTTCGGCGGGCAAGTTGAGTTGTTGCACAGACAGCAGCGCAGCGGCTTTAACGTTATTCATAATGCGAATCGGTAATCTGATCTGCTTACGCAGGTTGCTCGCCAGATCAACGTCCTGCCAGCCCAGATGGGTAGATAAATGCATCCAGCCCCGTCTGGGATCGACGACGCCAGGAAAGCCCAGCCCGATGCCCAGCAGGCCCGGCCAGGATTCGGTGAGTTTTTCACATAAGGCGGTCACCTCCGCTAACAGTGGCCCCGGTCGGCTGGTATCTGTCCGCAGGGTTTGTTCCGCCAGGGGTTGAGAGAAATAATCGCAAACCTGCCAGTGGATCAGGTTCTTTTCCACCATTATGCCGGCGCTGACCAGCTTTTCCGGACGCAGGGTAATCTGGATTTTAGGGCGACCTGCCGCAGAGACACTGGCTTTTCCCAGCTCCTGCACGAGATCCTGTTCCAGCAGATCATCAATAATCTGCGACACGGTATTTTTACTGATTGCCAGGATGTGCGCGAGGTCCTGCCGCGACGTGATACGGCGCTGGCGCAGTTGCGCCATGACCCGCTTTTGATTATTCAGCCGCATTAATGCAGGCCCTTTGCCAGTCACTTTCATGGCGGATTACCCCAGGTGTGGAAATCGGCAGCAGATTTGCCACCAACGATGAAGTCTTATTAGTTTGATGTCTAATCAAAACTTAGCATCGTGCAGATAAGCCTGCCAAACGGCGACGGCCTCAGGGCGAGAGAATTAAGTCAGAAATGGGTGCCAGGCCACAGGATTGTATAACGGTAAGGTAAAGAGCTGGCCCGCGTTCGCGGGCAGCCAAATCAGTATTCATCACCGCGAACGCGGCTACGGTAGCTTTCCCAGTCAAAGCGAACCCACAGGCTATTGCCCAGCCGCATGCGATCCATAACGCGTTCACCCAGCAGCGCATTCATCCCGGCGTGATCGAGGTTAGACAGCATGCCCGTCGGGCGTTTCGAGGAGGAACGGCGGTCCACAATCTGGTTAATAATCACTTTCTCGTAGCGCGATTCACTCTGCATACCGATCTCATCGATCACCAGCAAATCAACGCTGCTGAGATCCTGAATCAGCCGTTCTTCCGTAATATTGCTGCTGCCGCTGAAGGTGCCCTTCATGCTCGACATCAGATCTGCCACCGTGACGATTAGCACGCTCTTGCCACGTAAAATCAGATCGTTACCAATGGCGGCTGCCAGGTGGTTTTTGCCAGTGCCTGGACGGCCAGAAAAAACAAAGCTGGCAATACTGCTATCAAATTCGGCCGCATACTGGCGAGCCAGTTCCAGCGCTTTGCGTTGGCCTTCGTTTTCAACCCGATAGTTATCGAACGAGCAGTTGATGTGTAGCTCGCGAATGCCGGAACGGCCCATGATGCGCTGCATTTTCATCGCACGATTTTCGCGCACGATAGATTCTGATCGCAGACGGCCCTGTTCCTGATTCCAGGCCAGTAATTCTTCACCGTTTGTGAACTTGGGTCGGGTACCCGCGGGCATCATTCGTTTCAGACGGTTAAACAGATCGTTCGGCGTTTTCATTATTCACCCCGGAAACCATCAGGAATTGTGCTGTCAGGATTTGGCAACTGTGTAATGTCACGTCTGGGTTGTCCGCCATTGGCCGCCCGATTCATTTGCAGGCTGCGTGCCAGCTTCTGCTGCCACTGCACATGATGAAACAAACGCCCTTCCGCCTGCCAGTAGGCCACAAAGGCAGCCAGTTCAGCTGGCGTCACCGGTTCGCTTAGTGCAACGCCCCAGATGGCCGCCTGTCGCGTAAAGTCAGCGTCCGGCTGCCAGCCATCATACATGGCGAATTTACCCACCGGCGTATGCAGCGTAGCAGAAACATCGTCATACAGGCTGTCGTCCAGCGCCACATCACTGGGTTGCTGGGCGGCGGCCTCAAGTGCCAGTAGCCGCGCGAGGCGCGCTGGCGTAATGGCATACATTACGGGCGTATAATTTTCCAGCACCGCCAGCGTGCCGTCTTCAGCCTGCTGCAAGGCGCTGAGCGGATCCTGACGGAAAGCCTCAAGACCAATAAGCGTTGACGTTAAGATTTTGACTGACATGAAAAGACCTGCGGTTAACTTACACCGAACACCGGATAAAATTTCCAGTGCAGAAGCGGATATTGTACCTTTTTTAACGCGCGGGATCGCTGAAAAAGCGTTGAGGTTTTCCACCCAACCGGATGCGTTTGCACAATGGTTGGGCGGACGTGGCGTAAGCTGTCTTACGCTTTTAGCGACGGGTTTGCCACAGATAGCGGAGCCCGGCCAGCCAGCACAGGCTGTAGCCCAGTAATTCCACGCCTTCTTCGGCCATGTTTTTTACGCCACGATTGTAGTGATCGGGCATCAGGTGAGCCCACAGCGTGTTCATCCCAAACAGTCGGGAAAAAACCAGCACGATCATCAATCCGGCAGCCATAACGGGCCAGCGGTTGTGCCTGAGGAGATCGGCCAGCGCGCTCAGGGTCTGCTTTGGGGTACGCATGGCCACCGCTAAACTGCCCAGCGCGATCGCCAGCGCAAACCACACCCAGCTACCATGACGGATGAGATCGAAGAAAAAATCCAGTTCACGAATAAGCATGCAACTGTAAAAACCGGCAATTAGGGTTAATCCACCGCGTTGTGCAGGCCGATGACGGGCGGCAATAAAAAACAGTGCGGCAAGACTGAATAACAACAGTTCCTGCGCGGTTTCAGTAAAAGACGCTTCGTGCAGCGCATTATTCATCCAGACCACATCGATATAGATGGGGCCGATCATGAAGGTGATAAACAGAGAAGCAAAAAGAAATACGGTGAGCTCACGCCCAATAAGGATGACATTGTTACGCATGGAGTTACCTGAAAATGACTATCGTTATCATTGTATTTACATTCGTTATCGCTGCCTTCGCTTTTTATGCGTGATCGGTTCAGCTAAATGCATGACTGCAGCGGATAACCGAAGCGGCCTCGCAATTTACTGTGACTCGGGTTCAAATGTTGGAGGATTCCCTCTACTATCGAGGCAATAAACATGGCCTGGCATAAAAGGAAAAACACGATGCAACGATGTGGCTGGGTAACGCAAGATCCTGTCTATCTGGCGTATCACGACGACGAGTGGGGCAGACCGCAGAGGGATAAGCAGGCGCTGTTTGAAATGCTTTGTCTGGAAGGCCAGCAGGCTGGGCTATCCTGGATTACCGTACTGAAAAAACGCCAAAATTACCGCGCCGCGTTTCACCAGTTTGAACCGCAAGCCATTGCGCAGATGGACGATCAGGATATCGCCCAACTGATGCAAAACAGCGGCATTATTCGTCATCCCGGAAAAATTGCGGCCATTATTGCTAATGCCCGGGCGATGCTGGCAATGGAAGCAAAAGGGGAGGATTTTGCCCACTTTGTATGGCAGTTCGTTGATAATCAGCCTGTCGTCAATCATGTTGCCGATTACAAACAAAGTCCCACCACCTCTGCGCAGGCTATCGCGCTTTCAAAAGCGCTAAAGACGCGTGGTTTTAAATTCATCGGCCCGACAATTTGTTATTCATTTATGCAGGCCTGCGGCCTGATAAACGATCATCAAACCAACTGCTTTTGTCATCCTGACAACATTTAACGTCGATCCTTTACAAAATAAGACATTGTCTAAGGATTTTCCTCACTTTTGCGCGGCATAATCAATGCCAAACGGGGACAAGGTGCCTCGTTGTGATGAATCTAAGGGACAAATAATGCAGAAAAAGTTAATTGCTCTCACCCTGCTGTTGAGCGGTAGTTTGGTGGTATCAGGTTGTACAACTAATCCTTATACCGGTGAGTCTCAGGCGGGAAAATCCGGTGTAGGCGCAGGTTTGGGTGCATTAGTGGGTGCTGGCGTTGGCGTGCTTTCCTCTTCGAAGAAAGATCGGGGCAAAGGTGCGTTAATCGGTGCAGCAAGCGGCGCGGCGTTAGGCGGCGGCGTGGGCTATTACATGGATGTTCAGGAAGCGAAGCTGCGTGACAAAATGAAGGGAACCGGCGTTAGCGTTACGCGTCAGGGCGATAACATCGTGCTGAATATGCCGAACAATGTAACCTTTGATTCCAGTAGCAGCAGCCTGAAACCGGCGGGCGCTAATACGCTGACCGGCGTCGCTATGGTGCTAAAAGAGTATCCTAAAACCGCCGTGAATGTCGTGGGACACACGGACAGCACCGGCTCGCGTGCTTTAAATATGCGTCTGTCGCAGCAGCGTGCAGAGAGTGTGGCCAGCGCGCTGATCGTTCAGGGTGTAGCCGGCAGCCGCTTGCATACCCAGGGGGCAGGTCCAGACAGTCCAATTGCAACCAACAGCACTGAAGCCGGTAAGGCGCAGAACCGCCGCGTTGAAATCACGCTCAGTCCGTTAAATTGATCATCTCGCCCCCGTTGTCGGGGGCAAAGTCAGACTCGCTGTCCTTTTTTCGACGGCTTTTGGTAATAAAATGGGTAAGGTTTCCAGTTGGGAACCTGCGCACGGTGCCTGTCAACGCTTTATGCCAGAATGGTTCAAATTGAACAATGGATAACGCATCATGTCACTTAAAGCCATTGCGTCAGTACTGGGTCTCTCCGTTACCACAGTGAGCCGGGCACTCAACGGCTATGATGATGTGGCAAAGCAAACGCGGCAGCGCGTGGAAGAAGAAGCGCAGCGGCGCGGCTACCGTCCCAACGTTGCAGCGCGACGGTTGAAAACCGGCCGTGCCAATGCGGTTGGCCTGGTTTATCCAATGACCACACCCGCTTTCAACGATACGCACTTTAACAAGATATTACTGGCGCTCGATCAGCGTCTTTCCAAACACGATATCGATCTCGTGTTGTTAACAGATAAACCGCATGACGGGCAGCGTTCACTGATTCGCATGCTGCGCAGCCGGGCAGTGGATGCCATTGTTGTTACGCACACGTCACCTCATGACGCGCGCCTGCTCAGCCTGCAGCAGAAAGGCGTGAGTTTTCTTACGCTGGGACGCAGTGATTCAGAGCAGAATCATGCCTGGTTCGACGTTGATAACGCCGCAGGTTCGGCACTGGCGGTAAAACACTGCCTGGCGCTGGGTATGCAACGCATCGCCTGGCTCGGAGGCAATACAACCTGCACCTTTGTGCGCGATCGTCGCCAGGGCTACCTCAACGCAATGGATTCCGTACCGCCCTATGCCACGGCGGTGGTTGCGCCGTCGCGCCGGGCGGGCTATCAGCAAACCACAGACTGGCTGGCACAGGGGCTGCAACCTCAGGCCATTATCACCGATTGCAGCGCCCTGGCGGAAGGCGCGCTCGTGGCCTTACAGCAGGCGGGCCGCCTGGAGGGTGATACTGCTGTTGCCTTAGTGGCATGGGATGGGCTACCGGTCGACGCCATTATCGATCATCCGGTTATCGCCATTCGGCAGGCCAGCGAGCAGCAGAGAGGCGAGCAGGTTGCGATGATGGTGATGCGGCTGCTGGAAGGAGCACCGCTGGCGGAGTTACAAGTACTGTGGCAACCCTGGCTGCAATTTCCTCAGTAACGCGAACGTTTTTGCCATGTTGTATGGCTGTGGTAGTCTCGCGGGATGCTTAATTTGCGGAATACTTTATGAAAATCAGGCCGCCTCGCGCCACTATCAGCGATGTTGCTCATGCGGCAAAAACCGGTAAAACCAGCGTCTCGCGCTATTTAAACGGCGAGCAACATCTGCTTTCTGCCGATTTAAAAATGCGCATCGAGCAGGCGATTAGCGATCTTAACTATCGGCCAAGCCAGATGGCACGTGGCCTGAAACGGGGGCGTACCCGACTCATTGGCCTGATCATCGCCGATATCACCAATCCCTATTCTGTAGACGTCATGTGTGGCATTGAAGCGGCCTGCCGTGAATGTGGCTTTACGTTACTGATGTGTAATACCAATAACGAAGTCGATCTGGAGCAACATTACCTGCAATTGCTGAGCAGCTATCAGGTTGAGGGCATTGTCGTTAACGCCGTTGGCATGCATGAAGCGGTACTGAGCCGACTACAACAGTCTTTACTGCCCATGGTGCTGATCGACCGAAAAATCCCTGATTTCCCCTGCGATGTGGTCGGGTTGAATAATGCCGAAGCGGCAGAAACGGCCACCGCCCATCTTATTGACAACGGTTATGAGTCGCTGCTGTTTCTCAGCGAACCCTTAGGCAGCGTGAATACGCGCCGGGAGCGACTGCAGGCGTTTCGGCAACGTCTTGCTGCACATCCCGCAATCGCCCATGAGAATGCGGAAGTCGCGCTGCACCAGCCCGGGATAACGGATAAGATTCTGCGCGACTTTCATCAGCGGCACGCGGGAAAACGCTGTGCGGTAATGGTAGCCAATGGCGCGCTGACCTTGCAGGTGGCTCATTCTCTGCAGCGTCTTGCCCTACGCTGGGGTAGAGATATTGGCCTGTTAGGGTTTGACGAGCTCGAATGGGCTGCGTTGGCTGGCGTCGGTATTACCACCTTAAAGCAGCCCACCTGGCAAATCGGTTATCGCGCGCTCGAACGTCTTATATCCCGTATTGAGGGGCACGACCATCCACCTTGTGAACAGGTTTTTTCAGGCGAACTCATCGTGCGCGGTTCCAGCCAACGCCTCGGCTGATTTTCAGACTCTTCCCTTCGATTACGTGCTCGCTTCGTGAGCACGATCATACTTCCGCATTTTGCTACTTTGCTTTGGAACCGGTTCCATTTAACGTTTTTATAACGTTAATGCAGATTTTCACATCAGGAGTCGTAATGAAGCCCGAAATCATCGTCGTGGCCGCCGCGTATGGTCATCAACAGATTGCTGAGCTGGGCGGGCAGGCCGCGCTATTGCCCCTTATCCAGCAGGCGGGCGCCGACGGTGTGGAAATCCGCCGTGAACTGTTTGATGAGACCACGTTAGCCCATTTACCCGCGCTGGCGCAGGCAGCGCAGGTGCACCAGCTGCGCATCAGTTATTCGGTACCCGACACCTTGTTCTGTGAGGACGGCAAACTTAACCCCTTACTGGACGGTTACTTTTCCGAAGCACGTCAGTTGAATGCACAGCGGCTGAAAGTGGCGCTGGGTAACTTTACGGGCGCGCTGTACAGCGAAAAGCTACGTGGCTTGATGACAGAATATGGCGTGCCCCTGACTGTGGAAAACGATCAAACCCGCTTCGGCAAACAGCAACCGATGGTAGGGTTCTTTAAGGCCGCCGGTGAGGCGGCGCTGCCGATTACCATGACATTTGACATGGGTAACTGGTGCTGGACAGGTGAAGACCCGATCCAGGCGGCTGGTCTGCTGGCTGAGCATGTGGGTTACGTGCATGTCAAAGCGGCGGTGCCGCAGGGGACAAGCTACCGCGCCATCGCGCTGGATGATGCCGGCCCTGGCTGGCAAAGCCTGTTACACCGGTTGCCAGCAGCAGTGCCTCGCGGCATTGAGTTTCCGCTGGAAGGCGACGATTTGATTGCGGTGACGCGCCATTATGTGACGCTGCTGCGTAACGTCTGAGGAGTACATATGACTACCCATCCAAACGGCACGCTTGATGTAATCACCATCGGTGAGGCCATGGCCATGTTTGTCGCCCGTGAAACGGGCGATTTGGCCGCAGTAGACACCTTTGTGAAGCGCGCCGCTGGCGCAGAGCTGAACGTCGCTATTGGTCTGGCGCGACTGGGGCTGAAAGTGGGCTGGGTGAGCCGCGTGGGGCAGGACGCCTTTGGTCGCTTCATCTGTCAGGTGCTGGATAAGGAAAACATCGATCATCGTCAGGTGACCGTTGACCCGCGCTATCCAACCGGCTTCCAGCTGAAATCCAAAGTCGACGACGGTTCAGATCCGCTGGTGGAGTACTTTCGTAAGGGCTCCGCCGCCAGTCATCTGTCGCCAAAAGATTTTGATCACGACTATTTTGGCGCTGCACGTCATCTGCACCTCAGCGGGGTTGCAGCAGCGATTTCAGACAGCTCACTTGAGCTGACAAAGCATGCTGCGAAAGAGATGCGGGCGCGAGGCAAAACGCTTTCGTTTGACCCCAATCTGCGTCCAGTACTGTGGCGCAGCGAAGGCGAAATGCGCAAGCAGCTCAATCTGTTAGCAGAATACGCGGACTGGGTACTGCCTGGCGAAAAAGAGGGCTATATCTTAACTGGCTATCGCCAGCCGCAGGATATCGCTGACTTTTATCTTGATAAGGGCGTAAAGGCGGTGATCATTAAAACCGGCTGTGAGGGGGCCTGGTACAAGACGGCCAGCGGTGAACAGGGCCAGGTGGAGGCGATGAGAGTGGATAACGTCGTCGATACTGTAGGGGCAGGGGATGGCTTTGCCGTGGGTGTGATTAGTGCGTTGCTGGAAGGGAAGCCACTGGTGCAGGCGATCCGCCGGGGTAACAAAATAGGTTCACTGGCGATTCAGGTTATTGGCGACAGCGAAGGGTTGCCGACGCGTCAGCAGTTAGGCGATGCATAGCCCAGCCCTCAAACACAGACAGAGGAGTTCCCGATGAAAACGCAGACGATCGCGCCAAAACGCTGGTGGTTCATCATGCCCATCGTGTTTATTACATACAGCCTTGCCTACCTTGACCGTGCCAATTTTAGTTTTGCCTCAGCAGCGGGCATTAACGACGATTTGGGCATCACGAAAGGCATGTCGTCACTACTGGGCGCCTTGTTCTTTCTGGGATATTTCTTTTTTCAGATACCCGGCGCGATTTATGCCGAACGCCGCAGCGTAAAAAAACTGATCTTCTGGTGCCTGATTCTGTGGGGTGGCTGCGCCTCACTGACCGGCGTAGTCAGTAATATTCCCATGCTGGCGGCCATTCGCTTTATCCTCGGCGTGGTTGAAGCGGCCGTAATGCCTGCGATGCTGATTTATATCAGTAACTGGTTTACTAAATCTGAACGCTCGCGGGCTAATACCTTTCTGATCCTGGGCAATCCGGTCACGGTATTATGGATGTCAGTGGTCTCCGGTTATCTGATTGAGGCCTTTGGCTGGCGGGAAATGTTTATTTTTGAAGGCATTCCTGCGGTTATCTGGGCCGTAGCCTGGTGGTTTATGGTGCAGGACAAACCCTCACAGGCACGCTGGATGAGTGAGGTCGAAAAAGCCGCGCTGCAGGCCGAGTTGCAAAAAGAGCAGGAAAGTATCAAGGCCGTGCGTAACTATGGGGAAGCCTTCCGTAACCGCAATGTGATCATTCTTTGTATGCAATATTTTGCCTGGAGCATTGGCGTTTACGGTTTCGTGCTGTGGCTACCTTCAATTTTGCGTAACGGTACGCAAATGGGCATGGTGGAGGCGGGCTGGTTATCGGCAGTGCCTTATCTGGCGGCGACCATTGCAATGGTGCTGGTGTCCTGGGCGTCAGACAAAACCCAAAACCGTAAGTTATTCGTCTGGCCTTTATTGCTGATTGGGGCGCTGGCCTTCCTCGGCTCCTACCTGGTAGGATCGGGCAATTTCTGGCTATCCTATACGTTGTTAGTGATCGCCGGGGCTGCGATGTACGCGCCATATGGCCCCTTCTTTGCCATTATCCCGGAAATGTTGCCACGTAATGTTTCAGGTGGCGCAATGGCCCTGATTAACAGTATGGGTGCGCTGGGTTCCTTTATCGGCTCATGGATTGTGGGTTATCTGAATGGCGCGACCGGGAGTCCTTCTGCCTCCTATATCTTTATGGGAGGGGCGTTACTGCTGTCAGTGGTACTGACGCTTATCGTCAAACCTGCACAAAATAAGGCGCCGTCGCTTCATGGGGCGAAACCGGCCTGAAAGCGTAAGCGTTAGCCTCTTCTCCGGGCGACCTTAGCGTTGCCCGTCATCTATTTACAGGAAGCTATCTGATGAAACCCGCCGTCATTCTATACAAAAAATTGCCTGACGATCTGCGTGCGCGTCTTGCTGAACATGCCACGGTGACTGAAATGAAGGATCTGTCGCCAGAAAGCCAGCAGCAGCACGAAAAAGCGCTACAGGAGGCAGAAGGATTACTGGGCTCGGGCGGCAAAGTTAATCGCGATCTGTTGGCAAAAATGCCCAGACTGCGGGCCTGCTCAAGCGTGTCTGTGGGCTATGACAACTTTGATGTGGATGCGTTAAATCAACGAGGCGTGGTGCTGATGCACACGCCGACGGTGCTGACTGAAACGGTCGCCGACACCATCATGGCGCTGGTGCTCAGCAGCGCGCGCCGCATTCCGGAGCTGGATGCCTGGGTCAAGGCTGGCAACTGGCAAAAAAGCATCGGTCCGGCGCATTTTGGTATTGATGTACACCACAAAACGTTGGGCATTCTGGGGATGGGCCGCATAGGCATGGCGCTGGCCCAGCGGGCGCATTTCGGTTTTGGCATGAAAATTATTTATCAGGCTCGCCGCCAGCACGCGCAGGCCGAGTCACAGTTCGCCGCAGAACGGTGTGAACTGGAAACGCTATTGAAACAGAGCGACTTTGTATGCATCAGCCTGCCGCTGACTGAAGAGACTTACCATTTGATCGGCGCGGAACAGCTGAAACTGATGAAATCCAGTGCGGTACTGATCAATGCCGGCCGTGGGCCAGTGGTGGATGAAAACGCCCTGATTGCCGCCCTGCAGGAGGGCACTATTCACGCCGCCGGGCTGGATGTCTTCGAAAAAGAGCCTTTACCCACTGACTCGCCGCTGCTGTCGTTACCGAATGTCGTGACGCTGCCGCACATTGGTTCAGCGACCCACGAAACCCGATACGGAATGATGCAGGATGCGGTTGAAAACCTGATTGCAGCCCTTAACGGCAATGTAGAGAAAAACTGCGTTAATCCGCATGTCCTGACGTAATCCCCACGGCTTTCCATTGCGCCCGCCGGGAGCGGGCGTTATGGTGGTTCTCCCATTATTCATTACAAATTTTTAACCGCTATGGCCTTTTCTCAGTTCGGCGACAAATTTACTCAGCATTCCGGCATCTCACGTCTGATGGAAGACATGGGTGCAGGCTTACGCACGCCAGGCACTATCATGCTTGGCGGTGGCAATCCCGCGCAGATTCCGGAGATGAACGACTATTTTCAGCAGTTGCTGCAGCATATGCACGATGAAGGCAAACTGAGTGAGGCCTTGTGTAATTACGATGGCCCTCGCGGCAAGGCGGTGCTGTTGGATGCGCTGGCGACGATGTTGCGAGAGCAACTGGGCTGGTCTATTACTGCACAGAATATTGCCCTGACCAACGGCAGCCAGAGCGCGTTTTTCTATCTGTTTAACCTGTTTGCAGGGCGCCGCAGTGACGGCAGCAAAAAACGCGTGCTGTTCCCTCTGGCCCCCGAATATCTGGGCTATGCCGATGCGGGTCTGGATGACGATCTGTTTATTTCGGCCAAGCCGAATATTGAGTTACTGCCGGAAGGGCAGTTTAAGTACCACGTCGATTTTGAACATTTGCCCATGAATGATGACGTCGGCCTGATTTGTGTATCACGCCCGACGAATCCAACCGGTAACGTGATTACCGATGACGAACTGCTGAAGCTGGATGTGCTGGCGCAGCAGCATGAAGTTCCGCTGCTGATCGACAATGCCTATGGCGTCCCCTTTCCGGGCATTATTTTCAGCGATGTCCGGCCTTTGTGGAACCCCAATATCATTCTCTGCATGAGCCTGTCCAAACTCGGCCTGCCTGGCGCGCGCTGCGGAATTATCATCGCTGATGAAAGTACCATCACGGCGATTAGTAACATGAACGGCATTATCAGCCTGGCACCGGGCAGTATTGGGCCCGCTATCGCCTGTGAAATGATCCAGCGTGGCGATCTGTTGCGGCTGTCTGAAGGGGTGATCAAACCCTTCTACCAGCGCAAGGTCATGGAGACGATTAACATTATTCGTCGTTATTTGCCCGCAGAACGTTGTCTGATACATAAACCCGAAGGGGCGATTTTCCTGTGGTTATGGTTCCGCGATTTGCCGATCAGCACGGAGCTGCTGTATCAACGGCTTAAGGCGCGAGGCGTACTGATGGTGCCCGGGCACTTTTTCTTCCCGGGGCTGGAACATGACTGGCCGCACACGCATCAGTGCATGCGTATGAACTACGTGCCGGATGCGGAAAATATTGAACGAGCCGTACAGATTCTTGCAGAGGAAGTGGAGCACGCCTGGCGGGACAGTTAGACCTGCTCCCGGTCTGAACACGGACAGCCCTATGTGAGGTTACCTGGTTATACGCCACGCTGCCTCAACCTGATATTGAGGGGCTGCCGAGGCCTGTTTTTGCATTATCGATAGATGCGATTGAGCTCAGCGCTATTGTGGCCTGAGACGGGCAAAAGGAGTGTGCTGTGTCGGGAAAAGATATGCTGTTGGCCCTTTGCGTGGTGGTTGCCTGGGGCGTGAACTTTGTGGTGATCAAACTGGGCCTGCAGAATATGCCGCCCTTCCTGCTGGCCGGGCTGCGTTTTGCCCTGGTCGCCTTTCCTGCCATTTTGCTGGTGCGTCGTCCTGCCGTGCCACTGCGCTGGATTTTACTCTACGGGATGACCATCAGCTTTGGACAGTTTGCGTTTCTGTTTTTGGCGATCAAGCTGGGCATGCCCGCAGGTCTGGCCTCGCTGGTGCTACAGGCCCAGGCGTTCTTTACGTTGCTACTCGGCGCGCTGTTCCTGGCAGAGAAACTCCGCTGGAACCATATCGCGGGCATTATTATCGCCACGCTGGGCATTTTTTTGTTAGCGACCTCAGGAATGGTGGGCCAGAGTGCGGCTGGTATTACGCTCACCACGATGATGCTTATGCTGGCAGCGGCATTCTCCTGGGGGCTGGGGAACATCACGAATAAGATCATTACGCGTCACTATCCGGTGCCGGTGATGTCGCTGGTGGTCTGGAGCGCACTGGTCCCGGTTATCCCCTTTATTGGCTGTTCGCTGCTGTTCGACGGTAAAGCCGCGATAGTCAGTAGCCTGGCGCAGATTAACCTGCAGACGGTACTGGCGCTCGTTTATCTGGCCTTTATCGCGACTATTTTGGGCTATGGCATCTGGAGTACGCTGCTTAGCCGTTATGAAACCTGGCGCGTGGCACCGCTTTCTCTGCTGGTTCCGGTTGTTGGAATCGTCAGTGCAGCCTTGTTGTTGAACGAAACGCTGTCACTCCAGCAGGTTGTCGGCGCTGCGATCATTATTGTCGGCCTGCTGGTGAATATGTTTGGTGGCATGATCAGGCAGCGGTGGTTTATGCGCCCGCAGATCTAAAGTATCAGGCTGAGGTTGCAGGCCTCTGACGAGCATACAACCTCATTTTCTGATTGTTTATCCGTGGGCGTGATGATCAAAGCCATAGAGATCTGATGGATTATCGCGCAAAATCAATAACCTGTCCGCAGACGAAGGTGCCCAGTGCGCCAGTAAATCGAGCATAGCGGCATCATCGGGCTTATCATTTTCTGCTTTTGTCGGATGGGGCCAGTCACTTCCCCATAACAGGCGGTCTGGCCGGCGCCTTACCAGTTCCGCAGCGACCTGGCCGACATCCTCATAACCCGGTGGTCCGATGCGCGACTTGATATAGGGTCCAGACAGTTTTATCCAGGTATTACCCGCGTCAAGAAGACGGGTTAATGTCTGGAAACACGGCGCTTTTGTTCCCTCGGGTTGCGGAACATGTCCCATGTGATCGATAACCAGCTTTGTCGGCAATGCTCTCAGGCGCGATGCCAGCTCAGCCAGTTTTTCACCGGGCGCAACAACCTGAATATGCCATCCCAGTGGTGCGATTCGAGAAGCAAGAGGCTCCAGACTGTCCAGAGAGGTTTCCCCTCTGCTCAAATTAAAACGGATACCACGCACGCCCTGCCGGTCCATTTCTTGTAGCTCTGCATCACTCACCGAAGCGTCGACAACGGCCACGCCCCTTGCCTGTCCACCACTCTGCCTGAGACCCTCAATTAAAAGCCGGTTATCTGTGCCGTAGGTCGAAGGTGTGACAATGACCATGCGGCGAAGTCCCAGCCGGGTTTGTAACTGGTGGTAGTCGGCAAGAGAGGCATTGGCGGGCCGTAAGCTGGCACCGGGCGCAGCAGGGTATCTATCGTTATAAAGGTGCATATGACAGTCCACGCTGCCTTCGGGAACGTCCAATACAGGTTGTTTTTCTCCTGAGCTAAAAGGTGTGCTGCTGAGGGCGTTAAAAACCGTTAGCGCACTCAGCGCACCGCCGGCCTGTAATATAAAGCGTCGGGTTATAGCCATTAAGAGACTCCTTACATGTTGGAAAGAGTATTTAATGTATCGTCGTGTAACGTTATATTCTAATCTGTCGTTACGGTTAAGTTTATCGCTAAGCGTTTTTGGTCAGCATGATTTATAAAAATAAATTTAATCCTGTGTGAGTGTATAGGTGATGAAATGTTATAGAAAAATTTTTAAGGAAAATAAGTGATGAGAATGGCCAGGGTTGAAGGGGATGTTATTGCATGCATGTTTTTACGTGATGCATATAAAACGATTGGTTATCACACATGAGTGGTCATTATTTTCATTGGTAGGGCGTTTAAATATAGAAGTCGGCGCGGCATTATATTTATTAACGACGGGTCAGCAGGCATAAATATGGAACGCACTCCTCAGAAAAGATAATTAGCCTGGACAGCTCGCCGGGGAGATGAAAGTATCAATCCACCAAGGCAATGAAAGACCAAAAAAATTGCACGACTCCCTCAGCCTCAAACGTTACCTCGGGCCGGGGACCTGTGCTTATTATCATTCACAGGCCGGATGTGATGAAAAAAATACTACGCCAACACCGCACGATGCGACTTTCCGGCAATTTTTAACCCAGCCCGAAATTGCCCGCGATTTTATGGATATTCATCTTCCTGAAGAACTGCGCGCTGTTTGTGATCTCAATACGTTAAAGCTGGAGTCAGGTTCTTTTGTCGAAGCGGATCTTCGTCAATATTTTAGCGATGTGCTTTACAGCCTGAAAACCGCAGGCGGTGAGGGTTATGTTCATGTGTTGATCGAGCATCAGTCTTCACCCGATAAACATATGGCGTTCAGGCTCCTGCGCTACGCGGTAGCGGCAATGCAGCGCCATCTCGAAGCTGGCCATAAAGCCTTGCCGCTGGTGATACCCGTACTGTTTTATATGGGGAGACGCAGGCCATATCCTTATTCCACCTGTTGGCTGGATGAATTTACCCATCCCGCGCTGGCCGGTAAATTGTACAGCACCCGCTTTCCGCTGGTTGATGTCACGGTAATATCGGATGACGAAATAGCGGGCCATCGCAGTATGGCTGCGCTGACGCTGTTACAAAAGCATATCCATCAGCGCGATCTCGCCGATCTGATGGACAGGCTTGTTCCTGTGCTGCTGTCAGGTTATCTTTCATCATCACAGGTCGTATCATTGGTACATTATATCATGCAGGCGGGGGAAACCCCGGCCGTCGAGGCTTTCATTCAGGAACTCGCCCTGCGGGTGCCGCAACATGGAGACGCGCTAATGACCATTGCACAGCAGCTTGAACAAAAAGGGATTCAGAAAGGCCTTGAGCAAGGTATTCAGAGAGGCCGCGATGAAGGGAAACGTGAAGTCGCGCGAACCATGCTACAGAATGGTCTCGATCTTTACACCATAATGAAAATGACAGGCCTGAGCGAGGAAGAACTGGCGCAGATTCAACACTGATTTCTGTGCAGTTGGTCGTTCAGGGCGGTTGTATTCCTGCCTTATTTAGCGCGTTCTCCTTTTTTCAGTCAGTTTCCCTGACCGCGGCGCTTCTAAGTGACGCGTTATCGCCATCGTATCCAAAAAAAACGGCCACAGCACGTATGCTGTGGCCGTTTTCAAAATGACGTAGCCATTACGGCCGCTTTATTTCAGAATTTCAATCCGGCGAGGTTTCGCTTCTTCAGGCACCAGGCGCTCGAGATCGATGCTTAACAGACCATTTTCCAGACGCGCATCGCGTACGACGATATGGTCAGCCAGCTGGAACTTGCGCTCGAAATTACGCTCGGCGATGCCCTGGTAGAGATACTTACGTTCAGTCTGCTCTTCTGGGTGGGCACCGCGCACGATCAGCACGTTGTCGTGGGCAGTAATATCAAGTTCACTCTGGGCAAAGCCGGCCACCGCAATGGTAATGCGATAATGGTTTTCATCAACCAGTTCGACATTATAAGGAGGATAACCGCCATTGCTCTGATTTTGATTGGACTCAAGCAGGTTGAACAGGCGATCAAAACCGATAGCAGAGCGATAAAGTGGAGACAGATCAAAGTTACGCATAAAAATACTCCTGAATGTCAGCAAGTTTTGGCAACCTTCCACCATTGGACAGGTTGTGTCGTACCGCATTGCCCCTTACGGCGGCAACCTTAACGGCCTGCTATAAAAATGGGTGCGGACAACATCCTTTCAAGGGCCTGTGCGTAATTTTTTCGCCAAATCGGTGAAATGACATACACTCAGGGGTAGATTGCCGGACCAGAACGGACTTCACTATCAGGTGGGAAGGTACGCTGGCGAGCAAACTCAGCCAGGTGTGACCAGGACTGAAGGGATGACGATATGAAAATGATGAAAAGGTTACCGCTGGCTGGCGTTATGTGCTGCGCAGTCGTTTCAAGCGGCTGTTCGAGCGTGATGTCGCATACCGGAGCAAGCCAGGGCTATTATCCGGGCACGCGCGCCAGCGCGGATATTCTGACCGACAGTAACACCAGTTGGGCGCTTAAGCCGCTGGCCTTGGTTGACCTGCCGTTTTCTGCGGTCATGGATACGCTGTTATTGCCATGGGACTACTATCGCAGTGACAGCGACCAAAGCCTGGATTCTCCGCGCGCTCGGGTGCTGCAGAGCGAAAAGCTGGCGCACACTGAAGAAAATCTGGCGCATGCCCAGCCCATGCCCACTATGCAACCGCAACGGTAAACAACTGTCGCCAGCCCTCAATCTCACGCATGAAGGCAATCTGCTTCCCGTCTGGTGACCAGACGACCGCATCACCAGACGGTGCTTCACTGCTTCGCACCGTTAAACGCTCACACTCGCCCGTTACCACATGGCAGCGCATAACGCTGTTGTCGCTGATAAAGGCAATGGCTTCGCCGCGAGGCTGCCAGCTAAACGCCGACTGAATACTGTGGGTAAGCCGGGTCACCTGATGTGGTTCGCCGCCATTGGGCGACACGACCCAGAGCTGGATGACCTGGTGGTTATCCGCCATCAAAAACGCAATTTTGCTGCCGTCTGGCGAGCTGCGCAACCAGTGACGAGGCTGTGATGCCAGGCCCCGGGTAGTCGTTATTCGACGTTGCCGGACGCCAGCGGGTGGAGCCGGTAAACGATCGCTGCTACCTTCCAGCGGGAAAAAGCCGGGTTTTGCGAAGTCTTCCAGCTTCTCTGGCAGATCGACCACGAACACCTCAGGGCACTTTTCGCCTGAAGCGGAAAGGGTATCGCCTGTAAAGGCGATGGCCCAGCGCTGCCAGCTACCGTCAGGTTTTTGATAGCCTTGGTTGCCAATCCATCCCTCTTCATATGCCCGACTGATCTGATCGCTGCCCGGCTGCGGATTGACGTGGGTTTCACTGACCAACACACAAAAATGGCTACCGTCATATTCTCGTGGGTGCTGCTTTTCTGGCGTAACCGCCCGCAGGGGAACGGCGACGCCAACGTTACGCAGGTCGAGGCGCCGATCCCGCTCGTGCATCACATGATCGTTATAGGTGAAACTGAGACGTGTCCCATCCGGGCTAAAAACATGTACGTGGGAGCCGCCCCGCAAGGCTCCGGCAGTAAAGGGCGGAGTAATGTCACATGCATCCAGATTTTCTGCCTGACCCTTTTCAACGATCACGCCACGGCGATGATGAAAATCGTACTGCCAGTTGTCATCGGGATGTTCAGGCCCATGAATACAAACGTAACGTGGGGGCAATGTCGGACTCACGGTGACAACCCCGACGTGCGCGCCATCCCTTGCCTGATATAACACCTCCACGTCGCCGGTGTTCACATTGACCCGCTCAATGGTCTGGCTGGTAAAAGAGGCACCGGAGGGCCGCACATCAAATGCCAGCCACTGGCTGTCGGCTGTCCAGACGTTGATGTTAGTCAACTGATGATGGCGTGATGCAAATGTGATCTGTTTTTCAGACATGACAAAATCCAGTGAGCGGTAATATTCAGACAAGTTACGCGCGTATTTACCGATGAAACGGCAGCGTCAGGTGCTTTCACTCGCCGTTTCATCCTGCGTCAGGAAAGAATTAAAGTACCCATTTTTCAATCGCGTGCGCGACGCCATCTTCCCTGTTGGTTTTGGTAATAAACTGGGCAATTTTCTTCACCGACTCAATTGCATTGCCCATCGCCACGCCAGTGCCCGCGTAGTCAATCATGGCCAGATCGTTTTCCTGATCGCCTATCGCCATGACGTCTTCCGCTTTCAGGCCCAGTTTTTCTGCCAGCATTTTTACGCCATAGCCTTTGTTCACCCGGCGATCGAGAATCTCCAGGTAATAAGGCGCACTTTTCAGGATGGTGTAAGTCTGATGCGCCTGCTCAGGCAGTTTTGCAATCGCCGCATCAAGCAGGCCGGGTTTATCAATCATCATCAGTTTCGGGAAACGCGTGGCGGGATCCATCTCTTCTACTGCGCGATAACGTACCGGAATACCGGTCAGGCTGGCTTCGTGAATAGTGAATTCGCTGATGTCTTTGTTTGGCGTATAGAGATGGGATTTATCAAAAGCCTGAAAATGTACGCCCAGTTCTCGCGCCAGCTTCTCGACATACAAATAATCGTCAAAGCCCAGCGTCACATCCGCCACGACCTCGCCATCTTCGGCCTGATGAACCAGTGCGCCATTATTGCTGATGCAGTACTGTCCGTGAGCCTGTAGATCAAGCTCCTTCAGATAACGCTCAATGCCAACGAAAGGCCTGCCGGTCGCTAACACAATGGACACCCCTTTTTCCCGGGCGCGGTTCAGGGCGGTTTTTACCGCAGGTGTGATCTCATGCTGCGGATTAAGCAGCGTGCCGTCCATATCAATTGCGATCAGTTTTATAGCCATAGCATCCTCGTTGTGTCGGGTTTACTGCAATGCTAGCGCGATTCAGCTCACATTGACCAGTTTGTCGACGCTTTACAGCACGCGTAAACCATTATCTTGTTGCTGCGGGTTCTGCCCCACGCAGGGCAGTCAGACGTATTGGGCAAAAAAAAACCCTTCCGGTGGGAAGGGTTTTGTCTGTCGCTGGGCGATTAGATATCAATATTTGCGGCTTTCAGCGCATTCTCTTCAATGAAGGCGCGGCGCGGTTCAACCGCGTCACCCATCAACGTGGTGAACAGCTGATCGGCGGCAATCGCATCTTTGATGGTCACGCGTAACATACGGCGGCTGTCCGGATCCATGGTGGTTTCCCACAGCTGCTCTGGGTTCATTTCGCCCAGACCTTTATATCGCTGCACTGACAGACCGCGACGCGACTCTTTCTCCAGCCAGTCAATCGCCTGTTCAAAACTGCTGACAGGCTGACGACGTTCGCCACGTTCGATATAGGCATCTTCTTCAAGCAGGCCGCGAAGCTTGCCGCCCAGTGCACAGATCTTGCGGTATTCGCCACCCTGCAGGAACTCGGCATCCAGAGGATAATCCGTGTCCACTCCATGTGTACGAACGCGTAAAACCGGCTCAAAGACATTCTGCTCACGGTTCTCACGCACCTGGGCCAGATAGGTACTGCCGTGCGCCTCGCGTGCTGTCAGGTAGCTAACCAGACCGTTAATCCAACTGGTCACCTGCGCTTCGTTGCTGATATCGCTCAGTGTGTCGTGATAAATCAGCGCACGCAGCATGGCCATCGGATAACGACGCTCCATGCGTTTGATCATCTTCTGAGTGCTGTTGAATTCAGCGACCAGTGTTTCCAGCGGTTCGCCGCCTAGCGCGGGTGCGCTGGCGGTGGTATGCAGCGAGGTACCGTCAAGGGCGATAGCAATCTGGTACTGCAGCATGGCTTCGTCATCCTTGATGTATTGCTCCTGCTTACCTTTTTTCACCTTATACAGCGGCGGCTGCGCGATATACACGTGACCACGCTCGATAATCTCTGGCATCTGACGATAGAAGAAGGTCAACAGCAGTGTACGAATGTGGGAGCCGTCGACGTCCGCATCGGTCATGATGATGATGCTGTGGTAACGCAGTTTATCCGGATTGTATTCATCGCGGCCGATGCCACAGCCCAGCGCGGTAATCAACGTGGCGACTTCCTGAGAAGCCAGCATCTTATCGAAACGCGCCTTCTCAACGTTCAGGATCTTACCTTTCAGCGGCAGAATGGCCTGATTCTTACGGTTGCGGCCTTGCTTGGCAGAACCGCCAGCAGAGTCACCCTCCACCAGGTAAATTTCTGACAGCGCCGGGTCGCGCTCCTGGCAGTCCGCCAGTTTGCCTGGCAGGCCAGCAAGATCCAGAGCGCCTTTACGGCGGGTCATCTCACGGGCACGGCGTGCGGCTTCACGAGCGCGTGCGGCGTCAATAATTTTGCCCACAACGATTTTTGCATCGCCCGGATTTTCCAGCAGATATTCAGCCAGCAGTTCATTCATTTGCTGCTCAACGGCCGATTTCACTTCTGAAGAAACCAGTTTGTCTTTGGTCTGTGAAGAGAATTTCGGGTCCGGCACTTTGACCGACACGACCGCAATCAGACCTTCACGGGCATCGTCACCGGTCGCGCTGACTTTGGCTTTTTTGCTGTAGCCTTCTTTATCCATGTAGGCATTCAGCGTACGCGTCATCGCGGCGCGGAAACCCGCAAGGTGTGTACCGCCGTCGCGCTGTGGAATATTGTTCGTGAAGCAGTAGATGTTCTCCTGGAAGCCGTCATTCCACTGCAGTGCGACTTCCACGCCAATGCCGTCTTTCTCGGTTGAGAAATAGAATACGGTTGGGTGAATAGGCGTTTTGTTTTTATTCAGGTACTCAACAAAGGCGCGGATACCACCTTCGTAGTGAAAGTGGTCGTTTCTTGCATCACGCTTGTCTTCCAGACGAATCGATACGCCAGAGTTCAGGAAGGACAGTTCGCGCAGGCGTTTGGCCAGAATGTCGTATTCGAAATCGGTAACGTTGGTGAAGGTGTCATGGCTTGGCCAGAAACGAATGCGGGTACCGGTTGCATCGGTATCTCCCGTAACCGCCAGCGGCGCTTCAGGTACGCCGTGCAGATAAATCTGCTGGTGCACTTTGCCTTCACGACGAATGGTCAGTTCCAGTTTCTGGGACAGGGCGTTCACAACGGAAACACCTACGCCGTGCAGGCCGCCAGACACTTTATAGGAGTTGTCGTCAAACTTACCGCCAGCGTGCAGCACGGTCATGATAACTTCAGCCGCCGACACACCTTCTTCTTCGTGGATACCGGTAGGAATTCCGCGTCCGTCATCCTGAACGGAAACCGAATTATCGGCATGGATTGTCACGACAATATCTTTACAGTGACCGGCGAGCGCTTCGTCGATTGCGTTATCCACGACCTCGAATACCATGTGATGCAGACCGGTTCCGTCATCGGTATCGCCGATGTACATGCCCGGGCGTTTGCGTACCGCATCAAGCCCTTTCAGGACTTTGATACTTGAAGAGTCATAAGAATTCGACATCAACGTTTCTCGCTCATTTAATCTTTAGGTTGAACCGCTATTTTACCCTGTTCCACGCGGAACATCTTGCCCTTTTCGTCAGTCATGTCGATTACATGCTCTGACGAGATGGCGCTGACAAAAACCTGTGCCTGGGTTGCTTTAAGTCGTTCCGCCAGCAGGCGGCGACGGCTGTCATCCAGTTCAGAAGCAAAGTCATCAATGAGGTAAACACAGCGGCGTCCGCTCTGGCGGGTCAGGAACTCGCCCTGTGCCAGACGCAATGCGCACATCAGCAGTTTAAGCTGACCGCGTGAGAGTAAATCTTCCACCGGCGTGCCCTCGGCACGAATACGAAAATCCGCTTTGTGCGGGCCGCTGGCGGTATAAGTCAGGGCGCGATCGCGTTCGAAGTTGCGCTCAAGCAACTCGGCATAATCGCTTTCTTTGTCCCAGCCGCGCTGGAACGAAAAACGCAGATCACATTCGGGCAGGAACTGTGCACAGGTGGTGACAATTTCGGCCGAGATGGCTGCGCTGTAGTCGGCGCGCCACTGGCTGATTTGCTCCGCCAGCGGCACCAGCTCCTGATCCCAGGGACGAATCTGGCTGTAGCGCGTTACCTGGCGCAACGCCGCATTGCGTTGCTTAAGCAGGCGTCGCAGATTGCTCCAGGCATTAAAAAAACCGGGTGTGTTATGAAAGCAGCCCCAGTCGACATAGGCTCTACGATATTTGGGACCGCCGTTGAGTAAGGTAAAACCTTCCGGCGTGATCAACTGCATTGGCAGCAACTGTGCCAGCTCAGCGACTTTGTGGCCATCGCTGCCATCAATACGCACTTTGCTTTCGCCAGCGCGATTTTTACTGAGCCCGACCGAAAACTCACGTTCCTGGCCTTCCAGCCTGCCGTGCAGCACAAATGCAGCCTGATCGTGGCGAATTACCCGGCCGGCCTGCAAACTGCGGAAAGCACGGCCGTGACCCAGTGTGTAAATCGCCTCCAGCACGCTGGTTTTACCGCTACCATTCGCCCCTACCAGAAAGTTAAATCCTGGCGCTAACGCTAAGTCGGCCTGTTCAATATTACGAAAATCTTTTATCAGCAGGCGGGTTAAAGCCATGAATCAATCCAGCGTGAAGGGCAAATGAGGTTTATCGAATCTCAGTGAGTAAGGACGTCAACGGCACCGCACCTTTTCGCACGGGCAGTGAGCCTGACGCATACAGCGTACGTGACAGGTGCACTGCCCGAATAAAGCCCGTGTGCTACAGACGCATCGGCATGACGACATAGGCCGCTGCCGGACTCACCACATCTTCAATCTGCACGCTCGAAACGGAATCCGTCAGCAGCAGGCGGACATTCTCGCACTTAAGTGCATTCAGCACATCCAGTACGTAACTGACGTTGAAGCCGATTTCCAGCTCGCTGCCGGTATAGCTGACATCCAGCATCTCTTCCGCTTCTTCCTGCTCAGGATTATTAGCGGTAATTTTTAGCTGATTTTCGGTGATATGGAGACGAACACCGCGGAATTTCTCATTAGAGAGGATCGCCGCACGGGCAAAAGCCTGCTTGAGCAGATCGCAGCCTGCTTCCAGCGCTTTATCCGGATTTTTTGGCAGCACCCGACGATAATCCGGGAAGCGACCATCCACCAGCTTAGAGGTAAAAATATAGTCGCCAACGTGCGCGCGGATGTTGCTGCTGCCAATCTGCACCTGAAGCGGTGTATCACCGCCGTCCAGCAGGCGTAACAGCTCGATAACCCCTTTACGCGGCACAATAACTGAATGGCTGGGAAGCGCCTGGCCAATGGGCATGGAGCAGACCGCCAGACGGTGACCGTCGGTGGCGACCGTACGCAGCTCTTCGCCTTCCGTCTCAAACATCATGCCGTTCAGGTAGTAGCGTACGTCCTGATGGGCCATAGAGAACTGCGTGGCTTCGATCAGGCGTTTTAGCGTGGCCTGAGGCAGCGTGAATTCCACCTCGTTCTGCCAGTCATCCAGATTTGGGAAGTCGCTGGCGGGCAGGGTAGAGAGCGAAAAACGGCTACGGCCGGAACGCACTAACATGCGCTCGCCTTCCAGCGTCACGTTTATCTCCGCCCCTTCCGGCAGGCCACGGCAAATATCCAGGAATTTGCGTGCCGGAACGGTCGTCGCACCCGTTTCGTGCGGCTGGGTTAAGGCAACCCGTGCAACCATTTCCATTTCCAAATCGGTGCCGGTCAGTAACAACGATCCTTCATTAACCTGCATCAGCAGATTGCCGAGGATAGGCAACGTCGGGCGACCGCCTAGCGGACCGCTGACTTGCTGCAGCGGCTTTAGCAACTGTTCACGTTCAACAATAAATTTCATAGCGTCACGAAGATAATGTTCTGATGAGATTTGAGAAATCTTCTTTGATGTCGTGGCTTTCTTCACGCAGTTGCTCAATCTTACGGCAAGCGTGAAGTACCGTGGTATGGTCGCGACCACCAAAAGCGTCGCCGATCTCCGGCAAACTGTGGTTAGTCAGCTCTTTAGCCATCGCCATCGCCATTTGACGCGGACGCGCTACCGAGCGCGAGCGGCGCTTAGAAAGCAGGTCAGCGACTTTAATTTTGTAGTACTCAGCAACGGTCTTCTGAATATTATCAATAGTGACCAGCTTCTCCTGCAGGGCAAGCAGATCCCGCAGTGCTTCACGAACGAAGTCGATGGTAATCGCCCGGCCGGTAAAGTTGGCGTTGGCGATAACCCTGTTCAGTGCCCCTTCCAGCTCACGGACGTTAGAGCGTAAACGCTTGGCAATAAAGAAAGCCACTTCGCCCGGCAGGCGGATATCGTTTTCATCCGCCTTTTTCATCAGGATCGCAACGCGTGTTTCCAGTTCCGGCGGCTCGATCGCCACCGTTAAGCCCCAGCCAAATCGCGACTTCAGACGATCTTCAACACCGTTGATCTCTTTTGGATAACGATCCGAGGTCAGGATGATCTGCTGATTGCCTTCTAACAGCGCATTAAAGGTGTGGAAAAACTCTTCCTGAGAACGCTCTTTGTTGGCAAAGAACTGAATGTCATCGATCAGCAGGGCGTCAACCGAACGGTAATAGCGCTTAAACTCTTCGATAGCATTATTTTGCAGCGCTTTAACCATGTCCTGCACAAAGCGCTCAGAGTGCATATAAACCACTTTGGCATTGGGTTTACGCGCAATAATGCCGTTGCCGACTGCATGCAACAGGTGGGTTTTCCCGAGGCCCGTACCGCCATAAAGAAACAGTGGGTTGTAGGCGCCGCCAGGGTTATCAGCCACCTGACGTGCCGCCGCGCGTGCCAGCTGGTTCGATTTACCTTCAACAAAGTTATCGAAGTTATGACGATTATTAACGTTAGAGCGATAAGTGACATCCGCAGGCGCAGGGACGTTGTCCCAGCTTGGGCGAACAATTTGTGCCGGTGCCGGACGGTTTTGAACCGGTGCAGCCGGCGCGCTGACGCTGGCCATCGCTGGCTGACTGACCGCTGCGGCTTGTTGAACCGGGCGCGTGCCCACCTCAAAACGCAACAGAGGTACATTCGCACCGCAGAACTCATTCAGTAGTGCATTGATGCTGTTGAGGTATTTATCCCGAACCCAGTCGAGTACGAAGCGGTTAGGAGCATATAAGGCAAGCGTATTGTCGTTTAATTCAGCCTGAAGTGGACGGATCCACATGCTGAATTCGGTGGCAGGAAGCTCATCCTGCAAACGGGCAAGACACTGTTGCCAAAGCGTAAGTGACACGGCGGACTCCACTCGTACAAATTCGATAAGAAAAGTAGGTGCTAATCTAAGAAACGTTCATTTTGACACAGACGAAAGAAAGCGCCTGCGACCGCTATCAGCGGTTTTCCATCCTGCAATCATTAGAGGATCGTCAGAGGAAGGGCGGATCATAGCGCAAAGCGCGACAGAGATCTTCCCTTTCTACACAGTTTTTATCCTTTTTATCCACAGGACATGAACGCGAAGGAAAGTCTACGCCTGTGGCAGAAAAAACCACCTGGGATCGCGCTGAATGATTCAATTTTTCGGACGATCTCTCGTTTTTGTCTGCGCCTGCGGCAGGTCGATCGCAATAAGATCCTGCGCGATCCTTGCGCTTTAACGCAGACCCCGTATAATTCTTCCCCCGGCGTTGTCGCGTAAAGCTCAATGCCCGGACTCAGCGGGCTGTATCCGGGTTATCTGGTACCGCGACAAGCGAAGTAAATTGACTCGGGACTGTACAATTATTACAATCCCGCCTCTTTATTAAAGACACATTGAGGCGTCGGTCTGTTTTTTGGTCCGGAAACGCGTCACCCAGTGAAAATTTTCAAGTTTAGGTAGAAATCGCCATGAAACGCACTTTTCAACCGTCCGTACTGAAGCGCAACCGTTCACACGGCTTCCGTGCTCGTATGGCTACTAAAAATGGTCGTCAGGTTCTGGCACGTCGTCGTGCTAAAGGCCGCGCTCGTCTGACCGTTTCTAAGTAATAAAGCTAACCCTGATGGGTAAGCTCGCATTTCCCAGGGAGTTACGTTTGTTAACTCCCACTCATTTCACTTTCGTCTTTCAGCAGCCACAACGGGCTGGCACGCCGCAAATTACTATTCTCGGCCGCCTTAACGCGCTGGGGTATCCCCGCATCGGTCTGACCGTCGCGAAAAAACATGTGAAACGCGCTCACGAACGCAACCGGATCAAGCGATTGACCCGCGAAAGCTTTCGCCTGCGTCAACATGAATTGCCGTCGATGGACTTTGTGGTGGTTGCGAAGAAGGGTGTTGCCGATCTCGATAACCGTATGTTGGCGGAAGCGTTGGAGAAATTATGGCGTCGTCACTGTCGCCTGGCGCGCGGTTCCTGATCGTCCTGATACGCGTCTATCAACGCGGCATCAGTCCATTACTGGGGCCACACTGTCGGTTTCATCCGACCTGCTCTCAATACGGAATTGAGGCCTTGCGCAGGTTTGGGTTGATAAAAGGCAGTTGGTTGACTTTAAAACGCGTATTAAAATGCCACCCTTTGAACCCGGGTGGTGACGATCCTGTGCCGCCAAAAACCTTTGATACCAGAGAACATTAACGATGGATTCGCAACGCAATCTCTTTCTCATCGCTTTTCTGTTCGTGTCTTTCATGATCTGGCAAGCCTGGCAGACGGACCATGCTCCGAAGCCTTTGCAGACCCAGACCACGCAGAACACAAACAGTGCAGCCGGTGATGCTGCAGGCCAGGGTGTACCGGCCAGCGGCCAGGGTAAAACGATCACCGTTAAGACTGATGTCCTGTCATTAACGATCAACACCCGCGGTGGCGATGTTGACCAGGCTCAACTGCTGACTTACCCGGATAAGTTGGGTTCTGACAAGCCGTTTGAGCTGCTGGAAACCACACCGTCGTTTGTTTACCAGGCGCAAAGTGGTTTAACCGGCCGTAATGGTCCGGACAACCCGAATAATGGTGCGCGTCCGCTGTATAACACGGCTCAGGATCACTTCGAACTGGCTGAGGGTCAGAGCGAACTGCGTGTTCCGATGACGTTCACCGCTGAAAACGGCGTTGTTTACACCAAGACATTCGTGTTCAAGCGTGGCGACTATGCGGTTAACGTTGACTACAACATTAACAATACCAGCCAGCAGCCGCTGGAATTGTCGATGTTTGGTCAGTTAAAACAGACGATCGATTTGCCTAAGCACCGTGATACCGGCAGCAACAACTTTGCGTTGCACACCTTCCGCGGAACGGCTTACTCCACCAGCGAATCGAAATACGAAAAGATTAAGTTCGATACCATCGCCGATAACGAAAACCTCAATACCACCACCAGCAATGGCTGGGTGGCAATGTTGCAGCAGTATTTCGCGACCGCATGGGTACCGCGCACACAGGGGACAAACACGCTTTATACCAGCAATCTGGGTAATGGCGTTGCTGCAATCGGCTATAAATCTGCGCCGGTAACCGTCGCACCAGGTGCGCAACAGACGCTGGATGCCACGCTGTGGGTAGGGCCGGAAATCCAGGACAAGATGGCCGCGATTGCGCCTCACCTTGACCTGACGGTTGACTACGGTTGGTTATGGTTCATCTCTCAGCCACTGTTTAAACTGTTGAAGTTCATTCACAGCTTTATCGGTAACTGGGGCTTCTCCATCATCATTATCACGTTCATCGTGCGTGGCATCATGTACCCGCTGACAAAAGCGCAGTACACCTCGATGGCGAAAATGCGCATGCTGCAGCCGAAGATTCAGGCGATGCGTGAGCGTTTAGGTGACGATAAGCAGAAGCAGAGCCAGGAGATGATGGCGCTGTATAAGGCAGAAAAAGTGAATCCGCTGGGTGGCTGCTTGCCGCTGGTCATTCAGATGCCTATCTTCCTTGCCTTGTACTACATGCTGTCTGGCTCGGTAGAACTGCGTCATGCGCCGTTTATATTGTGGATCCACGATCTGTCAGCACAGGATCCGTACTATATCCTGCCGATTCTGATGGGTATCACCATGTTCTTCATTCAGAAGATGTCACCAACCACCGTGACCGATCCGATGCAGCAGAAGATCATGACTTACATGCCTGTGATTTTCACCGTGTTCTTCCTGTGGTTCCCGTCAGGTCTGGTGCTGTACTACATCGTCAGTAACCTGGTAACCATTCTCCAGCAGCAGCTGATTTATCGCGGCCTGGAAAAACGTGGCTTACACAGTCGCGACAAGAAGAAAGCGTAAGACCGTCGCGGGAGGTTTCCCGCGATAAATACGGTTATGCTCAGGCGGTCAAAGCGACCGCCTTTGTTTTTTGTAGTGAGAGAGAATTTATGAGCCATAGCGATACCATTGTTGCTCAGGCAACCTCGCCCGGACGGGGCGGCGTTGGCATTTTGCGCATTTCCGGTCCGCGAGCCGCAGAGGTTGCCCAGCAGATACTGGGTAAACTGCCCAAACCGCGTTACGCCGACTATTTATCGTTTAACGATAGTGACGGTAGCGTGCTGGATCAGGGAATCGCGCTATGGTTTCCCGGCCCTCACTCTTTTACCGGTGAAGACGTGCTGGAGTTACAGGGCCATGGCGGTCCGGTGATTCTGGATCTGCTGCTGAAACGTATTGTGGCGCTGCCCGGCCTGCGCATTGCCCAACCGGGCGAATTCTCTGAGCGGGCTTTCCTTAACGATAAACTCGATTTAGCCCAGGCAGAAGCCATTGCCGACCTGATTGATGCTAGCTCAGAACAGGCGGCACGCTCGGCGGTCAACTCGCTGCAGGGAGCCTTCTCTGTTCGCATTAATCATCTTGTAGAAGCCCTGACGCACCTGCGTATCTATGTTGAGGCGGCCATTGATTTCCCCGATGAGGAGATCGATTTTCTGTCTGACGGCAAAATCGAAGGGCAGTTGAATACGGTCATCAGCGATCTTGATGCCGTGCGTGCCGAAGCCAAACAGGGCAGCCTGTTGCGCGAAGGCATGAAGGTGGTGATTGCCGGCCGCCCCAACGCAGGAAAATCCAGCCTGCTGAATGCGCTTGCCGGTCGTGAGGCGGCCATCGTGACGGATATTGCCGGCACAACGCGCGATGTGCTGCGTGAGCATATTCATATTGACGGTATGCCGTTGCATATCATTGATACCGCAGGGTTGCGTGAGGCCAGCGATGAAGTGGAACGTATTGGTATTGAACGCGCCTGGCATGAAATCGAACAGGCCGACAGGGTGCTTTTTATGGTGGACGGCACAACGACGGACGCAACCGAGCCCGCGGAGATCTGGCCGGATTTTGTCGCGCGTCTCCCGCCTCAGTTGCCGATTACCGTCGTACGCAATAAGGCGGACATCACCGGTGAAGCACGGGGACTGACCAACGCGAATGGCCACGCGCTCATCAGGCTGTCAGCCCGAACCAGCGAAGGCCTGGATACACTGCGTGACCATCTGAAACAGACCATGGGCTTTGCCGATAATATGGAAGGCGGTTTCCTGGCTCGTCGCCGCCATTTGCAGGCACTGGAGCTTGCCGCTACGCATCTTGAACAGGGCAAATCCCAACTGTTGGGTGCCTGGGCTGGCGAGTTGCTGGCAGAAGAACTGCGTCTTGCGCAGCAGGCGCTTAGCGAAATCACTGGTGAATTTACGTCAGACGATTTGCTGGGGCGAATTTTCTCCAGTTTCTGTATCGGCAAATAACACTGCACATGGCCCGTAAGCGGCCCGGTAAAACGAAGCCGTCGCCGTTTACGGGCCAACGCGTCATGTGTTGCTTATTGGTTGTTGTGGCGTAGATTATTGTAGGGTTGGATGTTATGAAGCCGTATTTTCAGCTGGACGTCGACAAGCACATCACGCAATGAGACGGGCTGAAACGCATCCAAAAACGTGAACTCACCGTATAGGTCGAATACTGGATGTTTTCCCTGGAGAGTTATATGACTACATCGCTTGATAATGCCGCGCTAGACACCCTTTTTTACCACGCCCGCACCCATAATCACTGGCAGCAAAAACCGGTCGAACAGGCCCTGCTGGAACAGCTCTACCAGCTCGTTGCCCTGGCCCCAACTTCAGCAAACTGCTCCCCGGGACGCTTCGTTTTTGTCACCTCAGCCGAGGGGAAAGAAAAGCTGAAACCGGCGCTGGCGTCCGGCAATCTTGAGAAAACAATGAGCGCACCGGTCACCGTTATTATTGCCTGGGACAGCGAGTTTTATCAGCATCTGACGATGCTGTTTCAACATGCCGATGCGCGTAACTGGTTTACTAACACGCCAGATTTAGTCAAAGAGACGGCGTTTCGCAACAGTAGCTTACAGGCAGGCTATCTAATTCTGGCAGCCCGAGCGCTGGGGCTGGATGCGGGACCCATGTCGGGCTTCGATCCGCTAAAAGTTAACGATGCCTTTTTTGCCGATACCACCTGGCAGGCGAATCTGTTAATTAATCTGGGCTATGGCATCCCGGATAAACTTCCTCCCCGTTTGCCCCGCTTGAGTCTTGAGCAAGCCTGCCAGTTCGTCTGATATCCCAGCGCGTTACGACTTTTTCGTAACGCCCGTTTCTGCTGGTGACTTCTGCCTGTAGTGAGGGCTCCAGCCTGCTGCTTTTCTGAAAAAAGGGCAAGCTGTATGCGGTAGCCTGAGAAAGCGCTTATAATGGGGTTGATGATTATTTGACCATTTTCATGGAGAGACAGATGGCGGGTCATTTTGTTCGTTGGACAGGCAATCCCGGGCAGTTGGTGGCTGATAGCGCCATCCCGCAGGACATCATCGACAGCGCGCAGCATCTTGCGGATAAACGTCGAGGGCGATTTCTGGCGGCCCGTATCTTGCTGGCACAGCTCATGCAGCGTATTTACGGCCTTCATCGTCTTCCGCCCATCGTTAAGCGTCATAACGGCCGCCCGGCCTTTGCGGATCGCGATCTTCCTGACTTCAATATTGCCTACGCGGGGAATACCGTGGGCGTCCTGCTGGCTGAAGAGCGCAGTCAGGTCGGCCTGGATATGGATATCGTGCGGGCACACAGTCGTCAGACGCAGGCGCTGATGGTGCAGGGGTTAAGTTCAGGAGAAATCGCCTGGATCAATGCTCAGCAAGATGTGCCTGAGGCCGTGACGCAGATCTGGACGCTGCGCCACAGCGTAATGAAACTGCAGGGCGCAGGTGAAGAAGGGCTGCGTTCGCTACAGCTATTGCCCGGCGCCGGGCGCCTGCGTACAACGCTGCCCACCGACCTGCAGATTCTGTGCGATGCGGAGCCCACGCTGGTGTGGTCCTGTGCTTTATCACCCCATGTGCGGCGCCTGTACTTATGGGAAATCACCGGCGGCGGCCAGTGGTCTGCACTGCGTGATATCGCGTTAGATAAGCCGGATGACGGGACAAAAATGATGCGTCTGACGACGCTGCATGGACGCGCGCTGGCCTCATACTGACCCAGTAACAGGCCGCCAGCGCACGACTTCCCAGGGCGCTCAGTGTGCGTCGATAAACGCGATTTTAAGCACAAACAGTAACGCGACAATCACCACGCAGGGGCTGATTTCACGCCAGCGCCCGGTGCCAAGTTTCATGACACAGTAAGCAATAAAGCCCAGCGCGATGCCTTCCGTAATGGAGAAGCTAAACGGCATCATCGCGGCCGTAACAAAAGCGGGAACGGCCTCCGTCAGATCGTCCCATTTAACCCGCGACAGGCTGGCGGTCATCAGCACGCCAACGTAGATCAGCGCGCCCGCTGCGGCATAGGCCGGAACCATGGCTGCCAGCGGTGATAAAAATGTGACCAGCAGGAACAGAAGGCCGGTGACGACCGCCATCAGTCCGGTACGACCACCAACGGCGACGCCAGACGTACTTTCAATATAGGCCGTAACGGAAGAGGTCCCTGCCAGCGCGCCAGTAACGGAACTGATGCTGTCGACATAGAGCGCCTGTTTCATCCGTGGGAAAGTCCCTTTTTCATCGACCAGGCCGGCTTTATCGGTGACGCCAATCAGCGTACCTGATGAGTCAAACAGATTGACCAGCATAAAAGAGAAGATGATGCCGGCCATGCCAATATTGAACGCGCCTTTGATATCGACCTGACCGACCACAGAGGTGATGGACGGAGGCGCAGAGAACAGACCCACAAACTTCACGTCGCCCAGCATCCAGCCAATCGCCGTGGTGACGATCATCGAAATCAGCACGGCGGCGTGAATATTGCGTGACGCCAGAATGGCGATAATAAAGAAACCCAGAGCACCCAGCAGCACGTTATGCGAGCTGAGGTTGCCCACAGTGACCAGCGTATCCGGGTTGGCCACAATGATGCCGGCGTTTTTCAGGCCCATCATGGCAATGAACAGGCCAATGCCGGCGGTAATGCCCACGCGCAGGCTAAGTGGAATATTGGCGATCATCCAGTAGCGAATACGCAGCAGCGTCAGGATAAGCAACCCCAGCGCGCCCCAAAAGATGGCGCCCATACCGACCTGCCACGAGTAACCCATAGCACCCACGACGACGAAGGCAAAAAAGGCATTGAGGCCCATTGCCGGTGCCAGTGCGACCGGAAGATTGGCGAACAGGCCCATCAGGATGCTGCCGAATGCGGCAATAAGACAGGTCGTTACGAACACCGCCTGGGCGTTCATCCCTGCCACACCCAAAATTTGTGGGTTTACAAAAACGATGTATACCATGGTCAAAAACGTGGTAACGCCAGCAATGACCTCGGTACGAACCGTTGTACCGTGTTCCTGCAATTTAAATACGCGCTGAAAAAGGCTTTGTTTGTTCATGCCGTTTATCCGGAAGAAAATTTCACCGGCGCGTATCCTGGCGATTTTGCCCGGGCAATACAATGATTTTTCGCAACCGATTGCCATTATCACAACGCGTCAGGCTTAGGGTAGAGTGTAGGGGCACCCAACTAAAAGGATGGAGTCAGATGTCAGCAGAATGCGTCTTTTTCGATTGTGATGGTACCCTGGTAGACAGCGAAGTGCTTTGTACACGCGCTTACGTCACCACCTTTGCCCGTTACGGTATAACGCTCTCCCTGCAGGAGATGTTCGAAAAGTACAAAGGGGTGAAACTGTATGACATCATCCGTGACGTTAGCGAGTCGCATGGGGTCAGATTACCGCTGGACGAACTTGAACCCGCCTACCGGAGTGAAGTTGCCCGACTTTTCGATCTGGAGTTGAAGCCGATAGCCGGGGCGAAGGCGTTGGTGGAGCAGATGAACGTCCCGGTGTGCGTGGTATCCAACGGTACGGTCAAGAAGATGCAGCACTCGCTGGGATTAACCGGCATGCTGGACTACTTTGCCGAGCGCCTTTACAGCGGTTACGACATTGGTCACTGGAAACCCGAGCCTGAGCTGATGTTTCACGCCGCAGAGCAAATGCGAGTGCCTGTTGAGCGTTGTATTTTAGTGGATGATTCTGAAGCGGGCGCGCGGGCCGGAATCGCCGCTGGCATGCCAGTGTTCTACTACTGTGCCGACGCGCACAACCCGGAACTGGATCACCCGCTGGTCACGGTGTTTACGGATATGGCGGCGCTGCCTGAACTGTGGCGTGCGCGGGGTTGGAACCTGACAACCTAGCCTCAGGTTACCCAGTGGCGCCTGTCCAGCCGACTGAGCAGCATCGCCAGAAGCAGGCTGCCTGCCAGGGTGACCATAAAGACGGCGGGCAGATCCAACCAGGGACGCGTCATATCATCATAGTGATTTGTACGGATGAAATGGATAAACAGCGCGTGAAAACCGTAGATGGGCAGCGAGTAGCGCGAAATCGTCGCCAGGCCAGGCAGAGTGCGTTGATTAAAGGCATTTTTGAACACCAGCAGGGCGCTGATGGCCGCAATAAACACCAGCGGTCCACAATAGAGATACCAGGTATCGTTAAATGCGCCGTTGACGATTAATGCCCGTTTAGTGCCCAACATAATACCGGTCACGCAGGCCAGGAAGGCCAAGACCGCCAGCGCAGTTACGCCGCGCCTGTCTGTTTCCATGGTGCCGATAGCACGCCCCAACAGCGCGTAGAGCAGGTAATAAATACTGTCTCCGCTCAGATAGAGGTTGATCGGTAACCAGTGAAACCGCCCCCATGACTGATCCATGGTATTGGGATTAGCCAGCACCGCCACAACCAGCACCAGCACCGCCACATAGCGGGGGCGCACGCTTTTGACCTGAATTAAGGGCGATAGCAGGTAAATGCCGATCAGCGCGAAGAAAAACCACAGATGATAAAACACCGGTTTCTGTAGCATTTTCAATATTGAACGGCCTTCACCGATGGGCGTTAGCAGGCTGATATAGACCAGCGCGACGGCGCTGTAAAACAGCAGGCATCCGACGAGTCGCCATAGATGACGGGGTTGTGCGCTGCGTTCGCCAAAGAACAGGTAGCCGGAAATCATAAAAAACAGCGGCACACAGATGCGTGACGTTGAGTTGAGCAGGTTGGCGATGTCCCACCAGTGACCTTTTATCGCCATCGGCCCGGCCAGATACCAGGTGGTGGTATGGATGACGATGACCATCAGGCAGGCAACTGCCCGCAAATTATCTATCCAGTAAATCTTTTGCGACATGGTTTCCTCTGGCGCAGTGCGTCCCGGTGCAAAGCGTAGCCAGTCGCGTTGCAGTCAACAAGCGCGCCGACAGGGATTCAGAACCCTCTGTGCGCAAGATCGCATGAAAAAAGCCAAACGGCACAGGTTAATTTTGCCGTTCAGCATCGCTGTGGCGCTGAACGTCATCCTAAAATCCACTCTCCAGGCTGCGCGGCAGGATTTCCGGCTGCACATCGCGCGGTCAAAGGGTATACTGTCGCACTCTTTTTTTATCTAGCCGAACCGCGTGCGAACTCATCATGCAAAAGTTTGATACCAAGACCTTTCAGGGCCTGATCCTGACATTGCAGGATTACTGGGCGCGCCAGGGCTGCACCATTGTTCAACCACTGGACATGGAAGTGGGCGCTGGTACTTCACACCCAATGACCTGCCTGCGCGCACTTGGCCCGGAGCCGATTGCCGCCGCCTATGTGCAGCCGTCCCGCCGTCCTACCGACGGCCGCTACGGCGAAAACCCGAACCGCTTACAGCACTATTACCAGTTTCAGGTGATCATCAAGCCATCGCCGGACAACATTCAGGAGCTGTACCTTGGGTCGCTGAAAGAGCTGGGTATGGATCCCACGGTGCACGATATTCGCTTTGTCGAAGATAACTGGGAAAACCCTACGCTGGGTGCCTGGGGACTCGGCTGGGAAGTGTGGCTTAACGGCATGGAAGTGACGCAGTTTACCTATTTTCAGCAGGTAGGTGGCCTGGAGTGCAAACCGGTTACCGGTGAGATCACCTACGGTCTTGAGCGCCTCGCGATGTACATCCAGGGCGTTGACAGCGTTTACGATCTGGTCTGGAGCGACGGTCCGTTAGGTAAAACAACCTACGGCGACGTGTTCCACCAGAACGAAGTCGAGCAGTCTACCTACAACTTTGAATACGCCGACGTGGATTTTCTCTTCACCTGTTTTGAGCAGTATGAGAAAGAAGCGCAGCAGCTGCTGGCGTTGGAAAAACCTCTTCCGCTGCCTGCTTACGAGCGCATTCTGAAAGCCGCACACAGCTTTAACCTGCTGGACGCGCGTAAAGCGATCTCGGTGACGGAGCGTCAGCGCTACATTCTGCGTATCCGCACCCTGACTAAAGCCGTGGCTGAAGCCTATTACGCTTCTCGCGAAGCGCTGGGCTTCCCGATGTGCAATAACAAAAAGTAAGAGGCAGCCATGACTGACAAAACGTTCCTGGTGGAAATCGGCACCGAAGAGCTGCCACCGAAAGCATTACGCAGCCTGGCGGAAGCCTTTGCTGCTCAGGTGACTGCCGAGCTGGATGCGGCTAATCTGAACCATGGCGAGGTAAGCTGGTTTGCTGCCCCGCGCCGTCTGGCGTTGAAAATCGCCAGCCTGAGTGCCTCCCAGCCCGATCGTGAAGTAGAAAAGCGTGGGCCTGCGGTCGCGGCGGCCTTCGATGCAGAAGGCAATGCCACTAAAGCAGCGGAAGGCTGGGCACGCGGTAACGGTATTACGGTTGAGCAGGCTGAACGCCTGAGCACCGACAAAGGCGAATGGCTGGTTTATCGTGCCCAGGTTAAAGGTGAGGCTGCTCAGGCATTGCTGCCAGGAATGGTTGCCACTGCTCTGAGTAAACTGCCAGTACCTAAACTGATGCGCTGGGGCGACAGCGACGTACAGTTTGTGCGTCCGGTGCATACCGTCACCCTGCTGCTGGGCGATGAACTGATTCCCGCCACGATCCTTGGCATTAAGTCAGATCGCGTTATTCGTGGTCACCGCTTCATGGGCGAAAGTGAGATCACGCTGGAGAACGCCGATCAGTATCCGGATGTGCTTGAAAAGCGCGGTCAGGTCATTGCTGACTATCAGGTTCGCAAGGCCATGATTAAAGCCGATGCAGAAGCCGCGGCGCGTCGTTTAGGTGGGGTCGCTGACCTCAGCGACAGCCTGCTGGAAGAGGTGACGTCGCTGGTGGAATGGCCGGTCGTATTGACCGCCACCTTTGAGGAAAAATTCCTTAAGGTGCCGTCTGAAGCGCTGGTTTACACCATGAAAGGCGATCAGAAGTACTTCCCGGTTTATGATGCGGAAGGCAACCTGCTACCAAACTTCATTTTTGTGACCAACATTGAGTCCAGCGATCCGCAGCAGATCATTTCCGGTAATGAGAAGGTTGTACGCCCGCGTCTGGCGGATGCCGAATTCTTTTTTGATACCGACCGCAAAAAGCGCCTTGAAGATCACCTGCCGCGCCTCGAAACCGTGCTGTTCCAGAAAGAGCTGGGTTCGCTGCGTGACAAAACCGATCGTATTCAGGCCCTTGCCGGTTGGGTCGCAGCGCAGATTGGTGCTGATGTGAATCACGCCACGCGCGCGGGCCTGCTGTCCAAATGCGACCTGATGACCAATATGGTGTTTGAGTTCACCGACACGCAAGGCGTGATGGGCATGCACTATGCGCGTCATGACGGCGAAGCCGAAGATGTTGCGGTGGCGCTGAACGAGCAGTACCAGCCGCGTTTCGCAGGGGACGATTTGCCGTCCAGCCCGGTTGCCTGTGCGCTGGCGATTGCCGATAAAATGGACACGCTGGCCGGGATTTTTGGTATTGGTCAGCATCCAAAGGGCGATAAAGATCCCTTTGCACTGCGTCGTGCCGCGCTGGGCGTGCTGCGCATTATCGTAGAAAAAAATCTGCCACTCGATCTGCAAACGCTGACCGAAGAAGCCGTGCGCCTGTATGGCAGCAAGCTGAGCAATGCCAATGCGGTTAATGACGTCATCGACTTTATGTTGGGTCGCTTCCGCAGCTGGTATCAGGAAGAAGGCCACAGCATTGATACGCTGCAGGCGGTACTGGCACGTCGTCCAACCCGTCCGGCCGACTTTGATGCCCGCATGAAGGCGGTCTCACATTTCCGCACGCTGGATGAGGCTGCCGCGCTGGCCGCTGCCAATAAGCGCGTCTCTAACATTCTGGCTAAATCGACCGAACCGCTGAATGACAGCGTGCAGGCGTCGTTGTTAAAAGAGAATGAAGAGATTCAGCTGGCCACCTTCGTGACCGCTCTGAGCAGTAAACTGCAGCCTTACTTTGCAGAAGGTCGCTATCAGGATGCGTTAATTGAGCTGGCGCAGCTGCGCGAAGCCGTAGACAACTTCTTCGATAAAGTGATGGTTAATGCGGAAGACGAGGCGGTGCGGATTAACCGTCTGACGCTGCTGTCGAAACTGCGCGAACTGTTCCTGCAGGTCGCTGATATTTCGCTACTGCAGTAACCTGCCTCGACGATGTTGAAAAGGGACGAGAAATCGTCCCTTTTTTATTCTGTGTGTCCCGTCCTGAATAATCGAGGTACGATGCCCATCGACAGGGCGATATGTGAAATCTCATCTGTAGAGCATGTTTATATTCAGGCGCTGCAGCCGGTTACCGGCACAGGCGGCGCTATTCGCGTGTCTCTCTCAAGCCGCCAGGCATCGTAGCGGCACAGCCCGAATGCCCGCTTTAAAATGTCCAGGTAACGCCTGAAGAAAGCGTCCAGTAATACTGTTGATCCGTCATCGGACTGTCGCGAAGTGCGCCAGTCAGGAAGGTGACTTTGGGCTGAAGATAAATATGCAACGGCGTAACCGGGTGCCAGTCAAACGCCAAAGCAAGCCACGGCGTAATGCCCTGATGACGCCAGGAAGGTAAACCGCTGCGCTCGGATTCCTGAGCGTTCACGCCGTAGTAATAGCTTGCCTGCTGCTTATTCAGCCAGTCCACCCCAACCTGCGGATAAACGTCCAACTGCATGAACGACACCTGGCCCGCCCATGCGACGGTTCCCAGTAATCCCCGGCTTTCATTCAGCGTATCCGCAGAGAGTTCCGTTCTGAAAGCACCGACGGGGGTTATCTTTTGATAGCTGATGCCGCCCATCATGGTGCTGTGGCGGATGTCTAGCTGTCGAAGCGCCGGGTCAGATGACTGGCCGGGATCGAATTCGTTATCCAGATACCACCAGCGCGCCTTTAGCTGTGTGGTGTCATCTTTGATCAAATAGGCGCCGACTTCGGTGCCGTCAATATAGACATGGTTGTTGTCATATCCTACATAAGGCAGACCTGAAAACTGCGTTTTGTACTGGCGATAAGGCGTAAAGTTCGCCTCGCCCTGGGCGCCCAGCGTCAGCCCCTCAGCCCAGGCCTGTGTGATATTACCGACCAGGAGGCAGCACAAGGCCATTCTGAAGTGTGATCGCATGATAGTGATTTGTCCGGTTTTCGTCTGTCTGAGGCAGTGGGCTGCCAGGTCTCACAGCCCATGACGAGGCCGGAGCGTAAATAAAAAAACTGAGCGTGGTAATGAACTGCCTTTTACCCTGGCTTACGGCCCGCGCGCGCCGGGCCGCTTCAGGACAGGGCCTGAGCGAAAGATATAGCGGACTCGCTGCAGCAATGCAAGGCGCGGCGATGCTTATTCTTACCGGGTTCATCCCCTGATTACCGCTACCTTCTCTGACTACTGGGACGTAACATCAATCAATCGTCAATCGGTCCTGAATTCCGTCAATTTTATCCCTTTATTTATTGTGGGAATAAGGTGTTTTTGTTAAGGTCCCGTTCCGCCAGATAACCGTTAATTTCGCAGGTTTACCGCGATCTAATGATGTTTTTCCCGTGAGTGGCAAGGCTTAAAAAGAAAATATCTGGCGCAAACAGGCTGTTTCATTTCGGATGAGACAGGGCTGAATAATACTGAACTCACAGCCCTGTCTTGAAAGGATAAGGCTGTCTGTATCAGAGAATTAACAGGGTGCGATGCGCCACCTGTTTTTTATTATCAGGACTGTTGTATGAACAAGGTGATTATTTCCGCTATTTTCTGTGCGCTGCTGAGTGGTGCGGTGCCCGCAGTGGCAAGTCAAACGCTGTCTGTAGGCTATGCGCAGAGTAAAGTTGAAGATTTTAAAAATATGCCCGGTGTGAATCTGCAATATCGTTATGAGTGGGACTCGCCGGTTAGCGTAGTGGCCTCTTTCACCACTCTGGAGAACAGTGAGGACAGCAACAGTTCTTTTTTTCAGCGCCATACGTCCGATCACGTAAGCGCAAAATATTATTCTTTACTGGCGGGGCCGGCATATCGTCTGAATCAACGGGTCAGTGTTTATGCGCTGGCCGGCTTTTCCCATGCCGCGATGAGCCGCCAGTATCACGGCTATGATTCTCAGGGAATGCCTCAGGACATCCAGTTTTCGGAGACGACCAATGCGTTGGCTTACGGGGCCGGTATTATCATTAACCCGGTTAATTATCTGTCTGTAACCCTGGGTTACGAAGGTTCCCGCACCCGGGTTGAAGGAGAGCAACGCGCTGTTAACGGCGTTAATCTGGGGGTGGGTTACCGTTTCTGATTGCACGTTTATGCAGATTTGCTCTGCATCCTTCGCGGCGTGCCTCTCACAGCTTCAGAATACGCATAACGCCGCTGGCCCTTCAGAAACCCGGCTACTGGCAACTTGCTGCGCCGAGTGATCAGGATGCGGGCGGCGTGGTTCGGGCAAAGCTTTCGCGCTGAAACAGGTTTTCTGCCAGCTTGACTAACGCCGGGCGGCCAACGCACCAGTTCGGCACGACGCGACGGAAATTCAGATAACCGATCATGCAGCCCGTCGCAATATCCGCCAGATTAAGTGCGCCAGTGTTGATCCATTTTCCTTCGTTCACGGAGGCTTCCAGGCTGTCCAGGCCACGCTGAATCTTTTCACGATTACGCAGTAAAACCTCTTCTGACTGCATATCGCCCGGACGTAACTGCTCACGCACAATCACCAGCGCCGCGTCACTAATACCGTCAGCTAACTTCTCGAGCTGACGAACGTTTAACGATGCGAGGGAAGTGTCAGGTAATAAAGCAGGCGTCGGGCTGCGCTGTTCCAGGTACTCAGCGATGATGCTGGAATCGAACCAGATCTGATCGTCCTCCGCGACCAGTGCAGGCACTTTTCCCAACGGATTATATTGCGGAACGTGGCTGTCATCGCTGTAAGGCGAAGCATTAACGAATTCAAACATCATACCTTTTTCCAGCATGATGATAGATATCTTGCGTACAAAAGGGCTGGTATAGCTGCCAATCAGTTTCATTGCGTAGCTCCGTTTAGCGAGGTTTTTTAGCAATAGCTATTCACCAGGGAACATAAAGGGATTCAGACTGCTTCGTGTAAAGCCTTCCTGCTCCATACGGGCATCCAGCACCAAAGAAGCGAGATCGTCCGCGACGGGTTCCATTGCCGGATTCTTTTGCTGGTACAAGATTTTCAGATAGCTACCACAGTCACCACAGCTTTCAGCTTTTACTGCTGCATGTTCAATGTCCAGCGACCAGTAGTGAAGATCGCGGGATTGTTCGCAGTTTGTGCACTTGCTACGCACCACGTACCACTCACTTTCGCACAGATTGCAATGCAGGTAACGTGCGCCTTCGTCGGTGCCCATATGAACCATGCTGGCAACGGGCATGCTGTTGCACACCGGGCAGTACTGGCGTTGATTGCCCATCTCTGCCTGTGCTTTACCCGGTATCAACGCCGCCATTTGCGCCCAGTAAATTGACAGTGACGCCCAGATAAAAGGCGCTTTGTCGCTACTGACCTGAGCATACTCGCCCGCAAAGAGTGCGCTGGCCATCGTTTCCAGCTCGCTGGCAGAGGCTTTTTCCAGGTTCTCCAGCACTGCCAGCGCCTGGCCGCTCATCTCGGGTTTAAGTTCCGCAATCAGCGAATGCAACAGGCGGTGCCAGTGCGTATCCCGCGGTAAAGTATGAATATCCAGCGGCGGTTTGCCTTCCTGAGCACTCTGTACCAGGCGGGCATGAAGATTCATCTGCAGCGGATGGTCATACAGCACAATTTCCTGCGCCTGGGCTATGACGGCGGCAAAGCGTAAATAATCGCCCAGTGGATTTTTAGCGGCCAGATCACGCAGTCGCGCGGCGCGGCGGCTGTATAAACGCTTCAACTGGGGGAAAAGTAACGGCGGGATTGTCTCCGCTGGATTTTTTTCGCTCTTCTCCAACTGATCTTGCGGGATAATGCGGATGCTCATAGAGGGCATTTTCCTGTTTTGTTGGCTGATTACGCGATTCACGACACCAGCAAGAATAGGTTTTCAGTCGTGGCTCAGGCCATTCGGACGGTGGCTTTGTCGCCGGTTTTACGTTTTTTCTGTTGCGGTTATCTCCATCATGACAGGACTCGTCGTCAGTCAGAAGATTGCAGCATTTCAGGATCTCATCAATGTTCCCGACAGGCTGATCATAGCAGTCCAAATCCCGCCCTTGTGGATGAAATGTATTTTTCCCGAGGCTGGATGATTTCATACAGATAGACATCGAGCATGCCGGGCCAGCCGCGCGCCATTTCACGCTTTATGCTATCAGGGTGCCATGCGCTTGTTGCTCTCTGTCAGCAGGTTCAGAATAGGCACTATTCAGCATAACGGAATACTATTACCTTTCAATCATTGCGGAATCAGCCAGGATCAGAAAAAAGTGAATAAAAACGAGGCGAGAAGTGATGCTGATGTAATCGGGAATGCCGGTCTGCGTGAAACTCTGGTGTGGCAACGTGACGATTTACATCACTCCCGGGCTGACTGGCTAGCGGAAGAGGTTCCCGTGGCGCTGGTTTATAACGGCATTTCCCACGTCGTGATGATGACAACGCCCAAAGACCTGGAGGCTTTTGCCATCGGTTTTTCTCTCTCTGAAGGCATTATCGATGCGCCGGCAGATATCTTCGGTATGGATGTGGTCGCGGGTTGCAATGGCATTGAGGTACAGATTGAGCTATCCAGCCGTCGTTTTATGGCGCTGAAAGCGCAGCGACGGGCCCTGGCGGGGCGGACCGGCTGTGGCGTTTGCGGGGTTGAGCAACTGGACCAGATTGGTAGGCCGCTTACGCCGTTGCCGTTCACCCAGCGGTTTACGTTAGCGCATCTGGATCGCGCACTGGGGCAACTTAACCAGTTTCAGCCAGTGGGGCAAAAAACGGGCTGTACTCATGCAGCGGCCTGGATACAGCCTGATGGTGTGCTGATTCACGGCTGCGAGGACGTCGGTCGTCATGTGGCGCTGGATAAGCTGTTGGGCTATCGCAGTCAGGCCGCCTGGGGCGAGGGCGCCCTGTTAGTTTCCAGTCGCGCCAGCTATGAGATGGTGCAGAAATCTGCAATGTGCGGCGTGGAGATTTTGTTTGCCGTCTCCGCTGCGACCCGACTGGCTGTTGAGGTTGCAGAACGCTGCAACCTTACCCTTGTCGGTTTCAGTAAGCCGGGCCGGGCGACCATTTACACTCATCCACAGCGGCTGATGTAAATGCTGAGCAGCGCGAATGAGTGCCTGCAGAAGCGGTTATCAGGCCGTCACGGGCTCGCTGACTGCGCCTGCGCGAAGCCCGTTTTGCGGTCAGCATCAAACGAAAAATGCGCAGTCTTTGCATGTTTTTTCAAAACCTTATGTTTAATAGGGCATTGATTACGCTTTTACCGATCATGAATTTAACTATAATGATAAGACTGCTTACGCGGCACGTGCCGACATTGTCGTGCTGCTCAAACACTAAATGGAGAGGAAGAACATGAGTTATTCACTGCCATCCCTGCCTTACGCCTACGACGCACTGGAACCGCACTTTGACAAGCAGACGATGGAAATCCATCACACCAAACATCATCAGACCTATGTCAACAACGCCAATGCGGCGCTGGAAGGCACTGAATTTGCTGATCTGCCCGTTGATGAACTGATCACTAAGCTGGATCAGCTGCCAGCAGACAAAAAAGGCCCGCTGCGCAACAACGCAGGTGGTCATGCTAACCACAGTCTGTTCTGGAAAGGCCTGAAAACCGGCACGACCCTTCAGGGCGAACTGAAGGCGGCTATTGAGAAAGATTTTGGTAGCGTTGAGAAATTCCAGGAAGAGTTTGAGAAAGCGGCGACCACCCGTTTCGGTTCAGGTTGGGCCTGGCTGGTTAAAAAAGGCGACAAACTGGCCGTGGTTTCCACTGCTAACCAGGATAATCCACTGATGGGCGAGGCCGTCGCTGGCGTTTCTGGCTATCCGATCATTGGTTTGGATGTGTGGGAACACGCCTACTACCTGAAGTATCAGAACAAGCGTCCGGACTACATCAAAGCGTTCTGGAACGTGGTTAACTGGGACGAAGCGGCAGCCCGCTTTGCATCGGCTAAGTAAGCGATAACCCAAGAGACCTGACCGGCAGAACCTGTTCTGCCGGTTTTTTTTCGCCTGAATATCTGGTTTTCGTCCTTTTCCGGTCTGAATGTTGCCATTGCCATTGCCATTGCCATTGCCATTGCCATTGCCATTGCGATAGCTGATGCTGCGCTGCCCGCACCGCTTCCCACCTTTAAAGCCCAACGTTCGAAGTCAGTTAAACCAGAATTAAACGAAGCGTCAGTTTATCCCGGTAAGTTTTTAACAATTTGAGTCATTAACCTGTCGTTGATGTGGCTCGTTTTATCATCAGCGCCACTATCAAATTAATAAGAACTTATGCCATGTCTATTTATACTACACACGAGCCGGTTGCTGATTCGTATGCCTCTCTTTTTTTTCAATTGGTCAGCGGAAAGTACGTGCCAAATAAACGTTGGCTAAGCCGTCAATTCCGTTTTAAATTTGCCTTAAGGACGCTGATTGCGCCCGTGACCACATTGCGCTATTTACAGCAGCTCTCAGAGTTACCCCGGTTTTCGCAATTAATGCGTGTGCAGGGAGTCTTACCCGCGAAGTTACATCGCCCTTATCTGCGTGCCGGAATGGGTGTAGCTGCACGCGCCCAGGCTATTCTCGACCATTATCATTTAATGAACAGCCTGGATAATCTTCAACTTCGCCAGGTTTTACAAAGTGGCGAAGAGAGCGTGCTGGCCAGGCTGAAGGGTAAAAATGATGAAGATTTTGTTATTGCCTGTAGCTCAGGTTATTACGATCGTGAAGGTGAAATAACCTTAGTCTTGCGTTATCAGGGAGAAGGCTTAGCCTCACTTTCATTCACGATCTTGAACGAGGATAACGCGCGCACACTCTTAATCGGTGGCTTACAGGGACCGCGTAAAAGTATCAGTAATGATGTTATTCGTGATGCAACCAAAGCGGCACATGGTTTATTTCCTAAACGCTTATTGATGGAAGTCGTCTTTATTTTATCTCAGCAATGTGGTGTCAGGAAAATAGCGGCGGTAGGGGATGAAACGCATGTTTTTCGCAGCCTGCGTTATCGCCAGAGTAAAGAGGATAAATTCCATGCCAGCTACAGCGATTTCTGGCTGACGATCAACGGAAAGGAGCGTGCTGACGGCGTCTTTATGCTGCCGCTGGCGCTGCCGCGTAAAACGCTGGAAGAGATTGCCAGTAAGAAGCGTGCGGAATACCGCCGTCGTTATACGCTGCTGGATACGCTGGCAGAGCAGGTTGGGACTGCTACTGGCCAGCAAAACAGCGATCGGGCCGCCGCCTGAAACATGATCAAAAGGCGTTTTTAGCAAATCCGGTCATAACGCTAAGCCCCATTTCTCGTCCCAGCGCGGTCATTGGATGCACCACCACCAGGCCGCGCACGCTTTTCTTCAATGCGCCTAAATTTGCCTGCTCTTTTTTCGTAATTTCGCGGCTGAACGGCAATTTTTGCAGTTTTTGCGCTTCCAGGCTCAGCTTAACGTCACGCTGACTGCGAAGACGCTCAATTTCCGTTACCAGCGTTTCTTTCTCTTTCAGCAACGCGCCCAGCTTTTCAGCATCACCGGATTCGAGTAACTGAGGCTCTTTACGATTCAGCGCGTCAAGTTGATCGCTGAGACGTTTAATTTCGTTTTTTTCTTGCTCTTTCATGACAACAACTCGTTGAGGAAAACAGGCTAAGGATACACCAAATTTAACGTAGATTCTCGGTGGTTAGCGTGAAAAGGGGAGCCTTGAGGCTCCCGGCGGGATTTAGCTGACTGACTTTTTAAACGCCTGTTTCATACTAATGCGGGAAATCAGTTCGGTGAGTGACAGGACCATAGTGGAGCGTACCATCTGCAGATAACGTTGCTGCTGCATAGCCTGTAGTGCTGCATCTTCAGCATGAAATGTGGGAACGGGGGGCCAGGCCGCCACGCAGTGCAATTCACCAAAGGGTCCCAGAATTTCATCATCAGTAAAACGGTAATCGCCCGCGTCATGATTGAGTTCTTCACGCAGCGCCAGCAGTAACTCACAGTCTTCATATTCATGCCGACTAATCACGCCAAGGCCATAGATCAGCTTGAGCCTGACGGAGAGCTCACCTAACGGACCGTCACCCAGCAGCAAGGGCTCTACGGCGTATTTCACCGCGTAGTCATCTTTACGGAATACCTGCAGCACCAGCACATTGACGGCTTCAGCTAACAACTCGACAGCGGCGAACAAAAAGCTTCTCACCGAGCGTCCAGCGTTCAGGCGTTCAAGCACCCGGTTTTCAAAAGCCTGCTTTTCTTCCATTCTTGCCTGCATCAGTGTAGTGCTGCTGTCGGGGGCCCGTTTATTGCCCCCGATCTGGGTCGCTAACATGGGGCTATTATGCCATGGCGTGCCAGGCACTCACGGCCTCTTTTATTATTTCACTCTCAGCATCCAGTCCTGAAACCTGCGCTAAGGTTGCCTGCGGACCTTTTTCCGCCAGCAGCGCGGCTAACTCCTGCGCCTGGGGATCCTGATCGCTATGATAATGCATTGCAGCAGCAATGCCCTGAACCAGGTTGGCATGCGGCAGGCCATATTCCAGCGTGCCGAGTGTCGGTTTAATCAGGCGGTCGCCTGCGCTCAGCTTGCGGATTGGCTGACGACCTACGCGTTCAACGTCATCTTTCAGATAGGGATTTTCAAAGCGGCTAATAATTTTTTGAATATAAGCAGCATGCTTGTCTGCTTCGAAGCCGTAGCGTCTAATTAGTACCGCGCCACTTTCTTCCATCGCACCCTGGACGACCGCGCGAATATTCTCATCGAGAATGGCATCGCGAATAGTCTGGTGCCCCGCCTGTTGCCCCAGATAGGCTGTAATTGCGTGGCCGGTATTCAGGGTGAAAAGTTTACGTTCCACAAAGGCCATCAGGTTATCGGTCAGTTCCATGCCCGGAATGGTGGGCAATTCGCCTTTAAACTGGGTTTTGTCCACAATCCATTCGCTGAAGGTTTCCACCGTGACTTCCAGCGGATCCTGACTGCCTGCTTCAGAAGGGGGAACAATACGGTCTACTGCTGAATCCACAAAGCCAACGTGTTGTTCGAGCCAGACATGATATTCAGAAGGCAGCGCCTGTAGCACGTGCTGCTTAAGCTGGCTGGTTCCACGCACCATATTTTCACAGGCGATAATATTTAACGGCCGAACATTGCCGTTATCACTGCGTTTGGCCAGACCTTTTGCCACGCTGGCAGCGATGCGCTCAAGGATTTGCGGACCAACGGCAGTGGTAACGAGATCGACATCCGCGATCAGTCCAGTAATGTCGTCGCTGGTGCTGTTCACGGCGCTGACGCCCTTAACCACTTCAACTTTGGCCTGTTCACCTACCACATGCACGGGATATTCATGACGTGCATTAAGGGCATCCAGCACTGCCTGATTCACATCTGCAAAAATCAGCTCAATACCGGCATCTGCCAGCAGTTTGCCGATAAAGCCACGACCGATGTTGCCTGCTCCAAAATGTAACGCTTTCATAAAATTGACCCATATCAAATAACGATGGGGCGGGCATGTCCGCCCCCAAAAAATGGGACGGGCACAACCGCCCCAGGGAAATGTCGGACCCGATTATGCTACAGCGGGTTTGCCTGATAACAGATCCAGAACATCCTGTACGCTTTCTGTACGTGCCAGTTGTTCAATGACCTGCTCATCATCGAGCGCGTTCGTCAGGCTGGTAATCACCTGAATGTGCTCGTTATTGCGGGCAGCTATACCAATCACCAAACGTGCCACTTCATCAGGTTCCTCGCCAAACTGAACGCCGGCAGGGTACTGGCAGAAAACCACACCCGTTTTCAGTACACGGTCTTTCGCTTCAACGGTACCGTGCGGCACAGCAATCGACTCGCCAAGATAGGTTGGCGTCAGCTTTTCGCGCGCCAGCATGGCATCAATGTATTCGGGTTCTACGTAGCCGCCTTTGACTAACTGCTCACCGGCAAAGCGAATCGCCTGCTCTTTATTGCTGGCACTCAGCCCCAGGAAAACGTTGCTCTGGCCGAGTTTAAACAGGTTGGCATGGCTGTCATCGTAGCTGTCACCCAGCGTCTTCTGTACGGCTTCGCGGTTAGCTTCACTGCGATTAGCCGCCACCAGGCGCTCGGTCAGCGTGCTATAAAGTGCACTATCCAGGAAGTTATTTAAGGAAATGTGCTGGGCATGAGGCGCCTGACGGATGGCTCGTTCAGTAAGATCGCGATGGGTAATCACCAGATCAACGTCACCCGGTAAGGCATTAATCGCGCTGTTGGTGACCGACACGTTACTCAGACCTGCATCATGGACCTTCTTACGCAGGACACCAGCGCCCATGGCGCTTGAGCCCATACCTGCATCGCAGGCCACAATGATTTTACGCACATGGTCCAGATCTACGCTCATCGCGTCGCTCGCAACCGGCGCACCTGTCAGACTCTGACCTTTTGACTGCGCTTTCATATCACGCATACGCTGCGTCGCCGCTTCGATATCGTCATCTTCTTTCACTTTGCTGGTCTTCAACAAAATGGCAGAAATCACAAACGACACCGCAAATGCAGCAAAGATGGCGGCGATATTGGCAAAGTAAGCTCCTTTTGGCGTCATGGCCAATACGGCCAGGATAGAACCTGGTGAAGCAGGCGATACCAGACCACCGTGCAGTACGGTCAGCGTAAAGACACCGGTCATTCCGCCAAGGATGACGGCCAGCAGCAGGCGTGGTGCCATCAGCACGTAAGGGAAGTAGATCTCGTGAATGCCGCCCAGGAAGTGGATGATCGCCGCACCGCCAGCAGACTGTTTAGCACTGCCGCGACCAAAAAACATATAGGCCATCAGCACGCCCATCCCCGGACCCGGGTTGGCTTCGATCAGAAAGAAAATTGATTTCCCTGCTTCACTTGCCTGCTGAATACCCAGAGGTGAGAAAATCCCGTGGTTAATCGCGTTGTTCAGGAACAGGATTTTTGCAGGTTCAACGAAGATTGACGTCAATGGCAGCAGGTTGTTCTGCACCATCAGGTTAACGCCCGTGGCAAGAATGTGTGACAGACCTTCAACCAGCGGACCAATCGCCATAAAAGCCAGCATGGCCAACAGCATACCGATAATACCGGCAGAGAAGTTGTTCACCAGCATCTCAAAGCCGCTTTTAATTTTACCGTCAACCATACGGTCAAAGGATTTGATCGCCCAGCCGCCAAGTGGGCCCGCAATCATTGAGCCGAGGAACATCGGCATATCAGCACCGACAATTACCCCCATCGTAGTGATTGCGCCAACCACCCCACCGCGATCGCCACCGACCAGGCGTCCACCGGTATAACCGATCAGGAGTGGCAGCAGGTAAGTGATCATTGGGGCGACCAGTTTCGCCAGCGTTTCGTTAGGGATCCATCCTGTTGGAATAAACAGCGCGGTGATAATACCCCAGGCGATAAATGCGCCAATGTTAGGCATCACCATATTACTCAAAAAGCGACCAAAGCTTTGTACTTTGACCTTTACTGATGAGGACATAAGCCCACCCCTTGTTGAGACGCGCTGCAACAGGAGCGCGCGTTTGTTTTTGTTTAGCCACTACGGCGATTAGCCGTCAGTATTACTGTATGCAGGCGGACTTTATCACGCGAATAGTGGACTGCGTAGTGCACGAGGCTTAGTGTGATTTAGGTCACATTTATGTCGGGAGGATGGGGGAGTATTAAGTGACTTTTATCACAGAAATGAGCCATTACGGCGAGAAGACGACGGATTTTTAGCCATCGAAATCGATTTATAGTGATTGCGATCACATTTATGGCGTTGAGCTTTGTTTTATAAATGAGACTAAGATCACAATTTAATTTAATGAAAAACGGGCCGGATCACATTTTGATCAGGCCCGTTTGAATGCGGAATCATGATTTCACGTGGCTCAGGTTAGGCGGTGAATGATCCGTCCCCTGCACGCCGATTATTGCAAATTACCCTGTACTGCATTTTTAGCCTGGCTCAGCGCTTGCACATTAGCTGATAAGCTCGTCATTAAGTCATTATATTGCGTCGCCTGTTCCTGAGTTGGGAACTGAACGCCACCGTTATTGAAACTGACGCGTGTTCCCTGAGCCTGCAAAAACTCACCTGTCTTTACAGCATCCTGGCTAAGTGCCTGCAGTTTGGGTAGCAATGGGATCAACTGGCCAGCAGGCTGCGTCACCACTTTGTCATACGCGGTATCGAAGACTTTTTTCAGGTCGTCGTTTTGCTTAAGCGCGCTTTTACTTTTATCTGCCTGCATTTTTGCGGTTTCCAGTTGCTGGGTAGCCACCGTCAACGCGCTGTTGGCCTGGGCCAGTGAGTCGTGGCGGCTCAGATAGTCCTGCGGCACATGAATAGCAGAAAGTTCATCCACCACCGGACGCATCCCCTGATCCACAGCTTTGTTCGCCTGCTGCGAGAAGCCATAAAGAATGGCGTAATCACCGGTGAAAGGGCCAAAACTTTGTTTCTGATTTTCACTCAGGCTGGGTAGATGTTCACCGCTACGCATAACGGTATTTTGCAAAAAATCGATAAACGCTTTGCGCTGTTCGCCCTCTTTATCACCACATGCGGTAAGTTGCAGCACAAGAAGCACGCCAGTCAGCAAAATGCCGCTGCGTGCCAGGATACGGGAAATGCCTGAAGCCATGGGTTCAACTCCTGTCGGTAAAACTGGCTGATGTCCGGATAAGCAGTGGCCTAAAGAATAGAACAAAGGATAACGGCCACACAATGCGAAAGCGCGATGTAAGGCCATAACCTGTAAGAAAGTTTGCCTTAAGCGTGTTTAAGATGATGTTACAGGCTTATGGTGTCAGAAAAGAAGGCCAGCGCATCCGCGACTCGGGCTTTTTTGCACCGATAACGAGCCCGCGTGAAGGGAAGCTAACGGATCCGTAAGTATAGGTCATAAATAATTAATTCCATCTTATGTTTCTAGCGACACAGATGTTCCATCTGAATCGTTAACGTTAAACGTCCATTAACGAGTTGCCCTAAAATTGTTCGTCTGCATTAAAGTGGTGCAAACGCCTGCATGAACGCAATCACTGGCACGAATCGCACAAATTATCGTGTTCACTATAATTAAAACGTCATGTTGTCCTTCGATGATAAAGCTGACTCCCTTTTTAGCGCTTCCGGCGCCACCTACGTCAGGCCTGGCAAGTGTTTTTTTATTTTGGCAGCAAGAAAGGCGTGATGGCTGACAGCATACTCCAGCCTGTATATGTTCAAAAAATGAAAGTCTGGCGCATATTTTGCAATCAACTTACAGAGCCGGTGCGGTTATCCTGGCCAGTTCATCACCTGATTGCCGGCCATAAAGAAAACGCGACCAGCGCTGTTGACAGACGCTGTGGTAACAAAACCAATCGCTTCAAAAGGTTAAGTTGCTTAACCATTTTTCAGAATTGTAAAGTTAAAAAAAATGTCTAATTTGCGCTGCAAATTGTCAGGTATCTATCCATACTTAGTCTCCCGGCATTTGTGGCATTGTGTTGACATGTTTAACAGCAATGCAGGTCAGGCTGTGTCCCATAAGGGTTTTCTTACAATAAAAACAAACTCTTAAGGGATGCAGCTTGCTTAATCCGGTTTCTGAGCCTGATTTCAGGTTCTTGTACCTTCTTTCACGTGATTCATAGTGAGTTTTAAGGAGTTCTCTATGGAGTTAAAAGACCCAATGTTTGAATTGCTCAGCAGCCTTGAGCAGATTGTTTTGACACGTGATAACAGCCCTGTAGCGCTGCAAACTCAGCGTCAGCCAGCCGTGCCAGAGCCACAGCGTTTACGCGAAATGGCAGGAATGCAGGTAGATGAGTTTGCCAGGATTATGGGCGTTAGCGTTTCTTCGGTTAAAAGCTGGGAAGCCCAGCGTACGCGTCCTTCCGCAACTGCACAAAAATTGATGAAATTACTTCACGCCAATCCTTACCTTGGGCGTCAGTTACTCGATTAAGTCACTAAGTCGTATCCTGGCTTTTGTTGGCGCCGGTCACGTGAGTGACCGGCCGTTCAATACCTCTCCCTGATGACAGGCTTCGTTAAACCCGTTTCCAGTCCGTCCTGTCGGTCAGCTAAACTTTGGCAAGATGTTAAGAACATTGCCAAACCAGCAGATGATGACGATAACACCAAATAAAATGACCACCGCCGGAATAACCTTTCCGCCCCAGACAGTGAATGTTTTATCGGGAAAGCGTTTTCTCGATTTTAATGCCAGCAGGGCAGGGACGATAACTGCCCAGATTGTTGCGCACAATCCTGCGCCACCGATACCGTAAATAAAACCATTCGGGAAGAGCAAATATAAGATGCCGGGAGGTAGAAAGGTTAACAGCACTGTTTTAAATCGTCCAAAGTGGGAATTATCGATTTTAAACAGATCCGCCAGATAGTCGAACAACCCCAACGTGACCCCAAAGAAAGAGCTGGCCACGGCGAGATTAGAAAAAACCAGTAAGAAAAATTCAATGACGCCGCCAGGATGCGTTCCCATAAAAGACTTCACCAGCGCGTCAACATTTCCGCCCGAAGAAATGATTTCTTTGAATTTTTCACGCGGGATATTCCCCATGGTGCAATACAGCCAAAAAAGATAGGTAAACAGCGCCAGCAGTGAACCAAGAACAATGCTTTTAACCAGCTTATCTTTTCGTTTTCCATAACAAATGATCAGGCTGGGGATATTACCGTGAAAGCCAAAAGAGGCAAGGCAAACCGGAACGGCCATAAATATATAGGGAAAATAACGATTGCTTTCACTGATACCGCTAACATCGCTAAGGATTGAAAAATCAACTTTGAAAAATAAAGAGCCAAAAACAATGACGAAGGCTAAGATTTTAATACCCAAAAAGAGCGAGGTGATTCTGCTGGCTGCCAGAGAGCTAATCCATAACACGCTGGCAACGAAAACCGCTGTACCGATGCCGATAACACGTGAAGGTATCGTCATGCTGGAATGCATGGACAGGGTTTCGCTAATAATCGCGCCGTTAGCGGAGATATAAGCGTAAGTCAGTATATACAACACAAAAGCAACGGTAATACCGCTTATTACATTCCATCTTTTGCCCAGCAGATCTTTGGTCAATGTATTGAAGCTTGAGCCTGTTGGATAGTTCAGGTTAGCTTCCAGTAACAGCAGACCGGAATGAAGCATGGAAAACCAGGCGATGATCAAAATGAAAGCGCCCCAGAAGAACCACGCGCCCGCAAGATCGACAGGGAGTGCAAACATCCCCCCACCGATTACGGTTCCAGCGATAACCATCACGCCCCAAAAGGCGGAGTGTTTCTGATCTGTATTTTCTTCCATGGTGTCCTCTCAACAATATTCTTCGCTTTTATCGTTGTTATAATTTTTATGCCTGACAGGCAGGGTAATGGAGCAGCCGTGGCCAAAACAGCTGCTCACTGTACAGGTATGACTATGAAATCTCTTTAAGTTTTGCGGTGAAATGGCGCAAAACCTTAGGCTCATAGGTAAAGGCTAATCCTTTTATGTTGCTCGCATTCTCTTTCACATGCTCAAAAGCTTCGATGATGAAGTCCATATGCGTTTGTGTGTAGGTGGCTCTGGGAACGGTTAACCGCAACAGTTCGGCCGGACAGGGCAGTTGTTCTCCTGATTTAGGATCGCGGCCCAGCAAAAACGAGCCGATCTCGACTGCCCGGATACCGGCCACTTTATATAACTCGCAGGCGAGGGCCTGAGCCGGGAACTGATGCGCCGGAATGTGCGGCAATAATTTTCCGGCATCGACAAAGGCAGCATGGCCACCGGCTTGCTGGCAGGTCACACCAATCGATTCAAGGCCATCAACCAGGTATTGAATTTGACTGATACGATAAGCCAGCCAGTCTTGATTCATGCCGTCATAAAGGCCTACCGCCAGGCGTTCCATTGCGCCGCCTTCTAACCCACCATAGGTGGGGAATCCTTCCTGAACAACGCAAAGTGTTCTGCAGTCGGTGTACACATCAAAGAAGCTGTCATCTTTGAAAGACAACAAGCCACCCATGGGGACCATCGCATCTTTTTTTGCCGACATGGCCAGCATGTCAGCATATTTATAGCTTTCCCGGGTAATCGCTTCGATTGTCCAGTTTTTGTACGCTTTTTCCCGCTGCTGAATAAAGTACGCGTTTTCAGCAAAGCGGGCTGAATCCATGACCACCGGAATGTCATATTTTTTTGCAATCTGGTACATGGCTTTTAAGTTTGCCAGCGACACGGGCTGCCCGCCGGCGGAATTGCAGGTAATAGTGGCAACAATATAGGGCACATTCTTCGCGCCGACATCCTGGATGCCTTTCTCCAGGCGCTCAAGATCAAAGTCGCCCTTGAAGTCGTGGCGAACCGCCGTATCGAAAGCCTCTTTGATATAAACATTCCGCACGGTACAGCCATTTATCTGGCTGTGGCCCTGTGTGGTATCAAAAAAGTAGTTCGAGAAGGCCACCATTTTTGTTCTGTCCAGACCTTTTTCTTGCTCCCGTTTTTTTATTAATACCGGAATATAAATTTGTTCTGCGCCACGGCCCTGATGTGTTGGAATAGTATAGGCATAACCAAAAATAGCTTTTACCGCTTCCGCTAACGCGTAATAACTGCGGCTGCCACTGTAAGATTCATCGCCTCGCATCATAGCAGCCTGCATATTTTGCGTAACGGCGCCGGTTCCGCTATCGGTGAGAAGATCAATAAAAACGTCTTCGCTATCCAGCAAGAATGGATTCATTCCGGCTTTTATCATCGCTGCATTACGATGCTCTCGTGTAGTGCGTTTGACGGGTTCAATAACACGAATACGGAATGGCTCAGGTAAGTGTCTAAAGTTATTCATCATCATGTCCTTTTATTCAGACGTGCCGATGCCGTAGGTTTTTTAATGAATGAATTAAAAACCCGGGCAAATGTTTTTATCCTGTTTCAGCCGATAAGAAACGTGACTGCATTGTATGTTGCATCGCGTTTTCAATAGCCAGTTTTGGGCAAGTAAACGGATCGCACCCATAATGCAGGGTTTTTAAAGTCTGAATGAGTGAAAATGCGCCCGTTAAATTACGACCCTGTCAGTCGAAAGAGATGGGCGATTGTAAAAAGAAGACGTTAAGGCAGGTGATTGACAATAACATTATCAATATTAAACCATTTGGATATTACACTGCTGCTGTTTAAGATGATCATAATATTTCAACTCTCATTAAACATAGTGCCACCCTATTATATTAATTATTTATGTCTAGCATTACGTTTAGTTATCGTGACTGATATCACATGAAAACTTCTTTCTGTCTTAATAGTTATTTATTTTTTATTTTAAAAATACATTTTTTTGACAGTTTCCCTGACTGCTAATTACTTTAAAAAACCCGATTTTTTCTACACATTGATATGCCCTCTCTGATCGCTGTAAAAGAGAAAGCCGTGCTGATCGTAATCGATTGGGGATCCCCAGGTCGGGCTTATCGTTTCCTGTAAACCTGTAAACCTGTAAACCTGTAAACCTGTAAACCTGTAAACCTGTAAACCTGTAAACCTGTAAACCTGTAAACCTGTAAACCTGTAAGCCATATAATCGGTTCCTGATGACTGGCTTACCCTGTGCAGTTTACTTCAAAGGCGACCGCATGCAGCGACGGTTTTTAGCTCAACCCACCGTATTTCGCGGCTTGCTTCACAAACCACTTTTCGGGCACGTTATAGGGAGCCTCAGCCAGTTGCGCAATGCCATTTTCAATATTGGCAGAAGCCTGACGCCAGAGCTCTGTGTTGCCCTGTCTGAGTAATTGAATTTGCACCCTTTTTTCAATCAGATAAACACGGGCGAAATGGGGATCGAAACGAACAATTGAACATGTATTGTCAATAATGTCAGCCAGCTTTATCGTTTGTGCCTCTGGGCTGGCCTGAGCCGTATGGCGAAAATCGGCCACTTTACGTGCCGCACGGTTCTTTGCACTCTGTGGTGCCGTGTTGGTCAGCATCTCAACCAGCTTCGCGACCTCGTCACCAAAATGCGTCTGGATATCATTGAGGGTGGTCGCCGTATCTTCCACGGTATCATGCAGCCAGGCGGCGGCCAGCATCACAGGATTATCGGTAATGCTTCTGACCAGTTCCACAACGGCAGCGGGATGCACGATGTAGGGCTCATCGGTATATTTGCGTCGTTGACCCGTTTCGGCATGGGCTTGTGTGGCATAGCGACGCGCCCGTTCTTCCAGAGAATCCTGCATGCACTACCTCATTTCATAAATTGCTTGCAATTAACTAGCGCGCTACTTATATTGCGTCTATGAACAGTAATCAAAATGACAAAAAAGTGAAAGCTGCGCCACTGTTGCTCGATCAGCAACTTTGTTTTGCACTTTATTCCGCCAACCTGGCGATGCATAAAGTATACCGTAAGTTGCTCACACAGATGGATATTACCTATCCGCAATATCTGGTTATGCTGGTACTGTGGCAACAGGATTCACTGACCGTATCAGAAATTGGTGAACGCCTCTTTCTGGATTCTGCAACGCTGACGCCGCTGCTGAAACGGCTGGAAAATGCGGGCTTACTTAATCGCCAGCGTTCCCGTCAGGATGAACGTCAGGTCGTCGTGAGTTTAACGGATGCAGGGCGTTCGCTGCGCCAGCAGGCTGAAAGCATTCCTGATGAGATTCAGTGTGCATCTGACTGCAGCGAAGATGAAATGAATTCGCTCAAACTGCAGTTGAACCAGTTACGTGACAAACTCATGGTGCCGCGCTAAATTTTTAATCTGGATGTAGAAACGAGTCAAACTTCGCAGCTCGGTGCTTATTGATAAGTCGCGAGCGATTAAATAGTGTAATGGAGAGCAGATATGTCTTTAGAACAAGTGGTTTATCGTGCAAAAGCTAAGGCTACCGGTGGTCGTGATGGTCGTGCAACTTCATCTGACGGCGTTCTGGATGTGAAACTGGGTGTACCGAAAGAGATGGGCGGTGCAGGTGGCGAAGTCACTAACCCGGAGCAGCTTTTTGCCGCGGGATATTCAGCTTGCTTCCTGGGCGCAATGAAGTTCGTTGCTGGCCGTGACAAAATTGCGATGCCAAAAGATGCATGGATTGAAGGCGAAGTGGGTATTGGCCCTATCCCCAATGGTTTCGGTATTGAAGCAACGCTGAATATTCACCTGCCTGAAATGGACGAAGCCGAAGCGCAGAAACTGGTTGATGCGGCTCATATCGTTTGTCCCTATTCAAATGCCACACGCAACAACATTGATGTCACGCTGAATATCATTCGCTAAACGTTTAAGGGCCTGAATACAGGCCCTTTTTTCTCTCTTCGCCTTTCTGAGTGACGTTTTTGAAACGTCCTGTCCGGGATTATTTTCTGGTCTAATTTGTTGCCGCATGGTTAACTGTGCCACTTCGCATTATGACGTCTAAAAACGTTCAGAATACTCTTCTTATTTATCCGGCCCGCTTAATTCGCGAACTCTGCCGAAATATGGCAGTCAGATTAACGTTTAGTTAAGCGCTTCGCTCCGGGGAAACACCATTTTTCATGAATTACATAAAATCATTAACACAGCAAAAGCTGTCGCTCTTGCTGGCTCTGTATCTCGGTATCTTTTTGAATTTACCAATCTTTTATCGCCGATTTGATGGCTTTCTGACCCGATCAACCGTGACAAACTGGCTGACCGCGTTTACCGAGGTCGTCGCTATCGTGGTGCTGACGTTTTTCCTAATGCGGTTGTTATCGCTAGGCGGAAAATGGTTCTACCGGATTCTAGCCACCCTGATTGTTCTGATCTCTGTTGCTGCTGGCTATTATATGGCCTTTTTCAATGTGGTCATTGGCTACGGAATCGTCGCCTCAGTCATGACGACAGATACCGATTTGTCAAAAGAGGTGGTGGGTTATCACTTTATCCTGTGGATGGTGCTGGTCAGCGCGCTGCCACTGTTCATGATTTGGCGCAACAACCTTAGTATGACGCTCAATGAGCAGTTACGTACGCCAGGACAGCGCCTGAAACCCACTTTGATTATGCTGGCCTGCGTTGCGCTCGTGTGGTTACCCATCCGTTACTTCGACAAGTTGCAAAAGGCGAATGAGGAAGTGACCAACGTCGATCTGCCAAGCTATGGCGGAATTGTCGCGCACTCATATCTCCCCTCTAACTGGCTGGCCGCGCTGGGTTTGTTTACCTGGACCAAGATTGACGAGACGCTGGAAAATCAGGAACTCCTGGATCCTGCCCAGAAATATACTTATGTTGCTCCTCCGGGGTTAGATGATACCTATGTGGTGTTTGTTATTGGCGAAACCACTCGCTGGGATCATATGGGCTTGCTGGGCTATGAGCGAAACACCACCCCTAAACTCTCTAAAGAGAAAAATCTGGTCGCATTTCGTGGCGAATCTTGTGATACCGCGACCAAGTTGTCTTTGCGTTGTATGTTTGTGCGCGAAGGCGGCACTATGGACAATCCCGGGCGAACACTGAAAGAGCAAAATGTGTTCGCAGTGATGAAAGAACTGGGCTTCACTTCTGAGCTGTTTGCGATGCAAAGTGAGGTTTGGTTCTACGATAACATCAACGCCAATAATTTCTCTTTCCGCGAGCAGATTGGTTCTGAGCCACGTAACCAGGGTAAATCAGTAGATGATATGCTGCTGGTGCCTGAGTTACAGGCCTCACTGCAGCGCTACCCGAAGGGTAAGCATCTGGTTGTCCTGCACACCAAGGGCTCACATTATCTCTACTCACAGCGCTATCCGCGCAGTTTTGCACGCTATCAGCCAGAATGCATGGGCGTGGATGAAACCTGTAGCAAAGCGCAACTGATCAACGCTTACGATAATTCCGTCCTTTATGTGGACAGCATGCTGGACAGCGTTCTGGATCAGCTGCGTGATAAAAAAGCGATCGTGTTTTATGCATCCGACCATGGCGAATCGATCAGCGACAATATGCATCTGCATGGTACGCCGCGTGAAATGGCACCGCCGGAGCAGTTCCGTGTTCCTATGATGGTCTGGGCGTCAGATAAATATCTGGCTGACCCGACAAACCGTGAAAACTTCGAACGCCTGCAGGCGCAACAGCGCGTCGGCAAAACCCATCGTCATGTCGAGCTGTTTGATACCATTATGGGCTGTCTGGGTTACACCTCGCCAAATGGCGGGATTAAGCAGGCTAATAACTGGTGTCAGGCACCTGCCGGGACAGCGTCAAAAGCGCTATAGCGGTAAGGCAATTTTTCGCGGCAAGGCATAAAACTCGCTGGCCGCCTGCTTTCCAGGCGATTGGGCGGGAAAGCGCAAAAAGCGGTTGACGCTTCCTGGGGGGAGCAGTAACATGCGCCCCCATCGGCGAGTAGCGCAGCTTGGTAGCGCAACTGGTTTGGGACCAGTGGGTCGGAGGTTCGAATCCTCTCTCGCCGACCATATTTAAGAAACCTGTCCGCAAAGACAGGTTTTTTTTCGCCTGAATAAAAGAGGATGAGAACCTCCGAAGGAGGGTTGCGCCGAGCGCAGCGAGACAACGTTGCGAACGCAACGGCCCGAAGGGCGCGTCCCGCAGGGGCGCGTAATCCTCTCTCGCCGACCATATTTAAGAAACCTGTCTGCAAAGACAGGTTTTTTTCGCCTGAATAAAAGAGGATGAGCACCTCCGAAGGAGGGTTGCGCCGGGCGTCAGCGAGACAACGTTGCGAACGCAACGGTCCAAGGAGAGCCGGGCCTGTCGCAATCGATTCAGGCAGACAATTTGACCGGCGCAATTCGTATAAAAGGAGGCCGTTTCTCACAGGCATAAATAACACCTCTGCCAGACGCTATCGCCCCGCCTCGGTTATTAGAATATCTCATGTCACACTTTTTTCGGGACCGCCATAATTCCTCCTTGAAATCAATTTCTGCTCCAGACAGCCTGTTTTATTGTCTCATCGCTATGCAGGCCTTCTCATCAGAGGGTTACAGAGGGATAAAAGATAAGTTTTGGTTATGCCACAAAATGGCAAATTGGTCATTTTCAACCCAAAGTTAACAGCATTTTTCGCTGTGTGAACGTCATAACGCACAGTAAATCGTTCAGATATCCAACATTTGGCGCTAAATGATGTCTGTTTTTTTTTAGCGCAAATCACTGCTCATTTATGACCTGTGTAGCAGAATACATGGCATATAAACCCATGCCGCTGTGCATTATATGGCATTGCGTCTGTATGGGTTTTTTTTATCGTTGCTTGCTATTCCTCACACTCTGTGTAAATAAGTAACCGTTGTATTGACGTTCTTTGCAACTGTTGACAAATTGATGCGTCAATAACAGTGCAGATACAGATTTTTCTGATGGGTGCTTATCAATCAGGATTATCCAAACAAACTATCTCACTCTTATCACACCCGCAGGGTGGACCGCCTGAACCGCATAAAAAAACCAGAGGTCGGGCAATGCACACAACAACACATCACAATGGAGCAAAAGCATGATCAACTCCCTGGCCAAATCCAGGATGCTGAAGGTCGGTCTGAGCCTCGTCGCCATGACCGTAGCCGCAGGTGTTCAGGCAAAAACCCTGGTTTATTGTTCGGAAGGTTCTCCGGAAGGGTTTAACCCGCAGCTCTTTACCTCGGGTACAACCTATGATGCCAGTTCTGTACCTATCTATAATCGCCTGGTTGAGTTCAAAACCGGTACGACCGAACTGGTGCCGGGCCTGGCCGAAAAGTGGGACGTCAGCGCTGATGGTAAAACCTATACCTTCCATTTACGCAACGGCGTGAAATGGCAGACGACGAAAGATTTCAAACCTACGCGTGAGTTAAACGCTGATGACGTGGTGTTCTCTTTTGAGCGGCAGTTAGATAAAAACAACAAGTACCACAACGTCTCTGGCGGCAGCTATGAGTACTTTGAAGGTATGGATATGCCAAAGCTGATCAGCAAAATCGAAAAAGTGGACGATCATACCGTACGCTTCGTGCTGACGCGTCCTGAAGCGCCTTTCCTGGCTGACCTGGGGATGGATTTTGCTTCCATCATGTCTAAAGAATATGCCGACAACATGCTGAAAGCCGGTACGCCAGAGAAAGTTGACCTGAACCCGGTTGGCACGGGCCCATTTGTGCTCCAGCAGTACCAGAAAGACTCGCGTATTCTGTATAAAGCTAACCCGGATTACTGGGGAACCAAGCCAAAAATCGATCGGCTGGTTTTCTCAATCACTCCAGATGCCTCAGTGCGCTACGCCAAGTTGCAGAAAGGCGAATGTCAGATCATGCCTTATCCGAACCCGGCTGATATCGCCAGCATGAAAAAAGACAGCAAAATTAATCTGATGGAACAGCCTGGTCTGAACGTCGGTTATCTGTCGTTTAATACTGAGAAGAAGCCGCTGGATAACGTGAAAGTGCGTCAGGCACTGACTATGGCGGTTAACAAACAAGCCATCATTGATGCGGTATATCAGGGCGCGGGCCAGCCAGCGAAAAACCTGATCCCACCGACAATGTGGGGCTACAACAACGACGTTAAAGATTACGCCTACGATCCGGAGAAAGCTAAAGCCCTGCTGAAAGAAGCTGGTATGGCTGACGGTTTCTCAATCGACCTGTGGGCGATGCCGGTTCAGCGTCCTTATAACCCGAACGCACGCCGCATGGCTGAGATGATTCAGTCTGACTGGGCCAAAATCGGCGTTAAAGCCAAAATCGTGACCTATGAGTGGGGCGAGTACCTGAAACGCGCCAAAGCGGGCGAACACCAAACCGTGATGATGGGCTGGACCGGTGATAATGGGGATCCAGATAACTTCTTCGCGACGTTGTTCAGCTGTGCGGCGGCCAAAGACGGTTCTAACTACTCCCGCTGGTGTTACAAGCCGTTTGAAGATCTGATCCAGCCAGCCCGTGCAGAATCCGATCACAACAAGCGTATTGAATATTACAAGCAAGCTCAGGTAGTGATGCACGATCAGGCGCCTGCACTGATCATTGCGCACTCAACCGTTTATGAGCCTGTGAGTAAGAAAGTCACCGGCTATGTGGTTGATCCATTAGGTAAACATCACTTCGAAACCGTCGATATTCAGGAATAACCTTTCGGATTATTGCAGTAAGGGCCGGTTTTTCCGGCCCTCAGGCGATCGCCACCGATCGCCTGTTGCCTGCTCTTTTTTTCCGGCTAATTACTTTTATTAAAGAAGCGCTTCTTGCGTCGCGTCCGGCTGTCGCCGGGTGCGGTTAATGAGCAATGTTATCTCTGGCCAGGGCCAGGGGAAAACGACTGAGAATTACGCCTATGCTGCAGTTCATACTCCGGCGTCTGGGGCTTGTCATCCCAACGTTCATCGGTATTACATTATTGACCTTCGCGTTTGTGCATATGATTCCGGGCGATCCGGTGCTAATCATGGCAGGCGAGCGCGGTATTTCCCCTGAGCGCCATGCTGAATTGATGGCGATGATGGGGCTCGATCAACCGCTGTGGAAGCAGTATCTGCACTATATCTATGGCGTTCTGCATGGGGATTTAGGCATTTCACTGAAAAGCCGCATTCCTGTGTGGACCGAATTTGTTCCGCGCTTTAAAGCCACACTTGAGCTGGGCATCTGCGCCATGATGTTTGCCGTATGCGTAGGGATCCCGGTAGGCGTCATGGCTGCGGTGAAACGTGGCTCGGTGTTTGATCATACCGCGGTGGGCATTTCACTGACCGGATACTCAATGCCGATTTTCTGGTGGGGCATCATGCTGATTATGCTGGTATCTGTTCAGCTTAATCTCACGCCCGTTTCCGGACGTGTTGCAGATACCGTGTTCCTGGATGACAGCCATCCGCTCACCGGTTTCATGCTGATCGATACGTTAATCTGGGGTGAGCCTGGCGACTTCAAAGATGCTGTCATGCACATGATTCTGCCCGCTATCGTGCTGGGTACGATTCCGCTGGCGGTCATCGTACGTATGACGCGTTCTTCCATGCTGGAAGTGCTGGGGGAAGACTATATCCGTACGGCGCGTGCGAAAGGTCTGACGCGTATGCGCGTCATTGTCATTCACGCGCTGCGTAATGCGATGTTGCCGGTTGTCACCGTTATCGGCCTGCAGGTCGGTACGCTGCTGGCAGGCGCAATCCTGACTGAAACCATTTTTTCCTGGCCGGGCCTTGGCCGTTGGTTAATCGAAGCGCTGCAACGCCGTGACTATCCCGTTGTGCAGGGCGGTGTGTTACTGACGGCTATTCTGATCATCCTGGTCAACCTGCTGGTTGATCTGCTGTATGGCGTGGTGAATCCGCGCATACGCCACAAGAAATAAGGGGGCATCATGTCTGTTGTTGATCCCGCAAGCGTAAATGTTGCACCCAAGCCGATGACCCCGATTCAGGAATTCTGGCACTATTTTAAACGTAATAAAGGCGCAGTAACGGGCCTGGTTTATATCGTGTTAATGCTGTTGATCGCCATCTTTGCTGACGTCCTGGCGCCGCACGGGCCGGCGGAGCAGTTCCGTGACGCTCTGCTGCATCCGCCTGTCTGGCAGGAAGGCGGAAGCTGGAGCTATATCCTTGGCACTGACGACGTGGGTCGCGATATTTTGTCGCGTCTGATGTATGGCGCCCGCCTGTCATTGCTGGTTGGCTGTATGGTGGTCGTACTGTCGCTGATTTTTGGCGTCATTTTTGGTTTGCTGGCCGGGTATATCGGCGGGGCGGTCGATGCCACCATTATGCGCCTGGTCGATATTATGCTGGCGCTGCCCAGCCTGCTGTTGGCGCTGGTGCTGGTCGCCATTTTTGGCCCGTCGATTGTTAATGCGTCCATTGCGCTAACGTTTGTCGCGCTTCCCCACTATATCCGTCTGACGCGCGCGGCGGTGCTGGTTGAAGTGAACCGGGACTATGTGACGGCTTCCGGTGTAGCGGGGGCAGGCATGTTGCGTCAGATGTTCGTCAACATTTTACCTAACTGTCTGGCACCGTTGATCGTTCAGGCTTCATTAGGCTTTTCCAACGCCATTCTCGATATGGCGGCGTTGGGCTTTCTCGGAATGGGTGCGCAGCCGCCAACGCCGGAGTGGGGCACCATGCTCTCCGACGTCTTACAGTATGCGCAAAGTGCCTGGTGGGTGGTGACGTTCCCTGGATTAGTCATTCTGCTTACCGTGCTGGCATTTAACCTGATGGGCGATGGTTTGCGTGATGCCCTCGACCCGAAACTCAAGCAGTAAAGAGGCACCGAGATGGCATTATTAAATGTAGATAAATTATCGGTGCATTTCGGCGACGATAAGGCACCGTTCCGCGCAGTTGATCGCATTAGCTACCAGGTTGAGCAAGGCCAGGTGGTGGGCATTGTTGGCGAATCCGGCTCGGGTAAATCCGTGAGTTCTCTGGCCATCATGGGATTGATCGATTTTCCCGGAAAAGTCATGGCGGAAAAACTCGAGTTCAATCAACGCGATCTGAAGCGGATTTCTGAAAAAGAACGTCGTCAGTTAGTGGGCGCCGAAGTTGCAATGATTTTTCAGGACCCGATGACCAGCCTGAATCCCTGCTATACCGTGGGCTACCAGATCATGGAAGCCATCAAGGTGCATCAGGGCGGTAATAAAAGCACCCGCCGCCAGCGGGCAATTGACCTCCTGAATCAGGTGGGGATTCCCGACCCCGCTTCGCGTCTGGATGTTTATCCTCATCAGCTTTCGGGCGGGATGAGCCAGCGCGTGATGATCGCCATGGCTATCGCCTGTCGTCCAAAGCTGCTGATTGCTGACGAACCCACAACCGCGCTGGACGTCACAATTCAGGCACAGATCATTGAGTTGTTGCTGGATCTGCAAAGGCAGGAAAACATGGCGCTGATCCTGATTACTCACGATCTGGCGCTGGTAGCGGAAGCCGCACACCACATTATTGTGATGTACGCCGGGCAGGTTGTGGAAAGTGGCAAAGCGACGGATATCTTTAAAGCGCCGCGTCATCCTTACACCCAGGCACTGCTCAGGGCGTTACCGGAATTCGCGGCGGACAAAGCACGGCTGGCCTCATTACCCGGTGTCGTGCCTGGAAAATACGATCGTCCGTCAGGCTGCCTGCTTAATCCGCGCTGCCCTTATGCCAATGACCGCTGCCGTAAAGAAGAACCTGAACTGCGGACGATTCCGGGACGTCAGTCCAAATGTCACTATCCGCTGGACGATGCCGGGAGACCAACTTATGAGTCCTGATAATACAAAGCACGAGTATCTGCTGCAGGCTATCGACCTGAAAAAACACTATCCGGTGAAGAAAGGATTGTTTGGTCAGGAACGCCTGGTTAAAGCGCTGGATGGCGTCTCTTTTAATCTGGAGCGCGGTAAAACGCTGGCGGTTGTCGGAGAGTCTGGCTGCGGTAAATCCACACTGGGCCGTTTACTCACCATGATTGAAACGCCAACAGAAGGTCAGCTTTACTGGCACGGTCAGGATTTGTTAAAACACGATCCCCACGCCCAGAAGCTGCGTCGGCAGAAGATTCAGATCGTCTTTCAGAATCCGTATGGTTCTCTGAATCCACGCAAAAAAGTCAGCCAGATCCTGGAAGAGCCGCTGGTTATCAATACTTCACTCAGTAAAGCGGAACGTCGCGAGAAAACGCTGGAGATGATGGCCAAGGTAGGATTGAAAACCGAGCATTACGATCGTTATCCCCATATGTTTTCGGGTGGCCAACGTCAGCGTATTGCCATTGCCCGTGGCCTGATGCTTGAGCCAGACGTGCTGATTGCTGACGAGCCGGTTTCAGCACTGGACGTGTCCGTACGGGCACAGGTGCTTAATCTGATGATGGATCTGCAGCAAGAGATGGGGCTGTCCTATGTGTTCATTTCTCACGATTTATCCGTGGTCGAGCATATCGCAGATGACGTGATGGTGATGTACCTGGGGCGCTGCGTGGAAAAGGGCAGCAAAGAGGCGATTTTTGCCAATCCACGTCATCCTTACACCCAGGCCCTACTTTCTGCCACGCCGCGGCTCAATCCTGATGAGCGTCGTGAACGTATTAAGCTGACCGGGGAACTCCCCAGCCCGCTGAATCCACCGCCCGGCTGCGCATTCAATGCCCGCTGCCGGCGTCGTTTTGGCACCTGTGTCCAGCTGCAGCCCCAACTCAAGCAGTATGGCGACCAACAGATAGCCTGCTTCGCGGTTGACCAGGATGAAAGCCAGCTAACGGCATCAGTCGAGTCTGCCAGCCAGCCTTAATCAGTGACAGGCGGAATCCTCGTGGGGTTAACCACAGGGATTCCGCCATCACCGCCGTACGTTCATTTCGTTATTCTGTCTGTTTAACGACACAACGTTTTCATTCGCCTTCGCCTGTGAAAGTCCAGCAACGTGCGATGTGCGTTCCAGATTCCGTGCCACATCCTGCCGGCGAAACGTGCTGCCTGGGCGCTGCTGCTGCGCGTCCGAAGCCTGTTCATCAGCGTAACCTTTTCGCACCGGCACAATCATTAGCGGGTGGTCATGAGGGAAAACGAGAGGTCTTCACCCTAATTGATACATTAGCGACATGAACAGGGGCGTTTTCAGTGCCAGCGTTCTACCGTAGCAGGATGAAGTCGCTTTATTTTTTTACTCCGTGGATGGATTAAACAAACCGACCCCTGAGATAAATGTCCTAAAAGATAATGATTTCAACAGCGATCGGTTTTTTAATTAGCGATAATTAGCAGGGTAATACTTTACCAGCCGTAATTTGAAAACACGGAATCTGTCCAGGGAAAAGGCACTCCAGCCGGTAAAATGCCGAACCGAAAAAATTTTTTTTGCCTAAAAATACAAAGGGTTGGAACAGCGGCTATCCTGATGTAAGCGATCGCTAAGATGTTAATCACCTGTGAAAATATTTAACTTAAGATGGTCTCAACAATTTTTACGGATATATGTGAAATAGTACTCATTTTTTGCTAAAGAGTAGTGATTAGTATTAAGCTTTCTTATTGAATTCGTCGGTTTTGTAATCAGAATTATCTCACTGTGTTTAAATTATTATGATATATTCCTGGAAAAATCCCCCCTTAGTTGTAGGCCAGGGTCTATGAAAAATTACGACGACTTGCAGCGTTTTAAGGAAAAGACAAAAACGCTCGACATCGCCTTTCAGGATATGTCAGGCCAATCGCAGGAAGCGGCGGATAAAAGCAAATGGTCTCTCATTCGTCAACTGGCGAGCGAAGACCAGCACATGCCTTTTAGTGGGGGACAACGTATTGATCTGCCTCAGCCCCAGCCGATTCAGGGTGACGAATTCAGCATGCCTGAGGTGACGGAGCGTTCTCAGCCTGTCACGCCGCCTGCTGCTGTGTCTTCGCATTCTATTATGGATAGCCTGACCAATAGCGAACCCGATGTTGACGTTGTGGCGCCCGTTGCCCCTTCTTCTGCCTCACCTCTCTTCCCGGCTCCCTCCGCGCAGTCTGTTGCACAGGATGCGGTGAGGGTTTCGCCCGTAACTGAGAAAGAAACGCGGATACCACAGGTAACGGCGCAGCCGAATACTGACGTTCCTGCCACAGATCATAGCCGTTTTAGCGGGCTCTTCCGCGCGCGCAGCAGTGGGTCAGAAAATTTACCAAAAGAAACGTTATTAAAACCGCTACTGGAGAAGATTGCCTTATGCCGTTAGTTTGTGTGTGCTCGCCCAAAGGTGGGGTGGGGAAAACGACGTTGGCAGCGAATCTGGCCTGGAGTCTGGCCCGTTCAGGTAGCAAAGTGTTAGCAATCGATTTTGATGTTCAGAACGCCCTGCGCCTTCATTTTGGCGTGCCGCTGCACGATGGACGCGGCTTTGTTGCGCGCTCGGAGGAACAGGCGGACTGGAGCCAGTCTATTCTGACTACCGGCGGAAATATTTTTGTCCTGCCCTACGGCAACGTGACCGAATCCCAGCGCGAACGGTTTGAAGAAAACCTGACCAAAGATCCTCACTTCATTAAGCGCGGCCTCGACACGTTACTGAACTATCCCGGTCTGGTCATGGTCGCGGATTTTCCGCCGGGCCCCGGCCCTGCGCTTAAAGCGATAAAGACCTTAGCCGATATGCATCTGGTCGTGATGTTGGCCGATACCGCCTCAGTATCGTTATTACCGCATATTGAAGAAAATCGCCTGATTGGTCAGCCGCTGAACAGTAAACACGGACATTATTTTGTTCTGAATCAGTGCGACAATCGCCGGAATATTAATCGTGACGTGACGGCTTTTATTCAGCAACGTCTCGGCGATAATCTTTTGGGCCAGATTCATCGCGATGAAAGTGTGGGTGAAGCGAATGCCTCACAGCAATCTGTTTATGATTTCAGCCCGTCATCCGCCGCTGCCTTTGATATTGAACTGATCGCTAAACGCGTCGCCAGTATTCTGAATGTCAATGTAGGGAATGGCGAAGTTCAGGCACAGATTCACACCAGCAACTATTAAATGTAATGACCTGGCCAGGCCAGGTTTAAAAAAACAGCTCTTTCAGGGTGGAACATGGGTAAAATCGGGTTTTACCTGCTGCTGCTGGTGCTTGCACCTGTTGCTGCGGTGATCATTATCACGCCAATGGATAGCCAAAAGCAGTATATTTTTGGCTTGATAAGCATCGGTATGGTGTTTTTATTGGGGGTCAGTAAAAGCCGTAAAATAACGGTCGTAATGGTTATTCTTTCCGCCCTGATGTCGTCCCGATATATATGGTGGCGAACAACGGAAACCCTGTATTTTAATTCTGAAATCGAAGCGATACTTGGCATCGGCTTATATATTGCTGAGCTGTACGTCTGGCTGATTTTAATCCTGGGTTTCCTGCAGACCACATGGCCATTAAAACGTACTATTGAACCCTTGCCAGAAGACACCCACTTATGGCCAACGGTCGATGTCTATATCCCGACATATAATGAAAGCCTCGACGTGGTGCGCGACACGGTTTTGGCTGCCCAGTGCATCGACTATCCACGCGATAAAATTAAGGTTTACCTGCTTGATGATGGTAAACGCAGAGAATTTGCCGTTTTCGCTGCCGATGTGGGAGTGGGCTATATCACTCGTGATGATAACAGCCATGCTAAAGCGGGTAATCTTAATCACGCGATGAAGATTACCAAAGGGGAGCTGATTTGCGTCTTTGACTGTGACCACGTCGCCACCCGGACTTTCCTGCAGGCAACGGTGGGGCCGTTTTTGAAAGATCCTAAGCTAGCACTGTTGCAGACGCCACACTACTTTTACTCGCCGGATCCGTTTGAGCGTAACCTGAGTGCCGCTCGCAGTATTCCTAATGAGGGATCGCTGTTCTATGGCCCGGTTCAGCAGGGTAACGATAACTGGAACGCGACCTTCTTCTGCGGTTCCTGTGCCGTAATTCGTCGTTCAGCCCTGGAAGAGATCGGCGGCTTCGCAGTAGAAACGGTTACCGAAGATGCGCACACCGCGCTGAAAATGCAGCGTCTGGGTTGGGGATCCGCGTTTCTGGCGATTCCGCTGGCTGCTGGCCTGGCGACAGAGCGCCTCGGGCTGCACGTTATTCAACGTACGCGCTGGGCCCGTGGTATGACGCAGATTTTTCGCGTGGATAACCCGCTGTTCGGCCGTGGCTTGAAATGGCAACAGCGGTTGTGCTACCTGAATGCCATGTTGCATTTCCAGTTTGGTCTGCCGCGAGTGGTCTTCCTGACCGCGCCGCTTGCCTATCTGCTGTTTAATCTGAATATCATCCATTCGTCGGCGTCGCTGATTTTCGCCTACGTTTTGCCGCATCTTGTCCTCTCCTTGTATGTTAACTCACGCATGAATGGCCGTTTCCGCTACACCTTCTGGGGTGAAATCTATGAAACGGTCATGTGCTTTCATCTGGTCATCCCGACTATCCTCACGTTGCTTTCACCCAAACACGGAAAATTTAACGTGACGGATAAGGGCGGCGTACTGGACCAGGGATTCTTTGATTTCCATATCGTTCGTCCTCACGTCATCGTTGCCTTTCTGCTCAGCATCGGCATTGTGGCGGGCATCGTGCGCGCCACCATGCATGACTATTTTGGCGTGGATCCCTACGTGATTGCGCTCAACGTCGGGTGGGCAGTCTTTAGCTTAATCATTTTGATGGCAGCCATTGCCGTGGCACGCGAAACCAAGCAGGTACGAAAAACGATTCGTATCGAGGTACAGATTCCGGCCATTATCCACTATGCCAGCGGCATCTCATCCCGCACGATGACCAGCGATCTGTCGATGGGCGGCGCGAATCTGGATGCGCCAGATAATCGTCATGAGCACGATACGATTGAAGAGATCGATCTGATACTGAAATCAGGCACCATTACTATCCCGGCGACCAAAATATCGGGCGATGAAGAAAGCATTCGTCTGAGCTTTGGTGCCATGCCGTTGGCACGTCGCCGCGAACTGGTGCGCGTGGTACTGGCGCGTGCCGATGCGTGGATCCAGCCTGAATATAAGCAGGACAATCCGTTAACCTCTCTGGGCACCATCATTCGAACGGTTTTTGAACTGTTCTGGCTGACCTGGCGAGATCGTCGTGAGAAGCGTAAGAGCGGCCCAGACGTTGCGACGAAAGAGGACAGCGCAGTATGAGGATCTTGATACAGTCGATGCTGGCCGGTTCTCTCTCGGCGGTGCTGTGGGTCATTCCGGCCTCGGCTGAAACGCCCCTTGCAGACAACAGTGTGATGCCAAACAGCAGTGCGGCACCAAATAACAGCGCGGCTCCGACCGACAGTGCGGTACCGCATAACAGTGCGGCTCCGACCGACAGTGCAGTACCGAATAACAGTGCGGCTCCGACAGAAAGTGCGGTACCGAATAACAGCGCGGCTCCGACCGACAGTGCGGTGCCAAATAACAGTTCGGTACCGAATAACAGTGTGGCGCCAAATAACAGCGCGGCCCCGGGCAGCGACCCTGCACTTAGCAGCCAGATCACGCCTGCGGACAGCAGTGCGGCGGATAACCGCTCGGCATCGAGTGTTGCGACTGGCGCGCCTGAGAACAGTACGGTATCTGCCAGCCCGACGGCGCCCGTTAAGGGTGCCGCCGTTGCCGATTCGGCCACACAGATCGGAGAAAAGGTTCCCGCAACGGCGGATGCACAGCCTGTCGGCAGCGCTTCGCCCGTCACTCAGGACAGCAGCGCGTTATCAAGCGTGCCACCGCCAGCCGGCCTCGGTAATGCGGAAACGGGCCTGGAGGCCGCCGCAGGCGAAACGCCCTACAGACCAGGCCAGGCCGCTTCCTCCGTCGACACAACCTCAATGGTCAGCAGCATGCTTAACCAGCCGGTGAGCAGCACGCTAAACGTGGCACAGATGGGACAGCGTCAGGGCATTACGCTGACCGGCGGACAACTGCAGTCAGGCATCATTTTTACCCTACCGGGCGACGAGGTGGTGACCAACGCGCGTCTCAACCTGTCCCTGCGCGTTTCCCAGGCGCTCGCCGCGCGCAATACCTCATTGCAGCTGATGTTAAACGGACAGCCGCTTGGCACGCTGCCGCTGGGGTCGGGTGACAGCGATGAAAGCGATTATCAGCTGGACATTCCGGCAGCGATGATTGTGTCCAGTAACAATTTGAGTTTTAAAATTAACGACGCGGACAAGCTGCTGTGTGAAAAAGACAGCGCAGAGCAGTACCAGGTCACTATTCTGCCTAAAACGATGCTGAGCCTTGAAGGCCAGCAGTTAAATATTGGCACCAGCCTGCGTAATTTCCCGCGTCCATTTATCGATCCTCAGCGTATGACTGCGGCTGACGTGACGTTTAGCTTTGCCGACAATGTCACGCCGGATACGGTGACTGCGGCGGTGCTGGTGGCCTCCTGGTTGGGTATTCAGAGTGATTATCGTGGCATCCATTTTCCTGTCGTGCGCGGTAATCTGCCGGAAAAAAACGGCATCCTGTTTGGTCATCCTGGCGACAGGATCGGTACGCTAACCTTTCCAGCCAGTCGTGGTCCATCCCTGCAGATGGTCGATAATCCGGGTAATCCGGTTTATAAGCTCCTGCTGGTCAGTGGCGAAGATGAAAGTCAGCTGCGCCAGGCCGCTTATCGTCTGACCACCCAGCCACTGGCGACCGATAGCAACAGCATGCAGGTCAAACCGCAGTCCATAGTCCTGCGCAGTCCTTACGATGCGCCGCACTGGATCAATACGACGCATCCCGTGCGACTGAGTGAACTGCTGCGCAAAGATCAAAGCCTGACGGCGACCGGCATCTGGCACGATGCGATGCGGGTGAATTTCCGCGCTGCACCCGACCTGTTCCTCTGGGATGGCGATACGGTCCCACTCTATTTGCACTACCGTTTCCCGTCTGAAAACTGGATTGACGAAAAAAACTCGCTACTTAACGTCACGTTGAACGGCACGTTTTTGCGCAATCTGACGGTGAATAAAGTGGGCTTACTTGAAAGCGCCTGGCATCGCTTAGGGGGAGATGCGCGTCAGGAACATTACCAGATTAACCTTGATCCCTATTTGATTTATGGCGACAACCAGTTGGCGCTTTATTTTAACATCAAGCCTAAAGCCGATGCGCCCTGCGGCGTCTTGCTGAACAACAATATCAAAAGTCGAATCGAAGACGATTCCTGGATTGATCTCAGCCACACGCGGCATTTCAGTATGCTGCCCAATCTCTCCTATTTTGTGGGTGCCTCTTTCCCGTTTTCCCGGCTGGCTGACTTTTCGCAGACTACGCTGCTGTTGCCTGAAAATCCAAGCGATGCGGAGCTCTCAACACTGTTAAACCTGTCCGCCAGGGCAGGAAATGCCACCGGCGTGGCGCTGGCACAAAATCAGGTTCTGTTTGGTCTGCCAGTCGGCGGCAATAACCTGGCTCGCGTTCAGCAAAGTGACATACTGGCAGTGAGCACGACGGGCAACAGTGCGTTTAACCAGGCGATGCTGGCGAACTCCCCGTACGAGGCCAACGGCAGTGCGTTAGGGGTTAAAGAGCCGTCTGCGCTCGAAAAATTACGTAGCTGGCTGGTGGGCGACTGGTATCGCCAGCCGCTGGATGCCGATCGCTACTTCTCTTCAAATGAGTCCTGGCGTGGGTTTCTGAGCTACCGCTCAATGTGGAATCCGGATCGTCTGGTGGTCATGGCAGTGGCGACCAGCGACGATCAACTGCTGCGCCTGCACGGTGATTTAGGCTCGGCCCGCATCAACGCGGCGGTACGCGGTGATACGGCGATTATCACCGATGAGAACGGTATCCGGAGTTTCCGGGTGGGGCCACAGTTCCCTAGCGGCGAGATGCCGTGGTACATGATGGTGGTGTGGTACGCGAATCAGCATTCGGTATTAATGGCGCTGGCTGCACTGCTGTTCTCCGCCATCGTGGGGAGTGCCGCGTGGGTGATGCTGAAACGACATGCGTCGCGGCGTCTACAGTCAAAACACAATCGCGATGCCGGTAAGAAGTAAGGGTCATCATAATGAATAAAAACCAAATCAGTGCCGGTATCTGTCGTGCGTTGTTACTGGGCGGGGCGCTCTCGCTGTCTTTGCCATTGCAGGCGGCGGAGAGCAGCAACCCGGCCTTGCAGGCGCTCTTTGATCAGGCGGCCTACTGGCATCAAAAGGCTCATGACGACCTGGCGAAAGCGTCACTGCAAAAAGTGCTCATGGTTGAGCCGAACAATACTCAGGCGCTTTATCTGCTGGCGCTCTATTCGCAACAAAGCGGTGACAACGCAGGAGCGATGCAGTATCGCACGCGTCTCAGTCAGGTTTCACCTGACAATCCGCACCTTGCTGAACTGGATAATGCCCGTCAGTTGCAGACGATTCCCCAGGCGCAACTCTCGCTGGCCCGTCAGCAGGCCAGAAGCGGAAATATTGCGGCGGCCTTGCAGACCTGGCGCAATACCTTTAGCGGCAACGAACCGCCCGCCAGCGTGGCTGCCGAATATTATCTGACCATGGCCGGCGATCGCACGCTGCTGCCACAGGCGATTGAAGCGTTGCGCGAGTTTTCAGCCCAGCATCCTCAGGATACGGGGGCCAAACTGGCGTTGGGCAAGGCGCTGACTTATCAGGACTCGACCCGACGTGAAGGCATTGACTTGCTGAGTACGCTGGCAAGTGGCAATCAGGATGCCGATCGTTCTCTTCGTCAGGCGCTGTTGTGGCTGGGTCCACAGGCATCGGATGCCTCGCTTTACCAGACCTGGCAGCAGCGACATCCCCAGGATAATGCGGTAATGGACTATTACCGCAAGAACGTGGGCGGAGCCGAAAAAGGCGCGGGATTTAGCGCGCTTAACAGCGGCGACGTGAACACGGCAGAAAGCAATTTCGGCAAAGTGTTACAGGCTAACCCGCAGGATGCGGATGCGCTGGCCGGGATGGGATACGTCGCGCAGCGAGAAGGCCGTTATCAGGACGCAGCGGATTATCTGCAGCGCGCCGCGCAACTGGGTGGCGATCAAAGCGCCGATCGCCAGAAGCAGGCTGCTGATGCGCGTTTTTATGCGCAGTTAGCCAGCGCCCAGCAGGCCTTTAAAAATGGCGACAGCGCGCAGGCACTGGCGCTGAGCGAACCGCTGACGCATGCCGAAGGTGAGAAGGGCGTTGCGGCCGGCTTATTCCGTGCCGATATTTTGCGCCGCAGTAATCAGCCCGATCAGGCAGAGCAGGCTTACCGCGCGATTCTGAAAACCGATCCCGATAACCGGAGCGCACGCGAAGGATTGTTCTACGTGCTGCGTCAGCAGAACCGCAGCGCTGAAGCCAATACGTTACTGGCCTCATTGCCGGAAAGCGTCAGGCAAAGTGTGGCGCCGCGAGGCAGCAGCGTTGATCCGATTCGCCAGCAGGCGAAACGTCAGGTCGCGGCAGGCAATATCAATGCCGCGATTGCCACCCTGCAGCAAGGTATCCAGCGTTATCCGCAGGATGGCTGGTTACGCCTCGACCTCGCCCGCCTTTATCGCCAGCAAGGGAATACCCTGCTGGCGGCAGGCGTCATGCAGCCGGTGATGCGGAGTGGTGCCAGCACCACGGAACGCTATGCGGGCGCTATCAACGCCAGTGAAAGTGGAGCCTGGCAGCAGGCAAGTTCCCTGTTGGCGGGTATCCCTGCCCGCGAGCAAAACCGTGATATGCGGGAACTGGCGCAGCGTGTGAATTTCAATTTGCAAATGGCCACGGCCGACCAGTATCTGGCGCAAGGATCGAATGCCGCAGCGGCAAACACGCTGAAAGCGCTGGCGGTGAATCCGCCTGATAATCCTGTTGATGCCGGGAACCTGGCACAAAAGCTGGCCAAGGCCGGCGATATCAACAGTGCGGTGGCGGTGGTTCGCGGAAATATGCAGCGCGGTGTTCAGGGGAATGCCGGAGATTATGCCGCTCAGATAGCCGTACTGAATCAGGCCGGGCTGGACAATGAGGCACAACGTTTTCTTAGCCTGCCCGAACTGCAGACACGCAGTACACCAAAGCAGCTGGCAGAGATACGTGAAGGTTACCTGATTAACGACGTTGATCGGCTGCGACAGCAGAAGCAGTATGCAGCTGCCTACGATAAGCTGATTGGTGCACTGCAGCGCGATCCGCAGAACCGTGATTTGATGTTCGCCATGGCCCGTCTGTATCAGGACGGCAAAATGAATAAAGACGCGGGCGTCGTCTACGACTATTTGATGACCCAGGATACGCCATCCCAGGATGCGCGCGTTGGCGCAATCAATGTCGCGCTGGCACAAAATAACGTGCAGCGTGCCAATGAGCTGGCAAAAGGACTGACGTCTAGCCAGACGCCACAGCGTCAGTTGCTCCTGGCGCAGGTCGCCGAGGCCAATGGCGATCACATGCAGGCCATGCGCTATCTACGCTCGGCGCGCGGTCAGATTATTGGTTTGCAAGGCGCACAGCCGGGTGCCACGCCGACCATTGGCGGACTGGCCCTGGCCGACAATCCCTTTATCAATCGCAGTACCTCGCCCGTGGGGCGCACGCCGTCCAGCTATGGCACCGTGCTGCCGTGGCAGGTTGCGCCGGTATCCGCAGAGGGCGCGCAGGAGGGCACCCTGGCCAGTGCCAACACGGTTTCCTCTCAGCAGGCTCAGACGCTGCACGATGTTGACGCCATGATGGAGACGTTGCAGGAAAAGACCGGCACCTGGGCGCAGGGCACCGTGCAGGTGCGCGGGCGTGACGGTGAGTCAGGGTTGAGTCAGTTAACGGAAGCCAAAGCACCGCTGACCTTCTCTACCGTGCCCTTTGGCGATGCGCGTTTCAACTTTACCATGACACCCGTTTCACTCACGGCGGGTAGCGGTGCAGGCGATGCCTGGCGTCGCTTTGGCACGAATGCGCTGGAGCAGGGCAAAGTGGTCGCGGCCGGTCTTGCCAAAGTTGACGATGTCCCGACTGCCACAACTGATTCGCAAAGCGCATCCGGTGTGGAGCTGAATCTTGCCCTTCAGGGCGACAGCTATAAAGTCGATCTGGGCAGCACGCCACTGGGCCAGGATCTCAATACGCTGGTGGGAGGGGTGCAATGGTCGCCGAAACTCACGGATTTCCTGACGCTGATTCTGACCGGTGAGCGCCGGGCTATTACCGACAGCCTGCTGTCTTACGTTGGCGCGGAAGACAAATCCAGCGGCAAACGTTGGGGTAATGTCACCAAAAACGGCGGCAATGCGCTTCTGAGTTATGACAACGGCGATGCCGGATTATTTGTCGGGGCAGGCGCTTACAGCTACGTGGGGAATAACGTGGCCAGTAACAATAACCTGCAAGCCAATGCGGGTGTTTATGTCCGTCCTTTCTATGCTGACGATCGTGAACTAAAGGTCGGCATGAGCCTGTCCTGGATGAATTTCTCGAAAAACCTCAGCTACTTTAGCTATGGTCAGGGCGGTTATTTCAGCCCGCAGGACTATGCGTCGATTTCTTTCCCAGTCGACTTCTCACGCACGTTTGACGATCTTAAAGTTAACATTGGCGGCGCAGTGGGTTACCAGAGCTACAGTCAGGATAAGAGTGCTTATTTCCCGGGCGATGCGGGCCGTCAGGCGCAGCTGGAGCAGCTGGCTGCCAATGGCAATGTGAAAAGCGCCTTCTATGAAGGCAACAGTAAAAACGGTGTAGGTTATAACCTGCATGCGGGCGCGGATTACAAAATTGATAAAGATGTCACGATTGGCGGACAGCTGGGTTATGACACCTTTGGTGACTATAACGAGAGCACGGCGCAGCTCTATTTCCGTTATTTATTCGGAGAGAAGTAATGAGTGAAGCATTTAGCGGGATGACCCACCCGTATCAGCCTGGCTGGTTTGATCTGGTCAGCGTTATGGTCGAAGGAATGATCGCCAACGCAGGCCAGGAGCAGGCGGAGGCGTTTCTGCACAGCATGGGCGAATCGCTGGCGACACGCTATCCTTTACCTGAATCGCGTACGGTGCAGGATTTCGAACGAGAAGTGAACCTGCAGCTGGCCCGGTTCAGTTGGGGATTTGTGCAGTTACAGCCGCAGGAAAACGCCCTGTTGATTAAGCATCATGCTCTGCCTGTCGGCGACAGCACACAGTCGGTCGCTCACTGGCAGGCGGCATTGAGCGCCATCCTGGCGGGGATGTTTTCTGGCTGGCTTCAGGGCCAAGGCGGCAGTAAAACCGTACCGGTTGTGCTGGAGCTGAACGATGGTCATACCATGCATTTTCGATATCAATAAGGTGCTCTGATGAGAGTTAAGCCAGTGTGGTCCGGTATTCTGGTCTTGTTTATGATGTTTTTCAGCACCCAGGCGATGGCAAGTGGTTGGGATACCTATAAAAGCCGCTTTCTTCAGTCAGACGGACGCATTATTGATACGGCAAATAATAATGTCAGTCACACGGAAGGCCAGGGTTACGGCATGTTGCTGGCGGTTGCTTATAACGATCGCGCGACCTTCGATAAACTCTGGAAGTGGACGCGCACGAACCTGCGCAATCCGCAAAACGATCTGTTCTACTGGCGCTACATTCCTGATGCACAGGATCCTGTCGCGGATAAAAATAACGCGTCCGATGGCGATGTGCTGATTGCATGGGCGTTGCAACGGGCTGCGCAAAAATGGAATGCAAGCGATTATCAGCAGGAATCGGACCGCATTCAGCGTGCGATAGTCAAACTCGATGTGACGAACTTCGGTGGCTACACCGTAATGATGCCGGGCGCGCAGGGATTCAATAAGAACAGCTATGTGGTTTTGAATCCCTCTTATTTCCTGTTTGTCGCCTGGCAGGAGTTCGGCCAGCGCAGCCATTTGCAGGTCTGGAACAAGCTGATTGACGGCGGGATGGCGCTGCTGGGCAAGATGCATTTTGGCAACAGCGATCTGCCGCTTGACTGGGTCGCGCTGAACGCCGACGGCTCCGTCGCGCCCGCGGTGGGTTATTCAAATCGCTTTAGTTACGATGCCATCCGCGTGCCGCTGAATATCTGGTGGTACGATCCGCAAAGCCTGGCGCTGGGGCCTTTCCAGCGACTCTGGCAGGGCTATGGTCGTATGAATACGCCGGCCTGGTTTGATGTGCTGGCCAATACGGCGGCGCCTTACCATCTGGAAGGCGGCTTGCTGGCGGTACGTGATTTGGTGCTCAACGAAACAGGCTACCTGAGTGACAAACTGTCTCCTGAGCAGAACTACTTTTCTGCCAGCCTGCAGTTACTGACCTGGATGGCTTATCAGGAAAAGCGTTGATCGTGGCCTGAACACAGACGGCAGCATTCCTTCACGGTTCCACATTGAGGGGATGCTGCTGAGGCAACTCTCTTTTTGTTACTTCCTCCTTTCTGAATCGTCTGCTTCCGCCCCCTTAAGCCACAAAATAACACTGCAATAGGATATACTTGACGCGCTTTTCCAGACGGATATCTACGCTCTTAGCGAGCCGGGAGTAAAATTTTTGCGCGTAAGCCGATCACTGACGATAAAACAGATGGCAGCCGTTTCTCTGATTGCGACGGTCACCATCAGCATTTTTATCGTTATTCAACTGTTCCATTTTGTGCAGCAGCGCAGGATCGACTACGCCCAGCAAATGGAGAATATCGCGCATACCGTGCGTCAGCCGCTGTCTGAAGCCGTCCTGAAAGCCGATATTCCCCAGGCCGAACGCATTCTTCACTCTCTTAAGCCGGCAGGCATCTTATCGCGCGCGGATGTGGTGTTGCCCAATGCTTTTCAGGCGCTCCACGCGAATTTTGAAAACGAAAAGCCGATTCCCAGGCTGGTGGCCCGTCTGTTTGAGCTGCCGGTGCAAATCACGCTACCGCTCTATTCGGTGGAACATACTGGCTTACCTAAGCCGCTGGCCTATCTGGTGTTACAGGCCAATTCAACGCGTGTTTATCAGTTTATCCTGAGCACGCTCTCGACGATGATCATCACCTACCTACTGCTGGCGCTGATACTGTCGGTCTCGATCAGCTGGTGCATCAACCGGTTAGTGGTGCATCCACTGCGGCGAATTTCGCGTGAGATCCAGGAGTTGCCGCCCCAGTCAATCCTGACGCACAAACTCACCCTGCCTGCCGATCATCGCGACGATGAAATTGGTATGTTGATTCGCAGTTATAACCGCAATCAACACGTGCTGGAGTCCATCCACGATGAGATGAGCCGGTTAACGACGCACTTTGCCGTTACCGATCTGCCTAACCGGGCATTGTTTTTAGCACTGTTGGACCAGTTTATCTCTTCCCGGAGACAGCCTTTTAGTTTGATGGTCATTCGCATTGAAACGCTGCAGGAAGCCAATGGCGTATTAAGCGACGATCAGCGCGATACGCTGATGTTGACGCTGGTCGAGAAAATTCGCAGCACCATTGATGACCACACTGTCTTAGCGCAGACCACAACCAGCGATTTCGTTCTGTTGATGAAATCGGCCAATAACCCGTTTCGCGCCCTGCGTCTGGCCCGTAATCTGATGATTCGCCTAAACCAGCCCGTCAATCTGCATCAATTGCAGCTACGGCCTAACGCCAGCATCGGCCTGGCATTAGGTGAAGAGGGCGAGTCGATGGGCGCCGGTGAGATGCTGGACAGAGCGACCTCGGCCATGATGTCAGCACGCCGTCAGGGCAAGAATCAGATCCTGTTTTTTGATGCCGCGTTAACCGAGCGTGCGCAAAAACGCTTGACCCAGGAACATGATATTTTACAAGGCCTGCACGACGAACAGTTTGCCCTTTATCTGCAGCCTCAAATCGATATGCAGACCGGCAGGTTAGCCGGTGCGGAAGCGCTGTTACGCATGCGTCAGGCCGACGGCAGCTATGGCTTACCCGAAGAATTCATTGCCAGTGCTGAAGAGATCGGGGTGATTTCCGCCATTGGCCGTTGGGTCGTTGAGGAAGCCTGTCGCATTCTGGCGGGCTGGCAGCGTCAGGGCTTAACGGTGCCGCTGAGTATCAATATTTCTGCCGTACAGTTACGCGATGCCAGCATCGTCAGCCATTTGCACGCTCTGCTTGAGCGGCATCGCATTGCGCCCGGTTCTCTGGTGCTGGAGATTACCGAAACCGCGCAGATTGGCGATGCCGAGCAGGCTATTTCTCTGCTGAGAATGTTGCAAAAAACCGGTGTTGCCGTCGCGCTTGATGACTTTGGGATGGGCTATTCCAACCTGAACTATCTGCACCAGTTTAAGTCATTGCCAGTCAATAAGCTTAAAATGGACCGCAGCTTCGTGGCCGCCTTACCTGAAGATGACACCATGGTGCGCATCGTTGCGGCCATTGCGGATATTATCGATCTGGATGTGATTGCTGAAGGGGTGGAAACCTGTGAGCAGCGTGACTGGCTGCTTGCGCGTGGTATCACGATTGGTCAGGGTTATCTCTACTCTGAAGCCCTGCCGCTGGCTCAGTTCAATGCGCAATGGGTTCCCTCACCTCAACCGGAGGATTAACCCTCTGATTCCTTGATTTTGCAAGAATTTTAGTTACAAAACCCCTTGCTGAAGCGTTTCAGTTCAGAATTACGCTTGTATCATTTCCCCTGACTTTGCAGCCCTGTATTAATCACGTAAACAGAGTGTTATTTTCTGTCCACTGTCTGGCCCGGCCTGCCTCGCCAGCCAGTCACAATAAAAAATCCGACAACATTACCCTATTCGTTAGTGGATACCTGTTTATGAAACTATTTAAAAGCCTTTATTTCCAGGTTCTGGTCGCCATTGCTATCGGCGTACTTATGGGCCATTTCTATCCAGATTTAGGTACCCAAATGAAGCCGTTAGGGGATGGCTTCGTTAAATTGATCAAAATGATCATCGCGCCTGTGATTTTCTGTACGGTGGTGACCGGTATCGCCGGGATGGAAAGCATGAAAGCCGTCGGCCGCACGGGTGCGGTTGCGCTGCTCTATTTTGAAATCGTCAGTACTATTGCGCTGATTATCGGTCTGATCGTGGTTAACGTTGTACAGCCTGGTGTGGGCATGAACGTTGATCCCGCGACGCTGGATGCGAAAGCTGTGGCCATTTATGCCCAGCAGGCCGAGCAGCAAGGCATCGTTGCCTTCCTACTGGATGTGATTCCGGGCAGCGTGATTGGTGCTTTTGCCAGCGGTAACATTTTGCAGGTCCTGTTATTTGCCGTCCTGTTCGGTTTTGCGCTGCATCGTCTGGGCAACACGGGCACGTTAATTTTCAACGTGATCGAAAGCTTCTCCAAAGTGATTTTTGGCATCATCAACATGATCATGCGCCTTGCGCCTATCGGGGCATTTGGTGCCATGGCCTTTACCATCGGTAAATATGGTGTAGGTTCACTGGTCCAGCTTGGACAGCTGATTATCTGCTTCTATATCACCTGTATTCTGTTTGTGGTGGTGGTGCTGGGACTCATCGCTCGCGTCTTCGGTGGCTTCAGCATCTTTAAATTCATTGCCTATATCAAAGAAGAGCTGCTGATTGTACTGGGCACCTCTTCATCGGAATCTGCACTGCCACGTATGCTGGATAAGATGGAACGGCTGGGTTGTAAGAAGTCCGTGGTGGGGTTGGTGATTCCAACAGGATATTCCTTTAACCTGGACGGAACCTCAATCTACCTGACGATGGCGGCTGTCTTTATCGCCCAGGCCACCAATGCCCACATGGATATCTTCCATCAAATTACGCTGCTGGTCGTGCTGCTGCTGTCTTCCAAGGGCGCAGCCGGGGTAACGGGCAGTGGGTTTATTGTGCTGGCGGCAACGCTTTCAGCAGTAGGACATTTACCGGTTGCTGGCCTGGCGCTGATTTTAGGTATTGACCGCTTTATGTCCGAAGCGCGTGCGCTGACCAATCTGGTCGGTAACGGCGTCGCCACGGTGGTGGTGGCAAAATGGGTTGATCAGCTGGATAAAAAACAGCTGGGTGACACGCTGGCGGGCAAAAATAAGGCAGAAAATCCCTCAGAATCTGCGATTTAACCTTTGAATGTGATTTAATCCTCTCAAATGCCCGCTGTCACTTGCCCTGACAGCGGGCATTTGGATAATAAACCCCACTTGTTTTTTTCAACGTTTTTCACTTCGTTGCGTGACATCCCGGTCTTCCTGTGGTCAAACCTGTTGTTAATGATCGGCAGCGCGAATCGGCCATGTCCGGTTTGCTTATAAACGCGGCTAAACGCGCCAGTGATAACGATTTTTGAATTGTTTGAGTAGGGGTTCACATGCAGGGCACCAGAATTCGGCTTTTGGTTGGTGGATTAGTACTGGCAGCGACCAGTTACGGTGCGCCGGCAGAAACGCTGCAACCTGATCCAGCCTGGCAACAGGGAAGACTGGACAACGGATTTAACTGGCAACTGTTGGCAACACCGCAACGGCCAAGCGATCGCATTGAGTTACGCATGGTGGTTAATACCGGTTCACTGGTGGAAAGCGCCCAGCAAACCGGTTTTAGCCACCTTTTGTCACGCCTGGCGCTGGTACACAATACCGCCCTGGATACGAATCAGCAGCGCGCATTATGGCAGCAGAGTATCGATCCACAGCGGCCTCTGCCGCCGGTTATTTCATCGTATGATTACACGCAATACAATTTAAGCCTGCCCAATAACCGCCCTGAGTTACTGAAAGAAGCCCTGAACTGGCTGGCGGCCACGGCGGGTGATATGGCGATTACCAATCAGGTTGTCGATACAGCCCTGTCCGCTTCCGATCCGGTAAGAACCTGGCCTGCGGATACTCAGGATGTCTGGTGGCGCTATCGGCTGAAAGGATCGGCGTTGCTAGCGCACGATCCGGCTGAGAAGCCGCGTGCCCCCGTTGACGTCGCGCAGCTGAAAAGTTTCTACCAGCAGTGGTATACACCAGATGCCATGACACTTTATGTCGTCGGCAATGTCGACAGCCGTAACCTTTCCGAACAAATCAACAAAGCGTTTTCACCGCTGGAAGGCAAGCGCAGCGCCCCTGCATCCATGCCCACCTTGTCTCCTTTACCGCATGATCCGGTTAATCTGGTCAGCGGCACGTTAGCGCAGGATCGCCTGTCCCTTGTCTGGGATACGCCGTGGCAGCCCATCCGGGACTCACAGAACTTGCAGCGTTACTGGCGTAGCGATCTGGCGCGCGAAGCGCTGTTCTGGCACGTGCAGCGCGCGATGAGCAATAAAAAAGTTCAGGGTGTGCAGGTGGGATTTGACTGTCGGGTGCTTTACCAGCGTGCGCAGTGTTCCATTAATATGGATACGCGCAATGACAGCCTGGAACAGAATATGAACCTGGTTGCCCGCGAGCTGGCTGCCGTGCGCGATAACGGTTTGCCACAGGAAGAGTTTGATGCCCTGATGGCCCAAAAACTTCTGGAGCTGAATAAGCTGTTCACAACCTACGCGCGCACAGATACTGACGTGCTGATTAGCCAGCGTTTACGATCGCAGCGCAATTCAGTGGTAGATATTGCCCCGGAGCAGTATCAAAAGCTGCGGCAGGATTTTCTCTCCGGCCTGACGCGCGATCAGCTCAATCAGGAGTTGCGGCAGCAACTTAGTCAGGAGTTAATGATGGTACTGATTCAACCGGAAGGTGAATCAGAAACCAACGTTAAGAGCCTTAAAACGGGCTGGGATAAGCTGATGACGTTGCCTGCGACAGCATCTGCACCAGCGGCAGGCGGGGACGTCAGCCAGCCGGACAGTAACGCTGCCGGTGATGCAGCGCCACCGACCTCCTGATCCATCAGGTTTTTGCCCTGAGCCATTCGGTCACTAACATTGGCCAACTGGCGAGGGGCAAATCCGCGACGCCACGGATGCCAAAACCGTGCCCGCCTTTCTGGTAAAAATGCACTTCGACGGGAACATTGTGTTCCCGTAATGCGCTGAAAAACACCATGCTGTTATTCACCGGGACGGCATCATCATCGGCGGCATGAATCAGCAAGGTCGGCGGCACCTGGTTGTGCACCCGGGTTTCGAGTGAATAGGCATCAATCGCTTTCTGGTCAGGCCATGCGCCTAATAAACGGGTGCGCGAGCCTTCATGGGCCAGGCCATCACGCATACTGATCACAGGATAAACCAGCACCATAGCGTCCGGACGAGGCGAAAAATTCTCTGCGTTGTCCTGAACGGGATAAATCTTCTCCGCAAACCGCGTGCCGAGACTTGCGGCAACGTGGCCGCCAGCCGAAAAACCCATCATAACAATGTATTTGCCGTTCAGCCCACGCTGCGCCCGCTCACGCAGGACGCGCACGGCTCGCTGCGCATCGGCGAGTGGAGCATCTGGTCCTTCATGATGTCCGTCATAGGGCAGGCGATAGGTCATGACGGCCAGGGTGTAACCCATAGAGGTGAAAAAGGTTGCCAGCGCGCTGCCTTCACGGTCAATCATGATGCGATGGTAGCCACCGCCGGGCGCGACCAGGAGCGTAATCCCGTTGGATTCCACAGGATGCCAGATAGCCATTTCCGGGCAGCGAACGCCGGTTGCCACGCGATCGTAGGGTTCGTACTCTTTTGCCGTATCGACGATTTGTGGCTGAGCGCGAGAATCGCTGGCACCGGGCGCATCACCATTAGGCCAGATATTAATGATTTCAGTATTCATAGCTGTGTCCTGATGCGAGAGATGTTGTCGTTGTTTTGTTCGCGGCCGTGAAAACAGCATCCTGCTGTCGCTGTTTAAAAGATGGCCTGTTTTGGCCTAATCGTCCAACTCAAAACCGCTAAAATGCCGAGATTCAGACTATGCCTGGCATGCTGAACATGGTGCTAAGCCGATAATTTTAAAGGAATAAAAATGAATTAAGATTAGCCAGCATTAACGGACGAGGGCAGGATAAAGCAGGAAGAAAACGGGTTGGCTGACTTAAGTAAAATGAATGGATTTTCCTTTTGCCATGACGGAAACGGAGGACATATTTATCGTGTTTTTATTTAAAGAAAGTGATGTGTTGCTGCGCGGTTAATCGCTGTGCAAGCGGGAAGTCTGGCACGGGCTGCGCCGCGCCAGAACGCGATGGCTATGGGCTTTCATCGATAATGAGCATATCCCGATCGTCAAACTTCCAGAATGATGCCCAGGCAATCTCCCAGTAATCGCCGTCGGGATCGCGGAAATAGCCGCTGTAGCCGCCCCAGTGGACTTTTTGTGGCGGCTTGACCTGGTTCCGCCGTGATGTTGTACCAAAGCCATGAGATCATCGACCTCCTGCTCTGACTTAACATTTATGGCAAAAGTAATCCCGTTGAACCCGCCGTAAGCCAGCGCAGGCGGATGGCTTTCATTGATATCTTTTGCCAGATTTTGCAGCGGATAAGGCTCAAGCCTGGTGCCGGCATGATTGAAAAACACAATGGGCGGATTCTGCTCAGTCACCTGCGTTTTAAAACCGATGCCTTTATAAAAGGCCAGGGATTTTCCCTATAACGCCCGCCCAGGCAGACCAGATTGATGCGATTCATACTGACTCTGTTTACAGTCAGGCATGGCCAGGATACTCGTCTCACCCTGGCCACGCGACAGAGCAATTATGCAGGCATATCTTCCTGCGGAATAATCGCCCCACGAAACTGAATAACCGTGCTGGCAGTGAGATGACCACGCTGGGCGGCCTCCTCGACCGAGGCGCCAACCAGACGCTTAGCCAGATAGCCCGCACTGAACGAATCGCCCGCCGCCGTGGTGTCAATGATCTTTTCTTTAGCCAGCATGATTGACGGAACCTCTCTAACAGGCTGGTCTTCCGCGGCAATCAGGCAGGATTCCGCACCGCGCTTGATGACGATCTCGCTAACGCCTGCCTGACGTGCCCGGGCAATGACGTCTTCGACAGGCTGCACGCCCCATAACAGATGCTCGTCATCCAGCGTCAGGAAGGCAATATCCGTGTTGTCGAGCATCTTTTGATAGGCCTGGCGAGTGCTGGCATTGTCTTTCCAAAGGCGAGGCCGGTAATTATTATCGAAAATCACCTTGCCTCCGTTTTTGCGGCAGTTTGCCAGCAGCTGCATGAGCTTTGCACGGCTGGCGTCAGTCAGGATAGCAAGACTGATACCGCTGAGATAAAGGTAGTCGTAATGTTCCAGCTGCTGGCAAATGTCTTCTGCCAGAGGGCCATTTAGCCAGTAGCGTGCCGCCGCGTCATTGCGCCAGTACCAGAATGTGCGCTCGCCCTGGTCGTCTGTCTGGATCATGTACAGACCGGGCATTTTATCCTCAAGGCGTTGGATCAGGTCGGTATGCACGTTTTCCTGCTGCCAGCGGGCGATCATCTGTGCGCTAAAGGGATCGTTTCCCAGCGCCGTCACGTAATCCACCCGGATTTTGTGTTGATCGACCTGTCGGGCAAGGTAAACGGCCGTATTGAGCGTATCACCGCCAAAGCCGCGTTTAATGTTGTCGCCTTTTTCGGACAGTTCAATCATGCATTCACCGATAACGGCGATTTTTTTATGCGTCATGGTTTAAGGCCTGTAGTTTACATTTGCTTCAGTCTCGCGTTTGTTAGCGTCATCGTCAACTTTTTAAAACAGCGTTTTAATTTAATTTAGGGTGAGGTAAAGCGATAATTAACCCGATAAAGCGGCTTGTTTCGGCGATTGTCGCACTAAAAGAGGCGTAGACTCGTTGCTTCAACGTGGCCGGGTTTTCACTAAGTTGTCGAATGTTAAACGATAAACGCTGCCAGGCCGCCAGATGAAGGCGCTTACTATCAACCAGGAAAAGACCATGGTTATGGAGAATTTTAGTCAATGGCTACCTTCTTCAATTGACATCAATCCGCAGCAAAAAAAACGTCTCATCTGGCAACAGTGTCAACGCAGCTATACCTTTCAGCCCATCTATAAGGTTTCGGGGCAACTGCTGGCGATTGAACTGCTGACGGCCATCACACATCCGTCTGAACCAGAGAAGAAACTGTCTCCTGAAGCCTATTTTTCTGAGCTGGAAATAGCACAACGCCTTGTTATTGTTCAGGAGCAGTTAGAATTACTCACCCAGTGGGAATCGTTCTTTGGTCGCAATAACGTCATGGCATCAGTGAATATTGACGGCCCTTCGTTGTCGTTGATACAAAACCATGTACCGATTCGCAGTCTGATTACCCGTTTACCCTGGGTTCGCTTTGAGCTGACCGAGCACCACGTCCTGCCTCAGGAGGAGATGGTCGCGCAAATGCCTGAACTGGGGCCGTTGTGGCTGGATGATTTCGGTTCGGGCATGGCGAACTTCTCTGCACTGACCGAGCTTAAATACGACTACATTAAGCTGTCACGTGAACTTTTTATTCTCTTACGTGCGTCAGATGAAGGCCGGATACTTTTTCCCATGCTGTTGTCGCTGATAAATCGTTACTGCAACGGCGTGATTGTTGAAGGCGTTGAGACGCAACAGGAGTGGGATCAGGTTAAATCGTCCCCGGCGATGGCGGCTCAAGGGTATTTTTTTTCTCGTCCTGCTCCCTTTTCCGAACTGGAAAGCCTTCCTGTCCAGCTTGATTGATCCCTTCCCGCGCGCTCTCGACTATCTTTAACGGAGACCGTGAAAGAGCAGGGAGGAAGCCTAATGTCACGCGCCGGAAAAATTGTAAGCTGGATTGGCGGGATTGTTGTATTGCTGATCGTCGTTGTAGTGATAGTCATTGCAACATTCGACTGGAATCGCCTGAAACCCACTATTAATCAGAAAGTGTCTGCGGAACTTAACCGTCCCTTTGCCATTCGGGGGGATTTGGGCGTCGCATGGCAGCGTAACCCTGAAGAACCCGGATGGCGCGGCTGGTTACCCTGGCCTCATCTGCACGCCGAAGACATTATGTTGGGCAATCCCCCTGATATTCCTGACGTGACCATGATCCACCTGCAACGCGTGGACGCCACACTTGCCCCGCTGGCCCTACTGCACAAAGAAGTCTTTATCCCGTGGATAAAACTGCAGCAGCCTGATGCCCGCCTGATTCAGACCGCCGATAAGAAAAACAACTGGACCTTTACCCTCGCTGACAGCGACAGCAAAGATGACAATGCGCCACCTTCAGCCTGGTCATTTCGTCTCGATAATATTCTGTTCGATCAGGGCACCATTCTCTACCGCGATGCCGTTAACCAGGGCGATGTCACGCTGAAGGTTAACCCGCTCGGCAAGCCTGTGCCCTATTCACAAATCGCGGGCGGAGACGATAAACAACAAGGCGCGGATGATTTTGTCTTTGGCTGGCAGGCAAGCGGCAGCTACCACAATGAAAAACTCACGGGGCAGGGCAAGATTGGCGGCATGTTATCCCTGCGTAGTCAGACCACAGCGTTCCCGATTCAGGCAGACGTTCGGAACGGTAGCACGCGCGTACAGCTGACCGGCGGCGTTCAGGATCCCCTGAATCTGGGCGGGCTGGACGTGCGTCTACGTTTTTCTGGCGATACGTTGGCAAACCTCTATGGTCTGACCGGCGTTCTGTTACCGGATACCCCGCCTTATGAAACCGATGGCCGCCTGATTGCCAAATTTACCGGCAAAGACGGCGCCGTTTTTCGTTACCAGGGATTTAATGGTCATATTGGCGACAGCGATATTCATGGCTCTCTGACCTACAGCCAGGGCAAGCCACGGCCAAAACTGGTCGGTGAACTCAGATCGGATCAGTTACGTATGGCGGATCTGGGCCCGTTGATCGGCGTTAACTCGGGCAAGGGCAGCGAGAAAACCGAACAGGCCAAGGCAAAACGCGGTGAAAAAACCGTACAGCCTGCGGATCGCGTTCTGCCTCACGACAGGTTCGACACCAAAAGCTGGGACGTTATGGATGCGGATGTGAAGTTTAGCGGCAAGCGCATCGAACACAGCAGTTCACTACCGTTGAGCGATCTTTATACCCATTTGCAGCTCGATAACGGAAACCTGCTGCTTGATCCACTCCGTTTCGGTATGGCGGGCGGTAATCTGAACAGCACCATCCGCCTGGAAGGGAATCGCTCACCGATGCGGGGCCGGGCCGATATTCATGCCCGTAAACTTCGCCTGCGCCAGCTGTTCCCCGACGTACAGGCAATGCAAAACAGCCTTGGGCAGCTGAACGGCGATGCCAGCCTGACCGGCACCGGCAACTCCGTTGCTGACCTGCTGGCAACCAGCAACGGTCAGTTGAAACTGCTGATGAACGACGGACTGATCAGCCGCAACCTGATGGAAATTGCCGGACTCAACGTCGGCAACTATCTGGTCGGTAAGCTGTTTGGTGATGATGAAGTTCGTATTAACTGTGCGGCCACCGATCTTAAACTGCAAAACGGTCTGGCCACGCCAAACCTGTTCGTGTTCGATACGGAAAATGCCGTCATTAACGTGTCAGGCAACGCGAACTTTGCCAACGAGCGGCTGGATCTTTCAGTCAATCCAGAAAGTAAAGGCATCCGAATCGTGACCCTGCGCTCGCCCTTGTATGTTCGGGGCACCTTCAAGCATCCGGACGCTGGCGTGAAAACCGGTCCCTTACTGGCACGCGGGGCGGCGGCGGTGGCATTAGGTGCTGTGGTCGGGCCTGCGGCAGCGCTGTTGGCGCTGATTTCACCCAGTGATACTGACGAGAATCAGTGCAGCCGGGTCCTGCAGCAGATGAAGAAGAAGTGATCAGTTGCGATAGAGCACTTTGATAATGTGATAACCAAAAGCGGTTTTCACCGGCCCGAAAGGTTGTAGCAACGGGCAGGTGAATGCCGCTTTATCAAAAGCCGCGACCATTTTTCCCCGACGAAACTCGCCTAAATCTCCCCCGTTCCGACCAGAAGGGCACACAGAATGCTTGCGGGCAAGCTGCTGGAAGTTTTCGCCTTTTTGCAGTTTTTCCAGCAGGGCGATTGCCTGTGCCTCGTGTTTCACCAGAATATGTAAAGCTGCGGCAGTTTTCGCCATGATAATGTCTCTGTTGTGTATAATCGTCCCCCATTATAAACCTGTCTTTTCAAATCGCAGATGCGTTTACCGCACCTGTTCACTGAGCCTGTACATGCCGGCTTGCGGTTTGAAATCGGTATCTTATTTCAACAGAGCGATGTCCCGATGCGTTTAAACTCCAGCCAACAACGAGCCGTCGAATTTGTTACCGGTCCCTGTCTGGTGCTGGCAGGCGCTGGCTCGGGAAAAACCCGCGTAATCACCAACAAAATCGCGCATCTGATTCGTGAGTGTGGCTATCAGGCCCGCCATATCGCCGCCGTGACCTTCACCAATAAAGCCTCACGCGAAATGAAAGAGCGCGTGGCGCAAACGCTGGGGCGCAAAGAGGCGCGCGGCCTGATGATCTCCACGTTTCACACGCTGGGTCTGGAAATCATCAAGCGCGAATATGTGGCGCTGGGCATGAAGTCCAACTTTTCCCTGTTCGACGATCAGGATCAGTTGGCGTTACTCAAAGACCTCACCAGCGAGTGGCTGGAAGAGGACAAGACGTTACTGCAGCAGCTCATTTCTACCATTTCGAACTGGAAAAACGATCTGGTTGATCCGCCGCAGGCGGCCGCGCTGGCCCGCTCGGAGCGGGATAACGTGTTTGCCCATTGCTATGCCCTGTATGACCGGCATCTCAAATCCTGTAACGTGCTGGATTTTGACGACCTCATTCTGTTGCCTACGCTTCTGCTACAGCGTAATCAGGACGTCCGCGAGCGCTGGCAACAACGTATTCGCTACCTGCTGGTGGATGAATATCAGGACACAAACACCAGTCAGTACGAACTGGTGAAGCTGTTGGTCGGCACCCGTGCGCGTTTTACCGTTGTAGGAGATGACGATCAGTCGATTTACTCCTGGCGCGGTGCCCGGCCACAGAATCTGGTCCTGCTTAATGAGGATTTTCCGGCGCTGGAGGTGGTCAAGCTTGAGCAAAACTACCGCTCTTCACAGCGTATTCTCAAAGCCGCGAATATTTTGATCGCCAATAATCCCCATGTGTTTGAGAAGCGTCTTTTTTCTGAACTGGGTCTGGGCAGTGAACTCAAGGTGCTGAGTGCCAATAGCGAAGAACATGAGGCCGAACGGGTAACGGGCGAACTCATTGCCCATCACTTTATCAATAAAACGCAGTATAAAGATTACGCGATACTGTACCGCGGTAATCATCAGTCCCGCGTGTTCGAAAAATTCTTGATGCAGAACCGCATTCCCTATCGCATTTCAGGCGGGACCTCGTTTTTCTCTCGTCCTGAGATCAAAGACCTGCTGGCTTATCTGCGGGTGCTGACCAATCCCGATGATGACAGCGCTTTCTTGCGTATTGTGAATACGCCACGGCGCGAGATTGGTCCGGCAACGCTGCAAAAACTCGGTGAGTGGGCCAATATCCGCAATAAAAGCCTGTTTAACGCCAGCTTTGATGTGGGCCTTGGGCAAACGCTGACGGGGCGCGGCCTTGAACATCTGCAGCGCTTCACCCACTGGCTCAACGACATTATCCAGCTCAGTGAGCGTGAACCGGTTAATGCCGTGCGCGATCTGATTCGCGGCATCGATTACGAAAGCTGGCTGTTTGAGACATCGGGCAGCCCCAAAGCCGCTGAAATGCGGATGAAAAACGTCAATACGCTGTTTCAGTGGATGACGGAAATGCTGGAGGGTAGCGATCTGGATGAGCCGATGACGCTGGCGCAGGTTGTCACCCGCTTTACGCTGCGCGACATGATGGAGCGCGGTGAGAGCGACGAAGAGCTTGATCAGGTACAGCTGATGACGCTTCATGCCTCAAAAGGGCTGGAGTTCCCCTACGTGTTTCTGGTCGGCATGGAAGAAGGGCTGTTGCCGCATCAGAGCAGTATCGATGAGAACAACATTGAGGAAGAGCGCCGTCTGGCCTACGTTGGCATTACCCGCGCGCAGAAAGAGCTGACGTTTACCTTGTGTCGGGAGCGCCGTCAGTATGGTGAGCTCATCCGCCCTGAACCCAGCCGCTTTCTGCTGGAGCTGCCGCAGGACGACGTAGTGTGGGAAACCGAGCGCAAAGTGGTTAGTGCAGAGGAGCGCATGAAAACCGGCCAGAGTCGGGTGGCCGGGTTGCGTGCAATGCTGGAAAAGGCGAAAAAGAGCTAATCCGTCGCAGACGGGATCAGGAAAGCGTTAACGACCAGTGAACATAGGACTGATAGTGGCTTTCCTGTTCGAGCAGCTCGGCCCGCAGAGGATGTGCTTCCAGCCAGCCCGCCGGTAACGTAACGTGCAGTGCTTCATCATCCGCCTGCATACGAACGGCGGGTAACGTGTCATCACGACGCCGAGTCGAGAAGATAATGGACAGCCGTAGCAGACGGCACAAACGCTCGGCCAGCCGCGGCGGCAGGGCGTTTTGTTGCGTGAGTAGCGCAAGGTCGATGCTGCCACTTTGATTTTGCAGTAAACAGGCCAGCAATTTTTTCTGCGCTGGGGTGAAACCCGGAAGATCAAGGTGGCGGACCAGATAGGCCGCGTGCTGCGGTGCCTGACGGAAATCGACGCTCAGCCCGATTTCATGAATCGCACAGGCGCTTAGCAGAAGCTCCCGACAGCGCTGATCCAGTTTCCAGTGAACACTGACCTGGCGAAAAAAACTTTCCGCTAGCTGCCGGACTCTGTCTGCCTGGCAGACATCAATATTGAACCGGCGCTGCACATTTTGCAGCGTGCGGCTGCGAATATCCCGATCGACAGGCAGGTGCAGCATTCCGTACACCAGCCCTTCGCGCAGCGCGCCGCCGGCCAGCGTCATGCTGTCAATATTGAGTTCCTGAAAGATGGCGATAAGAATGGACAAACCGCTTGGAAACACTAACGCCCGCTCCAGCGTCAGGCCTTCGATTTCAAGCTCTTCAAGTTTGCCGCACTGAATGGCCCGCTGTTTTAACTGCTGTAGCTTACTCAGGGTGATGCGCTCATCCATGCCTTGGGCGACCATGATTTCCTGCAGGGCCTGAACGGTTCCGGACGCACCAACGCACACCTGCCAGCTCTGTTTGCGCAGTTCTCCGGCAACAGGTTTCAGCATCGCTTTGGCAGCCTCTTCAGCCTGGTCAAAATTCTCTTTAGCCAGGTGGCGATCGCCAAAGAATCGCTCCAGCCAGGTGACACAGCCCATCTGCAGGCTAAACAACACGTTGGCATGGGAGCCATCGCCGGTGGCTAACTCTGTGCTGCCACCGCCGATATCCACGACCAGGCGTTGATCGGAACCCCCGGTAGTATGTGCTACGCCTTGATAAATCAGACGCGCTTCTTCTTCGCCGCTAATCACATTGATGGTGCAACCCAGAATCTGTTGCGCCTTATCAAGAAACGCCTGCGCATTAGCGGCAATGCGTAACGTGGCGGTTGCCACTACCCGAATTTGATCGGGAGGAATATCCTGAAGCTGTTCAGAGAAAAGCCGCAGACATTGCCAGCCCCGGGCCATGGCTTCGGCGGACAGGCAATTGGATTTATCCAGGCCTGCTGCCAGGCGCACCTTGCGCTTGATTTTGGCGATGGTCTGGATACTTCCTGACACTTCGCTGACGACCAGCATATGAAAGCTGTTAGAGCCTAAATCAATTGCAGCATAGAGAGTCGATGCGCTTAGCATGGTCAACTTAACCCGAACGTTTACGGTTGCTATGACGGGGTGCACCGCGACGGCCGGTATTGTTGCCTCCGCGACGCTGACCGTTGCCTGAGCGATTGCGCGTCAGACGTTTCGGTGGCGGTAATTCAGTTAACAGCGCGTCGCTGTTGTATTTACTCACCGGAATGCTGTGACCAATGTACTCTTCAATACCGGGCAGGTTTAATGCGTACTCTTCACAGGCCAGGCTGATGGAGTGACCGCTTGCGCCTGCACGTCCCGTACGGCCAATGCGGTGAACATAGTCTTCGCGATCGTCCGGCAGGTCATAGTTAAATACGTGCGTCACCGCAGGAATATGCAGGCCACGAGCCGCAACGTCGGTCGCGACCAGAATATCAATATCGCCTTTGGTAAAGTCATCCAGGATACGTAAACGCTTCTTCTGTGCCACGTCACCCGTCAGCAGGCCGACCCGGTGACCGTCTGCAGCCAGATGGCCCCAAATGTCTTCACAGCGATGCTTGGTATTCGCAAAAATGATTGCTCTGTCAGGCCACTCTTCTTCTACCAGCGTCTGTAACAGGCGCATTTTCTCTTCATTCGAAGGGTAGAAAAGCTCTTCTTTAATGCGATGACCGGTTTTTTGCTCAGGTTCAACTTCAACGTATTCGGCGCTGTTCATGTGCTCGAATGCCAGCTCACGCACGCGGTAAGAGAGCGTGGCGGAGAACAGCATGCTCAGGCGTTGCGTGGCCGCAGGCATGCGACGGAACAACCAGCGGATATCTTTTATAAAGCCGAGATCGAACATGCGATCGGCTTCGTCCAGTACCATGACCTGAATGGCACCGAGATTGACGTGATTCTGCTTGGCGTAATCGATTAAACGGCCGGTGGTACCCACCAGAATGTCGACACCGTTTTCCAGTACTTTTAACTGTTTGTCGTAGCCATCGCCACCGTAAGCCAGACCTAATTTAAGGCCGGTTGATGCCGCCAGTGGTTCAGCATCGGCGTGAATTTGCACCGCAAGTTCACGGGTTGGGGCCAGAATTAAAGCGCGAGGTTGGTTAACCTGGCGGCCCTCTGGAGCAGGGTGAGAGAGAAGATGATGAAACGTTGACGTTAAAAACGCCATCGTTTTGCCGGTACCGGTTTGCGCCTGACCTGCGACATCACGCCCTGAAAGCGTAAACGGCAGTGCTAACGCCTGGATAGGCGTGCAGTTATGAAACCCTTTTTTATCAAGGGCTTCCACCACCAGAGGGTGCAGGGCGAAGTCGGAAAACTTCTGTTCAGTTAAGTGTGTTTTGCTCATAGTGTGGTAGAATATCAGCTTACTATCGCTTTACGAAAGCGTATCCGATGAAATAAAGTCAACCAACATTGGTTTATATTACGCCAATTCGCCAGGCACAATCTTGTGGAGTAAAACATGAGCAGCGATAAAATCGTTCATCTGACCGATGACAGTTTCGACACCGACGTGCTAAAAGCCGACGGCGTTATACTGGTAGATTTCTGGGCTGAATGGTGTGGTCCTTGTAAAATGATCGCGCCAATCCTTGATGAAGTTGCAGAAGAGTATGATGGCAAACTGACCATCGCTAAGCTGAATATTGACGATAACCCAGGCACTGCGCCTAAATACGGCATTCGCGGCATCCCGACGCTGCTGCTGTTCAAAAACGGTGAAGTCGCTGCGACAAAAGTGGGCGCATTGTCCAAAGGTCAGTTAAAAGAGTTCCTGAACGCCAACCTGGCGTAATCGGGCCGGGCGTCCGGCAGTGGTTAAATTTTTGCCTGCTGCTGGACGTTCGCTTTTAAGCGTGCTAACTTATTTTCACTGCACTATGAACATACCTTGTAGTTAGCATTCAAAGTTTTCTCTTGTTAGACCCTGTCATACTGTACCTACCAGCGGTTTAGCAATCTAACGACTAGCTCTACTCTGACTAAGTCGACCGTCTCCTCGCTCCCAGTCATTATTCAAGACGATGATCGTTGAGAAGAGTTGAAAAAGTCATTAACAGAACAGGCATGGACTAACTGCCATACCATTCACGACAAACATTTCGAGTATTACCCCGAGTTTAAGAACCCATCAATATGAATCTTACCGAATTAAAGAATACGCCGGTTTCTGAGCTGATTACCCTCGGCGAGAATATGGGGCTGGAAAATCAGGCTCGTATGCGCAAGCAGGACATTATTTTCTCAATCCTGAAGCAGCACGCGAAAAGCGGCGAGGACATCTTCGGTGATGGTGTGCTGGAGATATTGCAGGATGGATTTGGATTCCTCCGCTCTGGAGACAGCTCCTACCTCGCCGGTCCTGATGACATCTACGTTTCTCCCAGCCAAATTCGCCGCTTTAACCTCCGCACTGGTGACACCATCGCCGGCAAAATCCGTCCACCAAAAGAAGGTGAGCGCTACTTTGCCCTGCTGAAAGTTAACGAAGTTAACTACGACAAACCAGAAAACTCGCGTAACAAGATTCTGTTCGAAAACCTCACGCCGCTGCACGCTAACAGCCGTCTGCGTATGGAGCGGGGTAATGGCTCAACTGAAGACTTAACCGCTCGCGTACTGGACCTGGCGTCACCGATTGGTCGTGGTCAGCGTGGTCTGATTGTGGCACCGCCGAAAGCCGGTAAAACGATGCTGCTGCAGAATATCGCGCAGAGCATTGCTTACAACCATCCAGACTGTGTGCTGATGGTGCTGCTAATCGATGAGCGTCCGGAAGAAGTGACAGAGATGCAACGCCTGGTGAAAGGTGAAGTGATCGCGTCTACCTTCGATGAACCGGCTTCGCGTCACGTTCAGGTGGCCGAGATGGTGATCGAAAAGGCCAAGCGCCTGGTCGAGCACAAAAAAGACGTCATCATTTTACTCGACTCCATCACGCGTCTGGCCCGTGCCTACAACACCGTCGTTCCGGCCTCCGGTAAAGTACTGACCGGTGGTGTGGACGCCAACGCCCTGCATCGTCCTAAGCGTTTCTTCGGTGCGGCACGTAATGTGGAAGAGGGCGGTAGCCTGACCATCATTGCGACCGCTCTGGTGGATACTGGTTCGAAGATGGATGAAGTGATTTACGAAGAGTTTAAAGGCACCGGTAACATGGAGCTGCATCTCTCACGTAAGATCGCCGAAAAACGTGTTTTCCCGGCGATTGACTACAACCGTTCAGGTACCCGTAAAGAAGAGCTGTTAACCTCTCAGGAAGAGCTGCAGAAAATGTGGATCCTGCGTAAGATTATCCATCCAATGGGTGAAATCGACGCGATGGAATTCCTGATTAACAAGTTGGCCATGACCAAAACCAACGACGAATTCTTCGATATGATGAAGCGTTCTTGATCCTGTAGAGCGTCATCTGAGCAAGATGGCGTTTTTTTACTTTAAAAGATCATAAAATAGCCCTGACGCCACGTTCTGACGTGGCGTTTTTTATTTTCGGGCTATAGGATTGAGTGCTGGCAGACGTAATAATAATGACGGTGGCAGTGGTGGACGATTAACCGTTCGTGCACCTCTTCATGCCGAATTCGGAATCTGGAACGGTAACAGGCGTGATTTTTAGCGTATGGTGAGTTCCAGGATGATAGCTGAGAGCGTTTAACGTGAATTTACTCACTATGAGTACTGAGCTTGGTTTAGTTTTTATCTTTTCCCTTGTGTTTCTTTTCCTTGCTCGTAAAGCAGCTAAAAAGGTTGGTCTGGTAGACTCACCTAACTCGCGTAAACGCCATCATGGCGATATCCCACTGGTTGGCGGTATTTCTGTTTTTGCTGGCATTGCTTTCACCTTTGCCATCACTAACTATTATTTGCCCCATGCCACGTTGTACCTGGCCTGCTCAGCAATTTTAGTCATCGTCGGGGCGTTGGATGATCGGTTCGATATCAGCGTCAAAATCCGTGCCGTGATACAGGCTGCGGTGGCTATAGTGATGATGGCTGGCGCGAAACTCTATCTGTTGAGCCTGGGATTCATTATTGGTCCGGTTGAGTTAATTGTGGGGCCCTTTGGTTATGTGTTAACGCTCTTTGCCGTCTGGGCGGCAATCAATGCTTTCAATATGGTTGATGGTATTGATGGGTTACTGGGAGGGCTCTCTTCAGTGACCTTTGGCGCAATGGGCCTTATTCTCTCACTGGATGGTCAATACAGCCTGGCGATGTGGTGCTTTGCAATGATTGCCGCCATCCTCCCCTATATCATTCTCAATCTGGGTTTACTGGGTCGCCGCTATAAAGTTTTTATGGGCGATGCAGGCAGCACGATGATTGGCTTCACCATTATCTGGATTTTGCTGGAAACGACCCAGGGGCTGAGTCATCCCATTTCGCCAGTGACCGCATTATGGCTGATAGCCATCCCGTTGATGGATATGGTCGCCATTATGTACCGCCGTCTGCGCAAGGGGATGAGTCCCTTTTCTGCCGATCGCCAGCATATTCATCATTTATTAATGCGTGCCGGGTTTAGCTCGCGTCAGGCTTTCGTACTGATAACTGTCGCTGCTGCCTTACTTGCAGGCGTGGGCGTGTTGGGTGAGTACCTCGCGTTTGTTCCTGAGTGGGTCATGCTAGTCCTTTTTCTGCTAGCGTTTATGGCCTACGGCTATTGCCTGAAACACTCCTGGCGTATAGCGAGACGCATACGGCGCTTTAAGCGTCGGATGAATACTCCTGGTGATATTGATAAAGAAAAGTTTGATTAGACTTAACAAAGGATAACGCTCTGATGCGCGCTAACGTTGTGGAGAACGAACTGGATATTCGCGGCCTGGGCTGCAGCCTATGGCGTGGAAAGCGCTGGATAGTCGGCTGTGCAATCGTGTTTGCATTGGTAGCCTGGATAGCAACGCTGCTGATGAAACAGGTGTGGAGCACGACCGCGATAACAGGGCGGCCTACGGTGAATATGCTGGGATCCTACTATTCCCAGCAACAGTTCCTGAACAATCTGGATATGCGCAATAACGCTTTAACGTTAAATACGGCGTCACCTACCGTGATGGACGAGGTGTATCAGGAGTTCCTGATGCAGCTCTCATCCTGGGATACCCGCCGGGAGTTTTGGCAGCAAACCGATTATTATAAAACGCGAAAAAGCGGCAATGCCCACAATGATGCTGCCTTGTTGGACGATATGATTGATAACATTCAGTTTACGCCAGCGGATAGCGCACGAAATATTTTCGACAGCGTCAAACTCAAGGCAGAAACTGCTGCGGATGCGAACAATTTGCTGCGCCAGTATATTGCCTATGCCAGTGAACGCGCTGCACGCCATCTCAATGCAGAGTTAACGGGGGCGTGGCAGGCACGGACCAGCCAGCTTAAGGCGCAGGTCAAACGTCAGGAAGACGTAGCGAATGCGGTATTCCTGCGACGGCAACATCGGCTGGAACAGGCGCTGAAAATTGCCAGCCAGCAGGGCATTAATGAGAAGCAGACGCGTGAGGTGAGCGAAAACCTGGCTGACAGCGATCTGTTTCTAATGGGCCAGCCTTTATTGCAGGGGCAGTTAGAAACCCTGAGAGCAACCGGGCCGAGCTTTGATATCAGCTACGACCAAAATAAAGCGATGCTGACCACACTGGATGCAGGCCCGACGCTTAACAGCAAATTCCAGACCTACCGTTATTTGCGTACGCCGGAAGAGCCGGTTTCACGCGACAGTCCCCGCCGGGCATTTATGATGGTGATGTGGGGCGCGGTAGGTGCGCTGGTTGGTGCGGGCGTGGCGCTAGCGCGTCGTCAGCGTCCGATGTCAGATACACAAGATTGAGAGAAACAGTGTGAAAGTTCTGACAGTTTTTGGCACCCGACCTGAAGCCATTAAGATGGCACCACTCGTGCAGGCACTGGCACAGGACCCTGCTTTTGAATCACGGCTGTGCGTCACTGCGCAACACCGTGAAATGCTTGATCAGGTGCTGAGCTTGTTTCAGCTGCAACCTGACTACGACCTCAACGTTATGCGACCCGAACAGGGATTAACGGAGATAACCTGCCGTATTTTACAAGGCATGCATACCGTACTGCTCGATTTCAAACCCGATATTGTGCTGGTCCACGGGGATACGACGACCACGCTGGCGGCCAGCCTGGCGGCTTTCTATCAGCAAATCCCCGTCGGGCATGTTGAAGCAGGTTTACGCACGGGCGATCTGGCTTCGCCGTGGCCTGAAGAGGGGAATCGTAAGCTGACGGGACATCTTGCCCGTTTACACTTTACGCCCACACTGCGTTCCCGACAGAACCTGCTGGATGAAAACCTCGCCGACGACAGTATTGTTGTCACCGGTAATACGGTAATTGATGCCTTGCTATGGGTGCGAGATCGGGTGCTGGACGATAATGAGATAAACGCGCAGCTGGCTTCACGCTATCCCTTTCTTGATGACAGTAAAAAGCTGGTACTGGTGACGGGTCATCGTCGTGAAAGCTTCGGCGAAGGTTTTGAGCGCATCTGTAGCGCTCTGGCCCAGATTGCGCGCCAGCATCCTCATGCGCAAATCGTTTATCCGGTCCATCTCAATCCTAACGTACATGAACCCGTTAACCGCATTCTGCGCGGCATTGATAACATTGTGTTGATTGATCCTCAGGAGTATCTGCCGTTTGTCTGGTTGATGAACCGGGCGTGGCTGATTCTCACCGATTCTGGCGGTATTCAGGAAGAAGCGCCTTCACTGGGTAAACCCGTTTTGGTGATGCGTGAAACCACCGAGCGTCCAGAGGCCGTCGAAGCTGGAACGGTGAAGCTGGTTGGTACGGACACGGCAAGAATTGTTAATGAGGTCAGTACATTACTTAACGATGATGAGGCCTGGCAGACCATGAGCCGTGCCCATAACCCTTATGGGAATGGCGAAGCCTGCGGGCGAATATTGCAAGCCTTAAAAGATAACAGAGCCAACTTATGAGTTTTGAAACCATTTCCGTTATTGGACTGGGTTACATTGGGCTGCCAACCGCAGCCGTTTTTGCCTCAAAGGGAAAGAAAGTGGTGGGCGTCGATATCAATGCCCACGCGGTTGACACCATCAATCGTGGTGCCATTCATATTGTCGAACCCGATTTGGATCGGGTGGTTCAGGCTGCGGTCGAGCGTGGAGATTTACGTGCTACGACGCAACCCGAAGCCGCTGACGCTTTTTTGATCGCCGTGCCCACGCCCTTTATGGCGGAGCGCCAACCGGACTTACGCTTTGTGCGTGCGGCTGCGCTGTCGATTGCGCCGGTACTGAAAAAAGGCGATCTGGTGATTCTGGAATCGACTTCTCCGGTTGGCAGTACAGAGCAGATGGCCGACTGGCTGGCCGCGGCGCGACCTGATTTGCGTTTCCCACAGCACGACGGGGATCCTGACGTCTTTGTCGCCTACTGTCCCGAACGCGTTTTACCCGGTCAGATCATGACTGAGCTGATCAGCAACGATCGCGTGATTGGTGGCATGACGCCAGCCTGTTCTGCCCGTGCGAGTGATTTGTATCGTATTTTTTTACAGGGCGAGTGCGTCGAGACAAATGCACGCACCGCTGAAATGTGCAAGCTGACAGAAAACAGCTTCCGCGACGTAAACATCGCCTTTGCCAATGAGCTGTCACTAATTTGTGCTGCGCAGCAGATTAATGTCTGGGAGCTTATTGCACTGGCGAATCGTCATCCGCGCGTCAATATCCTGCAGCCTGGGCCAGGCGTCGGCGGGCACTGCATTGCGGTCGATCCCTGGTTTATCGTGGCGCAGAATCCGGACTTAGCACGCCTGATTCGTACCGCTCGCGAAGTAAATGATGCCAAGCCGCACTGGGTGCTGGACCAGGTAAAAAAAGCGCTGGCAGACTGCCTGATGCAGACCGGAAAACGTGCCAGCGATCTGACCATTGCCTGCTTTGGCCTGGCGTTTAAACCGAACATTGATGACCTGCGTGAAAGCCCAGCCATGGAAGTGGCGCACCTGATTGCCGACTGGCATCAGGGCCGCACGTGGGTAACCGAACCGCATATTCAGCAGATTCCCGACATCCTGGCGACACAGGCCACCCTGGTTTCAACCGAGCAGGCGCTGCAGGAGGCGGATATTTTGGTGATGCTGGTCGATCACCATGCATTCCGCCGTGTTGATGCTGCGCACATTACTCAGCAATGGGTTGTTGATACGAAAGGTGTCTGGCGCTAAAAACCTCTGGTTAACAAGGATCCGATTAACTTATGTCTGTCCACGTTAAGGTTAATCCACTCACCTGGGAGAGCCAGTTCTTCGGCTTTGACGCCGTGAGGCTGGAAACCGGGGGGGATCTGTCGCTCGAAAACGCGCTTCGGCACGCCTGCGCGCTGTTTCAAATCAAAGTGTCAGCGGAACAAACCGACATCATCGATGCGTTAAATCAGCATCAGTTTCACCTGGTGGAAGGTGAAGTGGATTTGTCGTTGACGATCAAACGCACCGAACGCCAGACTGGCATTCGTATTGCGCGGGAAACACAAATCCCAGCATTACGCGAAGCCGCATCTCTGGCCTTCCGTCAAAGTCGTTTTCGCACGCCGTGGTTTGCGCCTGATGACAGTGCCCGCTTCTATGCGCAGTGGATCGAAAATGCGGTCCGCGGCACCTTCGATCACCAGTGCCTTGTCGCCAGTGATGAACGCGGCGCGCTTCAGGGCTTTGTCTCTTTACGCGAGGTCGAAGGCGATGCGCGTATTGGCCTGCTGGCGGTGGTGCCTGAGGCGCAGGGACAAAGTATCGGTCAGCGCCTGATGCTGGCTGCAGCGGACTGGGGCCGTGCGCGTCAGCTCGAACGTCTGCGGGTTGCCACGCAAATCAGTAATCTTACGGCGATGCGTCTTTATCTACGCAGTGGCGCGCGTCTTGAAAGCACGGCGTACTGGTTTTACAGGAGAGGTCATGATTCCCTTTAATGCGCCCCCGGTTGTGGGAAGCGAAATCGAGTATATGCAGTCTGCCATGAGCAGCGGCAAGCTGTGTGGCGACGGCGGTTATACTCGCCGTTGTCAGCAGTGGATGGAGCAGCGCTTCGGTAGTGCGAAAGTGTTACTGACGCCTTCCTGTACCGCCTCGCTGGAGATGGCCGCGCTGCTGATCGATATCCAGCCGGGTGATGAAGTGATCATGCCGAGCTACACCTTTGTTTCAACCGCCAACGCCTTCGTATTACGTGGCGCGAAAATTGTGTTCGTGGATGTGCGCCCCGACACCATGAACATGGATGAAACGCTGATTGAAGCGGCGATAACCGATAAAACCCGCGCTATCGTGCCGGTCCACTATGCGGGCGTTGCCTGTGAAATGGATACGATTATGGCGCTGGCGGCACAGTATAAGCTGTTTGTTATTGAGGATGCTGCGCAGGGCGTGATGTCAGCGTACAAAGGCCGGGCATTAGGCACCATTGGTCATATCGGCTGTTTCAGCTTTCACGAAACCAAGAATTACACCGCAGGTGGAGAAGGCGGCGCGACGTTAATTAACGATGCCAGCCTTGTGGAGCGTGCAGAAATTATTCGTGAAAAGGGCACCAATCGCAGTCAGTTTTTCCGGGGACAGGTAGATAAATATACCTGGCGCGATATGGGGTCCAGCTATCTGATGGCTGACCTGCAGGCGGCTTATCTCTGGGCGCAGCTGGAGTCCTCTGTTCGAATTAATCAACAGCGCTTGCGCTTGTGGCAACGTTACTACGATGCCCTGAAGCCGCTGTCGGAAAACGGCAAGATTACATTGCCTTCCATCCCGGCTGATTGTCAGCACAACGCCCATATGTTTTATATAAAGCTGCGTGATGAGAAGCATCGTCAGGCCCTGATCAACTGGCTTAAAGAGGCCGAAATCCTGGCCGTTTTCCATTATATCCCTTTGCACAGTTCGCCTGCGGGCCAGCGTTTTTCACGTTTTGCCGGTGAGGATCGTTTTACTACAGCAGAGAGTGAGCGCTTATTACGTTTACCGCTGTTTTATAATCTGTCGGATAACAATCAGAGCACCGTGATCGGCTCGCTACTGAGCTTTTTTTCCTGATGTCATTAGCCAAAGCATCGTTATGGACCGCCTCATCGACAATAGTAAAAATTGCGGTTGGGCTGCTGGTCGTCAAGTTACTGGCCATCAGCTTTGGTCCGGAAGGCGTGGGCCAGGCCGGTAACTTTCGCCAGCTCATCACCGTGCTGGGCGTGCTGGCCGGAGCGGGTATCTTTAACGGCGTCACCACGTATGTTGCACAATATCAACAACAGCCCCGGCAACTCCGCGCGCTAATCGGCACCGCCTCGGCAATGGTGACGGGCTTCTCAACGCTGCTGGCGCTGGTCTTTTTATTGGCTGCGGCTCCCATCAGCACTGCGCTGTTTGGTCACGATCGCTATCAAAACGTGATACGTATCGTTGCCTTTCTTCAGTTTGGTATTGCGTGGGCAAACCTGCTTCTGGCGTTCATAAAAGGCTACCGTGATGCGCGCGGTAATGCGCTGGCCCTGATTTGCGGTAGCATAACGGGCGTGCTCGGCTACGTGCTGTGTTGGTGGCTGGGGGGCTATGCGGGCGCATTGACCGGGCTGGCTTTGGTACCCGCGTTACTCGTTTTTCCAGCGCTGGTAATACTGAAACGTCGTGTCCCGCTCCCCTTGAGCTGGCTGCGGCCCACCTGGCAGCCGGAAATGGCGCGTCATCTGGCAAAATACACGATTATGGCGCTGATCACCGCCGTCACCCTGCCGGTTGCCTGGGTGATGATGCGAAATCAACTGGCGGCCAGTAACGGCTGGGCCCAGGTAGGATTATGGCAGGGCGTAACCAGTATATCTGATGCTTATCTGCAGTTTATCACCGCGACCTTTAGCGTCTGGCTACTGCCGACACTGGCCCGGTTAGATAACAAAAAGGATATTGCGCGTGAGATCGGCCGGGCGTTACGCTTTGTGTTACCGGCGGTCGCGGCGGCCAGCTTGAGCATGTGGATGATGCGTGATATCGCCATCAGCCTGTTGTTCTCCGCGGCATTTCACGACATGCGGGATTTGTTTGTCTGGCAACTCTGTGGCGATGTTTTCAAAGTCGGCGCCTACGTTTTCGGCTATCTGGTCATCGCGAAAGCCTCATTACGCTTTTATGTGCTGACCGAAATCAGTCAGTTTATTTTGCTGACGCTGTTCTCGCGCTGGCTTATCCCGTTACAGGGGGCCAGTGGGGCAGCGCAAGCCTATATGTTCACCTACGTTACCTATTTCGCGCTCTGCTGTGGCGCATTTATTCTTTACTGCCGAAAAAAATGACTTTAATTCACGTTTTGGGATCCAATATTCCCCATCACAATCTGACGGTGTTGCGTTTTTTTAACGACGTGATGAGCATCGAGCAGCGTGTTACTGCACCGCGTCACTTTATGGTGGTGACATCGCAGCCTGAAAACCTCACCGGTTTTGGCGCTTTGCACATTGAAACCTTTAGCAGTAAGAAAGCGCTGGCTGAGGCGCTGTTGCAGCGGGCGAAAAATCGCGACCAACGCTTCTTTTGCCACGGGCAGTTTAACCCCTGGCTTTGGCTGGCGTTGCTGAGCGGCAGGTTACGCCGTTCTCAACTGTTCTGGCACGTCTGGGGAGCGGATTTGTATGAAGATTCACGCAGCCTGAAGTTCCGGCTGTTTTATTTCCTGCGCCGTGCTGCGCAGGGGCGCGTTGCACACCTGTTCGCCACCCAGGGCGATCTTTATCACTACCAGCAACGCCACAAGTCTGTACCGCAGTCTTTACTGTATTTTCCCACAAAGTTACCTGCAGTCGCCATTACGCCTCATCCAGACAAGACGTTTACCGTGCTGCTGGGTAATTCTGGTGACGCCAGTAACCGCCATATTGAGGGGCTTGCAGCGATCAAGGCTCAGTTTGGCGAAGATGTGCGCATTGACGTGCCGCTGGGTTATCCGCCTGACAATGATGAGTATATCGGACAGATTCAGAACGCCGCCGACAGACTCTTTCCGCAGGGGCAGGTAAGGTTACTGCGGGATAATCTTGCTTTTGACGACTATCTGGCGCTGTTGGCACGCTGCCATTTGGGCTATTTTATGTTCGAACGGCAGCAGGGCGTGGGAACGCTATGTTTGCTGATTCAGGCTAATGTGCCTTTCGCCCTGACGCGTAAAAATCCGTTCTGGCGGGATGTTACCGCGCAGCAGCTTCCTGTCTTGTTCAACGACGATGCGCTGACGCCTGATATCGTCGCAGAGGCGCGTCGGCAACTTGTGGGATGCGATAAACAGCGCATTGCTTTCCTGGCCCCAGGCTATCTGGAAGGCTGGCGAACAGCGTTGCGCCTTTGCGAAGGAGAGCCCTCATGAGTCTTATGGCATTTAGTGGTCTGCTGATCGTGTATGTGCTGTCACTGGTGACCATTGTGACCCTGAACATGCGCGAACTTAAACAGGAACGGTTTAACTTCCACCTGTTTTTTACCTTATTGTTTTTACTGACCTTCTACTTCGGTTTTCCGCTAACCAGTATTCTGGTCTTTCGGTTTGATACGCAGGTGGTTTCGGCGGATTTTCTGCTGCAGGCGATGCTGTCGGCCACGGCGTTTTATGCTATTTACTTTGTCAGTTACAAGGTGCGCCTCAGGCCGGCATCCGCAGCGCCTGCCCGGCCCTGGCTACAAATGAACCGGGTCGAAACGCATCTGACCGGTGGGCTACTGGCGCTGGTGGCGGTTGCAACCGTAACGGTGTTCTTTATCCATAACGGATTTTTGTTATTCCGACTGACGGCCTATAACCAGATCTTTTCCAGTGAAGTGTCTGGCGTTGCACTGAAGCGGTTCTTTTATTTCTTCATCCCGGCGATGCTGATTCCCTATTTCTTGCATCCCACGCGCCGTAACTGGCTGCTGTTTCTCATCATCACGGTCAGCTTTGGCTTACTGACCTACGCGCTGGTTGGTGGCACGCGTGCCAATATCATTATCGCTTTTGCGTTATTTCTGTTTATCGGTATTACACGTGGCTGGATCACATTGTGGATGCTGGCCGCTGCGGGCGTGATGGCGATTGGGGGAATGTTCTGGCTGGCGTTGCGTCGCTACAATCTGGCTGTCATGGGCGACGAGGCTTTTTACACCTTTCTGTACCTGACGCGCGATACGTTTTCGCCATGGGAAAACCTGGCTTTGCTGCTGGAGAATTACCATAAGATAGACTTTCAGGGCTTAGCGCCCATGTGGCGCGATTTCTATGTGTTTATCCCAACCTGGCTGTGGCCCGATCGTCCTCTGTCAGTACTGAACAGCGCTAATTACTTTACCTGGGATGTACTGAACAACCATTCCGGACTGGCGATTTCGCCTACCTTAATCGGTTCGCTACTGGTGATGGGCGGCGTCTGGGCCATTCCGCCAGGCGCTGTGGCCGTTGGGCTCATCATCAAAGCTTTCGACACGCTCTATAAGCGCGGACGCAATGAATCGAATCGTTATACCGGGGCGATTCTGCAAAGCTTTTGTTTCGGTGCCGTATTCAACATGATTGTGCTGGCGCGCGAGGGGCTGGATGCGTTTGGCTCACGTGTTGTGTTTTTCTGTATTATTTTTGCCGCCTGTCTGGGGATGGCGAAATTGCTTTTCTGGTTACTGGATCATGTCGGCCTGATTCGCAGCCGACGTGAGCGGGCGCTTCATAGCCCATCCTGATTAACCTCTGGGATCTAAGGGAAGAATTAAAAAGAGATGAGTACAGTTTCCGAAACGCCACGCTATGTGATTCGCGGCATCACGCTGTACGGCTTTGACAGCATGGCTTCATTTGTGGATTTCCTGATGCCGCATTCCGCTGTCCGGAGCGGCACGCTGGTGGCCATCAATGCGGAAAAAGTGCTGAATGCCGAACAGGATGCAGCGCTGCGTGCTCAAATTCAGCAGGCTGAATTCAAATATCCGGATGGCATCAGCATTGTACGCTCTGTTCGCAAGAAATATCCGCAGGCCTCAGTACAGCGGATTGCAGGGGCCGATCTGTGGGAAGCCTTAATGGAACGTGCCGGACGTAACGGAACGCCGGTGTTTTTGATCGGCGGTCGGCAGGCAGTGTTGGACGAAACCTGCGATAAACTGCGTCGTCAGTGGAACGTGAATATTGTGGGTGCACAGGATGGCTATTTTGTCCCGGCGGAACGCGATGCACTGTTTGCCAGGGTTGCGGCCAGCGGAGCCAGGCTGGTAACGGTAGCGATGGGCTCTCCGCGTCAGGAACTTTTAATGGCCGAGTGTCAGAAGCACTGGCCTGATGCGTTGTATATGGGCGTAGGCGGTACCTATGACGTGTTTACCGGTCATGTAAAGCGCGCGCCTGTAATCTGGCAGAAGCTTGGACTGGAATGGTTTTATCGCTTAATCAAACAGCCCAGTCGCCTACGCAGGCAGTTGAAGCTGGTGAAATATTTGCGTTATCACTGGCGTGGCGATCTGTAAGATCGCTGATTAACGCCAGGTTTTTCGCACGAGTAACGGCATAAATGCGTTAATTGTCGACGAAATGCACAAAGCGTAATCAAACGCGCTATTTTCTTTAAAAAGCACTAGACAGCGTGGGCGCTTATCTCTAGTATGCACATCCGCAACGGCGCTACGCGCCCGTAGCTCAGCTGGATAGAGCGCTGCCCTCCGGAGGCAGAGGTCTCAGGTTCGAATCCTGTCGGGCGCGCCATTTAGTTTGTGCGTAAGAGCTTCGGTGGTTTGAGTACCGCGTTAGTAACAAAGATTTAAATGCTGTGGGTTTGACTTGCAACATTCAGTACAGTGGTGGCTATAGCTCAGTTGGTAGAGCCCTGGATTGTGATTCCAGTTGTCGTGGGTTCGAGTCCCATTAGCCACCCCAGATTTTGCTGGGATACGCGAAGGTGGCGGAATTGGTAGACGCGCTAGCTTCAGGTGTTAGTGTCTTAACGGACGTGAGGGTTCAAGTCCCTCTCTTCGCACCAGGCAAAACAAAATAAAAAAATCGGCGAGTAGCGCAGCTTGGTAGCGCAACTGGTTTGGGACCAGTGGGTCGGAGGTTCGAATCCTCTCTCGCCGACCATTTTTAGAAACCTGTCTGCAAAGACAGGTTTTTTTTCGCCTGAATAAAAGAGGGTGAGAACCTCCGAAGGCGGTTTGCGCCGAGCGCAGCGAGACAACGTTGCGAACGCAACGGCCCGAAGGGCGCGTCCCGCAGGGGCGCGTAATCCTCTCTCGCCGACCATTTTTAGAAACCTGTCTGCAAAGACAGATTTTTTTCCGCCTGAATAAAAGAGGATGAGAACCTCCGAAGGCGATTCGCGCCGGGCGTCAGCGAGACAACGTTGCGAACGCAACGGCCCGAAGGGCGCGTCCNCGTTCAGCGAGACAACGTTGCGAACGCAACGGCCCGAAGGGCGCGTCCCGCAGGGGCGCGTAATCCTCTCTCGCCGACCATTTTTAGAAACCTGTCTGCAAAGACAGATTTTTTTCGCCTGAATGAAAGAGGATGAGCACCGCCGAAGGCGGTTCGCGCCGGGCGTCAGCGAGACAACGTTGCGCAGGCAGTGTCGTCTTTCAGGGGCGAAAATCCGCTCAGACGGGCACGTCATTTCTCCCGGAAGTGAGTCAGAGCGGAGTCATAGTAATGGCTGTCGCAAAAATGAGACGCTTAAGTTACTGTTTTAACAAGGATTGACAAGTCTTTACCTTGTTTGTCGCCTGTATGCGACATCCATTGTCTGGTTTGTCGTAATAACACGACGCTCATCGCAAAGAGAAAGAACCCCAAAAAAAGTATTAAGATATAAGTGACTGATTTATAAAAATAATTAAAATAATAATAACAACTGGCATGGATTATGCAATAATTAACGCGTAGATGCTCATTCCACCTCTTATGTTTGCTTCGGCTACATAAACCTGGGAATGACGCAGAGCCAATTTTGGGTACCTGTTGTCTGCCTGCCTGTATCGCGAAAGTCTTACAGGGTTATCAGACACCACGTTGAGTCGGGTACCTCTCGGTTGTCTAACCGACCTGATCTTACACCTGCTTTTAGCAGGTGTTTTTTTTTGCCTGAAAGCGCAGACACAAAAAAACCGGGCGAGCCCGGTTTTTTACTTAACGCGATGCTGTGCTATCAGGCATCAGGGTTATTTTTCAGCGTCAGCAACAGGCCTTCACGACGCATTTTTGCCGCCTCTTCCGGACGGCGAAGGCGATCGTAAACGTCGGCCAGCCACGCGTAGTCAAAGGCGTCAGGGCGCTGAGCCAGTGCCTGCTGAAGTGCTTCCGCTGCCTGCTGCCATTCACCGTGGCGCATTAACAACTGCCCCAGGGTACTGTGCAACAGGGGCGTCGCGCCATGCTGTTTGATTTGCTGACGTAAGGCTTTTTCCAGTGCCTCTGGGTTGCCGCTCTTAATACGTGGCATCAGCAGCACCAGACGATCATCGTAATGACGTTTAAGCCCATCCAGCAAGATGTCCTGCGCGGTATCGTGGTCGTCACACTCAATCAAATGGTCAATCATCGCTACCTGCAATGATGTCTCATGGCGAGTTTTACGGCTCAGATTGCCCCACCAGCGCTTCAGTCCCTCGCTGCCCTGATCGGCCATCGCCTGGTTCATCAGGCCCAGCCAGGCCTGTTGCTGCAGCAGGGTGCGTTGCTCTTCTGTCCCGACCTCGGATTTTTCCATGGCGGGAAGAATATCCAGCAGTGCGCTCCAGGCGCTGGTGCGGACATATGCCTGCTCAGCCAGACGAAGTACTTCCGGATGACGAGGCGCGACTTCGAGCAGGCGATCGATGCTGTGGCGCGCTGCATGATCTTCACGACGCGCCAATTGAATGCGGGTACGGGTAATTTCGACCGGAATCACATCATTGCCAGCCAGCTCAGCCGCCCGTTCTAGGTGCTGGTTGGCCCGCATTTCATCGCCACGCTGTTGTGCGGCTTCTGCAGCTAGCAGGTAGTTAGCGACAGGCACATCAGCATGCTCTGCGTCTTTAGACAGCAGTTTCTCTACCTGTCTGAAATCCCCTTCCGCCAGTTTCATCAGGGCATTTTGCGTATGGCGCTGGGCACGACGACGCTTACGGCCAGTGAACCAGCCGCGGGTACGCGCGCCGGTGCGAAATAAACGGCGCAGTATCCATTCCACAGCCAGGATCACAAGCAGGCTAATAATCAGGATGATGGCCAGGCCCGTCACGCTGGTTTCAACGTTCCAGTTGTCGGTCTGAATCAGCACGTAGCCCTGATGACCCGCAATCATCGGCCCCAATACAATGCCGGCAATCAGCAGAACAAAGAGGATAAATACCTTAAGCATGATTAGCCTCCCTGCTGATTAGCGGCGGCAGAAGGCTGTGCCATCAGATTACGAACGCGGGTTTGCATCAGCTTTTCAAGCAGCGGCTGGCTCTCCAGGCTGTCGGGCAGATCCATATTGATGTTCTGCTGGCTTAATTCATCCAGCTGGGCCAGAAACGCTTTGGTTGAGGCATCATTGGTGTCATACCACGCGCGTACCCATGTTGAGACGGTTTCAAGCGACTGCTTGTAAATCTCTTCCTGGTGACGTGGTACGGCCTGAGCAGCGATGAGCAGGCGCGAGCGGATGTTCTCACGCAGATAAACATCCTGATTCGGTGCCAGCAGCGGCTGTGCGGTATTATCGCGACGGCGGATGGTAATAAAGTCATCCATAAAGTTATGCCAGCTCTTCACCAGATTCTGACGCCATTCACGAATGGAACTGGAAAGTTCACCGCTGTCGCTGTCCATAGGCGCATCATCGCTGTCGTTATCTGCCAGCCGCAGATTATCCACACCGTTTGATAACTGATTAAGTTTCAAAATGATGCCGTCATAATCCACCTGGGAGATGGCGGAGAGCGTACTGATATCCTGAGTTAACGCACGACGCACGTTCATGACGCTGGGATCGTTCATGTCTGCCAGGCTGGCATCTGCACTTTTCAGCAGCGCTGCAGCGGTGGTCACGTCCTGATCGCTCCACAATTTACGTCCGGCCAGCTTCACCAGGTAGTCAGCCTGGGCCACTAACCAACTGCGCACGTCATTACCTGAAATTGAAGCCATTTTTTCACGCAGCGTTTCCAGCTCTTTGGCCGATGCCGCCTGCTGTGACTGAGCGGTCTCTAATGCTTTTTCTGTCGCGCTCAACTGTTGGGCCAGCTGCTGTTTGTCGCTGTTTGCCTGTTTCTGCAGCGTGGACAGCTGATCACTCAGTTCCTGGTTGGTTTGTGCCTGCAGTTCGGCCTGGTGTTTATCGTTCAGGTATAACCCTGCGCCAATCGCCAGTGCGATGACAATCGCGACTGCTCCCAGCACCATGCCACCATTATTGCGATTGCGCGGTGATTTTTCCTGGGTAGAAGAGGGGCGATCAACCGCTGGTGTGGTTTCGTCAACCACGGCGGAGGTGTCTTTTTGTTCCGTCATATCTGGCACATCCCATTGTTAAGTTCAACATAACGCGCGCAACAGCGCATCGTTATCGGCACCATCGGCTACCTGAATAGTCTGCCAACCAAGATCGGCGGCCAGGGAAGCCAAACGTTCGCTGACGACGACTAGTCGACAGCGGAGCAGCCATTCCTCACGATCGACCTCGGGGAACAGCGAATACAGCTGATGCAGCATCTCACCGCTGGTCACGACCAGCGTGTGAATATTACGATCGCGCCAGCGACGGCCTTCGATGGCGCCGTCATAGTGTTTTTGGCAACGTTGATAGCACTCTGCATAGGTGACCTGCGCGCCACGTGCCGCCAGCGTTTCTGACAGCAGCTCTCGGCCCTGATTCCCTCGAAGGATAAGCGCATGCTTACCCGCTATTTGCTGCAATGTCGCCAGTTTTATCAACTCTTCGCTGGTTTCATGCGCGTGAGGGTAGGTCACCTGCAGGCCGCTGATCGTATGAAAAGCCAAAGCGGTGCTGCGACCAATTGCATAATAGTCTACGTCAGCGGGCCATGCTTTGATGGCGTGCTGTGCAAAGTGAATAACCTGCTGCGAAAGGAGGAAAACGAGATCGCCGCGTTTCAACGTGGCAAGGGTGGCCGGTAACTGCAGGAGATCGTTACCCGGCGCGAATTCTATCAGCGGCAGGCTCCACGCCTGTTTACCCTGGGCGTGCAGGCGCGAGACCAGCTCCGCCGCTGCGGGTTCCGGGCGCGTCACCAGAATCGTCATACGGGAGGTTGCCCCTGATAAACGTCGCGCAGAATTTCACGTGCGCCACCGTTGAGCAACTCGTCTGCCAGCGAAATGCCCATTTGCTCTGCCTGATCGCGAGGCCCACGGCGTTCACCGCTCACCATGACGCTCCCATCGGGTGCACCCACCAGACCGCGAAGCCAAAGTTCGTCGCCTTCAAGTACGGCAAAGCTGCCAATCGGAACCTGGCAGCCGCCTTCAAGTCGGGTATTCATGGCGCGTTCCGCTTTCACACAGACCGCCGTATCATCGTGATTCAATGCCTGTAACAGCGCAATTAACGTGCTGTCGTCTAACCGACATTCGATGCCAACTGCGCCCTGACCCACGGCGGGTAAGGAAATATCCGCAGGTAGCGGTTGGCGAATACGATCGGCCAGGCCAAGTCGATTCAACCCGGCGGCGGCAAGAATAATGGCGTCATATTCGCCAGCATCAAGCTTACTTAATCGTGTGCCCACGTTCCCGCGCAGCGAGCGAATCACCAGATCGGGACGTCGCGCGCTAATCTGGCACTGACGCCGCAGGCTTGACGTTCCAATGACAGCGCCCTGTGGAAGTTCATCAATTGACGCGTAGTGATTGGAGACAAACGCATCGCGCGGATCGTCCCGCTGGCAAATGGTGACCAGGCCCAGGCCTTCCGGAAATGCCACGGGCACGTCTTTCATCGAATGTACGGCCAGATCGGCACGGTTTTCTAACATTGCCTGCTCGAGCTCTTTAACGAACAGCCCTTTCCCCCCCACTTTCGCGAGCGGTGTATCAAGAATGATATCGCCCTTTGTCACCATAGGTACCAGCTCCACGCGCAGGCCAGGATGGGCACTGATCAATCGTTGCTGTACATATTGTGCTTGCCACAGGGCAAGTGGGCTTTGTCGTGTAGCAATTCTGAAAATTTTGTTTAACATGCCGTTAACCATTTAGATCGTTCATCGAATATCCTATCATCGTTGAGGGAATGCTGTCAGTTTCAACGGATTGAAAAGAACCGCCTGCGGATTAAACCTGATATATCAGACAGTAATCTCAGGCCAGGCGCAGAGTGAGCGAAAAGTAGACGAAACCGTGCTAAAATGCAGGTAGCGTAACTTTCTTTACGGTCAATCCAGCGAGTGATAGATTGATCACGTTTCCAGCAATTATCTGCCCGACATCTCTCTTATTAAGCGGCAGAGACTGGAAACAGGGTGCTTAAACTCCAGGACAACCAGGCGAAACGTCTTGTACCTCTATATTGAGACACTAAAACAGAGACTGGATGCAATTAACCAGCTGCGCGTTGATCGCGCACTCGCTGCCATGGGGCCCGCTTTTCAGCGAGTCTACAGTCTGCTTCCGATCTTACTACATTATCAACATCCGCTGATGCCGGGTTACCTCGAAGGTAGCGTTCCCCACGGCATCAACGTTTTCACGCCTGATGAAAACCAACTGCAGCTGCTTGCAGAGTTAACGGGTAAACAGGAACTCTCCCTGGTCGAAGCCCCTAAAGGTGAACTGCCTATCACCGGCATCTACTCAATGGGGAGCACCTCTTCCGTTGGGCAAAACAGCGTGTCCGATTTGGATATCTGGGTTTGCCATCAATCCTGGCTGGATAATGAAGAGCGCCGGAATCTGCAGCGTAAATGTGCGCTGCTGCAAAAATGGTGTGCCTCGCAGGCCATCGAAGTCAGCTTTTTCCTCATTGATGAAAACCGCTTCCGCCACAACGAAAGCGGCAATCTTGGTGGTGAAGACTGCGGTTCTACCCAACATATTTTGCTGCTGGATGAGTTCTACCGCACGGCGGTAAGAATGGCCGGTAAACGTATTCTGTGGAATATGGTGCCAGGCGAAGAAGAGCATCACTATGATGACTACGTGATGTCGCTGTATGCGAAAGGCGTGCTCACGCCAAACGAGTGGCTGGATTTGGGCGGCCTCAGCACGTTATCAGCAGAAGAGTATTTCGGTGCCAGCCTGTGGCAGCTGTATAAAAGTATCGATTCGCCCTATAAAGCGGTGTTGAAAACGCTGCTGCTGGAAGCTTATAGCTGGGAATACCCGGATACCAAACTGCTGGCGATGGATATCAAGCAGCGTCTGCACGACGGAGAAATCGTCTGCTTTGGCCTTGATCCTTACTGTATGATGCTGGAACGCGTTACACGCTATCTCACCAGTATTGACGATCAGCCCCGCCTTGATTTGGTTCGCCGCTGCTTCTATTTAAAAGTTTGCGAAAAACTCAGCAGTGACGATCACCCACAGCGTAGCGGCTGGCGCCGTGAGATCCTGTCGCAGCTGGTTAAAGCCTGGGGCTGGGACGACGAAAAGATTGCTATTCTGGACAACCGTGCCGAATGGAAAATCGAGCGTGTGCGCGAAGCGCACAATGAGTTGCTGGATGCGATGATGCAAAGCTATCGCAACCTTATCCGCTTTGCCCGCCGCAACAATTTAAGCGTCAGCGCCAGCCCGCAGGATATCGGCGTGCTGACCCGTAAATTGTACGCCGCCTTTGAGGCCTTGCCGGGCAAGGTGACGCTGGTTAATCCGCAGATTTCTCCCGATCTGTCCGAATCCAACCTGACCTTCATTCACGTGCCGCCGGGCCGTGCCAACCGGCCAGGCTGGTATCTTTATAACCAGTCGCCGGACATGAGCTCAATCATCAGCCATCAGCCGCTGGAATATAACCGCTATCTTAACAAGCTGGTCGCCTGGGCCTGGTTCAACGGACTGCTGACCAGCAAAACGCGGTTGCACATTAAGGGCAATGAGCTATGCGATCTGGCGCGCCTGCAGGAACTGGTCGACGATGTCTCCAGCCATTTCCCGCTGCGTCTGCCTGCGCCCACGCCCAAGGCGCTCTACAGCCCGTGTGAAATCCGCCATCTGGCCATCATTGTTAACCTTGAGCACGATCCCACCTCGGCGTTTCGTAACCAGGTGGTGCATTTCGATTTCCGCAAACTCGATGTGTTCAGCTTTGGTCAGCAGCAGCAGTGTTTAATCGGCAGTATCGACCTGCTGTACCGTAACTCGTGGAATGAGGTGCGTACGCTGCACTTCAGTGGCGAACAGGCGATGATAGAAGGCCTGAAAACCATCCTGGGTAAAATGCATCAGGACGCTTCCCCGCCTGATACCGTTGAGGTGTTCTGCTACAGCCAGCATTTACGTGGATTGATTCGTACCCGCGTACAGCAGCTGGTGTCAGAGTGCATCGAACTGCGCCTTTCCAGTACGCGTCAGGAGCCAGGGCGGTTCAAAGCACTGCGCATGGCGGGCCAGACCTGGGGGTTGTTCTTTGAACGCATGGGCGTATCGGTTCAGAAGCTGGAAAACGCCGTTGAGTTTTATGGCGCCATTTCCAACAACAAGCTTCACGGCCTGTCGATTAAAGTCGAGTCTAATCAGACGCCACTGCCGCCTGTGGTTAACGGCTATGCCAGCGAAGGGATCATTCAGTTCTTTTTTGAAGATACTACCGACGATCGCGGTTTCAACATTTATATTCTGGATGAAAGTAACCGCGTCGAGGTCTATCACCATTGTGAAGGCAGCAAGGAAGAGCTGGTGCGGGACGTCAGCCGTTTTTACTCCTCGTCGCACGACCGTTTTACCTATGGCTCAAGTTTTATCAATTTTAACCTGCCGCAGTTCTATCAAATCGTGAACACAGGTGAACGTTATCAGGTCATTCCATTCAGAAATCAGGTCCTCACCGATCTCTGTGCCTCACAGCCTGATAACGACAATAACGATTATCAGCCACGCTATCAGGTACATTGAGTTCGGTAAGCCCGCAATGATGCTATCTTGAGGGCTTGCCACAACGCTCACGTGATTAGCTGGCATTTCCTGTTGCTTTTCCAACTTCAACTGCGATGATAAGCATCCAGGTCACAGGACATGAAGAGCATAAAGAATGAAGAAAGCGATAAGCCTGTTAGCAATGACAATGGCATTAACAAGCCTTGCAGGCTGTGGATTAAAAGGACCGCTCTACTTCCCGCCGCAGGACACGCCAAAACAAGCTGCGCCAACGTCAGCACCCACGCAAAAACAGAAAGCCGACGCGTCTAAAGCGGATGTAGGTGGTCTGGTGACGGGTGGTTCAAGCTCAAGCTCACAAATGAAATAACACTTATGGCGCATCCGGCGGAGCAAAAAATGCAGTTCTCCAAAATGCACGGTCTCGGCAATGATTTCATGGTTGTGGATGCCGTAACGCAAAATGTCTTTTTTTCGCCGGAATTGATCCGCCGGCTGTCCGATCGCCATCTCGGGATTGGCTTCGATCAGCTGCTGGTCGTTGAGCCGCCTTACGATCCCGATCTCGACTTTCACTACCGCATTTTTAATGCAGACGGGAGTGAAGTCGCGCAGTGTGGGAATGGCGCCCGCTGCTTCGCCCGTTTTGTTCAGTTAAAAGGGCTGACGAATAAAAGCGATATTCGCGTGAGCACCCAGGCTGGTCGCATGGTTCTGAGCGTTACACCAGACGATCTGGTACGTGTGAATATGGGCGAGCCGAATTTCGAACCCCAGCAGGTGCCTTTCCGCGCCAATAAAGCTGAAAACCTTTACCTGTTACGCGTGGCAGAACAAACGGTGATGTTTGGTGCCGTCTCGATGGGCAACCCTCACTGCGTAATCCAGGTGGAAAGCACGAAAACGGCCCAGGTTGAGCTTCTGGGACCGGTCCTGGAAAGCCATGAGCGTTTTCCGGAACGCGTCAACGTGGGCTTTATGGAAATTATCAGCCCTGAACACATCCGGCTGCGTGTTTATGAACGCGGTGCAGGGGAAACTCAGGCGTGCGGTAGCGGTGCCTGTGCGGCGGTTGCCTGCGGTATCCAGCAGGGTATTTTAAGTCAGAAAGTACGCGTTGATTTGCCAGGCGGCACGTTACATATCGCCTGGAAAGGCGTCGGACAGCCGCTCTACATGACCGGTCCGGCCACACATGTCTACGATGGGTTTATTCACTTATGAAAAATATCGAAGAGCAGGTGGAAAATACTGTCCTGCTGGACGATCAGGCCGTCAGTGATTATCTGCGTCAGAATCCTGATTTCTTTATGCGCAACGCCCGTCAGGTGGAACAGATGGCGGTGCCGCACCCGGTTCGCGGTAGCGTATCGCTGGTGGAATGGCACATGGCGCGCCAGCGCAACCACATCCAGCGTCTGGAAGAAGAAATTACGCTGCTGATGGAGCAGGCGACCGCAAATCAACAGTTATTCTCACGTCTGCTTTCACTGCAAAGTCACCTGGCCGCCGCCAGCTCACTCCAGGATATGCTCAATCGCCTGCATCGCTGGGCGCGCGATCTCGGACTGGCGGGAGCCAATATCCGCTTGTTTAACGACAAGTGGCGACTGGGTGCGCCGTCTGACTTTGTGCAGCTTGGCCTGGCCCGTCAGGCTTTCGAACCGTTACGCATTCAGCGCTTCGGTAATGAGCAGCACTATCTGGGGAATATCAATGGCCCGGAGCTGCTGCTGCTGCTGCCTCAGGCAAAGGCCATTGGTTCAGTCGCCATGTCCCTGATGGGTGACGAGGGCGAGCTTGGCATCATTATCTTCAGTAGCCGTGACAGCCTGCACTATCAGTCGGGCATGGGCACCTTACTGCTTCAGCACCTTTCGCAGATGATACCTGCGCTGCTGGAACGCTGGGTGGAGCGCGCATGAGCAGCGTGTTGCAGGAGACCGTTGACGGCTTTCTGCGCCACCTGAAGGTTGAACGCCAGCTCAGCCCGCTTACCCTGAGCAGCTACGCGCGTCAGCTTGCCGCACTGGTGACAATTGCCGATGAGATGAAAATCAGCGCGTGGTCACAGCTCGATCCCGCCATGGTGCGTAGCATGGCCGCCCGCAGCCGTCGTGCAGGCCTGGCTGCAAGTAGTCTGGCATTACGTCTTTCCGCATTACGCAGTTTCCTTGACTGGCAGGTGAGCCGCGACATGCTGGCGGCTAATCCGGCGAAAGGGATCGCCACGCCGCGCAACGGTCGTCATCTACCGAAAAATATCGATGTTGATGACGTTAACCAGTTGCTGGAGATTGATCTCACCGATCCGCTGGCGATCCGCGATCGTACGATGCTGGAAGTGATGTACGGCGGAGGGTTACGTCTTTCCGAGCTGGTCAATATGGACTGCCGCCATGTCGATCTTGAGGCGGGAGAGGTTTGGGTTTTAGGTAAAGGCAGCAAGGAGCGGCGCGTGCCGATCGGTCGCACCGCCGTCAGCTGGATCCAGCAGTGGTTGCCGCTACGCACCGCGTTTAACCCTGGGGATGATGCGCTGTTTCTCTCCAGCCGTGGCTCTCGTATCTCTGCGCGCAACGTCCAGAAACGCTTTGCCGAGTGGGGAATTAAGCAGGGTCTTTCCAGTCATATACATCCCCATAAGCTGCGCCACTCTTTTGCCACCCATTTGTTGGAGTCGAGTGGCGATCTGCGCGCGGTGCAGGAATTACTGGGCCATGCGAATCTGTCGACCACCCAAATTTACACCCATCTTGATTTCCAGCATCTGGCATCGGTGTATGATGCTGCGCATCCCCGCGCCAAACGAGGAAAGAGTGAATGAAGTTTTATCGCCCTCTGCGTGACATCAAAGCGATCACTTTCGATCTAGACGACACGCTCTACGACAACTATCCGGTGATCCGTAAAACCACGGAAGCCTCTCATGCTGCGCTGCAGGCTTTCCACCCGGCGCTGCGAGCCATAACGCCGGAAGATGTAGCCGCCTCGCGCAGTCAGTTACGTGCAAGCGAACCTGAGATCTACCATGATGTCTCTGAGTGGCGTCGGCGTTCAGTAGAACATGTCATGTGCCAGGCCGGTTTAACGCCATCCGAAGCCGCGGCGGGCGCGACGCAGGTTATGGATGTGTTCCATCAGTGGCGCAGCCAGGTCGATATGCCTGCTGAAACCCATGACACGCTGAACGCCCTGGCGAAGAAAGTGCCGCTGGTGGCGATCACCAATGGCAACGCGCAGCCTGAAAAACTCGGGCTGGCACACTACTTCCAGTTTTCACTCCGGGCGGGGCCAGACGGGCGCGCTAAGCCGTGGCTGGATATGTATCAGCTGGCTGCGCAACGTCTTAATATCGCCCCGGAACACATTCTGCACGTTGGCGACGATCTCACCACCGATGTGGCAGGCGCGATTCGTTTTGGCATGCAGGCCTGCTGGATTAACCTTCGTGAGGGTAATCTCATGCAGATCGAGGATGCCCGTCTGCTGCCACACGTTGAAATTTCCCAGTTGGCATCACTCACCTCGCTGTTATAATGGCTGTAAATTTATCCAGTCTTATGCTTCGCATTTTCTGACTTATTGGTGCTTATGGACGTTTCTGAACTGCTCGACGGTTTGAATGACAAACAGCGCGAGGCCGTTGCGGCGCCGCGCAGTAACCTGCTGGTGCTGGCGGGCGCGGGCAGCGGAAAAACACGCGTTCTGGTGCACCGCATCGCCTGGCTGCTGTCGGTAGAAAACTGCTCGCCGTACTCCATTATGGCCGTGACCTTTACCAACAAGGCAGCCGCAGAGATGCGCCACCGTATTGAGCAGCTCATTGGTACCAGCCAGGGGGGAATGTGGATAGGCACTTTCCACGGTCTGGCACACCGCCTGCTGCGCGCGCATCATCTTGACGCAGGTCTGCCGCAGGATTTCCAGATCCTCGACAGTGAAGACCAGCTGCGCCTGCTCAAGCGCCTGATTAAGGCGATGAACCTGGATGAGAAGCAGTGGCCAGCGCGCCAGGGCATGTGGTACATCAACGGCAAGAAAGATGAAGGTTTGCGGCCGAAGCATATTGAAAGCTACGGCAATCCGGTCGAACAAACCTGGCTGCGGATATATCAGGCCTACCAGGAAGCCTGCGATCGCGCCGGGCTGGTCGACTTTGCTGAACTGTTGCTGCGTGCTCACGAGCTGTGGTTAAACAAACCCCATATCCTGAATCATTACCGTGAGCGCTTCAGTAACATTCTGGTGGATGAGTTTCAGGATACCAACAATATTCAGTACGCCTGGATTCGCATGCTGGCGGGCGACAGCGGCAAAGTGATTATCGTGGGTGACGACGATCAGTCAATTTACGGCTGGCGCGGTGCGCAGGTCGAAAACATTCAGCGCTTTTTAAAGGATTTTCCCGGCGCGGATACCATTCGCCTGGAGCAAAACTACCGCTCGACCAACAACATTTTGAAGTCAGCGAATGCCCTGATCGCCAATAACAACGGCCGACTGGGGAAAGAACTGTGGACTGACGGCAGCGATGGTGAGCCCATTTCGGTTTACTGCGCCTTTAACGAGCTGGATGAATCCCGCTTTGTGGTCAACCGTATCAAGGCCTGGATGGAAAACGGCAATGCGCTGGCGGATTGCGCCATCCTGTATCGCAGCAATGCCCAATCGCGTGTGCTGGAAGAAGCCCTGCTACAGGCCAGCATGCCGTACCGTATCTATGGCGGTATGCGCTTTTTCGAACGTCAGGAAATCAAGGACGCGCTGGCTTATCTGCGACTGATGGCCAACCGCAACGACGACGCCGCCTTTGAGCGCGTGGTGAATACGCCAACGCGTGGTGTGGGCGACCGCACGCTGGATGTGGTGCGTCAGACGGCTCGGGAAAAGCAGATGACCTTATGGCAGGCAACGCGCGAGCTGCTTCAGTCGCGCGCCCTGGCCGGTCGTGCGGCCTCTGCGCTGCAACGCTTCTGTGAGTTAGTGGATTCGCTGGCAAGCGAAACCGTGGATATGCCGCTGCACGTGCAGACCGACAGAGTCATCAAGGATTCTGGCCTGTGGATCATGTACGAGCAGGAAAAGGGTGAAAAGGGCCAGGCCCGTATCGAAAACCTGGAAGAACTGGTGACGGCAACGCGCCAGTTCAGCTACCAGGATGAAGACGAAGATTTGATGCCGCTGCAGGCATTCCTTTCTCATGCGGCTCTCGAAGCCGGGGAAGGCCAGGCGGACAAATGGCAGGATGCGGTGCAGCTGATGACGTTGCACTCCGCGAAAGGCCTGGAGTTTAGCCAGGTGTTTATTGTCGGGATGGAAGAGGGCATGTTCCCGAGCCAGATGGCGCTGGATGAAGGCGGGCGACTGGAAGAAGAGCGTCGCCTGGCTTACGTCGGCGTCACGCGTGCCATGATGAAGCTGACGCTGACCTATGCGGAAACCCGTCGTCTTTACGGTAAAGAAGTCTACCATCGACCTTCACGTTTTATTGGCGAACTGCCTGAAGCCTGTATTGAAGAAGTCCGTTTACGCGCCAGTGTGACGCGACCGGTCAGTCATCAGCGCATGGGCACACCGATCAGCAAAAACGACACGGGATTCGCCCTGGGGCAACGCGTTCGCCACGCCAAATTTGGTGAAGGCACTATTGTGAATCTCGAAGGCAGCGGAGAACACAGCCGCTTGCAGGTGGCGTTTCAGGGCCAGGGGATCAAGTGGCTGGTGGCCGCCTACGCTAAACTGGAAACCGTCTAGGCGCTGGTTGACGACTTTTTCGTCTCAGCGTAACATGCGCGCACTATTATCATGAGAGGACAATGCCTTGGACACGCCCAGTCGATGCTGGCTCATTAACCTGGTTTTCAGGAATAACATCTAAGGCTATCTCATTACGCTGGTAGCCTTAGCGGTTATCAGCGACCTCCCTTTTTAATCCGTCGCACGAGTCAGCACTGATTTATCCTTTATCCGTGTTCAGGTTCGCGGGTCTGCATTCAGACCGGCCGACAGCGTTGTCCCATAAAGTCTGCAATGGGGAGTCTTGCTATGCTGAGCGCATTTAAACTTGATAACAGTCGCCTGACGCGTCTGGAACTGGAAGATGAAAGCGATAAACTGACCACGTCAGTGTGGGTTGACCTGGTCGAGCCTGAAGAAGGCGAGCGCGACCGCGTGCAATCTGAACTGGGCCAGAGCCTGGCAACGCGCCCTGAACTGGAAGATATCGAAGCCTCGGCGCGTTTCTTCGAAGATGAAGACGGCCTGCACATTCACTCCTTCTTCTTTTTTGAAGATGCCGAAGATCACGCCGGTAACTCCACCGTTGCGTTTACCATCCGCGAAGGGCGTTTATATACGCTGCGCGAGCGCGAGCTTCCCGCTTTTCGTCTCTATCGAATGCGTGCCCGTAACCAGACATTGATCGATGGCAATGCCTATGAGCTGCTGCTTGATCTGTTCGAGACGAAAATCGAACAACTGGCAGATGAAATTGAGAACATTTACAGCGCACTGGAAAAGCTCAGCCGCGTCATCATGGAAGGCCAGCAGGGTGAGGAATACGACCAGGCACTCTCGCGTTTAGCCGAGCTGGAAGATATCGGCTGGAAGGTGCGCTTGTGTCTGATGGATACGCAGCGTGCGCTTAATTTTCTGGTCCGAAAAGCCCGTTTGCCGGGTAATCAGCTGGAGCAGGCGCGCGAGATCCTGCGCGATATCGAATCCCTGCTGCCCCACAATGAGTCGCTGTTTCAAAAGGTCAACTTCCTGATGCAGGCGGCGATGGGCTTTATCAACATAGAGCAGAACCGCATCATCAAGATCTTCTCGGTGGTATCCGTGGTTTTCCTGCCACCGACGCTGGTGGCATCCAGCTACGGCATGAACTTTGAGTTTATGCCTGAACTGAAGTGGAGCTTTGGCTATCCTGGCGCCATTTGCCTGATGATGCTTGCAGGCCTGGCACCTTATCTCTATTTCAAGCGTAAAAACTGGCTTTAATCATCAGCACGGGCTGTTAATACGGCCCATTTTGCTGGCCTGCCGCCTTAATTCTGCTACTCTAGCCGCTCAATTTTCATAATTGATTAATCATTCTATGGACGCTCTTTCGTTGCGCTGGCAATGGCTGCTGCTGTTAGTGTCATCTGTATTACTTGGCGCAATCTTCCAGTATTTTCACGTGCCGGCCGCCCTGTTGCTGGGACCCATGATCGTTGGCGTGGTCATGGGCCTGTCCGGTGCCACACTGCGTATTAACAAGCGGTTATTTCTGCTGTCGCAGGCGGTGCTGGGCTGCATGATTGCGCAAAGCCTGTCACCTTCTATCCTGACGCCGCTGCTGCAGGACTGGCCAGTCGTGTTAGCGGTCCTGCTGCTGACGCTGGCCGCCAGCGGGCTGTCGGGTTTTCTGCTGGTGCGTTTCAGCCAGCTTCCGGGCCCGACGGGCGCATGGGGATCTTCCCCTGGTGGTGCCTCTGCGATGGTCGCGATGGCGGGCGAATTTGGCGCGGACGTCCGGCTGGTTGCGTTCATGCAGTATCTGCGGGTGCTGTTTGTGGCGGGCGCGGCGGCCATGGTGGCGCGGATCGGGCTGGGCGATGGCGGTCATGCCGGCTCGCTGGTGTGGTTTCCGGCGCTTAACAGCGGTTTCCTGGTGACAATGTGCCTGGTGGTTTGCAGCGCATGGCTTGGCCCATGGCTGCGTATCCCATCTGGCGCGTTACTGATACCTGCGCTGATTGGTGCAACCCTGCATTCAACCGGTACGGCGGTGCTTCAGATGCCAGAATGGCTGCTTGCCCTGGCGTACGCCATGATTGGCTGGAGCGTGGGGTTACGTTTCACCCGGCCGATCTTCAGGCTGGCGTTAAGCACGCTGCCGCAGATGCTGCTGTCCATTTTTGGCCTGATGCTGCTGTGCGGTGGGCTGGCATGGATGTTAACCCGCGTGTTGCATATTGACCTGATGACGGCGTATCTCGCCACCAGCCCAGGCGGGCTGGACACGGTGGCGATTATCGCTGCCGGAAGCCGGGTAGATATGGCTTTTGTGATGGCGATGCAGACCCTGCGATTATTCACCATCTTACTGACCGGGCCGGCAATGGCGCGCTTTCTTTCACGCTTTGCGCATTCGGCTCCGCGCTGAAAACGCCACGGCATCCAGAATAAAGACCAGCAGAGCCAGCCAGATAAAACCAAAGGTTACCATTTTATCTGGCGTAACGGTTTCACCATAAAACAGCACCGCCAGCAAGAACATCAGCGTAGGGCCCAGATACTGAAAGAAGCCCACCGTTGACAGGCGCAGTCGGGTACAAGCCGCGGCGAAGAACATCAGCGGAATCGTGGTAACAATGCCTGCGGCGATCAGTAACAGGTTCAGGCTCATGGGGTTCGCGCTAAGGTGGCTGGTGCTGCTGTCAGCAAAGCCAAACAGATAGAGCGCGGCCAGCGGAAACAGCCACAGCGTCTCTATCAGCATGCCGCTCTGGGCATCGACCTGAATTTTCTTCCTCATCAGGCCATAAAACGCGAAGCTGAACGCCAGCCCTAAGGCAATCACCGGCACTGAGCCAAATTTCCACAGTTGCAGAAGCACGCCGCCAGCCGCCAGGGCGACCGCCAGCCACTGCAGGCGACGGAAACGTTCACGCAGGAAAATCATGCCAAACACAACGTTAATCAACGGGTTGATAAAATAGCCCAGGCTGGCTTCAAGCATATGCTGATTGTTCACCGCCCAGATAAACAGCAACCAGTTTCCCCCTACCGTTACCGCCGTAAGGGCCAGTAGCAGCACTTTTTTTGGCTGGCGCAGCACGCTTCTGACCTGTCCCCAACTGCGACTCAGGGTAATCAGTAACAACATGAACAGTGCTGACCAGATCACCCTGTGGGTCATGATTTCAGTCGCCGGTACGGCCTTCACTAATTTGAAGTAGGCGGGCGCAATGCCCCAAATAAAGTAAGCGCCAAGCGCAAAGCCGATGCCCTGACGGGTTTGCTGGGTATCCATAATTCATCCTGAAAATTTGTACTGTACCGGAGGTCACTGAAATACAGCGGCGTGACAGAGGGCCGCAATGGTAACGCAGTCCTCGTTATCTCTGTAGCCCGATCTGGCGATAATGCTGGGTCAGTCTTTCTCCTGCTCCAGCGCGCGCTGGCGAGAAAGGCAGATGGCCTGATGATTGTTATCTGCCCATGCAATTAATTGCTGCATGGGTTCGAGAAATGAACGGCCTAAATCCGTCAGGCTGTACTCAACGCGCGGCGGCACTTCCGGATAAAGTGTGCGCAGGATATAGCCATCCATTTCCAGCCGTTTCAGACTGCGTGACAGCACCTGACGGGCAACATCGCCAATATGACGGTGAAGTTCATTGAAACGTAAGGTCTGTTCGGCCAGCGCTTCGAGAATCAATAAACTCCATTTGTCGCCTATCCGGTCAAGCACATCCCGGATGGGGCAAGGTTGTTGATACGTAAAGGTTGCGGGTGAAGATTTGGGCATCGGGTCGGTTCCTGTGCATCGCTAAGCGTCACTTTCAGGTGATTAAGTCACTCTGGTGTGACTTCTTGTTATCCATTTTGCGCGAATGTAACATCCGTCACGACGTCAGTCTATTTTTGTGACCAGGTGTCTGAGCGAAACCCTGTATCGCATTCGACAGACGTCAGGCAATCCCTGTGTACTCAAAATCTGGTGCCTCGCGACCAGCGCTATGACGAACGATCAAGGAGAATAATGATGGTAGCTTTTCTGAAAACCCTGTTACTGGCGGCAGGTATCCTGACCGCGGGTGCAGTTTACGCGGCACAACCTGGCGAAGGCCGCGATATCAAGGTGGAAGAGGCCAATCGTGCACTGGTGATCCATTTCTATGATCAATTTTTTAATCACCACAAGGTCGCTGAAGCGGCCGGGGTTATCGCGGATAATTACCGTCAGCACAATCCCGGCGTGCCAAACGGCAAGGCACCGCTTGTTAACTTTTTTACCGACTATTTCAGGAAAAACCCGCAGTCAAAAGCACGCATCGTCCGAAGTGCGACCGATGGCGATTTGGTCTGGCTGCATGTTCACTCCACCAACGGTGAACACGATCGTGGCCAGGCCGTTACGGATATTTTTCGCGTGAAAAACGGCAAAATTGTCGAGCACTGGGATGTGATTCAGGCTGTACCGGCGACGTCGGCGAACACCAACACTATGTTTTGATTCAGGCAGGATAACGCGTGGCAGTACCCAAACGCTGCCACGCGTTCAGTTCTGTGATCAACCTGTCAGATAGGTGGCTGTGGCGGTCGCGATGTAAACGCCCTGATCATTGTGTAACTCCACCCGCGCCACAGAGACTTTATTGCCGGCACGCAGTAAACGACTGGTGGCGATAAAACGCTCGCCGCGACCGGGACGCAGATAGTCTACCCGCATATCAATCGTTCCCATGCGAGACAGTCGCTGGCGGAGCATTTCCTCACTGATTGTTTCCTCACGCGTCAAGGCATGACTGACGCACACCATGCCTGCCGCCACGTCCAGTACGGCGGCGGTGACCCCACCGTGGAGAATCTGTTGAGCGGCATTGCCGACCAGCATGGTTTTGTTCACAAAACTGATTTCAGCGTAGTCGGCGTCAAGGTGATCCAGTTCCAGACCAAGTGCCTGGTTAAACGGCATATGATAAATAAAAATTTCACCGACCAGGCGGCGAGCGTCCTGCTGAGTCAATAGCACGGATGACATGGTGTTTAGTCCTGAACAGCTGACAAATGAACTGTAGATGTTAATGAGTTGTTTATTCTATGCTTCGCTCGACAGGGTTTCCAGTTTAGGAAATCAGCGCTGATGTTCGCTCACATTTGTGTGTAGAATGTCCTGCTTTTTACAACACCCATTCGCTTTTATGAATACGCAGTTTCCACTGGAGAATCCTATGCGTAAGCATCGCGCCTTGCTGGCGGCAATGTTACTTCCTGCTTTGGCGCAGGCGGACGAAGCCACGATCAAACACGTTCACGATGCACCCCAGGTTCGTGGCAGCATTATTGCCAACCTGCTGGAGCAGCATGACAACCCGTTTGTGCTTTATCCTTACGAAAATAACTATCTGCTTTACACGTACACCAGCGACATTAATAAAGAGGCGATTTCCTCTTATAACTGGGCGCAGAATGCCCGTAAAGACGAAGTGAAATTCCAGCTTAGTCTGGCATTTCCACTGTGGCGCGGCATCCTGGGTGACAACTCCGTGTTAGCCGCGTCCTATACTCAGCGCTCATGGTGGCAGCTATCTAATAAAAAAGAGTCGTCGCCCTTCCGCGAGACAAACTATGAGCCGCAGATTTTCCTGGGCTGGGCGACCGATTATTCGTTTGCCGGCTGGACGCTACGTGATGTTGAAGTGGGCGTGAATCATCAGTCCAATGGCCGTAGCGATCCCACGTCACGCAGCTGGAACCGTGTTTATACCCGCCTGATGGCGCAAAACGGTAATTTCCTCGCAGAGATCAAACCCTGGTTCCGTATTTCTGAGAGCGCCAGCACGGACGATAACCCGGATATTACAAAATACATGGGCTACTATCGGGCGAAAGTGGGCTATGCGATGGGTGACAGCATTTTCAGCGTGGAAGGCAACTATAACTGGAATAGCGGTTACGGCGGCGCTACGCTGGGCTGGAGTTATCCCATCACCCAGCACGTGCGTTTTTACACCCAGCTTTTTAGCGGCTATGGTGAATCTCTCATTGACTATAACCACCGTCAGACTCGTTTAGGCGTAGGTGTGACCCTTAACGATTTGTTCTAACCAACCATTAAGTCAGGAATACAGTGGCAACCTCGGCAGTTCTTAATCAGGAAGCGTTGGCGCAGCAGGTATTGCAGGATACCTTCGGCTACCAGCAGTTTCGTCCCGGTCAGCAGACAATCATAAATGAAGCGCTGAGCGGGCGGGATTGCCTGGTGGTGATGCCGACCGGCGGCGGTAAATCACTCTGCTATCAGATTCCGGCGCTGGTGCGCGAGGGGCTGACACTGGTGGTGTCGCCACTCATCTCTCTGATGAAAGATCAGGTGGATCAGCTCCTGGCAAACGGCGTGGCCGCGGCCTGCCTGAACTCGACCATGACGCGCGAGCAGCAGCAGGTTGTCATGGCCGATTGCCGCAACGGGCGCGTGAAGCTGCTCTATATCGCGCCAGAACGTCTGATGATGGACAACTTTCTTGACAGTCTGGCGCACTGGCAGCCCTGTATGCTGGCCGTTGATGAGGCGCACTGTATTTCCCAATGGGGACATGATTTCCGACCGGAATATGGCGCGCTGGGACAGATGCGCCAGCGCTTTCCCGATCTGCCCGTCATGGCGCTGACAGCGACCGCTGACGAAACGACCCGTCTTGATATCATTAACCTGCTGCATATGCAGGATCCGCTGATTCAAATCAGCAGTTTTGACCGCCCCAATATTCGTTACACGCTGGTGGAAAAATTTAAACCCACTGAGCAGTTGCTGCGTTACGTACAGGATCAGCGCGGTAAATGCGGCATTATTTACTGTAACAGCCGGGCAAAAGTTGAGGATACCGCCGCACGTCTGCAAAGCCGGGGGTTAAGCGTTGGGGCATATCATGCCGGAATTGACAGCGCCCAGCGCGCCCGCGTACAGGAAGCGTTTCAGCGCGACGATTTGCAAATCGTGGTGGCGACCGTGGCATTTGGGATGGGCATCAACAAGCCTAACGTGCGTTTTGTGGTGCACTTTGATATTCCGCGCAACATTGAATCCTATTATCAGGAAACAGGACGTGCCGGACGTGACGGCCTGCCGGCAGAAGCCATGATGCTCTACGATCCTGCTGATATGGCCTGGCTGCGCAAATGCCTGGAAGAGAAGCAGCCTGGCCCGTTACAGGATATTGAACGTCACAAGCTGAATGCGATGAATGCTTTTGCCGAAGCGCAGACCTGCCGTCGTTTGGTGCTGCTGAACTACTTTGGTGAAGGACGTCAGCAGCCCTGCGGGAACTGCGATATTTGCCTCGATCCGCCTAAGCGCTATGACGGCCTGGTGGAAGCCCAAAAGGCACTCTCCAGTATTTATCGCGTCGGCCAGCGCTTTGGTATGGGCTACATTGTTGAAGTATTGCGCGGTGCCAATAATCATCGCATCCGCGAACAGGGACACGACAAGCTGCCCGTTTATGGGCTGGGTAAAGAAAACAGCCACGAGCATTGGGTCAGCGTCCTGCGTCAGCTGATTCATCTGGGGCTGGTGACGCAAAACATCGCCATGCATTCTGCGCTGCAGCTAACTGAAGCGGCCCGACCGGTATTGCGCGGTGAAGTTCCGCTGATGCTGGCGGTGCCAAGACTGATTACCGCCAGACCGAAAAGCAGCGGGTCGGCCAAAGTGTATGGCGGCAACTACGACCGCAAGCTGTTTGCCAAGCTGCGTAAACTGCGTAAAGCGATAGCCGACGAAGAGAATATTCCGCCCTACGTTGTGTTTAACGATGCAACCTTGCTGGAGATGGCAGAGCAGATGCCGGTGAGCGCCTCAGAAATGCTCAGCGTGAACGGCGTGGGGCACCGCAAACTGGAACGTTTCGGTAAGCCGTTTTTGCTGATGATTAAAGAACATCTCGATGAAGAGTAAAGAGGAGTTACCATGTTGATTTTGTTCGGCACGATTGCCCTGGTCCATCTTGTTGCCCTTATGAGTCCCGGCCCGGATTTCTTTTTTGTCTCGCAAACCGCCGCCAGCCGTTCGCGCAAAGAAGCGATGTTGGGCGTTCTGGGCATTACCCTGGCGGTCATGATCTGGGCCGCGGTAGCGTTGATGGGCCTGCATCTGATTTTGCAAAAGATGGCCTGGCTACACCAAATCATCATGGTCGGTGGCGGACTCTATCTACTATGGATGGGTTGGCAGTTAATTGGCTCAGCCCGTCAGCGCCACAAACAGCCCGTACAGCAGGAACCTGTCGTCGAACTGCCCAGGAAAGGCATGAGCTTTATTAAAGGCCTGCTGACCAACCTGTCGAATCCCAAAGCGGTTATCTACTTTGGTAGCGTCTTTTCCTTGTTTATCGGTAACGATGTGGGGGGGCTGGAACGCTGGGGGCTGTTCGTCCTGATAAGCGTTGAAACCTTCGCCTGGTTTTCCCTGGTCGCGGCTGTTTTTGCCCTGCCGTGGATGCGGGATAAGTATCAACGTGCTGCGAAGTGGGTAGACGGTGTTGCGGGCGTGCTGTTTGCCGGTTTTGGCATTCATCTGATCCTGTCGCGCTGAGAGTCGCTTACCGGACACGTCAGTCGTTACGGCAAGCCGCCGACAGCGTCACTGTCGTGCGGCAGCCTCAGCCGGGTCAGGCGATACGTCTGGCGCTGGCCAGCAGTCCCCCAATCGCGATGAATAAGCCGCCGAAAATGCGGTTCATTAGCTTCATCTGCCTGGGCCCTTTGATCCATCCTGCAATGCGCGTGGCTAATGTGGCATAGCCAATCATGACGATGATATCCACCAGAACGGTTGTGACGCCCAGCACCAGATACTGCAGCATCAGCGGCTGGTGAGGCAGGATAAACTGGGGAAACAGCGCCGCCAGAAACACAATGCTTTTGGGATTCGTCAGGTTCACCATTACTGCCCGCTTGAACAGGCGACGACGCGGCATGGCTTTCGACATAGCGTTGAGGTCAATCGCGCCCGCAGTGCGCCACTGTTGGATGCCCAACCAGACCAGATAGCCTGCACCGGCCCACTTTAAAATCTCAAACGCCAGCAGCGACTGGGAAAAAAGCGCCCCAAGACCGATCCCCACCAGGGCGATATGCAGGGCAAGACCAACTTGCAGGCCTGAAATAGACGCGACCGCACCACGATAACCGTGGCTGATGCCCGTGCTCATGGTGTTAATGGCACCAGAGCCGGGTGAAAGGCTAAGAATTGTGGTGGTAAGAAGATAAGTCAGCCACCATTCGATGGTCATGGGTTGTACTCCCTGTCACGTCTGAAGTGTGACACAATACGCCAGAATGCTGCGCAGGGCTATGGACATCATGCGGCCGTTCAGACTCTTTTTTTCCGGCAATCAGGAGGGCGGATGAAGCAACACAGAGCAAGCTGGCTGCAACGCGAAAAGGCCTTCGCTGCCTTCGCGACCGGCCCACTGCTTGATTTCTGGCACAGCCGTGAAGAGTGTGAATTTACCGGTGTTGAAAATCTGACCTTGCGTTACGTTCGGTTCATTTCACCGCAACACAAGCGCGTGATTGTAATCGTTCCCGGGCGCATTGAGAGCTACGTTAAATATCCCGAGCTGGCCTACGATCTGTTTCACTGTGGGTTCGATGTGATCGTGCTCGATCACCGTGGTCAGGGGCGATCCGATCGGCTGCTGGATGATTCGCATCTTGGACATGTGGTGGAGTTTTCCCACTATGTCGATGACCTTGAAACGCTCTATCTGAAAGAGATTGTGAGCCGTCATTATCAACAACGTTATGCGTTGGCGCATTCAATGGGGGGCGCAATTCTGGCCCTGTTCCTGGCGCGTCAGCCTGGCGCGTTTCACGCTGCGGCTCTGGTTGCGCCGATGTTTGGCATCGCGCTGCCGTTACCCTCTTTTCTGGCGCATAAGATCCTCGACTGGGCAGAGAAACGACCTGCCGTTCGCGATGGTTATGCATTAGGCACGGGGCGCTGGCGGGCTCATCCCTTTGGCATTAACCGTCTGACGCACAGTCATGAACGTTATCGTCGCAGCCTGCGTTTTTATGCGGACGACCCGGCGATTCGTGTTGGCGGTCCCACCTATCACTGGGTTCGGGAAGGCATTCATGCCGGACGCAACATATTCAGTCAGGTTGATAAAATAACGACGCCGCTACTGCTGCTTCAGGCAAGCGAAGACAGCGTGGTGGATAACCGCTCACAAGATCTGTTTTGCGCCGCCATGGCGGCAGCCGGTCATCCCTGTGAGGGCGATAAGCCCCAGGTTATTAAAGGTGCACGCCACGAGATTCTGTTTGAAAAAGACAGCATGCGCGCCGAAGCATTGAATGGGATCGTCGATTTCTTTTTATCGCATCACTAGTTATCCGTTTACATTACCGGCTACGGCCAACCGACACAGATACCCGAGGTTTTCATGTACCACATTGTTGTGTCCGACCTGGACGGCACACTGCTCTCACCCGAACACCGCCTCACGCCTGATGCCCGAGAAACGTTGCAGCAGCTGGTGGCAAAAGGCATTCACTTTATTTTCGCCACGGGCCGACATCACATTGATGTCGGACAAATGCGCGACAAGCTGGGGATTCCGGCGTATATGATTACGTCAAACGGTGCCCGCGTGCATAATCCAGCCGGCGAACTGATTTTTAGCCATAACCTGGATTGGGATATCGCCCAGGACCTGTTCGGCCTGCAGTACCATCATCCGGAAGTGCTGACGCATGTTTATCGTGACGATGAGTGGTTTGTCAGCCGCTGCAGTCCGGCAGAGAAAGATTACTTTCGCGAATCTGATTTTCATTATCAGGTTTATGAACCGGGCATATTGCCCACTGACGGCATCAGCAAAGTCTTTTTCACCTGCGAAGAGCCTGAACACCTTATTCCAATGGAGCTGGCGATTGAAGCGCGTTGGGGAGACAGGGTCAACGTCAGTTTTTCACTGCCCACCTGTCTGGAAGTGATGGCGGGCGGCGTTTCAAAAGGCCACGCGCTCGAATCTGTGGCAAAACAGTTAGGCTTTACGCTGAAAGACTGTATTGCCTTTGGTGATGGTATGAACGACGTCGAAATGCTGAGTATGGCGGGCAAGGGCTGCATTATGGCTAATGCGCACCAGCGCCTGAAAGATACCCTGCCAGAGCTGGAAGTGATTGGCAGCAATGTTGAGGATGCCGTGCCGGCGACGCTCAGAAAGTTGTATTTATCGTAGTGCGCCTGAGCAGAAGGCCGGTTAACCGGCCTTCTGACGGCTAGGCCAGTTTTTGCTTGTGTTTATGCTCGCTGACCATGGTGAGCAGCAACAAAATCACTGCCAGCACACAGCCCACAATCATGACTAAAAATCCGCCATCCCAGCCAAAATAGTCCACCGTGTAACCCACAATGGCGCTGGCTGCAACCGATCCTCCCAGATAACCGAACAGCCCGGTAAAGCCCGCGGCCGTCCCGGCGGCTTTTTTCGGCGCCAGCTCCAGCGCGTGGAGTCCTATCAGCATCACCGGCCCGTAGATCAGGAAGCCAATAATAATCATACAGGCCATGTCCACACCGGGATGACCCGGCGGATTTAACCAGTAAACCACCGTTGCGATGGTCACCAGCGTCATAAAGAACACGCCCGTCGCGCCACGGTTTCCGCGAAACACCTTATCGGACATCCAGCCGCACAGTAGCGTGCCAGGGATCCCCGCATACTCATAGAAGAAGTAAGCCCAGGACGACTTATCCAGCGTGAAGTGTTTCACCTCTTTGAGGTAAGTCGGTGACCAGTCCAGAATGCCGTAACGCAGCAGATAAACAAACACGTTTGCCAGGGCGATATACCAAAGTAATTTATTCGGCAGAACATACTTCATGAAGATTTGTTTCGCTGTGAACTCTTCTTCATGGCTTTCGTTGTAGTCAGCCGGATAATCGTTTTTGTAGGCTTCGATGGGCGGCAGACCGCAGGACTGCGGCGTATCCCGCATCAGGGCAAAGGCCAGGATGGCGATGACAATGGCGCCAAAGGCCGGCATATAAAGGGCCGCCTTCCAGTCGTTAAACCAGGCCATTCCCAGCAGAAACAGCAGGGGAGGAATGCCGCCGCCGACGTTATGGGCACAGTTCCACACCGAGACAATGCCGCCGCGTTCCTTTTGCGACCACCAGTGCACCATAGTGCGTCCGCAGGGTGGCCAGCCCATTCCCTGAAACCAGCCACAAATAAACAACAGCACAAACATCACCATGATGCTGGAGGTTGCCCAGGGAACAAACCCCATGAACAGCATCACGAAAGCGGCCAGGATCAATCCTGCGGGTAAAAAGACCCGTGGATTAGAGCGGTCGGACACCGAGCCCATAATAAACTTGGAAAAGCCGTAAGCGATGGAGATACCGGAAAGCGCAAACCCCAGATCGCCTCGTGAGAAACCCTGTTCAACCAGATAAGGCATGGCCAGGGCAAAATTCTTTCTGACGAGGTAGTAAGCCGCATAGCCAAAGAAAATACCGATAAAAATTTGCCAGCGCAGGCGGCGGTAGAGTGGATCGATACGATCCTCTGCCACCTGAGGCTGGTGTGGTGCAGGTTTAAAAATACTTAACATTAGGGTGGCCCTCCGGGCGCATTATGGTTTTGATTCCCAGCAGGTTGGGTCGAAAGAAAAAAGGGTGCTCGCAATGCACCATTTCGCGCAGAGAATAGACAGAGGCGGACTGGGTTACTGTGATGAATGACAAATTTGTTACAGTTTTATTACAGTAAGGCGCGAAAATGCCAGGCAGATGCGCTTTTTCGCCCATTTTTAACCTCAGGCATGCTCTCCTGAGCGGATAAAAGTCGGGGTGAGGGATCGTTGCCTGATCGCCTGGTAAATAACCAGATGTCAACCAGATAATGCAGCTCTGATTCAGGACATTGTTTACACTGACGCTCTGTTTATTTCGGGGTTGTTACCGTGCTTTTATTGATTGTTACTACCATTCTGTGGGCATTCTCCTTTAGCCTGATCGGTGAATACCTTGCCGGGCAAGTGGACAGCTGGTTTTCAGTGCTGATGCGCCTGGCGCTGGCCGCCATTGTGTTTCTGCCGTTCCTGCGCTGGCGCGGCTATCGGCCTTCGACGCTCTTGCTCTATATGCTGGTAGGGATGTTGCAGCTGGGCATTATGTATTTGCTGAGTTTTGAAGCCTATCTGTATCTGAGCGTGTCAGAATTCCTGCTGTTCACCGTAATGACGCCGCTGTATGTCACCTTAATCTACGACCTGATAAGTCGAAGGCCCCTGCGCGTGGGCTACATTTTCAGTGCGCTGCTGGCCGTTGCTGGCGCGGCAATCATTCGTTATGACAAAGTCAGCGATAACTTCTGGTTTGGTCTGCTGCTGGTCCAGTTGGCGAATATCTGCTTCGCGGCGGGGATGGTGGGCTACAAACGTTTGCAGGAAACCCGTCCAATGCCGCAACATACGGCGTTTTCATGGTTTTATCTGGGCGCGGTTCTGATTGCGATCGTTGCCTGGGCAGCCTGGGGCAATCCCCATAAATTGCCTACCACGACGCTGCAATGGGGCATTCTGGTCTGGCTGGGCGTCGCGGCTTCGGGGCTGGGCTACTTTATGTGGAACTACGGCGCGACGCAGGTCGATGCCGGCACGTTGGGCATTATGAATAACATGCACGTTCCGGCCGGCTTATTGGTGAACCTGGCGATATGGCAGCAGAAGCCGCACTGGCCAAGCTTTATCGCAGGAGCCATCGTGATTATGGCGTCGCTGTGGGTCCATAAGCGCTGGGTGGTAGGCAACAGCGCAAGATAGTCCGGGGCGGGCCTTGCCAGCGAGTAAACCGTTGCGGGAAAGGAATGCAGGGCATCTGGGCTGGAAACAGGCTGTGAACGCCCCTGAGCCTGACCGGAAGCAGACCGCATGACAGGCGGGCTGCTTCCGGTCAGAGCGTTTCTGATTAAGCGGGTTTACCTGTGGCGGGCCGATGAATCATCGTCAGCCCTTTAAGAAAATTACGCAGGATCTGGTCACCGCACTCGCGGTAGTTTTTATGGTCCGGTTTGCGGAAGATCGCGCTAATCTCAGCCTGAGAGACCGTAAAGTTGGCTTTTTTCAGCACGTCAGGAATGTCGGTAGTTTTTAAATCAAACGCGATGCGCAGCTTTTTCATAAAGATATTGTTGTTCATCTTGCGCTCGATGGAGGGCGCAGGCGCGTCTTCACTTTTTCCGCGGCGATGAAAAATTAAACCGTTAAGAAAATATCCCATCACCACATCGGGGCAGGGGCGAAACGCCGCATCCTCATCTTTCTTCAGCCAACTGGTGATGTCCGCCTGAGCCACTTCACATTCAGCCAGCGCAAAAATCGCCACCATTTTGGCATCGTTCAGATCGAGCATATAGCGCACGCTGCGCAGAATATCGTTGTTAGTCATGGTGAGATCTTCTCATGGTAAATCGACAGGCTGCGCATTATAGGGGATTTTGCCTGCTATCGCGCAGCTTTGTCACTCACGCAATAAAACCTTCGCAGGATGCGCGGCGTCCCTGACAAAGGGCAGATGCTCGCAGGCATGCTGACGGGCAAACCGCATAAATGCTTCCAGTACCGGCTGGCGCTGTTCGCCGTCGCGCACAGCGGCGTAAAGACGACTCCATAACCCTTCGCCCAGCGTTTTGGTGATCACCAGGCCCTGTTTTTCAAAACTTTCGACGACCCAGTGCGGCAGCGCAGCAATCCCCATGCGCGCCGAGACCATTTGAATCATCAGCAGCGTGTTATCGACATTCTTGAGCGCCGGACTGATCCCCGCAGGTTGCAGAAAGTGGCGCCAGATATCCAGGCGCTGGCGCTGTACCGGATAAATCATTAGCACTTCATCCGCCAGGTCTTCAGGTGAAATGTGTTCAACCTGCGCCAGAGGGTGATCTGGCGCCAGCACCAGGCGGACTTCGAAATCAAACATAGGTGAATAGAACAAGCCTGAGCGCGGCAGGATATCCGACGTCAATACAATATCCAGTTCGCCCTGCTGCAGCGCGGGCTGCGGATCAAAGGTTACGCCCGATTTAAAATCCATCATCACCTGGGGCCAGCTCTGACGAAACTTATCTAAAGCCGGTGTCAGCCACTGAATGCAACTGTGGCATTCGATCGCGACGCGCAGCGTGGTCTGATGCGGTTCGTGGCAGGCCTGAAGCGCCTGCTGAATTTGCGGCAGTATCTGCTCTGCCAGCTGCAATAAAATTTCGCCCTGCGGGGTAAAACGCAGTGGCTGACTTTTACGAACAAACAAACGAAATCCCAGCCGCTGTTCCAGATCGCTGAACTGATGTGATAACGCCGACTGTGTCTGATGAAGCTGAGCCGCAGCAGCAGCCAGCGAGCCCGTATTCTGCAGAGCCTGAAGCGTCCGGAGGTGTTTGAATTCGATCATGAGAGTCCTTCACATCGAAGCTGAATAATTTGCGCTTGAGCGACATACAGTACCCGCAGAATATAGCGGTGTAAACATCTGGACGGCTAAACATCATTGGCGACCCGCCAAAGCCGAAGACTTTCTGGAGAATAGTGAATGACTATCTTAAATCATACTCTCGGTTTTCCACGTATTGGTCTGCGTCGCGAGCTGAAAAAAGCACTTGAAAGCTACTGGGCTGGCAACAGCACGCAGGAAGAATTACAGGCGGTGGGTCGCGAACTGCGTGCGCGCCACTGGCAACAACAAAAAGCGGCCGGCGTCGATAAAGTGCCGGTGGGCGATTTTGCCTGGTACGATCATATTCTGACGACCAGCCTGATGCTGGGCAACGTGCCTACTCGCCATCGAAATCAGGACGGATCGATTGATCTGGATACGCTGTTCCGCCTGGGCCGGGGGCGTGCACCGACGGGTGAGCCGGCCGCGGCGGCAGAAATGACAAAATGGTTCAACACGAACTATCACTACATCGTGCCAGAATTCACGCAAGGCCAGTCGTTTTCTTTAACCTGGACCCAACTGCTGGATGAAGTGGACGAGGCGCTGGCGCTGGGTCATAACGTTAAGCCTGTGTTGTCAGGACCGTTAACCTACCTCTGGCTGGGTAAGGTAAAAGGAGAACCCTTTAATCGTCTGTCACTACTGAACGATATTCTGCCCGTTTACCAGCGGGTCCTGACCGAACTGAACGCGCGCGGCGTTGAGTGGGTACAGATTGATGAACCCGTCCTGGCGCTGGAACTGCCACAGGAATGGCGCGAGGCCTTCAAAGCGGCTTACGCTGCGTTAAACGGGCAGGTCAACCTGCTGCTGACCACCTACTTCGACAGTATCGGCCAGAATCTGGATATTATCCGCACGTTGCCAGTGCAGGGCCTGCATGTGGATCTGGTGCAGGGGCAAGATGATATCCAGCAGGTGAACCAACAACTGCCCGCAGACTGGGTGTTATCTGTCGGCGTGATCAATGGCCGCAACGTCTGGCGTGCCGATCTCAGCCGTTGGTTTGAGCGTCTGCAGCCGCTGATCGCCTCACGTGAACATCTGTGGATTGGCACGTCCTGCTCGTTGCTGCACAGCCCCATTGATCTGAGTGTGGAGACCCGTCTGGACGAGGAGGTGAAAAGCTGGTTTGCCTTTGCCTTGCAAAAATGTGATGAGCTGTCGCTACTGAGTACGGCGCTTCGCCGCAACGATCCCGCATCGCTGGAGGAATGGAGCGCACCGGTTCAGGCACGTGCGCACTCCCGCCGCGTCCACAACGCGGCTGTCGCACTGCGTCTGACAAATGTTCAGGCCAAAGACACTGAACGTGCCAGCCCTTACGCCGGGCGTGCCAGCACACAACGTCAGCGTTTCAACCTGCCCGCCTGGCCAACCACCACCATCGGTTCCTTCCCGCAGACCACTGAAATTCGTGGATTACGACTCGACTTCAAAAAAGGCGCGATTGATCGCGCGCATTACCGTACCGGTATCGCGGAACACATTAAGCAGGCGATAGCTGAGCAGGAGCGTTTGGGACTGGACGTGCTGGTTCACGGCGAGGCGGAACGCAACGATATGGTGGAATACTTTGGCGAGAACCTGGACGGCTTCGTCTTTACACAAAATGGTTGGGTACAAAGCTACGGTTCACGTTGTGTTAAACCGCCGGTCATTATTGGTGATGTCAGCCGTCCTGAAGCCATTACCGTGGCGTGGGCAACCTATGCGCAGTCCCTGACTGACAAGCCGGTAAAAGGTATGTTGACCGGCCCGGTCACCATTCTCTGTTGGTCATTCCCGCGGGAGGATGTATCACGTGAAACGATCGCCAAACAGATTGCACTGGCGCTGCGGGATGAAGTTGCGGATCTGGAACACGCCGGCATTGGCATTATTCAGATTGATGAGCCTGCATTGCGTGAAGGATTACCGCTGCATCAGTCCGACTGGGCAGATTATCTGCGCTGGGCCGTGGAGGCGTTTCGGTTAACCGCCGCTGTCGCGAAAGACGAGACGCAGATTCACACGCATATGTGTTACTGCGAGTTTAACGACATTATGGCATCCATTGCGGCACTGGATGCGGATGTGATTACCATCGAAACCTCACGTTCCGATATGGATTTGCTGGACGCATTCAACGCATTTGAGTATCCGAATGAAATCGGGCCCGGCGTGTACGATATTCACTCCCCCAATGTACCCGACGTCGAGTGGATAGAAAATCTGTTACGCAAGGCCGCACAGCGTATCCCTGAGGAACGTCTGTGGGTGAATCCGGACTGCGGCCTGAAAACCCGCGGCTGGCGCGAAACCCGACAGGCGTTGGCTAACATGGTCAAAGCGGCAAGAAACCTGCGGGGCGAAACCGCCTGATTTCCTGGTGTTGTGTCAATACGTTGTCAGTATGTTGGGGCGCCTGAGCGCCCCTTTTTTCAGTCACTTCGCGGGGGCAACACCGTATTGCGCAAACCAGGCTAACATGCGCGCCCAGCCATCGGTGGCCGATTCGGCGTGATAGCTTGGACGATAGTCGGCGTTAAAAGCATGTCCGGCCTCGGGATAAACAATGATCTCAGCTTTGGCATTGGCCGCGTGCAGTGCCTGACGCATCTGCTCGACGCTCTCCAGCGGAATGCCGTCATCCTGACCTCCATACAACCCCAGCACGGGCGCGTTTAGATCAACGGCGATATCGATAGGATGTTTTTGCTGCTTCATGGTTTTTTCACCCACCAGGCGACCATACCAGGCTACGGCGGCGCGCAGTTGCGGGTTGTGCGCGGCATAAAGCCAGCTGATGCGTCCGCCCCAGCAGAAACCGGTAATCCCCATGCGGCGAATATCTCCCCCGTTACGGGCAGCCCAGTTCGCCGCGTGATCGAGATCTGCCAGCACCTGGCTGTCGGGCACTTTACTGACCAGCTCTTTGAACAGGGTAGGGATGTCGTTGTAATCGTTGGGATCGCCTTCACGGAAGTACAGTTCTGGCGCGACGGCCAGATAGCCCTCCAGCGCCAGCCGACGGCAAATGTCGCGAATATGTTCGTGAACGCCAAAAATTTCCTGTACCACCAGCACGACCGGCAACGGACCTTCTGCTGACTGCGGCTTCGCATAAAAAGCCGGCAGGTTTTCACCCTGGCTCGGAATGGAGGTTTCCCCCGCATGGATGTTGGCGCTGTCGGTAATAATGGTGGTCGCTGCTGTGGGCTGAACTGCCGGAGCAAACGCGCCTGCAGCTGATTTTTGTGTCATATTATCTTCGGTTTTCATCGTTCTCTCCGTGCAAGCATAGGCGCAATCACGTAACTATAGCCTGGCCACCCATGACAGGCACCGGGCATTGAGTAACAGAGCTGTTAACCAATAAAATTACACTTCTCTTTAACATTCCCGCGATAGCTTCCACATCACCATATGTAGCAATACGCAAGGCGAGAGATGGATGTGTGATCTAAATCACCTTATTTTTCTTTGGGAATGTAACTTTCATTTTCTTAAGTGAATTTAGTCACATATTTACCTCGCCCGGTGACGTAAAGTGGCGTAAAAATTTTCCTTAACCCGGAGTCTGATATGAAACAGTCTGACGTATTCCATCTTGGCCTGACTAAAGCTGACCTGCAGGGGGCAACGCTGGCCATCGTTCCTGGCGATCCAGAGCGCGTGAAAAAGATTGCCGGACTGATGGAAGATGCACAGCATCTTGCTTCCCATCGCGAGTTCACCACCTGGCTGGCGAAGCTGGATGGCAAACCGGTTGTTGTGTGTTCGACAGGTATTGGCGGACCTTCTACATCGATTGCCGTTGAGGAACTGGCACAGCTTGGCGTGCGTACGTTCCTGCGCGTGGGAACCACTGGGGCGATTCAGCCCCATATCAACGTCGGCGATGTTTTGGTCACCACAGCATCAGTGCGCCTGGACGGTGCCAGCCTGCATTTCGCCCCCATGGCGTTTCCGGCAGTGGCGGACTTTACCTGTACGACGGCATTAGTCGCGGCGGCGGAAGCCTGTGGCGCTAAAACCCATATCGGTATTACGGCCTCTTCTGACACCTTTTACCCGGGTCAGGAACGATACGATACCTTTTCAGGCCGTGTCGTAAAAAGCTTCCAGGGCTCTATGCAGGAGTGGCAGCAGATGGGCGTGTTGAACTACGAGATGGAGTCGGCGACCCTGTTAACCATGTGTGCCAGCCAGGGGCTGAGAGCCGGGATGGTAGCGGGCGTTATCGTCAACCGCACCCAAAAAGAGATTCCGGATGCCGTCACGATGAAGCAGACGGAAAGCGACGCGGTGAAAATCGTGGTGGAAGCCGCGCGCCGTTTACTGTAATTCCCCTGTTTTAACAGACAGGCCCGTGATCGGGCCTGTCTGTCCTGCCACTCACAAGCCTTTGCGTCGCCTCTTCCAACGCCAGCAAATATATCTGGACATTCATACAGTGCGAATTTACCTTTTCCTTCATTAGCCTGACCAGCGGGGAAAATATGGATCAGCACATCATTATCTACATCTGCCTGGCGCTTGCCGGCCTTGGTGTGGGCTGGATACTGGCGCAAATGCGGGTCGGCCATCAGCTGGCCAGCTTTTCTACAGAACGTCGCCTGCTAAACGAGGGACAACAGCGTCAGCAGCTGCATATCGACCAGCTCCAGCAACAGGTGCAGCAGCGTGAACAGGAGCTGAGACAGCTTCATGGCGCGTTAAGCGGGGCTAATGAGCGCCTGCAACAGCTCGACTACTGGCGCAACGAGAGCGAACAACTCACCCGTGAACTTCGTAATCAGCTCGAAGTGAACAGCGCGCAGGAAGCAGAGCTGCGCGAGGTCACGATTCGTCTGGAAGAAACCCGCTTTGCAGCAGAAGAAAAACAGCGACTGCTGACAAACAGCGAGCAGCGACTCAGCGCGCAGTTTGAAAATCTGGCCAACCGTATTTTTGAAAACAGTGGACGTCGGGTTGATGAGCAGAATCGTCAAAGTCTTAACAGCCTGATAGGGCCGCTCCGGGAGCAGCTTGACGGGTTTCGCCGCCAGGTGAATGAAAGCTTCGGTGCCGAAGCCCGTGAGCGCCACACGCTCACTCACGAGATTCGTCAGCTGCAGCAGTTAAATGCCCAGATGGCTCAGGAGGCGCTTAACCTCACGAAGGCGCTCAAAGGCGACAATAAAATTCAGGGCAACTGGGGCGAAGTGGTACTGAGCCGGGTGCTGGAAGCTTCTGGGCTGCGTGAAGGCTATGAGTACGACATTCAGGTCAGCATGCAGAATGAACAGCAAAGCCGGATGCAGCCGGATGTGATTGTTCGCCTGCCACAGGGAAAAGATGTGGTTATCGACGCTAAAATGACGCTGGTGGCCTACGAGCGTTATTTTAATGCCGATGACGATGTGGAACGCGAGCAGGCTATTCAGGAACATGTCAGCGCCATGCGCGGGCACATTCGCCTGCTGGGCCGCAAAGATTATCAACAATTGCCCGGTTTACGCTCGCTGGATTATGTGTTGATGTTTATTCCTGTTGAGCCGGCCTTCCTGTTGGCTATCGATCGTCAGCCCGAACTCATCAGTGAAGCCCTGCAGCAGAACATCATGCTGGTCAGCCCAACTACGCTGCTGGTGGCGCTGCGGACGATTAATAATCTCTGGCGCTATGAGCACCAGAGTCGTAATGCACAGCGCATTGCAGAGCGGGCCTCCAGACTGTATGACAAAATGCGGCTGTTTGTAGACGATATGAGCGGGATTGGTCACAGCCTTGATAAGGCGCAGAACAGCTATCGTGAGGCGATGAAGAAACTGGCAGAGGGGCGGGGCAACCTTATCGCCCAGGCTGAAGGTTTTCGCGATCTGGGTGTAGAAGTAAAACGCGCCATTAACCCGCACCTGGTTGAACAAGCCATGCCTGAGAATGAGCACGACAGTGAGCAAAATGACAAGGACAACGCAGACGAAAGTCATGAGCGGGTTCGGCACCTCCGCGAATAAGCAGGTCACCAGCGTGCCTGACCTCTATGACTCTGATACACTTCAGTGAGTATTGTTTGTGGAGCAGGTAAAACCGATGGCAGATGAATCACAGCAGGAAACTACCCATTTTGGCTTTCAGACGGTCGCCAAAAGCGAGAAAGCCGACAAAGTCGCGGACGTGTTTCACTCCGTAGCGGCAAAATATGACCTGATGAACGATTTAATGTCGTTTGGCGTCCATCGAGTCTGGAAGCGTTTTACCATTGACAGCAGCGGCGTGCGCCGTGGTCAGCGCGTGCTGGATCTGGCGGGTGGAACCGGCGATCTGACCGCGAAATTTTCGCGCCTGGTGGGTGAAACTGGTCAGGTTGTGCTGGCTGACATTAACAGCTCAATGCTGAAAATGGGCCGGGAAAAACTGCGTAATCTGGGCGTGGTAGGCAACGTCAGCTATGTGCAGGCCAACGCCGAAGCATTGCCGTTTCCTGATAACTATTTTGACTGCATCACTATTTCGTTCGGTCTGCGTAACGTGACTGAAAAAGAGAAGGCACTGGCCTCGATGTTCCGCGTGCTGAAGCCAGGTGGACGTTTACTGGTGCTGGAGTTCTCTAAACCTGTTATCGAACCCCTTAGCAAAGCTTACGATGCTTACTCGTTCCATATTTTGCCCCGTATTGGGCAACTGGTCGCCCAGGACGCAGAAAGCTATCGCTACCTTGCTGAGTCAATTCGCATGCATCCCGATCAGGAAACCCTGAAAGCGATGATGAATGACGTGGGATTCGAAAACACGACCTATTCCAACATGACGGGTGGGATTGTGGCGCTGCATCGTGGGTTTAAATTTTAACCATTATGGCGATGACCTTAACACCTGTAATGACCGCCGGTATTGAAACGGCGTTAAACCGCATACTGTATCGCGATCGTAGCCTGAAAAGCGCACGTCAGCGCCTGGTCGGCAAGGTACTGATGCTGCGTTTAAGTGAGCTATCCTGGCCGCTGGTGCTGGTGTTCAGTGAGCAGCAGCTTGACGTGCTCAGTGACTGGCAGGACAGCAGTGACTGCACGGTCATTACCCAGCTTAAGTCCCTGCCAAAGTTACGCGATCGCCAGCAGCTGACGACCTTGATTCGTAGCGGTGAGCTGCAGGTTGAAGGTGACTTGCAGGTGGTTCAGCAGTTTTCTGCGCTGATGGATTTGGCCGAGCTGGATCCCGCTGAATACCTTGCTCCCTGGATCGGTGATATCGCCGCTCAGGGGATGAGCCAGGGCGCGCAGCGTGCATGGCGTTTTTTCAAAGCAGAAACGCAACGGCGTCAGGACTATCTTGGTCAGGCATTAACCGAAGAGTGGCGGGTTGCGCCGGGCGCCCTGGAATTTGCCTGGTTCTCTGAGGAGGTTAGCGCGATGGAACGTTCGCTTGAGGCGCTTGATGCGCGTCTGGCACAGCTGGAGGCGAAATGAGTTTTGGAGAGATCCGCCGGTTATATTTTATTATTAAGGTGTTTTTGACTTACGGCCTTGATGAACTGATTCCGCAGATGCGCCTGACTCTTCCGCTCAGGCTATGGCGGCGCTGCATTTTCTGGATCCCCAACCAGCACAAGCAAGAACTCCTTGGCGTGCGTTTGCGTATGGCGATGGAGCAGTTGGGCCCGGTCTGGATCAAGTTTGGTCAGATGCTGTCGACGCGCCGTGACCTGTTTCCCCCGGTGATTGCCGATGAGCTGGCTGTCCTGCAGGACCGCGTTGCCCCCTTTGATGGCGTTAAAGCGAAAGCGCAGATCGAAGCCTCAATGGGCGCACCGATTGAATCCTGGTTTGATGACTTCAATATCATTCCACTGGCCTCAGCCTCTATCGCTCAGGTACATACCGCAACCCTGAAATCCAATGGCAAGAACGTCGTTATCAAGGTAATCCGCCCGGATATCCTGCCGGTCATCAAAGCGGACATGAAACTCATCTACCGCATTGCCCGCTGGGTACCACGATTGCTGCCGGATGGCCGCCGTCTGCGCCCGGTTGAAGTGGTACGGGATTATGAGAAGACCCTGCTTGATGAATTAAACCTGTTGCGTGAAGCCGCCAATGCCATTCAGCTTCGCCGCAACTTTGAAAACAGCCGCATGCTGTATGTGCCAGAGGTTTATTCGGACTATTGCAGTGAATCCATGATGGTAATGGAGCGCATTTACGGCATTCCCATTTCTGATGTGGCGACGCTGGAGCAGCACGGCGTCAACATGAAGCTGTTAGCAGAACGCGGTGTGCAGGTATTCTTTACCCAGGTTTTCCGCGACAGCTTCTTTCATGCCGACATGCATCCGGGCAATATCTTTGTCAGTTACGATCATCCTGAAGATCCTCAGTATATCGGCATTGACTGCGGCATCGTCGGTTCGCTGAATAAAGAAGATAAGCGCTATCTGGCCGAGAACTTTATTGCCTTCTTCAATCGTGATTACCGCAAAGTGGCGGAACTGCATGTCGATTCGGGCTGGGTGCCTGCCGATACCAACGTTGAAGACTTCGAGTTCGCTATCCGTACCGTATGCGAGCCCATTTTTGAGAAACCGCTGGCAGAAATCTCGTTTGGGCATGTGCTGCTGAACCTGTTTAACACGGCGCGTCGCTTCAATATGGAAGTCCAGCCGCAGCTGGTGCTGTTGCAAAAAACCTTGCTTTACGTTGAAGGCATCGGTCGCCAGCTCTATCCACAACTGGACCTTTGGAAAACGGCAAAACCCTTCCTTGAGGACTGGATTAAGGATCAAATCGGGATTCCGGCGATTATCCGTGCGGTAAAGGAAAAAGCCCCTTACTGGGCAGAAAAACTGCCAGAACTGCCAGAGTTGTTTTACGACAGTATGCGGCAGCATAAGCAATTACGCCTCAGCGTGGATAAACTCGCGAACGATTTAAGTGTCCAACGTTCACGTCAGCAGCAGGCGCGTTACCTGTTTGGCGTAGGCGCGACGCTGTTGATTAGCGGAACGGCGGTGCTCCTCAGCAGGCCTGAGTGGGACCTGTTTCCTGCGGCATTAATGGCGGCGGGCTTTGTCAGTTGGTTAATCGGCTGGCGTAAGACAAACTGATTGTCACCTGCGCCAGAAACGCGGTAATGTCGCTGATTCGGACCCGAATAAACACGGGTTTCGTGGTGCATGACCCCGCAGTTTTTAACAATAAAATCGAGGCTATCTCATGGGCGGTATTAGTATTTGGCAGTTGTTAATTATTGCCGTGATTGTGGTTCTTCTGTTCGGTACCAACAAATTACGTAATCTGGGTTCGGATTTGGGTTCTTCTATCCGTGGGTTTAAGAAAGCCATGAGCGATGAAGACGATAAAAAGGATCAACCGAAAGAGCAGGATGCTGATTTCCATGCCAAAACGCTGGCGGATAAACAGCCAACGTCGGCTCAGAAAGATGACGTCAAGAACGACAAGCAGGTGTAAGCCGTGTTCGATATTGGTTTTGGTGAATTGGTATTGGTGTTCGTGATCGGGCTGATCGTTCTTGGCCCGCAACGTCTGCCCCTTGCGGTAAAAACGGTCATGGGCTGGATCAGAGCGATCCGCTCGCTGGCCGCCAATGTCCAGAGTGAGCTGGCGCAAGAACTCAAGCTTCAGGAGCTGCAAGACAGCCTGAAAAAGGTGGAAGAAGCCGGCCGGGGCACGCTGTCCCCCGAGCTGAAGGAATCCATGGAAGAGCTGCGGAAAACGGCTGATTCAATGAAACGCTCGGTCAAGCAGAGCATTGATATTGAAAGAGACGAAGACGAAGCCAATACCATCCATTCACCTCACCCTGCATCGACCACCGAAACGCTGCACCCCGTTACACCTGCCGCCAGCGAACATCAGTCGCAGGCACCTGTGCAGGCTCCGCTGGCGACGTCTGAACCTGCGGCTTCTCAACCGGCCGACAGCCGCGTTGAGCCCTCCCCGGTTCAGCCGCGACCTGCCTCAGGGCATGCCAGTGCACCGGCACAGTCGCCCGCTCATGCCGATGCGCAAACCGCGGCTAAGCCCGTTAGCGCTGTGCCGTCGGCAGGTTCAGTTTCTACTCCTTCTGCAAGTGATGAGCGATAATGGCCGTTGAAGATACCCAACCCCTGATCAGCCATTTGATTGAGCTGCGTAAGCGTCTGCTGAACTGTATTGTTGCCGTGTTAGTCATCTTTCTGGCGCTGATTTACTTTGCCAATGATATCTACCATGCGGTGGCGTCGCCGCTCATTAATCAGATGCCCGCGGGCGCCAGCATGATCGCCACGGATGTCGCGTCACCGTTTTTTACCCCGATCAAGCTGACCATGATCGTATCGGTATTCCTTGCCGTTCCGGTTATCCTCTACCAGGTCTGGGCCTTTGTCGCGCCAGCCCTCTATCGCCACGAACGCAAGTTGGTCATGCCGTTGCTGTTCTCCAGTACGTTGCTGTTTTACGTGGGCGTCGCTTTTGCTTACTTCATCGTCTTTCCGCTGGCCTTTGGTTTTTTCGCCAAGACCGCGCCCCAGGGCGTCACTATTGCAACGGACATTACCAACTATCTTGATTTCGTGATGACGCTGTTCATGGCCTTTGGCGTGGCATTTGAAGTGCCGGTCGCGATTGTGCTGCTCTGCTGGACGGGCATTACCAACCCCGATGATTTGAAAAAGAAACGCCCCTATATTCTGGTTGGCGCGTTCGTTGTTGGGATGCTGCTCACACCACCAGACGTTTTTTCCCAAACTTTGCTCGCTATTCCGATGTACTGCCTGTTTGAAGTCGGCGTATTCTTCTCACGTTACTATGTGGGAAAAGGCCGCCAGGCAGAGGATGAGGAACATAACGCCGATTCCTGATGTCTGATTGGGCACAACCCGCAAGGCGGGAGAGGAAAGTCAAAAACCGCCGCCAGGCGGTTTTTGTTTAGGGTGTTATTGATAAAGAGTGGAAAAAATATGTTTGATATCGGTGTAAACCTGACCAGCACGCAGTTCGCCTCCGATCGGGAAAAGGTGATCTCACGCGCGCGCGAAGCGGGCGTCACCGGCATGTTGATTACCGGCACCAACGCACTTGAAAGTCAGCAGGCGCAGAAACTGGCTGAGGCCCATCAGGATTATTGTTGGTCAACCGCTGGCGTGCATCCCCATCATGCCAGCGAATGGTCAGCGGACGTTGCTAACACGCTGCGCCGTCTGGCAGAGAAAAAAGACGTAGTGGCAATAGGTGAATGCGGTCTGGATTTTAATCGTAGCCTGTCCGCTCACCAGCAGCAGGAGTATGCGTTTGACGCTCAGTTGGCACTGGCGGCAGAGCTTAATATGCCGGTGTTTCTTCACTGCCGGGAAGCCCACGAGCGCTTTGCGGCAGTTCTTGAACCCTGGCTGCCCAAATTGCCTGCTGCAGTGATTCACTGCTTTACCGGCACGCGCGAGGAGCTAACCGCTTGCCTGGACATGGGGCTGTCGGTAGGGATTACGGGCTGGGTATGCGATGAGCGTCGAGGTATCGCGTTGCGTGGGATGCTGCCACTGATTCCGGCAGAGCGGTTATTACTGGAAACGGATGCACCTTACCTTCTGCCGCGTGATATGCGTCCCCGTCCCACGTCGAGACGAAATGAACCCTGCTTCTTGCCGCATATCCTGCAGCAGGTCGCAAACTGGCGCGGGGAGAATGTCGAGATGCTGGCACGTCAGGTGGATCACAATGCGCGTAAACTGTTCGGGCTGATTTAGGCTTTACGGAACTGCCGGTTATCCACGCTGCGTACGACCTGCTTGTTGAGCAGATTCAGCAACAGAATTGAGCGTGCTTCGCCATCCGGTTCAGAGAATATCGCACGCAAGCCCTCGAACGTGCCTTCGGTGATGATCACTTCATCACCGTTTTGCGGCGTTTCGGGATCGAGCAACGTCTGGGGGACGTCGGTTTGCAAGGCATCAATCACCAGGGCGGGCACGGTTGCCGGTGTTGTACCAAAGCGCACAAAATGGCTGACGCCACGCGTACTGCTTATGGTCGTGGTATGAATGGCTTCCGGATCAAATTCGATAAACAGATAGTTTGGAAACAGCGGCTCACTAACGGTCGTCCGCTTACCGCGCACGATCTTCTCCATCGCGATCATTGGACTCAGGCATTTTACCTCTTGCCGCTCAAGATGCTCTTTCGCACGCAATAGCTGCCCACGTTTGCAATAGAGTAAATACCAGGATTCCATAACTGCTCCCAATGAATGGACGCTAAGAATAGCAAACCTCCAGCCAGAGTTATAGCGCATTGGGGCCTGTAACGCGGCGTTGCCTGGAAAATAAACTAAGATTGTTCTGAATGATCAGTGCCACCGCATAAAGTGAGTAAACGTGAGTCATTCGCAACCCACGGGGCAATAACGATCGCCGTACCCAGCCTGACCGTTGTAAGTTACAGGCCAGGTAAAAGATGGGGCGCATAAAGCTCAACACATCCCTACAATCAGCCCTATAATGGCCCATTCACTCTGGCCGGAAAGTTGAAGCCGCATGAAATATCAGGATTTAAGAGACTTTATTGCGCTGCTTGAACAGCGTGGTGAACTGAAGCGTATATCGCACGAGATCGACCCCGAACTGGAAATGACGGAAATTGCTGACCGCACCTTACGTGCAGGCGGCCCGGCATTATTGTTTGAGAACCCTAAGGGTTACGACATGCCCGTTCTGTGCAACCTGTTTGGCACGCCAAAGCGCGTGGCGATGGGTATGGGGCAGGAAGAGGTCAGCGCACTGCGAGAAGTGGGCGAACTGCTGGCCTTTCTCAAAGAACCCGAGCCGCCAAAAGGCTTCCGTGACCTGTTCAGCAAAATGCCGCAGTTTAAGCAGGTGCTGAATATGCCCACCAAAAGGTTGCGCAATGCACCCTGTCAGGAAGAGGTCTTCAGCGGCGATGAGGTCGATCTAACGCGGATTCCGGTCATGAAATGCTGGCCAGGCGATGCAGCACCCTTAATTACCTGGGGGCTCACGGTAACCCGCGGTCCGCATAAAGAGCGACAAAACCTGGGCATTTATCGCCAGCAGGTGATTGGTAAAAACCGTCTTATCATGCGCTGGCTTTCTCATCGCGGCGGGGCACTTGATTATCTGGAGTGGACGAAAGCCCATCCTGGCGAGCGTTTCCCGGTATCTGTTGCGCTGGGTGCCGATCCGGCGACAATTCTTGGCGCGGTGACCCCGGTACCGGACACGCTGTCAGAATATGCGTTTGCGGGCCTGCTGCGGGGGAATAAAACCGAAGTGGTCAAATGTATTTCCAACGATCTGGAAGTGCCTGCCAGCGCGGAAATCGTGCTGGAAGGCTACATTGAACCCGGCGATATGGCCCCGGAAGGCCCCTATGGCGACCATACGGGCTACTATAATGAAGTCGATAGCTTCCCGGTTTTTACCGTAACGCATATTACTCAGCGGCATCAGCCTATTTATCACTCGACCTACACCGGACGTCCGCCAGATGAGCCAGCTGTCCTTGGCGTGGCGTTAAATGAAGTGCTGGTGCCGATTCTGATTAAGCAGTTCCCGGAAATCGTCGACTTTTATTTACCACCCGAAGGATGCTCCTACCGGTTGGCGGTCGTCACGATTAAAAAACAGTATGCCGGTCATGCCAAGCGCGTAATGTTTGGCGTTTGGTCGTTTCTTAGACAGTTCATGTACACCAAATTTGTTATTGTGTGTGACGACGATGTTAATGCCCGTGACTGGAACGACGTCATCTGGGCAATTACTACGCGTATGGACCCGGCGCGCGATACCGTATTGGTAGAAAACACGCCAATCGATTATCTTGATTTTGCGTCACCGGTGTCAGGACTGGGTTCTAAAATGGGCCTGGATGCGACGAATAAATGGCCGGGCGAGACACAACGAGAGTGGGGCACGCCGATTGTTAAAGATCCGGCAGTCACTGCGCGTATCGACGCTATCTGGGATGACCTCGGTATTTTTAAACAGCCATCACAGCGTTGATGGCGCGCAATAACCATAAAGACGACCCGACAGAGGGAACGCATGACAACGTTAAGCTGTAAAGTAACTTCAGTTGAAGCGATTACCGACACGGTGTATCGCGTTCGCCTGATTCCGGAAGCGGAATTTAGCTTTCGTGCAGGACAGTATCTTATGGTAGTGATGGATGAGCGCGACAAGCGTCCGTTTTCTGTAGCCTCTACGCCAATGGAAACCGAAATCATTGAGCTGCATATCGGCGCGTCGGAGCTTAACCTGTATGCGATGGCCGTGATGGATCGCATCCAGCAAGACGGGCAAATCGTTGTTGATATTCCCCACGGCGACGCATGGTTGCGCGAAGAGAGTGACAAACCGTTAATTCTGATTGCGGGCGGCACGGGCTTTTCCTATGCGCGCTCCATCTTACTGACGGCGCTTGCTCAACAGCCTGATCGCGACATTGCGATTTACTGGGGCGGCCGTGAGCTGAAACACCTGTACGATATGGATGAACTGGACGCGCTGGCCATTAAGCATCCTAATCTCAAAGTGATTCCGGTAGTAGAACAGCCTGAAGCAGGCTGGCAGGGTCGTTCTGGCACCGTATTAACGGCCGTCATGCAGGACTTTACTACGCTGAGTGAGCATGAGATTTATATCGCCGGGCGCTTTGAAATGGCAAAAATTGCGCGCGATCGCTTCTGTTCTGAGCGTGGCGCAGTGGAATCACAGATGTATGGCGATGCCTTTGCCTTTATCTGATTTCATTTAGCAAGAAAAAACCCGCCCCTGACAGGCGGGTAAATCCCACAATAACGTCCCAACGTATCAAACGCGTTCGATAACGGTGGCGATGCCCTGACCCAGGCCAATACACATTGACGCCAGACCAAACTGCGCATCGCGGCGTTCCATAATATTCAGCAACGTCGTACTGATGCGTGCGCCTGAGCAGCCCAGCGGATGACCCAATGCGATGGCGCCGCCATTTAAGTTGACCTTGTCATCCAGTTTGTCTGACAGGCCCAAATCCTTAATGCAGGGCAGAACCTGCGCTGCAAAGGCTTCGTTAAGCTCGAAGATGTCAATGTCGTTCACGCGTAGCCCAGCGCGTTTAAGCGCCAGCTTGCTGGCGGGCACCGGACCGTAGCCCATGATTGAGGGATCGCAGCCCACCACCGCCATACTTTTAATACGGGCGCGGGGTTTCAGCCCCAGCTCCCGTGCGCGGCTTTCACTCATAATCAGCATGGCGGCTGCCCCATCTGACAGGGCTGAGGATGTGCCTGCGGTCACCGTCCCGGTCACGGGATCAAATGCAGGTCGCAGTGCCGCAAGGCCTTCCAGGCTGGTATCTTCACGGATCACTTCATCAAAGTCATAGCGTTTCAGCACGCCGTCGGCGTCGTGGCCGTGTATCGCAACAATTTCATTTGCGAAATCGCCGCGCTGTGTCGCCTGCCAGGCGCGCTGATGGGAGCGCAAAGCGAATGCATCCTGCTGCTCGCGGCTAATGTGGTGCATGCGCGCCAGCATCTCTGCGGTTAATCCCATCATCCCTGCCGCTTTCGCAACGGTACGCCCTAAGCCGGGATGAAAATCAACGCCATGGTTCATGGGTACATGTCCCATGTGCTCCACACCACCGATCAAACAGGCATGTGCATCTCCCACCATAATGGCGCGTGCGGCATCGTGTAGGGCCTGCATTGAGGATCCACACAGACGGTTGACCGTTGTGGCGGGTACGACATGCGGGATTTCGGCCAGCAGCGCGGCGTTGCGGGCAATATTAAAGCCTTGCTCCAGCGTTTGCTGTACGCAGCCCCAGACGATGTCATCCAGGGTGGCAGCATTGACTGCCGGATGCCGACTTAACAGTTCACGCATAACGTGCGCTGACAGGTCTTCTGCACGTACGTGACGAAAGGCACCGCCTTTCGAGCGGCCCATTGGCGTGCGCACTGCGTCAATAATGACTACATTTTCCATTTTTTATCACCTCAGGCGCTTCTGAACGCGGCTTCATCAATCGGTTTGACGGCGGGATACCAGCTTTCATGTTGGCGCGCTTTTTCTGACAGCAGGGCAGGCAGCTCATACAGGCCGCCCAGTGCCGTATAGCGTTTCGCCTGATCCACGACATTACTGTTACCCAGCGTGTCGAGATAACGGAAAGCCCCACCACGGAATGGCGGGAATCCCAGGCCGTACACCAGCGCCATGTCTGCCTCGGCAGGTGAAGCAATAATCTTCTCTTCCAGACAGCGGACAACTTCATTAAGCATTGGCAGCATCATGCGGTTCAGGATTTCTTCATCACTGAAGATCCGCTTAGGCTGGCAGGCAGGTTCAAGCAGCGCATCGACCTCGGGATCAGAGACTTTTTTAGGTTTCCCTTTTTTGTCTTCTTCCCAACGCCAGAAGCCTTTACCGTTTTTCTGACCAAAGCGTTTTGCTTCAAACAGAATATCGATAGCATCGCGATAGTCCTTTTTCATACGCTGTGGGAAACCATCCGCCATCACGCTTTGCGCATGATGTGCGGTATCAATCCCCACGACATCCAGCAGCCAAGAAGGGCCCATTGGCCAGCCAAACTGTTTTTCCATCACTTTATCGATTTGGCGGAAATCCGCACCATCGCGCAACAACATGCCGAACGCGGCAAAATAAGGGAACAGAACACGGTTTACGAAGAAGCCCGGACAGTCATTCACCACGACAGGGGTTTTGCCCATCTTGCTGGCCCATGCCACGACTTTACCCAACGTCGCTTCACTGGTTTTCTCTCCGCGAACCACTTCTACCAGCGGCATACGGGGAACCGGATTAAAGAAGTGCATACCGCAAAAGTTTTCGGGACGCTGCAGTGCCTGCGCCAGCTGGCTGATGGGGATCGTAGAGGTATTCGAGGCCAGGATGGCATCACTGCGCATATGCTTTTCTGTTTCAGCCAGCACACTGGCTTTGATCTGTGGATTTTCGACCACGGCTTCGACCACGACATCGGCCTGATCAAATCCGGCATAATCCAGCGTAGGTTGAATGGTGGCAATGACGGCAGCCAGCTTATTCCCGTCTATCTTACCTCGCTCCAGCTGCTTGTTCAGAAGCTTACTGGCTTCGTTCATGCCCAGGGTCAGCGCCTGCGGATGAATATCCTTCATCTTGACCGGCACACCTTTCCACGCCGACTGATAGCTGATGCCGCCACCCATAATCCCGGCGCCCAGCACGGCAGCCTGCTTCGGCGCACCATTTTCGCTGCTGCGTTTTTTTGCCAGCCCTTTAATGTACTGATCGTTGAGGAAAATTCCGACGAGCGCGCGAGCCACATCCGATTGCGCCAACGGAACAAACGCCGCCGTTTCCAGTTTTAACGCATCGTCACGTCCTAATGCGGCTGCGGCCTCGATCGTCTTCACGGCGGTGAGCGGCGCAGGATAATGTTTCCCGGCCGTTTGCATGACCATGCCTTTAGCGATCGTAAAACTCATTGCGGCCTCGACAGGGCTGAGTTTTAACGGCGCTAATTTAGGGGCGCGACGTGCCCGCCAACTGCCATCACTGGCTGCCGCTTTAAGCATTGTCAGCGCTGCATCGCGCAGTTTATCAGGGCTGACAACTGCATCGACCAGACCCAGCCTGAGCGCAGCCATACCATCAATATCTTTACCTGCCGCAATGATTTCCAGCGCGCTGTCAGCACCCAACAGGCGAGGCAGCCGAACGCTGCCGCCAAAACCCGGCATGATGCCCAGCTTGGTTTCAGGTAAGCCCAGGCGGGCGGTCGGCGTGGCAACCCGTAAGTCCGTCGCCAGAACACATTCACAGCCACCGCCCAGCGCGTAGCCATCGATCGCGGCGATGGTGGGAACGGGTAAATCTTCCAGACGATTAAAAATGCTGTTTGCGAACGTCAGCCACTGGCTCAGCTTTTCCGTTGGCGCGTCAAAAAGCGCAAGGAATTCGGTGATGTCAGCCCCAACGATAAAGGCGGGTTTAGCTGAGCTCAGAAGCACGCCGCGCAGATCGGCGTGTTGCTCCAGCACAGCAATCGCTTCGCCGAGGCTGGCAACGGTTTGTGTATCCAGCTTATTAACGGAGCCGGGGGCATCAAACACCAGCTCGACAATGCCGTCGTCCAACTGATTAAGAGTGAGGTTAGCGCCTTGGTAGAGCATGTACGTCTCCTGAAACCGCGAAAGGTGATCTGGTCATACCAGATGATCGTGAGTTTGGGAGCGATGTTAATTTTTTGCAAACAGCTCTTTGTTTATTTGCTAACAAGATCACAGCCTCCCTGAACCCGGCATCCGTATTTAGGCTGTGATAAACTGCGGCTTTTCCGGACACTGGAGAGGCGGCAATGGATTCATTAAAAAGCTTGTATCACGCGCATATTACGACCTTGCAACAACGTGCTCAGCAGGTATTGGCACGTCATAAACTGGATGCCATGCTGATCCATTCCGGCGAGTTGCTCACCGTGTTTCTGGACGATCATACTTATCCGTTTAAGGTTAACCCGCAATTTAAGGCCTGGGTGCCCGTAACCCAGGTGCCAAACTGTTGGTTGTGGATTGACGGTGTGAACAAACCGAAGTTGTGGTTTTACTCTCCGGTGGACTACTGGCATAACGTTGAACCGCTTCCGCACAGTTTCTGGACCGATGACGTTGAGATTATCGGCCTGGCAAACGCGAATGCCATCGGCGATCTTCTGCCAGCCCAACGTGAAAACGTCGCCTACATTGGCCCGGTGATCGAACGTGCGGCGCAATTAGGGATTAAGGCGGGAAATATTAATCCAAAAGGCGTGATCGATTTCCTGCATTACCATCGCAGCATAAAAACCGATTACGAGCTCAGCTGTATGCGTCAGGCGCAAAAAATTGCCGTGGCCGGGCATCGTGCGGCGAAAGAGGCCTTTTCTGCCGGCCTGAGTGAATTTGATATCAATCAGGCTTACCTGACGGCAACCGGACATCGCGATACCGATGTGCCCTATGGCAATATCATCGCCCTGAATGAGCATGCCGCCGTGTTGCACTACACCAAACTGGACCATCAGCCACCTGCTAAGCGTTACAGTTTTTTGATTGATGCCGGAGCGGAATATCAAGGCTATGCCGCCGATCTGACGCGCAGTTATGCCGCACAAAGCGGCACGCTGTATGCCAAAATGGTTGAAGCGATGAATACGGAAGAGCTGGCGTTGATTGCTACGCTGAAAGCGGGCGTGCGCTACACCGATTATCATCTGCAAATGCATCAACGTATTGCGAAATTGCTGACGAAGTTTGATTTGGTGCACGGGATAAGCGAAGAGGCGCTTGTAGCCGAGGATTTGACCGGCCCCTTTATGCCACACGGTTTAGGCCATCCGCTGGGCTTGCAGGTCCACGATGTCGCGGGCTTTATGCAGGATGAAACCGGTACGCACCTGGCCGCGCCAGAGCAATATCCTTATCTGCGCTGCACCCGGGTTATCCAGCCTGGGATGGTGTTAACCATTGAGCCAGGCTTCTATATTATTGATTCACTGCTGGCCCCGCTGCGAGAAGGCAAATTCAGCGCGCATTTTAACTGGCAGGCACTGGATGCGCTTAAGCCTTATGGCGGTATCCGCATTGAGGACAACGTGATTATCCATGCGAACCGCGTCGAAAACATGACGCGCGACCTGCATCTTGCCTGATGGAGGCGTTTGATATTCCTGCGCAGGCGCTCAGCGTCAGCGAGGAGACGATCAAAAAAAGCCGGTTTATTACGCTGCTGGCTCACACCTGTGGCGTGGACGCGGCGCGGGCTTTTGTCCAGCAGGTAAAGCAGGATCATCCCACTGCCCGGCATCATTGCTGGGCCTGGGTAGCGGGTGCGCCCAACGACTCACAGCAGTTGGGCTTTTCCGATGACGGTGAGCCTTCCGGGACGGCAGGTAAACCCATGCTCGCGCAGTTAATGGGTGCCGATATCGGAGAAATTACGGCAGTGGTCGTGCGCTACTACGGCGGCATTATGTTGGGGACGGGGGGCCTGGTTAAGGCTTATGGCGGCGGTGTCCAACAAGGGTTGAAACAGCTTGAGCGCCAGCGAAAAGTTCCGGTAAAACTGTTCACGTTACAGTGCGATTACGCCCAGTTGAGCGATATTGAGCGCCTGGTGCAGCGCTTTGAAGGGAGCATTTCTGAAAGTCAGTATCTTGACCGTATCACTATGACGCTGGCATTGCCTTATGGACATATTGATGGATTTAAGCAAAACCTGTCAGACTTCAGCCGGGGTGCGTTAACGCTTCTTCCGCTTACACCATGATGTTCTTCTCTTTAATTAAAGGAACGGCTTAATGCACTTTCGCGCCATTACCCGCATTGTCGGTCTGCTGGTGATCCTCTTCTCGGTAACGATGATTTTACCCGGCCTCGTTGCGCTGATTTATCGGGATGGCGCGGGCCGCGCCTTCAGCCAGACGTTTATGATGGCCCTGGTGATCGGTTCGTTACTGTGGTGGCCGAATCGCAAGAAGAAAACGGAACTCAAGCCGCGCGAAGGGTTTCTGATAGTCGTATTGTTCTGGACCGTGCTGGGCAGCGTCGGTGCCATGCCCTTTATCTTTGCTGAACAGCCGCACCTGTCCGTTACGGATGCCTTTTTTGAATCCTTTTCCGGATTAACTACCACGGGCGCGACCACGCTGGTGGGGCTGGACTCCTTGCCTAAAGCCATTTTGTTCTATCGCCAGATGCTGCAGTGGCTTGGCGGCATGGGGATCATTGTGCTGGCCGTGGCTATCCTGCCGATTCTGGGCGTCGGTGGCATGCAGTTGTATCGTGCTGAAATGCCTGGCCCATTGAAAGACAACAAAATGCGCCCGCGCATTGCGGAAACGGCCAAGACGCTCTGGCTCATCTATGTGTTGCTGACGATTGCCTGCGCGCTGGCCCTGTGGTTTGCCGGGATGCCTGCCTTTGATGCAATCGGCCACAGTTTTTCCACTATCGCCATTGGCGGTTTTTCAACGCATGATGCCAGTATCGGCTATTTCCAGAGTGGAACGATCAACACCATCGTGGCGGTGTTCCTGCTGATCTCCGGTTGTAACTACGGCCTACACTTCTCATTACTCAGCAACCGCAATCTGCGAGCCTACTGGCGCGATCCCGAGTTCCGGATGTTTATCGGGGTGCAGCTGACGCTGGTGCTGATTTGCACCATCGTCTTGTGGCTCCACAATGTGTATGACAGTGGCTGGCAAACGCTGAACCAGGCCTTTTTCCAGGTGGTATCCATGGCAACCACTGCGGGATTCACCACGGACAGTATTGCGCGCTGGCCGCTGTTTCTACCGGTGTTGCTGTTGTGTTCTGCATTTATTGGCGGCTGTGCGGGTTCTACGGGCGGCGGTTTAAAAGTGATTCGTATTCTGCTGCTGTGCAAACAGGGTAACCGTGAGCTTAAGCGGCTTGTCCATCCCAATGCGGTTTACACCATCAAACTGGGCAATCGTGCGCTGCCGGAACGTATCCTTGAAGCCGTATGGGGATTCTTTTCGGCATACGCGTTGGTGTTCCTGATCAGCATGCTGGCCATTATTGCTACCGGCGTTGATGATTTTTCTGCGTTTGCTGCGGTTGCGGCAACGTTAAACAATCTTGGCCCGGGCCTGGGCGTGGTTGCCGATAACTTCACCTCAATGAACGATGTAGCTAAGTGGATTTTGATTTCTACTATGCTGTTTGGTCGCCTTGAGGTTTTCACGTTGCTGGTGTTGTTCACGCCGACCTTCTGGCGGGAATAACGAATAAGGATGAACATAATGAAAGCGTTAATTCTCTTTTCCACCCGCGATGGTCAGACGCAAAAAATAGCCTCGGCTATTGCTGATGAGATTAAGGGCCAGCAATCTTGCGATGTCATCAATATCCAGGATGCAAAGACACTCGACTGGCAGCAGTACGATCGGGTGTTGATTGGTGCTTCAATCCGCTATGGTCATTTCCAGCCTGTCGTAAACGAATTTGTTAAGCACAACCTGCCTGCACTGCAGCAGCGCGTAAGCGGCTTTTTCTCCGTTAACCTGACGGCGCGCAAGCCTGAGAAGCGCTCGCCGGAAACGAATGCTTATACCGTCAAGTTTTTAGCACAGTCGCCCTGGCAGCCTGATTGCTGCGCCGTCTTTGCTGGCGCACTCTATTATCCGCGCTATCGTTGGTTTGACCGGGTCATGATTCAATTCATTATGCGGATGACTGGCGGTGAAACGGATGCATCTAAAGAAGTGGAATACACGGACTGGCAACAGGTGCAGCGTTTTGCCAGGGATTTTGCACAGTTACCAGGCAAATCGTACTGAAATAACGCGATTTGGCGAAATTTGAGACGAACAGTAATCTTTTTGCAATTAACCCTTGTCAGGCCGCGCGAACTCCCTATAATGCGCCTCCATCGACACGGCACAACGGCTTACGGAATGCGGTGTTGAGAGGTTCAGGCAACTGAACCGCCGGAGAAAAACTTCTGAAAAAGAGGTTGACTCTGAAGGAGGAAAGCGTAATATACGCCACCTCGCGACAGGCGGTTAACCCGCTGTTCGCACTGCTCTTTAACAATT
>NZ_JBNDNJ010000007.1:0-223683 GCF_049892805.1 Pantoea sp. EEL5
AGAACGTTTTTCTGACGTCAGTACAGAATCGGTGGAGCGGTAGTTCAGTTGGTTAGAATACCTGCCTGTCACGCAGGGGGTCGCGGGTTCGAGCCCCGTCCGTTCCGCCACCCTTTTTAGGGGCGTAGTTCAATTGGTAGAGCACCGGTCTCCAAAACCGGGTGTTGGGGGTTCGAGTCCCTCCGCCCCTGCCAGAAAGAGAAAAATCCTTTGCTTCGGCGAAGGATTTTTTTTTGCCTGCAAAAAAGTGAAAAAGAAAACCAGCCAGCAGATACTGGCCCAATCCTCTTTGACTTCCTCCTGTTTTTAATTAGGTACCACAGGAAACTTTAACAGCTGACGGATGTACGTTTGCTGATCGCTGTTTTGTAACCACACCGCATAAAGAGGGCGAACGGCTACAGAAGTATCAGGCATTACCATCAGATCGCTGTAAAGGCTTTGCCAGAAATCAGGTAGAAACGCACATGCACCTGTCGTGTGAAGCAACTCACGCGTCACCTGGGCGGATGTGGTTGTTAACACGGGCACATCGTCACCGCCAGAGAGATAGCTTTGATGCTGATGAAAGTCGGCTCCCCATTCCAGTTTTATATAATCATATTTTTCACGCTTGTCTGTCTGTCGTGAGCGAAACAGCGCCAGTGAGATATGACCGATCTGCTGACTGGTTAACTCATCCATCTTCGGCGCTTCAGTGGTGATTAATAAATCCAGCTGACGTTCGTGAAGCTGCTTAACCAGTAAATGGCGTTGTGCCACGCGCGCTTCCAGATGGAGGCTTTCACGGTTCTCATAGAGCGTCTGAAGCCAGGGTGTTAAATACGCCTCCCATAACGAGGCACTGGCACCAATGGAGAGCTCATGGTGCTGCTGCGTATGCGACACTTCTTTCTTGGCCATCAGCCACGTATTCATCAGGCTTTCCGCATAGGGCAGCAGCCGCTCACCTGCGGAGGTCAGACGGATATTGTTACGATGTCGGGTAAAAAGATTAACACCAAGCTGATTTTCTAACTGGCGGATGCGAAAACTGACAGCAGACTGCGTTAAGTAAAGTGCTTCTGCAGCGCGCCCGAAATGGCGAGTTCTGCTCACTTCCAAGAAAGTTTTCAGTAATTCCGTATCCACAGCGTTCTCCCAAAATTTGTTTGTCGTATAGATTTAAATGTTTTGTTTTACACTCTGTCAAGCCTATCTAATACTCCGCGCCATAAATAGCACGGCCATAAGAGAAACAGGAGCGTGTAACATGGCGGAAAGCTTCTCAACGGAAAATCGTTTCTTTGACAACAAACATTACCCACGCGGTTTTTCGCGACATGGTGACTTTACGATTAAAGAAGCACAGCTACTTGAACGTCACGGCGTAGCGTTTAATGAGCTGGACCTCGCCAAGCGTGAGCCAGCGACAGAAGAAGAGCGTCTGTTCATTGAGGTTTGTCGTGGCGTGCGTGAGCCACAAACGGAAGCAGAACGTGTATGGTCCAAATACATGACACGTATTAAGCGTCCTAAGCGTTTTCACACGCTGTCAGGCGGTAAACCACAGATGGATACCGTTGAAGACTACACCGAAAGCGACGATTAACGAGAAGGGGTGAAAGCCCCTTTTTACTGCAAGCTTTTGTGCAAATAGATCATCAGTCGGTCAATGCTTCGATAGCTTACGGCCTCCTGAAGATGATGACGTCCAATCACCTCTTCCCCCGCTAAATCGGCCACCGTGCGCGCCACTTTCAGGATACGTTGCCACGCCCTCACCGATAAGCCCAGCTGATTTAAAACAGACTCAAGCCACCGTGCATCCGACGGCGAAATCTGACACCACTGTAGTACATCTGAATTAGCCAACTGCGCATTAATCTTCCCTGAGCGCGCCATCTGTATCTGACGCGCGGCAAAAACGCGCTCACGCACTTCTGCAGAGCTTTCCCCTGCCTGCCGTTGCTGACTCAGCATTCCCGCAGGAAGCAGCGGAACTTCCAGTGACAGATCAAAGCGATCCAGGAAAGGACCAGAAAGTTTACTGAGATAGCGTAAAACCTGCTGTGGCGACGTACGGTTATGTTGTCCCTGATAGTGTCCGGTTGGGCTGGGATTCATTGCTGCGATTAACTGAAAGCGTGCGGGATAAACGACGTTGGCCCTGGCCCGCGAAATGGCCACTTCGCCGGACTCAATGGGTTCACGTAACGCGTCCAGCACGCTGCGCTGAAACTCAGGCAGTTCGTCCAGAAACAGCACGCCGTTATGTGCCAGCGAGATTTCTCCGGGTCGTGGTAACGCACCGCCCCCGATAAGGGCATACAGCGAAGCGCTGTGATGAGGGGCTCTAAAAGGCCGCTTACGCCATCGCAGATGTAATGCAGATGTCTGGCTCAGGCTGGCGATGGCGGCGCACTCCAGGGCTTCCTGATCGCTTAACGGCGGCATGATACCGGGTAAGCGTGTGGCGAGCATGGTCTTACCGGTTCCCGGCGGACCGATCAGCAACAGATTATGTCCACCTGCAGCGGTAATCTCCAGGGCACGCCGTCCCTGCTCCTGACCCACAATATCGCGAAGATCTTCGGTAATGCCGTCATCATCTTTAACATGAGCGGTTGCGGTCGCTAACTCACACTTACCGTGCAAAAAGGCACAAATCTCGATCAAATGTGCGGCGACTAAAGTCGCGCCCTGACGTATCAATCCCACATCAGGCTGGTTTTCAGCAGAGAGCACCAGCTGCCGGCCGGCTCCTGTCGCAGCCAGTGCCGCCGGAATGGCGCCTTTAACGCCACACAGGCCACCGTTAAGCGCCAGCTCACCCAGAAACTCGTAGTGGTTGAGCCTGTCCGCAGGAAGCTGCTCAGAGGCCACCAGAATGGCGATAGCCATAGGCAAATCATAGCGGCCGCCTTCTTTGGGTAAATCTGCCGGGCCTAAGTTGATGGTGATACGTCGGGCAGGGAAGTCAAAACCGCTGTTGATAATGGCACTGCGTACGCGTTCACGCGCCTCTTTCACGGTCGTTTCAGGCAACCCTACCAACGTGAGGGCGGGCAATCCGTTACTGATATGTACTTCAATCGTCACCAGCGGCGCTTCAACACCGATGGCTGCCCGTGTCAGCACCTTTGACAATGACATAGCGGCCCCCAAATGCGGCCATTCTGTACCCGGAATTCAGGTGTAGCGAAGCCCAGAACAAGGAAATGTATGTCGCCCAGCAAACTTTTTATCTGCCATACATCGGGTTTCACATTTTGCAGAAGCAGACTGTGAAATCGTCAAAATGCAATGAGCGGCCTTTTTTTGTCCGGAACCCCGGATGATAAAATAATCTTTTAATAACAATTCGATAATGAATACGGTAAACCTGCGTGATTAAAAAACCTGATAAAAAATATTGTAATTAGAGAGGTAACTATGATAACTCTGTAGGCATTACTTCGAACGAGTTAAAGAATCGAATACGTTATGAAAGCCCTTCTACTAGTGATTAGCCTTGTCGTGATTAGCGTGGTGGTGATTATTAACCCACTGTGCGGGGCAACGCTTGGAGCAAGAAAGGCTTAAAAATCAAGCCAGAACTCTAAAAAACCCCCCGCACCGAAAGGTCCGGGGGTTTTTTTTTGACCTGGCAAAAACTTAGTAAATCTGCAAGGAACAAACAATGAACAGTAGCATAAAATTCTGTTGTTCCCCTCGGAATACAGGAGAATAGCGATGACAGGTGCACAATGGGTAGTTCAGGCTTTACGCGCACAGGGCGTTGATATCGTATTTGGCTATCCTGGTGGCGCGATCATGCCAGTATACGATGCGCTATACGACGGCGGCGTTGAACACCTGTTGTGCCGTCATGAGCAGGGCGCGGTAATGGCCGCAATCGGCTATGCCCGTTCAACCGGCAAAACCGGCGTTTGCATCGCAACCTCTGGCCCCGGCGCGACGAATCTGATCACCGGTCTTGCCGACGCCATGATGGACTCTGTTCCGGTCGTCGCCTTAACCGGGCAGGTCGCCTCTGCGTTCATCGGCACGGATGCATTCCAGGAAATCGATGTTCTTGGCCTGTCATTAGCCTGCACGAAACACAGCTTTATGGTTGAGTCTCTGGACGAGTTGCCTTCCGTCATGGCCGAAGCCTTCGCTATTGCCCAGTCAGGTCGCCCCGGTCCTGTATTAGTGGATATCCCGAAAGATATCCAGATGGCAAAAGGCGAGCCTTCGCCGCAGTTGATGCCGGTCGAAGAAGTGATGTCGATGCCGCACCAGGCCATTGTTGAAGCGCGCGCCATGATGGCTCAGGCTAAAAAGCCGATATTCTATGTGGGCGGCGGTGTAGGGATGGCGCAGGCCGTGCCGGCGCTGCGCGCGCTGATGCAGGAGACCGGCATCCCTGCTGTCGCCACGCTGAAAGGCCTGGGAAGTGTTGACGCCCACAGCGAAGGCTATCTGGGCATGCTGGGCATGCACGGTACTAAGGCCGCAAACCTTGCCGTGCAGTCCTGTGACCTGTTGATTGCCGTTGGCGCGCGTTTTGACGACCGCGTCACCGGTAAACTGGATACGTTTGCCCCGCTGGCCAGCGTGATTCATCTGGATGTTGATCCCGCAGAACTGAACAAGTTGCGCCGTGCGCATGTTTCACTGCAGGGCGATCTTAACCATGTCCTGCCAGCCTTGAGCCAGCCTTTACAGATTCAGACATGGCGTGACGAAGTCGCCGCCCTGAAAGCCCAGCATGCATGGCGCTACGATCATCCCGGCGAAGCGATCTATGCGCCGTTATTATTGAAACAACTGTCCGACCGCAAGCCTGCTAACACCGTGATCACGACCGACGTCGGCCAGCACCAGATGTGGGCGGCCCAGCATATCTCCTGTGACGCGCCTGAAGATTTCATCACCTCCAGCGGATTAGGCACCATGGGCTTTGGGCTGCCCGCGGCGATCGGTGCGCAGGTTGCGCGTCCCAACGATACGGTTATCTGCGTCTCGGGCGATGGCTCGATCATGATGAACATTCAGGAGCTGGGCACCATCAAGCGTGGCAAGCTGCCTGTAAAAATTCTGCTGCTGGACAACCAGCGTTTAGGCATGGTGCGCCAGTGGCAGCAACTGTTTTTTGATGGTCGCTACAGTGAAACCATCCTGACTGATAATCCCGACTTCCTTACGCTGGCCAGCGCGTTTGATATCCCAGGCCAGCGCATCACCCGTAAAGATCAGGTCGACGCCGCACTCGATGCTCTGCTGAGCAGTGAAGGACCTTACTTCCTGCATGTTTCAATCGATGAGCATGAAAACGTCTGGCCATTGGTACCGCCTGGTGCCAGCAACGCCAACATGATGGAGAAAACCGTATGAACCAGCATCAATTGTCTATCGAAGCGCGCTTTCGACCTGAAATATTGGAACGTATTTTACGTGTGGTACGCCATCGTGGTTTTCAGGTGTGTTCCATGAACATGGCCACCGTGGCTAACACTGAAAACATTAATATCGAAATGACCGTTGCCAGCCAGCGCTCTGTCGATTTACTGTCTTCCCAGCTAAGAAAACTGATGGATGTCGCCTGCGTCCAGACTCAACAACAGACATCACAACAAATACGCGCGTAGTCGCTATAGGAAATAATAATGAGCACGAAGAAAGCAGACTTTATTTGGTTCAACGGCGAAATGGTTAAGTGGGAAGAGGCAAAAGTCAGCGTGATGTCTCACGCTTTGCACTACGGCACATCGGTATTTGAAGGCGTTCGCTGTTATGACTCCCATAAAGGGCCGGTTGTATTCCGTCACCGTGAGCACATGCAGCGCCTGCACGATTCCGCCAAAATCTACCGTTTCCCAATCAAACACAGCGTTGATGAACTGATGGAAGCCTGCCGTGAAGTCATTCGCGTCAACAACCTGAAAAGCGCCTATATCCGCCCGCTGGCTTTCGTCGGTGATGTGGGACTGGGCGTGAACCCGCCGGATGGTTTTACGACCGACGTGATCATTGCGGCCTTCCCGTGGGGCGCTTATCTGGGTGCTGAAGCGCTGGAAAACGGTATTGATGCGATGGTTTCTTCATGGAACCGTGTTGCGCCCAATACGCTGCCAACCGCGGCGAAAGCAGGCGGCAACTACCTTTCCTCACTGTTAGTGGGCAGCGAAGCGCGCCGCCATGGTTATCAGGAAGGCATTGCACTGGACACCAATGGCCTGATCTCAGAAGGCGCAGGCGAAAACCTGTTTGAAGTGAAAGACGGTGTGCTGTTTACCCCGCCGTTTACCTCATCTGCACTGCCGGGCATCACCCGCGATGCCATTATTACGCTGGCGCGTGATATGGGCATCGAAGTACGTGAACAGACGCTGTCCCGTGAGTCGCTCTATCTGGCTGATGAAGTCTTTATGTCTGGCACCGCAGCTGAAATTACCCCAGTGCGTAGCGTTGACCGCATTCAGGTTGGCGCAGGCAAATGCGGCCCCGTCACCAAACGCGTTCAGCAGGCCTTCTTCGGCCTGTTCACCGGCGAGACTGAAGACAAATGGGGCTGGCTGGACCCGGTTAACGCATAACCAGACCTGCGCGGATGTCGCTGGATGTCCGCGAACTTATTTTCACTGGAGTAAAGAGCATGCCTAAGTACCGTTCCGCTACCACCACCCACGGCCGCAACATGGCCGGTGCCCGTGCCCTCTGGCGCGCAACAGGAATGACCGACGATGATTTCGGCAAACCGATTATCGCCGTCGTGAACTCCTTCACCCAGTTTGTGCCGGGCCACGTTCACCTGCGTGATCTGGGTAAGCTGGTTGCCGAGCAAATCGAAGCGGCTGGTGGCGTGGCCAAAGAGTTCAACACGATAGCGGTGGATGACGGTATTGCCATGGGCCATGGCGGCATGCTGTATTCTCTGCCTTCCCGGGAACTGATTGCTGACTCCGTCGAGTACATGGTGAATGCGCACTGTGCCGATGCCATGGTCTGCATCTCTAACTGCGACAAAATCACCCCCGGCATGTTGATGGCGTCACTGCGCCTTAACATTCCGGTTATCTTTGTGTCCGGCGGCCCGATGGAAGCCGGTAAAACCAAGCTCTCCGATCAGATCATCAAGCTGGATCTGGTGGATGCCATGATCCAGGGCGCTAACCCGAACGTCAGCGATGCCGACAGCGAGCAGATTGAACGCTCCGCCTGTCCGACCTGCGGCTCCTGTTCAGGCATGTTCACTGCAAACTCCATGAACTGCCTGACTGAAGCGCTGGGCCTGTCGCAACCGGGTAACGGTTCTCTGCTGGCCACCCACGCCGACCGTAAAGAACTGTTTATCAACGCCGGTAAGCGCATCGTGAGCCTGACCAAACGCTATTACGAGCAGGACGATGCCAACATGCTGCCGCGTAACATCGCCACTAAGGCTGCGTTTGAAAATGCCATGACGCTGGATATCGCCATGGGCGGCTCAACGAATACCGTGCTGCACTTGCTGGCTGCCGCGCAGGAAGGCGAGATCGACTTCAATATCTCTGATATCGATCGCCTGTCGCGCAAAGTGCCTCAGCTGTGCAAAGTCGCACCCAGTACCCCCAAATACCATATGGAAGATGTGCACCGCGCCGGTGGCGTGATCGGTATTCTCGGCGAGTTGGATCGTGCCGGACTTATTGACACCAGCGCACGCAACATCCTGCAGCAAAGCATGCGTGAAACGATCGATCAGTACGACATCATGCTGACCCAGGACCAGGCCGTGAAGGACATGTTCCGCGCGGGCCCGGCCGGTATTCGCACCACCCAGGCGTTCTCACAGAATTGCCGTTGGGACACGCTGGATGATGACCGTACTGAAGGCTGTATCCGCACGCGCGAAAACGCCTATTCTCAGGATGGCGGTCTGGCCGTGCTGTACGGCAACATCGCCGAAGATGGCTGTATCGTGAAAACGGCGGGCGTCGATAAAGAGATTCTGACCTTCAGCGGCCCGGCCAAGGTGTATGAAAGCCAGGATGACGCAGTAGAAGCCATCCTCGGTGGCAAAGTGGTGGCAGGTGACGTGGTTGTGATTCGCTACGAAGGGCCAAAAGGCGGACCGGGCATGCAGGAAATGCTGTATCCCACCACCTACCTGAAATCAATGGGGCTGGGTAAGAGCTGTGCCCTGATCACCGACGGTCGCTTCTCTGGCGGTACCTCTGGCCTCTCCATTGGTCATGCCTCACCCGAGGCAGCTAATGGCGGCACCATCGCGCTGGTTAAAGATGGCGATACCATTGAAATTGATATTCCTAACCGCGGCATCAAGCTGGCCGTGCCGGATAATGAACTGCACGCGCGCCGTGAAGAGCAGGAAGCACGTGGCGATGCCGCTTACACGCCGATGAACCGTCAGCGCGAAGTGTCGTTTGCCCTGCGCGCCTATGCATCGCTTGCCACCAGTGCCGACAAAGGTGCCGTGCGCGATAAGAGTAAGCTGGGAGGCTAAAATGGCTGAGGCTCAACCGCTACCCGAGGCGCCCTGCGGCGCCGAGTATTTGCGCGCTGTATTGCGTTCACCGGTATACGAAGTGGCACAGGTTACCCCGCTGCAGAAGATGGAAAAAATCTCGGCGCGTCTGGGCAATACCATTCTGGTCAAGCGAGAAGATCGCCAGCCGGTGCACAGTTTTAAACTGCGCGGTGCTTACGCGATGATTGCCGGACTTAACGAAGAGCAGAAAGCACGCGGCGTCGTCACCGCGTCTGCGGGCAACCATGCTCAGGGCGTTGCCTTATCCGCCACGAAGCTGGGCATCAAGTCGCTGATCGTGATGCCGCTTGCCACTGCCGACATTAAGGTGGATGCCGTGCTTGCATTTGGCGGAGAAGCCTTTCTGTTTGGTGCCAACTTTGATGAGGCAAAAGCTAAAGCTATTGAGTTAGCGACGCAGCAGGGTTACACCTTTGTCCCACCGTTTGACCATCCGGCGGTTATTGCCGGACAGGGTACGCTGGCGATGGAGCTGCTGCAGCAGGACGCCCATCTCGATCGGGTCTTTGTCCCGGTGGGCGGCGGTGGTCTGGCTGCCGGTGTGGCCGTCCTGATCAAACAGCTGATGCCGCAAATCAAAGTGATTGCCGTAGAGTCAGAGGATTCAGCCTGCCTGAAGGCAGCGCTGGACGCCGGTGAGCCGGTAGATTTACCGCGCGTGGGATTATTTGCCGAAGGTGTGGCGGTGAAACGCATCGGTAATGAAACCTTCCGCCTGTGTCAGGAATTTCTCGACGATATCGTCACCGTGGACAGCGATGCGATCTGCGCGGCCATGAAAGATCTGTTTGAAGATGTGCGCGCCGTGGCGGAGCCTTCAGGGGCGCTGGCGCTGGCAGGCATGAAGAAATACGTTCAGCAGCATGACATCAAAGGCGAGCGCCTGGCGCACGTGTTGTCGGGTGCTAACGTTAACTTCCATGGCTTGCGCTATGTTTCTGAACGCTGCGAGCTGGGTGAACAACGTGAAGCGCTTCTGGCCGTCACCATACCGGAACAGCAGGGCAGTTTCCTGAAGTTCTGCCAGACGCTGGGTGGTCGCTCGATTACCGAATTCAACTATCGCTATGCCGACACCGACAAAGCCTGCATCTTTGTGGGGGTGCGCCTGACGCGCGGGATGGAAGAGCGAGCAGAGATCATTAGTCAGTTAACGGAAAACGGCTATCAGGTGGTGGATCTGTCTGACGATGAGATGGCGAAGCTGCATGTGCGTTACATGGTGGGCGGACGGCCTTCCAAGCCGCTGCGTGAGCGTTTGTTTAGCTTTGAATTCCCGGAAGCGCCCGGTGCGTTGCTCAAATTTCTGCAAACGCTGGGCACGCACTGGAATATCTCGTTGTTCCATTACCGCAGCCACGGCACGGATTATGGTCGGGTGCTCACGGCGTTTGAGCTCGGCAGCGATGAGCCACGTTTTGAAGAGCACCTTACCGACCTGGGCTATGATTTCCACGACGAAACCCATAACCCGGCGTTCCGCTTTTTCCTGGCCGGTCAGTAACTACAACTGATGCCAGAACGCACTGATAAGCGGCTCCCCGAGCCGCTTTTTTTGTACGCAAACCCCCAGCTCTAGCGGTGCAACGGACTCCACGTTCTCCAGCGGTAACACCCGGTTACGTACCGGCTCAGGGCTGTTTTCCAGCACCACATCCGGCAACAGGGCAATGCCACAGCCAAGCGCCACCATGGAAACGATCGCTTCATGGCCCGCAACCGTGGCGTAAATCAACGGGTTAACAATGCGGTGACGACGAAACCACAGTTCAATGGCCCGACGAACCGGCCCCTGCTCGGGCAAAATAAACGGAATCTGCGTCCAGTCAGGTGCCTCTTCCGTTGCCTGACTGCGTACCGGGCAGGGCAGCGCAGGCGCAATCAGCCCCAGCGGCAGCAGCCCCAGTGTGGTGAAGTCGATGCTGGCCGGTAGCGACTCAGGCCGGCCCGCGATAGCCAGGTCTGCATTGCCCGACTGCACCGTTTCAATCGCATCCGCCGCATCGCCGGTGGTGAGTTTGATTTCGACCTGAGGATGCTCGGCGCGAAAGCGATCCAGAATAGGGGGCAGATGGCTGTACGCGGCGGTCACCGAGCAAAACAGGCGCAGTTCACCACTAAGTGAAGGACCATTGAGATCCATAGCGTGGCGCAATTGTTGATACTGCAGTAAGGTTTGTTGGGCAAACAGCTTAAGTCTTTCGCCCGCTTCGGTGAGCGCCACGGTGCGGTTATCGCGCAGAAATAAGGCGTGGCCCACATCCTCTTCCAGGCGTTGGATCTGGCGCGACAGCGTGGAAGGGCTGACGTGCATGGCGCGTGCGGTGCGGCCAAAATGGCAGCTTTCTGCCAGATGCAAAAACAATTTGAGATCGCGTAAATCCATAGGGGGTCCACCTCAGGACGGCATTGCAATTATTGCAATGTAACGTTGTTAATATATCAATTTAAGCAACAGAAATCCTGTCATATGATGGGGTCATTCGCGGCGCTGAACCTTATGCCGTCATCAGACAAAAGCAAACACAACATTTAACCGGAGTACCCATGGCTAATTACTTCAATACACTGAATCTGCGCAACCAGTTAGCGCAACTGGGCAAATGTCGTTTTATGGGGCGTGACGAATTCGCGGATGGCGCCAGCTTCCTGAAAGGCAAAAAGATTGTGATTGTGGGCTGTGGTGCTCAGGGTCTGAATCAGGGCCTGAACATGCGTGATTCGGGTCTGGATGTGTCCTATACGCTGCGTGCAGAAGCGATTGCTGAAAAACGTGCCTCATTCCGTAAAGCGACAGAAAATGGTTTTAAAGTTGGCACTTACGAAGAACTGATTCCACAGGCGGACCTGGTGGTCAACCTGACGCCGGACAAACAGCACTCCGCCGTTGTTCAGGCTGTACAGCCACTGATGAAAGACGGTGCCGCGCTGGGCTATTCACATGGTTTCAACATTGTTGAAGTGGGCGAAACCATCCGTAAAGACATCACCGTCGTGATGGTTGCGCCGAAGTGCCCCGGCACCGAAGTGCGTGAAGAATACAAGCGTGGTTTCGGTGTTCCGACGCTGATCGCGGTTCACCCGGAAAACGATCCAAAAGGTGAAGGCATGGCGATCGCCAAAGCCTGGGCTTCTGCCACCGGTGGCGACCGTGCTGGCGTGCTGGAATCCTCTTTCGTTGCGGAAGTGAAATCTGACCTGATGGGTGAGCAGACCATTCTATGCGGCATGCTGCAGGCCGGTTCTCTGCTGTGCTTCGACAAGCTGGTGGCAGAAGGTCACGATGCGGCATACACCGAAAAACTGATTCAGTTTGGCTGGGAAACCATCACCGAATCCCTGAAGTTTGGTGGCATTACGCTGATGATGGATCGCCTGTCGAATCCGGCCAAACTGCGTGCTTACGCGCTGTCTGAGCAGCTGAAAGGCATCATGGCCCCTCTGTTCCAGAAGCACATGGATGACATCATTTCCGGCGATTTCTCTGCGGGCATGATGGCCGACTGGGCTAACGACGATAAGAAACTGCTGACCTGGCGCGAAGAGACCGGTAAAACTGCGTTCGAAACCGCACCTCAGTTCGATGGCAAAATCGAAGAGCAGGAGTACTACGATAAAGGCGTTGTCATGGTTGCGATGGTCAAAGCGGGCGTTGAGCTGGCATTTGAAACAATGGTTGATGCAGGCATCATCGAAGAGTCGGCTTACTACGAATCGCTGCATGAGCTGCCGCTGATTGCCAACACCATTGCCCGTAAGCGCCTGTACGAAATGAACGTGGTGATTTCTGATACCGCTGAGTACGGTAACTACCTGTTCTCCTTCGCGGCCGTTCCACTGCTGAAAGAGTTCATGACCACGCTGCAGCCGGGCGATCTGGGCAAAGCCATTGAAGGCACTCAGGTGGATAACGCACAGCTGCGCGACGTTAACGAGGCCGTTCGTCAGCATCCTATCGAGCAGGTAGGTCGCAAACTGCGTGGCTACATGACGGATATGAAACGCATCGCGGTTGCGGGCTAAGCCGCACCGCCACTGTTTTCAGCAAAACAGCACATGCAAAAAGGGCGCAGCCATCTGGCTGCGCCCTTTTTATGTATTAAGCCTGCGGCTTGTTATGAAAATTCAGGTATGAAAAAAGTTAACAGGATGGCTCTGACACGATCACTGGGGGTAATAAACTTTTATAGCCAAAGACACGGCGCCCGAAGAAAATCAAAAGCAAGCCAAACACTAATGCGGCAACCAGAATAATGCTAATGATTTGCAGCGGCATAAAATGCCCGGACAGCAGCGATACCACAGCCCCACTCGCCGGTACTGAACACATGTTCATCAAGCCAATAATTCCCATGGTTTTCCCTAAATGTTCTTTAGGAATGACCTGGCTTCTCAACGTGCGCAAATAAACACTGAATGCACCGTCAAAAGCCATCAGCACAGCATAGCCTGCCAGATACATTGCGTAATCAACGGACAGCGACATTACGGCACCCGCAAGAATCATGGCGCAAAACGAAAATGTTCCCAACGTGGACAAACCAAAGCGGCTGGCAAACCTGGGAACAAAGAAGAATGCCACGATAGTGACGAGAGCTGCTGTTGTCTGCAAGGCGCCAAAGTAGCGATCGGACAGGTTGAACTCTTTTAAAATGACCGCTGCGCTCACGACCAGTGCCGCGCCGTAAACCAGATTCACGACCCAGGTCAGGGCGCAAAGATGCAGCAGTATTTTGTTTTTCTTGAGCACGTGCAATGCCGTTCGGTTAGATGCCAGTAAGGTATGAAACCCTAGCTTTTCCGTCACCTCTAGATCGTGTGTTTCCAAAAAAAGATAATTAATAGCCGAAATGGCAAACAGAACAGCTGCGACGATCAAAATGCTGTCGATGCCGCCCCACGAAGAAATCGCAACCGCGATAGCAGGCCCCAATACCATAGTGATTTGATCGACGCCCTGGAGCATGGAGTGGGCTTTCGGCAAGGCTTCACTGGACAAATGACGAGGCAAGAGGGCATCCGTGGCCACAAAGTTGAGTACATAGGCTACAGACAACAAAGCCATCATCGCGGCCAGGGCCGGAAAAGTTGACCCCGGATACCAGTAAAGAAGGGCGAAGACGGCCCCCATCAGTAAGGCACGAAGAGCATCGACATTGAAAAAGATGAAACGGGGCTTGATGCGGTCAGCCATAAATCCCGATAACGGGAAGAAAATAATGCGTGGCAGCCATTCAATGACAAAGGCCAGGGATGAAAGCGTAAGCGACCCTGTCGCCTTGAGAATAGCCAGAGGAACAGCAAACAGTAAGAACTGATCGCACAACGCGCCGACAAAACGGGAAAAAACGAAGCGCTTTAAACCGAAGTTTTCAGCAGACATAAGGGTACTCCTGCTTGAAAGCCGCTTTGCAGCGGCTCAAAAATAATTACGCCTGGCGTAAGGTAAAGAGCGTAGTCGCCAGGTCATCCGCTGTGCGTAGATGCTCATTAAAACCGGTTTCCGGTTTCCGGCTGGGCCAAAAAAACTCTACCGATCCCTCACGTGTTTTCCAGGACTCGAGCTTCTTCGATGTATCCAGCGGTTTTGCGGTGATCTGCATATTCACAATGTGATCAGGAAGGCTGGCAGGAAGTGTCACTTTCTCAATTGTACCGACAGGCGCTTTTATAAAGGCCACCGCACTCAGGCCTTTCGGCACTAAAGGTTCTGCAAGAGGTTTAAGGGCGTTTAAATGGCTTGCTACATGCAGCTCATAAGGATTAATGCCATAGCTCCGTTCAACCAGATCCATAATCGTGTCGCCGCCGGTGCGGGCACCCACTTCAATGATTTTGATCTCTCCGGCGGGGGTAATTCGCGCTTCAAAATGCGCCACGCCATAATGAATGCCCAGGGCATGACAGGCGCGCTCCGCGATATCCCGCAACTGTGGGTTACTGGCATGAACGGAAGGGACACTGTGCCCCACTTCAACAAAATGAGGTTCCTCGCCCAGGTATTTATCCGTTACCGCAATAGCTTTGTGGTAGTCACCTTGATTTATTACCTCGACGCTGACTTCCTGAAGGGAGGGAATGTACTCTTCCACTTGGAACAGGTCTTCGGGAGCATAGGATTCACCGTTAAGTGAGATGACGTCAGCCACACTTCTGGCAAAGCTCGGTTCAATCTCCTCTTCACGGGTAATCTTCAGAACACCAAGACTACCTGCCATTTCACGGGGCTTAATAACGACAGGCAGCCCAATATCACGAATATGGTGTCTGAGTTCTTCCAGCGTACTGAATGCGGCAAAACGTGGCACCGGTAATCCGGCCTTCTCCAGCAGTTGCTTCATGACAAACTTGTCACGGCAATTATGAATAGTCTGACGACTATTACCGTGAAGCTGATAATGTTCAGCCACCAGACTGGCGGCGCGGACAGTGAAATCATTCATGGGGATAGCCGCGGCGGGTTTGCATCCGGTTGAGGCCTCATGGGCTTTTACCGCATCCAATACGGCGTTTTCATCGGCGACATCACCTGACAAATAGCCGTCAAAAAATTTGATTGCGGCACTGGTACGATTTTTTGCCATGGTGAGCACCTGCATTCCGCCTGCTGCGCGCAGTGCACCGGCTAATACACGTTCACGAAGGGAAAACTCGCCGCCTAAGATTAATATATAACGCTTATCCATGTTGCTTCTCCTGCAAAGAGGTTGGGCCGTTTATCTGACCCAAGAAAGTTAAAGATCTTTTCCCAGCGTCCAGCCACCATCGATGACCAGTGTTGAACCTGTGACAAAACGATTCTCCGGGGCGGTCAGATAAAGTGCCGCTGCGGCAACGTCACCTGTCTCACCTAGTACCGGTAAAAACTGGCCACGCTTAATTTTTTCAAGCTGCGAGTCATCGTGGTAATAAGACTCCGTCAGTGGCGTACGAATAACGCCGGGCGCAATCGCATTGACACGAATACCGTGTTTGCCGTATTCGAGTGCCAGTTGTTTCGTCAGGCCGATGACGGCGTGTTTTGATGAGACATAAGCCGTTCGATCAGGCTCGCCCATCAATCCTGAAACGGAGGCCAAATTAACCATATTTCCGGGGCGGTTCTGGTTTACCAACTGTTGGCAAAAAGCACGACCTGCTATAAAACTGGCTGTCACGTTAAGGGCAAAAACGGATTCCCACTGCGCCAGCGTTAAATCCGCGATACTGCAAATTTCACGCGTACCGGCACAGTTAATCAGAACGTTATTAGCCTCGCCGTACTCCAGAGTTTCGAAAAGTGCAGCCAGGCTGACTGAGTCAGTCACGTCCAGCTGATGATGGCGATAGGCTGACGTATCGTTAAATTCCGATGATGAACGATCGATACCCTCAACCTGATAACCTTTGTCCAGGAAAGCCTTGACCAGCGCGCGGCCAATTCCGCTGGATGCCCCCGTGATAATGGCTTTAAGCTTCAGACCGGACATGCTGTCTTCTCCTCGTTTTTCTGAAACGTGATCAGAATGATGTCGCGTTGAGCAGGGCCACTGTTTTCACGTGCGCCAACGGGAGTGACGGCATGAAGTTTGTCGTGATTAACCACTAAGGTGTCAAAAAGCTGTTCCAGACGCAGCACGCGATCAATGCTGCGAGGATGGCTGGCAATCAGACTGTCTCCGCCCAGCATGTTCGGTGAGGCATTAATCATATGCACAAACACCACGTCTTCATCGTCTTTATGCAGCCAGACGGGCGAGCTATAAGCAGGCTCATTTTCCGTGGCCTGATAACGAAAAAAATGAATGCCAATGGTCAGGCTGTCGACAGGGCCAATGCTTTCATAAGCGTCTACTAACGATAAATCATCGTGCAACAGCGTTTGAAACAGACGATTGCGGGTGATCGCTTCAGGCAATAGCGGATAATCGCGAACAATATCACCAGTATCAGGATTAAAAGCTTTTGTTTGTTTATAAGGGTTGAATTTTCCAAAGGTTAATTCGCCCTTTTCATTTTTTTTGCATTGAGCATAACCGCGCCAGCGGTTTCCTGGCGAATAAGGATCAAGAAGTAAATTCTCATAGCCTTTTTTTAATTCTTCCAGCTCATCTAAGAAATCTTCTTTATTCGAAAACTGCATGGCTTCAGTTGAACGATAATAATCACCGGGAATAAAGGCATAGCCTTGCCTGGAGAGATGCGTTGCATATTCCATCGTTTATTTATCTCTGCATTAAAAGGATAGTTTTAAATACATTCCATAAGCTATGTCCAGTAAACCACCTTACGGTCATTCAGTTTTCCAATAAATCGTCCAGCAGTGAGTCGGCTTCCTTCACTTACACTGCTTACGCCGTGTAAGTGACAAGCATTCATAAAGTAAAGATCGCCAGCATTAAGCTGAACAGAAAGGGATTCGGTTTCATTTAACAGATGGGGTGGATAAGGATAACCTGTTCGTGTTACGCCAAGTGTTTCACGGCACACCTGGTCGGGAATGAGATTCCAGATTTTAAGTTGGCCACCACCCTGCGCAGCTTCCAGACAAACATTATAGGCTGTTACAGTTTGAGTATTCGCAATCTCAAAGCCGTCTTCTTTTGCAAAGTCAACCTGTGCCATATCTTCATGTGGCATAAGTGACATCACACCGTTATCAAGCCAGCGACGAAAGGTTGCAAAACAGGCATAGCCGTTTTTGAATCGTGCCGGACCAAAATGAATACCTCGTTCTAAAAATTCTTTTTCCAGCGTCAGGTTGAGGAAAAGTGATTCACTATCTTCTGCGCTGGTTGCTTTCATCAGGTCGGCGACGCTTTGGTTCACACGATTGACCTCATGAATATATTGTTCACCATTACGCGAAAACTGCGTTGCACCGATCTGATTGGTTAAAACAAAGCCATCGTCAGCGCGATTCCCTCCACTTTGGGTGACCCTGTAATCAAAGTTTTTTGCAAGTTTTTCGCACACGGCTTTTGATGCGTAATTACGAATAACATATAAAACATTGCCATGATGATGGCCGTTAAGAATAATGTTTTTAACAATGGAGAAGTTAATAACGCCATCTGTTGATTCCAGATAGCCAAAGTTTGTTTTTTTTGAACCCGTTAATATTGTTTGCGTAGGTTCTAAGGTCAGTAAATCAGTCATAATGTTTCCATGCCATTGAATTTAAGAAATCAAATAAAAAGAGGTGACCAGAGCATTCCGCCTTCCGCCCAAGGTTTATTGTCGCGGCGCTGTTGTTTTAATTCTGAGTTTTTACCCAGGTTACGCTCAAAAATCTCACCATAGTTGCCAATTTTACGTATTATCTCTCTAATAAAGTCAGGTTGTAGACCGAGTTGCGAACACAAATTCACATCGGGATAGAGAAACGTTTTTAAATAACCCTCAGGATTATCACTTTTTTCTAAAATGTTTTTTTGGGTAATACCCAGATTCTCAGCTTCAATCAGTGCGCGCATAACCCATTTTGTCGCAATATACCACTGTGAATCACTGGCGCTAACGGCGGGTGCCATTGCCTCAAGTGAAATGCGATCGTCCAGGATAAGATGTTGGCTGCTGTCTGTTAACTGGTGATGTTCACCCGCTAGCAGATAACCATCCAGACAGTAGATATCACATTCTCCTGATTCGTAGGCTTGCCTCGCTTGCTGCGGAGAGTCAAATAGCAGAATCTCACAGGGCAGGTTAAGTTCATCAAAATAGCGAGTGAGGTTCTCTTCAGTTGTTGAGCCACGCATCGCAGCAATACGACGCTGACGAGTGAACCTGGCTTGTGGCGTTTCTTCAGTGAGGTTACTGCGCGGAGTCATCAGCACTTCCCCATCAAACAACATCGGATGTAGGAAATTAATGCCGTACTCCGCTTCGCGCTGAAAGGTCACGCTAGCGTTAAAGGTGCCAAGATCGATGACGCCATCACGTAGGGCCTGGAAGCGATCAGCCGATTGCAAAGGTATAAAATGGATTTTGCCGCCGTCTCCCAGCACGCTGATAGCCACAGCGCGTGCCAAATCAATATCAAATCCATTCCAGCTGTTGTTGAGGGGATCGCGCTGCGAAAGGCCTTTAAAACCTAAACTCACACCAACATTTAATACGTCATGTTGTTCAATGCGTTTGATTACTGCATGTTCAAACATAGCTAGCCTGTAATTAAAGTATTAAGAATAATAAGGTTTCACGGATGTAAACCTCTGTTGAACATCATACTGTTCAGTGCTAGCTTGGCTAGATAGTTGAGATGCAAAAGAGCTGTGCGTGAAGAACATAAATGAATTAACGGAAGTCTTGCCTGGATTGGTTTTGTTTGTTCAGGTGGTTGAAAGTGGTAGCTTTTCCTCAGCTGCCAGAGCGCTATCCATGACGCCGTCTTCAGTGAGTCGTATGATAGACAGGTTGGAAAAAAGGCTAAATGTTTTACTCTTTACCCGCTCGACGCGCGCGCTCGCTGTGACCGAGGCCGGACAGGAAATATATCACCAGGCTTTATCAGTTATCGCCGCAACTAAATCCCTGTTTTCTCAGGCAGACAGTTACAGCGATGTCCCTAAGGGGTTACTGCGTATTACTGCGCCGACAACGCTTGGGAAGATTTTACTGACGCCGTTCCTGCCTGGTTTTCTGCGACGCTATGCTGAAATCAATATTGAGCTCAATCTCACTGACCATCTGATTAACCTCACGCATGAGTCGTACGACCTGGCATTGCGCGTCACGGATACGCCACCCATCAATATGGTAGCGCGGGCATTAATGCCTGTTGACTATGTTTTAGTATGTGCAGAGCACTACGATCAAAGGCTGCCTGATATGCCGGGCGACCTCAAACAGCATAATATTTTCTTCCCTGACGACGCACAGTTTCGCGGTGAATGGCGTTTCTGGTTAAACGACACGATGGAGAGCGTTACACTCACGCCCCGGCTGATGATAAATAACAGTGATGCCATGATCGATGCGATATTGCAGGGTGTGGGTATTGCGTTAATCCCCACCTTTATTGCAAATGGTTATTTGCTCAACGGGCAGTTACGCCGCGTGTTACCAGACTGGCGGATTGAAAATACGCTCTCAATGACCACTTACGCCATTACCTTACCCAACCGTCTGTTACCACTAAAAACCCGTGTCTTTATCGACGATTTTATGGCCTGGCTTAAAGCGAAATAGCGTGATCGGAAACGATAAAAAACCCGGCCTGAGCCGGGTTGAGTATCTTTAGCGTTATCGGGTATCACACTTCATACAGCGTTTGATGCCGGGTTTCTTTGCAGGCAATCAGTGCAATCAGCGTCAGGAAAGCCATGGAAGCCAGGTACAATCCGACAGCGTACAAGCCATAGTGCGCGTTCAGCCAGGTCGCAATATAGGGCGCAACCGACGCACCTAAAATCGACGACAGATTATAGGAGAAGGATGCGCCGGTATAACGCACTTCCGTCGGGAACAGCTCAGGCAGCAGCGCACCCATCGGGCCAAACGTCAGCCCCATAATGCTCAAGCCCAGCAGCAGGAACGCCATCACCAGCGCCTGAGAGCCGGATCCCAGCATGGCCGGAAACAGGAATGAAAAGCCAATAATCATCAGCGTAATGACGATCATGGTTTTACGGCGACCAAAGCGGTCAGCAAGCAGGCCCGCAATCGGCACCATCACGCCAAATCCAATCACCGCCATCATCAGCATCCACAGCATACTGTTACGGGATATCCCCAGTCCGGCTGGCGCGGCGGCGGTGCCGTAACTCATTGAGTAAACGGTCATGATGTAAAACAGCGTATAGGTGGCAAGCATGATAAAGGTGCCAAGTATCGTTGCCGTCAGATGTTTGCTCAGGAGCGAGGCAATCGGCACACGTACCTGTTTCTTCTCTTTCTGTACTTTGGCGAATACCGGGCTTTCATGCAGCGATACGCGTACGTACAGACCAATCAAGACCAGTACGGCAGACAGAACAAAAGGGACGCGCCAGCCCCATTGCATAAATTGCTCATCGGTCAGCAGCCAGGAGAGCAGTAGAAAGGTGCCGTTGGCAAAGAAAAAGCCAATCGGTGCGCCCAACTGCGGGAAGGAGCCGTACAGCGCCCGCTTTTTGGCAGGTGCATTTTCCGTCGCCAGCAGGGCTGCGCCGCCCCACTCACCGCCCAGGCCCAACCCCTGACCAAAACGCGCCAGCGCCAACAGCAGCGGAGCCAGAACGCCAATGCTCTGGTAGCTGGGTAATAAACCGATAACCACGGTCGAGATCCCCATCGTCAGCAGTGAGGCAACCAAGGTGGCTTTACGGCCTACGCGATCGCCAAAGTGACCAAACAGGGCAGAGCCGATGGGACGGGCGATGAACGCAATCGCAAAGGTGGCCAGCGACTGCAACGTCGCGACGGTCGCATCACCCTGAGGAAAGAAGATATGAGGGAAAACGATGACGGCTGCGGTGGCATAAATATAGAAATCGAAGAATTCGATAGCGGTGCCAACCAGCGAGGCGATAACCACTTTACTTCGTGAGTTTACTGGCGTGGGATCGTTTTGCTGATCGAGCGGTTCTGAGATGGAGGCTTGCATAAATGTTTCTTATTTTTAATGACAGATAGGGAATCTTACGCACCTGTATAACGGCATTCAATGGCGGAAAGCCGCGTGGTTAGCGACGTTGCGCCGGCAAAAGTGGAAAATTTTTGTGATGTGTTAAATGCCGGAGAATGGCAGCGTTAAGTGACGCAAATATGGCGAGATACTCTAAGAAAGCGCTGAAGAAAAGTGACCCCTCAGTTATTCATCCTGTAAGTTGATGAATAAATAACCGGAGGGGGATATTTTACGCTGGTTTAACGCAGTATTGTCATTTGTGAGTGGTTAGCGCGCCTTTTTCCGGCATACGCGGATCGTCTTTGTATTTCGCGGTGGCAATCCATGCGGCGCAAAACAGCGTCAGACGAGCAAAGAAATAAAAGAAGGCCATTAATCCCAATACCGACCCAAATGCGGCACCTGAGGGCGAGGTGGCCAGTTTTGGTAAGGTCAGCGTCATGACAAACTTGATGATTTCGAAACCCACTGCCGCCAGCAGCGTACCGCGCAGCAGCGCCTTCTTACGGGGCTTATGGCGAGGCAAAATCCAGAAAATCCACAGGAACAACAAATAGTTTGCCATTACGGAAATCGAGGTCGCGATAATTGTCAGCGCAGGACGTAACCATTCGATGCCATCCAGACCTAACGCGCTCACGATCATCGCCTGGGCAGAGCCTGCGACAGAGGTTAACGACAGGGTAATGACCAGAGCCAGCATCAATCCTGTCAGCGATAAGAAGTCGCGAATATAGCGTTTCCAGATTTTCTCTTTATCGTCGGGCTGGCGTTCCCAGACGTCACGCGACTGAGCGCGAATCGCTTCCCGCAGGTTGCCCATCCAGTTCAGGCCCGAATATAGCGCCAACAGCAGACCCGTAATCCCCACGGTCGCGCGCTGTTGAATGGCCGTGTTGACGGTATTTTTCAAGGTCGTTGCCAGTGAGGGATCGCTGATGCTGCTGACGATTTTGTTGATGATATCGGTCAGCAGATCCTGATTCGATGCCAGCACAAAACCCACGGCGGCAAAGGACACCATTAAAATCGGGATTAATGATAAAAATGAAAAATAGGTAATGGCTGCGCCAAACTGGCTACCGAGACGATCGTTAAACCGGTCAAGCGCACGAATAAAATGGGCAACGGCGGGTATGGCCTGAAACCAGGTGGCAAAACGTGAAACCCGCACGATCGAACGATCGACAGACTTGTTACCTGTTTTGATATCAATCAGTGGTTTGGGTGACTGTGCGTCTTTTGCGTTGTCCTGTTCGTCTGTCATAGACATTCACTTCCTGTTAAACGTAAAAAACACATTATAGCCTCTCAGGTGACATACTCCTGAAGCACCTGACTTAACCACTCCATAAATACCCGAACGCGACGGGCGACGTTACGGCGATGGGGATAAAGTAAATGAATCGGCATCGGTTTTGCCGGGAAGGCATGCAGCACCTCCACCAACTCACCGCTTTCCAGATATTTGTGAATCCCCACGGTCGGCACCTGGATAATGCCCAGCCCCGCGAGGCAGGCCGCGCGATAGGTTTCGGTGCTGTTGACGGTGACAACCCCGCCGGTGTGCACATAGTGGCACTGCTTGCCATCGAAAAACTCAAAGCCCTGGGCAGGCTGGCCGAGCTGCTGACTGTAATGCACCATGGCATGCTGCGACAGCTCTTCAAGCCGAATCGGCCGGCCAAAACGTGAAAGATAGCCAGGGCTGGCGCAGTTAATTAAGGTGTGGGTGCCGATACGGCGGGCGATGAGGCCCGAATCCTTCAGCTCGCCAACGCGGATCACGCAGTCAAACCCTTCGCGGATAACGTCAACCTGGCGATCGTTGCTGCTGAGCTCGATTTCAACGCCGGGATAATGCTGCAAAAATTCTGGCAGGCGGGGCAGGATCAGATCGGTCGCCATCGCGGCGGACATATCCACCCGTAGCTTACCGCTTAAAGTGGCGGGATCGTGCTGGAACAGGCTATCCATATCACTAATCATCGACAGCAAATCCAGACAGCGGTCGTAATAAACTAAGCCATCCTGGGTAAGTTGCACCCGACGAGTGGTGCGGTGCAAAAGACGCGTTCCCATCTGATTTTCCAGCGCCTGAATTTGTCGCGAGACGCTTCCTTTTGGCAGCCCAAGACTTTCTGCTGCTGCCGTAAAACTGCCCATCTCTGCAACTCTGACGAAAACCTGCATTGCATGAATTTTATCCATATGGCCTGCCGATTGTTGTTGTAAGTGGAACAGTGCTGCTCGTTCTTAAGCGTTTATAGAACAATTACTAAAGAATATCCTCAACCTGTGTTCAATTTTGCAACAGGAAATCAACATGAATCGTAAAATCGTCTTGATCACGGGCGCTAATCGCGGTTTAGGCCGGAATGCAGCGGTAAAACTGGCGGCTAAGGGCCGGGATATCATTCTGACCTACCGCAGTCATCAACATGAAGCGCAGGACGTGGTAAGGGAAATTGAAAGCGCAGGCGGCCGCGCAGTGGCGCTCCAGCTGGATGTCGGCGACCTGAGCCAGTTTGATCGTTTCATGTCTGAAGTGAAAAATGCACTGCAACAGCACTGGCAGCGTGAGACGTTTGATTATTTAGTGAACAATGCCGGCCATGGGCACTATAAACCTTTTATTGAGACCACCGAGGCTGAATTTGATGCGCTGATGAATGTGCATTTCAAGGGGCCTTACTTCCTGACTCAGACGCTATTGCCTGCGATAGCAGACGGCGGGCGCATTCTGAATATCTCCAGCGGATTAACCCGCCTGACGTACCCCGGTTCCGGAACCTATGCCTCAATGAAGGGCGCGATGGAAGTGCTGACGCGCTATCAGGCTAAAGAACTGGGCGAGCGGCGCATTCGCGTTAACATCCTGGCGCCGGGTGCCATTGAGACCGACTTTGGCGGCGGGCGCGTGCGCGATGATAAAACGGTCAATGACACTATCGCCGCATTAACCGCCCTGGGCCGGGTGGGCCTGCCAGACGATATCGGCGATGCCGTTTGCGCCATCCTCAGTGAGGAAACCAGCTGGATCACTGCGCAGCGTATCGAAGCATCGGGTGGTCAGGCGCTGTAATTTTAGGGCGGCTTTGCCGCCCTTGTGCCAGCTTCCGGGTTAGCGCCTGATGGTGCCCTCTATCACCGTCACGGTTTTCCCCCCGATCCAGATCGTATCGCCCTGATATTCCACCGTCACGCGTCCCTGTCGGTTTACCTGAGTACCCTGACGGACACGATAATTTTGCGTCTTGCCCTGAGCGGCGAAGTAACGTGCCAGACAGGCATTGGCGCTGCCGGTGATCGGATCTTCGGTCAGGCTTCCATGCTCAATTATCAGGCCGCGAACCTCGTACTGTTCCGCTTCTCCTGCGGGCAGTGGGCCGAATGGCATAATGCCAGTGACGTTGGCGTGATGGACAAGCCGCTGTAAATCCGCAATATCAGGCTTAATTGCCAGGACCGCATCGGCACTGATCATCGGGATCAGCAGCCAGCGGATGCCCATATCGACCACCACGGCATCCTGCGCGGTATCGAGCGCATGGCTGTTGAGCGCCGCGCTGATAAGCGCATCATGAAACGATGTTAAGGTGGCTTTTGGCGCGGCAAAGGCCAGCGTGCTGTCGTCGGCAATTTTTATCTTCACGTTGCCTACGCCGCATTCCTGAATTATTACCCCCGGCGTTTTTGTCTGGAAGCCCGCTTCCAGTAAAGCATGAGCGGTACCGAGCGTCGGATGGCCGGCAAAGGGCAGTTCGCCCTCTACGGTGAAGATACGCACGCGGTAGTCGGCCTGATTATCCTGCGGCGGCAGGACAAAGGTCGTTTCAGATAAGTTAGTCCAGCGTGCGATGGCCGCCATCTGGCTGTCGTCCAGACCTTGTGCATCCATGATGACGGCCAGGGGATTGCCGTTAAACGCGGCCGAAGTAAATACATCTACTTGTTTAAACGCAACGTGCATTTTGACTCCTTGTGAATGAGGTAAAGATGTTTTTTCTTGCTCCGGCAATTGCTTATGTCAGTTAACAGGGCTATGAATAAGTTAAGCAACTGGATGGAGCCTGCTATGTTAAAAATTCTTGGACGCGCCTCCTCAATCAACGTGCGCAAAGTACTTTGGCTGTGTGACGAACTGGACCTGCTCTACGAACGTGAAGAGTGGGGAGAAGGGTACAAATCCACGCACTCTCCTGAATTTATCGCGCTTAATCCTAACGCCATGATCCCGGTGCTGATTGATGAAGACCTGACGATGTGGGAGTCCAACGCCATTCTACGCTATCTGGCCACCGCCTACGGTGGCGACTGGCTCTATCCCGACAATCCGCGTGCGCGTGCGCCGGTGGATCAGTGGATGGACTGGCAGTCGACGGAACTTAACACCTCATGGCGCTATGCGTTTATGTCACTGGTGCGTAATTCGCCCGCCCATCAGGACCCAAGACTGTTGGCCGCCGCCTGTAAAGGCTGGTCCCACACCATGGGCATCCTCAATCAGCAGCTGGAACATACCGGTCGCTACGTTGCCGGGCGCAACTTCAGTCTGGCGGACATCCCTATTGGGCTGGCCGTTAACCGCTGGTTTGAAACGCCGCTTGACCATCCTGATTTACCGGCCGTGCGGACCTACTACGAACGCCTCACTGAACGGCATGGCTATACCATTTGGGGACGTAATGGCACGCCCTGATCCCGGCCCGGCGGCAGGCCAGCGAGTTCGCAGGCAACCGCCCCCGCGCGGATGATGGCGCGAACATAGCGCTGATCAAATGGATAGCAGCATGAGAGGCGCAATGCATGGTTATAGCGCTCGCTCAGCGAATACAGTGCACCTGGCGTGACACAAATCTGCTCTTTCAACAGACGGGTAAACATCTCTGTGGTATTCACATTGCCGGGCAGTTCGACCCAAAAAACGAAGCCGCCGCGCGGTAACGTAGCCCGGGTACCCTGAGGAAAATGCTGCGCAATCAAACCGCGCGCTTCATCCAGATTGCTGGCATAGCTACGGCGCAGGCTGCGCAGATGGTGGTCGTAACCTCCGTTGGCAAGAAATTCTGCCAGGGTTTCAGACAGCAGGGCCGATTCCGCCATGGATGACACGGCTTTAAGGCGTGCAATGGCATCATGAAAGCGGCCGGCTGCAATCCAGCCGATGCGAAAATCGGGCGCAACGGTTTTCGTGAAACTGGTGCAGTAGAGCACCCAGCCATGCTGATCGAATGACTTCACCGTAGGAGACAGCGGCCAGTCAAACTGCAACTCATCGTAAAGCCCGTCCTCAATCAAAGGAACGTTGTAAGTGTTTACTAACTTTGCGAGCCTTTTCTTGTCGGGCAACGACATTCCAAAGCCCAGCGGGTTCTGCGCAGAGGGCATGGCAACCAGCGCCTGAATACGCTTTTCCTGGAGCAGCATCTCAAGTGCATCCAGCGACAGGCCGCGCTGAGGATCGGTAGGAATCTCCAGTGCCTTCAGGCCCAGCGATGCCAGCAGGGGAAACAGGAAGAAATAGGTGGGGGATTCCAGACCGACACAATCACCCGGCCGGGTCACCGCCCTGAGTGCCAGCTGAAGTGCCTCCATGCAGCCATGGGTAAGGGTGATCTCATCGGCGGCGAGCGACTGGCCACTATGCAAGGCACGTCGCGCAATCTCCTCCCGTAAGCGCTCACTACCCGGCGGAAGCGCGTAGCGACCAATAAGTTGTGGATCGCGACGTAGCAGAGAGGCCGTAATGCGCGCCAGTCTGGCTGACGGAAACAGGTCACTGTCCTGCGGACAGGCCAGCGAAATATTGGTGTAATCCGGATGATTTTGTGCGGCGAAAACCTTATCAATCAAGTCCAGCTTCTCGTTGCCTGGATCGCGAACCACCCGGGAAGAGTGCTGGGCATCTCGCGTCACCACCGGCAGCACGCCGCGCACGTAGTAGCCCGATTGCGGGCGCGCCTCAATCAGACCGCGATTCTCCAGCAGCTGCCAGGCATTCAGCACGGTGTTCACGCTGACTTGATGTGACTGAGCAACGCGCCGGATGGCGGGCAAGCGCTTGCCCGGTTTTAGCGTGCCCTTGTGAATGGCCTCGGCAAAGCTGTCGGCCAGTTGCTGATAAAGTCTGTGCTCGGACTGGGTTTCAGGGGACACAATTGCCTCCGCAAGTAACAGGTACAGTTGGAATCAGTTCTGATTGTACCCATCAAAATAGCGATTTCTTGTCTCTGTTACCATAGCTTTTCTGATCGTAGCATGGTGTTCTCTCTTTCATCAGGAACGCCACTATGCTCGATCCTTCCTTCTTTAGTTATGTCACCGTGATGTCGATTACGCCGGGGCCAAATAATCTGTTGCTCGCCACTTCCGGTGTTAACTTTGGTATGCGCCGGACGTTACCGATGGTGTTTGGCATTTTGATTGGCTGTGCGCTACAAACCGCCATTGCGGGGCTGGCGCTGGAAGTCCTGCTGCACTGGATGGCATCTGTGCGTCTGCCGCTGACGCTGGTGGGATGTGGTTATTTGTTATGGCTGTCATGGAAAATATTTCGGGCGAATGCCCCCGAAGCGCGCGCAAAGCCGCAGCCCATGACCCTGGTGGGTGGGGCCTGTTTTCAGGCTATCAATCCAAAAGCCTGGTTAATGGCCAGCAACGTGGCACTGCTCTACAGCGCCAGCAGTGGCGTGCTGACCGTGATGGGGGCTTTTATGTTGCTCAATCTGCCGTGCATTTTATTGTGGGCTGCACTGGGTGACCGCCTGCGCGGTCACCTGCAAATCAACTGGAAACGCCAGCTGTTTAACAGCCTGATGGCGCTGTCGCTGGTGGCGACCACGATCTGGATGCTGGTCGATGCCTTCAGGCTTCTCTAGTCCGGTGGGCCTGACGCGGTCGTCAAGGGCGACGTTTCGTTCTGGATTTCCGACACATCATCGCCACGAATGCGCACGTAGCGATGATGTTTTGCGAGCTGCCGTGGGTTATTTGCCTATGACATAGGCGGTTTCACGGCCTTCATCGTTGGCAGCCACTGGCGTAACCGGCGTGTATTTGAGCTGCAGGATACGGCTGGTTTCTGCCAGTACTTTTTCAGTCAGCGCCACATCGCCATTCAGCTTACGGCCCCAGGACGGCACCACGGCACGGATTTTATTTTGCCACTCCGGCGACGCCATCTGCTCCGGATAGACCTTATGCAGCAGCTCCAGCATAATCGGCGCGGCGGTCGAGGCACCTGGCGAGGCACCCAGCAGCGCTGAGACAGAGCCGTCTTCGGACGACACCACTTCCGTGCCTAAACGCAGCACTGCGCCTTCTTTCTCATCTTTCTTGATGATTTGCACGCGCTGCCCGGCCGTCACCAGGCGCCAGTCTTCCTGTTTCGCCTGTGGCACATAAGCACGCAGTGCATCCATACGATCGCGGTCACTTTGCAGCACCTGATCCATCAGGTATTTCACCAGATCAAAGCTTTTCAGTCCGACCTTGATCATGGGCATTACGTTGGTGCTGTTGAGTGAGGCAAACATATCCAGCAGCGAGCCCTGCTTCAGGAATTTGGTCGAGAAGGTCGCAAAGGGACCAAACAGCAGCACCTGCTTGCCGTTCAGCACACGCGTATCGACATGGGGCACGGACATCGGTGGCGCGCCCACGCTGGCTTTGCCATAGACTTTCGCCATGTGCTGTTTCACGACGTCTGGATTCTCGGTGACCAGGAAGGAACCGCCAACCGGGAAGCCCGCATAGCCGTTGGCTTCCGGAATGCCGGCCTTCTGCAGCAGCGGCAGCGCCGCACCGCCCGCGCCAATAAAGATCTTTCCAGCCGTCAACGTGCGGCGTGTACCCTCTTTCATGCAGACGAGCGTCACCTGCCAGCGGCCATCATTAAGGCGGGTAATCTCGCGCACTTCCTGATGCATCCGTAAACGGAAGTTGGCTTTTTGCTCCAGTGAAGCAATCAGCTGGCGCGTTACTTCACCGAAATCGACGTCGGTACCCATGTCTGTCCAGGTTGCTGCCACTTTCTGATTCGACGCACGGCCTTTCATGACCAGCGGAATCCACTGTGCGATTTGTTGCGGATCTTCAGAGTAAGCCATGCCGCGGAACAGCGTGCTTTTCTGTAAGGCAGTAAAGCGCTTGCGCAGGAACGCGACATTATCATCGCCCCAGACAAAGCTCATGTGCGGAGTGCTGTGAATAAAGCTTTTCGGCGTATGCAGGTTGCCTTTCTGAACGTGATAAGCCCAGAACTGGCGAGAAATTTGGAATGACTCGTTAATCGCAACGGCTTTGGCGATATCGATACTGCCATCGGCTCGCTGAGGCGTATAGTTCAACTCGGCCAGCGCCGCATGGCCTGTACCCGCGTTGTTCCAGCCATTTGAAGACTCTTCCGCTACGTGTCCCAGCCGCTCCACCATTTCGATGGACCAGTCAGGTTCCAGATCCTGAAGCCAGGTTCCTAACGTAGCACTCATGACGCCTGCGCCAATAAGCAGTACATCAACGTCTTTACGCTCCTGCGCCCTGGTGGTGTCCTTTCCGCTAACACTCATCATGAGCGCAAGATTTACAGCTGATTTGCACATGAGGCGACATCTCCTCTTCTGTTGACCTGAAGCTCAACAGCGTTGCAGGCGAAATAGTCACGCTTCTGATGAGCGCGTTGCGCTATTTCCGGGTTAAGACTCAGGTATGGGTTAAAGCGACGATAACGAGTTAACTCAACGTTATGCTTTGTTGGCCAAATATAACATTCTCGTATCGGATTTAAACATTTGTTTATTTTTTAAATGCAGAAATGATTCAGCATAAGAAATAATCATAATGCCTGGCTGGGTATAAGGGAGATTTTTCTTTTAACTCAGTGAGTTAAGTTAAAATGGATGTTGCGAGATTGCCTCTTTATGGTGCAGGGTGAAAATGTCACCCAAGGGAAGGAATAATTTAAACTTATGAAAAATGGCGTTTATTTAATTTTATTCTTTGAGGTGAATTTTTAATCGTTGGTGTATCTGGCCCATTTGTGTAAAACAAATGTTACATTTTTGTGACCTCAGGAGTTGCCCCATGCAGGATGCCAGCACGGTTGCGACGCCTCAGGAAATACGCGTGACAGCGCAATTTTAAGATTTTCTTCAGAACAGAAAACCGGCCAGGGCCAACCGCCCGGCAGCCCTGTATCCAGGCCGCTTTTGCAGGACAGCGTTGTCACACCTTGAACCAGCGACGCCAGACAAAGCGGATAACAAAAAACTCCAGCGCGCCCAGCACCAGGAACCACAGGCAGAACACCAGGGTGTACAGCTGGCTCAGATCCTGTAAATGAAACAGCTGCTGCAAATGCTGCGCCACCGTCAGGCTAAAAGCCGGTGCGGGTAGCAGCAGGGCAGACAGAAAGCCCAGCAGTAAAATGCCACCGGGAAGGATTAAGGACTCGAAAGGGTTATTCATGAGCAGTGTTCTCTGTTTATCAGCCGGACATTTTCCGGTATTCCGTGCAGAGGTTCAATCATGCTCTGCCGCTACCTGTCATTCCCGGAGGAAAGCTGTCGAGAAAAGGCTTAAATGACATTAACTTAGCGGCATTCATAGCGACTGTTATGAGTTATAGCCTTTGCTATACTTAAATCCCTGATTTTATTGTCTTTTTATATCTATTATCGCGTGATAGACTGCGCGCACTTTTTAAATAACCGAGCAAATTGTGTGATGGATTTAGCATGAAGCCGTGCTTTTTCATCCCAAGTGAACGAATCATGACCTTTATTGCCACGCTTATTCTTGCTTTTGGAATGTCAATGGACGCGTTTGCCGCCGCACTGGGCAAAGGTGCAACCTTGCATCGTCCTGGCCTGAAGGAAGCCGTGCGGACCGGTCTGATTTTCGGTTGTATCGAAGCCCTGACGCCGCTTATCGGTTGGGCGCTGGGCCTGGCAGCCAGCCAGTACGTAGCGGCATGGGATCACTGGATTGCCTTTTTCCTGCTGGCCTTTCTTGGCGCGCGTATGATGATGGAAGGCTTCCGCAAAACAGCCACAGAGCCTTGTGAAGCACCGCAGAGTCACGGCTTCATGGTACTGGCCACCACGGCGGTCGCAACCAGTCTTGATGCCCTGGCCGTCGGGGTTGGACTGGCGTTCCTGCAGGTAAATATCGTGACCACGGCCCTGACTATCGGTGCTGCAACCACCGTAATGGCCACCACCGGCGTGCTGATTGGGCGTTTTATCGGACCGGTGTTGGGCAAATGGGCTGAAGTGCTGGGCGGCCTCGTCCTGATTGCTATTGGGTCAACCATTCTTGCAGAGCACCTGGCCCTGTTTCAGTAACGCAGTTAAAAGTGAATTTTGTGATCTGGTTCAAAATTTATTGATGCTTTAAACAGCAGACGCTATACTTTTGCTGTAGATATTCAACAAATTTTTAACCGGATGATGTATGAAACGTTTTTTTAAGTACGTGTTCCACGCTTATGTCGAAACCTTTAAACACGTACCGCCAGGCGCGCTGAACTAAGCGCCCACCGAATACCCTCGATAGTCGCGGTCAGGGATTGACCGGTGATTATCACCTCGTTATCTCGCCCCCCTTTTGATTGTCCCCTGTCATAACGACAACCTTATCTGCGCGACCTTCCTGACATCCTCCTGTTGACACAACGTGATACATCTGGACATCCGATGTACCAAACGAGGTACGATTTTCATCGCTATTTTTGCTACTCTGCGCGCCAATTTCTTGTAAAACATGCGGTTATAACCCGCAACCATCATGAGGCGGTCATGCAGCTATGCAGTTTTTACCTTCCTGAACAGGGGAAGAAAAGCTTTGGTATCGTTAAGGCTCAAGGCGTAGTGGATGTCGGTATGCGCCTGGGAAAAGCCTGCCCGGATTTAAAAACCTTCCTGACGCGCTCGTCACTGGCCGACCTGACTGCTTTTGAGGCGATGCCCGCCGATCATGTTTGGTCAACTGTGCAGTTTCTGCCCGTCATCGAGCAGCCTGGTAAAGTGTTTTGCGTGGGCATGAACTATGCCGATAAACGCCAGGAATTCGCCGCCACGCTGGATGCCCCCACGTTATTTGTACGCTTTGCTGACTCCCTGGTCGGCCATGAGCAACCGTTGCAAAAACCCACCACCACCCAGGAGTTTGATTACGAGGGGGAACTGGCGGTGATCATCGGCCAGCCTGCGCATCAGGTTAAGGCGGAAGAGGCGCTGAGCGCGGTGGCAGGATACAGCTGCTTTATGGATGCGACGGTGCGCGACATGCAGTTTACCTGGTTTACCGCAGGGAAAAACTGGCCGCAAACCGGAGGCTTCGGGCCCTGGATGACTACCGCCGACGAGATCCCTGATCCGCAGCAGTTGACCATTAAAACGGTGCTGAACGGTCAGGAAGTACAAAACGATACCACCGGCAGCATGGTGCATCCGGTAGCCAACATTATTGAATACGTTTCCGCCTTTAGCCCGCTGTCGCCAGGCGATGTGATTATCACGGGTTCACCGGGCGGCGTGGGTAAAAAACGCACGCCGCCGCTGTTCATGTTCAGTGGCGATGTGGTTGAGGTTGAGATCGAAAAAATCGGCCGCCTGCGCCATACCATTGCCTGACCCAATGCATTAACCGCCTGCCTCTGCCATTCCCGTCCTACACTCAATGGATACCCAGGAACAGGAGCAGCTGATGAGGCGTACCATCCAGTGTAGAAAGCGGCAGGGCATGGCGCTTGCCGCCGGGATCGGCTTAGGTGTCGCGGCGGTCATGTGGGGCACGAAACGCTGGCAGCAAATGAAGCAAACGCCGCCGGTTTCACCACGCAGTCATCACGCGGGATTGGCGGGTTATTATCAACAGATCGGTGACTGGCGCATGTTTACCCGCGTCACGCCTGAGGAACCTCAGGGGTTGCCCGTGGTGCTGATTCACGGCCTGGTAATGTCGGGGCGGTCGATGGAATCACTGGCACTGGCGCTGGGACGGGATTATCACGTTCTGGTGCCCGACCTGCCAGGCTTTGGCGGTAGTGCGTTGCCCGCATCCGCACCGGTTCTTTCGGTGAAAGCGCTGGCCGATATCCTGTGGCAATGGTTACAGCATAACGGTTTTCAGCGGGCGATCTGGGTTGGGAGCGCTTTTGGCTGCCAGGTGCTGGCGGCTCTGGCGGATAAATACCCCGAAGCGGTGGCAGGCCTGGTATTACAGGGGCCCACCGCCGATCGCCACGCGCGCAGCGTGGTTCGTCAGATATGGCGAGGCTGGCGTAACAGCCGAATGGAAGCGCATCGATCGCCCGACTCGCTGGCCCGAATTGACTGGGCGAAAGCCGGTTTGCCGCGAGCCTTTGGCACCCTGCGCGCCATGCTGAACGATCCTATCGAACACCACCTGACCTATCTCACCGCGCCAACCCTCTTGCTGAGAGGCTCGCGCGATCCGGTTTGCCCGGCGCGCTGGCTGGATGAGCTGGCGGGGCTGCTGCCGCACAGTGAAAAAATCACCCTGCGCGGCGGCACGCACCGGCTGCACTATGTCTATCCGTGGAGTTTCTGCCACGCCATCCGACCTTTTTTGGCGCGTATTCAGCAGGAGAGCCAGCATGAGTAAACCTCCTAAGGGCATTGCCCGGTTTGATTCAGCCGCCACCATGCTGCTGGCCTTAGCGAATGCGCTGCACGATCGGCCTTTTGCCAGTCCAGGCCAGTCGCCCATGTTAGACCGCTTACTGCCTTCGCTTGATCGGTTACCGACCCGGCTGCGTGAGTGGGGCTATGCGGTCAGTGGCCTGGCCGAGGGCATCAGTCACAAACAGGCCAGTGAACTGGACGTCGAAGGCATCGCCGAATGGATGGTCAGTACCTATCCGCAGCGCGATTATCCGGCTGCGTTTGTCGGTGCCACTAACGGTGCCATGGTGCATCTGGCCGCGGCGATGGGAACGCCGTGGCTACCGCAAACGTTTTTGTGCCCGGTGCGGGTACAGCAGAGCGATCCGGATGACGCCCAGTCCGAATTTGAAAACGGCAAGGCCGTGGCAGCAGCGTTGCTGGCGACCTGGCCTAAGCTTGCCGTGCACCACATGCAGGATCCGAGTCAGGATCGCCTCCTGCTGGAAAAAATGCACTATTTCCGCCTGAAGCTGCGCGACATGCCGCTGGCCTTCAATGAGTTTCTGCTGGGAGGATTACCGGCGGGATCAACACTGTTCATTAATCACTGTACGCGACAGTGGCCGGTAACGCGCACCAGTGACCGCTCTTTCTTTCAGTTTGGCGCCCCCGGCGGCGCAACCGAAAAGGAGTATTTGCAGGGCGGGCCGAGAGTGGCGGAATATCTGGCGCGGGCAGGCGTGGATCGGGCGCGTTGGGAACCGCCTGCTATCACCGACCACGTCCCTGAAGCCGAATGGGGGCTGGATGGCTACCTGATTTCGCCACTGAAAAAGCTGGCAGAAGCCCAGCGCTGGCGGCTGATGGAGATTCGCTACGACCATCCCGAAGCGCTGAGTTTCGTGGTCGCTGAAATTTATCGCGACTGGTATCTGGCGGCGGGCATATTGCCTGCCCGGCTGACGGTAGACAGCTTTTTACTCATGGATCCCTGGTGCAGCATGCAGCAGCACGCGATTCCGTTCTGGCTGATGTTTCCATCCGTGCCGTCGGCTGATGCGCTACAGCGCTTTCTTGAAAAGCAGCCGCCTTTCAACCATATCGATATGATGCTGTATTCGCACGGCACCGACAGCATTGGCCTGGCGGACATCGATCGCTGGAAACAGCTGTTAGCCTTCGCCAGGGAAGAGGGCGCATTAGTCGGGGTAGATGAAACGCGCTTCCCCCACGATTTTGCCACCTTTTCCCGGTTCGATTCGGCGCTCCGGGAGCGCGCCCCGCTACTGCCTGCGCCGCCGCCGCTCAGTATTGATAAAACGATTGCGGGCATTCAGCGTTATGGTGCGCGCCACGGCGTGACCCTCCACCCGCTGACCTGAATCGGGGATATCAGGCGCCGTCCGTGATGGGTTTACGCACCAGCAGCAGGTACGCCAGGGCGCCAACCAGGGTGACGCAGGCGCAAATCATCAGCGCCAGGCTGAATGATTTGGTGGTATCCAGTACCCATCCGGTCACGACCGGCGCACACGAGGCAAAGATAAAGCTGGCGAAGTTTTGAATGCTGCCCACGGACGCCGTCATACGCGCGGTGACGTTGGCATGAATCAAACCCCAACAGGAAGTACCGGCAAAGTGGATGCAAAACAGCGCCATCCCAATCAGCGTCACGGCGCTGGTGGTGTCGGTCGCGCGCGTAACGATAGCGGTAAACCCGGCAGACAGAATCATACCGCTGACAATGCAGACTTTACGGGTTTTTACCGCATCCCAGCCGCGCCTGACCAGCGCATCAACCACATAGCCATTTAACAGCATGCCTGCGGCACCGAACAGGAAGGGAATGGCCGCCAGTAATCCCGTGCTTTTCAGGTCGAGATGATAGGTGGATTGCAGATAGCCCGGCAGCCAGGCGATATACAGCCAGGCGGTATAGTTGATGCCGCTGAAGCCAATCATCATGCCCCACATGGTGCGTTGTTTAAACAGCCCACGCCATTCTTGAAAGCTGATCGGCTCTTTACGCGATGCCACGCTGCCTGCCTGCAGGTAGTGGATCTCTTCAGCGCTTAGCTGTTTGTTATCGCGATCGCGGTAAACCAGGTACCAGCCGATGGCAAGAAACACACCCAGAATCCCGATGGTGACAAACATGCCGCGCCAGCCCAGAACCAGCATCATGGCCGCCAGGATCGGCGGCGCGATGGATAAGCCAATCATCGAGGCGGCGTTAAACATCCCCATCGGCATACCGCGATCTTTAATGTTAAACCAGTCGTTGATGACCTTGACCCCGCACGGATTCATGGGGGCTTCACCAATGCCGAGCCCAATACGCACCAGGACAAACTGCGTAAAGTTATGCACCAGTCCGGACGCGGCCTGGAACAGGGACCAGATAAACATTCCCAGGCCCAGCATAATACGCGGTCCTTTACGGTCTAGCAGCGCACCGGCGGGCAACTGCGCCAGCCCATAGGCCAGCGAAAACGCAGACAACAGCACGCCGATCTCGGTGGCGCTCAGCCCCATTTCATCACGAATGGTCATGTTGGCCACAGACAGCGAACTGCGATCCAGGTAGTTAATGACGGCAGCAAACAGCAGCAGCAGCATGGCAGTAATCTGGACTTTACGAATGCGCGGCGAGCGCACGATATCACTGCGCCACGGCACAAACGCCTCATCGGGCGAAGTGTCGGACGGGTTCGCGTGATCAACAACCGATCTGTGTTCCATGGCAATCTCCCCGGGCAGGCGATTCATCATTATTGTGAGTATTACGGTCGCCCGGCGGTACAAGGCCGTCGGGGCGTTGCGCTGAGAGTAGGGGGAATGAACAGGATATGTTGTAAAGTTGTTTCAAAATCGTGCGGGAGCTAATGCTTTGTGGTTTTTAATCGGGTTTTAATTGTACTGATTAATGCTCCGTACCATAGAGCGCTTGGCGGTAGCCAGGTGGTTATGCAATGCGCACAGCGCATCCACATCCCGGCGGCCAATCAGGGCGGACAGAATCGCCATATGCTCTTCCAGCGCGACGATGTTGCGCTGCTTAAGATCGCTTTCATCCCACTGATAATGCGAATGAAAAATCACTGAAATAATCTCCAGCGACTGATTAAAAAAGGGGTTGTTGGCGGCAGACAGGATCAGCCAGTGCAGCTCTTTATCGAGGGCAGCAAAATGGCGATAGTTGCTGGCGATCGTTTCGCGCATCGATCGGTGGCGATCCAGCAGATCTCTGGCCTGGATCCAGCGTTCATCCTCTCTGGGCAAATTTAGAAAGCGGGTAAGCGCATGAGTTTCCAGCATCTCGCGTAGCTCAAATAACTTTTCGGCGTACTCCTGTGAAAACTTTTTCATCTGCCAGTGGCCGCGTTTAACCGGTTCCAGCAGGTTATAACGCATAAAATGCAGCAGGAATTCCCGTACCGCTACCGGGCTGACGTTGGCCTGTTTTGCCAGTTGCAGTTCGCTGAACGTGTCACCGGGCTGCAGCAGTCGCTGATTAATCATATCAAAAAAGCGTTTTTCCACCTGGCTGGCCTGCAGCTCTATGGCTGGCGTGACGGCGCTGAGGCTGTCTTGCTCTTCAGGCTCGCGCACGATGACCCAGCTCTCTTTTACGTTCTCCAGCACGCCGCGTTGGTGCAGATAACGCAGAGCATGCCGCACCGTAGTGCGGCTGATATTAAACATTTCAGCCAGGGCGGCCTGTGGCGGCAGGGGCGACTGAATATGACCCTGGGCAATGCTTTCCAGCATATGGTTGATCACGTTATGACGTAAATTCTGACTACGGCTCATGAGCGGCTCCGGTTTTTTATGCATTAAAAACCATTGAAGGCCCAAAAAAACCGTCACGCTTCACAGAACGCGCAAAGGAAATGCCTTGTCACGGCAAGATTAGCCATAACTGCGCTAACGATAACGGGAGTCTTACCATGACAACAATGAAAGCATTAGTCATCGCCGAACCACGCAATATGGTCTGGACCACGCGCGCAACGCCTCAACCCGCGCCAGGGGAGGTGCTGATTAAAATTGTCAGCGCGGGCATCTGCGGCACGGATATCCATGCCTGGGCGGGAAACCAACCTTTTTTTAGCTATCCACGGGTACTCGGGCATGAACTCTGCGCAGACATTGTTGAAACAGGCAGCGCCGTGGAGGGGTTTGCCGTTGGCCAGCGCGTGGCGCTGATCCCCTATCTCTCCTGTTATCAGTGCGATGCCTGCCAAAGTGGTAAAACCAACTGTTGTGAACATATCTCAGTTATTGGCGTACATCAGGATGGTGGCTTTTGTGACTATCTGAGCGTGCCTGCGTCAAACCTGTTGGCCGTGGATGCGCTGGCACCTGAGGCGGCGGCGCTGATTGAACCCTTTGCGATTAGCGCCCATGCGGTAAGGCGTGCGGCAGTGGCACAGGGCGATGCCGTGCTGGTGGTGGGCGCTGGCCCTATTGGGCTGGGGGCGGCGGCCATCGCGGCGGCCAATGGCGCGCAGGTCATCGTGGCGGACACCAGTGAATACCGCCGCCAGCACGTCAGTCAACAGCTGGGTCTTCCCGCGCTTAACCCGGCTGACGCCGATTTCATCACCAAGCTGCGCGCTGGATTTAACGGTCAGCTGGCGTTAACCCTGATCGATGCCACGGGCAACCCGGCGGCCATGAACGCGGCGGTTAACCTGATTCGGCATGGCGGTACGGTGGTTTATGTAGGCCTGCACAAAGGCGACCTGGTCATCCCCGACAGTGAATTCCACAAAAAAGAGAGTACGTTGATGGGCAGCCGGAACGCTACGCGCGAAGATTTTGACCGGGTGCGTGAACTCATGGCCGCCGGGAAACTGCGAGCAGACATGATGCTGAACCGCCATTTCGCCTTCTCTACGCTGGCAGAGCACTTTGAGGAAGCGGTTATCAACAATCGTGAGTTGATTAAAGGCGTTATCGATTTTGATCGCTAACGGTGGATGACAGGAGCCGTCTCGCCGCCAGGCTTATCGGCTGAGCAACTGAAAAAAGTGTTTCCGCACGGCCTCCGCATCAACCCCCAGTGCGATGCGCTGTCGAGGCAGATTGCGGAAGGGATCATGCCGGGACGCCAGGGCGCTCAACTGACGCACCGTCTGGCCGCAGGCAATGCCTTCCGTAATGACACGAAGCGGGCTTTCCACCAGCGTGAACGCGTCAGGCAAACACAGCCAGGATATCGTCAGCGTGTCATGCAGCGCCATACCAGAAAAGCCTTCTTTCTCAAGGCTGTATGCCAGATAGGGGCGGCAGATCGCATGCAGGACGGGTTGATGAAGTCGATCGACCTCATCGCTGTGGATCAAGACGTTATGCGTGACATCGAGCGGGATCACCACGATCGGCAAGGTGGAAGAGAGAACCTGATCGGCGGCGTGAGGATCTTTCCAGATATTAAATTCGCTGAAGGGTGTGACATTCCCGCTGTGCCCATCCGTGCCAAATGCGCCGCCCATCATGACCAGCTCTTTCACCAGCGGAATAATATCCGGCGCCTGATTGATTGCGCTGGCGATATTGGTCAGCGGACCTATCGCGACAAGCGTGATTTCACCCGGACTGGCCCGCACGCTGTCGATAATAAACTGAACGGCACCGGGTGCCTCATCGCTGAAGGGATTATCAAACGCGTCACCTAAACCATCTTCACCATGCAGTCGGGCAGGCGCGCTCGGCGCCAGGGCCAATGGACGTGAACAGCCCCGGTATACCGGCACCTCAATCGCCATTTTGTGGCAAAACAGCCGGGCGTTTTTCACGGCCTGTCCCACGGCAACGTTGCCAAACACCGTAGTAATGCCCAGCAAATGTTGGGTGCGGGCGGCATAAGCCAGAGCAAAGGCATCGTCTACGCCGATATCAGTATCTAAAATGACAGTTCGCACAGGCCGCTCCAGAACAGGCTCATCCCTTCGCTATGCGTGAAGGGCATTAAACGGCCCTTTAAGGCCGCTGGCAGGTCACCATTTAAGCGGAAAACGGCTCAAGAGGAAACCTGAATTGTGTGGCCCAAAACCGTCTGCTTTGCGGCAGCCTGAGCGGGGGCATCTGTCCAGGCGGCGTCGGTTGGCATTGCTGATTTCCCCGCTCAACTGTGGTTGCCAGTCAGAAAAAGGCGTCGTATTATGGCGCGCATAAGGTGATGGCGTTCCACCTTTCCCAACCGCCTGCAGGCGTAACCTGCGGCTGATGACGCCTGACATTATCCTTAATCCTTTCGCGGGAGCTGGAGTGTCAGGTGCATACATTTTTTCTGGCCCTCCACCCTCTTCTGCGCAAATCCTGAAATGGAGTCTGTGATGTTAAAACCGCTATTGGCTGTGATTTTGGGCGGCAGTGTGGGCTGTGTACTGCGTTGGTGGTTCGGTATGCGTTTTAATGCGTTTTTCCCCAATCTGCCACCGGGGACTTTGCTGGTGAATTTGATTGGCGGATTCGTGATTGGCGGTGCAATGGCCTGGTTTATCAAAAATCCCTCACTCGATCCCGCCTGGCGGTTACTCATCATTACGGGCTTATGCGGCGGGCTCACCACGTTTTCCACGTTTACAGCAGAGTTAATGACCTTATTGCAGACCGGCAAATACCTGTGGGCGATGAGCAGTGCGCTGGTGCATGTCATTGGCTCGTTACTGATGAGTTTTGCCGGTTTCGCGCTCATTAACCTGTTGGGCTAGCCTGAGGGCCAAACCGGCATGTCTGCGGTTTAGTCCTGCAAGCACTGAGCAATAAACCCGGCGGCGTGCATCGCGCCCTGACCCGAAATCGTGTGACCGGTCTGCGGCTCAAATACCGCTTCGACCAGGACGCCAGCCGCCTTCAGGCGAGTGGCCGCCGACTCGCTTTCACTGGCCGGTATGACCGTATCAGCACGGCCATGAATTATCAGGGCTGGCGTGTGAGGTGCTGGCGTCAGCGGGCCGTCAAAGGCCAGGCGTCCGGAAAACGCCACCACGCCCGCGAGCGGATAACGCCCGGAAGCCAGCAGATCCAGCGCCATAATTGAGCCCTGCGAAAAGCCCACCAGAATGACGTTTTCCCAGCGATCTGCCATTCCGTGCTGCGCCATCAGATGACGAATAACGTGGTCAAAGGCCTCGCGGGCTTCACGCACCCGACCCGGGCGATTTTCCGGCGTAATCCCGGCCAGGCTAAACCACTGATAGCCCGCGCCATGCTCAAAGACGTAAGGCGCATCCGGTGAGGCAAAGGCCACATCCGGGAGCAGGGTTGCCCAGTCGTCGCCAATGGGGGCCAGATCGTCGCCGTTACTGCCCACGCCGTGCAGGAAGATCACCAATGCTTTTGCCATGTCCGTTCCTTCGCTGTTTTGTCAGATTCTGCAGGCATTTGAACAGCTGGCGGGATTAACGTCAAAACCTAACGACGCTTCAGGTCGCGCGTTGGCATGAGGCATTCCGTGCCGTTCTGCTTTCCCTGAACCCTAAAACCTGCTTGACTGACGTGTCATCGGTTGCTGTCTGGAGTTATGCATGTCGTTGTTCCACCTGAGTTCGCTTTCAGATATCTCTGCCGCTGAATGGGATGCGCTGTTACCCGATCAACAGCCTTTTTTACGCCACGCGTTTTTGCTGAGCCTGGAAGAAAGTGGCAGCGTCCGGCCGGAAAGGGGCTGGCAGCCCGATCACCTTCTCTGGCGTGAGGCCGGTGTGCTTCGCGCCGCGCTTCCCGGTTATCAAAAGTTTCATTCTCAGGGTGAATACGTTTTCGATCACGCCTGGGCAGATGCCTGTCAGCGCGCCGGGATTCCGTACTATCCGAAATGGCTGGGCGCGATTCCTTTCAGCCCGGTCACAGGGGCACGCGTACTCGGCGCAGCGGATGCCGCCGCCCGACTGCTTGCGGCTCTCCCGGACGCGCTGGCTGAACAGGGGCTGAGTGGTGCGCATATCAACTTCACCGACCCGCAAGCGAACGCCTTGCTGGCGGCGCAACCTGACTGGCTGTCACGCCTGGGCTGCCAGTATCACTGGCACAATCGAGGCTATCGCGACTTTCAGGATTTCCTGGATACGCTGATGTCGCGTAAACGTAAACAGCTGCGAAAAGAGCGCGAGCAGGTGGTGCAGAGCGGTTTTGAATTTGACTGGTATCGCGGCGATCAACTGCGCGAGGATCAGTGGGACTTTGTCTATACCTGCTACGCCAATACTTATGCAGTGCGCGGCCAGCGGCCCTATCTGACCCGCGCCTTCTTCAGCCTGCTGGCTGAGAGGCTGCCGGACAATATTCGCGTGGTCATTGCCCGTCTGCAGCAACAACCGGCGGCGATGGCCTTTTACCTCAAGGACGGCCAAAGCCTGTATGGCCGCTACTGGGGCTGCCTGGCGGAATTTGACCGGCTTCACTTCGAAACCTGTTTTTATCAGGGGATGGATTTCGCCATTGCGGAAGGGCTGCAACGCTTTGATGCGGGCGCGCAGGGCGAGCACAAACTGGTACGTGGTTTTGAACCCCAGATGACCCACTCCTGGCACTATCTGTGCCATCCCGGCCTGCGCGCGGCCGTGGATGACTTTCTGCAGCAGGAGCGGCAAGGCGTCCATCTTTGGGCCGAAGAAGCCCGTGACGCCCTGCCATATCGACGCGGCGATTAATCTGCGCCAACAAATCCTCCCGTCTGATGCTGCCACAGACGGGCATACAGGCCATTTTGAGCCAGTAGCTCAGAGTGACTACCGATTTCCACAATCTGGCCTTTTTCCAGCACCACCAGACGATCCATTTTGGCAATGGTGGACAGGCGGTGGGCGATGGCAATCACCGTTTTGCCCTGCATCAGGGATTCCAGGCTTTCCTGAATCGCGGCTTCCACTTCGGAATCGAGCGCGGACGTCGCTTCATCCATAATCAGGATCGGCGCATCTTTCAACAGGACACGGGCGATAGCTACGCGCTGGCGCTGCCCGCCTGACAGTTTCACCCCGCGTTCGCCCACGTGTGCATCCAGACCAAACCGGCCCTGAGAATCCGACAGCAAGGGGATAAACTCATCGGCGCGGGCGCGATGAATGGCTAACTGGAGTTCTTCTTCGCTGGCATCTGGTCGCCCGTACAGCAGGTTTTCGCGAATAGAGCGATGCAGCAGCGAGGTATCCTGGGTGATCATCCCGATCTGGCTGCGCAGGCTCTCCTGCGTCACTTCAGCAATATTTTGACCGTCAATCAGGATACGACCGCCGTTGAGGTCGTACAGGCGCAGCAGCAGGTTCACCAGGGTGGATTTACCCGCACCGGAAGGCCCAATCAGGCCAATTTTTTCTCCGGGTTTGATGGTCAGGTTCAGGCCATCAATGACCTGACGGCCGCCGCCATAGTCAAAACGGATAGCGTCGAAACGAATCTCGCCCTGCGTCACCTTTAGCTGTGTTGCCTTTGAGGAATCCTGCACGCTAAGCGGTTGTGAAATGGTATTCAGCCCGTCCTGCACCATACCGATGTTTTCAAAAATCCCGTTTACCACCCACATCACCCAGCCGGACATGTTGACCAGGCGGATCACCAGGCCGGTTGCCAGGGCAATGGCACCAACGCTGATCAGCGACTCGCTCCACAGCCACAGCGCCAGTCCTGACGTTGAGACAATCAGGATTCCGTTCAGCGTTGATAAGGTGAGGTCCATGCTGGTCACCATCCGGTTAGCCTGCTGCGTCTTATCCGTCTGCTCCTGAATCGCTTCGCGGGCATACTGACGTTCCAGATCGCTGTGCGCGAAAAGCTTGATGGTGGCGATGTTGGTATAGCCGTCAACAATGGTGCCCATCAGCTTCGAACGGGCCTCCGATGACACCACCGAACGGGCTTTTACCCGGGGGACGAAAAAGCGCAGCGCGGCAACGTAGGCCACAATCCAGATTATCAGCGGAATCATCAAACGCCAGTCGGCTTCTGCAAACAGGACCATCGCCGTTGCGGCATAGATCAGCACATGCCAGATCGCATCCACCAACTGTACTGCCGAGTCGCGCAGCGAATTACCGGTTTGCAAAATACGTTGCGCAATCCGCCCGGCGAAGTCGTTCTGAAAAAAGTTCATGCTCTGCCGCAGGACATAATTATGGTGCTGCCAGCGGATCATACTGGTCATGCCGGGGTTAATGCTCTGATGGACCAGCATATCGTGCAGTGCAATAAACACCGGGCGCAGTATCAGCGCGACACAGCCCATCCATAACAACGTTTGCCAGTTATCCCTGAACAACGTTGCTGGCGTAGCGTGATTCACCAAATCGATAATGCGGCTCAGATAACTGAACAGTGCAACCTCAATCAGTGCGCCAATTAATCCCACCACCAGTAGTGCGGCGAAGCTCGGCCACACCTGACGCAGATAGTAAAAGTAAAATGGCCAGACCCGTGAAGGCGGCATATCGGTTGGCGCATCCTGAAAAATATTGATAAAACGTTCGAAACGACGATACAACATAGAGTCACTCTTTCCGTTCGGGAAGAGTTACAGCTTAGTGCATGTGTACGCCCGATTAAAAAGGATTAAATATGGATATCACTCTGCGCGGCCGCGAGCCTGGCGATGCTGCGGCATACCAACGTCTTTACGGTAATCCGGCGGTTTATCCCTGGACGCTTCAGTTGCCTTTCCCCAGCGTCGCGACCTGGGAAAAGAAGTTTGCAAAGATGGATGCGGAAGGCTTTATCAATTTTATCGCCGAAGTTGAGGGGGAAATGGTGGGCGAACTCACGCTGTTTACCAATCATAATCCGCGTACCCGCCACTGCATCAGTTTCGGTATTGGCGTCGATCCCGCCTTCTCTGGTCGGGGAATCGGAGAGCATTTGATTCGTAACGCCATGGATTATGCGCGCAACTGGCTGGGCATCACCCGTATGGAACTGGAGGTGTTTCACGATAATCACCGGGCGCTGGCGCTGTATGAGCGACTGGGTTTTGAACGCGAAGGCATCCGCCGCCAGGCGTCACTGCGTGAAGGCAAATTTCACGATGTGGTGATGATGGCAAAATTGCTCACTGAGACAGCCTGACCACGCTCTTTTTTACCGGTTAACAGGAAAAATCTCCCTTCGACGACTAAAATTTGTGCTGTGCCACAGTTCGCACAAAATGACCTGCACAAAACCGAGTGCCTGCCGATATCACGATATCACCCGCTGATACTCTGGAGGGAGATTGTGATTAAACTCATCACCATTGACGAACTAAAACCGGGTATGTTCGTCCACAAGCTTGAAGTCTGGTGGTTTAAAGACAAACGCATTCGTAATCAGATGTTGATCACCGATCAACGTCAGGTTTCGATGTTTCGTCATGAGGGCATACAGCGTTTATGGATCGATATGGAGAAATCGATTTCAGTGACGCCATCTGTGCCGAAAAAGGTCGATTCAGGCCTGCGTGCGCCTTTTTCTCAGGAAATGGAGCAGGCGCAGCATATCTTTGAACAGGGAAAGCCAAAAGTGCTGGCCATGTTCAGCGAGGCACGCCTGGGCCATGGTCTGAATCTCAATGACATGATTGCCATTGTCGATCAGATTGCGGGCTCTATTGAGCGTGAGCCCTCTGCGCTGTTACGCGTTGCGCAGCTAAAGGATCATGACAATTACACCTACCTGCATTCCATGGCGGTCTGTGGGCTCATGATCGCCTTTGGAAAAAAACTGGGGCTGGATGCTCAGCAGCTTCAGCGGGTGGGGATGGGCGGATTACTGCACGACCTGGGTAAGGCAGCCGTACCACTCGCTATCCTCAACAAACCGGACACGCTCAACGACGAAGAGTTTAAGATCATGCGTGAACATCCGATTGCCGGTGCGCAAATGCTGATGGATGCACAGGCAGGCGATGATCTTGTGGATATCGCGCTGCATCACCATGAAAAATATGACGGTAGCGGCTATCCCTATGGCCTGAAAGGCCATGAGATCAGCGTGTATTCCCGCATGGCGACGATTTGTGACGTTTACGATGCGCTGACCTCAACGCGGCCTTACCGTAAAGGCTGGACCCCAGCCAAAACCCTGCAAATGATGTTGAGCTGGCCGGGGCATTTCGACAGTACCTTACTGCACGCTTTCGTCAGTACGATAGGGATGTATCCCGTCGGTTCCCTGGTTCGCCTGGCGTCTGGACGCATTGCGCTGGTGGTGAAGGTCGGCGATAAGTCATTACAGCGACCTACGGTGCATGTCTTCTGGTCACTGCACGCGCAGCGGGAAATCAAACCTGAGGTGCTGGATCTGGGCGACAGTTTTTGTACTGACAGCATTGTGTGTGCCGAAGATAACGGCCGTTGGGACAACGTCGATCTGCGCCGAATCTGGTTGCTGGACGCCGCCTGATATTGCGGGTCGTTTTTATACATTTTTTACATCCCCGACCCGCATTTTAACCCTTTCTTTATGTGCGCCAGCGCAAGCTACTCAGCAAATCCAATCCTCTGGAGGTTGCTGTGAGTGCAGGCGTAATAACCGGCATTGTGCTGGTAGTGTTGTTGCTGGGCTATCTGATCTATGCCCTGTTAAATGCGGAGGCCTTCTGATGGCGGCCAATGCGTTTTTACTGATCGCGGTTTATCTGCTGTTGCTGATGGTGATGGCGCAACCGCTGGGGCGTGGGCTGGCCGCGCTGGTTGCCGATAAACCCCTCTTTGCACGTGCTGAAGCCCTGCTGTGGCGTTTTTCGGGTGTACAAGAAGGCGGTATGCGCTGGCAGCACTACCTGCTGGCAATTTTGGTGTTCAACTTGCTTGGCTTCGTGGTGCTGCTCGCCATCCTGATGTTTCAGGGAGCGTTGCCGCTCAATCCGCAACATCTTCCCGGACTGAGCTGGGATTTGGCGCTGAATACCGCTATCAGTTTTGTCACCAACACCAACTGGCAGTCTTATGCCGGTGAAAGCACCCTGAGTTACTTCAGCCAGATGGTCGGGCTGACGGTGCAGAACTTCGTTTCCGCCGCCACCGGCATCGCCGTGGCGTTTGCGCTGATTCGCGGTTTTGCTAATCGTTCGGTGGCAACCCTGGGCAACGCCTGGCGCGATTTAACGCGCATTACACTCTATGTCCTGTTGCCGATCAGCCTGCTGATGGCGCTGTTTTTTGTCAGCCAGGGCAGCATCCAGAACTTCCTGCCGTATCACAACGTCACCAGCCTGGAAGGTGCGCAGCAAACGCTGGCAATGGGGCCGGTTGCCTCTCAGGAAGCCATCAAAATGCTGGGCACCAACGGCGGCGGCTTTTTCAACGTCAACTCTGCGCATCCGTTTGAGAACCCTACCGCGCTGAGCAATTTCGTACAGATGCTTAGTATCTTCCTGATTCCTGCAGCACTCTGCTTTGCCTTTGGCGAAAGCGTTAAAGATCGGCGCCAGGGCTCAATGTTGCTGTGGTCCATGACGTTGATGTTTGTCGTGGCTGCTGCGCTGGTGATGTGGGCCGAACTACGTGGCAACCCGCACTTTCTGACGCTAGGGGCTGACAGCGCCATCAATATGGAAGGCAAAGAAACGCGCTTCGGCATTCTCAACTCCAGCCTGTTTGCGGTGATTACGACGGCGGCGTCCTGCGGTGCGGTAAACGCGATGCATGACTCGTTTACGGCGCTGGGCGGTATGGTGCCGATGCTGCTGATGCAACTGGGCGAGGTGGTGTTTGGCGGCGTGGGTGCCGGTCTGTACGGGATGCTGCTGTTTGTCTTACTGGCGGTGTTTATTGCCGGGTTGATGATTGGCCGCACACCGGAATTCCTCGGCAAGAAAATCGACGTATGGGAAATGAAAATGACGGCCCTGGCGATTCTGGTCACGCCCGCGCTGGTGTTGATCGGTACGGCGATTGCGATGATGACCGACGCCGGACGCGCAGGTATGGCAAACCCCGGAACGCATGGCTTTAGTGAAGTCCTGTATGCCGTTTCGTCGGCCGCCAATAACAATGGCAGCGCCTTTGCGGGCCTGAGCGCCAATACGCCGTTTTGGAACCTGCTGCTGGCGGTGTGCATGTTCGTAGGTCGCTTCGGCATCATTATTCCGGTCATGGCGATTGCGGGGGCAATGGCGGTGAAAAAAGTGCAGCCGGTAGGTAACGGCACGCTCCCTACGCACGGTCCGCTGTTTATCGCACTGCTGGTTGGTACCGTCTTGTTGGTCGGCGCGCTGACCTTTATTCCTGCTCTGGCGCTGGGTCCGGTCGCCGAGCACCTGCAACTTATTCAGGGACAATAATCATGAGTCGTCAACAACAGGTGTTTGACGCAGCGCTGTTACGTACCTCAGCGATCGATGCGGTAAAAAAACTCGATCCTCGCGTGCAGTTTCGCAATCCGGTCATGTTTGTGGTTTACCTGGGCAGTATCCTGACCTCGATTCTGGCCATAATGATGTTTACCGGACACCAGAGCGGCAGCGCCAGCTTTACCGGCGCGATTGCCCTGTGGTTATGGTTCACCGTGCTGTTTGCCAACATGGCAGAAGCCCTGGCGGAAGGGCGCAGTAAAGCCCAGGCAAACAGCCTGAAAGGCGTTAAAAAGACCAGCTTCGCCAAAAAACTGTCGGCGGCGCACTACGGTGCAGCGTGGCAGCAGGTGGCGGCCGATGCGCTGCGTAAAGGGGATGCCGTGCTGGTAGAGGCCGGTGATGTGATCCCCTGCGACGGTGAAGTCGTGGAAGGGGGCGCATCGGTAGACGAGAGCGCGATCACCGGTGAATCGGCACCGGTGATCCGTGAATCGGGCGGGGATTTCGCCTCGGTGACCGGCGGGACACGCATTCTGTCTGACTGGCTGGTCATTACCTGCAGCGCCAACCCAGGCGAAACCTTCCTGGACCGGATGATCGCCATGGTCGAAGGCGCACAGCGTCGTAAAACCCCGAATGAGATTGCCCTGACCATTCTGCTGGTGTCGCTCACCATTGTGTTTCTGTTAGCCACCGTCACGCTGTGGCCTTTTTCAGCCTGGGGCGGCACGCCGGTCACCATCACCGTACTGGTGGCGCTGCTGGTATGCCTGATCCCGACCACCATTGGCGGTCTGCTGTCCGCTATCGGCGTGGCCGGGATGAGCCGGATGCTGGGCGCTAACGTCATTGCCACCAGTGGCCGCGCTGTTGAAGCCGCTGGCGACGTGGATGTGCTGATGCTGGATAAAACCGGCACCATCACGCTGGGTAACCGTCAGGCAACGCAGTTTTTACCGGCTCCCGGCGTCACGGAAGAACAGCTGGCGGATGCGGCGCAGCTGGCGTCCCTGGCGGATGAAACGCCGGAAGGGCGCAGCATCGTGGTGCTGGCGAAGCAAAAGTTTAACCTGCGTGAACGTGACCTGAGCAGCATGGGCGCCAGCTTTATTCCCTTCTCGGCTCAAACCCGTATGAGCGGCGTCAACGTACAGGACCGCCTGATCCGTAAAGGTGCGGTCGATGCGGTGCGCCGTCATATTGAAGCCAGCCACGGTGCCTTTCCGGCTGAGGTGAACGCCCGGGTTGAAGAGGTGGCGCGGGCCGGTGGCACACCGCTGGTGGTGGCGGAAGGCGCAAAGGTGCTGGGCGTGGTGGCGCTAAAAGATATCGTTAAAGGTGGCATCAAAGAACGTTTTGCGGAACTGCGCAAGATGGGCATTAAAACCGTGATGATCACCGGTGATAACCCGCTCACCGCCGCCGCCATCGCGGCAGAGGCAGGGGTGGATGACTTTCTGTCAGAAGCGACGCCGGAAGCCAAGCTGGCACTGATTCGTCAGTATCAGGCGGAGGGGCGCTTAGTCGCGATGACCGGTGACGGCACCAATGACGCGCCAGCGTTGGCCCAGGCGGACGTGGCGGTCGCCATGAACTCGGGTACTCAGGCGGCGAAAGAAGCGGGCAACATGGTCGATCTGGACTCGAACCCCACCAAACTGCTGGAAGTGGTGCACATTGGTAAGCAGATGCTGATGACGCGCGGTTCCTTGACCACCTTCAGTATCGCCAATGACGTTGCCAAGTATTTCGCCATCATCCCGGCCGCCTTTGCTGCAACCTATCCACAGTTAAATATGCTCAACGTGATGCAGCTGCACTCGCCCGCATCGGCCATCCTGTCGGCCGTGATTTTTAACGCCCTAGTGATTGTATTCCTGATCCCTCTGGCGCTTAAAGGTGTCAGCTATCGCCCCTTGAGTGCCGCATCGCTGTTGCGCCGTAATTTACTGATTTATGGGTTAGGTGGGCTGCTGGTGCCCTTTGTCGGCATCAAAGCGATTGATATGTTGCTCGTGCTGTCTGGTATGGCCTGAGGAGATTAAAATGAGTCAGTTACGTCCGGCGATTTTCCTGCTTTTGCTGCTAACGGTTGTGTGCGGCGTCGTTTATCCTTTGCTTACCACGGGACTGTCGCAACTGCTGTTTCCCTGGCAGGCTAACGGGTCAGTATTGAATGTCGATGGCGAAGAACGGGGATCAGCGCTGATTGGTCAGAATTTTAGCCAGCCCGGTTATTTCTGGGGGCGTCCTTCTGCAACCGGTGATAAGCCTTATAATCCTCTGGCCTCCAGCGGCAGCAACCTGGCGGCCAGCAACCCGGCGCTGGATAAGGCTGTAGCCGAGCGCGTGGCGGCTTTGCGCACGGCGAATCCGCAGGCTAACGGGGCGGTACCGGTCGAGCTGGTAACCACCTCGGCCAGTGGACTGGACCCGGAGATTTCGCCTGAGGCTGCGCTGTGGCAGGCACCGCGTATCGCGGCGGCACGTCAGCTGCCGCTGGCGAAAGTGGATGCCCTGGTAGACAGCATGACGCAGCGCCCGCTGCTGCCCTTTATCGGCGAACCGACTGTCAATGTGCTGCAGCTTAATCTGGCGCTGAACGACCTCAAATAACTGTAAGGATGCTATGAACCACGAACCGCTGCGCCCCGATCCGGATGCGCTGCTGCAGACCAGCAGCGACAGCCATCGCGGCAAACTGAAAATCTATTTTGGCGCCTGTGCGGGCGTAGGAAAAACCTATGCCATGTTGCAGGAGGCGCAGCGGCTGCGTGCCCAGGGGCTGGATGTGCTGGTGGGCGTAGTGGAAACGCACGAACGTCCGGAAACAGCGCAGCTTCTTAACGGACTGGTGCTGTTGCCGCGCCGGGCGACGGGCCGTTCGCGGCATGCGGAGTTCGACCTTGATGCCGCGCTGGCGCGCCATCCGGCAGTAATTTTGATGGATGAGCTGGCGCACACGAACGTGAAGGGCTCACGTCATCCCAAACGCTGGCAGGATATTGAGGAACTGCTGGAGGCGGGCATTGATGTCCTGACGACAGTGAATGTTCAGCATCTGGAAAGTCTGAATGATGTGGTCGGTGGCGTCACCGGCATTCAGGTGCGTGAAACCGTTCCCGATCCCTTTTTCGACGCTGCCGATGAAGTGGTACTGGTTGATCTCCCGCCTGACGATCTCCGCCAGCGCCTGAAAGAGGGCAAGGTCTACATTGGCGATCGTGCCGAACGCGCCATCGAAAATTTCTTTCGTAAGGGCAACCTGTATGCCCTGCGTGAGCTGGCGCTGCGCCGCACTGCCGACCGGGTCGATGACCAGATGCGCGCCTGGCGCGACAGTCAAGGCCGCGATCGGGTCTGGCACACGCGTGATGCCATTTTATTGTGTATTGGGGACGATACCGGCAGTGAAAAACTGGTGCGGACGGCGGCGCGGCTGGCCGCCAGGCTGGGCAGCGAATGGCATGCCGTTTACGTGGAAACGCCCCGGCTTAACCGGCTACCGGAAGCGCGGCGTCGGGCCATTTTACGCACGCTGAAGCTGGCGCAGGATATGGGGGCGGAGACGGCGACGCTGTCCGACCCTGATGAGGCGCAGGCGGTCCTGCGTTACGCGCGGGAACATAATCTGGGTAAGATTGTGACAGGCCGACGCCCGGCGCGCCGCTGGCGGCGTGACAGCTTTGCCGAGCGGCTGGGGCAGTTGGGTCCCGATCTGGATCTGTTGGTCGTGGCGCTCAATGAGCCTATCCAGGATGCGCCCCATCCGTTAGCCGAGGATCGGGTTAACAGCGACAAATGGCGGCTGCAGCTGCGCGGCGTCCTGATGGCGCTGGTGCTGTGTATTGTGGTCACCGCCGCAGGGCAGTCGGTGCTGATCAGCTTCGATCCGGCCAACTGTGTGATGATCTATTTACTGGCGGTGGTGATCGTCGCGTTGCGCTATGGACGATGGCCCTCCGTTATCGCCACCGTCATGAACATCATTGCCTTTGACCTGTTTTTCGTCGCACCTACCGGCACGGTCGCGGTCTCGGATTTGCAATACCTGGTGACCTTTGGGGTGATGCTGGCGGTCGGGGTCATTGTTGGCAACCTGACGGCCGGCGTTCGCTACCAGGCGCGGGTTGCCCGCTACCGGGAGCAGCGCACGCGGCAGCTTTACGAAATGGCCAAGTCGCTGGGAAGCGGCCTGACGCCTGAAGATATCGCCGCGACCAGCCAGCGGGTGTTGGAGGCGACCTTACAGGCGCGATGCCTGCTGCTGCTACCCGATGAGCAGGGCGAACTGCACACGCTGGGCAACGCGCTGCCGGGCAACGAACCGGATTGGGCTATCGCGAAATGGAGCTTCAGCAAGGGCCAGCCAGCAGGCGCAGGCACGGACACCTTACCGGCGGTGCCCTATCAGATTCTGCCGCTGAAAGTGGGCGATCTGTGTCGCGGATTGCTGGTGGTTGAACCGCAGAATGTGCGTCAGCTGATGGTGCCGGAACAGCAACGGCTGCTGGAAACCTTCACCGTGCTGATTGCCAATGCCCTGGAGCGGATGGCGCTGTCCCAGAGTGAGGCGGCTTCCCGGCTGTCAGCTGAACGTGAGCAGCTGCGTAATGCTTTGCTGTCGGCGCTCTCCCATGATTTACGTACCCCGCTGACGGTGCTGTTTGGTCAGGCAGAAATGCTGATGCTGGACCTGGCCAGCGATAACTCAAAGTATGTGCCCCAGGCCAGCCAGATTCGTGAACAAACCCTGAGTACCATTCGTCTGGTCAGCAACATGCTGGATATGGCGCGTATTCAGTCAGGCGGCCTGAATTTACGCGAAGAGTGGCTGGCGCTGGAAGAGGTGATTGGTGGCGCGCTCAGTAGCATGGCGCCGTCGCTCAAGGGAAGAGAGGTCGAACTCGATCTGCCTGAAGATATTGTCCTGATCAAAGGCGACAGTACGTTGCTGGAGCGGGTATTTACCAACCTGATTGAAAACAGCCTGAAGTACGCTGGCAACTGTGCGCCCCGCGGCATACGTGCCTGGTGTGAAAATACCCGGCTGGAAATCGCCATCTGGGACGGCGGGCCGGGCATCGCCCAAAACGACCTGACGCGGATTTTCGACAAATTTTCACGCGGTGATAAAGAATCGGCCGTACCGGGCGTTGGGCTGGGACTGGCGATTTGTAAAACGATTATCGAAAGCCACGGCGGTCAGATCTGGGCGGAAAATCGTGCTGAAGGCGGTGCCTGCTTTCGTCTCTCTTTACCACTTCCACCCGTTCCTGAAATTTCTCCTGAAGGCTTGAAATAACTTCACAGATGATCGGTTATAATGCGCGACCTTACTGATTATGATTGGGAAATTATGGAACGTTTTACCGAAAACCTGATGTATGCATCGCGCTGGTTGTTGGCTCCGGTTTACATTGGACTTTCGCTGGGACTGCTGGCGCTCACCGTCAAATTTTTCCAGGAAATTTTTCACCTGTTGCCCAACATTTTTAGCATTGCAGAAAACGATCTGATTTTGCTGCTGCTGTCGCTGGTGGATGTGACGCTGGTGGGTGGGCTGCTGGTCATGGTTATGCTGTCAGGCTACGAAAACTTTGTGTCCAAACTCGACATTGACGAGGGCAAAGAGAAGCTGAGCTGGTTGGGCAAGATGGATTCCGGCTCGTTGAAAAATAAAGTCGCGGCCTCGATTGTGGCGATTTCCTCCATTCACCTGCTGCGGGTGTTTATGGATGCGCGCAATGTCGAAAACGACAAGCTGATGTGGTACGTCATCATCCACCTGACCTTTGTCCTGTCTGCCTTCGTGATGGGCTGGCTGGACAACATGTCGCGAGCGGAAAAGAAAAACGTCTGATCGACGGCAACCCCCTGGACGCCGTCTGGTTCCACGGCTTCCCCGGTGGGGGAGGCCTGTTTCAGCCTGAAGCGGGCCGCGCGCCCGTCAGATGCGGAAATACCGCTTTGATCATGGCAAAGAAGGCGGTCAGCCTGGCGGGATAATAGCTCGCCCAGGGATAGGTCAGCCAGACTGGCAACGGGGGAGCCTGCCATTCCGGCATAAGCTGAATCAGATTGCCCTGTGCCAGATCCTCCTGAATGACCCATGTCGACAGAATAGCGGTTCCCAGCCCCGCCAGCGCAGCTTTGCGCACGGCGAAGAGGCTGTCGCTGCTGAGCAGGGGAACGATAGGCAGATTCATCGGTTCCCCCTTGTCTTTATGTTGTAATGCGATCTCGTTACGGTAGAAACTCGTCAGCGCCAGCCACGGCAAATCGCCCAGTTGCGCCACCTGGTTAATCGGGGGATATTGCTGAAGCAGCGCGGGCGCAGCGACAACAATGCGCGGCACTTCGGCCAGCAGCACGGCTACAACAGAAGGGTCGGTCAGCGCCCCCACCTGAATCGCACAGTCCACGTTCTCGGCGACGAAGTCTGGCGTCCTGTCGTTCAGCATCCATTCAATGCGCAAACGCGGATAGCGGCGCATAAAGTTCACCAGCGGTGTGACCAGCTGATCCTGGCCAAAAGCGTGGGGCGCGCGCACCCGCAAAATGCCAACCGGATCGCTGCCGGCGCCGGTCAGTTCATCTTCCAGCGCGTGCCAGGTTGCCAGGAGCTGCCGGGCCTGTGCATAGCAACGCTCACCATCATCAGTCAGCTTTAGCGCATGGGTGGTGCGCAGAATCAGTTTCAGCCCCAGCCCCTGCTCAAGAGACTGCAACCGGCGACTGATTGTCGGTTGCGTAATACCCAGTTGCAACGCTGCGGCAGACAAACTGCCGCTTTCGACAATGCGAATAAAGGTGTGCATCAGTTCGATACGATCGCTGTTACTGAAATTGCTCATGCGTTCCACGTATAACAGTTTTGCTTTTTATTAGTCTACCGCGTATGTCAAAAACAGGCTTTACTTGCCACACTATTTTTTGAGGATGTAACCATGTCAGCGGTAAAAACTATGACTCCCCACTCAACTGAACGCCTGCCCGCCCCCCTGGTCTTTACGCTGGCTGCCGGCGCGGGCCTGAGCGTGGCCTCGATTTACTACAGTCAGCCGATGCTGGATATCATCGGTAAGCAGTTTCAGGTCAGTGTGAGCACCGTAGGCATGGTGCCGATGCTAACGCAGGCCGGGTATGCTTTAGGTATTCTGCTGCTGGCCCCGCTTGGCGATCGCCACGATCGCCGCACGATAATTTTGATCAAAGGGCTGCTGTTGGTGATGGCGCTGCTGCTGTGTGGGTTTTCCGGCGGTATCAGCGCGCTGCTCATCGCCAGCTTTGTCACCGGCCTGACGGCGACCGTGGCGCAGGATATTGTTCCGGCATCGGCGGCGCTGGCACCGGCGCACAGCCGGGGTAAAACCGTGGGTACGGTAATGACGGGATTACTGGTAGGCATTTTACTCTCCCGGGTCGTCAGCGGCGTGGTGGCAGAGTATTTTGGCTGGCGCACCATGTATATTATCGCGGCCCTGGCTGTGTTTCTGATTAGCCTGACGTTGTGGCGTGTACTGCCGCGCTTTACGCCCGGCACGTCGGTAAGCTATCCCCGCCTGCTTTTATCGCTGGTTCACCTGTGGCGCGAACACCAGACCCTGCGGCGCGCGGCCCTGGCTCAGGGACTGCTTTCTGTCAGCTTCAGCGCCTTCTGGTCTACGCTGGCGATCATGCTCAGCGAACGTTTTCACTTTGACAGTGCCATCGCCGGTGCCTTTGGTCTGGCAGGGGCGGCGGGTGCACTGGCCGCGCCGCTGGCGGGTAACCTGGCCGATCGACTCGGCCCGGCACGCGTGACCCAGTTTGGTGCCGGCCTGGTCACGGCGGCCTTCGCCCTGATGTTTTTGCTGCCGCTGCTGTCGCTCCCCGGTCAGTTGGTCGTCATCGTTATCAGCACGCTTGGTTTCGACTTAGGCGTGCAGGCCACGCTGGTCGCCCATCAAACGCTGATTTATGGTCTGGTACCCGATGCACGTAGTCGTCTTAACGCCCTACTGTTTACCATCGTGTTTATCGGCATGGCCAGCGGTGCAGCGCTGGGCAGCTTGGCGCTTGCCCACTGGGGCTGGAATGGCGTTGTGGTGTTGTCCACGCTTGCCGCCGCTGCCAGTCTGATGGTGCGGCTCGCCAGTCGTCACCTCAAGGACTGATCCTTCCGCCCGTCAGCAAATGTGCCAGGCTTAGTCATAAACTCAATTAAAACGGTGCGTTATGAACTTTATTGCCTGGACAGCCGCGACGGGCTGTCTTCTGTTATTAATGTCACTGGCATCAGGGTGGATCCACCGTGGCCCAGTGACCTCTTTTGGTCTTTTCTTGTTAGCCGGGATCGCCTGTGGGCCGTGGATGTTTGATGTTATCGAGATTGATATCATTCGCCATGCGGAACTGGTGACGCACATTACCGAAATCACGATGGCTGCGTCACTGTTTATTACGGGGCTCAAATTACGCTTGCCGCTTAAAGCGAAAAGCTGGCGAGCCGGAGGCTTACTGGCCTTTCCGGCGATGTTGATGACGGTGGCGGCCATGACGCTGCTGTCTCATTGGCTGGTCGGGTTGTCCTGGCCCGTTGCACTGGCGTTTGGCGCAATTGTTGCGCCCACCGACCCGGTACTGGCTAGCCTGATTTCGGTGAGCGACGCGCAGGACGATGACGCCTTGCGCGTCGCCATTTCTAGCGAGGCGGGCATGAATGATGGTTCAGCGCTGCCGTTGCTGGTGCTGGCTTTGCTGCTGTTCAACGGCGAAAACCTCAGTGCAGGCATGCTGGCGCACTGGGCTGCTGTCGACGTCGTGTGGGCCATCGGCGGCGGTATCCTGCTGGGATTTGGCCTGGGCCGACTCGTTGGCTTACTGGCCACCCGGCTTCGCAATGCGCATGGGGATTGCGCCCCCAACGACTTTCTGGCGCTGGCGTTGATCGCGCTTAGCTACGCCCTGGCGGAATGGCTGGGTGCTTCAGGCTTTCTGGCCACCTTTGCCGCCGGTCTTGGGCTGCGCCGTGCTGAGCTGGGCGTCTTTAAACGTTACCAGCCAGACGATATGTCGGACGACGATCGGTTACTGCCTGCAGAGGCATTGGTCAATCCCAACAAGCGCCTGCAGCAACGCAGCAGTGGCATGGTGAAATCCGTTGGTTTAGTAGTAGGCGACGCGCTTTCTTTTGGCGATACTATTGAACGTTTGCTGGCTGCCATCATGATGGTGGTACTGGGCGTAACCATGGCATACCACTGGAACATTCAGGGCATCTTCCTTGGACTGCTGCTGTTTATCGTGGTGCGCCCCCTGGCGGTGTGGTTGGTTACCCTCGGGACGGGCATGCCGCTTCCTCAGCGGTTGCTGATTGGCTGGCTGGGTATCCGCGGTATTGGGAGCCTTAACTATATTGCGTTCGCCTGGGTCCATGGCATGGGGGGCGCAGAAGCAACGATAATGGCTGATATGGCGCTGACGCTGGTGGTGTGCAGTATCGTGGTTCACGGCATTTCGGTGACGCCGCTGCTCAACTGGCGCCAGGCCCGACTGGAGGCGAAACAACGCCAGTCATGAGAGTGAATTAACTGATAACGGGAGTAGATGATGAAAATATCTCAGATACTGTTGCTGAGCATGCTGGCGTCGGGCAGTGCGCTGGCGGAAGACAATAGTGAAGAAAGCGTGTATGCAAGCCAGCTGTGTCACATTGTCAGCAGTGAAAAAAGCGTTTCGACAGCCGACCAGTATGTGGAAAAAATGAAGGCCAGCGTGGCAGGATCGCAGTCCTCCTCTGCCGTCAGCAAGCCTGAATTTGATGAAGAGCTGGCCAATGAAGTGGCCAGCGCCTGGCTGCAGCTGGGTGATGAAGAACGCGCCAAACTCCGCACCAATACTCAACAGTGTGAACAAACGGTGATGACGCAGTTTCAGCAGGAAGATTAACCGCAGTTAATTCGCCAATAAACGCGCTAAAATGGCGCGTTTTTTAATGGATTTTCCCTACCGATTGCGTACATAATCGCCAGCGTCTTAACCAAATGTGCGATACATAATAAAAACGCAGCGGGCCAAAAGGGTCGGCTGACCTTTATGGCATTGATTTAACAGGCATCATGATTACGCGTCGACGCTTTATTTTCGGCACAGGAGCGCTTGCGCTTTCACTGGCTACCAGCAAACTGTTTGCCCGCGATGATATTATTCCTCTCTGGCCGGACGAACCGCCCGGCGGCGGTGGGCCGTCTGGAACATTGCGCGTGGACGCCTGGGGTTCATGGTCGAATATTGTCAGCCCGGCGATTCAACGCTTCAGGCCAGAAAATCCCAATGGCGAAGCGGTGCTGATTGCGGCCGGGGGAGGCTACCGGTGGATTGGTATGGGACGCGAAGCCTGGCCCGTCGCGCACTGGTTAAATGCTAACGGTTATACCGCCTATGTGCTCAGCTACCGCTTACCGCGCGAGAAATGGCAGGCTGGCAACCTCGCGCCCTTACAGGATGCACAGCGCGCGCTGCGCCTGATACGTTCGTTTGAACGAAAAGTGCATGTCCTGGGGTTTTCGGCTGGGGGGCATTTACTGGGCATGGCGGCGGCGCGCCCGGAATTTCAGTCATATCCGCCGGTGGACAGGCTGGATCAGGAAGTCCCTAAAGCCGACAGTGTTGGGCTGATTTACCCGGTGATTACGCTTGAAGCGCCCTATCAGCATACCAACACGCACCTTATGATGGTGGGCAATGACGCCAGTCCGCAAGAAGAAGCCAGCTGGTCAGTACAAAACTATGTGACGAATCTCTATCCGCCCACGTTCCTGGCTCAGGCCGGAGACGATCACACCTCAAAACCCTTTAACACCCAGCTCATGCGTGACACCTGTCGCCGCAACCGCGTACCGGTGCAGCTGATTCAGCTGTCCAGCGGGGGGCATGGTTTTGGACTCGGCAAAGCGGGTACACCTGCCGCGCTGTGGGATCAGGCCTATGTTAAATGGCTGGAAAACCTCAGTCAGGGCGCATTGGCGGTCAGGCACGCCTCCGTTCTGTCCTGACTGACGCTTCCTGCGGCAGGCGTAAAAAAAGCCGGCATTTGCCGGCCTCGCTAAATGAGCGATGATCAGGATTGAAGCAACACAGGACGAAGCAGCAACAGGCGGATCAGAATTGATAGGTCAGGCCCATACCGATACTGTTTTTCGTCGTAATGCCGGTGGCGCGCGTAAAATCGTTTTCCTTCAGTAAGTTAATGCGGTAGTCCACGTAGGTCAGCATGTTCTTGTTGAAGTAGTAATAGGTGCCCACCGCAATATATTTCTGCATCGTCTGGCTGCCCCCGGCAAAATTCCCAGCGCCCTGCAGGTTTTCGCCACGCTGCGTGACAAAACCGACAGAAGGGCGCAAACCGTTCAGGAACTGGTACTGTGCAATCGCCTCAAAGTTATGGGTTTTGTCGGCGACCTGTGCCAGCTGTCCATAAGGCGTAACGTCATTGGCTTCGCCATACATGGCGGCCAGATAGATCTGGTTGGCGTCATATTTTGCAGAGGTTACCCAGGCGGTGGCATCGTCTCCCTGACCGTCAGCTTGCTGAGTCAGTGTCCGTTTTGCTTTCATCCCTGCTGCCGCAATGCTCAGCCCATCGGTAATGCTGTAAGTCAGGCCAGCACCGTAACCATCTCCGTTAGCCAGTTTGGCGGTTGAGCGGTCATTTTTCCCTTGATACTGCAGGGTTAACTTTAACCCGCCCCAGTCCGGAGAGTGCCAGGTCGCGAGGCCGGTTGAGCGTTTTGACAGGAAGTTATCGTTGGTGGTCATGGTGCCGGAACCGTAGATCGGTGCCATATCCGTATAGGCAGAGGCAACATACAGTACCCCAAAGCTACGGCCATAATCGAACGAGCCGAAGTCGGCGAGTTTCAGACCGGCAAACCCTAAACGTGTGGCATTACCCGTTTGCGCATCGCTACCGCCTTCACTGTGATTCAGCTGGAAATTATATTCCCATTGACCATAACCGGTAAGCTTATCATTAATTTGCGTCTCACCTTTAAAACCCAGGCGTGCATAAGAGTTGTCGCCATCTTCTGCAATATTATCTGAGAAAACATGGCGCGCATCGACTTTACCGTACAGGTCGAGCTTATTTCCACTTTTATTATAAATCTCGGCGGAGCATGCAGAAAATGAGACCAGAAAACACATTGCATACGGCGCGACTGTTTTTATTTTATTGTGCATATCATCTACCCTTATCAGTTAACTGAAGCATGAGGATGTTACCGCTCAGGGCGGTATTTATTTCAATATCACTTTCGTCTTATTTAATGACTAAATAATAAAATGGGTATAGCGGCCATAAAATTTATGGCCATTTTTTATAATGGCTTTCCCTGGTGTTATTGCATTCAGGCAGAGAGCATCCTGATGAACTTTTTATTCAAAATGCCAAGTCGGGTATATCGCTTAATACCGTTTGTGCGCCCGCATCAATATATTTTCGGGCAAGCACCGGGTCGTTGATTGTGGCAATCGCGAATTCAATACCTGAACGGGCCAGGCGCGTCAGGTCTTCGTCCGTTGCGAAGTCACCCAGGAAATGCAGGATCTGGCAACCTGTTCTGGCGAGGAGCGCCGCCGGGTCTTTTGGCGGGACGCAAACCGCCAGCCCACGCGGTACGTCAGGCATCAGCCTGGCGGCAACCTGCAGCGAAATCTCAGAGAAGCTGCTGATAAATAACTTCTTCTCGCTCGCTGGCCACAGCGACTTCAACTGAGCGATCGCAATCTCCGCCGTTTCCACTTCCTGCCCGGAGGTGGGTTTGATTTCCAGTTGCAGCCCGACGCCTTTATCCAGTACAAAGCCCACAGTTTCAGCCAGCGTAGGCACTTTCACGCCTTTAAAGAGGTGGCCGTAACACACGCCAGCCTCCAGCGACCGGATCTCATCCAGGGTTAAATTTGCCACATAGCCTTTGCCATTCGTTGTCCGGTCTACGGAATCGTCATGAATAATGACCGGGTGCATATCTTTGGTGAGTTTGACATCCACCTCTATCCACGTCGCTCCGCGTTCAACCGCCGCCTGAAACGAAGGTAGCGTGTTTTCCGGTGCCAGCAGCGGTGCTCCCCGATGGGCAATCAGGCGGGCGTTCACTACGCGTGCAGGGTGTTTTTTGGTCGACATTCTTGGCTTTACCTTCTGTTAGGGTTTTATCGCAGGTCTACTTAAGCAAAACCTGGTTAGAGAATTCGGTCCTGACTTCATCACCCAGCGGTTTAGGCATGAACTGAGTGCCATGAACGCGCTCTTTGCTGTTGATCAGCCCGGCATCACGATTCACTTCTTTGTTTTGAGGCGTAATGCCATAAACCTGCTGGCACAGCCGTTGGGTGGTGGGCAGCGTCAACCAGTGGATAAACAGCAACGCTGCCGCTTTGTGGGGCGCGTTTTTAGGTATCGCCACCATATTTCCGCCGCCGGGCATGCCGAAATCGGGGATATACAGCCGGATAGTTTTCGGGACTTCACCGTGGTTTTCTAATCCCACTAGGTAATCTTCCCAGGCGGGGACCAGCAGGAACTCACCGCTGACCAGTCGGGTGACGCTGTCGGCGTTGGAGGCCGTAATGATGTAGTTGGGGCGCTGCTGTTTGAACCAGTTCCAGGCGGGCTGCAGAGCCGTCAGGCTTTTTACATCTGCGTCGCCTTTGGTGAAATCAAAACCCGGTACCAGCGTGCGCGTTACCGATTCAATAAAGGCCGGGCCGGAACCGCCGTTTTCAACGTTGAAGCCAAATTCCTGAGGATGACTTTGCAGGAAGGACGTAATCTGCGGCAGGGTTCGTGGCAACTCACTTTCTTTCAGGCGGCGCGAATCGTAGGCCAGACCGGTCTGGTTGCCCCAAAATGCCACGCCATAGCCTTTACTGTCCGTTCCCTCAATGGTGTAGTTCAGGGTTTTGCCTTCCGGCAGCAGTGTATTAAGCGGGCCAAAAAACGTTTGCTGAGGCGATACGGTACCGAATGCGCCCCCGCCAATCGAAAACACATCAATATCGCCCGTTTCCCGTCCCCGGTCGGCCATGAGTTTATTAATGTTGCCCTGTAATGTGCCTTCAGACAGGGTAACGTTAATACCGTACTGTTTTTCAAACAGGCTGACCTGCTCTTTTAAACGGTCCTGGTAATACCATTGATACCAGGTTAATTTCCCTTCTTTTTCCGCCTGTTCGACAATCTGTTCCCAGTTCATCGAGGTTAAATCCTGAGCCTGGCTACAGAAAGCCCCGGCCAGCAATAATATTGCAGCAACGAGTCTGAACATATTTTTCCCCAATAACGCGTGTTAAAGACTGTCAGCCTTTTCCTGCAAAGGAGGCGACAGGATTTTTTGTCAGTAATTTTTCTGCAATCAACATCAACATGACATTTGGCACAACCAGCATTAAAGAAATAACCGCCGCGTTGGGTCGAATAAAGTTATAACCCAGATAAGAATACAGAATGGTAGGGACGGTAATAAAATCGGGTGAGCCAACAATGAAACTTATGGCGAACTCTTCTATTGATAACGTAAAGACAATAATTAATGCAGCAAATATTCCCGGTCTGATGGTGGGCAGGCAGGCCACTAAAAAACGGTTGATCACCGAAGCGCCCATATCTCGTGCTGCATCGAGCGTGTCCTGGCGTATCTGCGAAAATGACAGGGTCAGAATGCGCACGGCATAAGGCATCAAGATAATAATATGCCCCAGCAAAATGCCACCAAACCGGCTGTGAATGCCCGCCACGTTGAGCAACATGGAAAAAAACAGCGCGACGACAAAGCCCGGAACGATAAGCGGCAGTAAGATCGCATTCTGTAAAAGGTGTTTGCCCGTAAACGACATTCTGCCAAACGCCCACGCGGCAGGCAGAGCCAACATCAGCGTGCAGACGGAGACGGTTGCCGCCAGTAAATAGCTGTTCCTGAGCGCCTGGGGTAACGCGGTCGTGGTCCATACCTCCACCCAGCGTCCCAGTGAGAGAACCGGCGGCAGGGCGTCTGGCCATGCCCACGGATGGGTTTTATCGACCAGTGACCACAGGACGGTCAACATAAAGGGAATAACCAGCCACAGCATAAACAGGGCGGTGATAAGGATCATCATGACGATTCGCAGCGGGGATAACGTCTCTCTGGCTTTCATTATCTCTGTTCTCCGGCTTGTTGTAGCCACTTCGCCAGGGTGGCAAGCACCACTGCACCGATAAAAGCCGCCAGCATCAAAATTACCGCGACAACGGCCGCAAGATTCCAGCCCTGCGCGCTGATTTCAGGGAAGCGCAGCATGTATTGCGAAAGAGAGAACACGCTGGTTGGCCCCGCAACGACCTGAAATGAAAAGTCACCCAAGGCGCCGATGAAGATCAGCACCAGCGATACCTGAACGGACTTGATAGATAAGGGCAGGATGATCTGTAACAACCGGGCAGTCTTGCCGGCGCCTAAATCCCGCGCGGCATTAAAAATTTCGTCACCAATCGCGCGCAGGCTGCCGGTAATGATAAGCAGCGCATAGGGAAGCTGTTTCCAGACCTGCAAAATAATCACGCCAATTCCCCAGCGGTCATTCTGCATTCTGATGGGGTGCGAGATGATCCCCAGCTTGAGCAAGCCCAGGTTAATAAAGCCCTGCCAGGAAATCAGGTTGATAAACAGCAGCGCAGCCACCAGTCCGTGTACCATCAGCGGGGCTTTGAGTAAGCCGCCCATCAGCATCGAGCCGGGAAACGGCTTTCTCAGCCACAGTGCCAGCGGAAGCGCCAGGGCAACGGACAGCACTGCACTCAGCACGCCGATTCTGAGCGAATAGCCTGTCGCGCGCCACAGCTGGCTGTCATTCAGAATGGTTTGCCAGTACTGAAGCGTGAAGTGCGCCGGTGCGCCAAAATTAAACAGGCCAACGGATTGCGCCAACGCCATGATCACAATCAGCACCAGAGTGATGATGACCGGCGCGACCGCAGGCAGGACCAGCAACCAACAGAGCCTGTTCCGGTTGCGCGTTTTCATGAATAGCTTTCCCGTAAAAAGCGGATCTTGTCTGGCGCAATAGAGAAATTAACGTTGTCACCTTCGCGGATGTGGTTTTTACCGACCAGCTGGATACACCACTGATATTCCGTTTCTTCATGGCCCAGCGGATGAACCTGGAGTTCAGAAAGGTTGCCCAGAAAACTCACCGGACCGATCTCGAAGGCCAGCGTGTTTTTCCCGGCACTGTGTTCGCTGAGTAAGGCATCCTCAGGGCGCCAGAAGGTATAGACCTTGTCCGAGACGGGCGGCACATGGCTATGAATCTCCATTTCGCCCAGTACGCACGCAATGCGATAAATACCGGTGCTGCTGTCGCTATCCAGTACGCGGGCTTTCATGACGTTAGCCTGACCGACGAAACCGGCGACAAAGCGGTTTACCGGGGAATAATAGATCTCATCCGGCGTACCGGTTTGCTCAATTTTTCCGGCATTCATGACCACTACAATGTCAGACATCGACAAGGCTTCTGCACGGTCGTGGGTAACATAAATGGCGGTAAACCCATGGGAGCGCTGAAGCTGTCTGATCTCCAGTCGTACCTTGTCGCGTAATTTGGCATCCAGATTTGACAGCGGCTCATCAAACAACACGATTTCCGGACGCACGGCCAGCGCTCTGGCAAGCGCCACGCGCTGCTGCTGACCGCCGGATAACTGTGCTGGCAGTTTAGGCAAATGCGCATTCAGCGATACCTGAGCGGCGGTCTGCGCGACGCGATCGTGAATGTCCGTTTTCGCCATCTTCATTTGCTTGAGGCCAAACCCGATATTTTCAGCAACGGAAAGGTGAGGAAAAAGCGCATAGGACTGAAAGCACATCGCCGTGTCGCGATGTTCAGGTTTTACATGATGCATGTCCTGCTGGTGGATCAGTACTTCGCCACTATCAAGACTGTAAAAGCCGGCAATAACTTTAAGCAGCGTGGTTTTGCCACAGCCAGATGGGCCAAGCAGGGAAACAAATTGTCCTTTTTTGGCCTGCAGTGAAATGCCGTTCAGCGCGACAAAATCGTCGAACGTCAGCATGGCATTGTGTATTTCTAGCGTGTTCACGTTGGGCTGCTCCGTCATATAATGCCAGGGACTTCTTAATTAATGCGAGACGCATAATAATTTGCTGTAGTGAATTTAAGCAATTTCAGACAGGTTAAGAATTTATTAAGTTTTTAAAACCTATATATAACAGTTAAATGAAGGGTTACTTTGAAATCGTACGTTTAACGCGCTAACTATTTTAATGCGTTGTGATTAATATTTGAGGCGAAGAACAAGGTTGTTGTATCAGCAAGCGCACAGAGGGCAGGACAGCGGGGGAACGCTGTCCTGAAATGCAGTGATGAGGTTAGCCGGGGGCAATGCGTGGTCAGGCGGGAGTAAAACGAGGGTGAGGGATAAACTGGGCGGAAAGGCGGTTCATTTCAGCCGTACCGACACTAACATGTGTACTGCTTTTTTCCTGTGTACCGGCAAGATGCGCATCCAGTCCGGCCGCTTTACAGAGTGCATAACCCGCAGAAACGTCCCACATGCTGCTAAAACATTCCTGATAACCGTCAACGTAACCCAGCACGCTAAAGGTTAAGCCTACGGTGGCACAGCGATAGCGCACCACATTCCAGCCGTCGTCCCGATAGGCCTTTTCAATACAGAGCTGATGGGTGAAATCCCATGATGGACTGTCGCCAATCGCCACGGTTTTCAGCGCCTCGGCGACCACTGGCCGTTCAAAGGGTTCACCATTCAGATAAACCCCTGTCTCTTTGCCGCCGCTCACCATGAGGTTTAATACCGGATGGACGATCACGCCCATAACCGGCTCGCCATTGTGCACATAGCCAACAGAAATCCCCCACAATGACGAGCCGCGCAGGAAGTTACTCGTACCATCGATAGGATCAACAGACCAGTAGCTGGCGCTGAGCTCACCGCCATGCTCTTCCCCAATAACAGAATCCTGTGGGAAATGGTGTTCCAGGCGCTGCCGAATCAGATTTTCCACTTCCCGATCGGCTTCACTGAAGACATCCTGCGGCCTTTTTTCGCAGATCGCTAATTCACTCAGCTGTCTGAAGTAGTCAAGAGCCAAAAGTGAAGCCTCTTGTGCGATGCGTTCAGCAACCTTTAAGCGCGTTTCCATTGTTTACCTGATGTATAAGAAGAAGCATGTGAATGAAGACAGAACCCTACGCACATGAAAGTGCCCATCCGGACATAAGGCTCGCTTTTAATATAATGCTCATTGCATGATATTAGAGTGTCTCTCCGTTATGTTTCACTATTATGATGCTTTTATGATCGGGAAAAACCGGGCCGGAGAAGCTGAAAAGCAGCACATTTTATTAAAAGGTAAAGGCAGGGGCCTTTACTATTCGTCCTGCATAAAAGCATGCTAGGGTATTAACAGAACCCATTATTAAATACGGTGAGGACAACGCTGTGGTTCATGGATATTCCGCTGGTCATGAAGTCGAACTTAATCGCAGTGAAAAACTCATTCTTGAGCTTGTCCGCCGCAACGATGGCATTTCCCGCTCTTCGCTGGTTTCGCAAACCATTCTGAATCAGTCATCTGTTCACCGCATTGTTGATACGCTGACCGAAAACGGCTTTCTCAGCCTGGGGGAATCACCGTCCCAGGGAAGAGGCAAGCCCAGCCCATCGTTATCACTGAATGCGAATGCGCGTTATGGTTACGGCATCTCTATTAACTCAGACAGCGTTGCCGCCAGCCTGATTAATTTCCGGGGCGGTATTACAGAATACTGCGTACTGGATACGCATCCGCGCGATCCTGCCCGTACCTTACTCAATATCAAACATCACTATCTGGATACCTTGAAACAATACGGTATTTCGCCAGACAAAGTCTGTGGTGTGGGATACAGCATGGCGGGCTTTCTTTATGAATCACGAAAGTATTTCAATCCGCCTGAACCTTTAAAAAACTGGATGGGCATCGATCTGCGCCGTGAAATTACTATGTTATTTGATCGACCAGTATGGATTGAAAATAACGCCACAACAGCGGCGCACGCTGAAGCCTTTTTAGGTGCCGGGCTGAAATACGATACCTTTGGCTATCTCTCTTTTAATTATGGTTTTGGCGGTGGCATCGTGATTAACGGTAAACCGTTCCAGGGTGCGTTTGGAAATGCGGGGGAGATCAGCCGTATTTTTACGCCGGAAGAGGGCAAGCTGCGCCCGGCCCTGGGGATCTTGATCGATCGGTTACGTAACGGTGGTATTGAAATTAAAGATATTCGCGATCTCAATCATAAATTCGATCCGGCCTGGCCGATTGCGCAACAGTGGGTAGAAGACGTCACGCCAAACCTGCATCGGGCAATGGATGCCATGAATGCGGTGATCGATCCCGGAGCCATCATATTAGGGGGCGAGATTCCCCGTAAGCTGGGCGAAATGTTTTTAGCCATGCCGCGCATCAGTTCGGGTAAACGCTGGAACATTTCTGCGGAATATCCGGATATTCTGCTGAGCGAGATCGAAGGGGACAGTTCGGCGCTGGGCGCGGCGTTGACGCCGCTGCGGGAGACCTATTTTAATTGAGGCTGCTGCCCGCAGACCACAGGGTCAGCGGGCAGCGCTAGGTTATGCGCGTAGGCGGATTAACGCATCGTCACAAACTCTTCTGCCGCGGTCGGGTGAATCGCCACGGTGTTATCAAAGTCTTTCTTGGTCGCGCCCATTTTCAACGCCACCGCAAAGCCCTGCAGCATCTCGTCCATTCCGCCGCCGATGCCGTGAATACCCACAATCTTCTCCTCCGGGCCGACGCAGACTAACTTCATGCGGCACGGCTGGCGATGTTGGGTCACCGCGGTATACATTGCGGTAAAGGACGATTTGTAGACTTTTACCTGGTCATCACCGTACTGCTCGCGCGCCTGCGGCTCCGTCAGGCCCACGGTGCCGATCGGCGGATGGCTGAACACCACGGTAGGAATATTGCTGTAATCCAGGTGCTCATCGGGTTTGTTATTAAACAACCGCTCAGACAGGCGACGACCTGCCGCCACCGCTACCGGCGTCAGCTCAACGGCGCCGGTGTTATCACCAACGGCATAAACGCCTGGCACGTTGGTATTCTGGAATTTATCGACCTTGATATAGCCTTTTTCATCCAGCGCAACGCCCGCCGCCTCGATATTCAGGCTGTCGGTTTCCGGCACCCGGCCAATCGCCCAGACCAGGCAATCCACGGTGTATTCACTGCCGTTTTCCAACTGCAGCGTCAGGCTACCATCGGAATTTTTCACGACGGCTTTTGGTGTCGCCTCGGTATGCAGCGTTGGGCCTTCCGCGTTCATGACCTCAACCAGCGTATCGGTAATCAGCGGATCAAAGCTGCGCAGCGGGGCATGTTTACGGACGAATAAATGGGTTTCCGAGCCCAGCGCATTGACCACGCCTGCCAGCTCAACCGCGATATAACCGGCACCGATCACCGCGGTCCGTTTTGGCAGCGCATCCAGTTCAAAGAAGCCGTCTGAATCAATTCCGTATTCCGCTCCGGGGATAGAGGGATGGCTTGGACGTCCCCCGGTGGCGATCAAAATATGGTCGGCCGTAATGGTTTCGCCATTGACTTCAACGGTATGCGCATCAATAAAACGGGCAAAGCCGGTGATGACATCGACCTTATTTTTCCCCAGAACATTGTCGTATGATTGGTGAATACGGTCGATGTAGGCGCTGCGGTTTTTGACCAGCGTGCCCCAGTCGAAGCGGTTTACCGTGGTATCAAAACCATAATCAGGCCCGTAAAGATGAATGGCCTCGGCGATTTGCGCGGCATGCCACATGACTTTTTTCGGCACACAGCCTACGTTGACGCAGGTTCCGCCCAGCGCTTTGGCTTCTATCAAGGCACACTTCTGGCCATAGCTTGCTGCACGGTTAATCGAAGCAATACCGCCGCTGCCGCCGCCGATGGCGAGATAGTCATAATGTCGGGTCATTGAAGTCTCATCCGGTTACATGGAAATTGATATAGAGTGTAACGCCGCAGGGCACGGTGTCGCAAAAATTGCGCCTATGATTGTAACAGGCCATATTTTTCCACTACTTACAGAGAAGCATAGCATGCACCTGACTTTTCTTGGCACGGGCGGTGGCGCGCCCAGCTTGCAGCGTAACGTCACCGCCATTGCCTTCACCCGGGCAAGCAGTGGCGACACCTGGCTGTTTGACTGTGGTGAAGGCACTCAGCTTCAGTTTATGCGATCCGATCTTAAACCCGGCAAGCTCGATAAAATCTTTATTACCCATTTGCACGGTGACCATATTTTTGGCCTGCCGGGCCTGCTCACCAGCCGTTCAATGGCCGGGCTGACCACGCCGATGACGGTTTACGGCCCAAAAGGACTGAAAGCCTTTGTTGATAGCGCACTTTCCCTGTCCAGCTCGTACACCGACTATCCGCTTGAGGTGATCGAGATTGCGGCGGGCGAGGTGCTGGATGATGGCGAGTTTCGTGTCACGGCCTGGCCGATGAATCACACTATTGACTGCTTTGGCTATCGTATTGAACAGCGAGACAAGCCCGGCTTTCTGGATGCCGCACGTCTCAAAGCGGAAGGTGTGCCACGTGGCCCGTGGTATCAACAGCTGAAGCAGGGAGAACGTATTACGCTGGAAGATGGACGCACCATTGATGGCGCGGCGTATTTGGGGCCGTCCACCAAAGGAAAAACCCTGGCGATTTTTGGCGATACGGCGCCCACCGAGGTGGCGTTACAGCTGGCGGCCAATGTGGATGTGATGGTGCACGAAACCACGCTGGAGGATGCGCTGGCGGAAAAAGCCAACGGGCGCGGTCACTCAACTACCGTGCAGGCCGCTACAGTAGCAAAGCAGGCCGGTGCAAAACGGATGATCGCCACGCATTTTAGCTCACGCTATCTCGCCAGAGACATGACGCGTTTGCTGGCAGAGTGCCAGGCCATTTTCCCCGAAACCGAGATGGCGTATGACCTGGCCGTCTTTACGCTGTAACGACTAATGCATCAGTGCCGGGTAGGTAAACAACAACAGATGAACCATGTTGAGTGCAAAATGGCAGGCTGTTGCCAGCCAGAGCCGGCCGCTCCAGTGCCAGACCAGGCCATAAATTAGCCCGGCTAGTCCGGCAAATATCATCAGCAGTACGCCGCCGGACGCATGCGCCAGGCCAAACAGCAAGGCGGTGGCCACCAGGGCGATTGTGCCGCCCCATTTCTGGCGCAGCCGCTGCTGTAGATAGCCACGAAAAAATGCTTCTTCTGCCAGCGAGACAAAAAACAGGTTGGCCAGTGCGAACGCGCCCAGCCAGTCAGGCAGGTGTGGCTCAAACGCCAGGCCACCCAGTCCTACCGCGCTGACTAACAGCAGCGGAATCGCCGCCACGGGTACCAGCCATAACAGAGGCGTGCGCGGTGGGTGCGCCTCAGCTTTGAACAGCGTCGGCATACAGGCCAGCAACAGGAAGGGGATCAGGGCTTTGTCAAAATTAAATGAAAAAGAGAAGGGCAGGCTGCGTGCGCCTACCTGAACGGCATCGATTTGACGCGGATTGTTAAAGCCGGGAATAAGATGCAGCAGCAGCGCAGCGGCCATCACGACCAGGAGCACCTCGCTTATGCCCTGCCACACGCGACTGCGGCGATCGTAAATACGAAACGCGACCAGCGCTGCCACCGCAGCAAAAACGAGGGTAACGGGCCAGTCCAGCACGTTCTGGTATACACCCAGAGCCGTTGCCAGTGCCAGCAGTAACAGAGAGAGGCGTTTCGCCGGTTGCAGAGCCGCCAGGGCGCCTGCCAGAATAATCCATATAAAAATGACCTGCGATATCACGCCGCCGTAACTGAACCGGCGACGCTAAACGGGAAAGGCGTTATTCAGGAACGATCTGGTTTACGCTGAAATGACCTGTACCTGCCGGTACCAGTTTCTGGTGTAACCACGGCAGCAGCGTATTCATCTGATCGGCCAGCTTCCAGGGGGGATTGATCACAATCATGCCGGAGGCGGTCATCCCGCGCTGATCGCTGTCAGGACGCACGGCCAGTTCAATTTGCAGGATATTTCGAATGCCGGTCGCCTGCAGATCGCGCAGCATATGCTTGATTTGCTGACGCATGACAACCGGATACCACAGGGCATAAACGCCGGTGCCAAAGCGCTTGTGGCCTTCCTGAATGCCTTTGACGACCGCCTGGTAATCACTCTTCATTTCATAAGGCGGATCGATCAGCACCAGCCCACGGCGTGAAAGCGGGGGCAGCTTTGATTTTAACTGCTGATAGCCATCGGCCTTTTCAACGCGCGCGCGGCTGTCTTTACTGAACTCAGTGCGCAGCATGGGAAAATCGCTGGAATGCAGCTCGGTCAGTTGAATCTTATCTTCCGGGCGGAGCAAGTGGCGGGCGATCAGTGGGGAGCCTGGATAGTAACGCAGCGTTCCACTGCGGTTCAGGGCATGAATCGCATCAAAATAGGGTTGCAGCAGTGCGGGCGCATCCGGCTGCTGCCAGATGCGTCCAATGCCTTCCAGATATTCGCCGGTACGCTCTGCATGCTCGCCGCTCAGTTGATAACGTCCTGCGCCTGCATGTGTATCAAGATAGAAAAACGGTTTTTCTTTCTCTTTCAGGGCGGTGATGATGAGGCTTTGTACGGTGTGCTTAAGCACATCGGCATGGTTGCCGGCGTGAAAACTGTGGCGATAACTCAGCATAAAAAAGGGGATTTCCGCGGTTGAAGCTAAAAATAGTGATATTGGCCCGATTATACCGACTGACGGGAATAATTGCTGGCATTTCGCGCATCCGTCGCCCGTGAAGCCGGTTTTCCCTGTTCAGACCGCTTTACACTTTGCATAGCAATCTGCCACAGGCTGTTAACCTCCGTTACGTATTCAGCGACAGGAAAGTGATAGCCTGTTTTGGCGTCAGCTATGATTGATCTCATTGTCAGAAGGATCACTATTCGCACCATTGTTGAAATCACCGCCGGTCGCGCCATTGATTTTCGTGATATCCGACCGCATGTTAATTAAATTGCGTCGCGCGAGCCGTCGCGCCCCACACATTGTTAAAGGACTGCGCTATGACCAATCCGTTACTCACCTCGTTCACACTTCCCCCGTTTTCAGCGATTAAGCCTGAACATGTGGTGCCCGCCGTAACCGACGTTTTGAATGAATGCCGCGCAATGGTGGAAAAAGTGGTGGCGCAAGGCGCACCTTACACCTGGGATAACCTGGTTCAGCCGCTGGCAGAAACCGATGACCGCCTGAGCCGTATCTTTTCACCGGTCAGCCATCTGAACTCTGTTAAAAACAGTCCGGAACTGCGCGAAGCCTACGAACAAACGCTGCCGCTGCTGTCTGAGTACAGCACCTGGGTGGGCCAACACGAAGGGCTTTATCAGGCCTACCGCGATCTGAAAGAAGGCAGTCATTATGCTTCGCTGGATCAGGCAAAGCAGAAAGCGGTCGATAACGCACTGCGTGATTTTGAGCTTTCCGGTATCGGTCTGGAAAAAGACAAGCAGCAGCGTTACGGCGAAATTGCCGCGCGTCTTTCCGAGCTGGGCTCGGCCTACAGTAACAACGTGCTTGATGCCACAATGGGCTGGAGCAAGCTGATTACGGACGAAAGCGAGCTGGCGGGCATGCCGGAAAGCGCGCTGGCCGCAGCGAAAGCCCAGGCGGAAGCCAAAGGGCAGGAAGGCTGGTTACTGACGCTGGATATCCCCAGCTATCTGCCGGTCATGACCTATTGCGATAATGCCGCGCTGCGCGAAGAGATGTACCGCGCCTATTCGACCCGCGCCTCCGATCAAGGCCCTAACGCGGGTAAATGGGATAATGGTCCGATTATGGCGGAAGAGCTGGCGCTGCGGCACGAGCTGGCGCAGCTGCTGGGCTTCGACTCCTTCGCGGATAAATCCCTGGCCACCAAGATGGCACAGAGCCCGGCACAGGTGATCGATTTCCTGAACGATCTGGCCGATCGCGCCCGTCCACAGGGTGAGAAAGAGCTGGCGCAGCTGCGCGCTTTTGCGCAGAAAGCGTTCGGCGTAGAAACCATGAACCCATGGGATCTCAGCTACTACGGCGAAAAGCAGAAGCAGCATCTTTATACCATCAGCGATGAACAGCTGCGCCCTTACTTCCCGGAGTCGCGTGCAGTGTCCGGCCTGTTTGAAGTGGTGAAGCGCATTTACGGTATTACCGCGAAAGAGCGCACTGACGTCGATGTTTACCATCCGGATGTCCGCTTCTTTGATCTGTTCGATGAAAGCGGCGAGCTGCGCGGCAGTTTCTATCTCGATCTCTATGCTCGCGAACACAAACGCGGCGGCGCATGGATGGACGACTGCGTGGGCCAAATGCGTAAAGCGGACGGGAGCCTGCAAAAACCGGTGGCTTACCTGACCTGTAACTTCAACCGTCCGGTAAGCGGCAAGCCTGCGCTGTTTACGCATGACGAAGTGATTACCCTGTTCCACGAGTTCGGTCACGGCCTGCACCATATGCTGACGCGCATCGAGGCGGCGGGCGTGTCCGGCATTAATGGCGTGCCATGGGACGCCGTGGAACTGCCTAGCCAGTTCATGGAGAACTGGTGCTGGGAGCCGGAAGCACTGGCGTTTATTTCGGGGCACTACGAAACCGGTGAGCCACTGCCTAAAGAACTGTTGGACAAAATGCTGGCGGCGAAAAACTACCAGGCGGCGCTGTTTATCCTGCGCCAGCTTGAGTTCGGCCTGTTCGACTTCCGCCTGCATACCGAATTCAATCCGGAAAAAGGTGCACAGATTCTCGAAACCCTGCGCGAAGTGAAAAGCAAAGTCGCCGTGGTCCCCAGCCCGGAGTGGGGACGTTTCCCTCATGCCTTCAGCCATATTTTTGCGGGTGGCTATGCAGCGGGCTATTACAGCTATCTGTGGGCCGATGTGCTGGCAGCAGATGCCTATTCGCGCTTTGAAGAAGAGGGGATTTTCAACCGGGAAACCGGGCAGTCCTTCCTCGACAATATTCTGACGCGCGGCGGGTCAGAAGAACCGATGGAGCTGTTTAAACGCTTCCGCGGCCGTGAACCACAGCTGGATGCCATGCTGGAACACTACGGTATTCAGGGATAAGCCGTACGTGAAAATCTGTTTGCTTGATGAGACAGGTGCCGGTGACGGCGCCTTACCTGTTTTAGCCGCACGCTGGCAACTGACGCACTGTGATGACGCCGCGCTGGCGCTGGTGAAGACCGCCACACATCTTGAACTGCGCAAACGGGATGAGCCCAAACTGGGAGGCATCTTTGTGGATTTCGCCTCCGGTGCCCTGGCACATCGACGTCGTTTTGGCGGTGGCCGCGGTGAAGCCGTCGCGAAGGCAGTGGGGATAAAAGGGACCTACCTGCCCGATGTGGTGGACGCCACCGCCGGATTAGGACGGGATGCCTTTGTGCTGGCCGCGCTGGGCTGTCGGGTTCGCATGCTGGAGCGCCATCCGGTGGTGGCCGCACTGCTGGAGGACGGGCTGACGCGTGGCTATGAAGATGCAGAAATTGGCGGCTGGCTGCGCGAACGCCTGACGCTGATTCATGCTTCCAGCATTCAGGCTCTGACCGATATTACCCCGCAGCCGGACGTGGTGTATCTCGATCCTATGTATCCCCATCGGCAAAAAAGCGCCATGGTAAAAAAAGAAATGCGGGTCTTTCAGTCGCTGGTGGGGGCGGATGAAGATGCCGACGCACTGCTGGCACCGGCTCGCCGTCTGGCAAAGAAACGTATTGTGGTGAAGCGTCCCGACTACGCGCCACCGCTGGCCGGTGTTGCCACGCAGTGTGCGGTGGTCACCAAAAGCCACCGCTTCGATATCTATCCGCCTCTGTCTTAATCGTGGTTTTAAGCCGGTCGGCACCTCAGTCGCACCGGCTTAACGCTAGCGAATTATTCATCCTCTTCGTCACGCAGCGGCACAATCAGCATGTCGATGTGCACGGTATTGATCAACTGGCGGGCAGACGACATCAGCTTGCTCCAGAAATCCTGATGATGACCGCACACCACCATGTCCACATCGTATTTCTTAATCGCATCCACCAGCACCTGCCCCAGGTCGCCACTGCCGCTCAGGGTTTCGGTGATAGGGTAGCCCGCGGCATCGGACAGGCTTTTTAGTGCCAGATGCGTTTCCTCAGAAATACGCTTTTGCATATCTCCGAGGTTGACATCAATCAGGCCGGTGTAGAGATCCGAGTAATTAACATCGACATGAATCAGCGAGATTTTTGCGTCGTAAGGGCGCGCGAGTGAGACAGCTTTATCCACTAACAACTGGCTTTCTGGCGAAAGATCGACTGCAATCAGGATATGTTTATAAGCCATGATATAACTCCTTCCACGAGATTCAGAATGGCAGCGGTTTCCAGACGCGTCACAGTTGCGAAATCCATTGCGCGAACGGGCGATGAGCGCCACCGAGATGATTAATGTACAGCACAGGCGATGATGTTGTTATACCTGAAAGTATAGCCCTGTGTGTTAACAAATGCTTCTGAAGCCGCCTGGGTTGTGAATAAGATCAATGATGAACGATTTTTACTCGTATAAAACGAAAATCCTCGCTGGTAAAAAATTGAACATTTCTCCTAAACTGAAAAAAGCAGCCTGCGTCACACGGTTGCTACTTTTCTGATGATTCAAAAATAAAACTACAAATCGCTTTATGGGGTTGTTGGCTAATTCTGCAGGGACTGTTCAACAGGGTGCGCGCTCAGCACCCTGCTGCGGTGCCGGTAAGGAGGATGACATGATCAGCACTATCGCGCTTTTTTGGGCTCTTTGTGTGGTATGTATTGTGAATATGGCGCGCTATTTCTCATCGCTGCGTGCGCTGTTGGTGGTTCTGCGTGGCTGTGATCCGCTGCTCTATCAGTATGTTGATGGCGCGGGGTTTTTCACATCCCATGGTCAGCCCGGCAAGCAGGTGCGGCTGGTGCGTTACATCTGGGCAATGCGCTATCTTGATCATCATGACGACGAATTCATTCGCCGGTGTGAGCGGGTGAGAGGTCTGTTTATCTTAACCAGTTCACTGTGTGGATTGGTGATTATCAGCCTGATTGCGCTGGCAATCTGGCATTAAAAAGGGCGACCGAAGTCGCCCTGGTATGCCGCCGAATCAGATGAGTTTCAGCGCTATCCAGTAGAGCGAACCCGATAACAAAATACAGACCGGCAGGGTAAATACCCACGCCATGGCGATGTTTTTGATGGTTTTGCTCTGCAAGCCGCCGCCGTCAACCAGCATGGTGCCGGCAACGGAAGAAGAGAGGATATGCGTGGTGGAGACCGGCATGCCGGTGTAGCTGGCAATGCCTATCGACACGGCTGCCGTCACCTGCGCAGACATGCCCTGCGCATAGGTCATGCCCTTCTTACCAATTTTCTCACCGATGGTGGTGGCCACGCGACGCCAGCCGATCATGGTGCCGACGCCTAATGCCAGCGCAACCGCCATGATGATCCATACCGGCGCGTACTCAATGGTGTTCAACAGATCGCCTTTGAGCTTGCCCAGGAAACGTTTATCGTCTGGAGAGGTTTCCGGCAGCTTCGCCGCTTTATCGGCGGTGTCGGAAATACACAGCAGCAGGCGACGCATCTGACTACGCTGCTCGACGGACAGATCGCTGTAGCTTTGCAGGTTATTCAGCAGCAACTGAGCACGTTGCACGGCCTGCAGCGCACGAGCACTGTCGCAATGAAACTCTGTCGATGATACCGGCGCCACTTCTTCCGGGGTGGGCAGCTTAGGCGGCGCCATCTCGATGATGTGGTTCAGTGAGGCTTGGTGCTGTTGATAATACTGCTCAAGATGATTGACCGCATCCCGTGTACGCGTAATGTCGTAACCCGATGCGTTCATATTCACCACGAAGCCGGCTGGCGCAACGCCTATCAGAACCAGCATGATCAGGCCAATGCCTTTCTGCCCGTCGTTCGCACCGTGTGAATAACTGACACCAATGGCGGAGATAATCAGTGCCGTGCGCGTCCAGAAAGGCGGTTTTTTCTTGCCATCAATCTTCTCGCGATCGGCGGGCGTCATATGAATACGCGCACGCTTTTTGGTGTTACTCCAGTAACGGCGGAGAAGAAAAATTAGGCTGCCCGCAATCACCAGTCCGACAATAGGGGAAAGAATCAGAGACAGGAAAATATTCAGCACTTTCGGGATGTTAAGCGCATCAACGACCGATGTGCCGCTCATCAACGCGTTCGTCAGGCCAATGCCGATAATCGCGCCGATTAAGGTATGGGAACTGGACGCGGGCAGGCCCAAATACCAGGTACCCAGGTTCCAGATAATCGCCGCCAGCAGCATGGAAAAGACCATGGCGAGACCGTGGGCCGATCCGACATTCAGCAGCAGATCGGTAGGCAGCATATGCACGATAGCGTAAGCCACGCTTAATCCGCCGAGCAATACACCAAAGAAGTTGAAGACGCCTGCCATTAAAACGGCAAGCTGCGCCCGCATGGCACGGGTGTAGATGACCGTCGCAACCGCGTTGGCCGTATCATGAAAGCCGTTAATTGCTTCGTAAAACAATACAAACAGCAGAGCAAGTATCAGTAACAGGCCGGTGCTAAGATCGAGACCAGCAAACAGATGTAGCATAGACGTTACGCCATTTTTGGAGGACATGAACGCGGCGCATTATCCGCGACAACATGCTGTCTGGGAAAGGAAAATATAGTCATGATTTGGACTAAAAGTGTCAATTAACCCGGTGAACAGATACAAAAGCTATAAAAATTAGCTGGTTACATTGTGACATATTTACGGCAAAATTTTGACACTGGCATCCACAGGAGCAGATCACTACAATCTGCCCCTCTCTTACCAGGTGGGCAAAAGCAGTGGAACAGTTTGACGTTATCGTAATTGGGGCAGGCGCTGCCGGGCTTTTTTGTGCTGCGCAGGCCGGACAGCGTGGTCGCCGCGTATTACTGCTGGATAACGGCAAGAAGCCGGGACGCAAGATTTTGATGTCGGGCGGTGGGCGCTGCAATTTCACCAATCTCTACACTGAACCGGCCGCCTACCTGTCGAATAATCCCCACTTTTGTAAGTCGGCCCTCGCGCGCTATACCCAATGGGATTTTATCGATCTGGTGAATCGCCACGGTATCGCCTGGCATGAGAAAACCCTGGGGCAGCTGTTTTGCGATGATTCTGCCCAGCAGGTGGTCGATTTATTAATGGCCGAATGTGACAAAGGTGGTGTCACCGTTCGGCTGCGCAGCGAAATACTGAGCGTAACCCGGGATGATGCGGGCTACAGCCTGCAGCTCAACGGCAGCGCGGTTCAGGCTGAGAAGCTGGTCATTGCCAGTGGCGGCCTTTCCATGCCGGGCCTGGGTGCATCACCGTTTGGCTATAAAATTGCTGAGCAGTTTGGGCTGAAGGTGCTGCCCACGCGCGCGGCACTGGTGCCCTTTACCTTACATAAACCACTCCTGGAACAGTTGCAGACGCTGTCAGGCGTTGCGCTGGATACGACCATTGCGGCAAAAGACGGCACCCTGTTCAAAGAGGCGATGTTGTTCACCCACCGCGGCCTGTCCGGCCCGGCAATATTGCAGATTTCCAGCTACTGGCAGCCGGGCGAATACCTCACTGTGGACCTCTCTCCGGCTACCCGTCTTGAGGATTTCCTGACGATTCAACGTGAGGCGCATCCGAATCTGAGCCTGAAAAACAGCCTGGCGAAAATTCTGCCCAAGCGCCTGGTGGAGGTCCTACAGGATATGAACGTCGTGCCGGATGTGACGCTGAAGCAACTTAACCGCAAGCAGCAAACAGAGCTGGTGCAGACGCTGCACGGCTGGCAGGTTCAGCCTAACGGCACCGAAGGTTATCGCACCGCCGAAGTGACCCTCGGTGGCGTTGATACTACTCAACTGTCATCGAAGACAATGGAAGCGCGGGACGTACCGGGGCTGTATTTTATCGGTGAGGTGGTGGACGTGACCGGCTGGCTCGGCGGCTATAATTTCCAGTGGGCCTGGAGTTCGGCCTGGGCCTGTGCCCAGGCGCTGTAAGGTCGCCATCTCGCCCTGCACTCAGGCATAACGCGAAACCGCATAGTCCGCATGGGCAATCTCGGGCGGTTTGCCTGAAATCACATCACTCAACAGCTGGCCGGAGCCGCAGGCCATCGTCCAGCCCAGCGTACCGTGGCCGGTATTCAGCCACAGGTTGCTGAAATGTGTATGGCCGACGATGGGCGTGCCGTCAGGCGTCATGGGACGTAACCCGGTCCAGAAGGTTGCCTGCTCAACGCGACCGCCACGGGGATAAAGGTCGTTCACTACCATTTCGAGTGTTTGCCGTCTGGCAGGCAGCAGGGTGTTGCTGTATCCCACAATTTCCGCCATACCGCCCACGCGAATGCGATCATCAAAGCGCGTAATGGCAATTTTGTAGGTTTCATCCAGCACCGTGGACACCGGCGCGGCTGACGCATCGGCAATGGGGATCGTCAGCGAGTAGCCTTTGAGTGGGTAAACCGGAACAGACATGAGTGGCCGGAGTAATGGCGTGGAGTACGAACCCAGCGCCATGACGTATCCGTCCGCCGTCAGCGTTTCGCTGCCACAGGTCATACCGCTGATCCTGTCTCCCTGTGTCAGCAGCGCATCCACGGTTGTGTTAAAGCGAAAGTCGACGCCCGCCTCGCGCGCCATTGCCGCAAGCCGCTGGGTAAATAACTGGCAATCGCCGGTTTCGTCATTAGGCAGTCGCAGCCCGCCGGTCAGCTTATGCTTAACCGCCGCCAGCGCCGGTTCAACCTCGGCCAGTTGTGAGGCTTCCAGCAGTTGATAAGGAACGCCGGCGTCCTGCAACACGGCGATATCGCGTGCCGCATTGTCAAACTGCTGAGCGGTGCGAAACAGCTGCAGCGTGCCGCCCTGACGCCCTTCATATTCAATGCCCGTGCTGGCCCGCAGTGCTCTGATGCAGTCCCGGCTGTACTCTGCCAGCCTGACCATTCTGGCCTTATTTTCGGCGTAACTCTGCGGATTGCAGTTTTTCAGCATTTGCATCATCCAGGCAAGCTGAAAACGTGAGCCATCCGGGCGCACGGAAAGGGGAGCATGACGCTGTACCATCCATTTCACCGCCTTTAAGGGAACGCCCGGCGCGGCCCAGGGCGCGGCATAACCTGGGGAAATTTGCCCGGCATTGGCCGCGCTGGTGCCTAATGCCGGACCGGCTTCTTTATCAATCACGGTCACCTGATGTCCGGCCTGCTGCAGATACCAGGCGGTTGTTACGCCCACGACACCACTGCCGAGTACAATAATTTTCATGTTGATCGTTATCCTGCATGCGTTATCGCTCAATGGCGCAGGCGTTGCCTGGACCATCTGTTCTCGTTGTGGCTTATGCCTGAACCCGGTTTTGTGCCTGCCAGCATCGCACCGCGCTGCCTTTTTCCTGCGACAGGAGTAACTGAGGCGCCTCGCAGCCGCTGGTGGCTTGCGGACAGCGGTCGCGGAAATAGCATCCCGTTGGCAGGTGGCGGTTACCCGGTAGCTCGGTGTTCACAGGCGCGCCATCCAGCACTGCGCCGATGCGCGGCACGGACGCCATCAGTAGCTGGGTATAAGGATGTTGCGGGGCGTCAAGGACGCGCTGTGTTTCACCCAGCTCCACAATTTGTCCCAGATACATGACTGCAACACGATCGCTCATATGGCGCACGACCGACACGTTGTGCGATATCAGGATATAGGTCAGGTTTTGCTGTTTTTGCAGTTCTACCAGCAGATTCAGAATCTGCGCCTGAACAGAAATATCCAGTGCCGAGGTCGGTTCATCCAGCACGATAATATCGGGCTGCGATGACAGGGCCCGGGCAATCGCGATGCGCTGACGCTGGCCGCCGGAAAACGCATGCGGCGGACGGTCCAGATATTCGGGGCGAATACCGACCTGGTGAGCCAGTGATTCCGCCAACGCGCGCCGCGCTTTTTCTGAAGCACGCGACTGAATCCACACCGGCTCGGTGATAATGCGCCAGACGGGCAGGCGGGGGTCGAGTGAAGAGAGCGGATCCTGAAACACCATTTGCATGCGACGTCCCCGGTTATCGGCAGGCGCTGTTGCCAGTTCGAGCTGGCCTGAGGTTGGGCTGAGCATGCCCATCAACAGTTTGGCCAGGGTGCTTTTTCCACAGCCGGATTCGCCAACAATCCCCAGCGTTTCTCCCTGTCTGACCTCCATATCCAGGCCATTCAGCGCATGGACCTGTTCCGTGACTTTGCCGCGCCAGTTCTTTTTGGCCGGGAAGGTGACATGTACGTTTTGCAGCGTAAGCAGAGCGTCAGACATGCTGCGCCTCCTGTTGTGGATACCAGCAGGCAACCTGCTGCGCGGCGTTGTCGGTAGTATGCAAGCGCGGCGTGGTGGTGCAGCGTTCTCCTGCCGCAAAACAGCGATCGCGAAAGGCACAGCCTGCGGGTAAACAGGCCAGATTAGGCACGGTGCCTGAAATGGATGCCAGCGGAGCACGCGGTTCAATCGCGTCAGGCGAGCAGGCCAGCAGACCAATGGAATAGGGATGGCGTGGTGAACGCAGCACGGTTTCAGTGACGCCGCTTTCAATGACGGACCCGGCATACATAACGTAGATCCGATCGCACAGCTGTGAAACCACAGCCATATCGTGACTGATAAACAGCACGGCGGTGCCGGTCGCTTCGGCTTTTTGTTTCAACAGGCGCAGTACCTGCCGCTGAACGGTAACATCCAGTGCGGTCGTGGGTTCATCCGCAATCAGCAGGTCTGGCTCACAGGAAAAGGCCAGGGCAATCATGACGCGCTGACGCATTCCGCCTGACAGTTCAAAGGGATAGCGCTCCATAACGTTCTTCGCATCCGCAATTTGCATATCGCCCAGCAGCGTAAGCGCCCGGGCTTTTGCCTCACGGACAGACAGAGGACGATGCTGTCTGATCACATCGACCATCTGTTTGCCAATGCGGCGGGTCGGATTCAGCGCGGTCATGGGCTCCTGAAAAATCATGGCAACACGATTGCCGCGCATTTTGCGCATGTCCACTTCACTGGCGGCGAGGACATCCTGACCCGCCAGCTCCAGCCTGCCGCCTTTGATGTGATAGCTGTGTTCCGGAATGAGCCGCATCGCCAGCATGGCGGTGACGGATTTCCCCGAACCTGATTCGCCGACAACGCCCACAATCTCGCCGCGATTGATGTGCATTGATACGCTATTCAGCACGTTCACCTCTCCCTGATAAACCGGGAAGCTGAGACGTAAATCCTCGATCGTCAGAATTCTTTCTTGCATCAGTTACGTCCTCCCGCTTTGGGGGCCAGCAGGTCCTGGATGCCATCGCCAAACAGATTGAATCCCACCGCTGTGATCAAAATCGCGGCCCCGGGAAAGGTGCAGTACCACCACTGGTCAAGAACATAGTTACGTCCGTTAGCCACCATTGCCCCCCATTCCGCCGTCGGTTGCTGAGCGCCCAGCCCGATAAAACCCAACGTGGCCGCCATCAAAATGGCGCTGCCAATATCCAGGGAGGCCTGCACCACCAAGGGCGGCAGAGCATTGCGCAGGATATGCCAGCTAATCAGGTGCCAGCGCGAAGCACCGAACGTTTTTGCCGCTTCAACAAAGGTATGCTGTTTGACGATTAACGTCTGACCGCGCGCCAGCCGGACATAGAAAGGGATGCGCACAACGGCGATAGCCAGCATGGCGTTGAACAGGCTCGGCCCCAGCGCGGCAGCCAGCGCCATGGTCAGTACCAGAGAAGGAATAGACAGCATGATGTCCATCAGGCGCATAATTATCGCATCGCTGCGGCCACCTAATACGCCGGACAGACAGCCCAGTAACGAGCCGCTTATGCCAGCCAGCAGCACGACCGCCAGCCCTGCTGCGACCGACTGCTGGCTCCCCACCAGGACACGGCTGAACAGATCCCGGCCCACCTCATCAGTCCCGAACCAGTGCGCGGCACTGGGTGGCTGGAGGCGATCGGTCAGGCTAATGGCGTTGGGATCGTGCGGCACAATCCACGGTGAAAACACCATTAATCCCAGCATCAGCGTGATGATGGCGGCACCCAACAGGGTCAGAGGGCTTTTACTTAGCATCCACAGGCGGCGTTTCCAGGCGAACAGGCTGGGTTTTACCTGACGCACGGCGGGCTGCTCTTGCGTTATCATCATGTTCTACGCTCCCCGACCCATTCGCGGGTCAATCCACAGATAAAGAAGATCCACGAACAGGTTTACCAGCACGTAAGCAAAGGAAACCACGATGGCGAAGCCCATCACCGCCGGGAAATCAAGCGCCTGAATAGAAGACACCACATACGCGCCCATACCTGGCCAGGCAAACACGGTTTCGGTTAATACTGCACCATACAGCAGGTCGCCTAATGCCAGGCCCAGTACGGTTACGGAGGGAATCAGGGCATTGGGCAGGGCATAGCGCACGACGATAGTCCATTTCGGCAGCCCGCTGGCCAGCGCGGTACGAATATAGTCTTCGCTCAACTGCTCCAGCATGGCCGAGCGAATCTGGCGCGCCACAATGCCAAGGTGAACAAAGGCCAGGGTGGTGGCAGGCAGGATCAGATGCTGAAGCGCATTAAAGAAGACTTCGATGTTGCCTTCCAGCAGGGCATCGATCAGATAGAAGCCGGTAACGCGCGTAGGGGGATCGAGCCAGTCATCCAGCCGTCCGCCGCCGGGCAGCAGGTTTAACTTGCCATAGAACAGCACGATCGCCCCCAGGCCCAGCCAGAAGGCCGGTGTGGAAATCCCGGTCAGCGCCAGCAGACGAACCAGATGATCGAGCCAGCGGTTACGATACACCGCAGAGAGCACGCCCAGCGGCACGCCAACGAGCAGGGCGATGGTCAGGGCACAAAAGGCCAGTTCCAGAGTCGCGGGAAAAAACGCCCGCAGATCGTCCAGGACCGGGCGACCTGTCCGGATAGAGGTGCCCAGGTCGCCATGTAACAGCTGCTCCACATAACGGATAAATTGTCGCCATAACGGTAAATCCAGCCCCAACTGCTGACGGATGTGCTGGACGATTTCATCACTGGCGCGGTCGCCCGCCAGCAGCCTGGCAGGATCCCCGGGAATAAGATGCGAAATAATAAATGTAATGACGCAGACGCCGGCGACCACCAACAGCAGTCCCCAGCTACGCTGTCTTAATAAACTCCAGTAACTCATCATGTCTTCCTCAGCAGGGCCAGGCAGGCCCTGCATGAACGGGCGTGAGCGGTGTTATTCTTTATGCATGGTGGCGATGTTAAATATTTGCTCGAGCATCGGGTTAAACACGTAGCCTTTAACCGATTTGTTCATCGCAACCTGATAATTTTTCTGGAATAAGTAAACGTAAGCTGCATCGTTAATCACGATATTTTGCGCTTGCTGGTAATCGGCAGTCCGCTCAGCCTGATTCGTGGTCGATACCGCTTTTTTCAGCAGCGCATCGACTTCAGGGTTGGAATAAAAGGAGCGGTTACCCGGCAGGCCTTTTTTGTCTGACGCAAACCAGTAATTCATAAACATGTAGGGATCGGCGAAGTCCGGGCTCCAGTTACCAATCGCGATGTCATAGTCTGCTTTACCGATGCGCTCACGCATGGTGGCGTTGGCCAGTTTTTCCAGCTTCACATTGATGCCAATAGCCTGAAGGTTGGCCTGCATCGACAGGGCAATCGGCTCCCAGTTGGGATCGTTGTCAGAATAGAGGAACGACAGCGACTGCGGTTTAGTGGCCACTTTATCCATCTCCGCTTTGGCTTTCGCAAGATTAAAGCTGTACTGCATGGCCTTGGCATCGTAGCCCCACATGCCTTCCGGAATCGGTCCACGCATCTGTTTACCGTTGCCGCCCAGAATGCCCTGCACCATTCCCTGATAATCGGTGGCCCAGGAGATCGCTCTGCGCAAATCGGGCTGGTTCAGAGGCGGTTTACTGTTGTTGAGATAGAGATAGGTCACGCGCAGAGCGGGATAATCCCTCACTGCCACCTCATTTTGCTTTTTCAGGGCGGCAAACTGGTCCATCGGCAGGGCATCCGCAATGTCCACATCACCTTTTGCCAGCTGCAGGCGTCGGGCCGAACTTTCACTGATAATCTTTACGGACACGCGCTTAAAGGCAGGCTTAGGTCCGGAGAAATGTGGATTCGGCACCAGCACGAGCTGCTGACCTTTCTGCCAGCGCTGCAGCATGTAGGCGCCAGAGCCCGCGGTATGGTCGGCCAAATAACTGCGCGCGTCGTCAGCGGCATTCGCTTTCAGCACGGCAGGGTTGATGATGGAAGCGCCGTCGTTAGCGAGAGTGTAAAGGAAAGGCGCAAACGGCGTCTTCAGTGTGAAGCGCACGGTAAGCGGGTCCACGATCTCAACGTTGAGATCGGACGGGAACGCTTCTGAAGGCCCCTGCTTAATGCGCAGCAGGCGCTCAAACGACAGCTTAACGGCCTCCGCGTTAACGGCTGACCCATCCGCAAACGCGGCGCCGGGACGTAATTTAAACGTCCACACCTTTCCGTCCTCGCTGCTCTGCCAGCTTTCTGCCAGATCGCCTTCAACGTCTGTCGAACCCTTCCCGTCCTCGGTTTTGTATTTGATCAATCGTTGGTAGGCAGGATAGGTAACGGTCCAGTCGTTATTATCGATAGTCACGGCAGGATCAAGCGTCTGGGGATCGGCAGCTTTACCTATCACCAACATGTCTTTGGGAACCGCCGCCAGGACGGATGTCGTGGTGGCAGCAAGGGTCATGGCCAGTAACAAAGGGCGAAAATAGCCGGGTGCTGTGTGCGTCATTTTCATGGTAATACTCCGTCAGTCTGGGCTGGGGATATGCAGGTAAAAACATCATTGAGCAGCGGATAACGGGCCGCTTCCGGTAATTCGAAATGCCACCATTCCGTGGCAATGCCAGTGAAGCCGCCGCCAAACATCACGGCATTAAGCAGCAGCCTGTTACGTTGAGCCGTTAGCGGTACGTCGGGATGATAGGGATGGGACAACGCCTGCATTTCATCGAATCCGGTACCCATATCCAGGATCTGACCTTCGGCATCGACCAGCGTGACGTCAATGGCGGTACCACGACTATGGTTGGATCCTTGCGATAAAGGCACCACGTAATTCTGATCGGGGCAGGCGTGCCACAGCAGCTCCTGGGCTTTTTGCGGGCGATAGGCGTCCAGCACCAGCAGACTCAATCCGGCCACTTTTGCGATAGCGATGCTTTTCGCCAGCGCGCTGACCGCATCGGGGTGCAGCAGACAGCAGGCGACGCTGTAGATGGGCTGTCCCGTGATGTTATCGGCGGTGGCATATTTCAGGTCGATAGTGAGCGCGGGAAAGGCCGCTGCAATATCGACCAACTCTGTTTCCTGCATCATGCTGTAATCCCTGTTTTGTTAATGTTCAAACTGGCCAAATTCCTGCTGCAACAGTCGGTTCTGTGCCAGACGCTCAGAAAGCGCCGGGCCAAGTCGTTCCACGATGGCAGACAGCAGCAGGTTGAAAAGGCAACTAATGGGCGCAAGAGAGTCCCAGAAATTGGCGGTATCCGTTTTTACCTGAAGCAGATCAACCGGGTAATCACGCGCCCATGGGCACCAGATATCGGTGACGAGCGCCATCGCGACCTGGCGCTCGGTGGCAATCCGGCAAAACTGCCTTGCTACGGTGGAATAGGCCCGGGTATCGGTAAGAATGACGTAAGGCCTTGAAGACTCGGAATTCAGCGACTCCAGCCAGCTGCCTGAGCTGCCATCGGCGTAGGTAACGCGCGGGCGCAAATATTCCAGATGACTGAAAAAGGTGTTGGCAATGCCGCGTGTAGACTGAATACCCAGCACGATGACCGTGTCGGCATCCGCGATTTGCTGGCTGATATGGCGGAAAGTATCCGTTTGGGCCAGCTGGTAGACATAGCGAATGGCATCCAGCTCCATCTGCAGGGACTGGCTGGACAGGTCGGGCAGGGTGCGTTGCTGCTCCCAGGAATCAAGACGGTCAATAACCCCCCATTGCTTGTAGGGCGTATTGGGGACGTCGCGCAGCAGGTTTTTCACATCATCAAGGTTTTTAAATCCCAGCTTACGCAGGTAACGCCCTACGGTTATACCGCTGGTACCGGTCGCCTGGGCGATGCTGTCAGCCGTTTCAAACGGAATTTGCTCGGGATGACTTAACAGCCACGAACTAATCCGCTTTTCGCTTGGCGTTTGCAGGCTAAAAGCGGCTTCGATTTTTTTGAACAGGGCTTCGTTCGCGCTCATGTTGTCCTCAATGTTACCTGGCTGTCATTGTCCGCTGCGTTGTTAGTCAGGTAACAAGCACAATGCATGCCATATTTCTGAGGTGCATGAAAATAAGCCGCACGTCAGAGGATTAAGTAAAGGGAGTGAGAGGAGTGAATAGCCCGTCCATCAATCTGGCGCAATTAGGGTGCAACATATTTGAAACCTGCATCACATTGGGGCAACAAAATCGGCGGGAAATGTGATGCAGGTGAAGAAAACGGTTCAGCACGGCGCGGACCCGGTCAGCGCGGTTAAGGCCGTTGCGCTACGAGGTCTGAGGACAAGGCCTGAGTGGCCTGAACGATGCGGAGACATTACTCGTCATGCTGAGGGCCAGCCAGAGACGATCGGTTTTCCAGGTCGCGTTTTGAACCCCAGGGAGTGAGGTAAAGCAAAAATCAGCGGTGGCCGCGAAGGGGAAAATTCAGCGTTAAAATAACCTGTTTCTGGCGTGATTTTTTAAAAACGGCGGCCTTTTGCATGCAGAAAAAATTATGGCTGATTACCGCTTCGCTAAAGTGACTTTTAAGAATGTTTACCGGCAATAAAATGGCAGTAAACACGATTCAGTCACATACTTGCTTTTTTGACTCGTTAAGTGACACATCATGATTAGCTTCGTTCGTTCTTTGTTCGCCAGCCCGGATAAATTCCTGCAGATAATGAGCCGCCAGGACATAAACGACTCCATTGCGGATGGTGAGCGCATAATTATTGATGAAAATGGCAATGCTGCCGTCAATATTCTCAGTGATGAAGTAAAGGAAGATTTTAATCGGCACGTCAATACCTTAAAGGGAGTTTGAGGTGGGAACCGCAATTTTTATGGTACTGATGGTGAGTGGTTATTGGTACACCAGCCGGGATCTGTCCAGCCGTTTCAAAATGCGTCGTTCTTCAGGATGGGATGTCTATTTTCTTGTCGCACTTTACGGCTGTATTTTTGTACTGCAGGGCGTTTTCGTCACCGCCCTTATCTGGTTTATCTTGTTTATTATTTCAAGCGTTTCCAATTTCCTGTATGCGTTTCCTGGCGATCATTTGCAACTGCAAATGAAGTTCATGAACTGGAGTTTTCTCGGTATTCAGGCCCCAGTGGTAATCATGCTGGGCTTTGCCATCCTCTTCTGTCTCTACCGGTCAAACTGGGCAGGCAGCGCACAACTGAACGTGTCAGGTCGCAAAGATCTTTATCAGAAGCTTTCACGATCCAATGGTGTTGAACAGATGCTGTTCCAGTGCATGGAAGAAGGAGAGCTGGCGTGGATCACCTTAAAATCCCGTCGTATTTATATCGGCATGGTACACGCTGCCACCTTTGAATATGAGCGCACGGCCAATATCGTGCTCATCCCGATGCTGAGCGGCTACCGCGACAGCCATACGCTGAAACTGTCGGTCGAGCATAACTATAGCAGTTGGTATGCCGAGCACGACATCACACTGGATTCTGAGCCGAAAAACGCGATGGCATTTCGAAAAGTCATCATGGTGGATCAGATTGAAAGCTTCTCACTGTTTGATCCCGCCAGCGCAACTGCACTGTCAATGGGCGAAGACCATCCGCAGAGCGTTGAGAAAAGTCGTGAAGGTGACCATTCATCCCCGCCAGACCAGCAAATTGAATAATACAGCAACACCTCTGTCCGTAAGTATTCACTGCCCCATCAATGCTGTCTGAATGCAAAATAGCATTGATGATGCAGTGTGTTTGCCAATACGTATCTACGCTGTTTACTGCGTTCATCAACGAGGAAACTCTATGGCTTATCAAGGCAAAGCGTTAGTGATTGGTGCATCACGTGGCATTGGACTGGCGGTCGTCAAGGCGTTTGCGGCCAACAACTGGCAGGTCACGGCAACCCATCGCAGTGAAGTCCCCCCGCAGGGGGAAATCCCGCAGGTTGACTGGCGTCGGCTCGATATGACGCAGACCGAGGCGGTCAAGCAATTTGCGGTTGGGCTGAGCGGGCAGCCTTTTGACGCGATTCTGATCAACGCCGGCATTTACGGGCCTGCGCATCAGAAGCTGTCAGAGAGCAACGATGCTGAGCTAATCCAGCTGTTTATGACCAATGCCGTTGCGCCGATACGAACCGCAGAAATTTTGCTGCCGTTACTGAACCAGCAACACGGCGTACTGGCGTTAACCTCATCTCAACTTGCCAGCCTGAATGAGAATCGACATGCAGAAGCGCCACTTTACTCAGCCAGCAAAGCGGCTCTTAATATGCTCACGCGCTCGCTGGCCAGACCGGTGGCGGCGCAAAACGGCACGCTACTAACCCTGCATCCCGGTTGGGTCAAAACGGATATGGGAGGCGATGCGGCACCGCTCACGCCTGAAGAAAGCGCCAATGGGATTGTCACGCAGTTAACCGCCAGTCGGGGACGTGGCGGCCACCACTATCTGGACTACGCGGGCAAAACGCTTCAGTGGTGAGGTAAAGGTTGCAGCAACGCTGACGGGCTGACAGGGATAATGGCAGCCCGTCAGCGTGAAATTTTGCAACATCCACGCCCCGGCATTACACTGCGCTTTTGATTACATTGATTGAAGGTGCTTATGTCTCAGCCCTACGAGCGACAACCGCTACCCTTACCGGGTGGCCATAAAAAAGTGCTGTTGCACTCCTGCTGCGCGCCCTGTTCGGGAGAAGTCATGGAGGCGATGCTGGCATCCGGCATTGAATACACCATCTATTTCTATAATCCGAACATCCATCCGCTTAAAGAGTATGAGCTGCGCAAAGACGAAAATATCCGCTTTGCCGAAAAGTTTGGCGTGCCGTTTGTCGATGCGGACTACGATCGTGACGACTGGTTTAAACGTGCCAAAGGGATGGAGTGGGAACCGGAGCGCGGTGAGCGCTGCACCATGTGCTTCGATATGCGTTTCGAGCGCACGGCGCTGTACGCCCATGAAAATGGTTTCCCGGTGATCACAAGTTCACTGGGGATTTCCCGCTGGAAGAACATGCAGCAAATTAACGACTGCGGCGTCCGTGCTGCCGCACATTATCCCGATCTGTCCTACTGGGAATTCAACTGGCGTAAAGGCGGCGGATCGGCACGCATGATTGAAATCAGTAAGCGTGAGAGTTTTTATCAGCAGGAATATTGCGGTTGTGTTTACTCCCTACGGGATACCAATCGTCATCGCGTTGCCAGTGGTCGCGAGCGGATCCAGATTGGCGTACAGTACTATAAGCCTGATGATAACTAGTTTTTTGCTGCCACGGTTAAAGCAAGCGGACTAAATGACCAACCCCGAAGGTTTCGTTTATTCCGCTAAATAACTTCTTTTTTGGGGGGGGTTCAGCCTTACTACATACGCTGCAAGGATGGGCGTTGCTGTCGGTAACGTTCAGTCGCTGGCTTTTACGGCATACGCTAGGCGTACAGCCCATCATCTGCTTGAAGGAGCGGGTAAAAGACTGCTGACTTTCAAAGTGGTATTTAACCGCCAGGCTGATAATGGGCGCATGGCTGTATTTTAAATCATTAATACAGGCAATTAATTTCTTTCTACGGATGTAATGGGCCAGCGTTTCATTATGATAACGGGAAAATAACTTTTGTAGATACCATTTTGAATAACCCGCCTTTTCAGCAATGTCGTCAATGCTTAAGCGCTGGTCCAGATTCTTATTAATCCAGTCAGTAACAGAAATAATCACGCTCTCATTGTATTTGTTCTCATTCATAACACCCCCTTAAATTTCGAAGGTGATTGTAAATTATCCTGTGTTTCTCAAAACATTACATGCGTAAAGATTCTTAAGGAAGTGAATGGTTATTTCCTGCGATGTGGAAGTAAAGGCTAAAAGATTATATTACGTTGCGATTTGTGTATTATTTGTTTACTGAATAGAGGGCATAATGAGTGATGTGATTAATTCACGCCAATAAGCATCGCGTTCATTTCCCCGTTTACCGGACAGGAATAACGCCTTCTGCGAGGGTGCAGGCACCGTCGCAGAAGGGCCATGGCTCAGAGCAGGTTGTTCTCGGCCAACTCAAGTGCAAAATAGCTGAAAATCAAATCTGCGCCAGCCCGCTTGATCGCGCCAAGGCTTTCGAGCGCGACATTACGCTCATCGATGGCGCCCGCCTGGGCTGCGAATTTAATCATCGCGTACTCACCACTAACCTGATAGGCCGCCAGCGGAAGTTCGGTGCGCTCGCGGATATCGCGCAGAATGTCCAGATAGGCTCCGGCCGGTTTAACCATCAGTGCATCGGCACCTTCAGCCGCGTCAATTAGCGACTCGCGAATAGCCTCACGACGGTTCATCGGGTTCATCTGATAGGTTTTACGATCGCCTTTCAGGGCCGTACCTGCCGCTTCCCGGAAGGGGCCATAGAAGGATGATGCAAACTTGGTGGAATAAGACATGATCGCTGTCTGGGTAAAGCCTGCGGCGTCCAGCGCCTGGCGTATCGCCTGAACCTGGCCATCCATTGCGGCAGAAGGCGCGATAAAGTCGGCCCCCGCCGCCGCCGCCACAACGGCCTGCTTGCCCAGATTGATCAGGGTGGCATCGTTATCGACGCCGTGGTCACACAGCACGCCACAGTGGCCGTGGCTGGTGTATTCGCAGAAGCAGGTATCCGACATCACGATCATTTCAGGCACGGTGTCTTTGCAGATTTTCGACATACGCGCCACCAGGCCGTTTTCATTCCACGCATCGCTGCCGGTCGCGTCGGTATGATGGGAAATCCCGAAGGTCATGACCGAGCGAATGCCCGCCTTAGCGATACGTTCAATTTCATAGGCAAGACGTTTTTCAGGAATACGTCTTACGCCAGGCATGGCCTGAATATCTTTATAGTCATCAACACCTTCCTCAACAAAAATGGGCAGGGCCAAATCGTTCAGGCTAAGGCTGGACTCCTGAAACATTGCACGCATTGACGCGCTGGCGCGCAATCTTCTGGGACGTTGGGTAAGGGAAAAATCAGACATAGACACTCACGTAGCCAGTTTAAATAAGACGCACAGTCTACTCCGATTAGGTGCAGGCGATGAAGGTTTGTGTGCGGTGTGCAGAGGCAGCAAAAGATTCTCCCGCCTCAGGGGCGGGAGAGAGGGGCGTTACTCGTTGATATTTGGGTGCTGTTCAACCAGATTTTTACGTTTGGCTTCCAGGCGGGCCATCTCGGCGTCGATATCTTCGATTTTCTGCTCGATGTTATCGTGATGCTCCTGCAGAATTTCGCGCGCTTCTTCCATGTCAGAGGCGGCGGGAGTTGCACCTTTCAGGGGCTTATTCGCCGTCTCTTTCATGTAGAGGCCGGTAATCAGGCCAATGACTGCAACCACCATCAGATAGTAAGCGGGCATATAAAGGTTGTTAGTCGATTCTACCAGCCAGGCCGCTAACGTTGGCGTCAGGCCTGCAATCAGTACCGATATGTTGAAGGCGCTGGCTAATGCACTGTAGCGAATGTGCGTCGGAAACATAGCAGGCAGTGACGAAGCCATCACGCCGGTAAAGGCATTAAGGATAACGGCCAGCAGCAACAACCCTGCGAAAATCATTCCCAGCATGCCACTGTTGATCATCATGAAGGCCGGAATGGCGAAGATCATCAGGGCGATACTGCCGATAATCACAAACGGACGACGGCCAAAGCGGTCGCTCAGCAGCCCCATCACGGGCTGGACAAACAGCATGCCCATCATGATGGCGATGATAATCAGCACGCCATGATCTTCAGAGTAGTGCAGGTTGTGCGACAGGTAACTTGGCATGTAGGTCAGCAACATGTAATAGGTCACGTTGGTTGCAATAACCAGACCGATACAGGCTAGCAGGCTACGCCAGTGTTTCGTGGCGATTTCTTTGAAAGAGACTTTCGGACCGTCACGCAGGCCTTCGCGATCGCCTTGTTCCAGTTTGTCGACGTGCTGCTGGAACGCGGGGGTTTCTTCCAGGGCATGGCGTAAATACAGGCCAATAATACCCAGTGGCAGGGCCAGGAAGAACGGAAGACGCCATCCCCACGCAAGGAAGTTCTCTTCGCCGATGATGGTAGAGATTAAGACGACGACGCCCGCGCCCAGCACGAAGCCGGCGATAGAACCGAAGTCCAGCCAGCTTCCCATAAAGCCGCGCTTACGGTCAGGCGAATACTCGGCCACAAAGATAGAGGCACCGGTATATTCCCCACCGACTGAGAAGCCCTGGGCCATTTTGGCCAACAGCAGCAGAACCGGCGCCCAGATGCCAATGGAGGCATAGGAGGGAATCAGGCCGATACAGAAGGTACTGACCGACATAATGACGATGGTAATCGACAGGATTTTCTGACGACCATATTTATCCCCCAGCATGCCGAAAAACAGACCGCCTAATGGACGAATCAGGAAAGGAACGGAGAAGGTTGCCAGTGCGGCAATCATTTGAATCCCTGGAGAGGCATCCGGAAAAAACACCTTACCTAAGGCATAAGCCACAAAGCCATAAACACCAAAATCAAACCACTCCATGGCGTTACCCAAAGAGGCGGCGGTAATGGCTTTACGTAAACGGGAATCATCAATGATGGTGACATCATCTATCCCAATCGGTTTTACACGCTTCCTACGCAATTTCATAGAATTACCCTGTAATGGAACATGAAAGTCCTCAACGGCGCGAACCGAAAACAGCGTTCAGACCGCTGCGTTGAGGAAATTTAAGCATAGCCGTAAAACAGCATTATCTGTCGATCCATCAAAACAACAAATACTGTTGTTATCTGATTTATCGGCCGCAGAGTATAACGTTTTTGTGTGATATTTGTCATGTTTGACCTGAAAACGAACAATTTTACCGGTGGTTTATAGCAGCCCCTAAAGCGAAAAAAAGTCAGGTTCTGCGCGCGTTTGCGTGTTAAGTGAGCGCTGCGGTTTGAGCTCACTCAGCCGTCTGGCTTAAAGCTATTAATAAAGATTAAGGATTGGGCGGGTTAAGGTTTGAGGCTTGCCTATCAGAACGCCTTCAGCAATACTCTTTCACCTTGATTTGGAGGAAGAATGCCAAGGAACTCCCCCCTTACTTGCCAGAGCCCTTGGGTGGCGCAGATAGATAGTGTAGAAAGAAAATTAATGAATTCCTCTGAGGTGCCCACGGCTTCCCGGTCTCCTGAGGCGCAGCTCAGTTCTGGATGGCTTAGCTGCCGCACGAAATACTGGATTGACCGCCTGGCTCAATTGAGCGAAGCATTACAAACATCGACCGTGACAGGTAAGCAACGCTCGGAATACGAGGAGTGCCAGCAACTGTTGCAGCAGTCGATGCCTACGCTGCAACGGCTGAATCAGCGCGCCAGTGCGCCTGTTGAGCACGTCATTCAGCAGGAAGAGGCCATTGCGGTGGCAATGCGGGCGGCGAGTAAGCAGCGTGCAGCACAGCGAAAAGCGCGTTGATTTAGCGCTTCTTCGCCGTCATTGTGCCGCGTGCGTCAGTAAGTTGCGGCTCAGGTGTTTTCAACCTCAACCGGCAAATGACCATATTGTTTCATCCACGCCACGATCGTGGGGTTATCCATGGGCCTGGCGTAAAAATAGCCCTGGATAAAGGTGACACCATGCTGCTGTAAATAGCGGAACTGCATTGCCGTTTCGACGCCTTCTCCCAATACCTGCAGCTTCAGTTTATGGCTCAGACTGATAATGGCGTCCAGCACCGGCGTTTCCCCCTCCAGGGATTCGATGGCATTGATAAAACCCTGATCGATTTTTAGGTAGTCCAGCGTAAAGGTTTGCAGGTAACTCAGAGAGCAGTGCCCCGTACCAAAGTCATCAATAGCGACTTTCATGCCTGCCTGACGTAGTTGCGCCAGCTTAGCCGCGACAAGGCTCCCTTCTTTGATCAGGCTCCGCTCCGTCAGTTCCAGAGTAATGTTGAATTCGGTTCTCGCCATCCTGTCAGCAAAATTAAGCATATCGTCAACAAAATCCGGGTGCTGAAGATGCTCGGCAGCCACGTTAATCGCCAGATGAAAGCCGGGGTTAGGCGCCCAGCTTTGCGTGTCTTCAACGATCAACGCCATCAAATGATGGGTAATCGGGATAATCATCCCTTCCGCTTCTGCGGCGGTAATAAAGGTGTCCGGGCGCACGCTGTTACCGTTGGGCAGGGTCCAGCGCAACAGGGCTTCTGCGCCCGTGCAACGTTGCAGCGTGCAGCTGTAGGTAGGTTGATAATGCACGCTGAACTGACGGGACTGAATGGCGCGACGAATTTCATCTCCCCAGGAAAAACGTCTGCGAAGCCAGGAGGCGGTAAGAATCATAAACAGCACGGAAAAAATCGCCGCCATCGGCATAAACACGAAAAGAAGCTGCGTCCATGTTTTAACCAGCTCAGCACCGGGCGCTATCAGGGTGACCTTGATGCTATAGCGGGAAGAGGTGGCATGATAGACCTGAGGCTTAAGCCACCTGTCGTCGGCCATTTCACGATCGCCTGACACGATTGGCGCACCGTTACTAAAACGCATGGTTATCTGATAATGATGCGTACTGCCCAGCGCGCTCATAAAATCAATAAGATACTGCCCTTCAACCATCACCCAGAGGGCTCTGCCAGCTGCCAGCTGGCGCACAAATATCACGGCAGGTCGGTCTGGCACGATGTAAGAACCCGCGATGGACAGGCTCCACCAGTCTTTGCCGGTCACGGGCGGGGCGACGCCAATCATGGCTTTAAGCGTAGCGGGCTTGTTACCGTAGGCAGAAGAGCAGCTTACCGTGTTACTTTCCAGTTTGCCGATACCGCGAAAATAGGGATGGAGAGTGCTATTAACCCGTAGCGTATTTTCTATCTTTTCACAGGGTTGGTACTCATACTGGCGCAGCCAGGCGATCATGCTCCAGGCGTTATCGCTGATTTTTTCTGCCTGAGACAGTAAGGTCGCGGCCGTATCAATTTGCTGTTCTTTTACTGTTTTTCTGGCATCAATTATCGTGAACAACAACCCCAGGAGCAGCGGCAATAGTCCTGCGAGGACAATGAGCGATTTGGCATGCTCATGTTTTCTTTTTATTAGCGGCACCGTAAAAACCTCTGAATCGTGATCGTGTTTTGAGAGGTGCTAAGGGTTAATGCAGCATAGCACGCCAGTTCACGCCGCTGGTGAACGGTCGGAAATCCCTTATTCTCCGATATGGTCAATTATCGACCTGGCAGGCAATTAATTGACAAAAAATTCATGCTATTAGTGAATGCTCACACATTAGTTTGATGGCGGCTGTAAACCGGTCGTGGAAAAGGTGAGCTTGGGGGCGTCCTGAAAAGGGTGCCGCAGCGAAGCCGTGGGAGGAGTAATCCAAAACACGGCAGCCAGAAGGGAGAGAAATGAGAACCCTCTTGTTACCTGGAAAGCGCGGCTGACCAACTGATGACGCGCCATAAATATGAGTACAGCAACCTGTCTAAACTACCCTGTGCCCCGACAGCATAACGACGTCGGGGCAACAACGTTTAGTCCTGGAAATAGATTTGCTTCAGGGCAACTTCGACGCCGCGCAGTTCTGCAAGCCCTTTAAGACGGCCAATGGCGGAATAGCCTGGGTTGGTGCGCTTACGCAAGTCATCCAGCATCTGGTGACCGTGATCGGGGCGCATCGGGATGGCTCGCTGTTCGCCCGCCCTACGGCGACGCTGCTCCTCGGCCAGGATCACTTTGATGACGCCAACCATATCCACATCGCCTGTCAGATGGGCCGCCTCGTGGAAGCTGTTGGGGTTCGTTTCTCGCTTTGTTGCCCGCAGGTGCACAAAGTTAATGCGGTCGGCATAGGTTTCTGCCATCTCGATAAGGGCATTATCCTCACGTACGCCGTAGGAACCGGTACAGAAACAGAATCCGTTATGCAGGCTGTCTACCGTTTCTTTCAGCCACTGCATGTCCTCTTGCGTGGAGATAATGCGCGGCAAACCAAGAATTGGACGGGGAGGATCATCAGGATGGACTGCCAGCTTAATGCCGACTTCTTCCGCCACCGGCACGATGGCGCGCAGAAAGGTGGCCATATGCTCGCGCAGCCTGGCTTTATCAATACCGTCGTATTGCGCCAGCTGAGCCTGAAATTGTTCGAGCGTATAACCCTCTTCTGCGCCGGGTAAGCCTGCGATGATGTTGCGCACCAGCGTAGCTTTCTCTTCCTCGGTCATGGCGGCGAAACGCGTTGCGGCGGCCTGTTGTTCGGCGGCGCTGTAATCTTTTTCCGCGCCGGGGCGTTGTAACAGATGCAGTTCAAACGCGGCAAAGGCATCGGCATCAAAGCGCAGCGCTTTAGCGCCGTCCGGCAGTTCCCAGGCCAGATCGGTACGCGTCCAGTCAAGAACCGGCATAAAGTTATAGCATACGGTGTCAATCCCGCAGGCTGCCAGGTTGCGAATTGACTGCTGATAATTGGCGATGTAGTGCTGATAATCGCCGCGTTGGGTCTTAATCGTTTCGTGCACAGGAATGCTTTCAACGACTGACCAGGTAAGACCTTTTTCCGCCAGCAGCGCCTGACGCGCTTTGATTTCGGCTACAGGCCACACTTCTCCGTTAGGGATGTGATGAAGTGCTGTGACAATTCCTGTTGCACCTGCCTGGCGGGCATCGTCAAGTGACACAGGATCGTTCGGGCCGTACCAGCGCCATGTATGTTCCATTATTGCTCCTTGGTGGACGTGTGGCCCAGTGGTCAGGCCGCTGGACCAAGAGTAAGATAGCGCGTAAATTAAGGCCGTGATCCGGATCGCAGCAATATAAATACGTATCATCTGATGCCAGAAAGGCGGCCTGCAACAGGAGAGAGTTATGGGGTTAGCGGTACTGAAAACTGAGCGGCTTTATCGGCAAATTGCTAATGCCATCATTGCGGGCATTCATGGCGGCGATTTCGTGCCGGGCGGGGCGCTGCCGCCCGAACGGGAACTGGCCCGACAACTGGGCGTCAGTCGTTCATCGGTGCGTGAAGCCCTGATAGCGCTGGAGATGACGGGTTACGTCAGCATCCACACCGGTACGGGGGTTTTTGTCGCTCAGACCTTACCGCAACCTTCAGCAGGCAAAGAAACCGAGAACTTCAGCCTGCAGGATCTGCTACAGGCGCGCGAAGCCTATGAGAGCATGCTGGCGGGCATGGCGGCGCGAAACGGCAGTGAGGCCCAGCGTCAGCAGCTGCTGTCCCTGAGCGCAGCGCTCCAGGCATTTAATGAAAACGACGCGGCTTTCATCGAGCAGGACAAAGGCTTTCATCTGCTGATTAGCGAGATGAGCGGCAATGATCTGTTGCGGGAAATGATGGAAAATCTGTGGAACAAACGCGACAGCGCCCATTTCCGCCGGCTGGAACGTCATTATGCCGACAATACCTTTGCAGATGAAATGAACGCGGACCATCAGCGCATCGCCGAGGCAATTGCGTCCGGTGATGAGCAGGCTGCACAGGCGGCGATGAGAGATCATCTGCAGCATGTGCAGCAGCGTTTACTTGGTTAACAGCCGCGAAGGCTTGGGTCGGCCGGTTCCCAGCATAATGGCCAGACGGCTCCCGCCCGGGGTGGTTTCCATTAAAATTTTAGTGATGCTGGTCAGAGGAACGGACAGCAGCATGCCGACCGGGCCCAGCAGCCAGCCCCAAAATATCAATGACAGAAACACCACCAATGTTGATAAGCCCAGACCGCGCCCCATGATGCGTGGCTCAAGCATATTGCCGAAAACCATGTGAATGGCAGTAAACAGCGCCGCCACCATCGCCGCGTCAAACACGCTGTTGAGCAGCAGCGCCTGCAGGAAAGGAGGAATACCGGCAATAATCGGCCCGATATTGGGAATAAAGTTAAGGATAAAGGCCACCACGCCCCACAGTAACGCAAATTTCACGTCCAGCAGGTAGAGCGTCAGCCAGACCGCGATGCCGGTGATCAGGCTGATTAGCGTCTTCAGTGCCAGATAATGCGTCACCCCTTTTAAGGCCTTGTGTAAACCGGCGATACGAATTTTGGGGTTCACAAACGAGTTACGCATTTTATAAGGCAGATGGTGCACCTCAAACAGCATAAAGACCACGGTGAGGATCAGTAACACGGTATTGGTCATCGCGCCTGAAAAGCCACTCAGCGCCACACTGGCCAGATTCATAACGGTATTAGGGTCGAAGCGCTGAACCAGGGCATCGGTTGAGATATTGAGATGGATGCTGGCTGCCAGATGCTGAACCACCGCCATTTTCTTTTCCATGATGGTGCGCAGTTGAGGATAGAGGTCGGAAAACTCACTCATCGAGCTTGCCAGTATGGCTCCCAGCAGCAGAATCACGATAAAAATCACCGTAATCACCAGGGTAATCGCCAACCCCCGCCGCAGCCCGCGCCGCATCAGTATCGTGACTAACGGATTCAGTACGATGGCAAAAAAGGCCGCCAGAAGTAACGGGACCAGAATGTCGGAGGCCGCTCTTATCCCGGCAAGGATAATCACCAGCATCGCGAGTTTGATTAAGATATTTTGTCCAATTTTTTCCTGCTGTAACGCGTTCATTCTGTATCTCTACGCATAAATAACTGATGAAAGTGTAGTTGAAGGAAAAGTAACGGTCTGATTTGTTAAGGGAAACGGTAAATCAGGCGAGTTTTTTACCCGATAAATGGCGGAATAAGCCGGATTTCCTGCTGTGTTGCCGTCTGGGTGTTAAAGGATTCTGGGGCGGATCCAGTGAGAAAGCTGTCGGAGACATCAAGGGCAGGGGGCATGAGCGCACAGGCGGTCACCCGCAACGACTGCGTCGCGGGTGAATGTGGCAGGATTATAATGACTGTGCGGATTCGCCCTCTTCTACTTCTTCACGTGCCGGCTTGTCTGCGCCAGGAATAAGAAGATTCAGGACAATGGCGACCAGGCCGCCGGTGGTGGCCGCGGAGCCAAACAGATTCTCAAACATGGGCGGCAGATGGGAAAGCGAAGCGGGAACGGATTCGATTCCCAGCCCGAAACTAAACGCCAGACCGACAATCAGTATTTCCCTGCGCGTTAGCGGAGCCTGGCTTAGGATGCGAATCCCCGCCGTGACGACGCAGCCGAACATCACCATTGTGGCTCCCCCCAGCACCGGTGTGGGAATCTGACGCAGCGCTTCGCTGAAAGGCGGAAACAGCCCCAGCAGGATAAGAATGACGCCGACGTAACGGCCGACAAAACGACTCGCCACGCCCGTCATCTGGATCACGCCGTTATTTTGCGCAAAGGTGGTGTTGGGAAAGGCGCTCAGCATCGCCGCAATCATGCAGCTCAGTCCGTCTGCCAGAATGCCGCCCTTGAGACGGGCGCTAAAGGTCTTGTCGGTAATAGATTTACCGGAAATCAGGCTGTTAGCAGTAAGATCGCCCACCGCCTCGATGATGCAGACCAGAGAGACCAGCACCACCGGAATGAAAAGCGTACTGTTGAAGTGAAAGCCAAACGGAAACAGAGAGGGTAAACGAAAGACGCTCTCACCCAGATCGTGAACCTGAAATTTGCCACTCAGGGCAGCGGCAATACAGCCTGCTGCGATGCCGGCCACGACCGATGAAAGGCGTAGCCAGCGGTTACCGGAGCAGCTCAGCACAACGATGACGCCAAGCGTTAACGCACCCAGCGCCAGGTTACTGAGGCTGGCAAAATCCTGGGCTTTCTCACCGCCGCACCAGTTAATCACACTGACTTTTATCAGGCTGATACCAATCAGCGCAATCACGCTCCCCGTCACCACCGGCGTAAAGACCCGCTTTAAGGTATCGATGAAGCGGCTGACGATGACCGGCACCAGCGCCGCGACAAAGTTGACGCCAAACAGCATCGCCATGATGTCTTCTGGACTGCCGCCCTGTGCTTTGACCCACAGGCCGCCGGAGATGGCCACACCAAGAAAGGCAAAACTGGTGCCCTGCATGCATATCATGCCGGCACCTATGCCCCATACCCGGTTTGACTGCAGAAACGTCCCGATGCCGGAGGCAAGGAGCGACATGCTGATCAAATAAGGCAGCCACGCATCCAGACCCAGCGCCGTGCCGATCAGCAACGGGGGCGTAATAATGCCAACCAGGCCCGCCAGCACATGCTGTAAAGCGCTGAAGAAAGCCTGGAGTGGTGGGATTCGCTGGTCCAGTCCGTACAGTAAGCCGCTGTTTTTTGGGTCAGACATGATTATCTCTTTCGGGTGCAGGGAGGTCCGACGATATTGCATAAAGCAGGCCAGGTTTTGCGTTGTGTCGAGGGATCTCATAAATAATGCTAATAATCATACAGATAGACCGTTACTCTGCGATGCAGGAAAGGCGGTAAGCTGTGAAACACATGATTCCTGATTTGCAATCAGGAAATTATTGGTTCAGAAAATGGCCGTGGTTGAGGGATTTTGCACCACTGTCGTGCACCAGTTTGGCTTAAGGGCGTTGCGCCAGCAGAGTGAACCTTGTCAAAGGCAGGCTGAGGGCAAGAGGTGCGTAAAAAGAAATATTCATTTCACTATGCGATTTAATGAAACTTAAAAGGAAGGCGGTGTTTTGTCTCTCCCTGCTTATTTTGACGCCTGACCGGGAAGGGACGACCGCATCAGTGCAGGCTTCACGCTGGCGCTTGTCGTCACAGCATACAGGCACTAACTTCCCCCCAGACAAGTCATGTACAGCCATTGCTGGCGAGCCGTTCAGAGCGACATGCAAAAATGCGATCTGCCCCGCTAAAAAGTAATTTTTCAAAAATATTTATTTGAAAAATTTATTCCATTGTAATAGCTTCTCAGCATGCTTTTGGCTTTTCCTGCCCAGCCAGCATGCCACTTCTTGTGCTTTGCCTGCTGGAACCGTACATACCAAAGAGGCAACATCATGACTATCGTAGGAAATTTTATTGGCGGTAAAACCACGTTCAGTGCCAGCAACGAAACCATTCCTGTGTTCGATCCGGCAACCGGCAAGGTGATCCGTGAACTTACCCAATGCAGCGCAGACGAAGTGGCCCAGGCAATCGACGTGGCGCATGCAGCCTTTCCTGCCTGGTCCAAAACCGCCCCGCTGCGCCGCGCACGCGTGATGTTCAACTTTAAAGCCTTAATGGAACAGCATCGTGATGAGCTGGCGGCGCTGATCGTGTCCGAGCACGGCAAAGTCTGGTCTGATGCGTTGGGTGAACTGACGCGCGGGATTGAGGTGATTGAGTTCGCCTGCGGCATTCCTCACCTGCTTAAGGGGGAGAACTCGCCTAACGTGGGCGGCGGCGTAGACAGCTACTCGCTCATGCAGCCGGTCGGCGTGGTTGCAGGGATTACCCCCTTCAATTTCCCCGCCATGGTGCCACTGTGGATGTTCCCTATTGCCCTGGCCTGCGGCAACACCTTTGTACTTAAACCCCCGGCGCTGGATCCGTCTGCCGCCGTGCGCATGGCGGAGTTACTGAAAGAAGCGGGCCTGCCGGATGGCGTTTTCAACGTGGTACACAGTTCGAATGAGAATGCAGAACAGCTTTACAAAGATCCCCGAATTGCGGCCGTTAGCTTTGTGGGTTCGTCGGGTGTGGCTGAGCACATTTACAAAACGGCCAGCGCGCACGGCAAACGCGTGCAGGCATTTGGCGCGGCCAAAAACCACGCTATCGTCATGCCTGATGCTGACCTGGACGCCACGGTCAATGCCATCATGGGGGGCGCATTTGGCTCGGCGGGTGAACGCTGCATGGCGTTGCCTGTCGTGGTCGCAGTAGGCGATGACACCGCCGATAAACTGATTTCGCGCCTGACGCCGCTGATTAAAGCATTACGCGTCGGGCCGGGCATGAGTAAGGGCAGTGACGAGAATGAAATGGGGCCTGTCGTTTCGGCCGCCCATCAGAAGAAAGTGCTGGGTTATATCGACATCGGCGAGCAGGAAGGGGCAACGCTGGTTGTGGATGGTCGTCACCAGAAGGTTGCAGGCTATGAGGACGGCTACTATGTCGGTGGAACGTTATTCGATCACGTAACCCCAGAGATGGTGATCTGGCGTGAAGAAATCTTTGGCCCGGTGCTGAGCATCATGCGCGCGCCGGATTACGACAGTGCGCTGAAACTGGTTAACAGTCACGAATTCGGCAACGGCAGCGCCATTTTTACCAGTAATGGTCACACGGCGCGTGAATTTGTCCAAAACGTCGAAGCCGGAATGGTCGGCGTCAACGTGCCCGTGCCGGTGCCAATGGCATTCCACAGTTTTGGTGGCTGGAAGCGCTCGGTGTTTGGCGCACTGAATGTCCACGGTCCGGACGGCGTACGTTTTTATACGCGCATGAAAACAGCGACCGTCCGTTGGCCGAGCGGCCAGCAAACGGTTTCTGAATTCAGTATGCCGACGTTGGGTTGAGTGGGCGCTGAGTGACAGCGTATTGACGATAAAGGGCGATGGATTAGGAGACGGCGGATGTCATTACTCTCAAAGGTAAAACAACCCGATGAGCAGGGGCGCATACAGCAGGTAACGCCAGACAGTGCGGGCTGGCGCTATGTGGGTTTCGAGTCTTTCCTGTTAAAACAAGGACAGACGCTCGACATGGCCAGCGGTGACAGCGAGCTTTGCCTGGTGCTGGTGGCAGGCCTGGCCTCGATTAGCACGCGTCATGCAAACTTTCCGGGGTTAGGTAAGCGAATGTCGCCGTTTGAACGTACGCCGCCTTATTCCGTGTATGTCCCTCATGATGATGCAGTGACGGTAAGAGCGGACAGCGATCTTGAGCTGGCGGTCTGCAAGGCACCGGGGCAGGGCGACAACCTGCCCGCCCGACTGATTGCGCCAGAAGATGTCGGCGTTGAGCGGCGCGGCAAAGGCCACAACCAGCGACTTGTGCACAACATTCTGCCGGACAGTGAACCGGCAAATAGCTTGCTGGTGGTGGAAGTGTTTACCGATGAGGGCAATACCAGTTCGTATCCGAGTCACAAGCACGACCAGGAAAACAGCGAGAACGAAACCTATCTGGAAGAAACCTATTACCACCGTTTTGAACCCGAACAGGGCTTCGCGATGCAGCGCGTTTATACGGACGATCGTTCTCTGGATGAGTGCATGGCTGTTTATAACCGGGATGTCGTCACCGTACCGCGCGGTTACCATCCTGTAGCAACCCTGGCTGGCTATAACAATTACTACCTTAACGTTATGGCAGGGCCGGTTCGCCTGTGGAAATTCAGCTGGGAACAGGATCATGCCTGGATCAACAGCGATCGCTATCCGTCACGTTAATCACGGCTGAAAGCAAAACGGCAGCCTGAGGGCTAATGCGGGTCATTTAAGGCCCGGTTGACCGATCCAGTGGCAGGTATCAAAGGGGTTCATGTTCATCATGAACCCTTTTTTATAGAACTCTCACAGGCTCTGGGCATCATTCATTCCACTTTTCCCGAACGCGCCCGCTCGCTCTCTGATCTTATTCCCGCTGAGCTTCAGCAGAGCTATCAGTGAGATATCGCGGCTCCTGATGAGTTACCCCGGGCACGGTTCCGGGCGAACTGAGAACGCCGTATGAAAAGGGCGAGATGGCTGATACTGCCGGGGCGAAGAGAACGAAACTCCCCGCGGGAGCTGCGAATAAGATCACGGAAATATGCCGATAAAAAAAAGCTGGTCACCTAAGTGACCAGCATTGAGCCTGAGGGCTGCGTTTTTGTTGCTGCAGAGGGCGTTTCTCGCCGGGACGCGCGGGGGCGTCATGCTCCCGGCTTTACTGAGGGCGCGTGTATCATGTGTTCAGGTATGACGTGTAAGCAGTGCCGCCGCAGCTGGCGGCATGTCAGGAGAGCTGACCGGACTGCGCATTCGCCAGCGCCAGGGATACGGCCAGCGTTTGTGCCAGGCACAGCGAGGCAACCTGAGAGCGAAAACCGTCAACCTGGGCTTCGCGTACAACGAAACAGACGTCACTGAAGGCGGCAAGTGGGCTGACCTGGCTGTCAGTGATCGCGATTAAGCTGGCACCGCGTTTGGCCCCCAACTCGACCACTTCTACCGCCTCCCTTGCATAGGGTGAACAGCTGATGGCAATCACCACATCTTTGGGCGTAACCAGATTAAGCTGTTCTGTAAACATGCCGCCCAGCCCGTCAATCAGGAAGGCACGGCGTTCCAGATGGCGCAGGGCATACACTAGATAGGAGGCAACGCTAAACGACCGCCGCAGGCCGATTACGTAGACATTTTCGGCTTCGTTCAGAAGCTGCACGGTTTTGTCTAACTGGTCCGGGCTCACCTGCATGGCCAGCTGCTGCAGGGCCTGACTGTTGACCATGGTGAAAACATTGAGAATTTCAGCCGGACTTTCGGGCGAATTCGCAGCATCGTCCACTGCTGTCTGACGAAACAGCCGCGCTCGTTCTGTATAGTTGACGGTCTCTTCCATCAGATGCTGACGAAAAACCTGTTTCATTTCATTGAAACCGCTGAAGCCAAATGCATTAGCAAAGCGAATCAGCGTAGATGGCGGAACGTCGGCCTGCTGCGCAATAGAGGCCACGGTGTCAAAAGCAATACTGTTACTGTTATCAAGGATATAACGAGCCACCTGCTTCAGACGCTTGCTCAGCGTTTCGTAGCGACGGCGAATCTCGTCCTGCAGCAGTGAAAGTTGGGAGGGATTATTACTCATGACATCTGCTCATTTGCGGAAAACGTGGCTGGATAATGAACGCTATGATATCAGATGGTTGGAAAATTTCATTTTTTTGTTATGTATGCAGCTTTTATTTCATTGGTTTATGAAATGACTCACAGATTCACCGCGACAGGGGCGACGCGCGGGCGAGCTGGCCACTAAAACAGGCTGCATCCGATGAGGGCACAGCCTTACACAAGACCTGATCATTCTCTTCAAGGCGGATAACAGTCTTACAGTCCGGTATTCTCCCGAATATATTTTCTTGCCTTTACCGCGTACTCGAACGGATTGGCCAACGCAGGATCCTGTTCAGCCTCAACCACCATCCAGCCTTGATAGCCGTAGTCATCAAGAATTTTGAAAACCGGTTTAAAATCAATCACGCCGTCGCCTGGAACGGTGAATGTGCCCTTTTTCACACCGTCCAGAAACGACAGGTGCTGGTCACGCACTTCTGCGACAATCTCATCCCGCACGTCTTTCAGATGAACGTGGAAAATGCGCGGCAGATGGGTTTTCAGCACTGCCAGCATCACGTCCTGTGAGCCTTCAGAATAATAGATGTGGCCGGTATCATAGAGTAAACCGACATTGTCATGCGTGAGCGCCATGAAACGGTCGATTTCCGCGGGCGTCTGAATGCCGGTGCCCATATGGTGGTGCAGGCAAACGCGCATCCCTTTCGCGGCGGCAAGGTCGGCAAGCGTATTGTAGCCTTCCGCCGTTCTCTGCCACTCGTCATCGTTAAACACCGGTTTGTGATCGAACACTGCCCGTGCTGTGCCCTGAATACTTTTACTCTGCTCTGAACAGCCGATCACCCGGGCACCCATTTCATAGAGAAAATTCATGTGCGCCGTAAAACCCTCAAGGGTCTCATCTTTGTCACCCTGCGCAAAAAATGTGCTGAACCAGGCGTTGCAGATCTGAATGCCGCGAATATCGAGCATTGGCTTGAGAATGGCAGGATCGCGTGGGTATTTGCTACCCACTTCACTCCCTGAGAAGCCCGCCAGTGCCATCTCGCTGACGGTTTGCTGAAAGGTATTCTCGCTGCCCAGCTCGGGCATATCATCATTTGTCCAGCCAATGGGCGCTATCGCCAGCTTTACGTTATCGTTGTTCATTGTTTACCTTCCAAAGGCGAGAGATTTAGTTATAGAATGCCGGACGAGCGGGCATTTCAATCGGTTCAATGGCACCGCTTTTCTGCGCCTTGATACAGGCGTCAGCGGCGACGGAGGCGGCAAAACCATCCCAGGCAGACGGACCGGTTAACTGCCCGGCTTTCACGTCGTTGATAAACGCCTGCAGTTCGACGTCGTAAGCCTCGATAAAGCGGTCTTTCCAGTCGACTAAAATGGTGTTGGAAAGTTTGGCCTGTTTGCGCAGCTGCACTGACGAAGGCTCCGGCAGTCTGGCGATGCCTTCTTCACCCACTACCTCACACTGAATGTCGTAGCCGTAGGTACAGTTAACAAAAATTTCTACATCGATGCGCACCCCTTTTTGCGTTTCAAACAGGACGATTTGCGGATCTTTCAGATGCGGACGCGCTTTGGAACTGACGCGCGGGAAAACCACCTGCACGCTTTTGTAGTCGTCACTCGTCAGCCAGCGCAGTACGTCAAGTTCATGAATTAACGTATTGGTGATCGCCATTTCCGTATTGTAATTTTCGGGCACCGTCGGATTGCGATGCGCGCAATGCAGCATGAGCGGCTCGCCGATTTCACCGTCGGTAATCACTTTTTTCAGCGCCCGGTAGCCGGCATCGTAAGGCCGCATAAAACCCACCTGAACCAGCCGCTTACCGTGCTGAATTTCTGCTTCGACTACCCGACGGCAACCCTCTGCGCTCATGGCCAGCGGTTTTTCACAGAACACCGGCTTACCCGCCGCGATGGCCGCCAGGGTAAACTCTTCATGCGTCGGATCCCATGAGGTCACCAGCACCGCATCCACATCAGGTGACTGAATCACCTCATAGCCATCCTTGCAGACTTGCGCATCACTATTCAGCCGTTGCAGTGCAGCCTGCGCGCCTTCAACGTTGATATCGGATACCGCGACCACTCTTGCCCCTTGTAAGACATTGTTGCAGCGGCGAATGTGTTCCTGACCAATCGCGCCTGTTCCAATCACACCAAGTTTCAATGTCATAATTACACCTGTAGGGTTAAATCGAAGAGAAGAAACAAGGGCCGTCAGACGGCCCGGAAATCAGTATTTGCGGGCCTGTGCCAGATGCGCATTCAGTTTGTCCGCCACATCCTGCGTGCGCGCCGATTGGGCAGTTTGTGCAACGCCAACGTGCCACCAGCTGAAATATTTATGAATCATGGTCTTGGGCAGTACTTTAATATCTATCAGCGTAGAAACCTGCTGTGTTTTCGCATCGTCCAGCGCAGCCTTAAGCTGTTCCAGCGTGCTGACGCGATAGGTCTTGCACCCATAACCGGCAGCAATTGCGGCAAAGTCTACCGGCACCAGGCTGCCGTTTAGCTTACCGCTGTCCGTATTGCGGAAGCGAAACTCGGTAATGAAGCTGTCCATACCGTGCTCCATTTGCAGGTTGTTAATGCAGCCATTGCTCATGTTATCCAGCAGCACCACGTTGATTTTGGCACCCTCCTGAATGGAGGTCACCAGCTCGGAATGCAGCATCATAAAAGAGCCGTCGCCGACCAGGGCATAGACTTCCCGCTGGGGCTCCGCAAGCTTAACGCCTAACGCCGCATTCACTTCATATCCCATACAGGAATAGCCGTATTCGAGGTGATAGCCGTTATAGCCGCGCGTGCGCCAGACGCGTTGCAGGTCGCCGGGCAGGCTGCCTGCAGCACCGACGATGACGGCATCGGCAGGCAAATGTTGGTTGAGGGTACCCAAGACACTGCTTTGGGTCAGCAGAGACTGCGTCAAGCGATTGAATTCGGCGTAGACGGCGTCCCGATCCAGATGGTCGGCAATCTCGGGCACAAATTCAGCATCGTTATGTGTAACGTGATACACGCGCTGTCTTTCTTCTTCTAACTGGTGCCGCGCCTCGGCAACCTGCGTGCCCCAGTCGTTGCCGTAGTGCTGCGAAACCAGCCCATGACTGAGCGCCAGCAGGGCTTCACGCGCATCGGCAAGCAGCTGCACGCCGTCCAGTTTGTAGCTGTCAAAATTGCTGACGTTGATGTTAAGAAAGCTCACTTCCGGATGCCGGAAAATCCATTTCGATGAGGTGGTAAAATCGGTATAGCGTGTGCCAATCCCAATCACCAGATCGGCGTCTTTTGCCAGCAGGTTTGCCGCCAGACAGCCGGTTTCACCTACGCCGCCAACGTTGAGCGGATGATCGGACAGCAGCGTCCCTTTTCCGGCCTGCGTTTCAGCGAACGGAATCTGATACCGTTCAGCGAACGCCTGCAGCGCCTCGCCCGCCCCCGAATATTTGACGCCACCGCCGCAGATAATCAGCGGCTTACGTTTGCGGATAATAAGCTTCAGCGCATCTTCAAGTTGGGCCACGGTGGGCTGACGACGGTCCAGTCGGTGCACGCGTTTCTGGAAGAAATAGTCGGGGTAATCCCAGGCTTCGCCTTGCACATCTTGCGGTAAAGAGAGCGTGACGGCCCCGGTTTCAGCGGGGTCGGTGAGCACGCGCATCGCATTAATACAGGCGCTCATTAACTGTTCAGGGCGGCTGATGCGATCCCAGTATTTACTGACCGCTCTGAAGGCATCATTGGTGCTGATGCTCAGATCCCAGGATTGCTCAATCTGTTGCAACACCGGGTCAGGTTGTCGGGTGGCAAAAACGTCACCGGGCAGCAGCAGCAGGGGAATTCGGTTCGCCGTCGCCGTGGCCGCCGCCGTTAACATGTTGGCCGCACCCGGGCCAACAGAAGAGGTGCAGGCGATGATCTGACGCCGCAGGGATTGTTTGGCAAAGCCGGTTGCAGCGTGCGCCATTCCCTGCTCATTGCGTCCCTGGTATACCACCAGATCCCCACTGTCCTGTTCCAGTGCCTGGCCCAGACCCAGTACATTGCCATGGCCAAAAATGGCAAAAATGCCATGGACAAACTTCGTCTCATGCCCGTCTACGTCAATGTATTGATTATCAAGAAATTTAACTAATGCCTGTGCGGTAGTCAGTTTGATGGTGGCCATAAACTTTCCTCAACGTGCTGGCTGTAGCGGCGTCCGGCCCCGCGTATAAACGGCGTGACGTAACGGAGAGAGCTACCGGGATAACTGAAATGTCAGAGGATTATAAACAAATGCATTTTTCATAAAATACAATTACAGAAGAAATATTTCATTTTGCGAGGGGGATCAAATTTACATTCCTGCCGATCCCACGTAATACGCAGGAAAGGGGGGAACTGGAATGATTGGTGAGAGTTGCCGTTTTTTAAGATATTTCATTTCATTGTCAGGTCAGCCCTAAAAGACGGGCGGTGAGTCTGCCGCCTTGTGGTACGCGGTGCGCAGGGCATGGCGATAAAGTACCGGGGAGCGACAGATTTTTAACTGGTTCACATAATTGCATTGTAAGTTTCATTTTGAATTGAGTTTGGAATATTTGTTCCTCATACTGTGTTTATCGCTAATCAGACACCTTCAGACCCCGATATCCAACTTGTCCACAGTGTCTGCTCATCACAGAAGGAAACCAGAAGCATGAGTACACAACAGAAGCGTCTTGATGTGATTTGTATTGGACGCATCGCCGTAGACTTCTATGGTCAGCAAATTGGCGCGCGACTGGAGGACACCACGTCCTTTGCCAAATATCTTGGCGGTTCATCGGGTAACGTCGCTTATGGCACCGCTATTCAGGGGTTGCGTTCAGCCATGCTGGCGCGCGTGGGCGATGAGCATAACGGCCGTTTTTTACGTGAAAGCCTGCAAAGGGTTGGGTGTAATACCGATGCGCTGATAACGGATAAAAAACGCCTTACTGCCCTGGTGATTCTCGGCATCAAAGACGACGAAACGTTCCCACTCATTTTTTATCGTGATAACTGCGCCGATATGGGGCTGGTGCCAGAGGATATCGAGGAGTCCTTTATCGCCTCCTCCCGCTCGGTAGCGGTCACCGGCACGCACTTGTCACATCCCCAGACCCGGGCGGCTGTGCTAAAGGCGCTGGAGCTCGCCCGCAAAAACGGCCTGCGAACGGCGCTGGATATCGACTACCGGCCAGTATTGTGGGGATTAACCTCGCTGGGTGACGGTGAAACACGTTTCATTGCATCGTCAGAGGTAACGGCGCAACTGCAGCAGGTCGTCCACTATTTCGATCTTATCGTAGGCACCGAAGAAGAATTCCATATCGCGGGCGGCAGCACCGATACGCTGACGGCGCTGAGAAATGTCCGTGAGGTCAGTAAGGCTACGCTGGTCTGTAAGCGGGGTGCAATGGGATGCGTTGTCTTTGAACATGAGATTCCGGAAAGCTGGGAGCAGGTAACGCTGCACAGCGGCGTGCGCGTCGAGGTGTTAAACGTGCTGGGCGCAGGTGACGCGTTTATGTCGGGCCTGCTGCGTGGCTGGTTAAATGATGAAGGCTGGGAGCAGGCCTGCCGTTATGCCAATGCCTGCGGTGCGTTGGTGGTTTCACGCCATGGTTGCGCGCCGGCGATGCCGACCCGAGAAGAACTGGACGATTTTCTGAGCCGCGAAAACGCCGTCAAGCGTCCGGATCTGGACAGTCGATTAACGCACCTGCACCGCGTGACCACCCGGCAGCGTGCCTGGCCGGAACTCAATATCTTTGCCTTTGACCATCGTAAGCAACTGGTCGATATGGCCAAGGCAGCGGGGGCTGACGTCAGCCACATTCCTCAACTCAAGCTCCTGCTGCTCCAGGCCGCAGAGCAGGCGGTACAGCAGGCAGGCATTGAAAGCAAAAGCGGCATTCTGGCCGATACCACCTTCGGGCAACGGACGCTTAACGCCATTACCGGCAAGAACAGATGGATCGGGCGGCCGATAGAGTTACCGGGATCCCGACCGTTACGCCTTGAACACGGCGATATCGGCACACAGCTTGCCAACTGGCCAATGGAGCACGTGGTAAAATGTCTGGTGTTTTATCACCCGCATGACAGCGCCGAACTGCGTGAAGAGCAGGATGCCGTGTTGCTGGATGTCTGGAAAGGCTGTAACAAAAGCGGGCATGAACTGCTGTTGGAAGTGATTCTGCCAGAGGGGCAGCCAGACCGTAACGAAGCCTGTTATCTGGCGGTTCTGAGCCACTTTTATGCGTTGGGAATCAAGCCGGACTGGTGGAAATTACCGCCCCTGTCAACAGCGAGCTGGCAGGCCATTGGCACCCTGATTGAGGCGCAGGATCCTCACTGTCGCGGTATCCTGTTGCTCGGGCTGGATGCGCCAGAGGAGACGCTGAAACTCGGTTTCGCTGCGGCTGCGGCTGCGCCATGGGTGAAAGGCTTCGCGGTGGGACGGACGATTTTTGCCCAGCCTTCAAGTCAGTGGTTGCAGGGTGAAATTGACGACGCGGCGCTGGTAACGGCTGTAAAAGATAACTATCTGCGTTTGATTGATTACTGGCGCACGGCACGCGAGCAGGCGTGAAAAGAACCAGAATCGAGCCGTGTGGAGACGTGCTTTCCCACGCGGCTCGCTGTTTTCAGGGCGGGAACCTGAAATAACACCCATATCAGGCAAGGGCCTGTTGCGGTTATTTCAGTTTAATGCTCTTCACTACCGTTTCAGCATCGCTTTGCGCCTGCTGCTGGTTCTGGCCCGGCAGCGTGATCTGCATGGTCATCAGCTTACCATCCACCTTTGCCAACACGACGGAAGACCAGGAGGTCTGGTTATTGGCTGAGATCACGGTGTCCAGCTGCTGTGCAGGTTCGCCGCCCAGGGTGACCGCTTTGTTAGAGACAACCTGTAGCTGCGGATCGCGGTTACGCTGCTGTTGTTCCATGCGCTGTGATAAAACATCCAGCCCTTCGTTAGTGGGATCACCTGCAATGACGATAATCGCCCGCGCGCCGCTTTCATCAGCATACACGTGCATATTGGTGCTTTGTGAGCCCAGCTTGCCGCTCTTATCGGACATGCCCGGCGGTAAGGCGAAGCTTAACTTGCCATCCATCAGCGTCACGGTTTGTGCCGACTGACTGGCAGATGCGCCGTTGTCGTTTGCCGCGTCATCTTTCTTTTGGTCACAGGCGGCAAGGCCGAGGACCAGCAAACCAATTCCCGCATATTTCACTAAATTACGCATCAGAATCCCTTTTTAAATTTCCACTCAGGCGTTTATACAACAGGAATCAGGCTGCAAACGCAACCTGAGTATTGTCAGAAGATTTTAGCGGATTGTCAGGAAAGGCTGTATTGCCGGTTAGCTGAAATGTATCTGTGGTTGAGCCTGGCGTTCGGCCAGACGTTTCAACGCCGCATTGAGCAACACACCATAGGCAGGCAGGAAGAACACCATGCAGATCAGCACCTTGAAACTGTAATCGACCAGGGCGATTTCCACCCAGTGCTGCGCCATAAACGCATCGGAGCTTTTATAGAAGGCGATAAAAAAGAACGCCAGCGTGTCGCTGATATTACCTAAAAACATGGCACAGCCGGGCGCTATCCACCACTGCGGCAGGCGACGCAGGCGGTTAAAGACATGCACATCCAGAATCTGGCCCAGCGCGTAAGCCATAAAGCTGGCGCAGGCGATACGGGCGACAAACAGGTTCACCTGCTGCAATGCCTGCCAGCCTTGCCACTCGCCCTGATAAAACAGGCTGGAGATGGTATAGGAGATAAACAACGCCGGCACCATGACCGCCAGAATAATCCGCCGTGCAAGCGGCGCGCCAAAAATGCGGACGGTCAGATCGGTCGCCAGGAAGATAAACGGGAAACTAAAGGCGCCCCAGGTGGTATGGAAACCAAAAAGGGAGACGGGCAACTGCACCAGATAATTACTGGAGGTAATCACCAGCAGGTGAAACAGGGACAGCCAGAAAAGCGCATAAGTGCGCTGACGCGGGGTAAATGCGAGCATAGTTAGCCTTTTTAATCGTGGGGTGAGGGAACCCATTGCAGGGCGCAGAACGGTCCGCGCACTACGGTTTCATGAACAAAAAACGGCCGCATCTTACCCTGGTGTGCTATTAATGCAATGGCTAATTTTAACGCAATCGTTATCGCCTTGCGTCAAAGGGCTGACGCGCTAGAATAAGCGCCCGCCAACCTGAATTGAGATCGTGATGAGTGATGCATTTTCTTCCGCCGACCATCAACTGGATGCATTAGGCCTGCGCTGTCCCGAACCGGTCATGATGGTTCGCAAAACCGTGCGCGGGATGCAGGACGGTGAAACGCTACTGATCGTGGCTGACGATCCGGCGACCACGCGGGATATTCCCGGTTTTTGCCGCTTTATGGAGCATCGCCTGTTGGTCGCGCAAACCGACACGCTGCCTTATCAGTTTTTGATCAGAAAAGGGATGGGCGAATAACGGCGGCACCTGCCGCCGTCAGGTTGTTAATCCCGCGTGCGCAGCAGCCGCAACGCGTTCGCCGTGACCAGCGCGGTCGCGCCAGAATCAGCCAGCACCGCCAGCCACAATCCGGTCAGTCCGAGAAGCGTGGTAACCAGAAACAGCGCCTTAAGCCCTAACGCAATGCCGATATTCTGACGAATAATTGCCCGGGTGCGACGCGCCAGACCGATCATCGGAGCCAGATGGCTGAGCTGATTGCTCGTCAGGGCCGCATCGGCTGCTTCCAGCGCGACATCGGTGCCGCTGCCCATGGCGATGCCCAGCGTGGCCGCCTTCATTGCTGGCGCATCATTGATGCCGTCGCCCACCATTGCCACAACCTGATGCTGACTGAGCTGGCGAACCCGCTCAACCTTGTCGGCGGGTAATAAGCCTGCGTGCCACGCGATATCCAGTTGTTGCGCCACCACAGCCGCCGCTCGCGGGTTATCCCCTGTGAGCATAATGCTGTTGATGCCGAGCGCCTTTAACGCCTGCAACGCGGCAGGCGTTTCACTGCGCAGCCGATCGCGCAACGCGAGTGCACCCAGCGCATCGCCATTACGCAGCACAATCACCAGGGTTTCGCCCTGGGCTTCCTGCTCGCTAATCATGTCCAGTTGCTGGGCGTTCAGCGCGTTGACGTAGGCCGGTGCCAGCAGTTCAATGCGCTGGCCTGCAACCTCGGCCCTGATGCCGCTGCCGGCGATGGCCTGTTGATGTGCGGCTGCCGGAATTGTCAGGGATTTCGCCTGGGCCGCAGCCACAATTGCCGTAGCCAGCGGATGCGTGGAGCCTTGTTCAACGGCGGCGCCCAGCAGCAGAATCTCGTCTTCACTGAGATCGCCGAATGACAAAATGCGGGTTAACTGCGGTTTGCCTTCCGTGAGCGTCCCGGTTTTATCGAACGCAATCGTCTGCACCGTACTCAGGCGTTCCAGGGCTGCACCGCCCTTGATTAAAGCGCCGCGCCGCGCCGCAGTCGCAAGGCCAGACGTAATGGCCGCTGGCGTCGAGATCACCAGTGCACAGGGGCAACCGATGAGAAGTAACGTCAGCCCTTTGTAGATCCACGGTAGCCATGGACCGGCGCCGAGCAGCGGCGGTATGACCATGACCAGCAGCGCCAGCAGCATGATTGCTGGCGTGTAGATGCGGCTGAAATTATCGATAAAGCGTTCCACCGGAGCACGATGGCTTTCGGCTTCCTCAATCAGCTGCAAAATGCGGTCAATCGCGCTCTCGCCGGGTTTTGACACCACGTCCAGCGTCACCAGCCTGTCCACGCTGGTGGCGCCAGCAAGCACCTTATCGCCCCGCATGCGAAGAACCGGCAAAGACTCGCCGGTTAAGGCGCTTTCATCGAAGCTGGCGCTTTCCGCGACCAGGCATCCGTCAACCGGCAGGCGACCACCGGCGGCAACCTCTATACGGTCGCCTGGCTGCAGCGCCGCCAGTGGAACCTCACTGCGAACGCCATTTTGCAGGCGCACGGCCGATTCGGGACGGATCGCCATCAGCTGACTCACGCCACTGCGCGCACGGGTTGCCGCATAGGCCTCCAGGCGTTCACCCAGTTGGAACAGCAGCAACACCATGGCTGCTTCCGCATGGGCGCCAATCAACAGCGCGCCCGCCGACGCCAGCGTCATCAGGGTTTCAATCGTAAAAGCGGAGCCGGTTCGTAGACGCTGCCAGGCTTTACGCGCGACCGGTGCCAGGCCAACCAGCGTGGTGAGAATAAATAATCGATCGCCCCACACAGCATTGATCTGGCTGAGCGCAACGCTGGCCAGCATTAACCCGGCGAGCAGAAAAAGGGGGATATGTGTTTGCCAGGAGGCGAGTGAAGAAGCGGAAGCAGCGGTGGAGGAGAGTTGAAATCCGGCTTTTCTGACGGCGTCTTCTATTGCTCCTTGAACCGGTGCGCGGGCGTCAACAATCAGCTTCTCACTGGAGAATACGACGCGGGCCTGGGTGACATCAGGAAGCTGACGAACGGCCGTTTCAATAGCGCGGGCACAGCTGGGGCAGTCCATGCCGCTGACCAGCCAGCTGAACTGAAAAGCATCTGAGGACCGTCGTCGGTCACCTTCGTCATTGGCTTCACTGCTGGATGAACTGCCGCACGCGCAGTCACCAGCGCAGCCATTGCCGTCAGAAATTTCAGGCGTTGCCGCAGTAACCGACAGCGTACCGGAACGAACAGGGCGGATTGCACAAAGCGGTTTTGCGGCACGGTGCGTACCGCAGGGCTTACCGCAGCCACAAGCATGATGTTGATGCATATAACCTCCGGAAGACGTGGGCACCATGCCCACACCTTATCTTACACCCGACGGTTTATTCCATCTTCAGATTTATTGTGACGCTTTCTTAGTAAATCCACAGGGAGCGGACAATCATAAAGTGGCCCGCGAAATAGCAGGCTGCGACGATGGCGCTGTCCGCGCTAAAGCGGCGACGGTAATGGCTGATAAACCACACAATATTGGCCAAAAGAAGCAGGGCCGAACCGACGAGAATCGAAAAGCTGTAATCGCTGGGACGGAAAAAATATTGCTCTGCCGCCATCCAGTTCATCACCAGCGTCATGCCGATAAGCGTACAGACCGGCCAGCGTAGCGTTTCCAGCTTGCTCCACAGAATGCCAATCACGACAACCCCGATGATCAAAAAGGTCAGCGGAATGGGCCAGTAGAAACTCATCGTCATGTTGGCGGCGAAGCACAGCGTATAGAGCAGATGCGACAGGAAAAACGCGCCCAGCGCGTAGAGCGTCTGCTGACGTGGAAGTAGCGTCAGCGTATCGCCGACAAGCGTGGCGACCAGCCCGGCCACAATCAGATAGTCTGACGTGTTGCGCGTAGGGGCTTGCCAGGCGAGGCCGACTAACAGCAGTAAGGTTACCGGCTTGAATAACCAGCGTTGCCATTGAGGTCCCCGGTAAGAGGCATCCACATACAGCCAGCCGGAGAAAAGTACCGCGAGAAAGGACCAGAGCATTGCTTCTCCCTATTGACCAAAAATGGTGACAGTTCCTGAAATACTCCTGTCAGTCTAGGTTACGCCAGCCTGATGTGACAATCGGTCAACTCTGGTTGTATGCTTTAGCGCGCCATGTACGCCATCTGTAACCTGAGAAACGTTGGGATATTATGAAACCACCGCTACTTTTTATCATTGTGCTGGCTGTTATCGCCGTTTTAGCGACTCGCCAGTTCATCAAACAGCGGCGTGAAGCCGCCGTCAACGATGCCTCGCCGGTTCGCACCCTGACAGTCGAAGTGAAAACCAAACGTGAGTTTTCTGTTTCCAGTCGGCGCTCGCGTGAACGGGAAGTGATCGCCGGTGATGAAATGCGCTATGAGGCCTGGTTTCATCCGCTGAACGGCGAAAGCGATATTAAGATGCGGGTAAGTGAAAGCGACTACCATCTGATGGACAAGGGCACGCAAGGGGAACTGACTCTGCAGGGCTCGCGCTTTATTCAGTTTACGCCCGCCCGGCACTGACGGCGGGCCAGGTGCCCGCCGTGACGACTTACTTACGTGGGAAGTTTTTTTTCTGCCACGCGACCAGTTCGAATACGCCAAACAAAAAGACTTTTATCTGAGTGACACGATCGATCGGCGGCGCATCTTTACCTTGAGTGGTGCGCAGCAGGACCAACTGCAGACCATGCATCAGAATCATAAATATCAGAGCCACATTGATAAACCAGGTCAGTGGCTTAGGATAAGGATGAATCAGGTTAAACAGTAAAAAACCCCATACGCACAGCATCAGCAGGCGTCCTAAATTAAGTAACATCGTGTGTCTCCTGTTGGCGCTGATATAAGCGATAGGCCACCTGGCCGGCAATTTTTTCGCGGTATAGATCCCAGTGTGCTGGAACCGGGGGAGCACCGCGTTCAACTTCACTTTCAACGTAGATGAGTGCGTCAGCAGTCAGCCAGCCGTTATTCTCCAGCAGTTGCAGCGTTTGTTCCAGCAGGCCCTGACGAAACGGCGGGTCGATAAACACGATATTGAACGGCTTACCGCTCTGCGCCAGCCATGTCAGCGTATTGGTCTGCACAACCTGGCCGTTGGCGGCCTGAAGCGTCTGTAAATTTTTGGCCAACTGCTGCGCTACCGGGCGTTCCAGCTCCAGTAACGTTGCCGACGCGGCGAAACGCGACAAGGCTTCCAGCCCCAGCGCACCACTGCCGGCAAAGCAGTCCAGACAGTTGGCCGCCTGAATAGAGGGCGCCAGCCAGTTAAACAGCGTTTCACGCACTCTGTCGGTAGTCGGGCGCAGTCCGGCGCTGTCCGGCACCGGCAATTTGCGGCCGCGCCACTGTCCGCCAATAATGCGGATTTGGCCTGCACCACCAGTCTTACGGGGAGGTTTTATCATCTTGCTCACAAATCTTCATAATTTGTTGCGTAGTTTAACGGGCGAAACGATGAGAAGAAACGTTAAAAAAGGGTGCTGTGGTGAGCTGGCTGGAAAGTGTTAGACTACAGCGTTGCTGCTGTTATGCATAATTCTGCGGTTTGACGCTCATCTGGCGTTTATCACCAATACTGTTTTTAACCCTGGGAACATTGTGCTACCGGGATGAAGCCATCGAGGAGTGTGGTTACACAATGGCAAAAGAGAAAAAACGAGGCTTTTTTTCCTGGCTGGGATTTGGCAAAGAAGAAGAGAAACAACCCTCAACGGAAGCGCAGGCATCACAAACTGCACAACCGGAAGTCCAGCAGCCAGAACAGGAAGCCCCGGCAATAAGTCAGGCGGAGATCCACGCGGAAGAGACCGTTGCAACGACTGAAAAAGTCGTTGAACAGCAACACGCAGCGGATCCCGATAGCGAAGTAAAGCTGACAGCAATTACCCCATCGACTGAAAACGTGCCTGATCCGCATGATGGCGTTATCACGCCCGCAGAACCTGCGTCCGAGCCTGTGGACGATGAGGCGCCGCTCAGCGATGATGAACTCGCCGCACTGGCGCTGGCCGATGCGGAGATCGTGGAAGTCACGCCGCACGAGCCTGAAATCCTTCAGTCCGAACCTGTCCCGGTGGCAGACGAAGCACCGCTCAGCGATGACGAACTCGCCGCACTGGCGCTGGCCGATGCGGAGATCGTGGAGGTTACGCCGCACGAGCCTGAAATCCTCGAGTCCGAACCTGTCCCGGAGGCAGACGAGGCGCCGCTCAGCGATGACGAACTCGCCGCACTGGCGCTGGCCGACGCGGATGCCGTTCAGGATGTTCCAGAAAACGCCGATCGGGTGGAGCCAACAGATACCGTCAGCGATCTTCCTTTAGCCGCCGCGCCACTGGTGACGCAGGAGCAGGATCGTCCGACAAAAGAGGGCTTCTTTGCCCGCCTGAAACGCAGCCTGGTGAAAACCCGTCAGAACCTGGGATCGGGTTTTATCGGCCTGTTCCGTGGCAAAAAGATTGATGATGAGCTGTTTGAAGAGCTCGAAGAGCAACTGCTGATTGCGGATGTGGGGGTCGAAACGACGCGCCGTATCATCACCAGCCTGACGCAGCATGCCGACCGTAAACAGCTTCGCGATGCAGAGGCGCTTTATGGCCTGCTGAAAACTGAAATGGCCGACATTCTGGCGAAAGTGGAAGAACCGCTTAATGTTGAAGGCAAAACGCCTTTTGTCATTTTGATGGTCGGTGTTAACGGCGTAGGTAAAACGACCACCATCGGCAAGCTGGCTCGTCAGTATCAGGCAGAAGGCAAGTCGGTCATGCTGGCGGCGGGCGACACCTTCCGTGCAGCGGCCGTTGAACAGCTTCAGGTATGGGGCCAGCGTAACAACATTTCTGTGGTGGCGCAGCATACCGGTGCCGATTCCGCTTCGGTGATTTTCGATGCGATTCAGGCCGCGAAATCCCGTGGCGTTGACGTGTTAATCGCCGACACCGCAGGCCGTTTGCAAAACAAATCGCACCTGATGGAAGAACTGAAGAAAATTACGCGCGTCATGAAAAAACTGGATGAGCAGGCGCCGCATGAAGTCATGCTGACAATTGATGCCAGCACCGGGCAAAATGCCATCAGCCAGGCCAAACTGTTCCATGAAGCGGTTGGTCTGACCGGTATTACCCTGACAAAACTGGATGGCACGGCCAAAGGCGGTGTGATTTTCTCGGTGGCAGATCAGTTTGGCATCCCTATCCGGTATATCGGTGTCGGAGAAGGCATCGAAGATTTACGGCCGTTCAAGGCCGAGGATTTTATTGAGGCATTGTTTGCCCGAGAGGACTAATTAGGATGATTCGCTTTGAAGAGGTCAGTAAGGCATATCTCGGCGGACGTCAGGCGCTGCAGGGCGTAGATTTTCATCTACGTCCCGGTGAAATGGCGTTTCTGACCGGCCATTCTGGCGCAGGGAAAAGTACCTTGCTGAAGCTGATTTGTGGCATTGAGCGTCCCAGCGCCGGACAAATCTGGTTTAGCGGGCATGACATTTCACGCCTGCGTAACAGCGAGGTGCCGTTTCTGCGCCGTCAGATTGGTATGATCTTTCAGGATCACCACCTGCTGATGGATCGTTCTGTCTATGACAACGTGGCCATTCCGCTGATCATCTCCGGTGCCAGCGGGGAAGATATCCGGCGGCGTGTTTCAGCCGCGCTAGATAAAGTGGGCCTGCTCGACAAAGCGAAAAGTTATCCTATTCAACTTTCCGGTGGTGAACAGCAGCGCGTGGGTATTGCACGCGCGGTGGTGAATAAACCGGCGGTGCTGTTGGCTGATGAACCAACCGGTAACCTGGATGAGGCGCTGTCTGAAGACATCCTGCGCCTGTTTGAAGAGTTTAACCGCGTTGGGGTGACGGTCCTGATGGCGACACACGATGTGGGGCTAATCGGTCGCCGAAATTATCGGGTGATGACGCTAAATAAAGGACGCCTGCACGGAGGCCACGATGGTCAATAAACGCAACAAACGCGCGCCCGCGCCGAAGGCGAAGCAACCGTCGAAAAGCAAAGCGTTACGCGGCGGCTGGCAGGAGCAGTGGCGCTATGCGCTGCGCGGTACGTTGTCTGACATGTGGCGTCAGCCGTTAGCGACGTTGCTGACGGTGATGGTTATCGCGATCTCTCTGACGTTGCCCAGCGTGTGTTACATGGTGTGGAAAAACGTTAGCCAGGCCGCCACTCAGTGGTATCCCGCGCCGCAGCTGACGGTCTATCTCTCCAAAACGCTGGATGATGCCGCCGCCGAAAACGTGACGACTCAGCTGAAGCAGGTCGATGGCGTGGACCACGTTAACTACCTGACGCGTGAAGAAGCCCTGAACGAATTCCGTAACTGGTCAGGCTTTGGCGGCGCGATGGATATGCTGGAGCAGAATCCTCTCCCGGCCGTGGTCATCATTACGCCTAAACTGACCTTCCAGAATTCCGACACGCTACAAACTTTGCGCGACAGGGTGGCGAAAGTGCAGGGCGTTGACGAAGTGCGCATGGATGACAGCTGGTTTGCTCGTCTTGCGGCGCTGACCGGGCTGGTGGGGCAGATTGCCTCCATGATCGGTATCTTAATGATCGTGGCGGTGTTCCTGGTGATTGGCAACAGCGTCAGGCTGAGCATTTTTGCCCGGCGCGATACCATCAACGTGCAGAAGTTGATCGGGGCGACCGACGGGTTTATTCTGCGTCCGTTCCTGTATGGCGGTGCGTTGTTAGGTTTCTCTGGTGCCGTGTTATCGCTGCTTCTTTCCGAAGTGCTGGTCCTGCGTTTGCAGTCCGTGGTGGCGCATGTTGCCTCGGTGTTTGGCACGACCTTCTCGCTGGAAGGGTTCTCCTGGGATGAGGCACTGTTGCTGCTGCTGATCGCGGCGATTATTGGATGGGTTGCGGCCTGGCTGGCTACGGTACAACATTTACGCCGATTTACGCCGCAGTAAACCTCTGCAACATTTTTTTGTTATAATCATCCTCTGCTGCCGACAATGGGTGCAGAGGATATTGCCCCGCTGTCATCTGTGTGTAAAATATTCACTGCTAAAATTGAACTTGTGGATAACTTTGTTTTCCAAGTAGCACAGATTGCTTTTGGTTTTCCTGCGACGTTGACATAATGTGACGTGCGCTTAAGGAAAGATGCGGCAATTCCACTGATTTTGTGAGGGTTTGAATGACCAAAGAAATGCAAACTTTAGCTATTGCTCCTCTGGGCAACCTGGAATCTTACGTTCGGGCTGCCAACACCTGGCCGATGCTGTCGGCAGAAGAGGAAAAGGCGTTGGCTGAACGGCTGCATTACCAGGGCGATCTGGATGCGGCTAAGACGCTGATCCTGTCTCACCTACGCTTTGTTGTTCATATCGCTCGTAACTACTCAGGTTACGGCCTGCCTCAGGCTGACCTGATTCAGGAAGGTAACATCGGCTTGATGAAAGCCGTTCGTCGCTTTAATCCTGAAGTTGGCGTCCGTCTGGTATCCTTTGCCGTACACTGGATTAAAGCGGAAATTCACGAATATGTGCTGCGTAACTGGCGTATCGTGAAAGTGGCGACCACGAAGGCACAGCGCAAGCTGTTCTTTAACCTGCGTAAAACCAAGCAGCGCCTGGGCTGGTTTAATCAGGACGAAGTAGAAATGGTCGCGCGCGAGTTGGGCGTGAGCAGCAAAGATGTGCGGGAAATGGAATCGCGCATGGCCGCTCAGGATATGACCTTCGATATGTCCGCTGATGACGAAAGCGGTGAAGGTAAATCCATGGCGCCGGTGCTGTATCTCCAGGATAAAACCTCTGATTTTGCCGACGGTATCGAAGAGGATAACTGGGAGTCACATGCAGCCGACAAGCTGACGTACGCAATGGAAGGCTTGGACGAGCGCAGCCAGCATATCATTCGCGCCCGCTGGCTGGATGAGGACAACAAAACTACCCTGCAGGAACTGGCCGATCGTTATGGCGTTTCCGCAGAGCGCGTCCGACAGCTTGAAAAGAACGCGATGAAGAAACTCCGAATGGCTATCGAAGCCTGACGAGACAGGGCGACTTCAGGTCGCCCTTTTTTATTGTCTGTTTTTTTATTTTACCCAGCCGTCAACCTGGGCGCGAAAACCACAGGCCTGCATAAACGCCGCCCGAATACGTTGATCGTCACTGCCGTCATCGGCAATCCACCAGTCGTTTAACGATGGATTCTGCTTCATCGTCTCTTCCAGCAAATACTGTCCTACGCCACGTCGCCGGGTAACATCTCTTACAGCCAAATGATGCACTTTGCCGTGAATACCTGAAATTTCAAGTTGTAATGCAGCCAGTAGACGATCGTTGAAGCGCGCCGCATAAAGACGATGGCTTTCATTCAACGCTGTCTCCAGCTTTTCTATATCGATCTCAGGCCAGATTTTCCCCAGATCTATCCGGTCCTGTAGCGTCAACGAGGTGAGACGCAAAATGGTGAGCTTCATAATAAACACCTGTGCGTGTAAAAAGTCGTTAGTGTAGTCAATTCCCGTTACCGGAACCCTGGCACATTTTAGGCAATAAAACAGGTCAAAACAGCGACAGAGTGCCAGGATAATAGCTATAAACATGATATCCGCTTTTAAAGGCAGCATAACGCGCTGGCCTGGTGAGTAAAAGCCACGCATTGGCTCCAGAGGATTATGCTGCTTTTGGCTGCGAATCATGAATATGTCAGTTGCTTTACAGAATAAACTTCCTGTTTAATAGACTGAAATATAAAGCCTTATTATTAATAAAAGCCAGAAAAGCGTGCTAACTCATTATTGTTAAATCAGTTTTCCACTTTATCTGGCAGAAAATAAAACCACTCACAACAAACACGACACAACTGATGGGGTAGTTCGCATGAAAATGACAGGTCGCGCGTTACTGGCTGGATGCGTTGCATTGGCGATGAGCCATGCGGCAATGGCGAAAGAGATTAAAATAGCTATCGTAGGCGCCGCTACTGGCCCAGTCGCGCAATACGGTGATATGGAATTTACCGGCGCTGCACAGGCGATTAAAGATATTAATGCCAAAGGCGGCGTGAACGGCGACAAACTGGTCGGTGTGGAATATGACGACGCCTGCGACCCAAAACAAGCGGTTGCGGTGGCGAACAAGGTGATCAACGACGGCATTAAGTATGTTATCGGCCACCTGTGCTCCTCCTCAACTCAGCCCGCTTCAGATATCTACAACGACGAAGGCGTGCTGATGATTACCCCCGCGGCCACGGCACCTGAACTCACGGCACGTGGCTATGCAGATGTGATGCGCACCACCGGTCTGGATTCTGACCAGGGCCCAACGGCGGCGAACTACATTCTGGATGTGATCAAACCTAAACGTATCGCTGTGGTGCATGACAAACAGCAGTACGGCCAAGGCCTCGCGGAATCCGTACAAAAAACCCTTAAGGCCAAAGGCGGCAACGTGGTGATGTTCGAAGGTATCACCGCGGGCGATAAAGATTTCTCTACGCTGGTTGCGCGTCTGAAGAAAGAGAACGTGGATTTCGTGTACTACGGTGGTTACTACCCGGAGCTGGGCCAGATTCTGCGCCAGGCGAAAGCGGCAGGCCTGAAAGCCGGCTTTATGGGACCAGAAGGTGTGGGTAACGCCTCGCTGTCTAACATCGCAGGCGACGCTTCTGAAGGGCTGTATGTAACCTTACCAAAACGTTACGACCAGCTGCCGCAGAACAAGGCGATTGTTGAAGCCATTAAAGCGAATACCGCGTCTAACCGCAAAGATCCAACCGGCCCCTTTGTCTGGACAACCTACGCGGCGATTCAGTCTCTGGTAACTGGTATTGAACGCAGTAAGAGCGATGAGCCAGATGCGATTGCGAAGAACCTGAAAACCGGCGCGCCTGTGCCGACAGTGATGGGTGACCTGAGCTGGGATCAGAAAGGCGATCTGAAAGGCTTCGAGTTTGGTGTCTTCAAATGGCACAAAGACGGTTCATCCACCGCGGTTAAATAAGGTCATGACGCTTCCCTGCAGCCTTTGCTCGGGGAAGCAGGCCAAAGCGATGCGCCCTGTGGGGCAATGCTTTCGCCTTGCTAACCCTCTCCTGCTGGCAGGAGAGGGGTTTTCTGGTTTCTGAGTAGGTCCTCATTATGTCCGAGCAGTTTCTCTATTTCATTCAGCAGATGTTCAACGGGGTCACCCTCGGGAGCACATACGCGCTGATCGCCATTGGCTACACCATGGTTTACGGCATTATCGGCATGATCAACTTCGCCCACGGCGAGGTCTATATGATCGGCAGCTATGTCTCTTTTATGGTGATTGCTGCCCTGATGATGATGGGCATTGATACCTCATGGCTCATGATCGCCGCCGGCTTTGTGATGGCAGTGATTATTTCCAGCGCCTATGGCTGGAGCATTGAGCGCGTGGCTTACCGGCCGGTTCGCTCTTCCAAGCGCCTGATTGCGCTGATCTCCGCCATCGGAATGTCCATCTTCCTGCAAAACTACGTCAGCCTCACCCAGGGCTCGCGCGATCTTGCGTTGCCGAGCTTAATTACCGGCCAGTGGACGCTGGGAGAAAGCAATGGTTTCGCGGCCACGCTGTCGACGATGCAGCTGGTGATCTGGGTGGTGACGTTCCTGACCATGCTGGCACTGACCCTGTTTATTCGCTATTCCCGCATGGGCCGCGCCTGCCGAGCCTGTGCTGAAGACCTGAAGATGGCCAGCCTGCTGGGCATTAATACGGATCGCGTCATTTCGCTGACCTTCGTGATTGGTGCCGCGATGGCGGCGGTGGCCGGCGTGCTGTTAGGCCAGTTTTATGGCTCCATCAACCCCTTTATCGGCTTCATGGCGGGCATGAAAGCCTTTACCGCAGCGGTGCTGGGCGGCATTGGCAGTATTCCGGGCGCGATGATTGGCGGTCTGGTGCTGGGCATTGCTGAAGCCCTGACCTCGGCTTATCTCTCCACGGAATATAAAGATGTGGTGTCGTTTGCCTTACTGATCGTGGTGCTGCTGGTGATGCCGACCGGCATTCTGGGCCGTCCGGAGGTAGAGAAAGTATGAAACGCCTTGGTCTGGTCAATGCGCTGATCTCTACGGTCATGTTGCTGGTTCTGGCCGCGTTCTTTATGGGAATGCGCCTCGATCTGAATGGTACGAAGCTACAGGTGGTCAATGCCGGTAGCGTGCGCTGGAACTGGATATTTATCGGTTGTGCGGTGGTGTTTCTGTTCCAGCTGCTGCGTCCGCTGCTTCAGGGCAAGCTGAAGCGCAGCAGTGGCGGTCTGGTGCTGCCTGGGTTTGATGGTTCCACGCCGAAGCAAAAACTTGTCATGGCGTTAATGATCGCTGCTGCCGTTATCTGGCCTTTTCTGGTATCGCGCGGCAGCGTTGATATTGCGACGCTGACGCTCATCTACATCATGCTGGGCCTGGGGCTGAACGTGGTGGTTGGGCTATCGGGGCTGCTGGTTCTGGGCTATGGCGGCTTCTATGCCATCGGTGCCTATACCTTTGCTTTGCTCAATCATTACTATGGTTTCGGTTTCTGGCAGAGCCTGCCGCTGGCCGGATTAGTGGCCGCGGCCTTTGGCCTGCTGCTGGGGTTCCCGGTATTGCGGCTGCGCGGCGATTATCTGGCTATCGTGACGCTGGGCTTCGGCGAAATCGTCCGTATTCTGCTGCTTAACAATACCGCGATTACAGGGGGACCGAACGGTATTGCCCAGATTCCTAAACCCACTTTCTTCGGCCTGGAGTTCGGCCGCCGCGTCAGTGAAGGGGGATGGGGCACGTTTCACGAGGTCTTTGGCATGAAGTACGATCCCAGCGACAGGGTGATTTTCCTGTATCTGGTGGCGTTACTGTTAGTGGTGTTGACGCTGTTTGTGATTAACCGTCTGCTGCGTATGCCGCTTGGACGGGCCTGGGAAGCACTGCGTGAAGATGAGATTGCCTGTCGCTCGCTGGGCTTAAGCCCGACCCGTATCAAGCTGACTGCCTTTACTATCAGTGCGGCTTTTGCGGGGTTTGCCGGTACGCTGTTTGCCGCCCGCCAGGGATTTGTCAGTCCCGAATCCTTTACCTTCGTTGAATCCGCGTTTGTGCTGGCCATCGTGGTTCTGGGCGGAATGGGATCGCAGTTTGCGGTGATTCTGGCCGCCATTCTGCTGGTGGTGTCGCGTGAACTGATGCGCGACCTCAATGAGTACAGCATGCTGGTCCTCGGTGGGTTGATGGTGCTGATGATGATCTGGCGGCCGCAGGGTTTATTGCCGATGAAGCGTCCACACCTGAAACTCAGGCAGGGTAAACAAGGAGAGCAGGCATGAGTCAGCCTTTATTAGCCGTTGAAGGCCTGATGATGCGCTTCGGCGGTCTGTTAGCCGTAAACAACGTCAAACTGGAACTGCGTCCACAGGAAATCGTGTCGCTTATCGGTCCGAACGGAGCAGGCAAAACCACCGTGTTCAACTGCCTGACAGGTTTCTACAAGCCAACAGGCGGCAGCATTACCTTGCGTGACAAGAATCTGGCCGGTTTATCCGGGCAGAAGATCGCGCGCATGGGGATTGTCCGTACCTTTCAGCATGTGCGCCTGTTCCGCGAAATGACGGTGATAGAAAACCTGCTGGTCGCGCAGCATCAACATCTGAAAAGCGGGGTCTTTTCCGGCCTGATTAAAACGCCCGCCTTTCGCCGCAGTGAAGGCGAGGCGCTGGATCGTGCCGCCACCTGGCTCGAACGCGTCGGGTTGCTGGACATGGCCAACCGCCAGGCCGGTAATCTGGCCTACGGTCAGCAGCGCCGCCTGGAGATCGCCCGCTGCATGGTGACGCGTCCGGAGATTTTAATGCTGGATGAACCGGCCGCCGGGCTTAACCCCAAAGAAACGCACGAGCTTGATGAATTGATTGCCGAGTTACGTGGCGAACATAAGGTTTCCGTTTTATTGATTGAGCACGACATGAAACTGGTCATGGGCATTTCCGATCGTATCTATGTGGTTAATCAGGGAACGCCGCTGGCTAACGGCACGCCGGAAGAGATTCGTAACAATCCGGACGTGATCCGTGCCTATTTAGGAGAGGCGTAATATGGCCATGTTAACCATTGATAACGTCAGTGCGCATTACGGCAAAATTCAGGCCCTGCATGGCGTAAGCCTGCATATCGATCAGGGTGAGATCGTCACGCTGATTGGTGCCAACGGTGCCGGTAAAACCACGCTGCTGGGTACGCTGTGCGGCGAACCGCGTGCCACCAGCGGCACCATTACTTTTGATGGCAAAGCCATTACCGACTGGCAAACGGCGCGCATTATGCGTGAAGCCATTGCCATCGTGCCTGAAGGCCGTCGCGTATTTTCACGTATGACCGTGGAAGAGAATCTGGCGATGGGCGGTTTTTTTGCCAGTCGTCAGCAGTATCTGCAGCGCATCGAACGTGTTTACCAGCTGTTCCCGCGTCTGGCTGAGCGTAAAATTCAGCGGGCAGGCACGATGTCCGGTGGCGAACAGCAGATGCTGGCTATCGGCCGGGCACTGATGAGCCAGCCGCGCCTGTTGTTACTCGATGAGCCTTCTCTGGGCCTGGCGCCGATTATTATTCAGCAAATATTCGATACGATTGAGCAGTTACGCAGCGAAGGCATGACGATTTTCCTGGTCGAGCAAAACGCGAACCAGGCACTGAAACTGGCCGACAGGGGCTACGTACTGGAAAACGGTCACGTGGTGCTGGAGGACAGCGGTGAGGCATTGCTTTCTAACGAGGCCGTGCGCAGCGCGTATCTGGGCGCCTAGCTTTCTGGCCTGACGTTCCTGTCAGGCCAGGATCCGGCAGCGCCCCTCCTCGTACAGGTGTGGGCGCTGTTTCTCAGCGCTGCCTTAGCTGCATTCTTCTGCACTCGCTTGTCGTCATCATGCATTAATCCCGCTTATCCCTGTCATCTTCTGACATTCTGCCGTCATTTTTCCGTCATCTGACTGTTATTTTTCCGTCATTTCCGCGTGTCATGTTACTTCGCGAGCAAAAAATGCGTGATAACGCGCGTACCTACCTGAACAGGAAAATTCTATGTCCGTTGTTACTTTTCGTCGTAGCCTGATGAGCGCACTGCTCGGTCTGGCGATCAGTGGTAATGCACTGGCCGTAACTGAGATCCCTTTCTGGCACTCAATGGAAGGCGAGTTAGGCAAAGAAGTTGACTCACTGGCACAACGTTTTAACCAGGAGCACCCCGACTACAAGATCGTCCCGGTGTATAAAGGGAACTACGAACAGAGTCTGGCGGCAGGTATCGCTGCGGTCCGCACAGGAAAAGCCCCTGCGCTGTTACAGGTTTATGAAGTGGGTACGGCAACCATGATGGCCTCCAAAGCCATCGTGCCGGTGTACCAGGTGTTTAAAGATGCTGGCATCCCAATGGATGAGAAGCAGTTTGTGCCTGCGGTCGCCGGTTACTACAGCAACGCACAAGGCCAGCTGATCTCTCAACCCTTTAACAGCTCTACGCCCGTGCTGTACTACAACAAAGACGCGTTTAAAAAAGCGGGCCTGAATCCGGACCAGCCGCCAAAAACCTGGCAGGAACTGGCAAAGGATGCCGACGCGCTGCGTAAGTCAGGCATGAGCTGCGGCTATGCCAGCGGCTGGCAGGGATGGATCCAGATTGAAAACTTCAGTGCCTGGAACGGTCTGCCGGTGGCGACCAAGAACAATGGTTTCGATGGCACTGATGCCGTGCTGGAGTTCAACAAGCCGGCACAGGTTCGTCATATCCAGCTACTGGAAGATATGAACAAGAAAGGTGACTTCACCTATTTTGGTCGTAAAGATGAATCGACCGCCAAGTTCTACAACGGGGATTGTGGTATGACGACGGCCTCGTCCGGCTCGCTGGCCGACATCCGTCATTATGCCAAATTTAACTACGGCGTAGGCATGATGCCTTACGATGCGGATATCCCGAATGCGCCACAGAACGCGATTATCGGCGGTGCCAGCCTGTGGGTGATGAAGGGCAAAGATGCTAACACCTACAAAGGTGCAGCGGAATTCATGAAATTCCTCACCGAGCCAAAAATTGCGGCGGAATGGCATCAGAAAACCGGCTACCTGCCGATTACCACTGCGGCATATGAGCTGACGAAGAAAGAAGGCTTCTACGATAAAAATCCAGGCGCGGATATCGCCATTCGCCAGATGATGAACAAGCCACCATTGCCTTACACCAAAGGCATGCGTCTGGGGAATATGCCTCAGATCCGTACCATTCTGGATGAAGAGCTGGAAGGCGTCTGGACCGGCAAGCAGTCACCGCAGGCGGCACTGGATAACGCAGTGAAACGCGGTAACGAACTGCTGCGTCGTTTCGAGCAACAGAACAAGTAATCCGGTGTGCAGGCCAGCTCCGGCTGGCCTTTTTTCCCCAAAGTCAGAGAACGTTATGTCTCCATCTCGCCCGGTGTTTCGCAATCGCCTGTTACCCTATTTGCTGGTGCTCCCGCAGCTCCTGATCACCGCTATTTTCTTTGTCTGGCCAGCGGGTGAAGCGCTGTGGTATTCCCTGCAAAACCTGGATCCCTTCGGTATCTCCAGCACCTTTGTCGGGCTGGATAACTTCAAACGGCTGTTTTCCGATAGCCTCTATCTGGATACCTTCTGGACCACGATCAAGTTCAGCGGGATGGTGGCGTTTTTTGGCATGGTATCGTCTTTGCTCCTGGCGGCACTGGTGGACTATGTCGTGCGGCTGCGCAAGCTGTATCAGATGCTGCTGCTGTTGCCCTACGCCGTGGCGCCGGTTATTGCCGCGGTATTATGGATGTTTCTGTTCAGCCCCGGCCTGGGTTTACTCAGCTATCTGCTTAACCACATGGGCTATAACTGGAACTTTGCCCAAAACAGCGGTCAGGCTATGTTTCTGGTGGTGCTGGCCTCGGTGTGGCAACAGATGAGCTACAACTTCCTGTTCTTTTTTGCGGCATTACAGTCAATACCGAAGTCGCTGGTCGAAGCCGCCGCCATTGATGGCGCGGGGCCGGCGCGCCGCTTCTTCTCGATTTCGCTCCCGTTGATCACGCCGGTAAGCTTCTTTCTGCTGGTGGTCAATCTGATCTATGCCTTCTTCGATACCTTCCCGGTGATTGATGCCGCGACAGGCGGTGGTCCGGTTCAGGCAACGACCACGCTTATCTATAAAATTTACCGGGAAGGCTTCACCGGCCTCGATCTCTCCTCTTCAGCCGCGCAGTCCGTGGTGTTAATGCTGCTGGTGATTGGCCTGACGGTCATTCAGTTCCGTTTTGTTGAGCGTAAGGTGCAATACCAATGATTGAAAACCGTCGCGGGCTGGACATATTCAGCCATGTGGTGCTGGTACTGGGCATCCTGACCATTCTGTTTCCGCTCTATGTCGCCTTTGTGGCGGCTACGCTGGATAACGACGCCGTGTATAACGTCCCGATGACGCTGATTCCCGGCACGCACCTGTGGGAAAACATTTCGAACATCTGGACGCGCGGGGTTAACGGCAACGGTCCGGCCTTTAGCGTGATGCTGATGAACAGCGTCATCATGGCGCTGGGTATTACGATTGGCAAAATCCTGGTGTCGATTCTGTCGGCCTTTGCGCTGGTGTGGTTCCGCTTTCCACTGCGTTCGCTGTTCTTTTGGATGATCTTTATTACCCTGATGCTGCCGGTTGAGGTGCGCATTTTCCCGACGGTGCAGGTTATCGCCGATCTTAATCTGCTGGACAGCTACAGCGGGCTGACCCTGCCCCTGATGGCCTCAGCTACCGCCACTTTTCTGTTTCGGCAGTTCTTTATGTCGCTACCGGATGAGTTAATCGAAGCGGCGCGCATTGACGGGGCCAGCGCGATGCGTTTTTTCTGGGACATCGTGCTGCCGCTGTCGAAAACTAACCTGGCGGCGCTGTTCGTGATCACCTTTATCTATGGCTGGAACCAGTATCTCTGGCCGCTGTTAATCATTGATAACGCCAACCTGGGCACTGCCGTGGCCGGCATTAAAAGCATGATCTCCACCAGCGGTTCGCCGACCCAGTGGAACGAAGTGATGGCGGCAATGTTGTTAACCCTGATTCCACCGGTGGTGGTGGTATTTGTTATGCAGCGCGCCTTTGTGCGTGGTCTGGTTGAGAGCGAGAAATAAAGATGGCAGGCGTAACCCTTCAGGCGGTGACCAAGTCTTACGACGGTAAAAATCAGATCATCCAACCGCTCAACGTCACGATCAACGACGGTGAGTTTATGGTGATGGTGGGCCCTTCGGGCTGTGGCAAATCGACGTTGTTGCGTATGGTCGCCGGACTGGAGCGGGTGACCTCTGGCGATATCTATATTGCCGATAAACGTGTCACTCACGAAGAGCCAAAAGACCGCGGCATTGCCATGGTGTTCCAAAACTATGCGCTCTATCCTCATATGTCCGTCGAAGAGAACATGGCTTACGGCCTGAAAATCCGCGGCATGGGTAAAGAACATGTTCGTCAACGTGTGCTGGAAGCCGCACGGAGCCTGGAGCTGGATCACCTGTTGACGCGCCGTCCGCGTGAGTTATCGGGTGGGCAGCGCCAGCGAGTGGCCATGGGCCGCGCTATCGTGCGTGAACCTGCCGTGTTTCTGTTTGATGAGCCCCTCTCTAATCTGGATGCCCGCCTGCGTGTCCAGATGCGCCTGGAGCTTCAGCAGCTGCACCGTCGTCTGCAAACCACCAGCCTGTACGTGACGCACGATCAGGTCGAGGCGATGACGCTGGCACAGCGCGTCATGGTCATGAACAAAGGCATACTGGAGCAGATCGGCACGCCGGTAGAGGTCTATGAACGGCCCGCCAGCCAGTTTGTCGCGTCTTTTATGGGCTCACCAGCCATGAATCTGATCCATGGCAATATCAGCCAGGAGGGGACGCGCTTTACGATTGATGCCTCCCACGGGATAGCCATTGGCGAGGGAAAAGCAAAGTGGGCCAACCGTCCCGTCGTCCTTGGCGTACGACCAGAACATATTCAGATCAGCAGCCAGGCGCAGGGCGGAATTCCGTTCCGGGTGGAAACCCTGGAAATGCTCGGGGCGGATAATCTGGCGCATGGCCGCATCGGTGAGGCACGTTTAGTGGTACGCTTGCCCCACAGCGAGCGCCCTGAAGCAGGCAGTACCTTATGGCTGCATCTGCCCGTGGGGTCGCTACATTTCTTCGATTCAACGCACGGGAAACGTCTGGAATGAGCAAAAAACAGTGGCCTTATCCGCCCATCGTCGCCCATCGGGGTGGAGGAAAGCTGGCACCGGAAAATACACTTGCGGCAATTGATACGGGCGCCAGATATGGTCACCTGATGATTGAATTCGACGCCAAACTGTCGGCCGATGCGCATATTTTCCTGCTGCATGACGATACGTTAGATCGTACCAGCAACGGCTGGGGCGTAGCGGGTGAACTGCCCTGGGACAAGCTGTCACAGCTGGATGCGGGCGGCTGGTTTAGCGATGTGTTTCAGGGGGAAAAGCTGGCCCGGCTGGATGAGGTCGCCGCGCGCTGTCGCCAGCATGGCATGATGGCCAATATCGAAATTAAACCTACAACAGGAACGGATGCAGAAACCGGGCGCGCCATTGCCCAGGCAGCCGCCGCGCTGTGGCAGGGACAAACGCTGCCATTGCTGTCATCATTTTCCTTTGAGGCGCTGGAAGCCGCGATGCAGGCTGAACCTCAGCTACCGCGTGGGCTGTTATCCCATAGCTGGGACACCGCGTGGAAAGCGAAAACCCGCGCGCTCGACTGCACCTCCATTCATCTCAATCATAAGGTGTTAACCGAGGCGCGGGTGGCAGAACTGAAAGAGGCCGATCTGCATATTCTGGTTTATACCGTAAACAGCCCTGACCGGGCCAGAACGCTGTTGAAATGGGGCGTTGATGCCATCTGTACGGACAGCATCGACATCATCGGCCCCGATTTCCGCTAATACTGACTCTGTTGATTCTGCTGCTGGCCCGGCTGCGATTTAATCACTCGCTGCTGGGCACTGTCTCGTTGTTCCTGCAGTTTACGCTGTAAATCCTGATTCTGACGCTGCTGATCCTGTTGCAGTTTGTTCTGTTGTTGCTGCGACTGGTTGAGCATCTGCGTTTGCATGCGCTGCTGGCTAGGGTTATAGCCGGGTTGATTAGGATTGTTGGTGTTATTCAGCATGTTCGCCATGCCGCTTAACGGCAGCAGGGCGGCAAAAACCATAAGCCACTTTTTCATTTTTATCCTCCAGTAAACGACCGGGTGCTGTGTGTGCGTGCCCAAATCGGGTCACGAGGTCGTTATCGTCATTCTATGCACGGGTTCAGATTCCTGCTCCAGGAGTGCACTGAATTTGCGTTAATTCTTGATATTCGACTGTGTTTGTAGTCAGTTACATAAAGAATAAAGAAATGTAAATAAAAGTGGAGAGTGGAAACAACATGATGATGCAAGGCAAACTGCGCCAGCTGGGCTGGTCATTATTGATGAGTTTTACTGTTGTGACCGGGGCGGGTGCCGCGCCGGTTCAGGCACCGCCCGTCTCTTATGGTATCGACAGCGATACGTTTCATCCGGTTAAGGCGCATAACGGTATGGTGGCCTCAGTGGATGCGCTGGCAACCCAGGTCGGCGTTGATATCCTGCGCCAGGGCGGTAACGCGGTGGATGCCGCCGTTGCGGTGGGCTTTGCGCTGGCGGTCACGCATCCGCAGGCGGGCAACCTGGGCGGTGGGGGCTTTATGCTGCTGCGCACGGCATCAGGACAGACCACGGCCATCGATTTCCGTGAAATGGCCCCGGCGGCGGCTTCACGCGATATGTTCCTGGATAAGCAGGGAAATGCCGATAGCAAGCTTTCCCTCACTTCGCACCTGGCCTCAGGTACGCCCGGCACCGTGGCGGGTTTTGCTTTAGCCGTCAATAAATATGGCACGCTGCCGCTCAGCAAGCTGCTGGCGCCTGCTATTAAACTGGCGCGTGACGGTTTTGTCGTCAACGATGCGCTGGCGGATGACCTGAAAACCTACGGTAAGGAAGTGCTGATCACGCATCCCAATAGCAAAGCCATTTTCTATAAGCCCGATGGCACGCCGTGGCAGAAGGGCGACCGTCTGGTGCAAAAAAATCTGGCCCACAGCTTACAACTGATTGCGCAGCAAGGCCCGGATGCCTTCTATAAAGGAAAAATTGCCGATCAAATCGCTGCCGAAATGGCCCAGCATGGCGGGTTAATTAATAAAGCCGATTTAGCAGCCTATCATGCGGTTGAACGTAAGCCCGTCAGCGGCACCTATCGTGGTTATGAGGTGTTTTCCATGCCACCGCCTTCATCGGGCGGCATTCATATCGTGCAGATCCTGAATATCCTGGAAAATTTTGATTTGGGCAAAATGGGCTTCGGCAGCGCGGACGCGATGCAGGTCATGGCGGAAGCGGAGAAGTATGCTTACGCGGACCGTTCCGAATATCTGGGCGATCCGGATTTCGTCAAGGTGCCCTGGCAGGCGCTGACCAGCAAAGCCTATGCGAAGTCACTGGCGCAGCAGATTGATATTGCCAAAGCCCGCCCGTCCAGCGAGATCAAGCCGGGTAAACTGGCCCCTTACGAAAGTAATCAAACTACTCACTTCTCCGTGGTGGACAAAAGTGGCAATGCGGTCGCTGTCACCTACACGCTTAACACCTACTTCGGCAGCGGTATCGTCGCCGGTAACAGCGGCATTCTGATGAATAACCAGATGGATGATTTCTCTGCCAAGCCGGGCACGCCGAATGTTTACGGGTTAGTCGGCGGCGAAGCCAATGCCGTGCAGGCCGGGAAGCGTCCGCTGTCTTCGATGTCACCGACTATCGTGGTGAAAGACGGGAAAACATGGCTGGTAACGGGTAGCCCGGGCGGCAGCCGCATTATCACCACGGTATTGCAGATGGTGGTGAACAGTATTGATTACGGGATGAACGTGGCAGAGGCGACCAACGCGCCGCGCTTCCATCATCAATGGCTGCCCGATCAGCTGCGTGTTGAAAAGGGATTCAGTCCGGATACCTTGCGGTTACTGGAGGCCAAAGGCCAGCATGTGAAAGTGTTGCCGTCGATGGGCAGTACCCAAAGTATTATGATTGGGCCTGACGGTACGCTGTATGGCGCGTCCGATCCGCGCACCGTAGATGACCTGAGCGCAGGTTACTGATGAAAACGGGCAGCCCTTTGGCTGCCCGTAATCTTATGTTTTCAGCCTCGCCATATAATGTGTATCGATCAAGGCACCCTCACGCATGGCGAAGCCTTGCGCGGTGCCTTCAATTCGGAAGCCGAACTTGTGATACAGCGCTATCGCGTTGTCATTGTCGGCAAACACCGTGAGTTCAATGCGCGTAACCTGTAGCCAGTTGTCGCAGAGATCGATCATCGCGGCCATCAGGGCGCTGCCAATCCCGCGACGATGAAACGCCGGATCGACGCCCATCCCCAGGCTGGCACAATGCCGTCGCCGTGCGGCCGTCATTCCCTCAAGCGTAAGTTGCCCAACGACCTGCTCACCGAGACAGGCAACGAGCATATAAACGCCCGCGCGCGGGCTAGTGAGTTTCTGCTCCCACAGCGAGGGGGAAGGATAAGGCAGGTGCAGGGTAGCCGCCTGCGTTTCGGGCTGGCTGTAAAGACGCGTTAATGCGGATGCGTCAGAAGGGATAGCATGACGAATGGTTACCGTGTTCATAGCGCTTATCCTTGTTGGCAGGGTGATAACCCTTTCAACTTCAAGGTATTTACGCATGACGTCAATAAAAGAATGTGCAAAAAGACTTTACAGATGCGAATGATAATGATTATTATTGTCATGCTTTCTCGCGTGTCATCGACACGGTAGAACGCACGACATTGCTCACATTGCTTCCAGTATTATTTAGCCAGCCGGGTGCTGGCTTTTTTTTTGCTACCTCTTCCCGCCAGGCCTCCTTCAGCCCCTTTCAACAACCCGTCATTTAATGTTCATAATTTTTGAACAGAGAGGTGAAGTTTTTCAGCTATCAATCTTTTACGCCGGATACCACACTATAAAAAACAGTGAGGAGATTTGAACATGATCTATTTACGTAAAGCTGAAGAACGCGGTCACGCGAATCACGGCTGGCTGGACAGCTGGCATACCTTTTCCTTTGCCAACTATTACGATGCCAATTTTATGGGCTTTTCGGCGTTACGCGTCATTAACGAAGACGTGATCGATCCGGGTCAGGGCTTTGGTACGCATCCCCATAAAGACATGGAAATTCTGACCTATGTGCTGTCAGGTACCGTTGAACATCAGGACAGCATGGGGAATAAAGAACAGATACCGGCAGGCGAATTCCAGATTATGAGTGCCGGTACGGGCGTGCGTCATTCAGAATATAACGCCAGCCAAACCGAACCCCTGCACCTCTACCAAATCTGGATTATTCCAGAAAGCACAGGGATAGAGCCGCGCTACGCTCAGCGCCGTTTTCCCGACGTACAGGGACGCCAGTATATTCTGACGCCTGATGCCCGTGACGGATCGCTCAAAGTCTGGCAGGACATGACGTTGTCGCGCTGGGTATTTGCGGCGGGCGACAGCGACAGCGTGGTACCCGACGCGGGCCGCCGTATCTGGATCCAGGTGGTGAAGGGCCAGGTCAAGGTAAACGGTCAGCCAGCGACAAACAGCGATGCTTTTGCCATCTGGGACGAAAGCAGCCTGGTGCTCGAAGCAGACAGCGCCGCGGAAGTCCTGCTGTTTGATCTGCCGCCGGTATAAGCCTGTTGGGGCGGGCATATCTCGCCCCACTGGCAATCTGGCTGCAAAAAAGTGATAGACTCGTCGTAACTTGCTTTCAGGGCTATCCAGGCGCTTACGATGAAGAAGAAAAGACCGGTTTTACAGGACGTTGCCGATCGTATCGGTATCACCAAAATGACTGTCAGTCGTTATCTGCGTAATCCCGAGCAGGTGTCCGTTGCGCTGGGGAAAAAGATTGCCGTGGCGCTGGACGAACTGGGATACATACCGAATCGTGCCCCGGATATGCTGTCGAATGCGACCAGCCGCGCCATTGGCGTGTTGCTGCCTTCCCTGACCAATCAGGTTTTTGCCGATGTACTGCGTGGCATTGAAGCCGTCACCGATGAGGCCGGTTATCAGACGCTGGTGGCGCACTTTGGCTATAACCCGGAAAAAGAAGAGCGTCAGCTACGGTCGCTGCTGGGCTGGAACATCGACGGCGTTATCCTGACGGAGCGCACCCACACGCCCGGCACGTTGCGCATGCTGGAAGTGGCGGGGATTCCGGTCATTGAAATGATGGACAGCGTTACCCCTTGTCTTGATATGGCGGTCGGCTTTGACAATGTCGAGGCGGCCCGGCAGATGACGCTGGCAATCATCAATAAAGGTCATCGTCATACCGTTTATCTGGGCGCGCGTCTGGATGAGCGAACGCTGCAAAAACAGCGCGGTTATGAAGCCGCCATGCGCGAGGCCGGATTAACGCCGCGCAGCGTGATGATGGAAGAAGCCTCCTCGTTTAGCGCAGGCGGCGATCTGCTGCGTGAAGCGCAGCGCCGTTATCCTCAGACAGACAGCCTGTTCTGTACCAATGACGATCTGGCGGTCGGCGCGATGTTTGAGTGTCAGCGACAGGGACTCAAGGTGCCTTCCCAAATGGCGATTGCCGGTTTCCACGGCCATGATATTAGCCAGGTTGTCACGCCGCAGCTGGCAACGGTACTCACCCCGCGCGACCGAATGGGACGTGAGTCTGCTGCATTATTACTGGCGCGTATCGCCGGGGAACACAGCGTTACACCACCGCTGGATATCGGTTTTGAGATTCTGGAAGGTGGCAGTATCTGATTAACGCGATTTTATGAAGCAGCTCACACTTTAACGCTTTGGGATGTAAAAAGGTTGCCAGCATGGAATGCCACCAGGACAATGTGCTCCACCATTGTTATCGGTAACATGGTAGACTGACTGAACTTGCCGGAGTAAAAAATGACCACGCAATCTTCGCCACATCACGTTTTTATTCTGATGGGTGTTTCAGGCAGCGGTAAATCCGTTGTCGCTAACCAGGTTTCTCACCAGTTGAACACCGCGTTTCTCGACGGTGATTTTCTTCATCCGCGTGCCAATATCCTGAAAATGGCAGAAGGCCATCCACTGGATGATAACGATCGTCTGCCCTGGTTACAGGCTCTGAACGACGCGGCTTTCGCGATGCAACGCACCCAGGCCATTTCCATCATCGTCTGTTCAGCCCTGAAAAAGCATTACCGCGATATTCTTCGTCAGGGCAATGACAACCTGAGTTTTGTGTATCTGAAAGGGGATTTCGATACCATCGAAGCCCGTCTGAAGGCGCGTAAAGGCCACTTCTTCAAGCCGCAAATGCTGGTGACGCAGTTTGCCACCCTGGAAGAGCCGGGCAGTGATGAAAAAGATGTGCTGGTCGTGGATATCGCGAACCCGCTGGATGAGGTTGTGGCGGCGACGGTTGCGACCATCAAGGACGCCATTAATCAAGGCTAGGCCATGAATACCGCAACACTTATTTTAACCGCAGCAGGCTCTGTCCTGCTGCTGCTCTTTCTGGTGATGAAAGCCCGCATGCATGCCTTTCTTGCCTTGATGCTGGTTTCAGTCGGGGCCGGGCTGTTATCCGGTATGCCACTGGATAACATCGCCGAAACCATGCAGAAAGGCATGGGCGGCACGCTGGGCTTTCTGGCAATTGTGGTGGCGCTGGGCGCGATGTTCGGCAAGATCCTGCATGAAACCGGTGCCGTTGACCAAATTGCGATTCGCATGCTCAAGACCTTTGGCGAAAACCGCGCCCACTTTGCCATGGGAATCGCCGGGCTAATCTGTGCCTTACCGCTCTTCTTTGAAGTTGCCGTGGTACTGCTTATCAGCATTGCTTTCGCCGTCGCCCGACGCACGGGGGATAATCTGGTGAAGCTAGTGATACCGCTGTTTGCCGGTGTGGCTGCCGCCGCGGCCTTTCTGCTGCCGGGGCCTGCGCCCATGTTGCTGGCGTCTCAGATGCACGCAGATTTTGGCTGGATGATTTTAATCGGCCTGTGCGCTGCGCTGCCGGGCATGCTGATTGCCGGGCCGCTGTTTGGTAATTTTATCGCCAGACGCGTTTCGTTCAGCGCGCCTCCTGAAGATCATCAGCCGGATATTGATGAAAACAAGCTGCCCTCTTTTGGTTTTAGCCTGGCGTTAATCCTGTTTCCTCTCGTGCTGGTCGGGTTAAAAACCATTGGCGCACGCTTCACCACGGAAGGCACCGCGCTTTATCAATGGCTGGAATTTATCGGCCATCCTTTTATCGCCATTCTGCTGGCCTGCCTGGTGGCTATTTACGGCCTGGCTTATCGTCAGGGCATGGAAAAAGAGAAAGTGATGCAGATCTGCGGCAGCGCACTGCAGCCAGCAGGCATTATTTTGCTGGTGATTGGTGCGGGCGGCGTCTTTAAACAGGTACTGGTCGATTCCGGCGTAGGGCCTGTGCTGGGAAATGCCCTGACCGGTGCCGGGCTGCCCGTTGCGCTGGCCTGTTTTATTCTGTCTGGGGCGGTCCGGGTGATTCAGGGATCGGCCACGGTCGCCTGCCTGACGACAGTGGGATTGATCATGCCTGTGATTGAGCCACTGCATTATAACGGCGCGCAGCTGGCGGCCTTGTCCATCTGTATCGGTGGCGGTTCCATTATTATCAGCCATGTTAACGATGCAGGTTTCTGGTTGTTTGGGCGATTTACCGGCGCCACGGAAGGGGAAACCTTAAAGACGTGGACATTGATGGAGACCATTTTGGGCACCGTCGGTGCCGTAGTCGGCATGATCGCCTTTACGCTGCTTTCCTGATGCGTTGTAACCGGGCAGGGCTGCCCGGTTACAATCGACCATGGTTACAACTTCAGATACACGCGAATCCCGTCTAAGAACATCTGCGTTGCCAGCATAATCAGTATCAATCCCATCAGACGTTCCAGCGCATTAACGCCCTTATCGCCCAGCAGCCGAAGAAACAGGCCTGACAACAGCAGAATCATGACCGTTACGCCCCAGGCAATGAGCAGGGCACCCACCAGATGAGACATTTGATTGGGATACTGATGCGACAGCAGCATCAGGGTCGCCAGCAATGACGGCCCGGCCACCAGGGGAATCGCCAGCGGCACCAGAAAAGGCTCTTCTCCCGCCGGTAAGCCCGTGCTACTGCTTTCAGGTGACGGGAAAATCATTTTGATGGCGATTAAAAACAGGATGACGCCACCAGATATGGACACGGTTTCAGTACGCAGGTTGAGAAAGGCCAGAATTCGCTCGCCGGTAAACAAAAACAGCAACATGATGATGAGCGCAATCAGCATTTCACGAATAAGCACGACTCGCCGACGTTTCGGTTCCAGATGCTTTAAAACCGACATAAAAATCGGCAAATTGCCTAAGGGATCCATTATTAACAACAATAATATTGTTGCCGAGATCATTTCAGTCATTCGTTTTACGTCTTCTCGTTATAGATAAAGTCAGGTTATTAGCGGTGTTGCTGAAAAAGTTGGCCTGATTACATTAATTCACTTGCCAGAAAAGCTGCATTTTGTAGAGTAAATCATCACAGGCAGATCTGATTATTACGCAGAGTGGCGTGAGAGTACCACGACACTTTTCCCTTCGATAAGAAAGTCAGGTGTTTATCATCCTGAAACGGACATGACATGAAGAATGTAGGTTTAGTTGGTTGGCGCGGTATGGTTGGCTCAGTGCTGATGTCCCGCATGAGCGAAGAACGGGATTTTGATGTGATCAATCCGGTCTTCTTCTCCACCTCGCAGCACGGTGAAGCGGCCCCGACGTTTGCAGGCAAGCAGCAGGGTACGTTGCAGGATGCCTTTGATATCGAGGCGTTGAACGCGCTGGATATCATTATCACCTGTCAGGGCGGTGACTACACCTCTGAGGTCTATCCAAAACTGCGCGCCAGCGGCTGGAATGGCTACTGGATCGATGCGGCGTCAACGCTGCGTATGAAAGACGATGCCATCATTATTCTCGATCCGGTTAACCATCAGGTTATTCGTCAGGGCATCGACAGCGGCGTAAAAACCTTTGTTGGCGGTAACTGCACCGTCAGCCTGATGTTAATGTCGCTAGGCGGTCTGTTTGCACAGGATTTGGTGGAATGGGCCTCAGTGGCAACCTATCAGGCTGCATCCGGCGGCGGCGCGCGTCATATGCGCGAACTGCTGACGCAGATGGGCATGTTGCACGATCACGTGGCGACTTCTCTGCAAAACCCGGCTTCGGCGATTCTGGATATTGAGCGAAGCGTAACGGATTTCACCCGCTCTGGTACGCTGCCAACGGATAACTTTGGCGTGCCGTTGGCGGGCAGCCTGATTCCGTGGATCGACAAGCAACTCGAAAACGGTCAGAGCCGCGAAGAGTGGAAAGGTCAGGCCGAAACGAACAAAATTCTGGCGACCCCGCGCGTCATTCCGGTTGACGGGCTATGCGTCCGCGTGGGCGCGCTGCGCTGCCACAGCCAGGCCTTTACGCTGAAGCTTAAAAAAGACCTGCCGCTGGCGGAAATTGAGCAACTGCTGGCTTCCCACAATGAATGGGTGAAAGTGGTGCCTAACGATCGTGAACTCACCCTGCGTGAACTCACCCCAGCCGCCGTGACCGGTACGCTGAATACACCGGTAGGACGTCTCCGCAAGTTGAATATGGGGCCAGAATATCTTTCTGCCTTTACTGTCGGCGATCAGCTTCTTTGGGGCGCTGCCGAGCCGCTGCGTCGCATGTTGCGTTTGCTCATCGACTAAATCTGAAAGCATCAAAAGACCGGACTTGTCCGGTCTTATTCCCACAAATCACTGCAAATTGTTCTACTGTTACGATCGCTAAGTGATCCGCTTCCCCTTTTTGCCTGTCCAGAAATAAATTTTTGCTTATCTGCTCTTATAACCGCTGTCATCAAGCTATGATTTAACAAGGGTGCGCCGCGAGTTAACTGTTTTACTTTATTAACTAAATGGTTGTTGTAGATGGGAAAGACATTTTTTCGAGGAACGTACTGGCACTGTTTTTCACCGACGTCCATCCAACCGATGAGGCGGATAAATCATATCTGACTGGCAGCGCTTAACCCGCGATGCTGGAGGCTTCGCTCTGCGCTAAAACCCGGCGGCGCCTGAGATACGCGGTGCAGCAGCGGGGCGCTAAAACGTCCTCCTCCCGGCCGGTCTTTCCGAAAAAAAGAACGGCTTAAGCGGAATGGCGGGCTCTTAGCGAAAAGTGGCCGGTTTTTATTAAATAAGATGAAACGTGAATCTGTTATACATTAATATAATTTAATTTTTTGCGGGGCGGTTCGCAAAAATAAAAGGCGGGTGTTCTCTCTTAAAAACGGCCTTACATCAGATGATGTAGGTGATGACTGCCTTTTTTAGCCAGGGCCGGCTTGCACGTGAAAGTAAAAGTTATTTAATGTCTGGAGGCTTGCCGGATGGGCATCTGGCGGTACTACGGGCTTTGCATTGAGCAGACAGGCTTGATGCTAACTGGTTGTGATTTAAGGAGGCGCGTGGTGAGGAGCGTTTCGTTTTGACACCCACGCCGCTGTACTCATGGCTCAATGAAGAGCAGCGCAACAGACCTGCGATAACACGACGTCGTGGTCTTTTCGCCTGCCAACTATCACAGGAAGAAAGTCATGTCAGAGCTACCCGATCGCCAGGCGATCAATGCCCTTTTTGCGGGTAATTATTCCGACCCCTTTTCACTGCTGGGGATGCATAAAACCGAAAATGGTCTTGAAGTGCGTGCGCTGCTTCCGGAAGCCTTGGAAGTCTGGGTCATTGAAACCTCAACAGGACGCAAACTGGTCCAACTGAAGTGTGATGATTCTCGTGGTTTTTTCAGTGGCGTCGTTCCTCGTCGTAAAAATCCGTTTCGCTATCAACTGGCGGTTAACTGGCACGGCCAGCAGAACCTCATTGATGATGCCTACCGCTTTGGCCCTTTGTTGCAAGAGATGGACTTGTGGCTGCTGGCAGAAGGCACGCACCTGCGGCCCTATGAAACGCTGGGCGCCCACGGCGACGTCATTGATGGTGTGATTGGTACGCGTTTTTGTGTCTGGGCACCTAACGCACGCCGCGTATCGGTTGTCGGTGATTTCAACTTTTGGGACGGCCGTCGTCATCCGATGCGTCTGCGTCAGGAAATGGGCGTCTGGGAGCTGTTTGTTCCTGGCGCTGTTAACGGGCAACTCTATAAATTTGAAATCATCGATGCCCATGGACAGCTCCGTATCAAGGCCGATCCTTTAGCGTTTGAAGCACAAATGCGTCCGCAAACCGCATCAATGATTTGCGGCCTACCCGAAAAAGTGGAGATGTCGGCCTCACGCAAAGCGGCAAATGAGTTTGATAAACCCATCTCTATCTACGAAGTGCATCTGGGATCGTGGCGTCGCCATACTGATGACAACTTCTGGCTCAGTTACAAAGAGCTGGCGGAGCAGCTGGTGCCTTACGTTAAAGAGATGGGGTTTACCCATATTGAGCTGCTGCCCATTAACGAACATCCGTTTGACGGCAGTTGGGGTTATCAGCCGCTCGGTATGTATGCGCCCACCCGCCGTTTCGGTACCCGTGATGATTTCCGCTACTTTATCGACAGCGCCCATGCCGCAGGGCTGAATGTGTTACTGGACTGGGTGCCAGGCCATTTCCCGAGCGATGATTTTGGTCTGGCGAAGTTTGATGGCACCGAACTGTATGAGCACAGCGATCCGCGTGAAGGTTACCATCAGGACTGGAATACGCTGATTTACAACTTTGGCCGTCGGGAAGTCAGTAACTTCCTGGCAGGCAATGCACTGTACTGGATGGAGCGCTTCGGTATTGATGGCCTGCGTGTCGATGCGGTGGCTTCAATGATCTATCGTGATTACAGCCGCGCCGAAGGCGAGTGGATCCCCAATCAATACGGTGGTCGCGAAAATCTCGAAGCCATTAATTTCCTGCGCTATACCAACCGTACTTTGGGACACGTCGCCCCAGGTTCAGTGACGATGGCTGAAGAGTCCACAGACTATCCTGGTGTTTCACGACCGCCTGAAGGTGGCGGCCTGGGGTTCTGGTACAAATGGAACCTGGGCTGGATGCATGACACGCTGGACTATATGAAACTCGACCCGGTACATCGCCGCTACCATCATAATCTGATGAGCTTTGGCATCATGTACAACTACAGCGAAAACTTCGTCCTGCCGCTGTCGCACGATGAAGTGGTGCACGGAAAACGCTCTATTCTTGATCGCATGCCGGGAGATGCCTGGCAAAAATTCGCTAACCTGCGTGCCTACTACGGCTGGATGTGGGCGTTTCCGGGTAAGAAGCTGTTATTCATGGGCAACGAATTTGCGCAGGGCAGAGAGTGGAATCACGATGTCAGCCTTGACTGGCACCTGCTTGAAGGTGAGGACAACTGGCATCACGGCGTTCAGCGTCTGGTGCGCGATCTGAACCATACCTATCAGCATTACACCTCCCTGCATCAGCTTGATTTCGATCCAGCGGGGTTTGAGTGGCTGGTTGTTGATGATGCAGAGCATTCCGTCTTTGCGTTTGTACGTCGCGACCGCGATGGCAATGAAGTGATTGTTGTCAGCAACTTTACCCCTGTCCCGCGTCCGGGCTATCGCTTCGGCGTGAACCAGGCGGGCAGCTGGCGCGAAGTGCTTAATACCGACCAGCATGAATACCACGGCAGCGACGTGCGCAATCATCTGGTGCACACCGATCAGCAGGAAAGTCATGGCCGCCCGCAATCGCTGAGCCTGAATTTACCGCCACTGGCGACGGTATGGTTCGTGCGGGAGGGGGAATGATATTACGTGCCGGACATCCCCAACCGCTGGGTGCCAGCTACGATGGGAAAGGGGTCAATTTTACGCTGTTTTCCCATCACGCTGAGCGTGTTGAACTGTGCCTGTTCGATGAGAACGGCCTTGAGCAGCGCGTTGAACTCACTGAGCGAAGCGGCGATATCTGGCACGGCTATCTGCCCGGACTCAAGCCCGGACAGCGTTATGGCTATCGGGTACACGGGCCGTGGGCGCCCCAGCAGGGGCACTTTTTTAATCCTGCCAAACTGTTAATCGATCCCTGCGCCAGAGCAGTGCAGGGCGATGTCCCCGACGATCCGCGCTTTCACTGCGGGTACGGCGAGCCTGATGGTCGTGATAACGCCGCCCTCGCTCCCAAGAGCATTGTCGTGACGGACGATTTCGACTGGCAAGGGGATGTGCCGCCGCGCACGTCGTGGGGCGATAGCGTCATTTACGAAGCGCATGTCCGCGGTCTGACGCAGCTGCATCCCGGCATTCCTGAACCCCTGCGCGGCACCTATGCTGCTCTGGGCCATCCGGTGATGGTGGATTACCTGCTGAAAATGGGCATCACCGCCATTGAGCTCCTGCCCATTGCGCAGTTCGCCAGCGAGCCTCGCCTGCTGCGCCTGGGACTGACTAACTACTGGGGTTATAACCCCTTTGCCCTCTGGGCTGTCGATCCCCGCTATGCATCGGGTCAGGATGGCCTGTCTCCTCTGCAAGAGTTTCAGCAGGCGGTAAAGCGTCTGCACGCTGCCGGGATTGAGGTGCTGCTGGATGTGGTGTTTAACCACACGGCGGAACTGGATGACACCGGACCGACGCTTTCCTTTCGCGGCATTGATAACGCCAGCTATTACTGGCTGGACGAACAGGGCGATTATCACAACTGGACCGGCTGCGGCAATACCCTGAACCTCAACCATCCGCAGGTAATGAACTGGACGCTGGAGGCGCTGCGCTACTGGGTGCGCGTCTGTCACGTCGATGGTTTCCGCTTTGATCTTGCGCCGGTGCTGGGTCGCGAACCGGATTATCACCGCGATGCGGCTCTGTTTGAGGCCATCCGCGCCTGTCCGATACTGTCAAAAGTCAAACTGATCGCCGAGCCCTGGGATATCGGTCCAGGTGGTTATCAGGTAGGCAATTTTCCTGCGCCCTTTGCAGAATGGAACGATCAATTTCGCGATACGACCCGGCGCGCATGGCTGCATGGTGACGTCAGCCTGGGGGAATTTGCCTGCCGGTTTGCCGCCTCAAGCGACCTTTTTCAGCATGACGATTGCAGGCCGCACGCGACCATCAATCTGATTACCGCTCACGATGGTTTTACCCTACGCGACCTCGTGAGTTTCAACAATAAACATAACGAAGTTAACGGTGAAGAAAACCGTGACGGGCACGGTAACAACTATAGCCACAATCATGGTACAGAAGGTCTGGAGAGCAGTGCGGAGGTGGCGCAGCGCCGGCGCCGCAGCATGCAAGGGCTGCTGACCACGCTGCTGCTTTCTCAGGGAACGCCCATGCTGCTGGCGGGAGACGAACGGGGTCAAAGTCAGCAGGGCAATAACAATGCGTATTGCCAGGACAATCCTCTGAGCTGGCTCAACTGGCACGATGACGAAAAAGCGCTGGTCGATTTTACGGCGTCGCTGATTCAACTGCGCAAGCGAATTCCTGCACTCACAGCAGATCGCTGGTGGCAGAACGATGACGGCAATGTCCAGTGGCTGGACGCCCAGGGTAATCCCGTAGATGAAGCTGGCTGGAAGCAGGGCATGTGTAGCCTGCAGATTCTGCTTTCAGACCGCTGGTTAATAACAATAAATGCGACAGATTCGATATGTGATATCGCCTTACCAGACGGAGAATGGCACGTCCTTCCTCCTTTCACCGGGGAATGTCACCCCATCCGGTTAACTGTCTGGCATGGTCCCGCACACGCTGTGTGTGTGTTCCAAAAGCAATGATAAGGAGTCAGACATGGTCAAATTAGAAAGAGCAGAACATCTCATGCTGGCGCGCCAGCTCCCTACACAAACCGTTGCCCTTGTACTGGCTGGTGGACGCGGTACGCGTCTGGTCGATCTTACCGCTAAGCGTGCCAAGCCCGCCGTTCACTTTGGTGGCAAATTCCGCATTATCGACTTTGCACTTTCCAACTGTGTGAACTCAGGGATTCGCCGCATTGGGGTCATTACGCAATACCAGTCTCATACGTTAACTCAACATATTCAGCGTGGTTGGTCTATCTTCAACGAAGAGATGAATGAATTTGTTGACCTGCTACCTGCGCAGCAGCGCTTCTCGACGGAGCAATGGTATCGCGGAACAGCGGATGCAGTAACACAGAACCTTGACGTTATCCGACGCTATGGCGCGCAGTACGTCGTCATCCTGGCCGGTGATCATATCTATAAGATGGATTACTCAAGGATGTTGCTGGACCACGTGCTGAACGATGCGCGATGCACCATCGCCTGTCTGCCCGTGCCGGTGCATGAGGCGACCGCATTTGGTGTGATGGCCGTCGACGAAAACAATAAAGTAATCGATTTCGTAGAGAAGCCGCCGAAGCCACCGACAATGCCGGGCGATGACACCAAATCGCTGGCCAGTATGGGAATTTATGTCTTCGACGCCGAATACCTCTATGGCTTGCTGGAAGCCGACCTGCATGAAGCAGGTTCAAGCCACGATTTCGGCAAAGATATTCTGCCAAAAGTGGTCGCGAGTGGAGAGGGCTACGCCCATTCGTTTGCGATCTCTTGTGTGCAAAACGATCACGAGGCACCGCCCTACTGGCGGGATGTGGGTACGCTGGAAGCCTACTGGCGCGCCAACCTTGATTTAGCCTCTGTTACACCCGAGCTGGACATGTACGACAGCACCTGGCCGATTCGGACGCACATGGAACCTTTGCCACCGGCAAAGTTTGTTCAGGACCGTTCCGGCAGCCATGGTATGACGATGAACTCACTGGTCTCCGGTGGCTGCATTATCTCGGGATCGGTGGTGGTGAATTCGGTCATGTTTTCCCGCGTGCGGGTGAACTCATTTTGCAATATCGATTCAACGGTACTGCTACCTGATGTGGTAGTCGGCCGATCCTGTCGTCTGCGCCGCTGCGTCATTGACCGCGCCTGTGTGCTGCCAGAAGGGATGGTGATTGGTGAAAACCCTGATGAAGACAGCCGCCGGTTTTTCCGTTCAGAAGAAGGCATTGTACTGGTTACGCGCGCCATGCTGGCCAAACTAAATAGCGCGGGATCATAAACGACAAGCGGCACACAACCCATCGGCACGAGGATCGTGCCTGGTAACTTAATGAGGTCGAGGATGCAGGTTTTACATGTCTGTTCAGAACTTTTCCCGCTGCTGAAAACGGGCGGGCTGGCTGATGTAGTCGGAGCATTACCTCAGGCACAAATTGCGGGTGGAACAGATACGCGTGTGTTGTTACCCGCGTTTCCTGCATTACGTAAAGGAATACCCGATACGCAGGTGGTTGCGGAACTGCAAACCTTTGCCGGTCCGGTGCGCCTGCTTTTTGGGCGATTCGATGGGGTAGGTATCTATCTTATCGACGCTCCCGATCTCTACGATCGGCCGGGCAGTCCTTATCATGATGAATCGCAGTTTGCCTACGTCGACAACTATTTGCGCTTTGCTTTACTGGGATGGATGGGCTGTGAGTTAGGCTGCGGGCTGGATAGCTACTGGCGACCGGATATTGTTCATGCACACGACTGGCATGCGGGCCTGACGTGTGCTTATCTGGAGGCGCGTGGCCGTCCGGCTAAGTCTGTCTTCACCGTGCACAACCTGGCTTATCAGGGGCTTTTTTCGGCGCACCATTTGGATCAGATTCAGCTGCCACAATCGTTTTTTAACATGTTTGGTCTGGAGTTCTTTGGCCAGATCTCTTACCTGAAGGCCGGCTTGTTCTACGCCGACCACGTGACGGCAGTCAGCCCAACTTACGCGCGTGAAATTACGACGCCAGAGTACGGCTATGGCATGGAAACGTTGCTGGCACAGCGTATGCGTGAAGGTCGCCTGAGCGGCGTTCTGAACGGCGTGGACCCGGCTATTTGGGATCCTTCTCACGATCTGTTGCTGAGCTCCCGCTACAACCGGGATACGCTGGAAGCTAAAGCGGAAAACAAGCGCCAGCTGCAGGTTGCGATGGGACTGAAGGTTGACGATAAAGCACCGGTGTTTGCCGTGATCAGCCGCCTGACCCGGCAAAAAGGGCTGGATCTGGTGCTGGAAGCGCTGCCGGGTTTACTGGCGCAGGGCGGACAGCTGGTGCTGTTAGGACAGGGTGATGCTGAGCTGCAGCAGGGCTTTCTGGCCGCCGCCGCCGAACATCCCGGCAGCGTGGGCGTGCAGATTGGCTACCACGAGGCATTCTCGCATCGCATCGTTGGTGGGGCCGATGTCATTATGGTACCGAGCCGTTTTGAGCCTTGCGGCCTGACACAGCTCTATGGACTGAAATACGGCACGCTGCCACTGGTCCGCCGCACGGGCGGGCTGGCGGATACGGTCAACGACAGTTCGCTAGAAAATTTAGCGGATGGCATTGCCAGTGGGTTCAGTTTCGAAGACAGTAATGCCTGGTCCTTATTAAGGGCCATTCGTCGTGCTTTTGTGTTGTGGTCTCGTCCTTCACTGTGGCGTTATGTGCAGCGTCAGGCGATGGGAATGGACTTTAGCTGGCAGGTTGCCGCTCAAGCCTACCGCGATCTTTACCAACGTTTGTTGTAACGGATTGGGAAACAGAAAATGAATACACCATTCACTTACGCTTCACCTACGTTGACGGTTGATGCCTTAAAGCACTCAATCGCTTACAAACTGATGTTCACCATTGGTAAAGACCCTTCGATTGCGAACAAACATGAATGGCTCAACGCCGCGTTGCTTGCCGTGCGCGATCGCATGGTAGAGCGCTGGCTGCGTTCTAATCGTGCTCAACTTTCCCAGGATGTGCGTCAGGTTTATTACCTGTCGATGGAATTCCTGATGGGCCGCACGTTGGGCAATGCGCTACTGGCCATGGGGATCTACGACGATCTCAATCTGGCACTGGACGAAATGGGCCTCGATCTGGCCGAACTCATGGAAGAAGAGAACGATCCCGGCCTGGGCAACGGGGGTTTAGGCCGTCTTGCCGCCTGCTTCCTGGATTCTCTGGCTACGCTGGGCATGCCCGGACGCGGCTACGGCATCCGCTATGATTACGGCATGTTCAAACAAAATATTGTGGACGGCGAGCAGAAAGAGTCTCCGGATTACTGGCTGGAATACGGTAACCCGTGGGAGTTTCAGCGCTTCAACACCCGTTATAAAGTTCGCTTCGGTGGCCGCGTTCAGCACGAAGGTGCAAAAGTGCGCTGGCTGGAAACCGAAGAAATTCTCGCCATGGCCTACGATCAAATTATCCCTGGCTACGACACTGACTCGACCAATACGTTACGTTTGTGGGGCGCGCAGGCCAGTAACGAAATCAACCTGGGTAAATTCAACCAGGGTGACTATTTTGCGGCTGTGGAAGATAAAAACCACTCAGAAAACGTGTCGCGCGTGCTTTATCCCGATGACTCGACCTATTCCGGGCGTGAGCTTCGTTTGCGTCAGGAGTACTTCCTGGTGTCAGCTACCGTGCAGGATATCCTGAATCGCCACTGGATGATGCACCGCACCTGGAACAATCTGGCTGATAAAATCGCCATTCACCTTAATGACACACATCCGGTGTTAGCGATTCCTGAGCTGATGCGGTTGTTGATTGATGAGCATAAATTCACCTGGGATGATGCGTTTGATGTGTGCTGCCAGGTGTTCTCTTACACCAACCACACGTTAATGACTGAAGCCCTGGAAACCTGGCCGGTAGATATGATCGGTAAGATCCTGCCGCGTCATCTGAGCATCATCTTTGAAATCAACGATTTTTTCCTTAAAACGATTCAGGAATACTATCCAGACGACTGGGATCTGCTGTCGCGTATTTCGATCATCGACGAGAACGACGGGCGTCGGGTACGTATGGCCTGGCTGGCTGTTGTTGTCAGTCATAAGGTTAACGGCGTTTCTGAACTGCACTCTAACCTGATGGTTCAGTCCCTGTTTGCCGATTTCTCGCGGCTGTTCCCAGGCCGATTCTGTAACAAAACCAACGGCGTAACGCCACGTCGCTGGCTGGCGCTGGCTAATCCGCCACTGTCAGAATTGCTGGACGAACAAATTGGCCGTAACTGGCGCACCGATCTAAGCCAGCTCAGTGAACTCAAAAGCTGTGTTGATTATCCTGCGTTTATTGAGAAAGTGGCCGAAGCCAAGCTGGAAAACAAAAAACGTCTGGCGATCTGGGTGGCGAAGAATCTGGATGTCGTTATCGATCCTAACGCGCTGTTTGACGTACAGATTAAGCGCATCCATGAGTACAAGCGCCAGTTGCTTAACGTTTTGCACGTGATTACGCGCTACAACCGCATCAAAGCCGATCCGGACGCCGAGTGGGTGCCGCGTGTTAACATTTTTGCAGGTAAAGCCGCGTCCGCTTACTACGTTGCCAAGCACATTATTCATCTGATTAACGATGTGGCTAAGGTCATCAACAACGATCCTCAGGTTAAAAACAAACTCAAGGTCGTATTTATTCCTAACTACAGCGTGAGTCTGGCGCAGATTATTATTCCTGCTGCCGATCTCTCTGAGCAGATTTCAACGGCAGGTACCGAAGCATCGGGTACCAGTAATATGAAATTTGCGCTCAACGGCGCGTTGACTATCGGCACGCTGGACGGGGCCAACGTTGAAATGCTGGAGCATGTGGGTAAAGAGAACATCTTCATTTTTGGTAACACAACGCCGCAGGTCGAAGCCTTGCGTAAAGCAGGTTATAACCCGCGTAAATACTATGAAGAAGATGCAGAGTTGCATCAGGTGCTGACTCAGTTGGCCTCAGGCGTCTTTAGTCCGCAGGATCCCGGCCGTTACCGTAATCTGTTCGACCTGCTGGTCAACTTCGGCGATCACTATCAGCTGTTGGCAGATTACCGCAGCTATGTGGATACGCAGGATAAGGTTGATGAACTGTATCGCCAGCCGGATGTCTGGCAGCACCGGGCGGCTATGAACATTGCTGGCATGGGCTATTTCTCGTCTGACCGTACGATTCAGGAATATGCGGATGAGATTTGGAATATTTCGCCGGTAAGGTTGTAGTTTGGCGGTAACGTTTCTGCTCTGAGCAGGTTCCCCCCGCAACGGTTGTGCACCTGGCAGGTGTGGGGGCACGGTCTTGCATTGAGCAGGTTCCGCCCGCCAGGCGCCGGGGAGTTTCAGCCTGTCCGTGCAGGCGGTCGGGTTAAGGGGCTCGCGCCAGCCCCTTAACAATCCCGGCGTCCGGCAGCAGCAGCCGCTGTACCTTCGTCACTCACTGCGGCCTGACGGACCGTCCGGATGCGCCATCCCTGGCGCAGCCGTCCTCGTCGCGGCTTCCGTGCCGCGACGTCCTGGCCTTCGTTCTCTCCTCAGCGCGGCGGATGCCTTCTGAAAACCCCCGCCTGTGAGGGCTTATTCCTCATTGGGTTTGGCTCTGCCTGTGAGGCGGTGAGCATACCGTTATGCTCTGAGCAGGTTCCGCCCGCCAGGCACCGGGGAGTTTCAGCCTGTCCGTGCAGGCGGTCGGGTTAAGGGGCTCGCGCCAGCCCCTTAACAATCCCGGCGTCCGGCAGCCGCCGCTGTACCTTCGTCACTCACTGCGGCCTGACGGACCGTCCGGATGCGCCATCCCTGGCGCAGCCGTCCTCGTCGCGGCTTCCGTGCCGCGCCGTCCTGGCCTCCGTTCTCTCCTCAGCGCGGCGTATGCCTCCGGAAAACCCCTGCCTGTGAGGGCTTATTCATCATTGGGTTTGGCTCTGCCTGTGAGGCGGTGAGCATACCGTTATGCTCTGAGCAGGTTCCGCCCGCCAGGCGCCGGGGAGTTTCAGCCTGTCCGTGCAGGCGGTCGGGTTAAGGGGCTCGCGCCAGCCCCTTAACAATCCCGGCGTCCGGCAGCCGCCGCTGTTCCTTCGTCATTCACTGTGGCCTGACGGACCGTCCGGATGCGCCATCCTTGGCGCAGCCGTCCTCGTCGCGGCTTCCATGCCGCGCCGTCCTAGCCTCCGTTCTCTCCTCAGCGCGGCGGATGCCTCGAGCAAACCCTCGCCTGTGAGGGCGTATATTTTTCCCAAAGGCCTGCTTTGCCTGCTTGTTGTGAACATGCGCAATCAGAACTGAAGACAGGAAGGCCTGACGAAAATGAAAAAATGAACAGCAATAAGCTGTGATGCTTTTCTGGCATCTGAAGCGATGTTTTCTGACATCTGAAGCGATACAGGCGTTGGTTTTCACACAGTTATCAAAGCGGGGGAGTTGGGCCGGCCTTCCCGTACCGCTGAGCGGATGCAGGATTTCCGGATGAGCCGACAGGACGTCGGCGAAAGTCAGGCCGCGCCAGGGATGGCGCGTCCGGGCGGTCCGGCAGAAATCCTGAAGCAGCGAAGGCACCGCGCAGCGGCGGGTGGGCAGGACGGGAGCCGGGGGTCAAGGGGCCGCGGCGACTGGCGGCCCCTTGTCGGTCGCCCGCACGGGGCGGACTGAAACTGCCCGCCGCCTGGCGAGCGAAACCTTCTCAGAGTTACATAACTGGATGCCGCTCAGGCAACCAACCAAAAGCCACGTTCATGCAATGAACCTTGACACGCCGCCGCTAAGGCAAAAAAAAGCGGCACAACAGGCCGCAACCTGTTGCACCGCGCTTTCAGCGCTGACGCGCGACTACGATGCCAGCGACAGCGTAGGCTTCGCCTTAGCCGCCAGCCATTCGGCAATGCGTGCCTGCTGGGCTTCGTTCAGCCACATACCTTGCTTGGTACGGCGCCAGATAGCATCATCCACTTCACGCACCCACTCATGCTGCACAAGGTAACGTAACTCCGCCTCATAAAACTCATGACCGAAGTTTTCACCCAGGTCTTCCAGCGATGTCGCGTCTTTAAGCAGCACTTCGGTGCTGCTACCGTAAGTGCGGGCGTAGTGACGTGCCATGTTTTCAGTAATGAACGGGTAACGGCGGCGCAGGCTGGCAGCGTAATCGTCGCTGCTGCCGGAAATATTACCGCCGGGCAGCACGCAGTTTTTAGTCCATGCTGCGCCCGCATCAGGATAATACTTCGACAACTTCTCCAGCGCATGCTCGGCCAGTTTACGGTAAGTCGTTAATTTACCACCGAAAACGGACAACAGCGGCGTCTGACCGTTGTCATCGCGGACATCCAGGGTGTAATCGCGAGTGATCGCCTGCGGCGAATCGGACTCGTCATCACAAAGCGGACGCACGCCGGAATAGGTCCACACAATGTCGTCAGGCGTCAGCTGCTTTTTGAAATGGCCGTTGTACACCTTCAGGATGTAGTCGATTTCATTATCATCAATAGCGACGCTTTTCGGATCGCCTTTGTATTCCACGTCGGTGGTGCCGATGATAGAAAACTCATCCATCCACGGAATAACAAACACAATACGGTTATCTTCGTTTTGCAGGATATAAGCCTGCTTCTCATTGTGAACGCGCGGCACCACAATATGGCTGCCTTTGATCAGGCGAATACCGTAAGGCGATTTCAGCTCCAGGCCATCGTCGAAGAACTGCTTAACCCATGGACCGGCGGCGTTGACCAGGCCTTTGGCCTGCCAGGTGAAGGTTTTGCCGCTGTCGATATCCTCAGCTTCTACCATCCACAGGCCGTTCTCACGCCATGCGCGAGTCACGCGAGTGCGGGTACGCACCTCACCACCATGTTTAACCACTTCCTGCGCATTGAGTACCACCATTCGGGCATCGTCCACCCAGCAGTCGGAATACTCAAAACCGCGCTTAATTTCAGGCTTAAGTGCAGACTCTGCACCAAAGCTCAGGCTTTTACTGCCCGGCAGGCTCGTGCGCTTGCCCAGGTGATCGTACATAAACAGGCCAGTACGGATCATCCACGCCGGACGCAGATGCGGGCGGTGTGGTAAGCGAAAGCGCATTGGGAATGCGATATGGGGTGCCATCTTTAACAGCACTTCGCGCTCGGCCAGCGCTTCGCTCACCAGACGGAATTCATAATGTTCAAGGTAGCGCAGGCCACCGTGAATCAGCTTTGAGCTGGCGGAAGAGGTCGCGCAAGCCAGGTCCCGCGCCTCTAGCATTAACACCGACAGTCCGCGTCCTGCAGCGTCTGCTGCGATGCCAGCACCGTTGATGCCGCCGCCGATAACGATCAGGTCTTTGGTTTCCACGTTGTCTCCTCCGATGTTCGGAATAGTTCACTTATGTTCGTTTTCGAGCATAATCATAATCGCAAACCAACATTGATGCCAGTATTTAACCACCTAAAAACAATTTTGCGTGATATGGATAACATTATCTGGGCGCAAAGGTGAATAGCCGTAGTGATTGTCAGGTTATTGGCGAGGATTATCAGGTTACACTAGACGTCATTTTGATGATGTTATGAGAGACACCATGGAAACTTACCAATGTATTGATGTTCATCAGGCTCAACAGCGGCTGGCACAAGGCGCAGTAATGGTGGATATCCGCGATGCGCAAAGTTTTGCTCTTGGTCATGCCAACGGCGCCTTGCATTTATCGAATAACAACCTTAATGATTTTATCAGTTCAACCGATACAAGCCTGCCGGTGCTGGTAATGTGCTATCACGGCAACAGCAGTAAAAGTGCAGCGGATTATCTGCACGCCCAGGGATTTACCACTGCTTACAGTATTGATGGCGGGTTTGATGCCTGGCGCGCCGCCTTCCCTCAACAGGTGACCAGTGGCGCTGAGTGACTGGTCAGGCGTAACACGGAGAGTGAGTAATGCGCATTACCCAATTTAACCAGCCGCGCATGGCGCAGGCTTTTGTTGACTATATGGCAACGCGCGGCGTGAAATTGCGTATTGAACGTGAAAGTCATTACGTCATTATGCTGGATGATGAAAGCCAGCTTTCGATGGTCGAAAACGAACTTCAGCAGTTTGTGCGCGATCCCAACCATCCGCGCTACCAGGCGGCAAGCTGGCACAGTGGTAAAACCGACAGCGGGTTGCGCTATGAGCGAAGCAATATCTGGGCAAACATCCGTGAGCGTGCCGGGCCGTTGACCATGGTGGTTATGTTTGCCTGTATTGCGGTATTTGTGCTGATGCAGGTACTGGGCGATCGTACCGTAATGTACTGGCTGGCGTGGCCAGATGCCGATCAACATTTTGAGATCTGGCGCTGGTTCAGCCATGTGCTACTTCACTTTTCACTGTTGCACATCCTGTTTAATCTGATGTGGTGGTGGTATCTCGGTGGAGCCGTAGAAAAACGTCTGGGCAGCGGTAAGCTTTTTGTTATTTTTATCATTTCTGCACTGCTCAGCGGCTGGCTTCAGTCGAAATTTAGCGGTATCTGGTTTGGCGGCCTGTCCGGTGTGGTCTATGCGCTGATGGGATACTGCTGGCTGCGCGGTGAACGCGATCCCGACAGCGGTGTTTATCTGGAGCGTGGGTTAATCGGCTTTGCACTTGTCTGGCTGGTGGTGGGCTGGTTTGGTGCATTTGGTCTGGCTATCGCTAACGCAGCACACGTTGGTGGCCTGCTTGTCGGACTGGCAATGGCGTTTGTCGACACACGCAAGCGTAAACGGTAGTCACAACGAATAAGAATAAGCCCGAAACAGGAGAGGAATGTGAAGCAGACGCAACGTCATGACGCCATTATTGATCTGGTTCGGCGTCAGGGATATGTCAGTACTGAGGAGCTGGTCGATCATTTCGAGGTCAGCCCACAAACGATTCGTCGTGATTTAAACGACCTTGCCGATCAAAATAAAATTCAGCGCCACCACGGCGGCGCAGCCTTGCCTTCCAGTTCAGAGAATACCGCCTGGCAGGATCGCAAGATGATGTGGTCAGCTGAAAAAGCGCGTATCGCACAGCGGGTGGCCAGCCAGATACCGGACGGGGCGACGCTGTTTATCGATATCGGTACCACACCAGAAGCCGTGGCACATGCGTTGTTAAACCATAGCGATTTACGCGTGGTGACCAACAACCTGAACGTGGCAATGCTGTTGATGGGCAAGCCAGACTTCAGGGTCATTATCGCCGGTGGAGAAGTGCGTACCCGTGATGGCGCAGTCATGGGGGAAGCGACGTTGGACTTTATTTCACAGTTTCGTCTTGATTACGGCATCCTCGGGATCAGCGGCATCGATATGGACGGATCGCTGCTGGAGTTTGACTACCACGAAGTCCGTACCAAACGCGCCATCATCGAAAACTCCCGCTGTGTCATGTTGGTGGTAGACCACTCGAAATTTGGCCGTAACGCGATGGTCAATCTGGGCAATATGAGCCAGCTCGACTATCTCTACACCGATAAGATGCCGCCTAACAGCATCATGAAAGTTATTGAACAGCATGAGGTTCACCTCGAACTCTGCTGAGACCTGCACGCCAGTCAGATCACTGGCGTTTTTCAAACCTGCCTGTCGCTTTTTTCTCCACTCGCGTATTTAATTAACATGGCCGCCAGCAATATGGCTGGCCCATGCGCATTCCATTTTTGCTTTAACCATATGGATACAAAAGGGAGTGATATGCCACAGCAGAAATTCAACAAATCCCGTTTTCAGGCTGCGTTAACCCGCCACTGGCAGCATCTTGGTTTCTCCTCCGCAAAACAAATGACGCCACACCAGTGGTGGCAGGCACTGAGTGCCACGGTCAACGAATTGCTCAACGCCCAACCGGCGGTCCGGGGCTCGCAACCCCAGCGTCACGTTAACTATCTCTCAATGGAGTTTCTGCTGGGGCGCCTTACAGGAAATAACCTGATGAATCTGGGGTGGTACGACGAGGTCAAATCCCTGCTGGCGGAATACCAGGTTGAGTTAAGCGAATTACTGGAAGAAGAAGTTGATCCGGCATTGGGGAACGGTGGCCTGGGCAGGCTGGCTGCCTGTTACATGGACTCAATGGCGACGGTTGGGCAGCCCGCTACCGGGCACGGGCTTAACTACCAGTACGGTTTGTTTCGCCAGCGTTTTGCAGAGGGGAAACAGGTCGAGGAACCCGACGACTGGGCGCGCGAGACGTACCCCTGGTTTCGGCATAACGCCGCGCTGGATGTCCGCGTCGCGATGGGCGGAAAAGTCATCAAGCAGGATGACGGGCGTAAAGTGTGGGAGCCCGCCATTTATCTTCGTGGAGAAGCCTGGGATTTACCGGTAACAGGTTATCGCAATGGCGTCACCCTGCCGTTGAGGCTGTGGAAAGCGACCAGTGAGCATCCCTTTGACCTGACCCTGTTCAACGACGGTCAGTTTTTGCAGGCTGAGAAGCAGGGGATTGATGCCGCCAGCCTGACCAAAGTGCTCTATCCCAATGATAACCATCCACAGGGCAAACGCCTGCGTCTGATGCAGCAGTATTTCCAGTGTGCCTGTGCGGTGGCCGATATTTTGCGTCGCCATCATCAGGCGGGGAGAAGCATTCATGCGCTGCCTGATTTTGAGGTCATTCAGCTTAACGATACGCATCCCACTATCGCCATTCCGGAGATGCTGCGCCTGCTGCTGGATGAGCACCAGCTAAGTTGGGACGAGGCCTGGCACATCACCAGCCGCGTGTTTGCCTATACCAATCACACCTTAATGCCCGAAGCCCTGGAGCGCTGGGATGAGAAGCTGATACGCAGCCTGCTGCCGCGCCACATGATGATCATCAAAGAGATCAACCGTCGCCTCAAACAGCAGGTTAAACAGCGCTGGCCTGATGACAAAGCGCTTTGGAACAAACTGGCTGTGGTCGCCGAGGGGCAGGTCAGAATGGCTAATCTTTGCGTTGTCAGTGGCTTTGCGGTGAATGGCGTGGCGGCCCTGCATTCCGGGCTGGTCGTGACGGATCTTTTTCCCGAGTACCATCAGCTCTGGCCGCAGAAGTTTCATAATGTCACCAACGGCATTACGCCGCGCCGCTGGATAAAGCAGTGCAATCCTGCGCTGGCTGGCCTGATTGATGACACCCTGAAGCGTGAATGGGTCAACAACCTGACCGCGCTGCAGGGCCTGGAGCCTTACGCCGACGATCCCGTTTTCCGTGAGCGTTTTCGCGCGGTTAAGCAACACAACAAAGCGCGGTTAGCCACCTACATTGCTCAGCACACCGGCATTGTGGTTAACCCAAACGCGATTTTTGACGTGCAGATCAAGCGGCTACATGAATATAAACGTCAGCATCTGGGTCTGCTCCATATTCTGCACTGCTATAAAAACGTCCGCGACAACCCCAATGACGCCAGTATCATTCCCAGAGTGTTTCTGTTTGGGGCAAAGGCGGCACCAGGCTACTACCTGGCAAAGAACATTATCTATGCCATTAACAAGGTGGCAGAGGTGGTGAACAACGATCCGCTTGTCGGCGACAAGCTGAAGGTGGTCTTTATTCCGGATTACCGCATCACGGCCGCCGAATACCTGATTCCCGCCGCCGATCTGTCAGAGCAGATTTCCACCGCAGGTTATGAAGCTTCCGGCACCGGCAACATGAAACTTGCACTGAATGGCGCGCTGACTATCGGCACGCTGGATGGCGCCAACGTGGAAATTGCGGAGCAGGTAGGGGCAGAAAATATCTTTATTTTTGGCAATACCGTGGATGACGTTAAAGCCCTCAAGGCCGGAGGCTACAAACCGCAAAAAGTCCGTAAGCACAACAAGGAACTGGATGAACTGTTGAGATCACTGAAAAAAGGAACGTTCAGTCATGGCGATAAGCATGCATTCAACCTAATGTTGGATAGCCTGACAAAAAATGGCGATCCCTGGCTGGTGCTGGCGGATTATCAGGCCTATATCGATGCGCAGAAACGGGTTGAGGCCTTGTGGCGCGATCGGGAAGCCTGGACGCGCGCCGCCATTCTCAACACGGCGCGAACCGGTATTTTTAGTTCGGATCGGTCGATTCGGGACTATCAACAGCGCATCTGGCAGGCGCAACGCTAAGGAATTGCGATGAAATCCACTTCACTTGATAAAGCCGCCCAGGCGGCGGGAATAGCGCTCACGTATTTCGATGCGAACGGTGAACCTGAAGCCATCAGCGATGATACCAAACGCGCCTTACTGGGCATAATGGAAAACCCACAGAAAGCCGGTAAATCTCCGCTGCCCCCCGTTGTGGTTTTTAGCGGTAACCGTAAACGCGAGCTGACGCCTCAGATGGACGGCAGCTTCCGCTGGCAGTTGCAGACAGAGAAAGGCAAAACCCTTAGCGGAACCCTCGAAGGCGGTGCACCCTTTAAACTGCCTTCGCCTCTGGGGCAGGGTTATCACCAGCTGACCTTGAGCAAGGGCAAGCGTGAGTGGCAGACGCGTGTGATCGTGACACCGCGCCGTTGTTATCTGCCACCGGCCTTGCGCGCCGGAGAGAAACGCTGGGGGGCGCTGGTGCAGCTTTATACCGTGCGTTCAGAGAAAAACTGGGGCATCGGTGATTTTGGCGATCTGGAAATGTTGCTGGAGCAGCTTGCCGCACGCGGCGGCGACTTTGTTGGCCTGAACCCGTTGCATGCGCTCTATCCGTCCAGCCCCGCTTTTGCCAGCCCCTACAGCCCTTCATCGCGCCGCTGGCTGAATATTATTTACATCGATGTGGCACAGGTTGCCGATTTCCAACAAAGCAGCGCGGGTCAGAAGTGGTGGAAAAGTGCCAAAACCCAAAAGGCGTTAAAGCAAGCCCGTGAAAGCGAATGGGTGGATTATGACGCGGTTATGGCACTGAAAATTACGGCATTACGTCACGGCTGGGCCCGGTTCCAGTCGCGCGATGCGCAAGACGCACAGAAGCAGCAGTTTGCGGATTTCATCCAGCAGGGGGGCGACAGCCTGCGCTATCAGGCGGCCTATGAGGGTCTGCAGGCTGAAATGCAGGGGAAAGGTGCCACGCACGCGGGCTGGCCGGCCTGGCCTGAGCGCTGGCGTAACAGTCAGTCTTCTGACGTTCAGGATTGGTGCGCGCAGCACGCGGATGAGATTGCCTTCTGGCAGTGGTTACAGTGGCTGGCACAGCAGCAGTTCTCTCAGTGTTGGGCACGGAGCCAGGCGCTGGGCATGAGCGTGGGGCTGTATCGTGATTTAGCGGTCGGTGTGGCCGAAGGCAGTGCCGAAACCTGGCACGATCCGGAGCTGTACCGCCTTAAGGCATCAATTGGCGCGCCGCCTGACAGGCTGGGGCCGTTGGGGCAAAACTGGGGGCTGCCGCCAATGGATCCTCACGTATTGCAGGCCAGGGGCTATCAACCATTTATTGATATCCTGCGCGCCAATATGCGTGACTGCGGGGCGCTGCGTATTGACCACGTCATGGCTCTGCTGCGCCTCTGGTGGGTTCCGGCAGGTGAAACGGCGGATAAAGGCGCCTACGTCGCTTACCCTGTGCACGATCTGCTTGGCATTCTGGCGCTGGAAAGCCAGCGTTTGCGCTGTATGGTGATTGGTGAGGATCTCGGTACGGTACCTAAAGAGATCGTCAGCCTGCTGCGCGACAGCGGCGTGTTTTCCTGGAAAGTCTTGTGGTTTGAGCAGGAAAAACAGGGGACTTACCGTGCCCCCCAGGCCTATCCACGCCAGTCCATTGCCAGCGCCAGTACGCACGATCTTCCCACGTTGACCGGCTTCTGGAGTGCAGGTGATTTAGAGCTTGGCGAGAAAATCGGGCTTTATCCAGACGGGCAAACGGTACAGAACCTGCAGCAGCAGCGGATGAAGCAAAAACAGGCCTTACTGGATGCTCTGCATAAAGCGGGAGCCGTACCGTCGCGCAGCGCAAAGCGGGCGGATGCTCTGGCGATGACGGCCGAACTGAATCAGTCCGTTCACCGTTTTCTGGCGGACACGAACAGTGCGCTGCTGGGGCTACAGCCGGAAGACTGGCTGGGGATGACGACGCCGGTGAATGTGCCGGGTACGGTCGATCAATATCCCAACTGGCGGCGCAAGCTCGCGCAGCCGCTGGAACGCATTTTTGCCGACGATAACGTGAATAAACTGCTGGAAACCGTGACTAAACGACGCAAGGCAGGATAACGGATGCGCGCGACAGCCGGGCTGTCGCGCGTAAACATCAGTAGAAAGAGTGCTCGCCACGCTGATGTTCGGTGATATCGCGCACGCCTTTCAGCTGCGGGAACGCCGCCAGCAGTTCTTTCTCAATGCCGTCTTTAAGGGTGACGTCGATCATCGAACAGCCGTTACAGCCGCCGCCGAATTGCAGAATAGCAAAACCGTCGTCGGTGATTTCCATCAGCGAAACGCGACCGCCGTGGCCTGCCAGCTGCGGGTTAATCTGAGCCTGTAACAGGTACTCAACACGCTCAACCATCGGCGCATCATCGGAAACTTTACGCATTTTGGCATTAGGCGCCTTGAGCGTCAGCTGCGAACCCAGATTATCCGTTACGAAGTCGATTTCAGCGTCTTCCAAATAGGGCGCGCTCAGCTCATCCACATAGGCTGACAGCTTTTCAAATTTCAGTTCAGTATCTGTCGCTTCTACCGCATCCGGTGGGCAGTAGGACACACCGCATTCGGCAGTTGGCGTACCCGGGTTAATCACGAATACGCGAATCTGGGTGCCATCTTCTTGTTTGGATAGCAGTTTTGAAAAATGCTCTTGGGCAGAATCAGTAATTCGGATCATGTCAGTTGCTCAATAGTTGACTAATTTAGTTGGTTATAATACGCCCATCATTCAGGCTCTACAAGGTACGGCACAGGCACCACACTTGCACGCTGGCTGCGCCTCGCCCCTGTAACAGGCGGCTGATTTCTCTGACCGTGCTGCCGGTCGTCACCACATCATCGATTAAGGCGATATGGCGTCCGTTAACATCCGTTTCAAGGCAAAACGCACCGCGTAGATTGCGGCGCCGCTGACGGGCACTCAACTGATGCTGAACAGCGCCGGCGCGCTGACGGGATAACGCCAGGCTGAATTCACACTCCAGCCAGCGTGCCAGCGGCGTTGCCAACAGGGCCGTCTGGTTGTAACCGCGCCGCCAGCAGCGTCGGGCATGCAGCGGAACACACATCAGTAAGTCGGGACGAACGGTCTGTCCTCTGCGATACGCATTGAGCCAGCTTAGCAAAAGCAGCCGGGCCAGCATCACCCTGAGTGCGGTAATACCCGAAAATTTTAATTGATTCACCCATGTGCTGAGCGGGGGCTGATAGTGGCTGACGCAGATTAGCGCCTGCCAGGGCGGCGGTCTAAGCAGGCAACGACCGCAGGGCAGAGCATCGGATGCGGCAGGCAGGCCGCAGCATGGACACAGTGATGGCAGCCGTGGTAGCTGGCGCAGGCAAATGCTGCAGAGTCCATGCAGGGCAATCCGCAAGGGTAACTGACATAGCCAACACAGGGCGGGCATTGGTAGCATAGTGACCTCCTTATCAATCATGGAATAGTAACGGATGAGCTCACTTTACTGGCATACCTGTGGCGAAGGAGATGACGATCTTGTGCTGCTGCACGGCTGGGGGCTGAATGCGGAAGTGTGGCAAAACATTGTGCCGCGACTCAGCGCACAGTTTCGCCTGCATCTGGTGGATCTGCCTGGCTATGGTCGCAGCCGCGGGTTTGCTGCCCTGTCGCTGGAACAGATGGCGCAGGCACTGGTGCCCTTTCTGCCGCCTCGCGCCATTGTGCTGGGGTGGTCGCTTGGCGGGTTGGTCGCCACACAGCTGGCGTTGAGCGAGCCAGAGCGGTTACGCGCCCTGATTACGGTGGCTTCTTCGCCCTGTTTTACGGCCCGCGATGACTGGCCGGGTATTGCCCCCTTAACCCTGCATAACTTCCAGCAGCAGCTCAGTCACGATTTTCAGCGCACCGTCGAGCGTTTTCTGGCGCTGCAGACCATGGGAACGGAAACCGCTCGGGCGGATGCACGTAAGCTCAAGGAGGTGGTATTGTCGCAGCCGATGCCAGACGTGGACGTGCTCAATGGCGGCCTGACGATTCTGAGCGACGATGACTTGCGTGACAGGCTTACGGCCATTACGCTGCCCTTTTTGCGGATGTATGGCGCGCTGGATGGTCTGGTGCCGCGCCGGATTGTGCAGCAACTCGATCCGCTGCTGCCCACGTCGCCGTCTGTCGTAACGGACAAAGCGGCACATGCCCCCTTTATTTCGCACCCGGATGCGTTCTGCCAGCACATTGTTTCATTTATCAGCAAATTAGACAGATAACCCTGGCCCTCACTGGCAAATTTCTGCGCAGCGGCAATACTTCATGAGTGAGCAAGGCCGCTGCACTTCTATGCGATTAGTCAGGGAGATGACTATGCCGTTCGATATAGCCTTAAGCGATTTGCGGCTGCTTACATCTCAACAATGGATCATGAATGAGGGTAGACAAATGAAGGTTATGAAATGGGTTGTTGCATCAATGATGATGGGCGCAGTGTCATTCTCTGCTCTGGCGGCGAAAGAAGTCACCAAAGAAGAAGTGCAGAAGATGCATCTGACCAAAATCGGCACCGTAAATACCACGGCCGAAACCACGTCGCCGATGGATGCTAAGAAGAAGCTGTCAAAGGCCGCTGATGAGAAGGGTGGCAAATACTTCCTGGTGATCGCGGGTCGTGAGCACGGTAAGTTCAGTGCGACAGCGGAAGTGTACAAGTAATTATCGTAGCCACATGAATTGCCAGGCATCCAGCGTTACTGGCTGGGTGCCATCAATTTTCTCACCGCTTACCACATCCTGAAAAAGATGCGCCTCCGGTAACGGGGCTTCAATCTGCCTGCCACTGAGATTAAACACACACAGTAATTCATCACCGCCGTTATGCGAATAACGCTTCATGATGAGCAGGGCATTATCGCTCTGAAACAACGTCAACGGGTTGTCGGGATGAAAGGCCGTCTGGCGTCGACGCTGCTGAATCAGTTTGCTCAGCCGGGTATAAACCTGATGGCGTAAGCCGTCGCTGTTCACCAGTGCGTCTTCGATAACGGAGAGCGAATATTTTTGCCGGTTAATGGCCCGGTTATGGCCTGCCTCCCGTACGCCGTCATAGTCATTACGCGATCCCAGGATGCTTTGAATATAGACGGCTGGAACACCCGGAAAGGCCAGTAAAATAGCATGCGCCAGCATAAAGCGTTTGAGGCGCGTTTCGTCGTCATCGCCTTCACGGTTAAGCGCGTCGAAATAGGTCACGTTGATTTCGTATGGGCTGGTGCTGCCGTCAGGATTGTTTTTATAAGAGATCAGCGCCCCCTCCAGTGCCAGATCGCGCACCAGCGCCGTGATCTCCACCTCCGATAAAATCCCGCGTGCCGGATTAAGACCTATACCATCGTGCGAGGCCAGGAAGTTAAAAAAGGTTGTATTGCCATTGCCCACCTGCAGGGTGCTGGCCCATTGACGCAGAGCGCGAGCCGATCCGGTGTGGATGGCGTGTAGCACCAGCGGCGGCAAGGAAAACTGATACACCATCTGGGCTTCGTCTTGCCCGTTACCAAAGTAGCTGATGTTGTCTTTGTGCGGCACATTCGTTTCGGTGATGATGACGGTGCCGGGTGCGACCACGTCGGCAATGGCGCGAAACAGTTTGACCAGCAGATGCGTTTTTTCGAGGTGAATACAGTTCGTGCCTGGCGTTTTCCACATGTATCCCACCGCATCCAGTCGCACATAGTCCGCGCCACGTTTCAGATAGTCGAGTAGCACCTCTACCATGCGCACTAGCACCCTGGGACGGGCAAAGTTAAGGTCAATCTGATCGGCACTGAACGTGGTCCAGACAAAGCGGATTTCACCGTTTTCCAGCGTAAAGGGGGTGAGCAACGGTGACGTTCTTGGCCGCGTGACCGCGCTGAGGTCGGTGGTGGGCGGCAGGCTGATAAAAAAATCATCCCAGCCTTCATCCTGAGCAAGATAATTTTTAAACCACGCACTATGCGCTGACATATGGTTACAGACAAAGTCGAACATCAGGCGCGTTTCCTGATGCAGTAAGGCAATGTCCTGCCAGTCGCCACACAGCGGATCGACCTGATGGTAGTTAATGACCGAAAAGCCGTCGTCAGACGAATAGGGATAAAACGGCAGGAGGTGCACCAGCGGAAACGTGGCGTGCAAATGCTGCTGGTAGAAACGTGAAAAGGTGTTGAGTGTGGGTTTGCCCGGCTCGCGGAACTGATCGGCATACGTAATCAGCACCACGTCCTGCTCATCCCAGTGGGCCTTTCTCGGCAGCTTAGTGGTGTCACGGGCTTCAACGATCGTGGCGAGCAGGCGTTCGCGCATAGCCTGAGGAAAGGCATCGGCATAAATCTTATCGATTAAAGCAGTGATCTTTTCCATTATCAAAGGGTGCCACAGCAGGTGTCGTTATTATGACGGGCGTCTTTTTAGCGTAGCGTCAGGGCGGGGATTTTCAACTCAAACGTGCCAGGTCGGCCTGAAAAGCCAGTGCAAAGCAGCAGGCGTGAAGCCCCACATCGGCAACTGCGCCCGCGTCAGAAGGTAAACAGAGGCGGCCTGGAACGTTTTTTCTGTTCAGATAAAACGAGCGACCAGCGAGAGAAGGATGACAGTCACCTCCTTCTCCATGACGGGGATAAGAGGTGACTGCGTGGTGCGTAACTAGCGTTTTTTACCGAATGCCGCCGCCAGCGCGTCGCCCATGGCGCTGTTGCCTGCGGGCTGGCTGGCAGGACGTGCGCGGCCTTTGTTCGCGGCCGGACGTTTTTCTTCGCGTGGCGCACCGCTCTTAGCGCCGCGCGCGTTGCCTTCTCCCGGCTGCTCGTCAAGGCGCATGGTTAAGGCAATGCGCTTACGTTGTAGATCCACTTCCATCACTTTAACTTTAACGATGTCGCCCGCTTTTACGACCTGATGAGGATCTTCCACAAACTTGTCCGACAGCGAAGAAATATGAACCAGGCCATCCTGATGCACGCCAATATCGACGAACGCACCAAAGTTGGTGACGTTGGTCACGGCGCCTTCAAGTACCATGCCTGGCATCAGGTCATTCAGGGTTTCCACGCCTTCGGCAAACTGTGCCGTTTTAAACTCAGGACGGGGATCGCGGCCCGGCTTTTCCAGCTCTTTCATGATGTCGGTCACAGTCGGTAAACCAAAGCGGTCGTCTGTGAAGTCCAACGCTTTCAGGTTACGCAGGCTGGTGGGATTGCCCATCAGCTCACTCAGCGCCTGCTCGGTCGCGGCCAGAATGCGTTCCACCACCGGATAAGCTTCCGGGTGCACCGTCGAGGCATCCAGTGGATTATCGCCGTGGTTGATGCGCAGGAAGCCAGCGCACTGCTCAAACGCTTTAGGCCCAAGACGGCTGACCTTGAGAAGCTGCTGACGGTTCTGGAAACGGCCGTTTTCATCGCGCCAGCCAACAATATTTTGTGCCATCATGCGGGTTAACCCGGCCACGCGCGTCAGCAGCGGTACCGAAGCCGTGTTAAGATCGACACCGACGGCGTTCACACAGTCTTCCACCACCGCATCCAGTTTTTTCGCGAGCTGGCTCTGGCTGACGTCATGCTGATACTGGCCTACACCGATCGATTTCGGATCGATTTTCACCAGTTCGGCCAGCGGATCCTGCAGGCGACGGGCGATCGACACTGCGCCACGCAGTGAGACATCCAGATCCGGAAATTCCAGCGCAGCTAATTCAGACGCGGAGTAGACTGAGGCGCCCGCTTCGCTGACGATCACTTTCTGGGCGGTGACCTGGGGAAACTGTTTTTGCAGATCCAGAAAGAAGCGCTCGGTTTCACGTGAGGCAGTGCCATTACCGATGGCGACCAGTTCCACCTGATGTTTCACGCACAGCGCCGCGACCGCTGCCGCCGCCTTGGCCGTTTGCCCGGTATGCGGATAAACTGTATCGGTGGCGACCAGCTTGCCGGTCGCGTCAACCACGGCAACTTTCACACCGGTACGCAGGCCGGGATCCAGGCCCATCGTGGCCCTCATGCCCGCAGGTGCCGCCATTAACAGGTCGTGCAGGTTACGGGCAAAGACGTTAATGGCCTCGTCTTCCGCACGCTCGCGAACGGTACCCATCAGCTCGGTTTCCAGATGCAGCATGACTTTGATGCGCCAGGTCCAACTGACCACGGCCTTGCGCCAGCTGTCAGCCGGTGCGTTATTCAGTCGCAGATTCAGGTGTTCCGCAATCAGGGTTTCACCGTGGCTTTCGCGCGGTGGCTCATCAAACTGCGGATCGGCATTCAGCGACAGCTGTAAAATACCTTCATTACGACCGCGCAGCATGGCCAGCGCGCGATGCGAAGGAACGCTGTGCAGCGGCTCATGGTGATCGAAGTAGTCGCGGAATTTCGCGCCTTCTTCCTCTTTGCCTTCCACCACGTTTGAGACCAGATGGGCATTTTTCCACAAATAGTGGCGGACTTTAGCCAGCAGGGCGGCATCTTCAGCAAAGCGCTCCATCAGGATATAACGCGCGCCATCCAGCGCCGCACGAACGTCAGCGACACCGTTATCCACATTCACATAGCCTGTTGCCAACTGCTCAGGGTCCTGTGAAGGATCCTGCCATAAGGTATCGGCCAGGGGTTCCAGCCCGGCTTCAATCGCGATTTGGCCACGCGTACGGCGCTTAGGCTTATAGGGCAGGTAGAGGTCTTCAAGTTCGGTTTTGCTGAGGGTGGTATTGATGGCATTCGCCAGATCGTCGGTGAGTTTTCCCTGTTCCTCTATAGATTTCAGGATGGCCTGCCGACGCTCGGATAATTCACGCAGGTAGCTGAGGCGGGTTTCGAGCTGGCGGAGTTGTGTATCATCCAGGCCGCCCGTCACCTCTTTACGATAACGTGCGATAAACGGCACGGTATTCCCTTCATCCAACAGGCGGACGGCCGCATCAACTTGCTCAGGGCGCGCCTGTAGCTCACTTGCAATTAGCTGGCTAAGAACATTCATCATCGGACTATTATGCTTTCTGGGTTGAGAAATAGCCGATAGTTATACGGATTGATGGCTGAAATTGCCAGAGAAGCGGCCTGCTTTCAGCGATATTCTGAATCAGCCTTCAACATAGCTAATTTCATTGACATACCAGCATGCCGGGCCCGCTGGCGTTTCTACTACCGCCGCGTCGCCGACGGCCTTTTTTAACAGCGCCCGCGCCATGGGCGAGTCAATTGAGATGTAATCCTTGCGGCCAAAAATCTCATCGTAACCCACGATACGGAAGCGCTTCACATCGCCGTCATCGTTTTCGACTTCAACCCAGGCGCCAAAAAATACTTTGCCATCCTGCTGGGGTGAATAATCCACAATGCGCAGTTGCTCAATGCTCTTGCTCAAATAGCGCACGCGGCGGTCAATTTCACGCAGGCGTTTCTTATTGTATTGATAATCCGCATTTTCGCTGCGGTCGCCGAGGCTGGCGGCCCAGGTCACTTTTTTGGTGACTTCAGGTCGCTCTTCACGCCACAGGTGATCGAGTTCAGCTTTTAAGGTGTTGAAACCTTCTCGGGTAATCAGTCGGGTTCTCATGGTACAAGCCGGTCAAATCGAAAGAGGATCAGTGTAAAGCAAATCGTGCGTGGCGAAAAAGAGGTGGGAAAAGGGTTTTTTACCTGTTAAAAAACCCTTATACGGCAATGACAGAGGAGGGGGGCTGTCATATCCAGACCGGTGCGGTTCCGTGGCGGCAGGAATTACTTACCGGCTTTGGTCGAGGTGGTCGTCGAGGTGCTGCTGTTGGTGCCGTCACCGCCGCCGCCGCCAGCCGTTGCCAGTCCAACGCCCAGCAGAGCGGCGACTGCGCCAATACCAATCGCATTGGAGTTACCCTGAGCGGTGGTCGTTGCCTGTGCGCCCGCGGCTTCACCGGTTGCGGTAGCGGCATAAGTCTGACCGACGCTGGCCAAAGCCAGTGCGCTCAGCAGTAAAATCGTTTTTTTCATTATGGTTTCCCCGTAAAGCGGCAAGTTGGTGTCGCTATAGTGTGGGTGAAATCCATTGGGCCGCAAAGCGGGCTTTACTGTTTGATTTATCTCTCTTTACCTGCAGATGGCCTTGTTCGGGAGGCTTCTCAAACTAATCCGAGAGAGGTCGCGTATTAACCTGTTTTTTTTCCGAATATTATGCTGTTATCAGTCTAAAAAACCGGACTATCCGGGATTCGTCGTCAGATACGAACGTAATTTAAGTCAAATTTTCCGGCAAGCGCTTGAATTTGCAAGTGCTGTGCCACGGTGTGCCGCGTCTAAACCAGTGAATAGCGGAATTTTACCCAATATTTCAGATTTGCCGTATTCTGTTCAACGCCGTGGTCATTACGCAGCTTGCCCGGCCGTCAGACCAAAATTTAAATATAAGCTGCTGTTTAATATGCTTTGTAACAATTTTGACTAGAATATAAACCATTAAACACTGTCACTGTGCCGCATCTTTTTTTAACAATATCGGCTCAGGCAATAGCGCCTTTGGGAGTTAAAAATGCAAGAAAACTACAAGATTCTGGTCGTCGATGACGATATGCGTTTACGTGCACTATTAGAGCGCTATCTTACCGAGCAGGGCTTTCAGGTGCGCAGTGTCGCCAACGCCGAGCAGATGGACCGTCTGTTAACCCGCGAATCCTTCCATTTAATGGTGCTTGATCTGATGCTGCCTGGCGAAGATGGTCTTTCCATTTGCCGCCGCCTGCGCAGTCAGAGCAACCCGATGCCTATCATTATGGTGACCGCCAAGGGCGAAGAAGTGGATCGCATCGTTGGGCTGGAAATCGGTGCTGACGACTATATTCCAAAGCCGTTCAACCCACGTGAGCTGCTGGCGCGTATTCGTGCGGTATTGCGCCGTCAGGCCAATGAACTGCCCGGTGCGCCGTCTCAGGAAGAAGCGGTCATCGCTTTTGGCAAGTTCAAGCTTAACCTGGGCACGCGTGAGATGTTCCGTGAAGACGAACCTATGCCGTTGACCAGCGGTGAATTTGCCGTTCTCAAGGCGTTGGTAAGCCATCCACGTGAGCCGCTGTCGCGCGATAAGCTGATGAATCTGGCCCGTGGTCGGGAGTACAGCGCCATGGAACGTTCTATCGACGTACAGATTTCCCGCCTGCGACGCATGGTGGAAGAAGATCCGGCCCATCCACGCTACATCCAGACCGTTTGGGGCCTGGGCTATGTATTTGTTCCGGACGGCAGTAAAGCATGAGGCGGCTGCGCTTCTCGCCACGAAGTTCATTTGCACGCACCCTGTTGTTGATCGTTACCTTGCTGTTCGTCAGCCTGGTAACGACCTACCTGGTGGTGCTGAACTTTGCCATTCTTCCCAGCCTGCAACAGTTTAATAAAGTCCTCGCCTACGAAGTGCGTATGCTGATGACCGACCGTTTACAACTGGAAGATGGTACGCAGCTGGAAGTGCCGCCCGCTTTTCGTCGCGAAATTTATCGTGAACTGGGTATTTCGCTTTATACCAATGCGGCGGCAGAGGAGAGCGGACTGCGCTGGGCGCAGCACTACAAATTCCTTAGCGATCAGATGGGCCAGCAGCTTGGCGGCCCGACAGACGTTCGCGTCGAGGTCAACAAAAACTCCCCTGTTGTCTGGCTCAAAACCTGGCTATCGCCCGACATTTGGGTACGGGTGCCGTTAACGGAAATTCATCAGGGTGATTTCTCGCCGCTGTTCCGCTATACCCTGGCGATAATGTTGCTGGCGATAGGTGGCGCATGGCTTTTTATCCGCATCCAGAACCGCCCGTTAGTCGATTTAGAACATGCCGCATTACAGGTGGGCAAGGGCATTATTCCCCCACCATTACGTGAATACGGTGCGTCAGAGGTGCGTTCGGTGACGCGCGCGTTTAACCAAATGGCGGCGGGCGTTAAGCAGCTTGCCGATGACCGCACTTTGTTGATGGCGGGCGTCAGCCACGATTTACGCACCCCTTTGACGCGCATCCGGCTCGCGACGGAAATGATGAATGAACAGGATGGCTACCTGGCAGAGTCGATTAACAAAGACATCGAAGAGTGCAATGCCATCATCGAGCAGTTCATCGATTACCTGCGCACCGGGCAGGAGATGCAGACTGAGCTGGCCGATCTTAACAGCGTGCTGGGCGAAGTAGTGGCCGCAGAAAGCGGTTATGAACGTGAAATTGAAAACGCCGTCATGGCAGAAGAGCTCATGCTGGAGATTAATCCCCTTTCGATTAAGCGCGCCCTGGCTAACCTGGTGGTGAACGCGGCGCGTTACGGCAACGGCTGGATCAAAGTCAGCAGCGGACGCGAGCTGCATAGGGCCTGGTTCCAGGTTGAAGATGACGGTCCCGGCATTAAGCCGGATCAGCTGGCGCATCTCTTTCAGCCATTTGTGCGCGGTGACAGCGCACGCAGCACCAGCGGCACGGGCCTTGGGCTGGCGATCGTCCAGCGCATTATCGATGCGCATCAGGGTTCGCTAGAGATCGGTGACAGTGAACGCGGCGGATTACGTATCCGTGCCTGGTTACCCTTAGCGGAAAGCCCGGAGTCGGGCGCCAACAACAGCAACCTTGCACTGAGTTAAACAGCAGCGGCGCGGCCTGTTAAGCCGCGCCGCTGTGATTAACGCTGAGGACCTGCTTTTACCAACGCGGCACCGGCCGCATTATCGGTATATTTTTCAAAGTTAGTGATAAAGCGCTGGGCTAAATCATCTGCCGCCGCGTGCCACTTCTCTTCGCTTTCCCAGGTACGACGTGGGTCGAGCGTTTCGGCATCCAGATCGCCCAACGTTTTTGGCACCTGCAGGTTAAATACCGGCAGCGTTTCCGTTGGCGCATCGTCCAGTTCACCGGCCAGAATGGCGTTGATGATGGCACGGGTATTTTTCAGTGAGATACGCTTGCCACTGCCGTTCCAGCCCGTATTAACCAGATAAGCCTGCGCGCCCGCCGCTTCCATGCGTTTCACCAACACTTCTGCATACTGTGTAGGATGCAGCGTCAGGAAGGCTGCGCCAAAACAGGCTGAGAAGGTTGGCGTTGGCGCCGTTACTCCGCGCTCCGTGCCTGCCAGCTTCGCTGTAAAGCCCGACAGGAAATGATACTGAGTCTGCTCTGGCGTCAGTCTGGAGACGGGCGGCAGCACGCCAAAGGCGTCGGCGGTCAGGAAAATGACTTTCTTCGCATGGCCTGCTTTGGAAACCGGCTGAACAATATTGTCGATATGGTTAATCGGATAGGACACACGGGTGTTTTCGGTTTTGCTGCCGTCAGCAAAATCGATGCTGCCGTCTTCACGTACCACGACGTTTTCCAGTAAGGCGTTACGACGAATGGCGCGATAGATTTCCGGCTCAGCCTGTTCAGAAAGGTTAATCGTTTTCGCGTAACAGCCGCCTTCAAAGTTGAACACGCCGTCATCGTCCCAGCCGTGTTCGTCGTCACCGATTAACTGGCGGTCCGGATCGGTAGAAAGCGTGGTTTTACCCGTGCCGGACAGTCCAAAGAATACCGCGACATCGCCTGCTTTACCCACGTTGGCGGAGCAGTGCATAGAGGCAATGCCCTTCAGCGGCAGCAGATAGTTCATCACCGCGAACAGCCCCTTCTTCATTTCTCCGCCGTACCATGTGCCGCCAATCAGCTGCATACGTTCGGTCAGGTTAAAGGCAACAAAGTTCTCGGAATGCAGCCCTTGTGCCTGCCAGTCAGGGTTGGTGCATTTAGCCCCATTCATCACTACAAAATCGGGCGTGAAGTTATCCAGCTCAGCCGCGCTCGGTTGAATGAACATGTTTTTGACGAAATGCGTCTGCCAGGCAACCTCGGTAACAAAACGCACGCTCAGGCGTGAATCCGGGTTAGCCCCGCAGAAGGCATCAATAACGAACAGACGCTTCCCTGAGAGCTGCCGGGTCACGCATTTTTTCAGCGCCTGCCAGGTTTCCTGGGACAGGGGCTGATTATCGTTCTTTCCGGTTCCTTGATCGTTCCACCACAGCGTATCGCGCGTGGTGTCATCACGCACAATGTACTTATCCTTGGGCGAGCGCCCGGTAAAAATCCCGGTATCAACGGCGATTGCGCCGCTCTGCGTCAGGGTGCCACGCTCAAAACCTTCGAGCTCCGGACGCATCTCTTCCTGAAATAGCGTAGCGTAATCAGGGTTATGAACCACCTCAGTGGTATCGGTGATGCCCAGATCGGCAAGGGCTTTCGAGGTCAGGCCGTTAACGCGCATTTTACTGCTCCTTAAATCGGTGTCTGTTCTGTAGGGCAAAGAGAGTTTGGGATCGCGTCCTTAAAATGCCACAGAGTGAGGGGCGGAGACGCGATCGCGCGCAGTTTACGCTACTGTGCCAGGCGAGAAAGGCTTGTTCGTTAAAAATGAGACTTAGGGCGCGTTAAGGATATGTTTCGAACGTTTTTAAGATGTTATGAAAGTAAAAAAAGATAATTTGCTAAGTAAATTAATGGCATAGCAGTGAGGCAGGCAGGGCGGCATAACCGCCCTGGTCCGATCAGTGAAGTCGATTGCTGTTCTCAACGGAGTTGCTGCGGATCCCGGCAATGTCTACCGCATCGAATACGTAATGCGATCCGCAATAGTCGCAGTTCATATCGATTTTGCCATCTTCTGCAATGATCTCGTCAACTTCTTCCTGCGGCAGGGTTTTCAGCACCTCGCTACAGCGTTCGCGTGAACATGTGCATTTATAAACAACCGGCTGCGGATCGTAAACGGTCACCTCTTCCTGGTGATAAAGCCGCCACAGGACATCGGTTGCAGGCAAATCAATCAGCTCTTCGGTTTTAATGGTTTCTGTCAGCGTCGCCAGATGCTCAAAGTCATCTTTACTCGTGTCCTGAGCCGGTAGGACCTGCAGCAGAATCCCGGCTGCGCCTGCGTCGCTGGTGCGGATAAACAGTCGGGTCGGCAATTGCTCGGAGCGCATAAAGTAGTCTTCCAGACAGTCGCTCAGCGTGTCACCTTCCAGTCCTACCACGCCCTGATAACGTTCGCCCTTTTCAGGCGTGATGGTGATAACCAGATAGCCGTTACCCACCATGCTTTTGAGCGTGCTGTCGTCAGGAATGTCACCTTTCATGCGGGCTATGCCACGTAACTCCTGCTGATTATTACCATTGATCACGGCTAAGGTCAGGGGGCCATCGCCTTGAAGCTGCACGGTAATTTCACCGTCAAATTTAAGCGTGGCGGTCAGCAAGCTGGTTGCCACCAGTAACTCCCCCAGCAGCGTTTGTACGGCTGGCGGGTAGTCGTGATTTTTAAGGATAGCGTGCCAGGTGTTTGAAACATTAACCAGTTCGCCGCGGACGGCAGCATTTTCAAACAAATAGCGGCGCAGTTGATCTTGTACAGACATAGTTTTTCTCTCTTTTGGCGGACGATAACCGGCTCAGTAGCCGGTTTACTCATCGCCCGATAACTTAAACTTCATCAAATCGCGGCGTTCTTTCTTATCGGGCCTGCGATCGGGATGGGGCATGGTCAGCGCATTCATCTTGCGTGCCAGAGCCACTTTTTCACGTTTTTCAATACTGGCTTCGGTTTCGCGGTAAAGCAGCTGTGCTTCACTGGCGGGGCGCCGCTGCTCGCTGATTTCGGCAATGACGACCGTTCGCTCCTCATTGCCCTGACGCAGGGCTAACTCAGCATCCCGTTCGACCAGTTTACTGGGTTTACTCCGCTGACCATTGTAATGAACCTTGCCACCTTCAATCATTTCGCGCGCAATCGAGCGGGTTTTGTAGAACCGTGCCGCCCAAAGCCATTTATCAAGACGAACGCCTTCGTCGGGTTTCTCTTTCATTGCAGCTCCCAGAACGGAATCAGTGTGCGGTAGTCGCTGATCGCACAGTGACGCTGAAAGTGTTGTTCAGGACGGCCAGAGTCAGGATTACTGACGCCCAGGCACCAGCCGATTCCCCATGATTTGGCGGCATCGAGGATGATTTCGCTGTCATCGATGAACAATGTCCGCGATGCATCAAAGCCAGTGTGCTGCTCAACCGCCTGCCACAAACGCTGATCTTCTTTCGGATAGCCAAAGGTATGGGTGGAAAGCAATAAATCAAGGTGTGGTGCTAAAGCTGTCTGTTTGAGTTTCACATCCAGATTCCAGGGATGCGCATTGGTCAGCAGGATGGTGCGCTTACCCGCGCGACGCAGTGCCTGTAGAAAAGGCAGCGTATCCGCGCGGATACTGACCCGGTGACGTTGTTCCCAGGTCATGGCATGAATGTCCAACTGCAACGCCTGTGACCAGTAATCCAGACAATACCAGTTTAGCGTATGCGCTACGGCCTGATATTTTTCTTCAATAATCAGCCGGGCCTGAGCAGCAGGGATGCCGCGTTGGGTGCTCAGGATGTCGGGGACATGCTCCAGCCAGAAAAAGCGGTCAAACGCCAAATCAAGCAGCGTGCCGTCCATATCGAGCAGCACGGTGTCAATGTCGGACCCGTTGAACATCATGGCAATTCACCCGTTGCTTGTCAGCGCAACAGGGTAGCACAGTTGCAGGTGGCTCAGAATATGGAGCGCACGCCCTGTATAGTGTTAAGCGAGGGATTAAAGCACTTATCGTAATACTGCTGTATAGCAAGCATTCGCTGGCGGTTAAGATGGATGCGCCGCAGTGCCAGCAGACCGTTGGTAATGGCGCAGGTCAGCAACACGATAAGCAACAGTGCGGCGCCCAGATAGCGCCATTTTGCCATGGCGTCAGGCTCATTGTGCAGGGCGATATGACGCGTGCCGTTGGCATCGGTATAAATGCCGGTAATGATGCCTGTAGCGCTAAACGGTGTGTGCAGCAACAAGGAGGACAGACGCTGTAGCTCTTGCCACTGCGAACCCGCATCCAGATCAAACAGAGGAACGGCGGGCTGAGGCTGATTGACGAGCTGATGCCCTTCATCACTGGCGATAACAAACCCGCCTGGCGGTGGGCTGTTCAGGTTCTCTGCGGCGCGGCGCGTTTCGCGGAAGAAGAAGGTAGAGGTTGCCGTGTGCACCAGGTTTTCCAGCGCCTCCGCACTGACCGGACGCAACAGGACATTCATCCCGTTTAGCTGGCCAGAATCGGCACGGCTGACTAAGGTGTCCCAGTCTTTGGCATTCCCCAGATTGACCAGCGCATTTTTGAGTCGCATACAGTCCTGTGCCTGATTGCAAAGCGCCTGCGTTTTTAACACGAGGTCCGAAAAGTCATCCAGCAGAATCATGCCTGATTTCTGAATCGCCGACGCTAACTGTGGGTTCAGTTTGGGGTCGGTGTTCGTTTCAGGATGGAGCTGCCTGGTGGTGGTGTCCAGCAACGCCGAGGCTTTCTCAATAATATCTGAGTGGGGCAGCGGCAGCGGTGTGGCGTTATTCCAGTAAATTTGCGAGCAATCGAACGGCATATAAGTATAGGTGCGGTTGCTTTGGTAGTTGTCCGGTACCGCACACATACCGGTTCCGGTGACCTTAAGGCTGTCGCCTACTTTAAGATCTTCACGACTCAGCTGGTTTACGCTATTCACATCCAGGCTCTCCGTCCCTTTAGCCCATGCCAGACTGAGTTTAATGGGCATACTGAGGGGGATCCAGGTGATCAACAAGGCCAGAACAATCAGCGAGCCAACGGCAAGAACAACATTTTTCCGCCAGCGCTGTAGCGGAAAATTCCTTACCTCGTCCTGAAGGGAAAGGAAGCGCCCCTGGCGTACTACCTGACGATTCAGATAAATATCGACATCCGTTACCTGACCAAGATCGTGCGCGACGTAAGGCTGCCAGTGTGCAGGATAAGCCAGATCGATGATCCCCAGCGTAATGTTGCTCTGCTCCTGATTTGACTCCCCAAACAGGCCCCAGCGCTTGGGGGCCCCGCGCAGGCAGTGAATTTCGCGCAGGCCATTTTCACCCGGTACGCGATACATCAGCCACAGGCTGGCGACAATCATCATGCCAGCAAGGACGGACAGCCAGATCATCAGGCTCGCGGGCAGCAGCAAACCAATAAAAAACAGCAGCAGGGCAAATGAGATAATTACGGCTTCGCGCGTGCCATCGGGACGAGACAGTCGGTATTCTTCCAGCGTTTCTTTGCGTACTCGTACCAGCTCGACGTTTTCACTTTCGGCTTTACGGATCGAGGCGTTGGTGGAGGACGGACGTATCAGATTGGGTAGCGACTGCTGATCGATAGCGTAATCCACCAGAGAATGCCCGTTCAAAGAGATGATCAAGGGGATCGACTGGGTGCGGATTAACTCAACGTAGTTTTCGTCCGTAATATACTGTTCCCACAGCGGCGGCAAATGCACTTCGACTTCATCGAGGTAGTAGCGCCACTTATGCGGATCGTCCGTGGAAAGGCCATAACGGGTTATCGCCCGTGTAACAGGGTAAACGTTGTTGCTTTGTGCCGTGAGCACCAGTTTTTCATGACGACGACGGGTTTCACCCGGGCTGAGGATACGGGGCTGTTTTTCCAGTGCGGCAAGGTATTGTTCAACCGCCTTGCGCTCCCGCTCAGAGAGTTTACGGCAGGGCGGACTAATAAATGGCAGCGGTTTCGCCAACGGCGGCCTGCGCCGCATAGCGTACCAAAATCCAATACCTGCCAGAATTGAACAGGTTAGCACTACGGCCAATATAATAATTATTGTGCTCATGCTTTGCTCAATTCAGCCAAAATACTGCCTTCACTTTAAACTTATTATCCCCAGATGCGCCGGATAGTTAAGACGACTTATGGGAGGTTAAACAACGCTGACAAGTTTAACAATAAACGAAATAGTAATGTAAATCATTTAATTAGGCGTTATTACATCACACATTGCCAGAATAGTAACCACAGTGCACAGGTTATTGTATCGGCATTGTCTGAATTTTGACGTGAGATATTGACTAACACAAATTTTTTGTACCTGAGAAACCAATGTTATCGTAGAAAAACAACATACGCTTCGCGTGCGCCTTGAGAGTCGCACAATGGCGGAGGGTTAGGTATGCTAATTCGTTCCTGAGTGCTGGCGCAGCAAGTTTGAGGCTGATATGAGAAAGTCGTTAAAAAAACCGGACATCCTCAATGTAGAAACCGTGGCGAAGTCACGATTGTTTACTGTTGAAGCGGTAGATCTGGCCTTTAGTAATGGCGCACGGCGTATCTACGAGCGCATGAAGCCCTCGGAACGTGAAGCGGTGATGATCGTGCCGATTATTGACGATCACCTGGTGCTGATTGAAGAGTACGCGGTGGGCCTGGAGAGCTACGAACTGGGCTTTCCAAAAGGCTTAATTGATCCGGGTGAAACCGTAAATCAGGCTGCCGATCGGGAACTTAAAGAAGAAGCGGGATTTGGTGCGGGTCAACTGACCACCCTGGGCAAACTGACCCTGGCGCCGTCCTACTTTTCCAGCAAGATGAATATTGTGGTGGCGGAAGGGCTTTATCAGGAGAAGCTGGAAGGCGATGAGCCTGAACCGCTGGTCGTCCATCACTGGCCGTTGAGCAATCTGCTGGCTTTGTTGCAGGAGCCTGATTTTCGCGAGGCACGCAACGTCAGCGCATTGTTTATGGTGCGTGAGTGGCTGGTGAAGCAGGGACGTATCAGTTATTGATGGGCCGTAAAAGCGGCTTTCGGTGAGCAGGGGCGACTTGCGCCGCCCCTGAAGATTAAAACAGTTCGTGGCTCTCGCCATTATCCATGATGGTTGTCCCTGCATCATGTACCGAATACTCGGTTGGCTGAGTACCATTGATAAAGTATTCCTGGCGCGTATTGCCCCCGCCGTTGGCCAGTTTGCCGGTGCTGCGATCGATAGTAACCGTCACAATCCCCTCTGGTGGCGTCAGCGGCTGCACAGGAACGCCCTCCAGGGCAACCTTCATGAAGTCATCCCAGGCAGGCTGTGCACTCTTCGCGCCGCCCTCGTAACCCGAAATTTGATCGGGAATGGCGCCGGAAAGCGTACTGCGACCCAGATCGCGGCGCGCATCGTCAAAACCAATCCACACCGAGGTCACCACGCCAGGCCCGTACCCTGAGAACCAGGCATCTTTGGAACTGTTGGTTGTCCCCGTTTTACCACCGATGTCATTACGTTTCAGGTCGCGGCCGGCACGCCAGCCTGTTCCCATCCAGCCCGGTTCGCCAAAAATGTTACTGTTCAGCGCGCTCTTAATCAGGAATGACAGCGGTGTATTAATCACATGTGGCGCATAAAGCTGTTCGCCACCTGACTGTGGCTGTGCAGGTACCTGCTCCAGCTCAGGCTGCGGCACCGTCTGGTTTTGCTGCTGAGCGGAAGGCGCAACGTTCTCAACGCTTTCGGCGTTCAGCGCCAACGCTTTTTTGGTTTCACCGTAAATCACGGGCAGGTTGCACTGTGGACAGGCAATTCTCGGTTTTTCTTCGAAAACGGTTTGTCCCTGCTCATTTTCAATCTTGCTGATGAAGTAAGGATCAATCAGGAAACCGCCATTCGCCATAACCGAGTAGCCGCGCACGACCTGCAGAGGCGTAAACGAGGCTGCGCCAAGGGCCAGCGATTCGGTATGCACAATATTCTGAGCCGGGAAGCCAAAGCGCTGTAGGTACTCTGCAGCATAGTCCACGCCCATTGCACGCATCGCACGCACCATCACCACGTTTTTCGACTGGCCAAGGCCCTGACGCAGTCGAATCGGACCATCGTAGGTCGGCGGAGAGTTCTTCGGACGCCAGTCAGCCCCGGCACCCGCATCCCAACGGGAAATAGGAACGTCATTAAGAATGGATGCCAGGGTTAATCCCCGATCCATCGCGGCCGTGTAGAGGAACGGTTTGATGTTCGAACCGACCTGGCGCAGGGCCTGGGTGGCGCGGTTAAACATGCTTTGGTTAAAGTCAAAACCGCCCACCAGTGCACGCACGGCACCGTTGGCAGGATCCAGCGAAACCAGTGCCGAGTTAACATCCGGCACCTGGCCCAGCCACCATGTCTCACCGACCTGGCGCACCCAAACCTGCTGGCCCGGCTGCAGAACCTGAGTAATGCTCTTAGGGGTTGGCCCCTGCGCCGTGTCCGACTTAAAGGCACGCGCCCAGCGCACGCCTGCCATGGTCAGCGAGACGTTGCTGCCATCTTTCATCATAACGGTGGCTTCATCGCTCTGGACATGTGTGACCACGGCCGGGTGAAGCGGGCCGTATAACGGCAGGTCTTTTAACGCCTTAACAATTTGCGCCTGTCCCCACGCGGGCTCGCCAACTTTCCACAGCACGCTGGTAGGGCCGCGGTAGCCGTGGCGCATATCGTAGGCCATCACGTTATTCCGAACGGCCTCCTGCGCGGACTGCTGCAGACGACGTGTGACGGTGGTATAAACCTTGTAGCCATCGGTATAGGCGTTGTTGCCATAACGTTTTACCATCTCCTGACGCACCATCTCACTCAGATAAGGCGCAGCGAAGACGATTTTAGGCCCATGATAAGTGGACACTAAAGGCGTATTACGTGCTTCATCGTACTGTTGCTGGGTGATGTAGTGCTGATCCAGCATGCGGGCAAGGACGACGTTGCGGCGTGCTACCGCACGGCTGTGCGAATAAAGCGGGTTAAACGTCGAAGGCGCTTTAGGCAGGCCTGCGATGGTCGCCATTTCACTTAATGACAGCTCATTGACAGGCTTACCAAAATAAACCTGTGAGGCTGCGCCCACGCCGTAAGCCCGATAGCCGAGATAGATTTTATTCAGATACAGCTCAAGAATTTCGTCTTTATTCAGCAACTGCTCGATGCGAATCGCCAGGAAGGCTTCCTTTATCTTACGCATCAGGGAGCGTTCCGGACTCAGGAAAAAGTTACGCGCCAGCTGCTGGGTAATCGTACTGGCACCCTGAGAGGCATGACCTGACACCAGCGCAACGCTGGCAGCACGAAAAATCCCGATGGGATCCACACCGTGATGCTCATAGAAGCGGCTGTCTTCCGTGGCAATGAACGCTTTCACCATTTCAGGCGGAACCTGCTGCAGGCTAAGCGGTATACGGCGCATTTCACCGTACTGAGCGATAAGATCGCCCTCAGCGCTGTAAACCTGCATAGGGGTTTGCAAACGCACATCTTTCAGCGTGTTAACGTCGGGCAGCTGTGGCTCAATGTATTTGTACAAACCATAAATCGAGCCAGCTCCCAGCAAGATGCAACACACTGCAAGGATCAATAAATACTTTACGAACTTCACCTGAGATTTCCCATCTGTTGTCGTTTGGGCAGTTTATAAGCAACCGCGCAGTAGTATAAAGGCAAGCCAGACGCTTTGATATGTCCATTTTTCTGGACGATAAGGAGATCGCGCGCATGACTTTGCACACCTGGCAAATTGGGCTGGATATCCAGAACAGGCAGTGCTGCGCCATTGCCATCCTGCGTCGCCGCCAGGGCTGGCAGTTATGCCACTGGTGGCAGCAGCGGCTGGCGCAAGATACGTTAAGAAACGGCGTGCTGCAATCTTCCCCTGAATTGCTGACCGTGTTAACCCGCTGGCGCAAGCGCTTGCCTCTACGCTACTCACTGCGTGTGGGCCTGCCTGCCCAGCTGGTATTGCAGCAGCCGCTTTCCCTTCCCGAACTGCCGTTAAAAGAACCCGCATTAAGCCGTTTCATCCAGGCGGCGGCCCAACGCCTTTTTCCCGTTGACGTGCGCGAACTGGCGCTGGATTACCGCCTCGATCCCACCCATAACCAGCTGTGTATTACGGCAGCCCGGCTTGATGTGGTGCAACAGTGGCTGGCCCCGCTGACGCAGGCAGGACTCAAGCCCCGCGTGTTTGAACTGGCTACGCATGCGCTAAAAATGGTGACTGAGCAGGCGCAATTAGCAGCGGGAAGTGTAGTGGTTTTACGACAGGATGCACGTTACCTGTGGAGTGACGGCATCAGTGCAGCATCTTTGGCTGAAGTGGACGGGTTATCGGCTCTGCGTGAGCAGGCCTTTCCGCAGGCAAGCCACCTGTTTTATTGCGATGCCGACAACCTCTCGTTTCCTGAGGGTACGCGTCCTTTTTCACCCTTCCAGCCACTTCGCTATCAGCCGCCTTTACCTGACAATCCCGGTGCGTTCGCGCTGGCAACCGGGCTGGCGCTGCGAAAGGAGGATCGCTGATGGTGGCGGTTAATCTTTTACCCTGGCGGGCGTGGCGCTGGCAGCGTCAACGGTGCCAGAGCATTATCGCGCTGGGCCTGACATTACTGCTTTTAACGCTGGCGGTGCTCCTGTTGTACTGGCAGGAACATCAGGCTCTCATTCATGTCCGGCGGCAGCATGCTCAACTCAGTCCTGTTCTTGAGCGCCTTGTTGCGCGAGCAGAGCAGCAAAAACATCTGCTGCAACAGCTGGACGGGTTGCAGCAACAGCGCATCTGGCTTCGTCAGCAGTCCAGGCAATTCAGCGTCTGGCAGCAGCTTTGGCAGGACCTGCCGGTCATGCTGCCCGATGGGCTGTGGTTAACGCGGCTGGAAAAGCACGATGCGCAGTTGCTGCTGGAGGGCAGGGCACTGCAAATGCAGGCTATCCGCCATTTTCGTCAGCGCTTAACGGGCGTGGCTTTTTTTGCACATATTCGGCAGGGCAATGTGCAGCGCCAGCCAGAAGGGGATTACCACTTCACGCTGCGCATTACACTCAAGGAGGAAGTGAGTGAGTAACGCTATGCAGCACTGGTTACAGTTAACCTGGCCGCTTCGCTATCTCAGCCTGCTGGCGGCAGCCTTTGGGCTGTTCTTTGTTGCCTGGTGGATGCTGTTGCAGCCGCAGCGGCGGGTAACGCACGAAGCCCGGCTTCAGTTGGCGCAGCAGCAGCAGCGGGTGCAACAGCGGCAGTTTCAGCTGGCTCAGCATCCTGACATTGCGACATTACAGGCTCAGTTGGTGCTGGAAACGGCAAGACAACCTGCAGCGCCACGCATGCTGGAGGCCATCATCGCGGAGCGGGGGACGCAGTTAATGCAGTGGCTTACTGATGAAGAGCCGCGGGTGCTGACGTTCCACCTGCAATGGGTGCAGTTTCAACCGCTGTTTTCAGCGTTGTCGCAATCAGCGACGGCATTTCCGGGGCGTTTTCAACTCACCGCACATCCGGCGCATCTGGTCGCGCAACTCTGGCTGCAATCCGATGAAGCCCGTTAGCGTCATCCTGGTATTGCTCTGCTGCGGCGCCGTTCATGCGCGCGATCCTTTTCGTCCTCTTCCCGGTACGGCTTGTCTGGCAGACGTTGAGCCGCTCAGCGAATGGCGCTTACAGGGCATTGTGGGTCGTGCGCCGAGGTTTCAGGGCTGGCTGGTGACGCCGCAGGGTCACGGCGTGAAGGTTCTCAGCGATCGCCCTTTCCCGATGGGGCCGTGGCAAACCGTGCAGTTCACGTCGCGTACCCTTGAGCTGTCAGTACCGGGCAGTTGTTCATCTCAACGTTACACCTTTCGTCTCAAAGGAAGCCTGCATGATAAGGACAGCGATTCTGACGTGGCTGGTGCTCTGCCTGACGCCCGCTCACGCCAGCCACGATGACGGCTTAAGCCTGGCATTTGATGATGCACCTGTTGAACGTGTTTTGCAGGCGCTGGCTGATTATCAGCACATTAACCTGATGATTTCGCCTGAGGTTGAGGGAAGACTGTCATTGCGGCTGGAGAATGTACCCTGGCAACAGGCGCTGTCGCTGGTCGGCCGTATGGCTCGCCTGACCTTACTGGAAGAGGAGAACGTTCTGCTGGTTTATCCTGAGAGCTGGCAGCAGCAACGGCATGAGGCCGAAAAGGCACAACAGGCCGAAGCGTTACAGCAACAGCCGCTGCAACAACGCAGGATCTCCCTGCACTATGCCAGTGCCAGCGACGTCCATCGCAGTCTGCAGAGTGAACGGCCATCGCTGATGACCGCGCGCGGCAGTGCAACGGTTGACAGCCGGACCAACAGCCTACTGCTGCGCGACAGCCCGGCGGCGCTTGAGGAGACTGCGCGCTGGATAGGTGCGCTGGATGTCCCGCTGGAGCAGGTGGAACTGGCGGCGCATATCGTCACCATCAGCGAAGAGCACTTGCATGAACTGGGCGTCAACTGGCGGCTGTATAACGAAGGCGACGTCATAAATCGTGCATTACGTCATCCTTTACTTGATATTCCATTGGGGCTGAATTCCCACGACGTATCTGTGGGCGTCACGCTGTCGCGGATTGGCGGCAAACTTCTGGATTTAGAACTCAGCGCTCTGGAGCAGGAAAATCAGGTGGAAATTATCGCCAGCCCGCGCTTGTTTACCTCCCATCAACAAACGGCATCCATTAAGCAAGGCACTGAAATCCCTTATGAAGTCTCTGCCGGCAACAGCGGAGCGACCAGCATTGAGTTCAAAGAGGCGGTGCTGGGCATGGAGGTCACGCCTGCCGTTTTAGGCAATGGCCGCATTCAGCTCAAAATACGCATCAGTCAGAACGTGCCGGGTCGGGCGGTTCAGACCGGCGATTCACAGGTTTTGTCCATTGATAAGCAGGAAATTGAAACTCAGGTCACGGTCAGTGACGGGCAAACGCTGGCGCTGGGGGGAATTTTTCATCAGCAGCGCACTCGCGGGCAGCGCCAGGTTCCGCTGCTCGGTAATCTTCCTGTTGTGGGCAGCCTGTTTCGGCAGCATGCAGAAGAGCAGAGAAAACGTGAGCTGGTCATTTTCATGACGCCGCGATTGGTCAGGGAAGCAGCGCTTTCGGCACGATAAAACGGAAAATGTGCCCATAAAGTCCAACTGCGTTGACGCAGGGCTGGAATTAGCTTACAAGGTTTAGCGATTTTTAACACGTTGTAAGCGTCTGTGTTGGAAAAACCAGGCAAGCAGATGAAAGAATTCCTCTGCTCGCCGTAATGTCACAACGCTGTACTGACGCATTACAGTTTCGCGAACGACGGGCCAATTCAGAAATGGATGTGCTGTAAGCAATATAATCGGTTGCCAAACAGCCTTGAGTGTTGAGATAATTTTTCGTCTGACTCTTGCTAACGCTCATGAGGTCTCAGTTCCTGTCCCGCCAGCAAAATGCTGAAAGCGGGGTATCATTAACGAATTCTTAGTAATACCGACAAAATGGCAGAGAAACGCAATATCTTTCTGGTTGGGCCGATGGGTGCCGGCAAAAGCACTATTGGCCGTCAGTTGGCTCAGCAACTCAATATGGAGTTCTTCGATTCCGATCAGGAAATTGAGCGACGCACCGGAGCGGATGTGGGCTGGGTTTTTGACGTTGAAGGCGAAGCTGGCTTCCGCGATCGTGAAGAAAAAATCATCAATGAACTGACCGAGAAGCAGGGCATCGTCCTGGCGACCGGCGGTGGCTCCGTAAAATCCCGGGAAACACGTAATCGTCTCTCCGCTCGCGGCGTCGTGGTGTATCTTGAAACCACTATTGAGAAACAACTGGCACGTACACAGCGTGATAAAAAACGCCCCTTACTGCAGGTAGAATCACCGCCGCGTGAAGTGCTTGAAGCGCTGGCAGGTGAACGTAACCCGCTTTATGAAGAGATCGCCGACGTCACTATCCGCACTGACGATCAAAGTGCAAAAGTGGTGGCGAATCAGATTATCCACATGTTGGAAAAAAGTTGATCCAACGTTTGAAGGCTCTTTGACAGGTATCGAGCATCATGGAGAAGATCACCGTTTCACTGGGGGAACGTAGTTACCCCATCACTATCGCCGCCGGACTGTTTAACGATCCGGCTTCTTTTTGGCCGTTAAAAGCGGGTGACAATGCCATGCTGGTGACCAACCAGACGCTGGCACCGCTCTACCTGGATAAGGTATCGGCTCTGCTGAAGGCGGCGGGGGTGAAAACGGATCAGGTGATTTTGCCCGACGGTGAGCAGTATAAAACGCTGACCGTGATGGATCAGGTCTTTACCGCACTACTGCAAAAACCCCACGGCCGTGATACTACGCTGGTGGCGCTTGGCGGTGGTGTCATTGGCGATCTTACGGGGTTTGCTGCGGCAAGCTATCAGCGCGGCGTGCGCTTTATTCAGGTACCGACAACGCTGCTGTCGCAGGTTGACTCATCGGTTGGCGGCAAAACGGCCGTTAACCATCCTCTTGGCAAAAACATGATCGGCGCGTTTTATCAGCCCGCCTCGGTGGTGATCGATACGGTGTGTCTTCGTTCACTGCCGCCACGTGAACTGGCTTCCGGTCTGGCTGAAGTCATCAAGTATGGCATTATCCTGGACGGTGAATTCTTTCAGTGGCTTGAGCAGAATCTTGATGGGCTTCTGGCACTGGATGAATCTGCACTGGCCTGGTGTATTCGCCGCTGCTGCGAGTTGAAGGCGGAGGTCGTTGCCGCAGATGAGCACGAGCACGGTCAGCGCGCATTACTGAATCTGGGTCATACTTTTGGTCATGCCATTGAGGCCCATATGGGCTACGGCAACTGGTTACATGGTGAGGCGATTGCTGCCGGGATGGTCATGGCGGCGCGCACGGCGCAACGTCTGGGCCAGTTCAGCGCACAGGACACCGATCGCATCATTGCTTTACTGCAGCGGGCCGGTTTACCGGTGAACGGGCCGGTAGAGATGCGGGCAGAGGACTATTTGCCGCATATGATGCGTGACAAAAAAGTGCTGGCCGGTGAATTGCGTCTGATACTGCCGCTGTCCATTGGTCGCGCTGAAGTGCGCGGTGGCGTGGCTCATGATATGGTGATGGCTGCAATTAATGATTGCCAGAAATCTTGATATTAAGCAGGTAAGTGGTGACGCGGCGCGCAGGTGCGCAGTGCGGGATGCCGCTTTACGGAGGAGGCAAAATGGATGAGTTCAAACCGGATGATGAGTTAAAACCTGACGCCAGCGACCGTCGTCCCTCGCGCCCACGTAAATCGTCTTCTGCGACGAAAGCACCGGTATCGCGCCAGCATGTCATGATGGGCGTCGGGATTCTGGTGTTACTGCTGTTAGTGCTGGGAATCGGTTCTGCGCTCAACGGTTCTGACGACAGTAAGTCCTCTTCGGCCAGCGATAATAAGAACGCGCCTGCCAGCGGAGCCGCGGGAACGGGCAGCGAAAAAAATATTGATCTGAGTGGATCTACCGCCATGAGCGGTGGACAAAATGCCGCAGGGACTCAGCCGTCCTCTTCGACAGCGCAGAATGCACCGGGTACGGATTCTTCTGCCGGAGCGACAAATGCGCCACGCGATATTTCTATGCCGCCGGTGGCTTCAACGCCGACGCAGGCAGCGCCCGTTGAAACCCCAGCAAATCAGCAGCGCGTAACGTTACCCGGCGATCTCAACAGCGCCCTGACCAATCAACAGCAGCAGGTTGATGGCGCGGTGCAGGGAGCAGAAAACAGCAGCTCACTGCCTACGGCGCCCGCCACGGTTAGCGGCAAAGCCGGTTCAGCGCCAGCAACAACAGGCCGGGCGCCTTCAGGTCAGACCGCGGTCGCCCCACGTCACATGCGTGAGCAACCGGTCAAAACCGCGACTAAGCCCGCAGCCAGCGAGCATAAAATGCACACCACGCCAGCGCACACTGCCGCGAATACTGCGCCAGCTAAAGCCGCTGGCAGCGGCGCAGCGGCGAGTAAATCGCTGCCTGGCGGCAATTACACTCTGCAGCTGAGCGGTGCCTCCAAAGCAGAAAGCCTGAATGCATGGGCCAGGAAACAGAATCTGAGCGCGTACCATGTGTATAAGACGACGCGCAATGGCCAACCCTGGTACGTGCTGGTGAGTGGTGCGTATGCAACGCCCGCGGACGCAAAACGCGCTGTAGCAACCTTGCCTGCCGCCGTCCGCGCACAGAACCCATGGGTAAAACCGGTCAGTCAGGTCAGGAAAGAAGCCAGCCAATAAATGATGTGGGACCGGCCGTTGCCGGTCCCGTTTTAAGCGCAGATCTGCTGTCGGTTTAACCACAGCCTCACAATAAGATGTAATTACCACGACAGCATGAAAAAAAATCGCGCTTTTTTGAAATGGGCGGGGGGAAAGTTTCCCTTAGTCGAAGAGATCCACCGTTACCTGCCGCAAGGTGATTGCCTGATCGAACCCTTTGTTGGCGCTGGCTCAGTGTTTCTCAACACCGATTTTGATCGCTATCATCTGGCCGATATCAACAACGATCTCATCAATCTCTATAACATCGTGAAAACGCGTACGGCAGATTTTATCCGCGATGCGCGTTTACTCTTTACGCCTGAAGGGAATAACGAAGCCTGCTATTACCAGCTCCGCACTGAATTCAATCTCAGCCAGGATGCTTATCAGCGTGCGCTGCTATTTCTCTATCTTAATCGCCATTGTTACAACGGCCTGTGTCGCTACAATTTACGCGGCGAGTTCAACGTCCCTTTTGGTCGCTACCGCAAACCATACTTTCCGGAAGCAGAGTTACTGTGGTTTGCCGAACGTGCGCAGAAAGCGACGTTTGTCTGTGAATCATACGATGTTACCCTGAACAATGCCCGGAAAGGCTCTGTGGTATATTGTGATCCGCCGTACGCGCCACTGTCCGCGACGGCTAACTTTACGGCTTACCACACCAATAGTTTCAGTCTGCATGAACAGCAGCATCTGGCACAGCTGGCGGCTAAGCTGGCGTCTGAGAGCCAGATTCCGGTACTGATTTCTAATCATGATACTGAGCTGACGCGTTGCTGGTATCAGGATGCCGTGTTACATGTGGTTAAAGTCCGGCGTTCTATTAGCCGAAGCATAACCGGCCGCACCAAGGTCGACGAACTGCTGGCACTCTATCGCTAGTCTGTTTCGTCCGCGGCCAGGGTATTTCGCCAGCAGCGATGCTGGCGCACAACAGTGGAGAATCGGATGAAACAATATTTGCTGGCCCCTTCCATCCTTTCGGCAGACTTTGCTCGCCTGGGTGAAGACACTGCGAAAGCACTGGCGGCCGGAGGCGACGTGGTTCACTTCGACGTTATGGACAACCACTATGTTCCCAATCTGACCATGGGACCGATGGTACTGAAAGCGTTGCGCGATTACGGTATTACGGCCCCAATCGATGTGCATTTAATGGTGAAGCCCGTGGATGCGTTAATTCCCGAGTTTGCCAAAGCTGGTGCCACCTACATTACTTTCCACCCGGAAGCCAGCGAGCATGTTGACCGTACGCTGCAGTTGATCAAAGAGCACGGTTGCAAAGCCGGCCTGGTCTTCAATCCCGCCACGCCGCTCAGCTACCTTGATTACGTGATGGATAAGCTGGATATCATTCTGCTGATGTCGGTGAACCCTGGCTTCGGCGGGCAGTCATTTATTCCCGGCACCCTGGATAAGCTACGTGAAGCGCGTAAGCGCATCGATCAGAGCGGCTACAGCATTCGTCTGGAAGTGGACGGCGGCGTGAAGATTGATAATATTGGCCAGATCGCCGCAGCAGGCGCGGATATGTTTGTGGCCGGTTCAGCCATCTTTGGCCATCCGGACTATAAAAAAGTAATCGATGACATGCGAAACGAGCTGGAGAAAGCCAATGGCTCATTTCACTGATATACGCGCACTGGCGTTCGATCTGGATGGTACGCTGGTCGACAGCGCGCCGGGCCTGGCTGACGCAATCGATCTGACGCTTGCGGATCTGCGTTTACCGGCTGCTGGCGTGGCGCGCGTGTCCACCTGGATTGGTAACGGTGCGGATATCATGATGGCCCGCGCGCTGACCTGGGCGCTGGGGCGTGAGCCACAGCAGGATGAGCAGCGTGATGCGCGAGTGCTCTTTGACAAGCACTATGCCAGTACCGTGGAAGCCGGCAGCACGCTGTTTCCTCAGGTTAAGGAAACGCTGGCAACCCTGCAGGCGCAGGGGATACCGATGGCGATTGTGACCAATAAGCCTACGCCGTTTGTCGCCCCGCTGCTGAAGTCTTTGGGGATTGATGACGCGTTTTCGCTGATTATTGGCGGTGATGACGTCGTAGCGAAAAAACCGCATCCTGCGGCCATTTTTTTGGTGCTGGGTAAATTTGGCCTGCTGCCCGCGCAGTTGCTGTTTGTCGGGGATTCGCGCAACGATATTTTGGCTGCGCAGTCGGCTGGTGTTCCCAATATTGGTATGACCTTTGGCTATAACTACGGCGAGCCTATTGCGACCAGCCAACCCGATCTCACCCTTGACTCTTTTGACGAACTTTTGCCCGCTATCGGGCGGTAATTTATCAGGACATAAGCATGAGCAAACCCATCGTTTTCAGCGGCGCACAGCCGTCCGGCGAACTGACCATTGGCAACTATATGGGTGCGCTGCGTCAGTGGGTGCAGATGCAGGATGATTTCCACTGCATTTACTGTATCGTCGACCTGCACGCGATCACTGTTCGCCAGGACCCGGCAGCACTGCGTAAAGCCACCTTAGATACGCTGGCGCTGTATCTGGCCTGTGGTATCGATCCCGAGAAAAGCACTATCTTCGTTCAGTCCCATGTGCCCGAGCACACGCAGCTCAGCTGGATCCTGAACTGCTACACCTATTTTGGTGAGCTGAACCGTATGACGCAGTTTAAAGACAAATCCTCGCGCTATGAAGAAAACATCAACGCGGGATTGTTCAGCTATCCGGTGCTAATGGCTGCAGACATTTTGCTTTATCAGACGACGCAGGTGCCAGTGGGTGAAGACCAGAAACAGCACCTTGAACTGAGTCGCGACATTGCGAGCCGGTTTAACGCGTTGTATGGCGATATCTTTAAAGTGCCCGAGCCGTTCATTCCTAAATCTGGCGCACGCGTGATGTCCCTGCTGGAACCGACGAAAAAGATGTCTAAGTCGGACGATAACCGCAATAACGTTATCGGCCTGCTGGAAGATCCAAAATCCGTGGTCAAAAAAATCAAGCGCGCGATGACCGACTCGGAAGAGCCGCCGGTCATTCGCTATGACATTAAAGAGAAGGCGGGCGTTTCAAACCTGCTGGACATTCTGTCAGGCGTGACCGGCAAGCCCGTAACGGCGCTGGAGCAGGAGTTTGAAGGCAAAATGTACGGGCATCTGAAAGGCGCAGTAGCTGATGCGGTGTCCGGTATGCTGACTGATCTGCAGGAACGCTATCATCGCTTCCGTAACGATGAAGCGCTGCTGGAGCAGGTGATGCGTGACGGTGCGCAGAAAGCCCGTGCTCAGGCGCAGGAAACCCTGAAAAAGGTTTATGACGCTGTAGGTTTTGTCGCTCAGCCCTAATCGGCGAGTCGGGCATGTAAACGGCGAGCGCAGGCTCGCCGTTTTGTTTTTACCACCAGCGTAATATTTCGTGCAGGACAATCCGACAGCGGCGAATCACCTGTCTGGTGCTTATTGATGTACATCAATCGCAGTACGCTATACCTCTCAAGGGAGTGCTGCACGATTCAGCCCATTACCTTAAGTGAGGTCACTGACTTACAAAGTCATCTGGAGCAGGGCAACGCTATCGTGTTAGCTTTAATCAGCAGCGCTTAACGAATCAGGAGCCCGCAATGACAACCGCACCACTTCGATGGATAAACAATCTGCGTCTGCCCACACGTGACGGACTGTGGCAGATAGAAATTGCTGAAGGGAAAATCGTCCGAATGACGGCACAGCCTCAGCAGATATCTGCGGACGGCGCCTCGCTGGATGCGGAAGGTGGCCTGGCCCTTGCGCCTTTTATTGAACCTCATATTCACCTGGATACCACGCAAACCGCGGGAGAGCCAGCCTGGAACCAGTCCGGGACCTTGTTTGAGGGCATTGAGCGCTGGGCAGAGCGCAAAGCGTTGCTGAGTCATGAGGACGTCAAACGGCGGGCAATGCAGACGCTGAAGTGGCAAATAGCGAACGGCATACAGTATGTCCGTACCCATGTGGACGTATCCGATCCCACCTTAACGGCTCTCAAAGCGATGTTGGAACTTAAAGCGGAGATGGCACCCTGGATTGATATTCAGATCGTGGCGTTTCCGCAGGAAGGCATCCTGTCTTATCCCAATGGTGAAGCGCTTCTTGAAGAGGCGCTGCGGCTCGGCGCAGATGTCGTCGGGGCGATTCCTCATTTTGAATTCACCCGGGAATACGGCGTCGAGTCGTTGCATAAAACGTTCGCGCTGGCTAACCGTTATGACCGGCTGGTGGATGTGCACTGCGACGAAATTGACGATGAGCAGTCGCGCTTTGTTGAAACCGTGGCCGCGTTGGCCCACCGCGATGGCATGGGGGCACGCGTGACCGCAAGCCACACTACGGCGATGCACTCCTATAACGGTGCCTACACATCGCGTCTGTTTCGACTCCTGAAGCTCTCCGGGATTAACTTTGTAGCGAATCCGCTGGTCAATATTCATCTTCAGGGCCGTTTCGACAGTTACCCTAAGCGGCGCGGCATTACCCGTGTTAAAGAGCTTCTGGAGGCGGAGATTAACGTCTGCTTTGGTCACGATGATGTGTTTGATCCCTGGTATCCGCTGGGCACGGCCAATATGCTCCAGGTGCTGCATATGGGGCTACACGTGTGTCAGCTAATGGGCTATGAACAAATTAATGCCGGGCTCGATCTCATCACCCATCACAGTGCCAAAACGATGAATCTTGCAGAATACGGCATTCAACGCGGGCATGACGCCAGCTTGATTATCCTGCCAGCGGAAAACGGCTTTGACGCGGTGAGAAGACAGGTACCGGTGCGCTATTCGCTGCGTCGCGGAAAGGTGATAGCCGAGACTCAGCCTGCGAAAAGCGCAATCTGTTTAGAACAGTGGGAAGACGTGACGTTTAAACGCTGAAAGGCGAGGGCGGCATGGTGGCGCCGCCCAGAGAGATTAATGGGTGTTATGACCGTGGGAGCGGTGTTTGGTCACCAGACCTAACAGCACACACATAATAAACACCACCGCGTACAGGCCGTTTGCGGTTAACAGCGCGCTGTGAACGCCGCTGTTTTTCACAATCGGTGACGTCACAACAAAGGTCAGCATGGTGCCGACCGTGCCGCAGGTCAGAATAAAGTTAACCAGCTTGGGTGAGGCCACTTTGGTTTGCAGCGAGCCCAGGGTGATAATGGTGGTATAAATCGCGCTTGAGCTAAAGCCCAGCGTTAAGATAATCCATCTCAGCATGCTGGCGTCATGGCTGCTTACGAACCAGTACATCAACACCGTTGCCAGGCCTGCCAGCACCATCAAAATACGTTGCAGATCAAAGAAGCGCAGCAGGAAGCTGAACACCCACATACCGACCATGTAGGCGGTCCAGAAACTGCCCACCAGCTGACCGGCGTCGTCAATGTTCATGCCCATGACTTTGGTCGCGTACTCTGGCACCCAGGAAATAAAGCCTAACTGGCCCAGGATGTAGCATAGCGCCGCAATGGCCAGAAACAGGACGCCAGCCCCCCATTTCTCTTTCTCAACGGTCGGGCTGTTCTCCGGCTTGCGCAGCACCGGGAATTCAACAAACAGCGTCATGATAAAAATGCCAACATAAATCACGCCAATACAGACGTAAACCCAGTACCACGGCAGATGACGCGCCAGCAGGATACCGGCAAGGATGGGGAAAATGGTGCCTGCCATACTGAAGAACGAATCCGTAAACAGCAGACGTGAACCGCGCTGACGGCCTTCGTACATGTGGGTTATCAGGAAGGTGCCAATCGACATGGTAATGCCGCTGACCACGCCAAGCACGAACATGCACAGAGAAAATACCGACAGATCGCGGCTGGTCATTAAGCCGATGACGGCTAACACCATCAGCACAAAGCCGAATATCAGCTGCCGTTTGAGCGGCACAATCACCATCAGCCAGGCATTAAGGAAAACCGCAGCCAGAATGCCACTGTTCAGGAAGGTGAAGGTGTTGCCCATACTGTCGATAGGAATCTGGAAATCTTTCGCGATATCGCCCATTACCATGCCGGTGACAATCACCAGTGCGCCGGTAAGCGCATACGAGAGAAAGCTAATCCATGTAAGGCCGATACGATTACGATTTGTCATGTTCTGAACCTGTTAGGAAGCGGGAGAGCCTGAAGCGTCAGAAATTGTAAACGTAACCGTGATCTTAATAAACTAAGAGTGAAAATTGATGTCATTCATTTCATCAATACTGTGATTTTAGTCACGAAGCGCAAGCAACCTTATTCAGGCTCTGGTGGGTGCCTTTAGCGTAAATATAGGTAAAACGCTGGCTCTTGTATTACATGCTCTTTACAATCAATATCGTTTTTGAGCTGGCTCTCCAAAGTAAGGAATTACTCATGTTTAAACGTACTTTGACAGCGGCAGTTGCCCTGTTAGCGCTCTCTTCTGTTTCCGCCTCAGCTTTAGCGGCTAAAGGTGATACGCATGTTCTGCTTACCACCTCTGCTGGCAATATCGAACTCGAACTGAATAATCAAAAAGCACCGGTTTCAGTTAAAAACTTCGTGGATTACGTCAACAGCGGTTTCTATAACAACACGATTTTTCACCGCGTCATTCCTGGCTTTATGATCCAGGGCGGTGGCTTTACCAGTGAAATGCAGCAAAAACAGACCAACGCGCCGATTAAAAACGAAGCAGACAACGGCTTGCGCAACCTGCGTGGCACCATCTCAATGGCCCGTACCGCCGATAAAGACAGCGCCACCAGCCAGTTCTTCCTGAACGTTGCTGACAACGCTTTCCTGGATCACGGTCAACGTGATTTTGGTTACGCCGTATTTGGTAAGATTGTCAAAGGCCAGGACGTGGTGGATAAAATTTCTCAGGTGCCGACAAAAGACGTGGGCCCGTATCAGAATGTGCCAACCAAACCTGTGGTTATTTTGTCAGCGAAAGTCTTACCGTAATTTGATCCAATGCCATCTCGTCTCCGGCAAAGGGAAAATTTGCTCTTATACTTAGAGCAAACCTGAGCAGGAGGCGGTATGGCAAACAAACTCACAGATAAACAAAAAGCAGCGCTCTGGCAACAGCGGCGAAATGCCAGCTATCGGGCAAGCTGTCGGCTCGAAGGCTTTACCCTGACGGAACCGGAAATCAAGGGTGAAGATGCAGAAGCGCGTCTGGCCTCACTGAGGAGGCAATATGGCTGCTAACACTGCCGTCACTCAGGATCCCTACCTGTGGCAAAACGATACCGTACTGAAAAACCGTCTTGATATTCACGATGCCGCGCAGCTGCGTAAAGCCGAGTTAAGCTTTAGTGCCGCGCGCCTTGCCACGCTTGAACTGGGCCCGTGCAAGATCGGATTGCCCTACCTCTGCCATATTCACCGTACCCTGTTTCAGGACGTCTATAGCTGGGCCGGCGAACTGCGTACGCTGGACATCTGGCGCGACGAAACCCCTTTTTGTCATTTCGAGTACATCGAAAAAGAGGGAAATGCACTGATGGCGGCGCTGGAAGAGGAGAAAGCCTTGGCCTGTCTGCCTCAGGCTGAGTTTGTAAAACGGATTGCCTGGTACTATTGCGAAGTCAATATGCTGCATCCCTTCCGCGAAGGTAACGGCAGGGCGCAGCGTATTTTCTTTGAACAGCTGGCGCTGCATGCCGGCTACGTGCTGGAATGGGACAACCTGAGCGCCGAAGACTGGGTTGCGGCAAATCAGGCCAGTGCCGCCGGCGCGTTGCAGCCGCTGGAAAAGCTCTTTGCCCGTATCGTCAGTGAAGCCAAAGCCCCCTGATCCGCTTACGCCACAGGGCGGCGCCCCAGGTGCGTCGCCCTGCACGAAACCGGTTATCCTGCATCCCCACATCACACTCATCCTGAACAGCATGATAGGATAGCGCTCTGGTCATCACTCTGGATGCTGAACGCTCCGCGCATCCCTCCGGTCTGCCTGAAATCACAATCATGTTGCTGCTTATTGATAACTACGACTCGTTTACCTGGAACCTCTACCAGTATTTTTGCCAACTGGGTGCTCAGGTTCGGGTAGTAAGAAATGATGCTATTACCCTTGATGAGATGCGCACGCTGCCGCTGACTCATTTGGTGATTTCTCCCGGCCCCTGCACGCCCGATCAGAGCGGTATTTCATTGCAGGCCATCCGCCATTACGCTGGCCGTCTTCCTGTACTGGGCGTTTGCCTGGGCCATCAGGCGATAGCCCAGGTTTTTGGGGCGCAGATCGTCCGCGCTCGCGAGGTAATGCATGGTAAAACCTCGGCGGTGCAGCACAATGGTTGCGGCGTCTTCCGCGGTCTGAATCAGCCGTTGACCGTTACGCGCTACCATTCACTTATTGTCAAAACGGAAACCTTACCTGATGAGTTCGAGGTGACCGCATGGAGCCTGCGTAACGGCCAGCCGGATGAGATTATGGGGATTCGCCATAAAACGCTCGCACTGGAAGGCGTGCAGTTTCATCCAGAGAGCATCCTCAGTGAACAGGGACACCAGCTGTTGGCTAATTTCCTGCACCAGTAAAGTTGTGTTTGCCTTTAAGTGATTTTTTATGCATATTTCATGATTATTATTTCATCGTGACTCAACGAATCAGTTAATGAGGTTGTCAATGACAGCGGAAAATATGGCAGTAACGCGTGAGACGTTCGATCAGGTCATTTTGCCTGTTTATGCACCTGCTCAGTTTGTACCGGTAAAAGGCAAAGGAAGCCGCGTCTGGGATCAACAGGGTAAAGAATATATCGACTTCTCTGGCGGCATTGCCGTGACCGCTCTGGGCCATTGCCACCCGGCGCTGGTTGAGACCCTGAAGAAACAGGGCGAAACCTTATGGCATACCAGCAATGTGTTTACCAATGAACCTGCGCTGCGTCTGGCCAGTAAACTGATCAACGCCACGTTTGCGGAACGGGTCTTTTTTGCTAATTCGGGGGCAGAGGCCAATGAGGCCGCGTTTAAGTTGGCTCGCTACTATGCCTGTAAACGTCACAGCCCGTTCAAAAGCAAAATCATTGCCTTTCACAACGCCTTTCACGGCCGGACGCTGTTCACCGTAACGGTGGGCGGTCAGCCCAAGTACTCCGACGGTTTTGGCCCGAAACCCGCCGATATCGTTCATGTGCCGTTCAACGATCTGGACGCGGTTAAGGCGGTGATTGACGATCACACTTGCGCCATTGTGGTGGAGCCGATTCAGGGTGAAGGCGGTGTGATGCCTGCAACACCAGCGTTTATGCAGGGGTTACGTGAACTGTGCGACAAACACCAGGCGCTGCTGGTACTGGATGAGGTGCAAAGCGGCATGGGGCGCAGCGGTAAGTTGTTTGCCTATGAGCACTACGGCGTGACGCCCGATATTCTGACCTCGGCGAAGGCGCTGGGTGGCGGTTTTCCGGTAAGCGCCATGCTGACCACCAATGAGGTAGCCTCAACCATGGCGCCTGGCGTGCATGGCACGACTTATGGCGGCAATCCGCTGGCATGCGCGATCGCAGAAACCGCGTTAGATATTATCAATACGCCAGCTGTACTGAATGGGGTAGAAATCCGCCGCCAGCAGTTTGTTGAGGCGCTCAAGGCTATTGATGCGCGTCACGACCTGTTCAGTGATATCCGTGGTAAAGGCCTGCTGATTGGTGCAGCCCTGAAGCCGCAGCATGCGGGCAAGGCGCGCGATATTCTGAATGCGTCAGCTGCGGAAGGCGTCATGGTGCTGGTGGCCGGAACAGATGTGATGCGCTTCGCACCGTCGCTGATTATCGAGCCTGCCGATATCGAAGAGGGCATGGCTCGCTTTGCCCGTGCGGTAGAGAAAGTGCTGTCTGCCTGAGTTATTTGCGGCGCAGACTGCGCAACAGCCAGCGGCCATGATGAGGCCGCTGGTTCCAGGCCAGAGAAGAGATCGTGTGCATGACTTTCAGATGCTCCAGGATGCGCCTGACGTGCTGCTCCAGTACCGTGACCGGCCCCTCATTTATATCTTCCACGCCCTGTAGCAGATCCGTCTGCGAACTTTCCCCATCATATTCCAGCCTTTGCTGACACCGTTGCAGGGCGATCTCGCACCATTGCAGGTAGTGCTCAGCCAGCGTGGGCGGCAGCATGGTATGTTCACGTGCCAGAATGGTCATGGCGTTAATGTGCTCCACGATAAACTGGCAGTGCGTGACCCATAAGCGCATATCCTGCAGGTAGCGTGAATTAAATCCCGGCTCCTGCATGGCCTGATTCAGGGAGTTGAATACGGCGTTATGCGCCTGGTTGACCTTAACCCGCTGGTAAGCCAGCGCATCGGGTGACTGCTCCGGGCCCAGCAACATTCGCAGGGCATCCTGACAGGCCTCCAGCGCATCATGGGCATTCTGGCGCAGCAGGGCACTTTGCCACTGCGGCCACAGCCATAACATGCCCCCAAAGGCGATCAGGCAGCCCATCAGCGTATCCAGCAGGCGGGGCAGTAAAAACTGTGCCCCGTTAAGGGAGAGCAGTTGCAGCGTATAAACGGCCGTAACCGTAAATCCCACTATTGACCAGCCGTAAAACTGGCGGGTAAAACGGTAGCTGATAAAGGTAATCACCAGCATGATGCTCAGCACCAGCGGTTCAGGCACATCCAGGCGTAGCGACGCCGCCGCGATAGCCAGTCCGGCAAAGGTTCCCAGGGCCCGGTGCTGAATACGTACGCGGGTTGCGCTGTAGTTGCTCTGGCTGACAAACATGATGGTCATCAAAATCCAGTAGGGCTTAGGAATCGAAAAGAACACGGCCAGGGCGCTGCCCAGCATCAGCATGACGGAAAAACGCCCGGCCGTTCGCAGTGCGGAAGACCGCAGCGACAGATAGCTCCGCAACGCGGGCAGCAGCGGTAAACGACGCTGGCGATCGGCCATCAGGTCGCGTTGATAAAGCGGCTTTTGGGTTCGAAGCACCCGGGCGATACGGCTGAAATGATAGAGACAGAAGTTACCCACTGGATTGTCCGGATGCTGAAGGGCGATTTTCTCCAGCGCACCTAACTGCTTGTCCATATCGAAACGACCAGAGAGTTGGTGATACAGAATATCGTCGGCCAGCGCGCGCAGCCGGGCTGAAATCGTTCTGGCGTTCCAGCGGATGACGGCTTCAGCATGGCTTTGCTCAACCAGTTTCTGGACCTCTTCCGGCTGATGCAGGCTGACGGAGATATGCTCCTGCAGATCCAGTGCTACCTGAAACGCCCGGGTCAGGCGTTTGTGGCTGTGATCGCGACTCGCAGACAGCATATGCATTTGCTGATAGCAGGTGTTGATCAGATCGATCGCTTTTTGCTGACGCGCCAGCAGGGGCGGCAGGGCTTTTTCCGGATCGGTCAGCTGCGTCAATAAGCTGTACTTGGCGTCACAGTAATTTGCCAGCTCACGGTAGATCAGGCTCAGGCTTTCGCGCATCGGCTGCTCTTTCCACAGCCAGAACCAAAACCAGTTGAACAGGCCATACCAGAGCGTTCCACCGATATAGAGCAGGGGCGGAACGTAAATGGGCATACGGCCAATCAGGCTGAGGGTAAAAATTGCCGCGATTAACGTGCCGGGCAGCAGTCGGGCGTGCAGCGGACTGATCTCTCCGGTGACGCCAAGCAGCAAAGGCAGGGCAAACAGGATGAGCGGCAGCGGCACGTCTTTAAGCAGCAGCCACTGCATCAGTAAACTGCCAAGGGCAAACAGGCTGCCGCCGATGATCAGGCGTTTAAAGAAGCGTTTGTGGGGCGTGTCCAGACCGGCAATGTTGCAGCAGGCGGGAACCAATGAGAACAGCAATCCTTTTTGCAGATCGCCGAACAGCCAGCCGAGCGCTACGGGAAGGCACAACACCAGCGTCTGGCGCAGCGCATAGTTAACTTCGGGGTGATAGATTATTCTTCGCCACATCGGCTCAACACAAGACATTCACGGCATAATGTCGCCATCACGCCGTGAACAGTCAGGCTTAGCGTGTGCCGTAAACAACGATGGTTTTGCCGTGTGCGGAGATCAGGTTCTGATCTTCCAGCATCTTCAAGATACGGCCCACGGTTTCACGTGAACAACCAACGATTTGGCCAATTTCCTGACGAGTAATTTTAATTTGCATGCCGTCAGGATGCGTCATGGCATCTGGCTGTTTAGCCAGATTAAGCAACGTTTGTGCAATGCGTCCGGTCACATCCAGGAAAGCGAGATTTCCCACTTTTTCTGACGTCACCTGCAGACGGCGAGCCATCTGAGAAGAAAGGCGCATCAAAATATCCGGGTTAACCTGAATGAGCTGACGGAATTTCTTGTAGGAAATCTCTGCCACTTCGCACGCAGTTTTCGCACGTACCCAGGCGCTGCGCTCCTGACCTTCTTCAAACAGGCCAAGCTCACCAATAAAATCGCCTTGATTCAGATAAGAAAGAATCATCTCTTTGCCTTCTTCATCCTTAATCAGTACCGCGACGGAACCTTTCACGATGTAGTAAAGCGTTTCGGCTTTTTCACCTTGGTGAATCAGCGTACTTTTGGATGGATACTTGTGAATATGGCAATGGGACAGGAACCATTCAAGTGTAGGGTCTGTTTGCGGTTTGCCGAGAACCATTCGCTATTATCCTCTATTGTAATCGTGCCCAAAATACAGGGCTCAGTTTCCCTGCCAGGCGATGAAAGCGTTAAGCGTGTTTCCATTCAGGAAATTATTCGGGCTGCATTTGCGCAGAGCGCATCATTCTTCCCGGCTTCGTCTTCGGATGACGAAAAATATTTTCAGCACTGTTTGTAGCACAGCTTTCGCCGACTGTCTTGTGTTGTCTCGCTTCAGCAATAAGGCTGATTTCTCCGGATTGCTGTTTACCAGGCAAAAGCGTACTCTGACGCAAAAACAGGGCATTCTGGGGGCCAGATTATGCAGGCAAGAGTCAAATGGGTTGAAGGGTTAACATTCCTCGGCGAGTCTTCGTCCGGACATCAGGTCTTAATGGACGGCAATTCCGGCGATAAAGCGCCCAGCCCTATGGAAATGGTGCTGATGGCGGCCGGCGGATGCAGCGCCATTGATGTGGTATCAATTTTGCAAAAAGGTCGCAACGATGTGGCTGATTGCGAAGTAAAACTCGAATCAGAACGCCGGGAAGAAGCGCCTCGCATCTTTACCCGCATCAACCTGCATTTTATCGTCAGTGGAAAAGCACTTTCAGATAAAGCCGTGGCGCGTGCGGTCGACCTTTCAGCTGAGAAGTATTGCTCGGTTGCCATTATGTTAGGCAAAGGGGTGGAAATTACCCACAGTTACGAAGTTATCGAGCTGTAATTATTCAGAGGCCAGCGCGGCCTCTGATTTTATTCAATGCGTTTGCCTTCCATGAGCCGTTTTACCAGCGGTGCCATAATTAATTCCATCGCCAGCCCCATTTTCCCGCCAGGTACAACCAGCGTGTTGATATTGGAAATAAACGATCCCTGCAGCATGGCCAGTAGGTAGGGAAAATCAATATCTTCCAGCCCCTGAAAGTGGATGACGACAAAACTTTCATCCAGTGAAGGAATGGTGCGTGCCGCAAAGGGGTTAGAGGTGTCGACGGTTGGAACCCGCTGAAAGTTAATATGGGTGCGTGAGAACTGCGGCGTAATGAAATTGATGTAATCTTCCATTGAGCGCACCACCGAATCCATTACGGCTTCACGCGAATGACCGCGTTCACCGGTATCGCGTACCAGCTTCTGAATCCACTCCAGGTTAACGATGGGGACGACGCCGACCAGTAAATCCACTTTTTCAGCGACGTTGTGCTGAGCCGTCACGACGCCGCCGTGCAGTCCTTCATAAAACAGCACGTCCGTATCCGGTGGCAGCGGCTGCCACGGGGTAAAGGTACCTGGTACCTGATTCCAGGGCACCGCTTCGTCGTAGGTATGCAGGTATTTACGTGACTGGCCCTTGCCCTGATCACCGTATTCAACAAAGGTCTGCTCCAGCAGACCGAAATCATTCGCCTCCGGGCCAAAGTAGCTGATATGGCGACCCAGATCGCGCGCCTTACGGATAGCCATATCCATTTCAGGCCGGGTAAATCGGTGGAAACTGTCCCCTTCCAGCTCGGCCGCGTGCAAATTGAGTTGCTGAAAAATTTTACGGAATGCGAGGCTGGTGGTAGTGGTTCCGGCACCGCTGGAACCTGTTACCGCGATAATCGGATGACGTGCCGACATAGTGAAACTCCCTGTGAAATCAGGCGATGAGCATTGTTAGCACGATTTTTCGTTCTGTGCATCAGCCACGGAACTCACTTTTGCGCATGATGTTGACCGATTCGTGAAGCTCAGACCAGACCAGCACGACTTCACCTTGCTGCAGCTGGCGTCGCACATTGGCGACTTTTTCGGTCAGGCTGAGTTCCTGTTCGCCGTAGTCGGTACCTTCGCGCAGAACAAAGGCTTCAATAACGTTTTCAAGGGTTTCGGGAGAAACCTGTTGCCAGGGAATAATCACAGGGTTAGCTATCCAGATAAGGGGAAATCCACTGCGGCACGCGCTGTTCCAGCCACAATTCAGGCTGACGCAGGGTACCACTCACAAATCCAACATGACCACCGTGTGTTGTCAGCTGATAGGTAATAGTGGCAGATAACTGGTCATTCTGCGGGATCACCTCATTGCTCATAAAGGGGTCATCTTTTGCATGGATAATCAGCAACGGTTTTGTCACCGATCTCAGCCACGGCAGGGCGCTGGCTCGGCGATAATAGTCCGTGGCGTCGGCAAAGCCATGCGCCCGGGCCGTGATGGCGTCGTCAAAATCACGCAGGCGACGCAGGGCATTCAGCTGACTGAGATTGACCGGTAAGGTGTCGGGCCATGCGTGCAGCTTGCGCCTGGCATTCTTTTTAAGCTGGCTCAGCAGGTAACGCTGATAAATTTGGGAAAACCCACGTTCCAGTCGGGCGCTACAGGGTTCAAGCATCAAGGGTGCCGAAACGATAACGCCGGCATCCAGCGCAACGTCACTGCCCTGTTGGCCCAGCAGGCAACCCAGCATATTCCCGCCCAGCGAAAACCCCACAGCTGCAGTAGGAACCTGTCCCCAGCGGGCCTTCAGCCAGGTCAGGAAAAAGCGTGCATCTTCCGTCTCGCCGGAGTGGTAAATCCGGTTTAGCCTGTTCGGCTCGCCGCTACAGCCGCGAAAATGCATCACTACGGCCAGCCAGCCACGTTGCCTGCAGACTTTCATCAGGCCATGGATGTAGGGACTGTGGAAGCTTCCTTCCAGACCATGAAACAGCACCACGCGTGGTTTATGCGCGGCAAACTGTGGATCTTCACTCCAGGCCAGATCGACAAAATCACCATCGGGTAAATCCAGCCGCTGCCAGTGAGGCGTTAACGCTAGAGTACGGCGGAACAGGCGCGGCAGTATGGTTTGCACATGCGGATTGGTCAGGCCGCGCATGGGGCTGAACGCCGCGCCGTCCGGGCCCGAAAATTTCATGTTGTAAAGGCTTGTCTGTTCCATATCACACTGTTAGCTTCGATAAGTTTTCACATAATGGAGGGAGAACCCGGATTAATGGAACTCAGTCTTTTTTTATCAATGTTAGGGTTTCTCTGGGTCGCGGCGATTACACCCGGACCTAATAATATGTTACTCACCGCCTCGGGCGCCAACTTTGGCTTTTTCCGAACCCTTCCGTTAATGGTCGGCATCATGATTGGTATGCAACTGATGCTACTGATGGTGGCGTTTGGCGTAGGGGGATTGATCCTGCTCTATCCCTCACTGCACCTTATCCTGAAAGTTGCCGGGAGCCTCTATCTTCTGTGGCTGGCATGGAAAATTGCGACCGCCGCATACGAAAAGCTGGAGACCGATGCGGCACCGGTCGCGCCCATGCCTTTCTGGCAGGGAGGATTGTTGCAGTTGATCAATCCCAAAGCCTGGTTAATGGCCCTGGGGGCGATAGCCAGCTTTAGCCTGGCCGGTGCCGGATATCGCCACTCTGTCCTGTTAATCAGCGTAGGGATGGTGATGGTCAATCTGGTCGCGGGCATCATCTGGATGGGGTTTGGCGCGATGATTGGCCGTGTTTTACGCAGTCCGCGCGCGTGGAAGATATTTAACCTCAGTATGGGGCTGTTAACCGCAGCCTGCGTACTGCTCATCTGGCGCTGACGTTAACTGGAGGCGCGTTCCAGGCGCTTCCAGGGCAGCACCTCCCTGACAACCGGCGCATGGGGCTGACGGATTTTTTTCAGCAGCAACTGTACGCTGCGGGCGCCCAGCTCATTCATCGGTTGCTCTATGGTGGTCAAAGGCGGATTCAGGCTGCCGGTAAAGGGAATACCGTCAAACCCGACCACAGCCAAATCCTCGGGCACGCGCAAGCCTGCTTCCAGCGCCGCATGCACGACGCCGACCGCCAGTACATCGGACACGGCAAAGACCGCGTCTGGTCGCTCGGGTGAGTGCAACATCTCCCGTAAAGCCCGACTGCCTTCTTCACAGGAAATATCCGCAGTATAGACGACCTTAGACCAGCCCAAATCCGTTTGCTCAATGGCCTGGCGATAACCCTGCTCACGATACTGGGAATACAGATAACGCATGTCACCGTTGACCAGTGCAATGCGTTGGCGGCCTCTGGCAGCAAGGTAATGTACGGTATCGCGCGCAGCCTCAAGATGATCGATGGAGACCGAGGATGCCGCAATCTGGGGATCAAACTCTGAGCACTGCACCCAGGGCGCATCTCCAATGATATCGATAAGGCTTTCCAGCCCGGCCGCCGCGTCCATGGTAATGACGCCATCAACGACTTTGCCTGTGAGCAGCGTCAGGTAAGCGGCTTCGCGTTTAAACTGCGAGGCGGAATTACACAACAGGATATGGTAGCCATGCATTTCGGCTTCCGCTTCAATGCCTTGCACCACCCTGGAACAAAAGGGGTTGGTGATATCTGAAATCAGCACCAGCAGCATATGGCTTTGTGAGGTACGCAACTGACGCGCTAACAGGTTTGGCTGATAGCCGCTGGTTGAAATGGCATCCAGCACTTTCTGGCGCGTATCCGCTTTCACACCTGGATGAGCGTTAAGCACGCGGGATACCGTGGCTTTAGACACGCCAGCTAACAGGGCAACTTTGTCGATCGACATCGAACTCGCAGGCCTCACCGGGAGCAAATAATAGCGCATATCAATAGCACACCCAGCATGTGAGCGCCTGACAAATTTATGGCTTTTTGTCTGAATTTTAATTTGCATATAACGGCAATCTATTGCAGATGATGATCTAAGAATTTCTTTCTATTAGGGATAACTTTTAATTCCTTTGTGAAATTAATCCTGCCAGCAACACTGCCCACATCATAAAAGTGATGGGGAAAATCATGTTAAAAGGGCAGTCAACCATTTTGGCTACTGTGCTGGCACTGCTGGCGTTTCAGGCCGGCGCGGTCGACGTGACGGTGGCGTATCAAACCTCTGCCGAACCGGCCAAGGTGGCGCAGGCAGATAACACTTTTGCTAAAGAGAGTGGCGCAACGGTAGCCTGGCGCAAATTCGACAGTGGGGCGGGCGTATTGCGCGCCCTGGCATCCGGAGATGTGCAGATAGGCAATATTGGGTCCAGTCCGCTAGCGATTGCAGCGACGCAGCAACTCCCGATAGAAGCGTTTTTGCTCGCCTCTCAGTTGGGGAATTCAGAAGCGCTTGTTGTCAGGAAAACCATCGCCAGCCCTCAGGATCTGATTGGCAAACGCATCGCCGTCCCCTTTATCTCCACCACGCACTACAGCCTGCTTGCTGCCTTGAAGCACTGGGGAATTAAACCCTCCCAGGTCCAACTGGTGAACCTGCAGCCGCCCGCTATTGTGGCCGCCTGGCAGCGGGGCGATATCGACGGCGCGTACGTTTGGGCACCGGCGGTCAATGCACTGGAAAAGGACGGCAAGGTCCTGACAGACTCTTCTCAGGTTGGCCGCTGGGGATCGCCTACGCTGGATGTCTGGGTCGTGCGTAAAGACTTCGCACAGCAGCATCCTGATATTGTTACCGCCTTTGCCCGCAGCGCCCTTGAGGCGCAGAAAGCCTATCTGGATGACCCGGAAAAGTGGCTGAAACAGGCTGACAACCTCAGCAAGCTTTCGCGTTTAAGCGGCGTGCCAGAGCAAGCGGTTCCGGAACTGGTAAAAGGCAATACCTACCTTACGGCCGCGCAGCAGGTTAAACAGCTGGATCAGCCGGTGAACAAGGCCATTGTGGATACGGCGCAGTTTCTGAAAGCGCAGGGAAAAGTGCCGCAGGCTGGCAGTGATTACAGCCGTTATGTCACCAGCCGCTTTGTTGCCCCCTTGGCTAAACCCTGAGGAGAACGCCATGTTACGTATCGCTCACCTGAACGCGAGTTATGGCGGCCAGCCTGTGTTGCAGGACATCACGTTACAGCTTGATAAAAAAGCGTTGATGGTCGTGCTGGGGCCGTCAGGCTGTGGCAAAACAACCCTGCTTAACCTGATCGCCGGATTTTTACCGGTTGAGTCCGGCACGGTTTCCCTGGACGGTGAGCCTGTGCGCGGGCCGGGCGCAGAGCGTGGCGTGGTGTTTCAGAACGAAGGCCTGCTGCCGTGGCGTAACGTGCTGGATAACGTGGCTTTCGGCTTGCAGATAGCCGGCATGGCGCGCCAGCAGCGTGAGGAGATTGCACGGGGCTTCATCAAAAGCGTCGGACTAGAAGGTGCGGAAAAACGCCCTATCTGGCAGCTGTCAGGAGGCCAGCGTCAGCGCGTCGGGATCGCCCGGGCGCTGGCGGCCAATCCACAACTGTTGCTGTTGGATGAGCCTTTCGGCGCACTTGACGCGTTTACGCGTGAGCAAATGCAAACCCTGTTATTAACCCTGTGGCGCAACAGCGGTAAGCAGATTCTGCTTATCACTCACGACATTGAAGAAGCCATCTTTCTGGCCAGCGAGCTGGTGCTGCTCTCTCCCGGGCCTGGGCGCGTGCAGGAAAAAATGACGCTTAATTTTGGTCAGCGTTTCGTGGAGGGCGAACCCTGCCGGAGCATTAAATCCGATCCTGATTTTATTGCCCAGCGGGAATATGTGTTGAGTCGGGTATTTGAACAGCGGGAGGCCTTTGTATGAGTGCGCTAATCAACGATGAGCCGACCACCGTGCGCCACCGTCGCCTGCGCTGGCCTTTTTCCACCTCGTTTACGCTGAGCACCCTGAGCCTGCTTGTGCTGCTGTTCGTCTGGTGGAGCGTGACCGCGCTGGGCCTCGTTGCACCGCTGTTTTTACCTTCGCCGCAGCAGGTAGTAAGTAAGCTGCTGCTGGTGGCTGGCCCGCAAGGATTTATGGACGCCACGCTGTGGCAGCATCTGTCGGCCAGTCTGACGCGGATGCTGATTGCCTTAACCGCGGCGGCGGCGATCGGCATCCCGGTGGGGATCGCGATGGGCATCAGCCCGGTCGTGCGTGCGTTGATCGATCCGCTGATTGAGCTGTACCGGCCCGTACCGCCGCTGGCGTATTTGCCGCTGATGGTGATCTGGTTTGGTATTGGCGAGACCTCGAAAATCCTGTTGATTTATCTGGCTATATTCGCCCCGGTGGTGCTGTCGACGGTGGCGGGCGTGCGTCATGCTCAGCAGGTTCGTCTGCGTGCGGCGGCCTCGTTGGGAGCGACCCGCTGGCAACAGCTGCGTTGGGTTATTTTGCCTGGCGCCCTGCCGGAGATACTGACCGGGTTACGGATTGGTCTGGGCGTGGGATGGTCAACGCTGGTGGCTGCCGAGTTAATCGCGGCAACCCGAGGCTTGGGTTTTATGGTGCAGTCGGCGGGCGAGTTTCTTGCTACGGATGTGGTGCTGGCAGGGATCGCGGTCATTGCCGTGATTGCGTTTGGTTTAGAGCTGAGTCTGCGTGCGCTGCAACGCCGGTTAACGCCCTGGAATGGAGAGCAAAAATGAACGAAAAGTTAGCCATCAAGCCGCTGGGGCCTTTTATCGGTGCCCAGGTCGGCAACCTTGATGTATCACGTCCCCTCAGCGACGCGCAGTTTGAACAGCTTTATCATGCGCTGCTGCGTCACCAGGTGCTGTTCCTGCGCGAACAGGTCATTACGCCCGAGCAGCATCGCGCACTGGCGATTCGCTTTGGCGATCTCCATATTCATCCGGTTTACCCTCATGCCGAGGGCGTGGAAGAGATCATCGTTCTGGACACGCACCAGGATAATCCGCCGGATAATGACAACTGGCATACCGATGTGACCTTTATTCAAACGCCGCCCGCCGTGGCGTTACTTGCGTCTAAAGTGCTGCCTGAGTCTGGGGGCGATACGTTGTGGACCAGCGGCATTGCCGCTTACGAGGCGCTGTCTGCGCCTTTTAAGACATTACTGGCTGAGTTACGTGCAGAGCATGACTTTACCAAGGCGTTTCCTCAATATAAGCATCGCAAGACGGAAGAGGCGCATCGGCAGTGGCAGCAGGCTGTGGCGAAAAATCCCCCCGTTTATCATCCGGTGATCCGCACCCATCCCGTGAGTGGCAAGAAGGCCCTGTTTGTCAACGAGGGGTTTACGACGCGGATTATGGATATCAGTCAGAAAGAGAGCGACGCGCTACTGGGCTTTTTGTTTGCCCACGTGACCCGGCCCGAGTTTCAGGTGCGCTGGCGCTGGCAGCCAAACGATCTGGCTATCTGGGACAACCGGGTGACACAGCACTATGCGAATGCGGACTATTATCCGGCGAGGCGAGTGATGCAGCGGGCGACGGTGCTAGGTGACCGGCCTTATTGATCCGCACCCGGCGCTGGAGCCGGTGCGGAGGAGTAAGGCAAGAGCAAGAAACATCACCGCCTTTATCAGGCGGTGAGCATGGCTTCCAGTTTTTCCTGTGCATCCAGCCAGGCCATCTCCACCTCTTCCAGGGCCGATTTACTCTCGGCCTGTTTTTGTAGCGCGGCGCTGAGATCGGCCTTACGGCTTTGCTCATAGAGGGCGCTATCTGAGAGCAGGGCTTCGGCGTCGGCGAGCTGGCTTTGCCATTTTGCCATCTGCTTTTCCAGCTTCTCAATTTCTTTACGCAGCGGCTGGGTCTGCGTGCGCAGCTCCGCTTCACGGCGCTTCTGGTCCTTGCGCGCCTGAGCGCTGTTGCCGGAATCCTGCCTGGGTGCCGCATCCTGCTGAGACTGCTGTTTTTGCAGGTCGCTCAGCCACTGCTGATAGTCTTCCAGATCGCCGGGAAACACATCTACGCTGCCATCGTGAACCAGATAGAGATCGTCCGTGGTGGCACGTAACAGATGACGATCGTGCGAAACCACTACTAACGCGCCTTCGAAATCGATAAGCGCTTCGGTGAGTGCCTGGCGCATATCCAGATCCAGATGGTTGGTTGGCTCATCCAGCAGCAGCAGGTTAGGGCGCTGCCAGACAATCAGCGCCAGCACCAGGCGCGCCTTTTCTCCACCGGAGAAACGCGCTGTTATCTCTGTGACTTTATCACCCTGAAAACCAAAACCGCCGAGATAGTCACGTAACTGCTGCTCCAGCACTTTCGGCGCGATACGGGACAGGTGCTGTAAAGGGGACTCGTCGGCGCGCAGGAACTCCAGCTGATGCTGGGCGAAGTAACCCAGCTTGATGCCTTTTGCCAGCCCAATCTCACCCTCTTTGGCACTGAGCTCACCGGCCAGCAGCTTAATCAGGGTCGATTTACCGGCGCCGTTGCGCCCCAGCAGGCCAATACGTGAGCCGGGCACCAGGTTAAGCTTAATGGCATCAAGAATGATGCGATCGCCATAGCCTGCGGTGACTTTTTCCATTTTCAGCAGCGGATTCGGCAGGCTCTCCGGTGCACGAAAGCTGAAGCTGAAGGGGTTATCCACGTGCGCTGGCGCAATCAGCTCCATGCGCTCCAGCATCTTAATGCGGCTTTGGGCCTGCTTCGCCTTGGTTGCCTGAGCACGGAAGCGATCAATATATTTCTGCAGATGCGCCACTTTTTCCTGCTGGCTCTGATATAACGCCTGCTGCTGGGCCAGTTTGGCGCCGCGCTGGCGTTCGAAGGAGCTGTAGTTCCCGGTGTACTCCATCATCGTCTGCTGCTCGATGTGGATAATTTTATCCACCACGGGATCGAGAAAATCGCGATCGTGCGAGATCAGGATCAGCGTACCTTCATAGCTTTTCAGCCAGCGCTCCAGCCAGATAACCGCATCCAGATCGAGGTGATTGGTCGGTTCATCCAGCAGCAACAAATCTGAGCGGCACAGTAACGCCTGAGCCAGGTTTAGCCGCATGCGCCAGCCGCCCGAAAAGTCGCTTACCGGGCGCTGAAGCTGCTCCTGACTAAATCCCAGTCCATGCAGCAGGCTCGAGGCGCGTGACTGGATGGTCCAGGCCTGAATGGTATCGAGCTTTCCGTGTACCAAAGCAATGGCATTTCCGTCATTTCTGATGTTCGCCTCTGCCAGTTCTGCCTCAAGCTGGCGGTATTCACGATCGCCATCGATCACATAGTCAAGGGCGGCCTGGCTCAGGGCAGGGGTTTCCTGATTCACCCAGGCCAGTGACCAGTTGCCGGGAAAGGTGAATGAGCCAGCATCGCTGCTGATCTCGCCTTTCAGCAACGACAGCAGCGTGGATTTTCCACAGCCGTTTTTACCCACCAGTCCGACTTTTTGGCCGGGATTGATGGTGGCGGTCGCGTTATCGAGCAGAACGCGAATACCGCGGCGAATTTGTAGGGCAGAGAAGACAATCATAAGCGCCGTATCGTCAGAATATGTTAATTTACCTGCAACATAATTGGGTTTTTGTTGCGTTGTGCATGGTAGCGGAAATCTGCACCAATGACGACGCTTTGGAGGGAAAGGATGTCGCAGCCACCTAAGATTTTGCTGCTTTTTGCTCATCCTGAAGCACAGGATTCAAAGGCAAATCGCATTTTGCTGGAGGCGGCAGAGAAAACAGAACATGTCACCGTTCACGATCTCTATGCTGCCTACCCGGATTTTTTTATTGATGTCTACCACGAGCAACAGCTGCTGCGTGAGCATGATGTGATTATTTTTCAACATCCGCTTTACACCTACAGCTGCCCGGCGCTGTTAAAAGAGTGGCTGGATCGCGTGCTGTCGCGCGGCTTTGCCAACGGCGTGGATGGTAATGCGCTCGAAGGCAAATACTGGCGCAGTATTGTGACCACCGGTGAGCCAGAGTCCGCCTTTCAGCGCCAGGGGCTAAATCGCTACGCCATGAATGACATTTTACGTCCCTTCGAGCTGACGGCGCAGATGTGCCGCATGCACTGGATGCCGCCGATGATTATTTACTGGGCTCGCCGTCAGGATCCCGATTTACTGAAAAACTATGCCCGCGCGTACAGCGACTGGCTGGCAGCACCGCTGCCAAATGGAGGGTTATAAATGGAAGGACAAACGCTACTGACCGCGGGGGTAATCTATCTCGTTGCGGCGGTGCTGATCGTACCGGTAGCGGCGCGTCTCGGTATTGGCGCGGTTTTAGGGTACTTGCTGGCCGGTATTGCTATCGGGCCATGGGGACTAGGGTTTATTAGCGACGTCGATGAGATTCTGCACTTTTCTGAGCTGGGCGTCGTGTTTCTGATGTTTATCATCGGGCTGGAGCTTAATCCGGCAAAGCTTTGGGCGCTGCGCCGTTCTATTTTTGGTATCGGTGCGGCGCAGGTGATTTTTTCAGCGGCCATTCTCGGCGTATTGCTGTGGCTGACTAAATTTGACTGGCGAGCGGCGGTTATTGGCGGCATTGGTCTGGCAATGTCATCCACGGCGATGGCGCTCCAGCTGATGCGCGACAAGGGAATGAATCGCAGTGAAGCCGGGCAGTTAGGCTTTTCAGTACTGCTGTTCCAGGATCTGGCCGTCATTCCAGCTCTGGCGTTGATTCCGCTGCTGGCAGGCAATGACAGCGGCAGTATCGACTGGATGAAAGTGGGCATGAAGGTGCTGGCCTTCGCTGGCATGTTAGTGGGTGGCCGTTATTTGCTGCGCCCCATTTTTCGTTATATCGCGGCATCGGGCGTACGCGAGGTGTTTACCGCTGCTTCACTGCTGCTGGTATTAGGATCGGCGCTGTTTATGGATGCGCTGGGATTGTCCATGGCGCTGGGGACATTTATCGCCGGCATTCTGTTGGCGGAAAGTGAATACCGGCATGAGCTGGAAGTGGCGATTGAGCCGTTTAAAGGTTTGCTGCTGGGGCTGTTTTTTATCTCAGTTGGCATGGCGCTGAATCTTGGCGTGCTCTATACCCATATTATCGCGATTTTGCTGGGCGTACTGGCGCTGGTGGCGGTAAAAATCCTGGTTTTATACGTACTGGCGCGTATTTATGGTCTGCGCAGCTCGGAGCGCCAGCAGTTTGCCGGTGTACTGAGTCAGGGCGGTGAGTTTGCCTTCGTCCTGTTTTCAGCCGCGTCATCCGCCAAACTGTTTTCGGGCGATCAACTTCCGCTTCTGCTGGTAACCGTGACGCTGTCCATGATGACGACGCCACTGTTGATGCAAGGCATTGACCGTCTGTTAGCACGTCGTTTCAATGAAATCGACGAAGATGCTGAAAAGCCGTTCGTTGAAGACGATCAGCCGCAGGTTATTGTGGTGGGCTTTGGTCGTTTTGGTCAGGTCGTTGGCCGCTTGCTGATGGCGAACAATAAACGTATCACGGTACTGGAGCGCGATATCAGCGCGGTGAGCCTGATGCGTAAATATGGCTACAAGGTTTATTATGGCGATGCCACCGAGCTGGAGCTACTGCGTGCAGCCGGGGCGGCCAGTGCGCAATCCATTGTGATTACCTGCAGTAATCCGGAAGATGCCATGACGATTGTCCATCTCTGCCAGCAGCATTTTCCGCATCTGCACATCATGGCGCGTGCTCGCGGCCGCGTAGAAGCCCACGAGCTACTTCAGGCGGGCGTTACGCAGTTCTCGCGTGAAACCTTTTCCAGTGCGCTGGAACTGGGGCGTAAAACATTGATGTCGTTGGGTATGCATCCGCATCAGGCGCACCGCGCGCAGCAGCATTTCCGTCGGCTGGATATGCGCATGTTACGGGAACTGATGCCCGCCCATTCCGACAATGCACAGATTTCTCGTGCGCGTGAAGCCCGTCGGGAACTTGAAGATATCTTCCAGCGTGAAATGCAGCATGAACGGCGTCAGATCCATGACTGGGACGACGATCAGTAATCAGAGAAGGCAGGTAGAGCATCATGCGTAAACGTTTTATTGCCGGTGCGGTTTGTCCGCACTGCCAGGAAAAAGACACGCTGGCCATGTGGCGTGAAAACAATGTCGATGTGGTTGAGTGTGTGAAGTGCGGCCATCAAATGCGCGAAGCGGATAAACAGGTACGCGATCAGGTTCGCAGCAATGAGCAGGTGATCGGAATTTTCCATCCCGAGTAGCGAAATGGCCCAGCTTTTTTTAAGCTTAACCACACAGCGGGATTGAATTCCGTTACAATTGACGCCATTAACGCTGTGGTCGCAAGAGAAAAAGATAACCTCTTGTACTCAGCCCCGAACCTTTCTGGTTGGTGTTATTGCACGCAAGAATAGACCAATGAGACGGGATCTTTGTTCTCAACGGTTAGGAGATATCATGAAAGTAGCAAAAGACCTGGTGGTAAGCCTGGCCTATCAGGTACGTACAGAAGACGGTGTGTTGGTTGACGAGTCACCGGTGAGTGCACCGTTAGACTATCTGCACGGTCATGGTTCCCTGATTTCTGGTCTGGAAAACGCGCTGGAAAACCACGTAGCGGGCGATAAGTTTGAGGTGCACATTCCTGCAAACGACGCTTACGGTCAGTACGATGACAACCTGGTACAGCGCGTACCAAAAGACGTTTTTATGGGCGTTGATGAATTACAGGTTGGTATGCGTTTCCTGGCAGAAACCGATCAGGGCCCAGTACCGGTTGAAATCACCGAAGTTGAAGACGAGCATGTTGTGGTTGACGGTAACCACATGCTGGCAGGTCAGAACCTGAACTTCAATGTTGAGGTGGTTGCGATTCGTGAAGCCACACCGGAAGAGCTGGCCCATGGCCACGTTCACGGTGCCGATGGTCATCATCACGATCATGACCACGATCACGATCACGGCCATGACCACGGTCAGGGTGGTTGCGGTACCGGTGGTTGCGGTTGCAGCCACTAAGTTCAAATCTGCATGTCAAGGCCACCTCCGGGTGGCCTTACTTTTTTCTGCCTGTCGCGGTGCGCGCGTCGATAACCGCCTGAATCAGTAATGAGGCGGTGGCGTTTCTTCAGAAGGATCGGCAATCATCGATGGCGCGCTGGCTTTGAACTTCTCAAGCAGCAGGCGCATATGTTCGCGCATCTTACTCATTTCAAGTTCATGCTGGACCACGGTATTGTTCAGTTGATCGATGGTCATCTCCTGAAAAGCCAGTTTACTTTCAAGCGTTTCAATACGTTGTTCCCACTCTGACTGTTGCATGACCTGTTCTCCTGTTAAGGTGCTACTCAGCGCGCAATTCTAATGGCTGACGTTGCAGAATTGCCCTATTTTTTATCTTTAATTTAGTGTTTAGCTTGAAAATGGCCCAGATGGCATCATCTCTGGTGAAACTTCCTGATGCAAAAAAGGTCGGAAGTAGACCAGGATAATTACGCTGTGGGAGTGTTCGCCACTGCCACGTAAAGTTATAGTGTGGGCCCGCAGTCCGCAATGATTCCCGAGGTGTCAGGCTTCGGTTTTGGAGAAAGGATGAAATCACTGTTCAAAGTCACATTGTTAGCTACCACCATGGCCGTTGCGCTAAATGCTCCGCTGGCAATGGCCGCAGAAACTGCAGCGGTACCGGCTGCTGCTGATGCACCTCAGACTGCTCCCCAGGCTCCAAAAAACGCTGCCTTCAAAAACGAAGATCAGCAATCTGCATATGCATTAGGTGCATCGCTGGGCCGTTACATGGACAACTCTCTGAAAGAACAAGAGAAGCTGGGCATCAAACTGGACAAACAGCAGCTGATTGCCGGTGTTCAGGATGCATTCGGTGGCAAGAGCAAACTGTCTGACGAAGAAATCGAGCAAACACTGCAGGCGTTTGAAGTGCGTGTGAAAGGCGCGGCTTCAGCCAAGATGGAAAAAGACGCGAAAGAAAACGCTGAGAAAGGGGAAGCTTACAGCGCTAAGTTTGCCAAAGAGAGCGGCGTGAAGAAAACTGACAGCGGTCTGCTTTACAAAGTAGAGAAAGAAGGCACCGGTGATGCGCCGAAAGACAGCGATACCGTGGTCGTCAACTATAAAGGTACGCTGATTGACGGTACTGAGTTCGACAACTCTTACACGCGCGGTGAGCCTCTGTCATTCCGTCTTGATGGCGTGATCCCGGGCTGGACCGAAGGCCTGAAGCACGTTAAGAAAGGCGGTAAGATCAAGCTGGTCATTCCACCGAACCTTGCTTACGGTAAAAACGGCGTTCCGGGTATTCCGGCTAACTCCACCCTGGTGTTTGATGTTGAACTGCTTGATATCAAACCTGCTCCGAAAGCGGATGAAAAAACGCAGGCCCCTGCTGCTGACGCGAAGAAATCGCAGTAATCTGTCTACCGCCACCTTCGGGTGGCGGTTTCTGTTTATGACAAACCTCTGGCATAAGCCCGCGACATTTGCCAGACTATCGCCTGCATAACTATCCCAATATTGAGTCTGCCCGTAAGCCGCTGAGACAGGCTCCAGCCATGTAGGGTGATGTCTTCAATGTCTAATCCATTCAATCCCGGTGAACTGAGCGACTTCGATCTTCTGGAGCAGCATCCGTTCGAGCAAACTGATTACGATATTCTAAAGTCGTATGAGGCCGTCGTAGATGGCCTTGCCATGTTGATTGGCTCGCATTGCGAAATCGTCCTTCACTCACTGGAGGATTTGAACTGTTCGGCCGTGCGCATTGCTAACGGCGAGCACACAGGGCGTAAAGTGGGATCGCCCATTACGGATTTAGCACTGCGCATGCTGCATGATATGCAGGGTGCAGACAGCAATGTTTCCCGTGCCTACTTTACCCGCGCGAAAAGCGGTGTGCTGATGAAGTCAGTGACCATCGCGATTCGTAACCGACAGCAGCGGGTGATTGGGCTGCTGTGTATCAATATGAACCTTGATGTTCCGTTTTCGCAGATTATGTCGACATTTCTTCCGCCTGAGATGCATCAGGTTGACTCTAACGTCAACTTCGCCAGTTCGGTAGACGACCTGGTGATGCAAACGCTGGAATTTACTATTGAAGAGGTGAGCGCCGATCGCAACGTCTCTAATAATGCCAAGAATCGTCAAATCGTATTGAATTTGTATGAGAAAGGTATTTTTGACATCAAGGACGCGATTAATCAGGTGGCGGACCGCTTAAATATTTCTAAACACACCGTGTATCTGTACATCCGTCAGTTTAAAAATGGCGACTTTCAGGGGCAGGATCGCTAATGCGCTATGCGCTGTTAGTGACGGGACCGGCTTATGGCACGCAGCAGGCGACCAGCGCCTTGCTGTTTGCCAACGCGTTGCTGGTAGCCGGCCATCAACTGGAAAGCGTGTTCTTTTACCGCGAAGGGGTGCTGAATGCGAATCAGCTGACGGCACCGGCCAGTGATGAGTTTGATCTGGTAAGGGCATGGCAGACACTCAGTCAGACTCAGGGCGTCGCGCTGAATATCTGCGTTGCGGCGGCGTTACGCCGGGGCGTGACCGACCAGCACGAAGCGTCACGGCTGGCGCTGCCCGGCGCTAATCTTCAACCCGGCTTTACGCTGGCGGGGTTAGGCGCGCTGGCGGAAGCTCTGCTGCGTTGCGAACGTATGGTGCAGTTTTAATGAATCGTGTTGCATTTGTTTTTACCCGTGCGCCGCATGGTAGCAGCGCGGGGCGCGAAGGACTGGATGCTGCGCTGGCCACCGGCGCGTTAAGCGACGATATTGGCCTGTTTTTTATCGGCGATGGCGTGCTCCAGCTCTGCAGCGGGCAACAGCCAGAAAGCATTCACGCCCGTCATTATGCCGCGACCTTTGGTGTGCTGGCGCTGTACGATATTGAGCAATGTTACCTGTGTCGGGACGCGTTACGGGATCGCGGTTTAGCGGAACGTGCGCCGCGCATGTTGGATGCTGAGATTTTAGATGCGCCGTTGCTGCGTCAAAAACTCGCGAGCTATGACCGTATTGTGACTTTTTAAGAGCGTGTAATGCTGCATACTTTATTTCATTCTCCGGCCTACAGTGATATCGATTCGCTGTCTTTGCTCCTCAGCCCGGACGACGACCTGTTATTGCTGCAGGACGGCGTGCTGGCTGCGATGCAGGGCAGTAAGGCGTTGGAAAAACTGAGCGCCAGTGGGGTAAACGTGTGGGCGTTGGAAGCGGACCTGAATGCACGCGGGCTGGGTGAGCAAATTTCCCCCATTGTGCAGCCAGTAGACTATACTTTCTTCGTTGCGTTAACGGTAAAACATCGACAACAAATGGCCTGGTAATTCGTTAACCCCCTGGTTATTTCTTGACACCCTTTTGACACAGCCCTAAAATTCTGCCTCCTCGTAATTCTACGAGGTGATTTATTACGTGTTTACGAAGCAAAAAGCTAAATCCCAGGAGCTATTTAATGGCAACAGTTAACCAGCTGGTTCGCAAACCACGCGTCCGCAAAGTTGCAAAGAGCAACGTGCCGGCGCTGGAAGCTTGCCCGCAGAAACGTGGTGTTTGTACTCGTGTGTACACCACCACTCCTAAAAAACCAAACTCAGCACTGCGTAAAGTTTGCCGTGTGCGTTTGACTAACGGTTTTGAAGTTACCTCCTACATCGGCGGTGAAGGTCATAACCTGCAGGAACACTCCGTGATCCTGATCCGTGGCGGTCGTGTTAAAGACCTGCCAGGTGTGCGTTACCACACCGTTCGTGGCGCGCTGGACTGCTCAGGTGTTAAAGACCGTAAGCAGTCACGCTCCAAGTACGGCGTGAAGAAGCCAAAGGCTTAATGGTTCTCCGTTAAGTAAGGCCAAACGTTTTAACTTAAATGTCAAACTAAACTCGTAGAGTTTTGGACAATCCTGAATTAACAACGGAGTATTTCCATGCCACGTCGTCGCGTCATTGGTCAGCGTAAAATTCTGCCGGATCCTAAGTTCGGATCAGAGCTGCTGGCTAAATTTGTAAACATCCTGATGGTAGATGGTAAAAAATCTACTGCTGAATCTATCGTCTATACCGCGCTTGAGACCCTGGCTCAACGTGCTGGTAAAGATGGCCTGGAAGCGTTCGAGGTTGCTCTCGAAAACGTACGTCCGACTGTCGAAGTTAAGTCACGTCGCGTTGGTGGTTCAACCTACCAGGTTCCAGTTGAAGTCCGTCCGGTTCGTCGTAATGCCCTGGCAATGCGTTGGATCGTAGAAGCTGCTCGTAAACGCGGTGATAAATCTATGGCTTTACGCCTGGCGAACGAACTTTCTGATGCTGCAGAAAACAAAGGTACTGCAGTGAAGAAACGTGAAGACGTTCACCGTATGGCTGAAGCCAACAAGGCGTTCGCTCACTACCGCTGGTAACAGCTGCGTAGGTGTTATTAACCCAGCGGGCGTCCCAGTGGCTTACCTGCTGGGCTTTATTAACTTAGAACGTCTAAGAATCAGAGGAATCAAATGGCTCGTAAAACACCCATTGAGCGCTACCGTAACATTGGTATCAGTGCGCACATCGACGCCGGTAAGACTACAACTACCGAACGTGTTCTGTTCTACACCGGTGTAAACCACAAAATCGGTGAAGTTCATGACGGCGCAGCAACCATGGACTGGATGGAGCAGGAGCAGGAACGTGGTATTACCATCACGTCAGCTGCGACCACCTGCTACTGGTCTGGTATGGCTAAGCAGTTTGAACCACACCACGTAAACATCATCGACACCCCGGGACACGTTGACTTCACCATCGAAGTTGAGCGTTCTATGCGTGTGCTTGATGGCGCAGTTATGGTTTACTGTGCAGTTGGTGGTGTTCAGCCACAGTCTGAAACCGTATGGCGCCAGGCTAACAAATATAAAGTTCCACGCATCGCGTTCGTTAACAAAATGGACCGTATGGGTGCTAACTTCCTGAAAGTTGTTGACCAGATGAAAGCGCGTCTGGGTGCAAACCCAGTCCCACTTCAGCTGGCTATCGGCGCAGAAGACAGCTTCACCGGTGTTGTTGACCTGGTGAAAATGAAAGCGATCAACTGGAACGATGAAGACCAGGGCGTGACCTTCGTTTACGAAGACATTCCAGCCAACATGCAGGAACTGGCTGAAGAATGGCGTGCGAAACTGGTTGAAGCCGCAGCTGAAGGTTCTGACGAGCTGATGGAGAAATTCTTCGGCGGTGAAGAGCTGACAGAAGAAGAGATCAAAACTTCTCTGCGTAAGCGCGTTCTGAAAAACGAAATCATCCTGGTGACCTGTGGTTCTGCATTTAAGAACAAAGGTGTTCAGGCGATGCTGGATGCGGTTGTTGAATACCTGCCAGCACCGACTGACGTTACCGCGATCAACGGTATCCTGGACGACGGTAAAGACACACCGGCTGAGCGTCATTCCGATGACAAAGAGCCGTTTGCTGCTCTGGCGTTTAAAATCGCTACCGACCCGTTTGTAGGTAACCTGACCTTCTTCCGCGTTTACTCTGGTGTAGTTAACACGGGTGATACCGTATTCAACCCGGTTAAGTCAAACCGTGAGCGTCTGGGCCGTATCGTTCAGATGCACGCCAACAAGCGTGAAGAAATCAAAGAAGTTCGTGCGGGCGATATCGCAGCAGCGATCGGCCTGAAGGACGTGACGACAGGTGACACCCTGTGTGACCCAGATAACGTCATCATCCTTGAGCGCATGGAATTCCCAGAGCCGGTAATTTCTATCGCCGTTGAGCCGAAAACCAAAGCTGACCAGGAAAAAATGGGTCTGGCTCTGGGTCGTCTGGCGAAAGAAGACCCGTCATTCCGCGTATGGACTGACGAAGAGTCTAACCAGACTATCATCGCTGGTATGGGTGAACTTCACCTCGATATCATCGTTGACCGTATGAAGCGTGAATTCAACGTTGAAGCGAACGTGGGTAAACCACAGGTTGCTTACCGTGAAGCCATTCGCTCTAAAGTCACCGGTATCGAAGGTAAACACGCCAAGCAGTCTGGTGGTCGTGGTCAGTACGGTCATGTTGTTATCGACATGTACCCACTGGAGCCGGGCGTTAACCCGAAAGGTTACGAATTTGTCAACGATATCAAAGGTGGTGTAATTCCTGGTGAATTCATCCCGGCCGTTGATAAAGGTATCCAGGAGCAGTTGAAATCAGGCCCACTGGCAGGTTATCCGGTTGTGGATCTGGGTGTTCGTCTGCACTTCGGTTCTTACCATGACGTTGACTCCTCTGAACTGGCGTTTAAACTGGCCGCGTCTATTGCCTTTAAAGATGGCTTTAAGAAAGCGCAGCCTGTTCTGCTTGAGCCTATCATGAAGGTTGAAGTTGAAACCCCAGAAGAGAACACCGGTGACGTAATCGGTGACCTTAGCCGTCGTCGTGGTATGCTCAAAGGGCAAGAATCTAACGCTACTGGCGTTCAGATCCACGCTGAAGTTCCGCTGTCTGAAATGTTCGGATATGCAACTCAGCTGCGCTCTCTGACCAAAGGTCGTGCTTCGTACTCCATGGAGTTCCTGAAGTATGACGACGCACCGAGCAACGTTGCGCAGGCCGTTATTGAAGCTCGTAGCAAATAAGCTACGGTTTAAATTTGAACTGATGCCTTCATCCAGAGTGATGAAGGCATAACGTAAGGAATATCGCCATGGCGAAAGAGCAATTTCAACGTAACAAACTGCACGTAAACGTGGGAACCATCGGTCACGTTGACCACGGTAAAACCACCCTGACTGCAGCGATCACCACCGTTCTGGCTAAAACC
>NZ_JBNDNJ010000008.1:0-136870 GCF_049892805.1 Pantoea sp. EEL5
GGAGTACTTTACGATGAATGAAGTTAACCGCCTCAAAATCCTGCAGGATGTCATTGATGGCAGGCTCACCACTTCGCTTGCATCACAACGACCTGGCCTTACGGATCGCCAGTGACGGCGTCTGCTTGCACGTTATCGCGAGTCCGGGCCGCTGGCACTGGCGAACCGCCGCCGTGGATTGCGTGGTAATCGCCAGCTTCTTCCGGGCCTTGCTGAACTTGCTCTGGGCATCATCCGTGATAACTATGCCGACTTTGGTCCCACGCTCGCCTGCGAGAAGCTGGCCGAACTCCATGACGTTGTGCTGGCCAAAGAGACCGTGCGTCAGCTGATGGTACCAAACTGATTTGCGATGTCGTAAATACGCTGTATAGATTCAGGTTCTGAAGCTATTTGCGAATAAATATCGTCATTAGTAATATCAAGGAGATTGGTAGTTGTGTGAACTAATTGCGCTTCATAATTGTTAAGCAAATTATCCATGATCTGCTTACCAGCAGTAGTTGCCAGAGCAGCTTGTAGCTGTTCGCTTAATGCTGTTTTAACGTCATTACCAAGAGTACCTCTTTGGGATAGTTGGTCAATTTGAGTGTCAGTAAAGCCCATGGACCTTAGCGCGTCCTCTGCAAGATCATTGTTTCTAACATCAAATTGATACAATCCGAAAGAATAAGAACTATATCCACCTGCCCAGTTAAACTCGTTTAAGACTGATGGTCTCGAACCATCTTCTGTAGCAAAAGCCGTCGTTCGATATTGTTTGAGTTGGTCAATGAGAGTTTGTTTATCAATAAATTCACTTGCAGACATGATCGTTTCCTTATATTAAAGTAATGATAATTTATTTTGGCCAGGAGTCCCACAAGTCACCGATTTTTTCATTATAAATTATACTGTTATTTTTTTGTTGTTCTTTAAGTAATGGGGCTAACTTAAGCTGCCAGATATTTACTATTTCATCTTTCCCTTGTGCCGATTTAACAATATTAGTGGGAGTTCTATATGCTTCCTGATTGTGAACACATTCAAAACTTACCTTTCCGTTCATAGTGACTGCGCTTGGATTGTCATTAATATTTTCATCGAAATATAGACGAAATAAACCTTTTTTTGTTTCAGCCTGCAATATTGTTGATGCACCGCTTTTTGGGATATTAACAATTTGTTTTATTTTATCTAGTTTCAGGTTTTTAATATTTAAATTTTCTTGGTATGCAAAAAATATTTGTTTATTTGCACTATTCATGCAAATAGCTATAGTTTCTTTCGATTTGCTCGGGCATGAGAAAATCTCTATTTGTTCTTTATTGCATATTGTTGGATAGGATGTTTCTGGGGTTTGCACCCATGCCTTTACATCAATATTATCAGAAGCATATACTTTTATGATTGCCAGATTTGAAATTAAAATACAATTAATTAAGAGAATACTAAAGAAATTGAACATTTTAGTTCCTTTTGAAATCCCAGGTTTTTTCTGAAGGTTTAAATTAGAAAAAAGAGCACAAAGAGATTGGGAAGCTAACAGATAGAATTATTTTAAAGAAATAAATATCTTAAGTAAGTCCCTTATAATATTAAGCTTACAGTAGAAATATAAAAAATTCTCGCCAATATCATATATTGTCAACATGGAAAAATAACTTCACCCATTCATGGGTTATTATATCATCTTGTCATTTCTAGACTATTTATATTTATGGGTGGTTATTAATCATCCTGAAGCTAAAATTAATTTTTATTTCTTCACACCGCCTGACAATTTAAAACACCTTAAGTGCAATGGAGATTTTTCGCCACTTGTTTTTAATTTATTTATGCATTGTTTAAACTTCATTTAATCATAAGTATAGTGCTAGAAGCATAAATATTTACACATATAATGATAAACAAAATAAAATTATCTTACACATAGACACAAAAATAGTTTAAGCAAAGGTTTTTTCTTTTTTACAGCTAGTACTTTTTATAAATAACTTAAAAGTAGGGGGGGTGATTTTTTAAGTAGTGGCAGATGAAAATTCTAATTTAATTTTTAAATTAAGTTTCTTATAAACCTTAAAGAAAAATAAACAGGCTAAAAATGAAGTGATCTGTAAATGACATGTGATTAATCTGACACAACTATCATTTCTTATGGGGTATTAATTTAGGCAATGACTGTAGTGTCTGACATGAACGATGTGAAAATTTATTCAGTGGTCAGGCTATGTCATTAAGATGATAACCACTATGCTGTGCAAAATCTGACGCATAACTCTCCTGCTTTTTTGCCAGAATTAATGAAACTACGTCTGTTTTTTATCCTGTTCATTCTCGCTCGGACCCAGTCCTTCATCCTTTAAGTGTAATGAACTGTCACCTTTCACACAGCTGATGCTCCTCAATATACTTTCCAGCTATCAGGTCATAGGGAGCAGCTCACTTGGCGTATTGATGCGGAACGAACACGACCGTTTTGATGACCACTATAATACTGACATTATTCCACAACTCCGTTCCTGACCAGGTATTCATACCAGAGTGCCTGGACACCCCCGCCCTGCCCGCCATTTTCAGTTTCTCCTTTACCGGCAGAGGGTTAGCTTCTATGACTGCACGCGAAACGGTGCTGAGGGCCTGCTTTTTATTTCCGGCCGACCAGGTTATTCTCCCTATACGGGAGAAAAGCCGGAAAACCGATCCGGTGAGGATCCGGCGCGGATCGATTTATTCTCATCGAAAACCCTTTACAGATGCGAGAAAATACGTCCCCCCCCCGCAGACAACTGAGATTAAAAGTTTGGGTACTTTGCCCCGCGAAATTCCGCAGATTTCACACAGCGACGCCAGTGGTCACAATCTGACCAGCCTAGGCGCCGCACGCTATTTTGACTACGAAAGTGCGGTCGCGCTACGCAATCTGGAGATAGCCTTATGGCACGGACATGCCGCGCTACCTGCTGGCACCGGAAGTGGCCGTGTTGCTCTCAAAGGTGACCGATCTCCGCAAACGCCTGTTCATTGATGCCATGTGGAACACCGGCGGGCGCCTCAATGAGATCCTGCCCCTCACCCGGGGAGACTTTATGCTGGACGATCCGATAACGGGTACACCCCTCACCTCGCCGTTTGTGGTGCTGCGCACACTCAAGCAGCGCAGGCTGGAAGAATCTGCCGGCAGCCGGTCCCGTCGCCGCGGGTGACCGACAGAGCAGCAGGCTGAGCAGGAAGCGCAGGCGGATATTCGCTATAACCCGCCGTGGGCCGTCCCGCTCACCGATCCGGCCTCCGTCCAGCGGCTGAGGGAATAGTTTGCGAACGTGTAACTCACCGCCGGCGCAAGGCTCTGGGATATCCGGAGGGAAGCCACCGCCCGCAGCTGGATAAGTCACGCGCTAAAGGACGCAAAGCATGACGGTGTCACTTTCTCGATCCGGTCAGCCACGCCCAGGACGTTCCGGGATTCGTTCGCGATGCATCTGGTCCAGCACCAGGTTCCGCAGAAGGTCATCCAGACCCTGATGGGCCATAAGGACTCCAAGTCAACAGAATGGTACACACGGGTGTTTGCACTGGATGTGACCCGCCAGCTGGGCGTGCGCTTCACCCTGGATGCCGATGAGGCCAGACGGCTGCTGCTGTGTAGATGATCTGCTGCTAGGGGCCGGAACGACCGGAGACCTGGTTACGGTATCAACCCGATATGGCCGCGGACGCGTGGGCCGCCGATATACTGTTTGCTTCTTGTTGACTGCGCTGCCGTTTTTAATACAAACGGCATTAACGTCATCCCGATGCGTGCGGTGATGCTTCTGGAGAACAATCTCATGACGTTTTTTCCGGCTCAGCCTGCCGGCTGTTTCAGTCCGGAGATGAAGAGATATCTGCACTTCAGTGGGTTAAATCAACTCTGCTGTGATAAACCCGCACACCGTAAGTGAGCTTTGCCCGTTTTTCCGGGAGTGTCGCTGTCAGACAAAATACAGGCGCTGTCCGGGACTTTCATGACGGGTGAAACCCTCTGGCAGCGTGGCACGTGTATTGCTCTCCCGGAGGATGTCAAAACTGTGCTGACAGCCATTCCCTGAAGCTAAAAACTTAAATCGTGACAGCCGGCGTCTTTACTTCAGGATCGGCGGTGAGTCCCGAAACCTTTTTAACACAGCCGTTACTGCTGCTGCCGCATAGTGCAGCAGGCAGGGGAAAACTCCAGCATCGTCATGCCGCGGCTCACGCGAAGAGTTAAGCAACATGCTGAATAAGCCTGAGTTTCAGCTGCGTTTATTTTTTTCGAATGTGCGCTGACCTCAGTGTCCGGCAGTTTCAGCTGAGAGTCTGTAATAAGCGATTTTTTTCCCGGCCTCGCGACCGCGAAAACTGCGCGCTTATCCCTGCAACCGCCTCTGGGGGACTGTAAAAGTCATTTATCTCCCCTCCCCGGAAAACGGAAAGCGCCCTTATCTACACTGCCAATAATATCTGTCTGTACGTTCAGAATGAACAGGTCACCCGCGAGGCGCCATGCATAAATAGACGGGGCTTTTGTAAGTGGCTAAAAAAACTTAATCGCCTGCCTGCTCGCAGGATTTTTATGGCCACATGACTGAGTTGAAACGAATACCTTTGATGCCGAATGACAGCCGTCTATCTGCAGCCGGTGCAGGGCGGATTTCGTTTGGTCAGGCACTGCCTGCCTGTGCCGCAGTAGTGAACAGAATGAACCTGGTCCGTGGTATCCGGGCTCGCTTCATGACCCACCTCAGAATCCATTCATATAGAGGCTGGCAGAATTCGGGTCTTCCTAAATTGCAAAAAGGTAATGCAAAAAGATGCGTTTTTTTGACGTCATGTTTTTATCCCGACAAAAGACCTCTTTCAATACTGGCGCTGTCAGGTAGCCTATGAAGACCCAACCGACTGATGCCTTTCTAGGGACAGCAGGAGAATATGCGTAACCTGACGAGATAATATTCAAACAGGAGGTTTTACATATTTTGTTCGGAGTACGCCTCATGTTCTGCCCATAATTCTCCAGCATCGACATAACTGACACTATCAGCCCTTGCTTTTCTCATCATGGGATTCAGCAGTCAGTCCCGATGACAGTTATTCGTGTCACTGAGAAAAGTGTCACCGATCAGTTCCTGCAATAAACTGCCGCGAGGTGCTCAAGACTGAAACGCCGGGGCGGCTCTGAATCAGGTCAAAAGTCAGGACAATAAGCAACGAACTTTTAACGAACTCATTTTCATATTTGCTCCATTCTTGATAACTGTAATTCTGCCCAGGAGTGTCAGCCTTTCTGTCAGAGCCCCCTAAGAGTGTCAGTATAAGCCCTGCAATATGGCCGGCTCCAGGTCACTGAATGCAGACTGAACTTTCATCAGGGAACGCCTTTGCTGCGCCCTTTCATTAGGGTTCGGATTTCAATGTTTGGAAATGGGCCATGCTCTGTGCTTAAGTTTCTGGCTGAAGGCACCTGAGCTCATTAGTGTGCTCATCAGTCATGATTAATCACCGGCCTGACGTTAACATGAAAAAACTTTAGCGGGGCATGAAAGGCTGGCTTGTACGCCAACCCGGAGAATACATCTCTGGCATTTTGATTCAGTGGGTTTCTCATTAACCGCCGGGTTTGCGCATTATTCTGTAATTCGGATGCGTCGGAACAAGCTTAAAATCCAGATTTACTCGTGACTTTACTTTTTGCCGCATCTACTGTTACTGAAAAAAAACCGATCGCAAGCCGGCAAGCATCATAAAAAACCATGGGAATTTCAGGCTGAAATTATTTTACTTTATCTATTAAAATCAATAGTTTATATATGATTTCCGAGGGGTAAAAATAATTTTTCAAATACTGAAATCTGTTCACTGAGGTTCCGGCAGCAGGGCCCGTTCACCGGTCGTTCACGGATTTAATCACCATGCGGTCAATGACGCTTCGAACGGCGGCATCAAGCTCAGCCTGACAGGCTGCAGTAAGACGCGAGAATTCATACGTCACAAGACGTTTATCAGCATCGGTTTTTTTTCGGGCGAACTGCTTTTTATCCGTAAACTCGGCCAGCTTCTCTGTTACGATTCTTTTGCTGCCCGCAGTTTTGCGGGGTCCTTCGCTTTCGGCACGAAAAAAGCTGATTATACGGTTCTTATAAGCGGGTTCGGCAATGTCATGAGATGCATCTTCTTCTATCCGGCTGCGAACGCAACTGACTAAGGCGTCAGAGGTGATCTGTCTTGCCCTTGCTTTATCCGTCACCTCCAGCAGCGCCCGGTAATCACTGATGGAAAGTTCGCTGACAGAGGGGAATACCGCGATGATCTCATCTGGCACGGCGGCAGCCTGAAAAGCCCGGGTTACCTTGGCGGCAGACAGCCCTTCTGCAGAAGCTATCTCTGACTGATTCATGTCTTCCGGATACATGAGTCTGAGGCGTTTTCCGAGTTCACGCAACGTATGCTCTTTTGCTGTCTGAATGTCCACGGCCAGTTGTCTGGCATCAGAGAGAGACAAGGCATCACGAGTCACCAGCACCTCAAATGCGGTCCCGTTGTAAATGCAGGCGGCACGACGTCGTGAACCATCCAGTATCTCAGTTCGACCGCCGACCTCCCGTCCGATGGCAGGGAAGAACTGCTGAAGCCGGATAGTACGGGAGATGTCACTGACCGATTCGCGCGTCAGAAACGCCTGGTCACGGCCATTGACCGCGGCATCAACGAACGTCTGCGTTTCGATTTCGTCATACAGTATCTTGGTCAGGACAAACCGGGCCTGAGCACCGGATTTGAGGGTAAACACCCGCTCGCTGTCTGACTCGTTCATCATTTTTGAAAAACTGGAATTACCCAGCTGCCGGCCCAGTTTGACCATTTCCTTTTTCATTTCACACCTCTGATGAATTCAATCCTTTTAAACACGGCCTGAGTGAAACGCTCCGCCTCACGCTTCGCTTTCTTGAGCGCCTCGGCGCTTCCTGGATAGGAACTGGGATCGGCACTCACAATGGTGTCGAAGCTTTCGCCGCAGCGTTCAAATCCGTCAAGCCTGGGCAATGTTGCATCAAGAATGTAAGAAGTAAAAACATCACGGGCAAGGCCGTGTGTCATTTCGTGATCCCGCTTCGAGGTCATTTTCGACATGAAGCCAATATTTCCCTTTATCCGCGGCGTGATGCCCTCTTCCTCAAGCTGCTCAATCATCTCAGGCAGCCGCGTGAGGTACTTGAGGGTAGAGTGAAAATCGACCTGTGCGGGCGGTGTGGGCGTGAGCAGGAGGTCACTCGCGGCGAGTGCATTCAACATAAAGGCATCGAGGTGAGGACCCGTATCAATAAAGATAAAGTCGTAATCAGAACCGACACGATCAATAATCGTCCGGCGTAATACTTCAGAGGGAAGCCTGTCAGGCAAATGCTCTCTTACAAGCTCATTCCACTGACTTGCGATAAAACCATCGTCAATAGACGCAGGAATAACATCAACACCGGGGATAATCGTGGGTTTAATGATGTCCTCTCTGAGCTGGCCAGCATCCAGATCGTTAAGCATTGCCTGTGCAGCTGTTTCCATTATGGAACCAATGCTGTTTTCCTGGCTGAGAAACATGGTACTGGAGGCCTGAGGATCGAGATCAACAACCAGAATACGAAGATCGTGCTGAAGAAGATCCTGATGAACCCGAAGGCCATGCGCCAGGGTTACTGTACTTACGGTTTTCGATACCCCGCCTTTCAGGTTCACAACAAAAATAACAAAAGGCCCTTCCCCCGCGTGCACATCACGATATTTAGGCACTTTACGGTGAGCATAGATATCGACAACGTCCTGGATGGTTAGCGCATAATGCCGGGTGTTACCTGCATCTTTTTTGCCAAAAACGTGTCCCTGTGATTCCATTTCTTCAATGGCTTGCTCAACGGCACGGCGGCTGAGTCTGGGAAGATTAGCCACGGAATTGCGCGTGAACGTCTGATAGTACTGATCAAGGCCAAACTCATTCCTTCTGACTGAAATATCGTCGCTCATGCTGCGCAGCATCGCGCTCGCTCTGCGGGCCGTCTCGTCCACGCCACCGTAATGACTTTTCATTTAACCGTTCCGTTGTCAATTTTGAAACTGATTGTACATCTGAAAAAGGTCAGATCAACTTATTTCGTTAAATCATAAAAATCTTGTACAAGCGAAAAATATGCTAACTGTCAGTTTTCTTCAGTCTGTCAGTCAAAAGTCATCCAGTTAAAGAAAAAATTGAAAAAAGTTTTATCCGTTGGTTGCAAACTGACAAGTATCTTCCCTTGGCAAATCATTATTTATGTATATGATTTTATTGATATTAAACTTTATCTTTCAGATTGAAATTCCCTTATGTCTTGTCTGAAAAAATCAGGGAAGCGGTAAGCTATGTCACTCATGGGGCCTGGATTCACAGGATTGAAGTCATGTTCATTACATCACCTGTAATGAAGACCAAAATGATGTTTCAGACACAAAACACAGTGCAGATGCCTGATGAATGTGTGTAAGAGGTATTCTGCGGCTGTAATTCTGATTCAAAACTCGAGGTGTCTTCTAATACTTATTAGCTGTTTTCGTTGATGTTTCCGATAAAGATGTGTGCTGAAGGGACAGTTTATTCCCTCCCTGGAACATGTGTGCCAGAGGGATAATGGACAAGTCATGAACAAATGTGTGTGCAGGCGGGTAAACTGTTCCGTATACATGAGCAACCAGAATGACCGGCATTCTTTCTTTAACGGGCACAGCGACAGCCCTGGACGTCAAATCTTTGGCCGGCCGTACGATTTCTCAACCCAACGCCCGGATATGTGTGCTGGCGGGTTGGTTCCGCTCTCTCCGCCACGTTAAGCGACTGCAAATTCGACGAATGTGAGCCTGAAAGTATGTGTGCTGATGGGGAATAAAGGAAGTAATCAAAAGCCAGGTGTGTGCTGCCGGGTTCAGAACGCACAAACGTGTGTGCTGGCGGGCTGTGCACATACATGCAGGTTGCCCTGCAGACAGATAAAGATGAAACAACCGGTATTTCTGTGTGCACTGGCGGGTAATAATTCTGCGTTTAGGGCACGAAAATGTGCGCTGGCGGGTAATCTCCCACATGACTAAACGAACATGTGTGCTGGCAGGTGCTCACTCTACGTAGAGGAATGAATATGTGTGCTGGCGGGTTCACCGGCCGCGATGTATCTTCAGAGCCTGACAATGCTGTGACGAACACCTGTCTGTCCCAACAGCACACACTCAGATGTCGGAAGGTTTCAGCTTGGGGTTACGTTTATGAATGATAACAAAGTTTTCACGGGCTTTACGGACAAGCGAAAATTCCAGATAGCCGATATTCTGTAACTGTTCAAGTGCCTTTTTGATCGTTCGGTTTTGTTCACTGACAGAACTGCTGAGAGAAAGGCGCTCTCGCAGTCTTGAGAAGCTGACTGGAATAGGATTGGCAGGCAGACTTTCAATAAAAGTATAGATCGCCTGGGCGGCTTCCTTCTTAGGAAGAGCTTTAATGGCATGGTGCTGCAAAAGGACTCTGTAATCTAACTGGAACAGCTCCCATAGTTTTTCATCAGCCTCCAGCTGAACAATATCTCTCTCAGCATCAAAATAACCCGTCTTCAGAAGGCCTGTCTGATAACTTCCCCTCGCATCACTCCCGCGCTTGAAAGAGATTGATTTGTTACGTAGTTTGCCTAAAGATTCGTGGATGGTAAGCCGGAGACGTGCGTCAATTCGTTTAGCAGAAAATCCACATCCTTTTGCAAACTCAGTGAACTTCAGTTCGATTTTGTTCGATGCCAGACCATACTTGCTGAAAGCATAAATGACCCCAATCCAGACCTTGAAATCACTGTCCATATTGAGTCTTGGCCCGGAAATGTTGATGTGATCATAGCCTTCAGCACGGGCTATCTCTAACTGTGAGAATAATTCAGATGCATCCACAACGTTGTTTTCGCCCTGAGACTTCGTGGGTTTGGGGACAAAAACACCAAGGCGCATGAGTGCTACAGGCTGAACGGTGTTGTTGGAATTAACTGTGAGTTGTTTGTCTTTACTGACCATGTCACTGTAGAGTGCATCACCGATAAATGACTCATCTTTCATATAATTATCTCAATTAGTAGTCACAGGATCTTACTGTGCGTAAAGATCACCTTAATCCCAACAGCACACACATTACATCCCAACAGCACACATTACCAGCCCGCCAGCACACATGTTCGTCCCGCCAGCACACATGTATATCCCACCAGCACACATCTGAAATCGGCTCGAAGTCAGTCACCACAAGGCCTGTGAGATACAGGGATCTGTTTGGAGCTATAAGGATCTTACTGGAATATTTATTGGATCGAGCCTGTGCACATGTGGATAAATGATCGTCTCTACTAACGCGCCTTCGGCTTGTTCAACGAAAATCGCACACGCAAAAGATTTGCGAATGCGATTTCCGTTATCGGTTAAATCGCTCAGAATCTTTGAATTACTTCAGTTTACTAATCTCCAGACATCAGCCGGTACGCGGTCAAACAACTTGTCCACTGTCAGTTCGGCTTTACGGTGATCGTATGCAGAGGTCATCGCATAGTCTTCTTTTGGATCGCCTTCGTACTTCAGATGTTCGTACACGGTCTCCAGCGTGTCGATCGAACGGCAACGCCTGAATTTCATCAACCAGTCTGTTTTTGTCATACTTTGCCTTAAAAAAGTGAGCGCTCATGACAAGGGATTTGCCATAAACAAAAAGAAATTTGCTGAGTGAAGTAACTGCAACGTTTAAAATGATCCGTAACGTAGACAAACCAGAACAGGCCTGAGTTTTAGAGTTCTGCGAGCGCTTGTTAAATACCGGACATGACAGGAGGGAATCCGCCGTAAAATGAAACCGCATTCTATTGATTCTTCGATTTTCAGTCTTGTGCGTTACGATGCAACCAGTGGCCTTCTCGAACCGGAGTACATTAACGGAAGCAGTCGCCGCTGGCTGGGCGTTCCGGTCAGAGTTTACCACACCTTCTGCAGGGCCAGAGATCCGGATGCCTGTTTCCGGAGCTGTATCGACGGACACTACACTTCTCTTCGCGGGAAGCTGACTTTCTGAGAGGGATTCAGGTTCACTTTTTCCGCTCAGTTCAGCCATCATTCTCGCATAATCTTCGTAGTGAGTTTCTGCCTCTGACCTTACACGGCTGAACGAATGTGAGAACCGGTGCTGGTAGCCACAGCGTTTATCTCGTGCGGCCTGCATCAGCGTCTGCTGGACCCACAACCAGAAAGCACGTCCTTTTTCTGAGGGCACCGGATATCCGGCCTTTTTCATGATCTTGCGCGCAACACTTTCGCTCCAGCCATTTATCAGCTACAGCGCACCATTAATATCACCACGTGAAGTCAGTAAATTAATTTCATGAAACTGATTCATTATTTTTCCTCCGTCCTTTATAAAAAAATTATCGGAGGGTAAACTGATTTCTTAAGTAGACAGTTGTTATAAGTTATTAAAAAACGTTAATACTGAAAAATATCTGATTAGTTATTGATCGGGGTAAATAAGTTATTAAACCGCAATGAAACTGAGGTTATAAAGAATGAGAAACCTGAGGGCTTACTGTCTTTTTTTATTTACAGTTCCTTTTTTCACATATTCAGGATCTGACCTGCAGGCGGGTTTTTCACCGGGAGGTACTGCTCAGGAACTCATCATCAACTTTATTCGTTCAGCTACGGGTTCTGCTGACGTGGCTGCGTACGAATTTACCAGTGAGCCTGTGGCAGAGGCTTTTGTGCAGCTCTCGCGCCGCGGTGTCCCTGTAAGATTAGTGGCCGACGAAAAGAAAAGCCACGACCGCTGGTCACTGGTTAATGCGCTGGCCTGTTCCGGTATCCAGGTCAGAACAGATGCGCAGTACAGTATTATGCATAACAAATTTATCGTGACAGGAAATAACGGCGTGCAGACGGGCTCTTTTAATTACACCTCGTCGGCGGAAAAGCGTAATGCCGAAAATGCGCTGGTTGTCAGAGACAGTTTGCCAGTGAGTAAGCAGTATCAGGATGAATTTAACCGGCTCTGGGCGGAATCATCGCCTGTACAGTGCAGCCGTTAAAAAATATAATTAATATTGCCGGTGAGGTGGACTGTATATGACCAAGAAAAAAGTGTATCCGGTTTACTTCACCGGTCAGCGTGGCCGGCACGAGGCGTCAGAAGCTTTCCAGCAGAACGAAACGCCTGTCTGGCAGCGCTGGCTGAAGCATGCCCGCGACAACAAAAAGACCACGGTGGTCACCTGCAGCTGCCTGCCGGCAGAGACCGATCCCGTAAAACGCCGCCTGAAGGTGCATTATTCTGAGGAGACTGAACGCTGCTGGCTCTCTTCATATGCCTTTACAGGTAACGAACACAAGCCGGACTGTCGGTTTTATTCGGTGTGGTCAGACGAACGGCAGGCTGAGATTTATCAGGGCGATGCGGTCCGCTCGGCTTCGGACGGCACCATCGTGGTCAGGTTGCCTACCGGCCTGCAGAAAAAGGCAGCGTCAGAGTCAAAACCGGCTGAAGACGTGTCTGGTGATGAACCGGTTAAGCGTAAGCGCCGGCCCTCGATGCGCCTGCTGGGGCTGCTTCACCTGCTGTGGGAACAGTCCGGCATCAACGTCTGGCACCCTGCTTTCGACAAAAAGAAACGCACGCCCGGCTGGGTGAGCTGGCGTCTGCAGCAGACGGCGGGCCGGATACGCGTCGGCCGCGTGCCACTGGAGGAGTCGCTGCTGCTCATGGCCATGAAGGGCACGCCGCAGGTCATTTCAAACCGGGAACACATGAGAGTAGCCGAAAAGAACCAACGGCGGCTCATTGTGGTATCAGTGCTGGCCAGCTGGAATGAGGCTGCTGAAGCACGGCTGCAGACCACGCTCCCGCTGGGGCTGTTTTTCGGCTTCCCTGACCTGGTGCTGCCGGAGGATGTGCGCCTGCGCCTGGAGAAGAGCTTTGGCCGCGAGCTGGGCGACTGGCGCCGGGGAATGAAAGTCGTGGTCATTGCGGAAACGGAACCGCCTGAAACGACGTTCAGGCACACAGACGGGCGCAACCGGCCGTCCAGCTGCAGCACCGTCATCGACGTGGCGCTGATGACGGTCAGCCCCCGCTTTATTCCGCTGGATTCGGGCTATGAGGGCGCTGTCGAAGAAAAGCTGTGGCAGGAAAAACGCGCCTTTATCAGGCCGCTGCGCTACGACGGTGAGGAAGACGTGTTTCCGGACTTTGTGCTGAAGGACGTTCCCGGCGTGGATGCGCTGCCTATGGAAGTCTTCGGCATGAACACGCCGGAGTACCAGTTGCGCATGCAGCATAAGACGGCTTATTACAATGCGGAATACGGTCAGGGCTACTGGTGGTACTGGAACGCCATCGACATATCTGAAGTACCCGCTTTGCCTTCTAAGTAAGGCCCGCCTTAAGGCGGACACTTTATGGGGCGGCCTGTCATATAAAAAATGAGAGTAATGGTGGAGGCTAGAAAAGTGGTTTAATGTTCTTACCTTTGCCTGAGTATTTATAGACAGGAATTACCCTCAAAATGTTTTTTTATAAAAATTGACTTAAAATAAGTTTAAACCGGAATTCCGAAATAACAGCAAATTGCATTAGTAAGAACAGCAGGAGCAGTCGCGCCAGCGATTTTTACCGCACCTGTAAAAGCCTTACCGGTGATTTTTCCAATCCATGATCCAAAACCTTTTTCAACATCTTCTTTTGAAGTAAGTTTAGGTGACTGCTCAACAAGTTTTTTCAGTTCAGCAAGATCATTATCATCAATACCGTGACTCTTAAGCTCACGCTCCAGGGATGCAATGTCACCAACTGAGATAGAGTTTTGCTGATTAATGTCACCAGTATTACCCGCTCCGATTGCGCCAGCATTGTTTACAGGGGCATGAAAGTTGTTCGTATTGTTATTTGTGATTGTCATTGGTGCTGCATCCTTTTCTTTTTGGGAAAATAATAAACCATCCCCCATGATTCCTTGTCTTTCTAATTCCAGTGACCAAGAGAGAACTTTATTCCTTACTATTGTAACTATATGTTTTAGTTTGTTTTTACTGAAGAACCAACAAACCTCATTAGGGATGTTATCCGAACCGAATAACATGTTTACCTTTTTAGGTGGCATAGTGAGACGCATCATACCATCATTTGATTCGCCTTTACTTATTGATGATATTGATTCATAAATTTTAAACTCAGTAACCATCTCTATGATTTCTGGCGGTACATTACTGAAATCAACAGCATACCAGCCATGAAATGGATTGAGTGCCTTGACTATTCCTTGACCTTTCCGATATGGGGGAATATTGTTACCTGCCGGATAGCCTTCAATTTCATATTCTATCCATTCACTAAGGTCATTCAAGTTTAGCTTAACAGCTATCATCTTAGCTTTTAATAAAACTGCGACAATATCTGAGGATGGGTCTCCAGCCAAGGCCTGCAATTCTAAAACTGGTGAGTCACTCATACGCCTCCTGATTTTATCTCGCCATATTATTATGAAAAGTCACTTTAGATACCATAGTCAGAAGAAAAAGCATTTACAATTCTTCTGGCAATATTTCTTTTTTCCGTAAAATCCTTGGCCTGTTTACGTCAAAAATATGGCCCATCCAAAAAATCATTTACTCTTTAGAACTGCTGTTTTCAGAGGTTTTTTTGCTTGCTGCTTTTATAGTCATGCAGATTAACCTCACATATATAGCCAATGCATTTACTCCTGAACGTCAGTTTTCATGTTCGTCTTATAGATAGACCATATCCGTTTCACTTGACTGATGCTGCAGCCTGCTAGGGTGGCGGTCCGGTTTATTGTCATACCGGATTCACGAAGCGCAATAATGCGCTCGTGCGTTTTATCGTCTGGCCTTCGCCCTTTGTACTTACCCGACGCCTTTGCCAGCTCAACGCCCTGCCGCTGTCTTTCCCTTCGGGTTTCGTAGTCGTCACGCGCCGTCTGCAGGGCGACCTTAAGCAGCATTTCCTGGACGGACTCAAGCACGATTCTGGCCACGCCGTCCTGACTTATGGCCAGCTCCGACAAATCCACTATGCCGGGGATGGCCAGCTTTGCTCCCTTAGCCTTAATCGAGCCGATCAGCTGCTCGGCCTCATTAAGGGGAAGACGGCTGATGCGGTCAATCTTTTCAGCCACAACCACCTCCCCGGGCTGCAGGTCGGCAATCATGCGCTGGAGTTCAGGTCGGTCTGCCCTGGCACCTGAAGCCTTCTCTTTATAGACGCCGGCGACATAGAATCCCCTGCCCCGAGCATCCTCAATAATGCTGTTCTGCCGCGTCAGTTCCTGTTCATCCGTACTGACCCGAAGATAGATACGTGCAATCTGCATGGGTTTAGCGGTCCTGTCCTCTTAACTTAAATAATCCCTGAGCGCTTTGCGGCCGCCATTGTCTTCAGGCATGACGCTCACGATGCGCCGCAGCGCGGCTTTGTGTAAAGGCGTACTGTTCACGAGCACCATCAGCCGCCGCTGTGACTCCGTCGCCGAACGGCTGGCTGACGAGTATTTACGTGTTCCTAAAAGACGGTCCCATAAGCTAATGTTCATCAGGCGGTTTGTCAGAACATACATGGCTGTAAGCGCCTGACGCACCTCAGTCTCCTCTTCGGGTAATTCACCCTCTGCACAGTAGTCTCCGGGGGGACTGAGATAAGTTTCATCCAGTGGATGGTTAACTAAAAGGCTGAAGGGTTTGACTGCGACCTCCGGGAATGTTTTCAGTACGGGCAAACGATGTTAACTGAGGAAGTGAAATTCCATGCATGTCGTCTCCCTGACAGCTATGTCACCGCATATCCTGATTTCAACGTAAGCGTCCGGGCTGAGAAAAGCGATTTTTTCAGCGTGTTTGATCTCAGTCGTGTAGATCCGCAACCATCCAGGCTCTCCTGAAAGCAAAATCCCATGCAGCATCAGGTTAACGTCGTCGATCGTGGCTACACGAACAGCGCGTTCTACTCTTCCAGAAAAGTTCTCATTATTGTCACCATCATGTATAACCACTTTTTAATTAAGGTCTTTTATGGGCATTTTGAGTATACCTTTAATGGCCTTTTTTTTATCAAAGCTGTATCTGAAATCCTGCTGGCGATGAAATTAAAGAGGTTTGACGGACTGAAAATCTGCACAAGCTTCATTTAGCTTCCGCTTTCAGGGTTGACATCACTTTTATGGTTTTTCTGGCGCTCATATTTCCAGAAAATGAATTATTTCAATTTATTTGGTCTTGAGATGTTAGGCTCTGTAAGCATGTTGATCTGAGGTTATGAGTTAACTCAGTCTGAAATTTTATTTTTTTGTTAGTGTTTCATTGTTATTTAATTTTAATGAAATTTTAATTGCAATGTGTGTCTTATTATTTTTCATTGTAATCATGAGGTTGGTTTTTTTAGTTTGCTTGCTAATTTCTGAAAGTGATGTTTTATGAAAGTCTGTTAAAAATTAAATAGAAAAATAACAATATGTTCATAAAAATAGCGCTTCACCAAAAAAGGATAAAATAAAATGAACAGTTACGATGTTGTTCTTATCGGCGGGGGTATTGCCGGACTAATGTCTGCCTATAAGCTCTGTAATATTGGCCTATCTGTGGCGCTGGTTGAAAACAAACCTGTGTTCGCAGCTGGCCCGTCCACACGCAATGAAGGCTGGCTCCATAAGGGGACTTATCACGCGACCTCGATTAAAAACAGGCAGGAGGCTGTGCAGGTGGCTAAGCGATGTATTTATGGACACGAATACATACGTGAGTTTGCCCCGGAAGCCCTGGAGGATATTGACAAGCGGCCTCTCGCGTTATTAAAGGACGAATCGCGAGCGGATGAGGTTATTTCCCGCTGGAATGAAGCCGGCGTGTCTTTTACCCCACTGACGTTGTCAAAAGCGCGCAGCCTGGTTCCTGAAGCCGATTTTACTGAGACGAAAGCTATTTTTGCGGTCGACGACGTCAGCCTGAACACCCGCTTACTCTACAGAAAGCTGATCAGTGCTGCTCAGAAAGCAGGATGCGTATTCTACCTGGGGCATGAGATTAACGCGATCGAGGGCCAGACACTTCACCTCGAAAGCCTTTCGGGTGACAAAGCCGCAATAGCTGGTCAGCGCATCGTTTACTCTTCCGGTACCGGGGCCAGGGATTTATTTACCAGACATCATGACCTCGCCATTCCTATCAGGTACTGGAAAAGTCATCTCATCATCACACCAAGGCTCTGTGCAGAAGGCGTTTTTTATCTGGACCCGCATCAGGCTGCGATGATGCATCACGGCGACCACAGCATTGTGGGTTTCAATGAAGACGCTTTACTGTCGCCATGTGCCGATTATGAGGTGATTCATGAAAGAGCAGAAAATATTAAAAGGGGCATCGCTTCAATATTTCCCGGCTGGGACAGCCGGAATTCAGTAAGTATAGCCTGCGTCAAAGTGGATCTGCAGACATCCCTGAACTGCAACCGTTCACTCAACGTTGCCATCGCAGAGCCGGTGCCAGGCCATATACTCGCCTTACCCGGAAAAATGACGGAAGCCCCGTTTTTAACTGACAAGCTGGTCGCCTATCTTCATGACGCAATAGATAACGCTTCTGTTGCTATGCGTCCCTGTGATGAGTTCCGTGTGCTGGAGAAAATTGCGTGATGGACATTACTATTTTTAACCGTATGAGAAGAGACAGTGGATTTCTGACGCTCGACGAACTCGTTGCATTGTGTGAAGCCGGGAATATTATTTACGATCCCTTCTCGACACTTATATACAAGGACATAAAAATCGGGAAGGGAAATATTTTCTTCCCTAACGTAATTATTGCTGGCAAAAACGGAAATACCCTTGAGATAGGAGATTCCAACATCTTCTACAGCAATACATCTATCGATGCCTCGGCCGGACCGGTTTTCATTGGTTCAGAAAACCAGTTTGGTGAAGGTGGCTTCACCGTTAAGGCTAACAGAACCGGTGCCGTTGTAAAAATAGGTAACCATGGCCGTTATCAGGGGGGCGCGTCAGTTTTTGGTGTCTCCGACCTTCAGTCCGGAAGCCAGATTCTGGGGCAGATTACCGTTGACAGCTGCACACTCGAAAGCGGCGGGGACTGGCATGAGCCTTCACCTGATGAAAGAGCCGGGCTGCTCAAGGGATTTGGTACAGCTCGAAACCTTATCATACCCCGAGGACGCGTCATCAACGGCGCCGGACGCTTTGAAGAGAGCGGAATTGAACTGCAGTCAGTTTATCACCCAGTGAAAAAGGCCTGACAGGCTGAAGGACCGATCGAACATGTGGATTTATTACGGTGTTTCAGCCGGCGTTATTCTGGGTTTTTATGATTTCTGGACTAAAAAGGCCATGTCAGGGAATGGTCTGTTTCAGGTGGTTTTCTATAGTTCCTTTTTTGGAGCTCTGCTGTGGCTGCCCGTATTTTTGCCTCAGGTACAGGCGTTGAGTCCTCAGCTGAAAATAGGTCCTGTTCGTTTTGCAGAACAGTGGCCTATTCTGGTAAAGAGTCTGATGATGACCCTGTCATGGGTTTTCGCTTATTTCTCTGTAAGAGAGTTGCCGATGTCCTTTTCAGGTTCCGTCAGAGCCTCAGGGCCGTTATGGACGCTTGCGGGCGGCAGCGTGGTTTTCGGCGAGTTCCTGTCCCCCCTGCAGTTCACAGCGGTACTCGTTTCCGTGCTCTGTTATTACGGGTTATCACAGACAGGCAAAAAAGAAGGGATCAACACACTACGTAGTCTCCCCGTGGCCATGATGCTTCTTGCGACCATCCTTTCCTCATTAACAACTGTTTTTGACAAATACATCGTTCATAATCTCGATATATCGGCTTACACCATCCAGGCTTATTCTTCACTTTACCGGTTTATATTCGCAGCCGCTTTTCTCTTTGCGTTTATCCGCCTTGGGCGGAGCAGCCTGCGATGCCTGTGGAGTCTTTACATTCCCCTGGTTGGGTTTTCATGGGTTATTGCGGAACTGATCTATTTTTTTGCAATCACCGATCCCGATGCCAATGTGACATATCTTTCAGTATTCAGGAGAATGAGCCTTGTGGTGGGGTTCATTCTGTCCGCATTATTCATCGGAGAGAAGAACTTCCGGAGAAAACTGGTTATCATCTCTCTTATTGTGATGTCTACGCTGTTACTGATAGTGAAAATTTAAAAACTATGCAAAGAATCTTGTCACATCCAGGAGGAGCAATTTTTCCGGGTGCTGTAAGTGTATTTTCCTGAGCGTGTATCAGTAATGGTAATTTTCTGAACTCAGCCAGCAAAGCCCTGTTAATCAGCAAAGGAGCAGCCTGTCGGCTGCTCCTCTTTTTCATCAGTGACCAGTATCGCGGCGATCACGCCCTAATCCACCACCACCGATATCGATGTGATTGTTACTGTCTTTTTTTACTTCCACAATGACATCATCGTGGCTGAAAGCTGACAGCTCAGCCGCGATCTTATCCAGATTATCTTTTTGTGACTCACCATATTTATTCAAGGACATACATACCTCCAATATTTAAAGTTGGTCAAACTGCCAGCAACGCCTGGCAGAAGAATTCTTGTATTGGGCCAGAACGAAAGTCAACTCATAAAGTTATGAAAAAAACTTATTTAACAGCGTAAATAAAGTGCGCAAGGATAAATTTCTTTTATCTTCATTTGAATAGTAAAAAATAAAGTTTAAAAAAATTTTTCCTTTTATTATTAATAATAAAAATAATTTAACCTGAACAAAATTGATAGGTTTAAACTATTAAGTTGGGATGGTTATGTTTTTTTTAGATGTAATTTAATAAGATAATCATGAGGTTATTGGTTATTTTTTTTGAGAAAAGTTGAATCGTCTGGAAAAGGATATTGAAATTACCTGAATATGAGGTAATTATTTTTTATCCATGGCGGGGGTGAAATATGCATGAAGATGATATTGTTATTAACAGAAATACGGTTATCAACGAAGAAGGTGACAAGGTTGAGCTCACGCTTAATGAAAGAAGAGTCAGTGTGACGGTCAGTGGTAAGCTGTATCAGCTTTTAAGAAAAATAACAGAACAGGACATAAACTTTAAAGACCTGCTTTCGACAGACAATGCGCATCTTAAAGAAATTACTTCACTTCTGTACTTTAACGATATATTAATCTCCCGGAAGGACGATGAGTTACTAAAAGACGGCATTTTGTATAACCCTGCGCGAATACAAAAGGTGGCATTATCCATACCTGACAGCCCGCAGGATCATTGGTGCTTTTTTGGTGCCCCGGCAGATTTTGCATTAGACCCCCCCAGATCGCCGGCGCATGGCCCCTATATTTACCGTAAATTAGGACGCAACCACGCTGAAATGAGGGATGTTGGCGACATCGCTTATAGTACAACTGATAATATATACAGCTTCGGGGAGAAAATTCAGCATGTTGTCGCCAAAATCAGAGCGAAAAACAATAAAGCGATGATGTTCGGTGGCGATCACTCGCTGACTTATTTTTCCGTGGCAGAAACCGCGCGGTTTATCCCTGAACTCGTGCTGATACAACTGGATGCGCATTCCGATATCAATACCAGCACGGATAAGTCAAACGCGCCTCTTTACCATGCAAATTTTGTTTCAAAACTCATTGCTGATAACGCAATCAGGTCAGTGATACAGATTGGTGTCAGAGAGAAAACAATCAGATATTCAATGGATTATCTTCAATCTTCATCCATTAATCAGTTCAGTGCAGTAATGAGCACCGGCGATAAAATAAAGCTTGCGTCGTTAATCGAGGGGAAAAATGTCTATATAAGTTTTGATGCAGACGTGATTGATCCTGATGTTTTTCCGCACGTCACGACGCCGCTGGATGAGGGGATGAACGAGGAAAATATAACGGATGTTCTGAGCCTGATTAAGAATTCATGCCTTTCCGTCGTGGGTGCCGATATCATGGAGTTCACCTGTGGTTTTGATAAAAAAGGAAATCCGTTTAACCATGAAATGCCCTTGCTGGATAAAATAATTTCTCTCATTATCAGCTGATATATCAGGAGGTAAAGATGTGTGTAAGCATGTTAACCGGTCACCTGACAGAATTTAATATCAATGAATTCTACCATCAGGCAGGAGTTCTGACGGATCCTGGCGCGCTGCTTGCCGATATAGAGCATATTATCCGTAAAAGAAGGAGTATTTCAGAAAGCCTGCTCAATGCCCGTGTGTTTATTAATAATGGCACCCGTGATGACTTTGGTTACAGTGTGTCGAATCATCCCCCTCGCGAAGACGAGCGCCTCAGTGAATGGCTTGAGCGAATAACCGGCGCCTCCAGTTTTTGTGCCGTTATTAACGGGCTTAACGGATGGTCCGACTCTCTGGCACAGAAAATTAACCGGGATTTCAATAAAGAATGGGTTGAGAAATACGGTATTCCGAGCCAGGGGATTGATGTTTACAGCTTCATGGGGCGATACAGCCTGACACCATTTGGTATTCACAAAGATCAGGAGCATACGTTTCTTTACCACCTCGGCCCCGGAATCAAAAAAGCATGGGTGTGGGATCCGGCCATAAAAGACATTGCGCCGGTGGTGAAGTCTGACTCCTTTAATCTGAAGGAAACCCTCTCATGGGCGACGGAGGTCACTCTGCGCCCGGGGGATGCGCTGTTTATTCCTCAGAACTGGTATCATGTTCTGGAAAATCCCGAATTTTCCGTCACGCTGGGTATTGCTCCTTATGAAATGAAACGATCACAATTACTGACGTCTTTTTTGTCAGATTTCCTGGCTGTCCATGATACCGAGGATCATTATATCACTCTGCCTCTGAGTGCCGAAGCTGACGTTAACGATATTATTACAGCCGTTATCCCTCCTGACTCTGCAAAAAACAGCCTCGGTGATATTGCACACAAAGGTCTGGCACGGCTAATAAACCGGCTCAAAAGTAACAGTTATTTCAAATATACTTCACCCGCCCGAATGACCGTTAACAGGCCTTATCAATATCATGGTGACATCGTCTTCGGTGAAACGGAAGGCAGCTCAACGCGGATATACCTCCGTGGAAAAGATTTTTTAGTCAGAAATGAAGTGGCGGACAAGCTGTTTGATCTTAAAAATGAGATGGCCAGATCTGGTTTCAGCTTTGAATTCCGTGATACTGACGCGGAAGGTGTTCTCAATAAGGTTATCACGCAACTGATCCGCACCGGAGTACTGGTATGATTACCTTTCCAATGAATGAGCTGACGGCTCTGCTGACAGACACTGAACCTTTTAAAAAGGACTACGTATTGTCAGAGGGAAATGCCTCCTTCTCTGAGGCTTTATTTAATTACTCACTTCACTATCTTTTTCGCGGGATCCGTCATCCTGAAAAAGACATCAAATTGCTCTGCTGTGGCGATGTCTACTATCCTGCCAGTGAGACGTGTACTGACGGAATACTGGGATTTTACACTATGGCCCTTATGCTGCTTCGTAAGCGGACCATTGTATTCAACCACCTCGAGAAAAGGATGCCGGAATACTTTTCTCTGTACACTTATCTGGCTGATAAAAAAGGGATCCTTTCACACTATAATATTTACTGGTCGCCCGCTGGCAGCACCGGTGCCGGTGCCCACACTGATGACCATGATGTGGTCATCGTGCAGCTCGCGGGTAAGAAAAAATGGAGGTTTGAACACGAAGACATAACGTTAAAAGCAGGCGATATTCTCTTCGTCCGTAAAGGGATGCTTCATGACCCGGTTACGGAAGACGGACACCAGTCGCTGCACCTGACGGTAGGGCTCGTTTACGGGGTGTCATCCTTCCCTGCTTTCCCCGAACCCGCGTCTGCAGGAGATCACCCTGGCGATGTCTCAGCGGTGACATTTTTCCGGAGTATAGGCAATCTGCTCGGGGGGGCTGAACCGGTACTGCATACGGGGCAGGATGTTTTATTGGATGAGGAGGATTCTTACATCCGGTTCACTTACAGGGAAAATGTCCTTGAATTAACGAAAGAAGTCTTTCATCACATCTTTGAACGCCGGAGCCTCACCAGTTTCTCTGCACGCCCCGGAGCTGACAGAAAAGACGTCATCAACCTCATTCTTTCTTTCTATAAAACAGGCATCCCCGTGGAAATAAAAGGAACAAGTTAATGCTTGATTACATGGTTGAGCAGTTCAGCAGGCTGCCTGTTGACTCCGGGTTACTCAGAAACGGCATGAAAGACTATATTGATGAACAGCTGCTCTGGTGTGAGGACAGCAATTTTTCATCAAACTTTCCTTTCCGGGAGACCGGCCTGCCTCAGGATTTTTTTCTTCAGAAAATCGTTTCCTGCGACGGTAATGACTACCTCACCGGTCCACGATACAGAGGCGGCGATTTGAAGAAGCCGTTCATTGATCTGGTCGCCAGCTCTGCTCCTCTGACCCGGCGGGCAATGGCCTCAATACTGGACGTATGGCATCCCATGGGCGCCTGTTCAGTTCGCGTTCTCCGGCCCGTGTCTGAGGATACGCGTGGTTGTGCCGATCAGTTTTTCTATGTCGGCGAAAGCATGCATGAAAGAAATGAAGCGGCTATCAGCGGCCAGACTGTCTGCATTGAGCGGGCCTGCCCACAGTCAGCTGAGTGGTGCCTTCAGGCTCTGGAACTGGCCTATGCAGGGACGTATTCCCGCTATCCTTTCCTGAAGGATAAGGTGTTTCCTGCAGATGAAGAAGACATTCGCGATGCCATTAAGGATGGAAACCTGTTCATCATAGTTTATGAAGGGGCGCATGCCGGTTTTATCATCTGTGAGAACCGACGCAGGGCGTTTATATCAGGACTGTGGATCACCGAAGAGATCGTTATTCCGCGCTTTCGAGGAAAGCACGTTGCGGGTTCTGCACAACAGGCCTTACTTTCTTTTCTCAGCACGCTCCGCACACCGGCATCTCTGTGGGGAACCATTGAAAGCAGTAACCATCCTTCAATACGCGCCGCTGAGCGTGCCGGGAGAAAGCGGGTGATGGAGTATGCTTTTCTGGATAGGGAAGATGTGCATGATTAAGAGCTTCCGGCAGATTACGCTGTGTCTTTTCATACTCTTGTCCACACTCGGTTTCTGCCTTTATCTGGGTTTTTTTTCCTTTTATCTGGTTAAAATCAAAACCGACCCCCTTTTTATTTCAGTACTGATTGGTTCAACTGCGCTGTCTAGCCTGGCGTGGGGGCCTCTGGCCGGGCGGCTCATCGACAGGAGCCGTCACCGGTTCTTCTGGCTGATGACTGCGCAGGCGTGTTGTGGCTTTCTGGTTTTCGCTTTCGGAAACCAGTCGCATTTCAGTCTCGTAGTCACACCTGTACTGGTTATATCCCTTTCTCTCACCGTAAATTTTGCGACGATTATCGTTAATCAGTATCTGCTGCCTGAACTTCACAGGGATTATGAAACGAGTGTGGCTGTGGCGTCATATATCAGCGGGATCGCCGTTTTCGTCACCGGACTGGTGCTTGCCGCCCTTTATGACCGCTATTCACCCTCCCTGTTTTTCAGTGTGGCCGCCGGCTGTTTCCTCCTTTCGGCCCTTACTCTTCTTCCCCTGATCCGCGGTAAGAGCTGCGCCGGTCCGGATGAGGCTGTCCCTGAGACGGATAAAAGAGACTTCTCCGGGATCTATCGTCAGACTTTCCGGTGCCTTAAACGCAACTGGTTTCTTGCGCTGGCTATGTGCGTGATGGCGTTTACGGAGACGTCGTTTAATACCAATTTTGACGTGATTGCATTTTCACTAGGTACCACACCTTTCGCTGCTGTTTTTATTCTGGGCGCGATCAGCGGCATTCTTGACAGCCTGGCTTCGTGGTTTTATCCCCGCTCGGTGGGAAAAACTACGGTTAACTTCCGGTGGCGTTTTTTTCTGTGCACCTTTTTAGTTATTTTTTCGGGAGCGGTCTTACTTACTTTCTGGGACTACGACAAAAAGCCGTGGTTTCTTCCCTCTCTTGCCCTCTGTCTTGAACTCACGGGAGTATGGTGGTCAATTTTTATTGCCGGTCAGGTCAGGGCTGCAAGTCATGAAGGTGAATATGGCCAGACCATGGCCGCATTCCGCGTTCCGCGTTCAGTGGTGACATTCTTCGGGATGACCACTATAGGTACAGCGTTGCAGTCCGGTGAAATTGCCTGGGTTTTATCTGCTGATACCGTCCTGCTTTTTCTTCTGCTTGCCCTTAATGTTTATCTTTACTTGAAAAAAAATGCAGCCCGTTGCGGAATGGAGAATTCCGCTGCGCCGGTGGATTAAAGCCGGGAAGGCCCTGCACCGGGATTACCGGGCCTTTACTCTGTGCAGAGCCCGTCAACGGGCTGACAGGGAGAATTCCTTGAGCACAGGAGTGCTGACTCTTTTCTGCTGGGATTGGTGTTATCGGTGTGCAATATCACGGGCGGTTTTCGTATGTAAAAGCTCTACCCCCGGTCTAACTTTCCCCTGAATCATTTAAAACGCATCAGGCCGTTCATCAGATTCGGATTAATCCCGCAACAGTCCGGGATGCTGACCCTGATGAAGCCTTTTTTAACGTACCGGCATTCGTAAATAGGCGGTACCGGTTCTGATGAACAGAGGGCAGTTCCGGGATCTGTTATTTCCCCAGCGTCCTGTATCGCTGCCTGAAGCTCAGCTCCGGTTTCTGACAGTCTTTAAAACGGAACCATGTCGCTGCTCAGTGCGGGCACCACATGAGGGTGGATCGTCTTTAAGGCAAAAGGAGGATGGATGGACCGTATTACTCACGAGCTGCCGGGTGAGGCCAGCGCATCTGCAGAGATGCGGTTTAATGAAGATGAAAACGCGTGGCTGCTGACTCTGCCGGAAACACGGGCAGAAGGACATCTTGTACCGGCCTGCACGATCGTGGCTGTCCGGACGGTTTCGGAAATTTTCCGTCCGTGCGGCGGCGATCGCTATGAGGCTGAGCATTCCTGCTCGCTTTTTCTCAGTAGCCAGTATCAGGGCAGTCTCCTGAACCAGACTTTTGCGGCTGTGCTGAAAACCTTCGTCCGTCCGGACGGCAGTGAGTATTCATTTCTGGATCTGACCGGCGGGGATTTCGTTATTGACAGCAGACTGAGGGGGCGCGGTTTGGGATCCTGGATCATGCAGCAGCTTGTCTGCTGGGCCAGAACCCTGCCCGCGGATATGCGTGTCCGCCGTATCAAACTTTCAGTCCGGGACGATGCTGATGAAGAAAATTACCTGCGGCGTGAGAACTTCTGGCGCGGGCTGGGTTTCCGGTTTGCAGAGAACAGTGATAAGTCCTTTTCTTTGCGTATCCGTGATCTCCGGTTCCCCAGAGGCCGGCGCTCTTCGCTGGCTGCCGTTCGCCTGGACCTGGCCGTCAGCGAGCTGAGCCGGACGTGCACGCAACAGCAGCAAGAGCTTGATTACCTGAAGGCGAAAGTGGCAAGGCAGGCTGAACGTATCTGCTTCCTGACTGAACGTCAGTGGAAGGTGCGTCTTGTCACGGGGCTGTGGGCCGGGCTGTTTTTTCTGCTGAACAGGGCAGACCGCCTGTTTAAAAGAACGAAGGCCGGCCGGCCGGACGACCTGCCTGATGACCGGAACCCGTCACAACGGAGACATGACCATTAACACTGATCTGCAGATTTACCCGACACAGGCGTCCGCGGTGACCCCTGCTTTACTGCCCGTCGCGATCGATTATCCGGCGGCGCTGGCGCTGCGACAGATGGCTGCGCTGATTGACGACTTACCCAGATACCTGCTGGCGCCGGAGGTCAGCGCCCTGCTGCACTATGTGCCGGACCTGCACCGAAAGATGCTGCTGACCACCATGTGGAACACCGGCGCGCGCATCAATGAGGCGCTGGCCCTGACGCGGGCCGACTTCACCCTGACGACGCCCTACCCGTTTGTGCAGCTGGCCACCCTGAAACAACGTGGTGAGAAGGCGGCCCGTGGCCCCGGGCGCGCGCCGTCCGGGGTGGTGCCGCACCGGCTGGTTCCGCTGTCCGATCCGCAGTATATCGCCCAGCTGGAGATGATGGTCGCCACGCTGCGGATCCCGGTCGAACGGCGCAATCCTGACACCGGCCGGACCGAAAAGGTGCGGCTGTGGAGCGTGGCCGACCGCACCGTCAGGACCTGGATCAATGAAGCCGTGGCGGCCGCTGCGGCTGACGGTGTGACCTTCTCGGTGCCGGTGACGCCGCACACCTTCCGGCACAGCTATGCCATGCACATGCTTTACGCGGGGATCCCGCTGAAGGCGCTGCAGAGCCTTATGGGTCACAAGAGCCTGAAGTCAACTGAGGTATACACGAAGGTCTTTGCGCTCGATGTGGCGGCGCGTCACCGGGTGCAGTTTCACATGCCCGGAACCGACGCAGTGGCTATTCTTAAAAAAACCTGACAGCCAATACCCCGCGTTTCAGGATGTGCACCTCTACCCGGCCGTTTCGGTACGCTGTGAAGAAAAGGCTGTCGAGTAAAATTCTAATCCAGTGAAAGTCGTCCCGCACGGGATTCACGGGAAGGACCGGACGGCGCAGTTGCAGAACAACGTCCCGGGGGAAAATGTCACGCACCGTCCGGCTCAACATGAAATACCACGGCCTGCGTAAAAAGTCACCGGATGCCGGTGAAGCACAGAAATGGTGTACTGTTGCTGCCGTGAACTTACATCGTTTTTAACCGGGGCCTGCAAAAGACGAGGCGTACTGCTGTGTATTACTTTCAGCGGAGTAATTCCAGCCCCCATTGCTGACAGCAGGCACTGATATCATGGGATGACTTCAGCATCACTTTGGGAAGAGTGCTTTTGCAGAAAAGCTCTCTGTGACGGAGCTGGTTTTTAGGCGCAGTCAGCGTGATGTATTTGAGCATTTCCCAGGTCACGTTATCCTTTCCGGTATAAAGACCACCGATTCTGGGAATCGACGAATAGCACCGCTTTATATATCGCAGCAGTGCCAGAGGCATCGAAACATCCAGCAGTATCAGCCCAGTGGCACGCGCAAGTCGCTGCTGTAAGCACTTCGTGTAATTACCATCCATCACCCATTTTTCCGTGTTCACGGCTTCGGTATGTAATCGATGAAAATCTTCTGATTTCCTGGGGATCCATTTTGTACCCGGCTGGTGATGGAGTTGGTCCAGATGGATTAAAGGCAGAGATGTTTTGGCTGCTATCGCGCTGGCCAGCGTGGATTTACCGCTGTTGGAGGGGCCCAAAATGCAGATGCGATGGCCGAGTTCTTCCAGTGACACTGATATATCCATAAATCACCCCCGATCACTCGTGTCCCATGTAAACCCGGCTATCTTAACATATCTATCTTATCTGCCCTCCCCTGAGACACTGGCGAACGGGGCCTGAGCGGCTGAGGCTGACCGGAAACGTCAGGGATGAATTGTGGTTTATAGGCTGAGAAAATAAAGCGTATTTACCCCTAAATAAAGGGTCCAGCCTGCAAAATGTCATAGTACTGTCGTGAAAGGTGCCAGGGGGAAGATTCAGGAGGTATACTTAAATTAGCTATGTGTGTTCATATAATTACTTTATATGAAGTCCTGAAGTGGCATCAGACTTAGCGGCTTTTAAAACTTTTGCAGCTATATAGCAAACGCAGGTGCTTAACCAGGAAATGAGCGACGTGCAGCACAGGCTGGCCATTTAGCCCTTAGGATAAAACGGGCCAGGGGATGTGAATAGCCTGGTGTTTGTCTGGCAACATTATCACTACTAAGAGTTCGTAGCTTTTCAGAGATAATCCTGATTTCAATGAGACGCCGTACATTTGAATGCTGAATTATGAACACTCACATTTGTCAATAGCAGAACAATATATTACGGGATGGCGTTTCAATCCCCGAATACTGAACAAACACTAAGTAAAATCTCTTTATAATTTTACATTTATAACAAAGTGGTATCTTTAATGTTACTTTATTGAAAGCCTTTATCAGACAAGGTTTTTTATGTTTTTTGGTGGTGATAATCCGGGGGTTTGATAAGTATTTATTATGTTTAATTTTACAATTCAACGTTTTGAAACATTTCCAACATACTGTGCTTGCACATTTTTACGCTTTAATATGCTGTTTTTAAATGATTTTGCTGTTTTTTGTAATTTTAAGTAAATTTTTTTCTTATAAAACAGAAGGTTTCTAAGCTTATAAATTTTTTTGACTTGGGCCAGGGTAAACATTAATTTCATAGCAACTGAGTAGCGTTTCTTCTCAGTAACTCCCGATAAATAACTTTTAAAAGGATACAATCATGAAAATGATCAAACGCAAACCAACTACCAAACGTGTTGATTTCTCAGTAATGTACAACGCGTAATATGGCGAAGAAGGAGGCTGCGGCCTCCTTTTTTATGCATAAAAGGAGCTGAAATGGACCTTAACAGTTACGCAGCGAGCATTCCCCTAGAATACCTTATTTTGCGTCATTATGTTCTCCACTTTCTTGATGATAAAGCTCTCACTGTCCATGACAGAAATTTCCTCTACCCCCTTGAAAATATAGACAGAACCGAGCTTTCACTAACAGATAAAATGGATCCGGATAACCAAATCCGGTATTTTTTGGCCGACAGAACCCTTAAAAAGGTCAGTGAGTTTGCAAAAAAAATAGCTGAGCGCGGTACAAAAGAAGTGAGAATTAATCTGATTCACGCTGAATCAGTGCTGATCAGACACTTTGCTCAGGCGCTGAGCAGAATGAAAGTAGAAACCGCATTTGAAGAATTTGCGGAGCAGAAATCACAAAATGAACTGACCCAGAATGAAAAAAATCTTATTACACAGTTAATCAGAGGTTATTCAGGAGACGAGCACTTTGTTATTGGCGGCATAAAAAAAATCGTTAACTGCGGCGACGTGTTTAGCGCTGAGTACCTTCTGGAGCACGGCCTAAAGTACTTTAAAAGTTTTGAAACAGCAAATGCTAACCTTATCGGCACTATAAAAAACTGCGTTAACAAGCCTATTGAAGCGGAATACTATTATCTGAAGATTAAAGAGCAAAATGACCCTCTGGCTTTAGTGGTGGCGAACTATCCTCTTTCAATGCTTTATCTCAGGCATCACAAGCAAGAGAAACGTAATCTTGAAAAAGGAAAATATTATCTGACAGAAGCTTATGATTATATACAGAATGGAGGGCTTGACTCACTCAGCAAAGAGGACAGGGAATTTTATACTGTCTTTAACCGTAACGGATATGGTCTGATTCTTTTCCGTGAAGGTAAAGTTAGTGAGGCTATCAGTTTACTGAACTGGGGAATTGAGACCCTTTCAAGTGATACCCCCAAACACCACATGCACCGGTCAGTCATACTTTATAATGTATGCCAGTGTTATAAAAAAATCAGAGATTTTGATTCAGCTATAAATTGTTATAAGCAGCTTCTGGAGATTGATTATGTATTTCCGGAATATCATCTAGAGATGGGACTATGCCTTCTTGAAAAAGGTGATCTGTCTGCTTATGAAACATGTCTGAAGGAAGCGCTACGGCTTAATCCTTATCACAGTGACAGCCACTACTATTACAGCCTTTTCCTTGCGGATAGAGAAAATTATGAACTCGCTGAGACTCATGCTGAGCTTGCATGGCAACTGACCGGCGATGATATTACTGCTTATAATTATGCGTATATGCAGTCACAACGAAGCTGTTACAATAACTTACATATGATGCAACCTAAACGTGACCTCCATATTTTTCCGGAATGGATCGTTCTCAAGGCCGAAAGTGACTCCCATCAGTCTCTGGAAGCCGCGGCCAATACTCTTCGTGCAGGTATTGATATTTTCCCGGCGAGTTCTGAATTAAAGCTGAACCTCGCACAAATCCAAAACGATCATGAGCATGCTTAAAAAAATATATTTACTTAATATACTTTTTCTTTTTCCAATGTGGATGTCTAAAACTATCCAGCCTCTCTACTGGAATATTGAGGGAAAACTCAGCCTCTTCTCTGCATCTTATGTAGCAATGGCGGTGGCTGGTACCTTTTCTATGATTTATGCCTCAATGATCAGGAAAGCAGGGATAAGAAACGCTTTGCTATTAGGATATCTTTTTTACGGGGCAGGCCTTATCCTGCGGGCTTACCCTGTTAATTTTTCTGTCGCTGTACTGACAGGAGTGATTGCCGGTATAGGCGCCAGTGTGACCGGTCTCGCTCTTAAAGGGCTCATTCTTGAAGTGCGTGAAGAAAAGAGAAAACAGGTAATACTGCAGACAGGAAACATTAACACACTTTCTCAGAGCCTGGGTGCGCTTATTTCAGGTCTGCTCGTTAGCCTGTTAGCTGTTTTTTTTAAAGATGGTTATCAGCAAACGCTTATTGTTACCGGGGTTATAACCGTTGTGGGTACGTTTTTTCTCCCTGGTGAGAAGGAAATCAAAAAAGTAGAATCTGTTAGCGCAGGAAAAAAAATCTCTGCCAGAGAAGCGTTCAGGGCTGTGAATAAAAAACTCTACACCTCAATTTTTTTTGCATTTTTTGTTCATGGTGCCTGCTGGGCTGTAATTATTCCTCTTATTCCGGTTTATCTGAAAAATATTGCACTGTCACCGGGGGAAATAGGTCTGGTTATTTCTTTAGGCGTTGTTTCCGGTTTTTTGCTTAAGAATCTTTACATATTTTTAAGCAAAAATGCAGGGCGAAACTATTCACTGGCAGTATTTACTGCATTGACCTGTTTTTCTCTTTATGTTTCATTCCGTTTTCTTGGTCTCAATGAATCACTATTATACAGCATCAGTATTGTAACTTTCTATATGTTCAGAACAGTGCTTTTGATGTTAATCGACATGAAAGAGGTAGAAATTGCCAATAAAGGTAATTCCATGGCAATATTTGGCATCCGTCAGACCGCGTTTTTGACTGGAGACGTAGCAGGTGGCATTGCCATGCCCTATCTTTACAAGGGAATGATTTTGGCTAACCATTCCTTAATTTTTATAATGCTCATACTCTTTGCCTCTTTTATGATTGTTTCCTGCTCAAAATTAAGTGAAAGAAAAGAATGGAACGAAACGCACAGTTAATGTTTAAATTATCGCCCTTGTTCATGCAGGGGAATGTGTTATTCCTCTCAGACTATGATGGGAATTTTTTTAGTTTCGAAACTTCATCTGAAGATTTGTCCGCTCGAGAGTTGGACTTTTCTTTCTGCTGCGATTCTTTTTACCTTTATCAGGAAACGGTTAATGATAAGAAACTCTGTTTTTTTAGTAATCATATTTCCTGCCATTCATTTGATGTTAGTGAGGATATAGAGAATCTTTCCGTACTTTTTGATGATGACAAAATCATTGTTTTTCTCTTTTTTTCAGAAGAAAAAAATAATACTGAAATCAAGTGTTATAATGGTTCCGGAGAAATCATTAAAACTGATCTTGCTACGACAAATTATGCTCCAGGTATGATATACCACTATTCTGGCCTCCATATAGATCTGGAAAAGAACTACGCCTGGTTCGGCGAGGGTATTGATAACTTATTTTTCGACGAAATCCTTTCTGTTTCAGAGGCCGGACTGATTGTGTCTTCAGAAGCAGAGGACGGCCATGATACTATTTTTATTCCTTTCGTAAATGAACTTGCCTTCAGGCTTCCGATCCCTTTTTCCGGAGTGCTTTCAGCTTCCTTCAACTTAGAAAAAAAAGTTTTTTACCTCTCAGTTGCGGACAGTGGTCAACAAAAGATTGCGGAGATAGATGCCATAAATGGCCAGACTATCAGAATCGGAGATGAACTGTATGGCTCGGCAAGTCTGTTACGCGACGGTAAAGATACGTTGGTATATGTCACAGGCAGCCGCGAAGGAATTTTCTTATACAATCCTGTAAGCGGCATTTCTCGTGTGATTGTTCCAGGCATGCTCGCTTGTAGCAGGGTTTATTATGAGAATGAGAGAATAAAGGTTACCTCCCTTGTTACATCACATCATCCCCGACTTAATGTTCTTTTTTTTCATGGTGGTCCGGAATCCTGTGAGTGGGATACTCCACGTCAGCCGAAAGTAATTAATGCTTTCAGGGATCAGGAGGTTAACTATCATATTATAAACTATGCCGGCTCTTCAGGATTCGGCAGACGCTTTCGAACAGTAGCCGATCAGAATGTCCTTAACGTGACTATACCGGCAATCATTGAATGGATAAATGGAAGCCAAAGCGGCACTGAACTGCTTTTCCTTGGGGGCAGTTTCGGCGGTACCGTTTTGCTGGAGTTGATAGCCAGAAAGGCTGAGATCAAGGCAAACATAGAAGGATGCGTACTGATTAACCCGCTATTGGATATGCCTTACCATATCAGACGGGTTATAGGTGCAGGGGGTGATCTTGAATTTTTCAGGAACAAGTTTTCCCAGTCAGATAATGAGCAAATTGTTATGAAACGCTATGCAGGTGCGCTGAACACTTTCAGCGGAAAAACCCTGCTCATTCTTGGTAGGCGGGATGAAATTCTGACGATACGGCCTGCCCTTGATCTTTTAAGAGTGCTTAGCGAAGCGGAAAACATGACATGTTCAATCGATGACGGGGGACATTCCTCCCTGAGCCATTTTCCTTTCAGGAGCAAAAAGATCGTTGATTTTATGTATCAAATACTGTCAGAAGGCAGAACGTAATCCGACGAAATGGCTCTTGGCCGTCGGCTACCCCACACTCAATGAGTGCTGTTTCCGGTTATTCAGACAGACTTTGGGAGCTGGCCGGCCAGCTTGAAGCCGCCGGTTTTATCCGGAAGCTGAAATGGGATGAAAAATACAAGCGTATTCGTTTTGTCCCGCACAACCGGTCCGTCTTCATGACGGAATAACCCCTCCTGACATAAATCCTGCACACAGCGGCTTTTACCCTCTGTGTTCAGGATTCCTGTCTTTATGCTGAAATGGCTTGCTGTAATCGTGATTAACCGTCACAGGCTGCTTTTTGACTTTATTCACTGCATGCTGCACACACCGCTTCTGTTAACTTCCGCAGATCCGAAAAAAGGGAGAACCGGATCTTCTCCCCGCCACCGGCGGTTTTCTGCGCAGTAAACCACATGTTGTGGCTAACCTTGCTGTACATGACACCACATACGGGATGCGTCAGCGGAAATCCCCCCGGAAAACCCCGCTTCCGCCCGCCCCGCCGCCGTGTTACCCTTCCGGTTACTGCCCGATACGGAAAAAGTCGGATCCGGCGGAGAACGGCTTACGGCAATTGCGGGGCGGGAATATTAGCAGGATCACAGATAAGTGCGTTATTAACATTGTCTTCACTTTTTCATGAGTAATCAAAATTAGTTGACTTGGTGATAATTTATTTTAGGGATATTTTGCAAACGTAATAAAAGGAAGTTGCATGTGTGATGATTGTAGGTGTGAAGAAAACTATTTCGAAGCTCTTGTGTGTGTTGCCGCCTATCTTCAACCTTGGAACCCAAGGATGTGGTTGAGATGCGTATTTGGTGATGATGACAGCATTGCACATTCAATTTCACGAAGCGTGACAAGTTCTGATGGTTATGTGCTGGCCATCTGGAATGGCACAGGCCGGGGCTGGCGTCTGAGGAAAGATGCTGCAGATGGAAATGATTTTCCTGTTGATTCTGCAGATAAGCGTTTTACAGAGCTTACTGAAGAATTGCTGTTCCAGCTTGATACTCTTTATTTCTGAATACGGACTATTAAACAGTAGGGAGTGCCATTTTTTGACAGCAGGTATTTTGGCAGACGGCATCGCCTTAGCGGCATCACATCCGGTCCAGGGGCAGCCCATCTGGGGAAACGTGGCCACCGGGCTGATCACCGCCGGGGCGGCGATTGTTTTTGAAGGGTGATACAGCGTTATCGGCTTGATTTAAATAAAACCGTGGATTTACAGAGTGAGGAGAATGGTAATGGCTGATACACCTGCATGGGTTAACTTTGGCACCGCTGCACTTGGTGGAGCGCTGGCGATAGCTGGCGGCGTTGTGACGCAGTGGCTTAGTGCTAGAAAAGAGTCTGTCGAAAATGCACAACGTCTTGCATCTGACAGAGCATTTATTGGCAGTCAGGTAATTATCATTCTGGCCGAGTATCGAGACATTTGCTATGAATTTTCATGCGATCCCGGGGAAGAAAGCAGGATTATGAATCCCAGGCCGGGCATGCCAGATTTTTCTGGAGTGAAGGGAGACTGGACTTCGCTTGATGGTGAGCTGCTTTTAAGAGTTCACCGCCTTCCTTTGCTGCGCAGGCAGTACGAACGTGAACTAAACGAGGTGCTTGATAAGCTGAGCGAAGTTGAGTACCTGCCTAATGCCACAACACTGTTTCGTAAACTGTACGATGAATGCGATGCCATTATTGCTCTTATGATGATTAAGTGCAGTTTGCCTTCACCTTGGGTTCTGGATGAAACAGAATAAATGACAAGCCTTATTAGCTTTGGGAATACAACACCGGCCATATCGGCTTTGCCGGTTGCTATCGACTACCCAGCGGCGCTTGCACTGCGTCAAATGGCAAAGCTGATCGATGACCTGCCTAAATACCTGCTGGCGCCGGAGGTCAGCGCCCTGCTGCACTATGTGCCGGATCTGCACCGGAAGATGCTGCTGACAACCATGTGGAACACCGGCGCGCGCATCAACGAGGCGCTGGCCCTGACGCGGGCCGACTTCACCCTGACGCCGCCCCATCCGTTTGTGCAGCTGGCCACCCTGAAACAACGTGGCGAGAAGGCTGCCCGGGGCCCCGGGCGCGCACCGTCCGGCGTGGTGCCCCACCGGCTGGTTCCGCTGTCCGATCCGCAGTACATCGCTCAGCTGGAGATGATGGTCGCCACGCTGCGGATCCCGGTCGAACGGCGTAATCCCGACACCGGCCGGACGGAAAAGGTGCGGCTCTGGAGCGTGGCCGACCGCACCGTCAGGACCTGGATAAACGAAGCCGTGGCGGCCGCTGCGGCCGACGGTGTGACCTTCTCGGTGCCGGTGACGCCTCACACTTTCCGGCACAGCTACGCGATGCACATGCTTTACGCGGGGATCCCGCTGAAGGCGCTGCAGAGCCTGATGGGCCACAAGAGCCTGAAGTCAACCGAGGTGTACACGAAGGTGTTTGCGCTGGACGTGGCGGCACGGCACCGCGTGCAGTTTTCGATGCCGGGCAATGAGGCTGTGGCCATATTGAAAGGTGGGGCTAGCTGACCAGTTCAACTTTGTACTTAATTAAAAAGTATAGGGTAATTACTTGTCATTCATGCTTGCATTTTTGAGGTCTACCGGTTGTGCATCTGTGACATACAGAACGCTTTTTACGGTATGAACCTCAATGCTGGATGTGTCCATTTGAAGATCTGCCTTTTTGAATAATCTGTAAAGTGCTGATTCAGGTATCTTATTTAATTTATATTCATCCATGGGGACGATGGAAGCACGTGGTTCATAAAAGTCATCTTCGGCATTTTCATAAAGACTGACCTTATATTTAATACCATCAGCAGCCCCGTTCCTAACTCTTGAAGATTTTCTGAAAAGAACAACATTGTATTTCCCGTCCCTCTTTTCAGTGGGATGCTCACTTTGGGTAGAATGAAACATAATACCATCAAGTTCTAAAGGCGCTGAAATACTGAGGTATTCCGATACAGCCTGCGTAATAAGATATTCACTGTCAGATCTGGCAGCTGAAACAGGAATGGTCAGCTTCCTTGAAAGAGTTTTGAGAAATGAAGTTATATCTATCTGTTTTCGGGTTTCAGGATTGAACAAACTGCCTTCCTTGATAACAATATCTTCAAGAGCAGATAAATCGAGAATGCGCATGGGATGAACCGGTCTGAACTGGCAGACGACAACTGTACTGCCCACGGCTGGACGGACTTCTGCAATAGCAGTTTCCTTACTTGTCGCACCATAGAATACCGGTACTCCAGGGGCATTCATTCTTCCTGCGCGTGCTTTAGCGGAAGGCGGCGGTCCAAAATTTCTTTCAGGATGCTCCAGTTCGGCTTTAATCTCATCATAATCATTGAAAACTCTGGCCCGAAAAAACACATCACCAGGGCCTAAAGTTTTTATTGTTGCACCAGAAGAGTTAAATACCTGCTCAACGCCGGAAAATATATCGTCAAAGAAACCACGCAAATTATCATTGAAATACCGACTTTCAGTTTCAAGCGAAGTTTTTATTTTCTTCCATGTAAAGTCAAATTCCGTAATTTCATATGCATCTCTAACATAAACATAAAACTCGCTATATACCTCATAGTCATACTCGTTATGTTTATCATAAAGAAAAGAAAATATATCTGAACTGGCTTCTTCGTCAGTTCCCAGTTCCTCGCAAATGATTTCTTCTGCGGTTGAACCAAAGGAATAATGCTCAATTTCATGATGGGAACTATAATAATCATTAAACACCTTGTGCATCATGTCTGCTACTGAACCAATCGCTATAGTGCTGGTAGTTTTATTGCAGTAACTACAGGTGGTGTTTTCTTCGCCCGTTATTTTTATTAACTCGCTCACGTATTCATCTTCGATGCAGTTGTGACAAATTATTTTTTCTTCATCATCCATTTTGGCACCTTTAAATCAAAGCATGTATTGTAGTATAAGTCATCAGAATATTTGATAGGTTACAGTCTATGTGCTGGCCGGCTGTAAATAAATCAATAAATGAAAGTCATTCGGAGCTAATCAATTTGATAAGGTTTTTTATATCATTGTCGTTAAGCATGAAAACAGGCGCAGGCCCGGAAATGCCATTGCTATTCATCACGGCTAAACCGTGATACATGCCTCTTGTAAAACTGAAATCCTCAGAATCTTCAGGCAGTTCAAAGTATCCTCCAAACTGCATGCCACAGTTTTCATAGAATGGAACAAGTTCGGGTGTACAGATAAGTGTCATGTTGCTTAATTCACTAAGCAGGCCATTAGTCAGTTGAGTACCGATCCCTTTTCCTCGGGCAGATTCATATACGAATATTTTATGACAGTATCGTGCAAAGGACGGATCTGGATGTTCAAAAAAAATGGCATAGCCATTGAGTTGTTTTTCAGATGCGTTAACTATGAGCTTCAATTCCCCTTTGGCAAAGCATGAGTAGAAAATCTTAGCCACATGCTGAATGCATAAGTCATACTTTTCCTCACTTATTGTCATAAAGGGAAGTATTAAACCCGGCTGTAAAGCAATATCAGAAATTATCCCTTTAGCTTCGTTAAAAAAAACGTGAGCTAAGATATGTTTATTTAAATCATTGTCTTTATTAGATATGTATTCCAAAGATTCACCCTCGTCAGCTGCCCGAGTAAAGCCAGGCCGATTAGTTACGGGAAAAAAATCATTATCTACTAACTGAGATATTTGCTGATTGCTTCAATTGCAAGAGGAGCTACTTTATCAAGGCCTGCATCCATCAATTTACCGCCTGCTTTACTAAGCCAGCTGTAAACTTTTGGCAGAAAGCTGGCTTTGTCGGCGGGCAGAGGTTCACTATCTAAGGTGACCTTCAGTTCGGCGATATCATCTGCAGCGAACCCCAGTTCTTTTAGTCTGTTTTCAAGCGCGCTAAAGTCACCTGTCGCAATCTGTATACTGTTTTGTTGAGAAAAGTCATGATTGTCTGATCCCATCACCCCTGCGTTGTTTACTGTTCCGCTGAAGTTAAAGTTATTTGTCGTCATAGGCGCTCTGTTTTTGTCCTGTTGTGAAAACTGAAGATTTTCGCCAAGTATTCCTTGCTGTTCTAGTTCAAGAGACCATGACAAAAGCCGGTTTCGTACCTGCTCAGTAATATTAATCAATTTATTACTTCCGATTACCCTGACGAGACTGAATCTCAGGAATTCAGGTTGTGAGGCTTGCAAACTGTGTGAAAGCTGTGTGGGTAGAGGAAAGTGCATATCGTGTTTAGGAGAGACAGATTCGAGTTCTCCCAATGATTGCTTAATATAGATTGTTGACAGCTTATCTTCTAAATCCTTGCTTGGTACGGGAGCCTCCACAAGTCCATGCATTGGATGAATGGCTTTCAAAATACCCCTGACCTTTCTGTACTCCGGGACTATTTTTTCAGCATAGCCGTTTAGTTCATTATCAATCCACTCAGAAACATCCCTAAGCTCAAGCTTTGATGCAATTGCTTTTGCCATTCTCAGCAGAGTTGTTACTGATGTTTCGTTGTCCAGAGCCATTGCCTGAAACTTAAGCACCATCGAGTCATTCATCAAAACACACCAAAGATTATAAAAATCGATGGTTAAACTTACTGCTAAAACTCGGAAGCGACAACAATATCTTATAAGATATTTTTACCAATCTAGAGAACCAGAACACGGGGACTATGCATCCCCTGCTCTGCAGCTACCTAAGGCGAAAAAACTACCCTTAAGAAGCTGCGTCAGAAAAAGTTTTTTACAGAACTACGGATTTGATGGTCTCTCAGTCACAAAGAAATAGACTTTTCAACTTTGTAAGATCATCGCAGGCATTCCCGCGCGTTCGTGCGGTGAAATATAAAAAATTACCCACGAAGGAAGATGCTGACTGACCTTTTGTAAGAAATCATAAGCCATTCGAACCCTGTCATCATCAGAGAGAGTAGACGGTTTATCGAAGGCGTCGGCCACGAAGCTCGAGTTCAGGCCGTCAGGACGGATAAGGTAGCTTTTACCCGTGGCGTTTGGGGTGATGAATGCCGGCGTACTGACAACTTTTTCCGGATCATGGAATTCGGCGAAGAAAGCGCAGCTGGGAAGTTTTATCCGTTCGATAAAAGGAACATTTTTATCCGGGAATTCACAACCCGCTGCTGAATCAGCAAAGTGAACTACGACAAAGCGCGGAGCAGTAATTTGCAAGGCATATTTGTCTATCTAGCCATTGTCCCCTGCTTCGTTTTTTATCTCTCCAATCGGGCGTTTTGTTTCCTTCAGCGTGGTCAGTACGGCTTCCTGAATCGTATTTGCCAGAACCGTAGATGCCTGTTGGGGGCTCTTAGCCAGTTCTGTGGGGATCCATGCCAGTATGCGGTTAAACCACCAGTCTTCAGGAGCCATTCCCGTAGGCGTAAAGCGTAACAGCGGAGCCAGTGGAAGGGTTGACTCATTTAACGTCTGAGCCGATTTTACTGGATAAGACAGATCGTAATCTTTGCGGCTGTATAGCGTGCTGAGCTGTGGATTAAACTTTGCATCCTCGAATGATGTCATGCCTGCAGCGGTACTGATATTCCACGCCAGGCTGTGAGCATTTTCATATTCATAATGCCGGTCTGAAACATCACGTACACCTGAGCATGCCGATAAAAGCAGCATCATTATTGAAGCAAGCGTACCTGGCAGATAATTGCGCATTTATACTCCAGTTATTGCAGTGAGGTTATGTGACTATCGGCCAGTATTTCCAGGAGTTTAACTACAGTCCTGCCCTGTACGTTTATTTTAATCAAAATTAAAATTTTGTCCTTCTGAGTTGCGTCAGGGAAACTTTTTTTGCTGAACAAGAGGCTTTGTGTATTTTTAAACGACGTAGCAGGGTTTTTATCATCACGCTATTGGCATTACCTTCCCAAAGCTGGCATGCAAATTAGTGGCTGATATTTGCCACAGCATTATTGATTCTGTTTTGGTTTTTTTATTAACTGTTTTCTTAACCGGAGGTATCAGTATGGCCATGTCTCTTGTAAGGAAAAAAAATCCACGGGGTGCTCATATTCGTGGATTAACGGATGATGAAGAACATGCAGTACATGACTTTTTTGGGCGAGGCAGACCAGAAAAGCGTCTCATTGCAGAAACGGTCATACGGACCATGCGTCAGAAAGAAGCATGGCTGCAGTGCAGCTGCGTGCCGGGTGAATCTCCGGCGTTGAACAGTGCCAAGATGAGGGAAGATACACGTAAGCTTTTCCTTTCAGGTTTTAACCACGAACATGCCCTTACCTGCCCCATGTACCGTGAATTTAAAGCGGAGGATGATGAAGGTGCAACGCGAAGCGGCACCAGAAAATCACCGGGCAGCAGAAGGGTTAATTATCGCAATTTTCTCCCTTCAGACGATACGAACGTAACAATTCATGCCGCAGGAACGTCAGCAGCTGCCAGCCCTGACAGAACACGACGTAAGCGCCGCACTAGTCTGGCCAGAGTGTTACTGACACTTTTAGATGATGCCGGATTTAACAAAATCGATCACTTACATCCGAAACCTACAAGACCTCTCGTCGAATCCCTTCGCCTGTTAACGGCTATAACCGATGAACAGGAATTCATGCGCGGCCGCCCTCTTTCAGAAATTATTCTTTTCAAACCCTGGATGAGTCAGCATGCGCTTGAAGCGAATATGGTGAAGCTTGAGAATCCTGATTCCCGCTGGCCTGCTAAAAAAGCACGGGTTTTCTACCAGATTTTTGTCGCTGATGAAGTCAGCCGCGATAAAGCTGTATATGAAATCCGGGGTGATAAATATCATTTTATGCCTGAAAAAGGCGTCAGCATAAACGGAGAATCGCAGGATGGCGTTCGTCCACCTTACCTGGTCATTGCGTCATACCGGCGTTCATCTACTGGTGAGGTTATTTGCAGCGAGGCTTACGCGCACGCCATATACAGTCGCACCTGTCCCGTTCCTGTAGACAGTAATCTTGAACGACAGACGCTCGACAGCCTTTTCGAAGCAGCAGAGTGGTTGTCCAGGAAAAATTCAGCGCCAAGGTTATCACTGGAACGTCCTCTCTTCGATATTGAGGTCACCGTTGACGAGGAGAAAGGTTATGTTCTTCCTGACTTTCTGGTTAATGTGATTGAGCCAGATGGCGTCAAACATGACGTTGTAATCGAAACTATGGGTTATAAGGACGAGGATTATTGTGAGCGAAAATCTGAACAACATAAAGGTATGCGTCAGATAGGGGTATTAGTAACGGATCCGCAAAACTGGCCTAATGAACCCGACAAGACTTTCAATCGGTTCATTTTTGGTAAACTTCAGCACCTTTAGCATTTCTTCTGCTTACGCCTGCCCTGCCCCTCCCATGCATACTTGGCAGTGAGTAATTCCGTTCAATCGTAACTCCGTTAAACACCCTGCTTTGCAAATTTTCATCAGGTTTGCATTATTGGTGTTGCTTTGCATTAAATATCAAGATTTAATATAAAAATGCAAAGTTAATTAAAGGGTGTAGGTTATGAGTTTAAAGACAACATTAGACCAATGCATTACTGCCGGACATGCTATGACTAAAGCTATCGCCGTTGCACAGTTCAATGATGACAGCCCAGAGGCTCGAAAAATTACACGTAGGTGGCGTGTAGGTGAGGCTGCAGACCTTGTAGGTGTAACACCTCAGGCCATACGAGACGCTGAAAAAGCGGGACGCTTGCCCTATCCTGATTTGGAGATGAGAGGACGCGTCGAACAGCGAGTCGGATACACCATAGATCAAATAAACCATATGCGAGATGTGTTCGGAACTCGTATTCGTAGGCCCAATGAAAGTATGCCACCAGTCATAGGTGTAGCAGCACATAAAGGGGGCGTTTATAAAACCTCAGTTTCTGTTCATCTGGCTCAGGATTTGGCTCTAAAGGGGCTAAGGGTATTACTTGTTGAAGGTAACGATCCTCAGGGCACAGCCTCTATGTACCATGGTTGGGTGCCTGATCTTCATATCCATGCTGACGATACTCTCCTGCCTTTTTATTTAGGTGAACGAGATGATGCCTTCTATGCCGTTAAGCCCACATGCTGGCCAGGCCTCGATATTATTCCTTCCTGCCTTGCTCTGCACCGGATTGAAACAGAACTGATGGCGCGTTACGACGAAGGAAAGCTGCCTACAGAACCCCATATGATGTTGCGACTTGCAATGGAATCAGTCGCTCAGGATTACGATGTCATTGTCATAGACAGTGCACCTAATCTTGGCATCGGCACTATCAATGTTGTGTGCGCTGCGGATGTTTTGATAGTACCTACTCCCGCTGAACTTTTTGACTATACCTCTGCTCTCCAGTTTTTTGATATGTTGCGCGATTTGCTCAAAAACGTTGACCTTCAAGGCTTTGAACCAGATGTACGCATACTTTTAACTAAATATAGTAACAACAACGGTTCGCAGTCACCGTGGATGGAAGAGCAAATCCGTGATGCCTGGGGCAGCATGGTGCTCAAGAACGTAGTTCGTGAAACGGATGAAGTTGGAAAAGGCCAGATAAGGATGCGTACTGTTTTTGAGCAGGCGATTGATCAGCGCTCTTCAACAGGTGCCTGGAGAAACGCGCTGGCGATCTGGGAACCAGTTTGTAATGAAATTTTTGACCGTCTAATTAAACCTCGTTGGGAGATTCGATAATGAAGCGAGCGCCGATCATTACAAAATCGTCCAGTCCTGTTTCCCCTGCTTCTGAAGCCCCCTCTCAGAGTGCTGCGCCAGTTGTGGGATCTTTGATTTCGCGTGTAGGAAACATGTCGAAGGGTAATACGATTGTTTTGCCAGTTTGTGGGCGTGATGTAAAGTTCCTTCTTGAAACGATTTCGCCTGATGATATTGCTGATGCTACCTGCGTCTGGTCCGGCAATGAGCGTCTACAGGATTTTTTAACGGAATCTGCTCTTGATGATTTGATCCCTTCTTTTCTTACGAGTGGACAACAAAACCCAGCATTTGGACGTCACCAGAATAATTCCATTCAGATAGCTGATGGCAGCAGGCGCCGTATGGCCGCGATACTAACTTCTACATCTTATCGTGTATTGGTTGGTGATCTCGATGATGAGCAGATGAACGCGCTCTCAAAGCTAGGTAACGATTACAGACCTACCAGTGCTTACGAGCGCGGCAAGCGATACGCGCAGCGGTTAGAGAACGAATTTGCCAATAACATCTCTGCCTTAGCAGATGCCGAAAGCATCTCACGAAAGATAATCTCGCGGTGCATCAATACATCAAAACTCCCCAGAGAAGTAATCGCTCTTTTCTCTCACCCGGGTGAACTTTCTGCTCGCGCGGGTGAACAACTTCATAAGTTGTCTGAAGGTAAAGAGGAACTATTAATTGATAAAGCTAAAAGCTTATCTTCAAAGAATAAACAGGGAGATATGATAGGTGCAGATGAATTGATAGAAGCACTTATGAACTGCCTTAGAGAAAACCCTTCTCGAGCTAAAAAAATTGTGCAGAAACGTGATTTTGGACCTGGTGTAACAGCCAGTTATAATGACGACAAAGTTACGATAAATCTGGACAGACGTAAAATACCCGCTGAGCTAATTCAACAACTTGAAGATTTGCTTTCAGAACATTGTGTTAAACCAGCGTGAAATTCATATCGTTGGACCATGATCCCAGTAGCAGTCCCGTAATGACCAACCTGCTGGGACTACGGTTCCAGAGCCATACATGTGAAAACCCGCTCAGTTGGGACCATGGTCCCAGTACTATTCCTGTCATGATCTGTTCAGCTGGGACCACGGTCCCAGTACTAAACCTGCGCTGACCTGTTCAGCTGGGACCATGGTCTCAGTACTAATCTTTTGATGACCTGCCCGGCTGGGACCACGGTCCCAGTACTAAACCTGCGCTGACCTGTTCAGTTGGGACCATGGTCTCAGTACTAATCTTTTGATGATATGCCCGGCTGGGACCACGGTCCCATTGCCAATCATGTGATGACCCGCTCAGTTGGGACCACGGTCCCAATACGAATGCTTTAATGAGCTGATTTGCTGTGACCAGGGGTTAAGATTCACGTCAGAGATTAAGTTGATTCGAATTTATTTGAAGGTGATGGAGACTATTGAAGGTTCAAATACTTTGGGCCGCCAGGGTGGCTTTAGCCAGGGCCTTTTTCTTGTCCTTTCTTTCAGTGAGTAATCTCACAACCACGCTTATAAAAATCCCCGCATCAAGAGCAAAGATGAGAGGCGCCATCATGGTTACTGACCAGAACTCGGCAAACCCATGGGCACCACAGAGATAAGCAATGATGAGTCCGGCATGAACCAGGCCGTTTGGAAGAGAGATGATGATAAGGCCGATATCCGTTTTTCGCATGATTAATGAATCCTGATGGCTTTACATTTTTCAGTAAGTTCGTCTGCAATAGCTCTGTCTTCATTTGAGAGTGAGCCATACTGAACCGGGACAGCATCAACAACAGAACAAGTCGTCTTCAGTAAACTGCTTATTTGCTGCGTATCGATGGTACCTGTAGAGGAATCGTTATTAAGATAAAAAAGACTCAACAGGCAGAGCACAATGCCTGTGCCAACCATGCACAGGGCGGTACGTTCAGAATCAGGCTGGTTAAGATTAATCATTGTTATACCAGTGAGTTGTGGACACGGAAGTTATCACTTATTAGAACATGCGCAGATCGGCCGCGCAATAATCACACAACTCTGGCTGTGGGGATGTCGCTCCAGCGCGTCGTCCACGCCGGTGACAGCATGTCCCGCTTCATCTTCCACTCGGTATCAATTCCCTGACCCGCAAACCATACCCGACCCAGGCCTGACTGGTTGATCCCGTCCAGCACCTGCATCAGCTGCGCGCTGTTCGCCCGCGGCCGGTTGTCGTCAAAGAGGTTGAGCTGGCTTACGCCGTGAGGCGTGAAATCATCAAGCATGACCCCGGCCTTCATGTACCTGTGGCCATCCAGCCAGATGCGGTCCAGCGCGCGCATGGCTACGCCGATGATGTCCCGCGTGTCCTGGGTGGGCAGGGTGAGTTTTTCCCCGGCCGTGTTGCCGTAAAACGTCTCGCCGACCGCATGCGGTGAGGTACGGACAAACACGCTGATGTGCCTGCAGTACTGGCGTTCGGCCCGGAGCTTCTCGGCGGCGCGCGTGGCGTACTGGCAGAGCGCCTGCTGCATGGCCACTTTCGTGGTAATGCGTGAACCGAAACTGCGGCTGCAGACAATCTGCTGTTTTGCCGGCGGCATTTCTTCCAGCGGAATGCATGCCTCGCCGTTCAGCTCACGCACCGTCCTTTCCAGCACCACCGAAAAGTTCTTCCGGATGAAGGCGGGGTGCGTGCGTGCCAGCTCGAGCGCGTTGGTGATGCCGAGCAGGTTCAGCTTTTTGCCAATGCGCCGACCTACACCCCAGATTTCTTCGACCGGCTGGCGCATCAGCAGCGCCTCGGTCCGCTTCGGGTTTCCGGGCGTCAGCGCCAGTACGCCTTTGAACTGTGGCCATTCTTTGGATGCCCACTGCGCTGATTTGGCCAGCGTTTTCGTCGGACCGATGCCGGCGCCAATCGTCAGTCCGGTTCTGGCCAGAACGTGGGCACGCAGCCGGTGCCCGAAGTGCTCAAAGTCCTCACAGCCATCGATGCCGGTCAGATCGAGGAACATTTCATCAATGGAATACTGCTCTACTCTGGGTGTCATGTCTTCCAGAGCTGACATCACGCGCTGGCTAAGGCTATGATTTATGTGGAATGCAATTTAAACAAAAAAAATCAGTTACCATTCCTCTGAAGTTTATTTTCTGAACAGGAATTATTCAGCCTTGAACTACCTCAGTATGCTTACTGACAGGGGGGAAGGTTGAGGGTGGTAAGACATAGTCGGAAAATCGATTTCCCCGCCAGGATTTAATCTGCCACGCTTACTCTGAAGCCCTCAATCGGGCAATGAGTCTTATCCCTTACCCACCCCAATGCAGGAAAAATGATGATAAAAAAATACAGGATCCCGGGACTGACCGCGGTGGCGTTTCTTCTTATCAGCACCCTCGCCGGTGCCGCAGAGGAACGCTGGACGTTTGACGGCGATATCCACAACAATTCCCTTGCTGTCAGTCCCGATGAGAAAACGGCGGTGGCGTCCTACAGTGAGCGCTCTGAGGTGGTGGTCTACGACCTGGCTGCCGGGAAAGTCAGAAAGGTGCTTAAGGGATACGTCACGCCCCGCAATGCGCTTTTCTCCCCCGACGGGAAGGCCGTATATCTTTCAGACAGCAGCCTCGGCGTGGTCAGAAAAATCAGCACCGGGACGCTTGACGTGGAGACCTCGCTGCCGCTGGGGCCCGGGGCATTCGGCACAGCTATCAGCCGTGACGGTCAGCGCCTGTATGTGAATAACGAGGCCGCCAGCACGCTCTCGGTGTATGACCTGACGCACAACCGGCCCGTTGCGGTCGTGACGGGTTTTGCCCAGCCCCGTCAGGGCATAAAAATCAGCCCGGACGGCAAAACCGTCTACGTCACTAACTTTAAGGGCGATAAAATTACCCTGGTTGACGCCGTAACGGGCGAGATTCGCGGCGAGATAACAGGCTTCAGCAAGCTGCGCGCCATTTCAGTCAGCGCCGACGGCCGCACACTGTACGCGGCTAACAGCGGCAGCAACACCATCGCCGTGGTTGACACGCAGAAGCTCGCCATTACGGCAACCATTCCCGTGGGGCAGGATCCTTACGGTGCCGCCCTGACGCCGGATAACCGCTATGTTTACAGCGGCAACCTGGGCGACAACAGCCTCTCCGTTATTGATACCGCCGCCGGTAAGGTGGTCTCCACCGTTACCGGACTGGATGCGCCCCGTCAGGCCATCGTTTTCAGCAAAGACGGTGCCCGCGCGTGGGTGCTGAATAAAGACCTCAGCATTGCGGTCGTTGACCTGAAACAGAACCGCGTCACGGCCACGATTAAAAGCCCGCCGCAGGCCTGATTCAGTCCTTCCCTCACTCCGGCGGTGTGACGGTCCTTCCCGGAGTGGGAGAGTCTAACCACTTTTACTGGTTTATTTTAACTGAATAACCTGTTTTAAAGATTTAACCCGACGTGCCTATACTCTTTCTGTCTACTCAGGAGATTACGGCATGAACGATAAAATATTTACCCTGCATAACGGAGCGCGCCCGCTGAGCGCGCTGAGCAGCCCGAAAGAGGCTATACGTCAGTTCACGCCTAACTGGTTCGCCGCGACCATGGGGACCGGTATCCTGTCTCTGTCTCTGGCGCAGTTCCCCTGGCCGGTTCCGGGATTACGCCTCGTCGCCGAGGGACTCTGGATGTTTAACATCTTCCTGTTCAGCGTCTTTGCCGTGATGTATCTGGCCCGCTGGGTGATGTACTTCGGTGAGGCAAAGCGCATCTTTGGCCATTCAACGGTGTCCATGTTCTTCGGCACCATCCCGATGGGCATGGCCACCATCATCAACGGGCTGCTGGCGTTTGGCCTCCCCCGGTGGGGGGCTGACGTCATTCCCGTAGCGCACGCCCTGTGGTGGCTGGACGTGGCGATGTCGCTGCTGTGTGGCGTGTGTATTCCCTACATGATGTTTACCCGGCAGCAGCACAGCATTGACCAGATGACCGCCGTCTGGTTACTGCCGGTCGTGGCCGCCGAGGTTGCGGCAGTCAGTGGCGGCCTGCTGGCACCGCACATTGCCGACCCCCACGCGCAGCTCGGCATCATTATTACCAGCTACGTGCTGTGGGCGTACTCGGTGCCGGTGGCGCTGAGCATCCTCGCCATCCTGCTGCTGCGTATGGCGCTGCACAAGCTACCACACGAAAGCATGGCGGCCTCAAGCTGGCTGGCACTGGGGCCGATTGGTACCGGCTCGCTGGGGATGCTGGTCATCGGCGGAGATGCGCCCGGGGTGTTTGCCGCGGCGGGCATGCCGGAAATCGGTCATATCGCGCAAGGCGTGGGGTTCGTTGCCGGCATTCTCTTCTGGGGCTGCGGCCTGTGGTGGATGCTGCTGGCCACGCTGATAACCGTGCGATACTTCCGTGAAGGCATTCCGTTCAATCTGGGATGGTGGGGCTTTACCTTCCCGCTGGGCGTGTACACGGTCGCCACGCTGAAGCTGTCCACCCTCGTTGACCTGGCGTTCTTTAAAGGCTTCGGTGCGCTTCTTGTCGTCATGCTGGCCGCCATGTGGCTGCTGGTCGCGGTGAAGACGGTGCGCGGGGCATGGAGCGGGAAACTGTTTGTTTCCCCCTGTCTGGCAGGCCTGGACCGGAAGCCGTGAGTGAAACCTGCACGTCGCTGCTGGACCCGTTTTTACGCGAGGAACGCCTCGCGGCAGTCACCGCGCCGCACGTGGCCGCGCTGAATCGCTGGGTCAGCGGGCTGCGTCAGCACGGCGTGGAGCTGCCGTGGTTTGATCCGGCCGACGGCGGGACCGGGGCCGGACTGCTCGTCCTGCTGCAGTCGCCGGCGCGCAGCAGCCCGTCACCCCGGTTTGTGTCGCGGGATAACCCGGGGCCGGCCCAGCAGAACCTGGGGCGGTTTCTGGCGGAAGCCGGTATTGCGCGCCGGGACAGCGTGCTGTGGAATACGGTGCCCTGGGTCAGCGACGGGCCGCAGAAACGGCCCTCAGCGGCGGACATCCGCAGCGGCTGCGCCTGGCTTGAGGACGTGCTGGCGTATCTGCCCGCGCTGCGCGTGGTGGTGCTGGCCGGTGCCGTAGCGGCTCAGGCCCGCGGGACGGTCAGTCATCAGTGCCCCGGCGTCACGGTGCTGAAGATGCCTCACCCCAGTCCGCTTTCACTTTGCACAAGCCCGGCGGTGCCGGAAAACATCCGCCGGGTGCTCCGCGAGGCACGCGCTGCGCTGGCGGGCTGAGGGTGCCAGCAGAATAATACTGACAGGCTTTCCGTCTGGCTCTATACTCAGAGTACAGGGTGATGGCGTTCCACCTTTCCCAACCGCTCCGTTCCGGAGCTGATGACGCCTGATGTGACTCTTGATTTTCAGGAGGTACGTCAGGCCGTCCTTACTTTCCTCCCGGCCTGCGTACTTCCCTTTACGGGGAGAGACCCTTGATACACGTTTTTGGCCACATCAATCCTGACAGCGACGCCATCTGCACGGCGGTCGTCACCGCTCACTGGCTGACCGGGCGCGGCATGGACGCCCGCGCATGGCGTCTCGGCGAGGCTAACCGGGAAACCCGCTTTATCTTTGACACCGCCGGTCTTACGCTGCCGCCGCTGCTCGCTATTCCGCTGCAGGATGAACGGGTGTGGCTGGTCGATTTCACCGAGCCGGCGCAGGGGCCTGACGACCTGCTCCGGAGCAACGTCGTGGGCATCACTGACCACCACCGGCTGGGCGGGCTGATAACGCAACTGCCGCCGGAGGTGCATATCCGCCCGGTTGGCAGCAGCGCCACGCTGCTCTGGCTGCTGATGGACGCTGAAGCGCGCCGCACGCTGCCCCCGACGCTCGCCGTGCTTCTGCTGGGCGCACTCCTGAGTGACACCGTGAATCTTCGCTCGCCGACCACCACCGAAGACGATATCCGTTCGGCGACCGAACTGGGCGTGCTGTCCGGCGTAAACCGCAGAGCCTTCGCCCGTGACCTCCTCACCGCCAAAACGGACGTCAGCGGCCTCAGCGCCCAGCAGCTGCTGGGCAGGGATCTCAAGGCCTTCGTCATTGCCGGCACCGACGTGCGCATTGCCCAGATTGAGGTCAGCTCACCGACACAGGTTGCCCCCGTGATGGACGACCTGCTCGCTGCCCTGGCGTATCTGGCGGACCAGTCGGGTGCCGGGCTGACGGTGCTGATGTTGACCGACATTCGCGCCGGGTTTTCAACGCTTTACTTCGCCGGGCGGGAGAGCGTTAACGCGGCCTCCTGCTCCGTACCGGGCATGCTCAGCCGCAAAAAACAGCTTCTGCCGTGGCTTGAGTCCCGCCTTAACCAGAACGGGAGTTCATTATGACCTGCTACACCCACGCACTGATACTTGTGAACGACAAAGACGACGGCACCCTCCTGCTGAAACGGGCGGTCGCGCTGGCGCAGCCGCTCGGCATGAAAATCACCCTGGCCCACATCAGCGACGACTACCGGGAAATGAACTACGTGTCCGACAGCCTGATGGACGACGTCGTGTCGGAAGAGGTCCTGAAAGCCAAAGCGTTTATGAGCGAGCTGGCGGCCTCCGTGCCTGAGGCGGTAGACACGCGGGAGCTGGTGACCATGCGCCGCTTTGAGGACGTGGAGAAGTGCATCAATGAGCTGGGCGTGGACCTCGTGCTTGCCGGGCACCGCAACCGCTTTATGGGAATGCTGACGTCCCGCTCGGCGGAATACATCAACCACCTCACGGTGGATGTGCTTATTACTCACCTGAATGACTAAACCGGGAGAAACGCTATGCACTTTACACTGGATAACGTGACCGCCCGGGAAATTCTTGACTCTCGCGGCAACCCCACCGTTGAAGTTGAGGCCCGGACCCCGGACGGGATGATGGCACGCGCCTCGGTGCCTTCCGGGGCCAGCACCGGGTCGCGCGAGGCCGCAGAGCGCCGCGACGGTGACGCACAACGTTTTGGCGGCAAAGGCGTGCTGGATGCCGTCAGGGCGGTTAATACGGAAATCTGCGAAGCCGTGCGCGGCCTGGACGTGCGCGAGCAGCGGCAGCTGGACAACATCATGCTGATGCTGGACGGCACGGAGAACAAGAGTCGCCTGGGTGCCAATGCCATTCTGGGCGTATCGCTGGCGGTGGCCCGGCTGGCGGCACAGGCCTCGCACGAGCCGCTGTGGCGCTACCTGGGGGGCCTGCAGGCGAATCTGCTGCCCGTGCCGTGCATGAACATCATCAACGGCGGCGTGCACGCCCGCGGTCAGGGCGCGGACTTCCAGGAGTTCATGATAGCGCCACACGGGGCACCCACGCTGCGCGAGGCCGTGCGTCAGGGCAGCGAGGTCTACCAGGCGCTGCGCCAGATCCTGCTGGACAAAAAACTCTCAGCGGCAGTGGGCGACGAAGGCGGTTTTGCGCCCGCCGTGTCGTCGAACCGTGACCCGCTGGCGTTTATCGTACAGGCGATTGAGAAGGCGGGATACAGGCCCGGAGAGGACATCAGCATCTGCATGGACCCTGCCTCAAGTGAGTTTTTCGCTGACGGTCAGTATCATCTGCGCACCGAGGGCAGCGCGCTGAGCGCGGCGGAAATGACGGCATACTACGGCGAGCTGATGGACCAGTTTCCGGTCATCCTGCTGGAAGACGGCCTGGCCGAGGACGACTGGGCGGGCTGGAAGCATCTGCACCAGCAGCTTGCGGGCAGGGCCGAGCTGGTTGGTGACGACCTGTTTGTAACCAACGTGAAGTACATCCAGCGCGGCATTGACGAAAACCTCGCCAGCGCCGCGCTGATCAAGCTCAATCAGATAGGCTCGCTCAGCGAAACGCTGGACGCCGTGGCTCTCTGCCAGCGGCACGGCTGGGGTGCGTTCATGTCTCACCGCAGCGGGGAAACCACGGACACGTTCCTTGCCGATCTGACGGTGGCCCTGCGCGCGGGACACCTGAAAACCGGCGCGCCGTGCCGCGGCGAACGCGTGGAAAAGTACAACCAGCTGATGCGCATTGAGCAGGCGCTGGGTGAGGACGCGCACTACGCGGGGCTTCATGCGTTTGTGCGCCGCACGTAACACATCCGCCGGACGGTCCCCGTCCGGCAAAGAAGGAATGCCTGTGGCCCCTGCAACGCTGATCCTCCTGCGGCACGGCGAAAGCCAGTGGAACCGGGAAAACCGTTTTACCGGCTGGACGGACGTGCCGCTGACGGTCAGGGGGCGGCAGGAGGCCGACCGAGCCGGTGACGCGCTGCGGGCAGTGGGCCTTATGCCCGACCGTGTCTTCACCTCGGTGATGACACGCTGCGTTCACACGGTCTGGCGGGTGCTGGACCGTCTTGACCGAAGCTGGACGCCCGTGGAAAAGAGCTGGCGACTGAACGAGCGCCACTACGGTGCGCTGCAGGGGCTGAACAAGGACGACGCTGCCCGGATGATGGGGGAAGAGACCGTCCGGCTATGGCGCAAAAGCTTCAGCGGCATTCCGCCCGCAGACGCGGAGGCTCCGGCGCAGCTGCGTCGGGATCTGCGCTATCGCCGCGTTGCGCTGGCCGACCTGCCTGCAACGGAAAGCCTGGAAATGACCCTGCGTCGCGTCATGCCATACTGGCACCACGTTGTGGTGCCACAGCTGCGCTGCGGAAGTACCGTTCTGATTGTGGCGCACGGCAACACGCTGCGCGCCCTGACCGCCTTTCTGAACGGCATGCCCCACGACAGCGTGGCACAGCTGCACATCCCGACCGGCGTGCCGGTTGTATATGAAATGGATACGGCCGCACAGGTCGTGTGCCGTTATGTTCTGAATATTAAAAAAAAGGAATGAACGTGAATCAGCTTTTTGCCGTCATCACCGGCGGTGCTTTAGGGTGTGTTATCCGCTGGCAACTGGGCGCACGCCTGAACGCGCTTTTTCCGGACCTGCCGCCGGGGACGCTGCTGGTCAACCTGCTGGGTGGATTTATCATCGGGGCGGCGCTGGCGTATTTTCTGCGCCATCCCGGCCTCGATCCGGCCTGGCGGCTGCTCATTACCACCGGGCTGTGTGGCGGAATGACGACCTTCTCCACATTCTCAACTGAGGTTTTTGCCCTGCTGCAGTCAGGCAGCTATGCCTGGGCAGCCGCCTCGGTGCTGATACACGTGCTGGGTTCGCTGGCCATGACGGCGGCCGGATTTTATATCATGACGCTGTGTGGTTAACCCGGACCGTACGGCCTCTATCCAGGGGAGACCTCAGTGCAGCGACCGCTGCACTGAGGTCAGACAGTTCAGTATATTGTTCAGAAGCGCTCTCTGCGGGCCTGATCCGACAGGGTTTACGCCTGTAAGGCTTCCCCTAAATCCGGGACACTGTCGTGACAGAGTTTCAGGTCTGCCTGTTCTGGTAAAGGTCCCAGCGATTGCCATAGATGTCCTCAAACACGACAACCATTCCGTATTCTTCCTCGCGCGGCTCCTGACAGAAGTGGACGCCTTTTGCCTTCATAGCATTGTAGTCGCGCCAGAAGTCGTCGGTCTGCAGGAACAGAAAAACCCGTCCGCCGCACTGGTTGCCGATAAAGCCTTCCTGCCGGTCGTTCGACGCGCGGGCAAGAAGAATAGCACAGTCGCTGTCAGGGTCCGGCGTCACCACGACCCAGCGCTTACCCGGCTGCGGCGTGTCCTCAATCAGGGTAAAGCCCAGCTTATCGGTGTAATACTCAATTGCACGATCGTAGTCATCGACCACGACAGCCACATACCCCATACATCGCTTCTGTTTTCTCATCTGCTGTTCCATCAGTTACGTCATAACGCCCGCTATAATCAGATTCATATCAAATACGACGTTCGGTCGTCTGTACTGACTCTGAACTGACACCCTCAGACCGGACATTGAAAGCATTTGAGCACTCAGGATTTTGGGCCCAATTTTGTAAGAGCCTGCTCAACCTTTTCAGCATCCTGCTCCAGTACGGCTTTCTCATCGGGAGTGAGCGGGACCTCTTCGAGATAACGCCGGATGGATGCTTTACTCTCCAGAATAAGCCCGCGCGCGCTGTCCTTCAGCAGGTTAAAATCGCAGCCGATGCAGGCCATCCGGTGCGGGCAGCTGCTCCAGAACGGATTTGTGCAGTATGAATCACCTAAATCATAATACGTTGCAGGTCCGGTCAGGCTGGCGGCGTCAGGGTCGCGATCAATCAGTACGCTGATCATGTGCGCGACTCTGTCTGCTTTTACAAACGAGGCGGCCAGCTGTGTCGGGCGGATACGGAGATAATGCATGGTGGACTGGGGCGTTGAGTGACCAGCCCACTGCATCAGTTCATACAGTGACATGCCCTGCGGTACGCTGGCCAGTGCGGTCACGGCTGAGGCGCGTCCCCGATGGCTGGTTATCACTCCGCCGCTGTCTTCAGAAGGAACGCCCGCTCTTGCGCAGAGCATCGGTATCACCGTGCGGTTGAGGATAGCGCTGCCGGCAGGCTTCCCCCGGTACTGAAACAGCAGCCGGACCTTCTCACCGGTCCGCTCATCAGCCAGCATGGCCTGTTCTGCCGGGCGTTCGGCCAGCCAGATGTCGACATATTTTTTTACCACTGTCGCCACGGGTTTAACAAAGGCTTTTGATGTTTTTCCGGCGGGGACATGCAGGTAACAAAGGGTTCCGGCCGGGATGACGCTGCCGTCATCTTTCGTTATTTCATCTGCCTGCGGCGCGATGCAACCGGTAGTCAGGCGGAGCAGCTCATTTTTCCTCAGCCCCGCATGGGTCCAGATGACGGCCATCGCCTGCAGCATGGCCAGCGGATAATGTATTTCAGTAAGCAGGTCTTCCTGACGCAGATTGAGGCTGGCCCAGATGAGCTTGAGCCAGACCGGATCGTCGATAACACGGGGATTGACGTCGCGCCGAAACAGGGTGGTATCCGGTGTGGAAAGATGACGGGCAGGGCTGAAGCGCAGGCGACCCCAGCCCCAGTTTTCGTAGTCGACCATAAAACGGCGCAGTGAGTAGATAAAATGCGCCCTTGAATGCGGCATCATAGGCTCACCGGATCGCACCGATTTTCGGGTGCCCCTTTCCGTGCCCAACTGTAGCTCATCCACGTTCATCCGGCCGACCGCAGCGATAAAGCTGGCGCAGATTTCCATGCTCCAGTCTGACGGTTCACGCACCTCCGGATGCGCCTTTGCCAGCCAGAGGCCGCAGCGCAGTATAAAACTGTACTGGCCTTCACGGGTGCGAGGCCTCAGCACAGACGTTTCCCGCCAGCGCCGGCACCACCTGACCCAGGCCGGATCGATCCCGTCTACGGGTTTTTCATACCATCGGGTATAATTACGCATCCTCATCGGGGCGCTGAAGATGCCCAGCGCAGCAAGGCCGTGTGAAATCCGGCCAATGTACCGGGATGTCCCGCTATCTGTGTTGTTCTGGGCTTCCCACAGCAGTTCAGGCGTAAAGGTTTCAAGACGGGGATCTCTGTTCATGACCATCAGCGTGGCCAGTATGCCCGACAGATGCGTGACCTGACTACCCGCAGCATAGCCCAGCGATTTCAGGGTTTCAGTCAGGCGGTGAAGCTCCCGGAAGTAAATAGCCTGACCAAAAATGGCACAGGTATACAGGGCAGGTTTTCTGATGTCTGGCAGGCTGAGGGGATCATACCGTCCGGCGAAATGCCATGCAAAGGCGGCCATCAGCGGCCGTCCTTTTCCGTCCGTCCGGCTGAATGTCTGCCAGCGTTCCTGCGGCCATCGCCAGTACGGTATACCCGAAAGGTGCATCTCACGCAGGAGGTCCAGTATTATCAGGTCAGCAACCTCGCGGCTGCATCCGCTTTCTGCTGCGATGTCTTTCAGCGGCCTGATAAACTCAGGAGCAGGTTTCATCCGCAGCAGCCTGCCCCGGCTGTGAGAGGTGGCCAGTGCGGCCTTTTCAGGCTCAGTCAGTAAAGCATCAAGCCTGTAAGCGGAGAGGTCGAAGGGAAGCCACACATTCTCAGGCTGTTCAGACGCTGCCATATTATTCCTCCGTGCCGAAAATGAGGTTCGCCATCCTGATATCTGCCGTTTCAATTGCTCCTGCCATCCGGGCGGCAAGATCCCTGCCGGAAAGGTGAATATAAATCTGAGTGGTGCGCGGATCACGGTGACCTGCGTAGGTGGCAAGTTCGTGCAGTTTCCAGCCCGCACGGGCCAGATGCGTCAACCGCAGGTGGCGGAAAGTATGGGTTGAAATGTCGGGCAGCCCTGACTCAAGCGCCCATTTCCGTACCGTTTTGCTCCAGCTCCAGTAAGAGAGCGGTGCCCCCTGATTACGATCGGACTCAGAGCGGAACAGGGCTCCTTTTACCATCCCCGACAGCTTCATCTGTAAAAGATGAGCCGCCAGCACCGGCGTCAGGGCGGGACTGTAACAGACGATCCGTTCATGACGGTTCTTGGTGGTTTCAGCCCGGACGCGGATGAGGCGGTGGGCAAAGTCAAGGTCATCAGTACTCAGCGCGGTGACTTCCGATCGTCGCAGCGCACCGCAGTAGGTTAACGCCAGCATCAGCCGGTCACGAAGCGGAGAATCCGCGGCATGAGCCTGAAAAAGCTGCCACTGTGCATCGTCAGGAATACGCGGCAGCTTTACGATACGGGGAACCAGCCCCCGTGCGGAACACAGCATGCCCGGCGTGCCGGAACGGGGCAGCGGATTTACCTTACACAGGTCAAGATACATCAGGAAGTCGTACCAGAGACGGACAGCCGACAGGCGCAGCTGGAGCGTGGCGCTTGCGGCCGGGAAAGGCATACCGGGTAACTGAGGACGGATGTAGGCAGCCATGTCATCAAACCTGACCTTTTCAGGTTCAATCCTGTTCCGGCTGCAGAACGCAAAATAATGACAGAGGGCTGCGCGGTAGGCGGTCAGGGTGGCGGGTGCCCGCCCCAGGTCGGACAGCAGCTTCAGCCAGCGTTCCGCCAGTAAAATGGCACTGTTGTTTAGTGGAGTCGTCATTGCGTTTACCTCTGAGGTCAGCGTTGCTGTTCAAAGTCTATACGATCAATGTTGCATTCCACTTAACTTACTATAGAGCATAATTTGAGCTGAAGACATGCACTTTTTCCGGGAAATCCAGCGTCTTTATCTGGAACCACGGCGCGCCCATTTTTATGCCCAGGGCTTTGGCTCCTTTGCTTCTTGCTATGACGCAGCCATCGTTGTTCGAAAGGACGACGACAGGTTTTCCCCGCAAATCAGGCCTGAACAGGGCCTCACAGGACGCATAGAAGCTGTTGACGTCAGCCAGACCAAACATCGGCATGGTTACCTCCGGCGCACCTCGGTATTGTGGAAAAACCAGGTGACCACGCCCAGCAGGTGCAGCTCCTCGGGGTATATCACCGGATAGGCCGGGTTCATCGGGCGCAGCGCAATCTGTGGCTGCAGCTGCAGGCGCTTGACGGTGAACTCCCCGCCGACCTCTGCGATGACGATGTCACCGTGCGTGGCTTCCTTCGCGCGATCGACGACCATCACGTCCCCGTCATACAGACCCAAATCTTCCATGCTGCTGCCGCTGGCGCGCACGAAAAACGTGGCGGCCCGGTGGGTGATGCAGAGCTCGTTCAGGTCCAGCTCTGCCTCGACATAATCGGTGGCAGGGGAGGGGAACCCGGCGGCGCAGCGCTCAACAAACAGCGGGATGCGCATCACGGGACGGATATCGGCAGGCCTGAATACTGTCAGTCCGCCCCGGGAGGATGTTGCTTTCATGGCGCCGTTCTCCGGACTGAATGGCCTGAAGCCGGTGCGGCAGTGAATGATTCTGACATGATAAATTCCTCCATAAATAATACTGTATATAAAAACAGTATTATTGAGCCGGAGACGCATGGCAAGAGGAACGAAACGGTACTCTGTCAAAGGGATGCCTATGTTACTGAGCAGGCTAATTATTTTTTTGTCGGGCAGTTTCAGTCAGGGGAGCGCGTAAGCAGTCGTTGCTGACATAAGTGAAATTACGCTTCCTCAACACGGCTGTTCGTTCCTCGCTGCGCTGCGGTACGCCTCAGCCGTGTTCTGCGGCGAGCGTTGCCGGCTCACGTTTTAAGTTCAGAATTATCGGGCTGTCTGAGCCTTGAACAGGACGGCCGGGTGTTTTATCTTCCGGGAAAGCCACAGACGGAGGAGGGTTTTATGGATGAGAATGAATCAGTTGGCCGTTTACTAGCGTCCCTGCTGGCCGAATACGACATGAGCGTGGACAAATTCTGCCGGCGTTCCAGGCTGCAGGAGCATGAGGTCAGGCTTATTCTGCGGGACGTGCTGACTGTCACTCCTGCCGTGGCAGAAAAGCTGGGGCGCGTGTTTTACTCGCCCGGCTTCTGGATGGTCCGTCAGGCGATGTCGGAGCTCAGGAAACTCAGTCAGGGGAGTTAAAAAAGCCCGGGCAACCGGGCAGGAAGGACAAGTGACTACTCTTATGAGGCTTCTGGAAACTCACAGCACATTCATGATAAACAACGTACCGTGCAGTGGTACTCAAAAAATTTGTCAGTCTGTAAGAGGGCGTTACCGGCTTCACCTGCAGCCCTCTCCTGAGAGGGCCGGGGTAAGACGCCGGTCCTGAATGTCATCTGGCACAGATACACTGTGCAGGTTTTTTAGCTGAAGCATTCCATCTCATTTTAAAGCCTGCCGGTAATCAGAAAAAAATCACTGACGAAAAGCGCACGGCAAATATTGCGCTCAGGATGAAGTGCGCCAGAAAAATGGCAAAAGCGATGCCGCCGAGTAAGACACCCAGAAAGGAGTGCTTCTCTTTCAGGATGAACGTCAGTCCGGACAGCACTGCCAGTGAAAGCAGGGCCTGCAGTACATGACTCACCGGGATCACCCAGTAATGGCCTGCATATGCACCTGCCTTGCTGATGGCCACAATCAGCGCGGTTCCGCCAAATCCCCATCCCCAGAATGTCTTCGCCAGACTCAGTTTTCCTGTAACAAGCGCTTTTAACATCGTCAGTTCCCTGTCTTAACCCGGTTCGATCCGAGAAATTTAACATTCAACGACAGGCTCAACCAGAAACTTTGTGTGTTTCTGGAGCGCTGATATGGGTGAAAATCACAGATAAAGACGGGCCTTACGGACGGGTATGTACCCGCGCCAGATGAACCGGTGGATATCTTTTAGCCGGGGTAAAAAAGGGGGCTGTGCGGAAAAAAAAAACCGGCCCTGTTGCGATTTTCAGGGGGCTGATGAGCAGTTTACTGGCTACTCATCCCGGACACGGGCAGTATTCTGGCAAAAAAAGCCCGTCAGCACGAAGGCGACGGGCCTGCCCGGAGGCGAGGACATCTTTCTGCCAACGAACACATCACAGCGACACACAGTAAACCCGCGCTTTGTGACATGCAATTGTCAGGTGAGGTCAGATTTTAGCGCGGTTTAAGGCTTCTCTCTGTGGTCTGATGCTCCAGGCACCGCATAAAGTTCTCAATGATGCCTACGGCATGCGTCATGGCCAGCAGCTCTGCCGCAGCCATCACGTCCGTACGCAGCAGCACCTCCATGACGCCGGGCTCACTGAGTACCGGCGTCATTTTGTTGACCCGGTCTATCAGATGCGCCCAGTTGTTGACGAAAGTATCCGGGTCAGCATAGGTACCGTCCCTCAGCTGCGTGTAAATCGCGTCCAGATCCGCTTTTATCGACCTGACGGACGTTATCAGTCGCTCGTCATAACCAGGCTGGTTATCATCAGACACGGAATTCCTCCACCATACCTCTCAGCGCATGCGCCTGCTCAGACAGTGACTGCGAAGCGGAGGACGACTCCTCGACCAGCGCCGCGTTGTTCTGCGTCACGCCGTCCATCTGACTCACGGCCACGCTCACCTGGGAAATCCCCTGCATCTGCTCCGACGAGGCCAGGGCAATCGTGTCCATGGAGTCGGCCAGTTCGCCGACCATGCCGACAATCTTCAGGATGCTCTGTCCGGTCCCCGACGCGACCTCCACGCCGCTTTCCACCTGAGCGACGGCCTGCTCAATAAGCTGCTTAATGTCACGGGCCGCCGTCGCACTGCGCTGCGCCAGAGTACGGACCTCGCCGGCCACCACGGCAAAGCCGCGGCCCTCTTCACCGGCACGTGCAGCCTCTACCGCGGCGTTGAGCGCCAGAATGTTGGTCTGGAATGCGATGCCTTCAATCACCGACGTGATGTCCCGGACCTTCAGGGCACTTTCCTGGATGCTGTGCATGGTCTCGGTCATGTGGTGCACCTTTTCCTTGTCGCCATCCACCGTCCGCGCGGTCTCGCGGGCGGACTCAGCGGTCTGCTGTGCACCCGCGGTGTTGCTCTTCACCGTGGCGGTCAGTTGCTCCATGCTGGCGGCCGTTTCCTGCAGCGCGGCGGCCTGCTCTTCGGTGCGGGACGACAGTTCGGTGTTGCCCCGGGCGATTTCATCGGCGGCCAGGGCAACGGATGCGGAGGAATCCTTAATCTGCGACACCAGACCGCGCAGGTTCGCCTGCATGTTATCAAGCGAGGCAAGCAGGCTGGTTGTGTCGTTGCGGCGCAGCTGTACGGCGGTGGTCAGGTCGCCGGCGGCGATGGTGGCGGCCAGGGCCTGCGCCTGTGCGGGCTCGCAGCCCAGCTGGCGTGTGAGCATTCGGATAACGGCCACGCACGCAGCGACTGCAATGAGCACTGATGCGCCAGCAAGCAGCATCAGAATCAGGGTAGCCCGCGCCGTTGAAGCGCTGTTCTGCTCCACGGCGGCCCGACTGTTTTTCTTCTGAATATTCGTCAGGTCTGCCAGGGCGTCAGTCATGGTGAACTGTACCGGACGGACCTCTGTTCTCAGGTACTCAATGAATGCCTTGTCCTGGTTGGCCAGCCCGAGCTGCCGGGCATGTTCAAAAACACTGAAGAATTTGTCTTTGGTTTCAGTCAGCCTTTTCATCGCTGACACTCCCTCAGCGGTTGGGTCAGTTTTAAGAAGCTCGTTGAGTGCCAGGTAGTCGGCGATAAAACCTGCTTTGCTTTTCTGCATTTTTTCATCGGCGTTTTTCATGTCCGCAGGTTCGCTGAGCAGCCCGATGGTTCTTACTGCACTGGCCATGTCCTTGATGTCGCCCAGCATATCCTGGGCAAGGTTGCTCTTTTTCATCTTGACGTTAACGACTTCATCCATGCTCTTGCGGGCTTTATACAGAGCCTGCATAGCCGTCGCGGTACAGATGACGGAAAGGAGTATTACCAGGCCAAAACCTGTGGCAAGACGGGTAGATAATTTCATGCTGTGTCTCTTGTAGTTGTGTGATTGCTGCGTGTTTTTTGATCTATTACAGTAGGTTACTATCGGCATACCGTTCCGCTTTCTCTATTTCCTTTTTCTTTACCAAATGTTGCGATGCTCCATTCAGAGCAGGCAAAACAGGGTGTTGCGGACGTCGCTGCGCTCCGCTTCTGACCGGCGCTCCGGCTTCACCTGACGCCGGACTTCTCCGATTCCCTCTGAAGTACTTCCCTTTCTTTTTTCAGGGCCTGCACTGTCCCTTCACGTTAGCCGGTCCGCTGCGCAGTCAAGGGACGCTGGCGCCCGTTCACTCATCCGTTCCCCGCTGTGCGCGAGACATTCAGTCCGCTCCGGCGGCGCGTGCGGCTTGCGCGTCCGCCCGTGACTGCTCCGCTTTTCGCCCGGCTGCTGTTGCGGCACGGTGCAGGTGAGGTCGTGCAACCGCTGACTGAGGAGAGAATCATGCCGAACTGGTGTGCAAACAGGCTGCGTTTGACCGGCCTTGCGAAGAACGTGAGTAAGGTGCGGGCGCTGATGCGGGGAGAGGTGCGCCCTCTCTACGCGCGGGCGGAAGCGCAGGGTATCCAGCTGTTTCTGGCAGGCTGCGCCTTACTGCTGCGTCCGGTGACGGACGACACGTATGCGCCTTATCTGGCGCTGACGGCGGCGGGGTGGGGGGGAAAACACCCCGGAGAACGCCGCGTTTACGCAGTGGCTCACGCAGCTGTGTGACTGAGTGGAACTGACTGAGGAAACCTGCGTCCGGCTGCACGACCTGTGGCTGGCCACAGGCCTCAGCAGACGGGCGTGGGAAACGCTGGACGGCGACGCGCATGCGGTTATAGCCTGGCAGTGAAGGCGTAATCCCCGCCGGACAACGACATGAAAGAAATGACGGTACGTGAATTTAAGGGTAAGCGCCTCATATAGACCGCCGGTCCATTTCCCTCCGGTTCCGTGACAATAACATCCATCATTTATAATGGACATTAGCGTATGGAACACTGGACCTGGCTTCTTGAAGCACTGCATCTGCACTTAGACGAGAATTTATCCCGGGTCGAGGCCGGAGGCCGTCTGGGAATTCCAAAAAAACGACCGTTTACGATTTTTTTGTTCGTTTCCGGAAAGCTGGACTTTCAGGGAGAAGAGGATGAGGGCGGTTATGTAAATTATTCCTTGTCTGTGTGGCCCTGCCGATAATTCTCTTGCTGCATTAGCAGAAACGATTATTACGGAGATCCTTATGTTCAGACCAGGAAAATTGTCACTCAACATGATGCTTAACGCGGCTTTCCTGACCGTCATCATGCTTGGAGTATGTATTACCCTTTTCGCCGGTATCAAGCTCAGCACGGTCAGAGATCAGCAGAAGCTGACGGTGGCCCGGCTGAACGACCTGCGCACCTTACAGACCATTAAGAACAACGTTGCACAACAAACCACGCTGCTCCTGGCGGCATCCTCGGGTGACAAGAACACATCCGTAAAGGATATCGCTGCAAAATTTGCGACATTACAGCAAAACAGTGATGACACCACCGCCCACTTCCGGACGTTAATTAACGGCGCGCGCACTATTCCCGGTATTAATCTCAGCGAAGTAGATGAAGCCTCCGCATTTTTGAAAAAAATCGAAACGTCGTCAACGCCTTTCAAGGCAATTGCTACGCGTGCCCTGCAACAGGACAGCAATTTCGTTCATGAGCATCTTGATAAAGCGGTCCTGACGGATCTGGCGAACTACCGTGCAGCCGTCAGCGATATGGTGGCTTATCAGGATCGCGTTACCGGCGGCACGGCCATGAAAACGGAAGCGGGCCTCGCTGGCGTATTCGTGTCGCTGAGCGTACTTACCGTGGTGTTTATCGCCCTGGGCTTTGTGATGAGCTGGCTGATTACGCGCCGCATCAAGAAACAGTTGGGCGCGGAACCAGCCCAGGCCCAGGCGCTGGCCGCTGCCATTGCCGCTGGCGATCTGAGTACGCCAGTTAAGCTCCGGCGCGATGACTCTGTCAGCCTCATGGCTTCGCTGGCGGGCATGCAGGATAACCTGCGCGACCTTGTCTCGCAGATCAAAGCCTCATCCGCCTCCGTCTCTCTGGCGGCGGATGAAATCTCACGCGGTAATACCGAACTGTCTTCCCGCACCGAACAGCAGGCAGCCGCGCTGCAGGAAACGGCTGCCAGCATGGAAGAACTGACCACAACAGTGAAAAATAATGCGGCCAGTGCGCAGAAGACCGCAGCGTCTGCCCGCGAGACGGCGTTGTTGGCGCGTAAGGGTGAAACCGACGTGCAGCAGATGTCAGACACCATGCATACTATTTCGGCCAGTGCGCTGAAGGTTCGCGACATCATCTCCGTGATCGAAAGCATCGCCTTCCAGACCAATATTCTGGCACTTAATGCCGCCGTCGAAGCCGCACGTGCCGGTGAAGATGGCCGGGGTTTTGCGGTCGTTGCCGGTGAAGTCAGAACGCTGGCACAGCGCAGTGCGACGGCGGCCCGTGACATTAAGCAGCTTATTGAGCAGGCAGTAGCCCAGGTGGAAGGCGGCGTTGGCGTTGCGCAGGGAACGGGTGAAAGTATTCTGAAGATTGTCGGTATGGTCGGCTCGCTGGCGACCGCCATGGATGAAATTTCGCTGGCCTCCTCTGAGCAGATGCAGGGCATTTCGCAGGTCAGCATCGCTGTCAGCCAGATGGATGGCGTGACGCAGAATAACGCGGCGCTGGTTCAGGAATCCTCCACCGCATCTCATGGCTTGTCCGATCAGGCGCATGCGCTTCAGGCGATTGTGGAAACTTTCAGAGTGTAATGTTTGACAGAGGCCAGATATGGATGCTGGCCTCTTTTAGTATAATGACGTGCCGCTCTGATTTCCCCTTTCCCGTTTCTGAGCTATCAGGCAACGCTATCTTTTAGCAACTTCGTTATGGGCATTCATGTCAAACTACCTGCACATCCATTTCTACCAGTCATGGCAGTAGTCCGCTGGCGTTGTCAGGCTTTTGACCTGCTCCCCACAGATTGATGCTGATAGACGTTAGCAACGTCCGCTCTTGGCACAAATCAGACGTTCAGACCGAATCAAAAAATTACGGTGATGAAATAAATGCCGCGTATGCAGCATTTATGCTGACGGAAACCCGTGTGACTAACCATGAGTGCTGATTAGTTACTCCCGCTGAAGCAGATTCAGCCAGTTCCTGTCATTAATACCAGGCCCTGGACTAAGACTCTGGCCTTTCGCCTCATCTGCGTCATGGTGGCCGGAATCTCCGGCAAAGAAATTAGCCGGGTGAACCTTCGCTGACCACTGCCGATAATAACAGTTCTGCAGCAAGATGCTGCGGCATTGCATACCAGTATCCTCCCGTTAAACGGGCAGGAATCTTTTGCGTCAGTACCCTACGTTCATGCTGACGCCTTAAACCATGGAACCCGTATGAACAATATCAGAATAGGAATCCGGCTCGGTGCCGCCTTCGGCTTTATGGCACTCCTTGTCATGTTTATGGTGCTCATCGGCATCGTTAAAATAAACTCCCTCGGAAACACTAACGACGAGATATCCGGCAGTCTATACAGTAAGGCCTCCTCCTCACTGCTGCTGCGTTACTACACCTCAGATATGAGCCGCCTTGCAAGGAATGCGATTCTTCTCACCGACGTCACCAAAAGAGAAAAAGCCATCAGCGATTACCGCGTTGAAAGGCAAGAGGTGGGCAGGCTTATCAGAGTTATCGATAAACAGGTCAGCTCACCCAGGGGGCATGAGATTTTTACCCGGCTTAAAACTCATGGCGAACTCTTTCTGCCTTTCATTGATGAAGTGGTGGCACTTGCGCAGCAGGGCAAAAGTGATGAAGCTACCCGGCTGCTTTTTGGTCCACGCTATCAGACGCAGGGAGACTTCATGAATTCCCTTAAAGAAATGCAGGCTCATCAGGAAGCGCGCATGAGTTCTGCCGCCACCCTGGCGCGCGAGGAACGTTCCGCTGCACTGATGATGTTAGCCACTGCCGGACTGGTGGCTCTGCTCCTGGCTGCAGTATCCGCCTGGGCTATCACCCGGAGTATCACGCGCCCGCTTAATGTGGCCGTTGAGGCTGCCCGGCGGGTGGCCCGCGGAGACCTGAGCGCCACGGTTCGCGCAGACCGGAAAGATGAGACCGGTACGCTGCTGTCGGCCATCAGCGACATGCAGGACTCGCTGATTAACACCGTCAGCCTTGTAAGGAGCAATGCAGAAAGCGTGGCATCAGCCAGCACCCAGATTGCCCAAGGCAATACTGACCTCTCGCAGCGCACCGAGGAGCAGGCCAGCGCGCTTGAGCAGACGGCCGCAACCATGACGCAGCTCGGCATGACGGTAAAAAACAACGCAGAGAACGCCCGACAGGCAGGCCAGCTGGCGGTCAGCGTACGGGATGTGGCTGGCAGAGGCAGTAAGGCTACCGCAGCCATCAGTGGTACCATGAAATCCATCAGCGAAAGCTCAGGGCGTATCGCAGAAATTACCGCCGTTATTGACGGCATCGCCTTCCAGACCAACATCCTTGCGCTTAATGCCGCCGTAGAAGCGGCCCGTGCCGGTGAACACGGCCGGGGCTTTGCGGTGGTGGCAGGCGAGGTCAGGTCACTGGCGCAGCGCAGCGCCTCTGCTGCTGGTGAAATACGTCAGCTGATTGCAGCCAATGCCGATACGGTGGGACAGGGTAATGAGCGGGTGGTTCACGCGTCTGAAACCATGTCAGGTATTCTTGCGGCGGTCGGGAAACTGTCGGATACGGTTGAAGAAATCAATGCGGCCAGCGCCGAACAGGCACGCGGAATTGAGCAGGTGGGCATTGCCGTCACGGAAATGGACGCGACCACCCAGCAGAACGCCTCGCTGGTAGAGGAATCGGCCTCCGCTGCCGCGAGCCTCAGGGAGCAGGCGGCGTTGCTTCTGCAGGCCGTGTCCGTGTTCAGTCTGGGCAGCCAGGCTAACTCTGCTGCTGTTCGTGCGCCCACTCCATCTGCGAGTCCGGCAGTTAAAGCCCGCGTGGAAACTGAAGACGACGGCTGGACACGTTTCTGATTACAGCACCGCGCCTCATTCAGCAGATTCAGAGTAAGAACGAAACCCTCTCCGGTCCAGCGGAGGGGGGCAGGAGAGCAGAACAGGTGACCAGTACCCCGCATATCAGTACATTCTGATGTTAGCAACGTCCGCTTCTGGCACAAAGCGGACTCAATCGCTGGTCATGGTGAGTAAGCAGCGCAAAATGTCACCCTCATTTACAGAAATGGATAATACAGTAGCTGGCGGAGGCAGGTGAGGGTGAGAGCTTTAACGTTTCCTCTGCATTAGTACTATCTTGTTGTCATGATCGTTGTGCGTCACACTAGCTTTGCCAGATAAAGGGCCTGCTCAGTTGTGCGATAGTACATTTCATCGCGGCCAACATAGCGTCGGTATTGGCATCATGATTCAAGTTGATAGCATACATATGAAAATGTTGTACACAGCACCGATGTTGTGATTCCCTAATCCAATACTAATCTAGCCGAGCATCCAGTTAGGCTAAATTCTGTGCAAATAAGCACGATTAGCTAAAAAAATCCCCTTCCTTTTTGTTACATTCACCTGCATAGGTTCGTAAATAAGATAGGTAACTATATGGGTGATATCACACGTAGCAATTATCCAGAGCTGGATAAGGTGTTGTGGGATTTTCACAATCAGAAAATTCCAGCTAAGTTGGCATTTGAGATGTATGAGCGCCGCTGGGGCTTTATTGATGATAAACATATGGACCAGAACGAGCGCCGTCTGCTTCAGCAACTGATAGATGAATACGGTAACGGCGTGTTCATGGCTGCGTAAGCAAAGGATTAGTCCCAAAGTGAGTGAATATAGGCTAAAGCATCACCAAATCATAAGGTCGGTATTGAATAATTTCAATGCCGACTTTTTTTTGCGTAACAATATTTACTTCGGCGGCGGCACTCGCATTGCACTGGAGATTAACGAATTTCGTGAGTCGATAGACATCGATTTTCTGTGCCCTGATAGAGCATCTTACAGAGCTGTACGAGAAGAAGTGAATAACGTTTCTTTGGGGAATTTGGTAAAGACAGAGTTTACTTATCTACGCGAAATCTCTTTCAATAGAGAAGGTGTGCGTACCTTTATCATGACGGACGATAAGAAGATCAAGCTAGAGATAGTAAGCTTTGATAACTATGAGCTAGAGGGCGCATATGATCAACTTTTCCCTGTCCCTTACATAAATAGAGAAACATGTTTCTATACAAAACTGATGGCAAACGCTGATCGGTGTATGCATGGTCAATGCAAGGATATATTTGACCTTTTGGCAATGTATGATGCATGGGGAGGCCTTCCCGAAAAAGCACTAGATAAAGCGCGAAGTCATTATGGGGGCAGTATTAATAAAACATTGCATCAATCCTTAGATGACATTAAAAAATCTCCTGAAAAATATTTTCAGATAGCTGATGATATGCTTATCAATAAAGACTTTGCAGAACATATTTTATGCCATGTAGCTCCTAAGATGGCAGCTGATGCGCTTATAAAATAGATATTTGACCGCTACATAATCTTGCATAAATGAGCTGATGCTTTACTTTCAACGCGGAATTTGAAGTTATCATACTCCCTTGAACATTTCTGACCTGCTCCCTGTTGATTAAAAAACCGCTATGTTAGCAACGTCCGCTTAACTCACAGCACAAAGCGGACCTCAAAGAATACCTGATTCCGTTATAAGCGAAGCCGGTCAAAGTCGAGTCAGAAGTTAAAACGAATCCCACTGACATGCATACTTGAGGTTAGTGGGATTATATAGTTTTAAAAAGTTATGAGCTGACACATCTGGCCTGTACGCTATATCTGCATGCAGATATAGCGTACAGAGGGGGTTATGAAAAGCTTCCGTGAAACCAGCTATAAAGTTCAGGACGCGCGGCTACCACCGAACCTTCATGGGCTTCTTCGCCAGAAAATTGCCTGACCTGAATGCCATTCTCCTGGGCAATCAATTTTCCTGCAGCGATATCGTAATAACTCAATCCGTCCTCAAAAAACGCGTCCAGTCTGCCTGAAGCGACATAGGCAAGATCGAGCGCCGCTGAACCCAGTCGCCGGACGCCTGCGCTTTCAGCCATAAGCCGCGTCAGCCCGTTAAACAGCACCGCTTGGTCAATCACCTTTAACTGGCCTGGAACGGGCAGCGAGACTGAGCACAGTGCTTCAGCCGGTGTTTTCGCCGTCAAACCGGGAAGCGGCATACCATCCAGGCGGGCACCGTGACCTCTGATGGCGGTAAAGCACTCTTCCCGAAGCGGATCGTATACAACGCCCAGTATTTCCCCCTCGTCATCGCAGAGCGCAATGCTGACCGCAAAGTAAGGGATACCCCAGATAAAATTGCTGGTGCCATCCAGCGGGTCGACGACCCAGTATTGCGAATGGTGGCCGCGGGTAAACCCCGTTTCTTCTCCCAGGAAACCAAAACCCGGCGCGTCTTCGTTAAGACGCGAAAAGATGATGCTTTCTGCAGCCAGATCGGCGGCAGAAGCATAATCTGCGGTGCCTTTCTTACTGATGTCGGTGTCTTCCAGACTGCCAAAGCGCTTAACCAGCTCAGCACCGCCTGCCCGGGCTGCGCGTTTCGCCGCCAGAAGAAGGCGAGGTCTGTCGAGGTCATTTTTTGTCATGCCTCCTCCTTCATAAAACGTGGGTTGCCAAACGTAATGCCAACTCGCTTGCCGCGTGGCAGAGGGGCGCTGGCTTCAGCTGAGAGGCTGTGCAGGGGGCTGAATGACAAGGTGTGAACCCATGCGCGGCCAATATAACGTACATCCGTGACGGTCACGTCGCAGGCGCCAGTGCCCGGCTCACAAAAGTGAACGCTTTCGGGACGCACGAAAAAGGTTGCTCGTCCTCTGCGTGACGGATCGATGATGTTTAAAAAAGGACCGTCATCCGGTCTGAAGCCCTGGTCTTCCAGTACGCCGTCGATAAAGTTGGCCTGACCGACAAAGTCTGCCACAAAGCGCGTTTCGGGACGGGAATAGACCGCTTCCGGGCAGGCGAGCTGATCGACTTTTCCTCCCTTCATCACGGCAATGCGGTCAGACAGCGCCAACGCCTCTTCCTGATCGTGTGTGACATAAATAGCGGTCACACCGATGCGCTGCTGTAATTCACGCAGTTCCTGCCTTAACGAGACGCGGAGTTTTGCGTCAAGGTTGGACATCGGCTCATCCAGTAACAACAGTGGCGGATCGATAACAAGTGCGCGGGCCATTGCGATGCGCTGCTGCATGCCGCCGCTCATTTCAGCCGGATAGCGGTCTTCCACATGGCGAAGCTGCACCTGAGCCAGTGCAAGGCGAACCCGTTTTTGAATGTCTTCTCTACTGATTTTCCGTAACTTAAGTCCGTAAGCCACGTTATCGAAGATGGTTTTATTGGGCCACAGCGCGTAGTTCTGGAAGACAAAACCGATATTTCTGTCCCAGGGGGCGCGTGTTGACATGTCGACGCCGTCAAATAAGATGTGGCCGCTGTTAATCGCATGAAAGCCTGCCACTGAACGAAGTAATGTCGTTTTACCGCAGCCTGACGGGCCCAGCAACGTAAAGAACTCACCCGGTCGGATCGTCATTGAGACATCATCCAGAACAAGATGCGTGCTGTAGCGTTTTGATACAGACTGAATAGTCACCTCACAGCCTCGCCGCGATGCTGCGTCGTGATGAATGTCAGACATAATTGTTCCTCTCCGACTGCCCGTAGCGGACAACGGCATAAAGTGGCACATAGATAATCAGCATCAGCAAAATCGTCTGGGCTGCAGAAATGCCAAAATCGGCATCGACCAGCGTGTTTTCAAATATTACGGCCGTCATGGGCTTCCAGGGCGGACGATAGAGGACGATTGTCGAAGACAGTTCAGTGACGATATGTAAAAAAGTCAGCGTCGCACCGGTGAGTGCCCCGGCCAGCATTAGCGGGGCCGTGATGGTCAGAAAAACGCGAGCGGGTCTGGCACCTAAGCTGATGGCGGCTTCGTCGAGAGCAGGATGAACCTGGCGAAGTGCGGCTTCAGACGCTTTAACGGTAAAGGGCAGGTTTCGGACGACGTAAGCCAGTGCCAGAATAAACCACGTCCCGGTGAGCTGCAGAGGTGCCTGATTGAAAATCAGGATCAGCCCGATGCCCAGCACGGTTCCGGGAATAACATAAGGCAACATGACAAGACCGCTAAGCGAAGGCGCAAGGAATGTGTAGCGTTTACGCACCAGAACGTAAGCCACGCCCAGTCCACCGGCAAAGGCAACCAGCGTGCCCGAAAGACCCAGTGACAGCGTGACCCATGCGGGCATCAACCCGTTTTGCCACATGGTTATATAGTTAGCCAGCGTGGGCGTCAGCGTTGGCAGGCCCACACGCCATTTAACAAAGCTGGTAACCAGGACAGTGATGTGCGGGACAAAGGCCAGCAGCAGAACACAGCCGCTCAGGATAAGGGTCAGGCAGTGACCTGCACGTGAGAGTTCGCGTTGTTCGGGACGCCGTGATGAAACGGCAGCATACCCACGACGTGAAAGATAGAGCTGCTGCATCATGAGAAAAAGGCTGGAAATCGCAACCAGAACCACTGAACCCGTGGCCGCCAGTGCAGGGTTTCTTCCCGCTTCACTCAGAAACGCGTTATAGATCAGTACAGGTAAGACATTCAAATCAAGACCAATGATGCGCGGTGTGCCGAAGTCTGACAGGGCCGCCATCATCGCCAGATAGAGCCCTGTCACGATTCCCGGCATGGCTAACGGAATCTCCACTGTCAGACGGGCACGTAAGGGGGATGCGCCCAGAGACTCTGCTGCCTCAATATGGGACGCATCCAGTTGCCGAAAGGCGCTGTAACTGAGCAAAAATATAACCGGAAAAACCAGCCAGGTGATGACCCAAGTGACCCCATAAATGCCCACAATTGACGTCTGCAAGTCCAGCAAGGTCGTCACAATCCCGTTGCGTCCCAGCAGAAGCCGCCAGGCATAGGCACCAAGGAAAGGGGGAGAAACCGATGCCATTGTCACCATGAAAACAAGCGCGTTGGCGCCTGCAATTCTGAAGCGCGCGATCATATAGGCCAGCGAAACGCCAATTAACGCGGCGAGCGTCGTGGCAAAAAAGGAAATCATCAGGCTGTTCAGGGTAGCGTGCAGCGTTTCACTGGTGGCAATAAAGGCAAAATAATGGCTGAGCGTATAGGTCAGCGTCGGATTTTCTGCTGTGATAAATGCATTCGTCGCGTGCCCGAGAATGACTGTTCCGTCTGGCTGCAAGGTAGCCGTTAGCGATTTTGCCGCTGTTCGACTGAAAAGGCTTCGCGGCGCTTGCTGAGTCAGGAGTAAAGTGTCGCTGCCCACGCCTAAATGCATTTCTCCGCGGCTTGCAGAGGTAACGCTGAGCGGCGATGTACTGTGAATCACTATTTTATTTGTGCCCGAGGCGACAAAACGCAGTGGTTCATCGCCACGTTTTGTCACCGTCACGCCATCCTTATCTGTTTTCAGCGTATAGTCGCGAGTCATTTCCGGAACGGCGTCAAGCCCTCCAGCCCGACTTACAAGGGTAAATTTGCCACTGTCGCTCAGCAATGATGCGCTGAGCAGGCGAGCCTGAGGCCAGAGGATGGTTATTCCACAGAACAGCAGCATAAGGACGGTGAACCAGCGCCATGAATCACGAAGCACTTTCATTTTGGTAACGCCGCCTGAAAACGTGCGACGACAACCTGTTTAGGATCTTGTGGCGAGATAATATTGAGCGTGCTCAGATCGGGAAGCGCAGCGGGAGGCGCGACATCTGAGCGGGCCGAACGACGTATCGTGAGATCCCTGACTTTTTCATGCGTGTCTTTCTGTCCGAGAAAGTCGATAAACAGTTTGGCCTGATTGGGATGAGGAGCGCCCTGAACGATAGCCTGTGCATCAATCTGACCGGTCACCGCATCAGTGGGATAAACAATGCTGACCGGCAGTCCGTTGGCTTTCCATTTAGCGCCCAAATCTTCGTTTATCCAGCCTGCCGCGGCTTCGCCATCACGGACGGCGTTGAAGGCATCATCGGAGCCTGCTGCGATCCGTGCACCTTTGACCAGATTGCTGATAAACGGCCAACCAAATTGTCCGGCAAGCGCCGATATCAGGGTATAACCCGTTCCCGAACGGGCCGGATCGGGGATGATCAATGTCCCCTGTTTTCGCCATTTTCCTGTCACCATATCAGCCTGCGAGGACGGCATTTCTGTTGAAGGGACACGCTTCGTACTCACGATGATGGGTTGCAGAAGAAGGGTAAAAGGATGCCAGATATGACGTGGATCTGCGGTGACCATTGCACTGTCTGTTTTGCTCTCATAAGGCTGGAACAGAGCCGCATTTTCATCATAAATCTGTGTGGGGCCGCCCCACAGGAGATCGGCTGAAGGGTTGCCTGCTTCGGCGCGCAGCCTTTCGACCACTTCGCCAGTACCGCCTCTTACCAGTGTGACGTTAATTTCCGGATGCACTTTTTTAAACATCTCAAGGACAGGTGATGTCGTCGTTTCACCGTGAGCCGTGTAAATCACCAACTCAGAAGAACTGGCGGTGCCCGTCATTAATAACGCGCTGACGGTCAACGCGACCAGGGAATAAAACACCTTACTCATTGTCGGCACACTCCTGCATTTAAATCCAGTTAATGGTTTAATTAAATTCTGAATGTGGGCAATTAAACGGGGGTTTTATGATTTTTTTATGACAAAAATCGATTTTTTTAAAAATTGAGCGCTGGACGTGATTAGGCTCTCCATTCTATTATCCATTTAATGGATTTAACAAAGGCGAAAGCACTGTGGCATACCCGGGTAATAACCATGCCTTTTCAGGCCGCTATAATCGCAGGCTGGTTTTTGATCTGATCCGTACTGCTGGTGTGCTATCGCGATCGGACCTGGTCAATGCAACAGGACTCCAGCCTCAAACGATTACTAACATCACAAAGGATTTGCTTGAGCGTGGGCTGGTCAGTGAGGAAGGGCGCCTGCAACACCGACGCGGTGCCCCGCAAAAGTTGTTGCGGCTTAACCATCGCGCAGGTTGTGCTTTAGGAATACATCTTGATCGGAAAGGGATTACTGCTGTCACCTGTGACCTTGCCGCAAATGCGTTAGCCAGCCTGCACGCGCCAATGGAGTGGAATAATCCTGAAGCGAGCCTCGACACCATCGCCCACGTCATTGCCGATCTGACGCTGAAGTGTGAGGGGATACCTGTGTGGGGAACCGGTATCGCGATGCCGACCCTGCAGGAGGCCGGATACGAGGAGTACGTCGGTGCACCGGGTTGGCAGTCGTGGAGCCAGATTCCCGTCGCCGACAGGCTTGAAGCGCGCTGTGGGGTACCGGTTATTGTTGAGAATGATGCGACTGCCGCTGCGATAGCAGAACGCCATGCGGGGGCAGCCAGTGGACTGACGCATTACGTCTATATCTTCGTCGGTCACGGACTGGGTGCCGGAATCATTGTCGACGGTCTGCCGTTTCAGGGGGCGTTTAACAATGCGGGTGAGATTGGGATGATCTGCTGGCCACCCGAGTTAACGAAGTGCCCCCGCGATATTCCCCCTTTCTCATTAGAGGAACTGGCAACCACGTTGAACGTTGACCTGAATAAAGTAGAAAAGCCCGGCTATCTTGAAAAATTGTACGTTCAACGAGACAGTCACCTGATGTCATGGCTGGAATGCAACAGTAAGCGGTTACGTATCCTTATTTCAGTCATTGAAAACATGTTCGATCCGCAGAAAATTTTGATTGGGGGCTATCTTCCTTCAGCACTGTTTTCCTCGCTGGTTGATCGCACCTATCCCTTACTTCCTTCTGTCTCTGCCCGAAAAACAAGAGACACGTCGCGGTTAGAAAGTGCGCGTCTTGGGGTTATGGCCCCTGCAATTGGCGCTGCACTTTTGCCTGTAATTGCACATGGCAGCCCGCACTTCAGACAACTTTCACTGATGCGCACCAGAACTCAAACTATAGATCCTGAGGTCTTATTTGATCGTATTGCTGGTAAGGTTGATTAAAAACGTTGCGAGTTAGATGGCATGAAATCATCCCTTGACCTGCTCCCCGTTATCAATACTAAGTGCTGTTAGATACTCCCGCTTCTGTCACAGAGCGGACAGTGGGTGCTAATGATCCCGCCATGAGCGAAAAGCGTATGGCATGCTCTTATGTAATAATACAGGTTTCTGATAAAGGCGATGTTAGTTCATCGGTTGAGGTTCGGGAAAGTGGTATTGATAAACTTCTTGAGCCAGCTCAGCAGAACAACCATAAGATTCAAGATTAGTGCAATACAGACGATGGTTGACTCATTAGCCGCTTTCCGAGATTTGGACTTAAGGATTTAGGAAGCGAGCCGCCTATAATAATTTCTTCTGCCGTGACGCGTGCTGGCGCGAAGACTTTTAGGGCGTTTCTGTAGAGGCTTCTTCTGACCAGGGCCGGAGTAAGCCTGTAGCGTTAATTCTTCTCTTCGTTCAGTCCTGCCAGTGTCTGCAGATAAGGCACACTCGGCATGACATTATCAGGCGTTATGAATGTTCTCAGCCATGCTCTTGCCTCAGAAATTTGACTCAGTCGATCGTCGCTACAGTCGTCAGTAGCCATATGCCGGAGTTCATTCATCAGGGAAGCAATATTAATTTCCCGGTCAGCCAGGGCCAGTTGCAATGCCGCTTCGCCAATGATTAAGTGAGCCTGCTCGTCATCCTGAAGTATCACAGTAAAACCTCCATATAAACGATTAATGGCAGCGCCAGCAACAGACTGAAGTCGTTTTGGCCAGACCTGATATATGTATCCGGATTGACTGAAAATCAGTTCATACAATGGATACGCTTTTTTAAACAAGAACAGTTGCATTCTTTGTGCAAGATAAATCGAATATCGGCATTTTAGTCTGATTAGCGTAGAGCTTTATCATTTAAAATTATTACAGATAGCGTAATCTCTTCCTGCGGCTGGCTGCCTTTGCTTGAGTAATAATGGCACTAATGAGTCATCATGTGGGTTGGGTGAGGAGGTGCGAAAATGATACACTGTATGTTTATACACCCGAAGGAGACATCTTGAAAAACCATGAGCAGGAAATCTCAGAAGAGCTGCTGGCACTCGTAGGCAGTGCCGTGAATAAACTTCTCAAAATCGGTAGCGTAATTATGCCTGAAGATCTGACCAGAGAGCTTCAGCACATGAGCGACGGTTCGGTTGATGCAGAGACACGCAATGACTGCAGCAGGCTCATTACGCGCCTTTTGAAAAAGATGCACTGAAGACCACTCTCATCCTTTGCATCAATTTCCCTGAAAGGCATCCGGGCCTGTTACCAGTTCAAGACAGTTGCGCAGGATATCCAGCCTGACTATGTCATTTGTACTTTCGATCTGCGCAATGAGATAAAAAATGATCGTCCGTCGTGACACGCTGCGAGACCTGACCAGCAGAGACGTCACAGTTTCACATAAAATCTTTTTTTCATCTTCATACTGATCGCCTATCGGCAGTAGGAAAGCTGACAACTCTTGCCCACTTGTTATTGGTGCCTGTTGCATGACTTAAGTTATGCCTTTGGTAATTCGGATGTTTGACAGGATACTCAAAACAGCTGCAGTATCAGCTACGGGGAGTTTCATCCGGGTCGCGAGAAGAATATACGGAATGCTCATCATCATTACCACCCGAAGCACACCGTGCTGCCATGTCTGATTTGAGCCGGGTGATAGCCATGCCCGCCGCACGAACTCTGTCTTCACTCTCAGAAGAACTTACTATTGCATCAAGCTTCTCAAGCAGGCCTTCAAAAGTAACACTGCCTTTTTCTTCGAAAGATGCCAGAGATGCTTCTCCCGTGATAATGTCACGGAGCATTTCGTCTTTAGTGTTTTTCATTACAACTCTCTGAATAAGTTTTGCCCGCTGGCTGAAAACCTGTTCAGCCACTCTGCCGCAAAGTCCCTTTCAGAAGGTTCCAGCCAGTTTCAGAACAAAAGCCTCAACAGTTCCTGTAGATGCTCTTCTTGCTGAGGGGAAGATGCATTACTCATTCGTACAATAAGTTGTTTGCATATCGCCTTACGGTTAAGGGAGCGACCCGCCCTGAGAATTTCGACTACAACCGCACCCAGCGTTTCCTGCTGTGAGGGCAATGATGCGCGGCTAAAGTATGACGAGACATCCTGACTCACGCCGGTTACAGGCAGTTTATATTGCATAAGGGTTCCTATTGTACAGGTTTTACGCTGAGCGTATAGGGCTAACTTATACAATAAAACAATTACTGTACAGGTTTATTTTAACATTAATTATCAGACTTTGAACTATCTGCAACAGTACTCATTAGCACGAGAATTTTTCCTTAATGAGATAAACTGTAATACACAGCTGACTTTGACCTGCCCCCGATGTCGAAAGAGTAAGGGCCGCTCAATGCAAAGACTGGTGTCCTGATCCCGTCGATTAACACACTGCGATGTTAATAATGTCTGCTTCTGGCACAGAGCAGCCAGTCAGATTAGATCCAACATTGTGCCATAACCCGTCAGGTCAAATCAGCAGAGGTAAGATCGCCCTTGCATGGCAGCCACGGGCAACCGCCACCATCCGACGGAAAAGCCGGTAAGCGTGTTGCAGCCGCTTATCGAGGCCTTCACCAGGCCCGTTTGCCGGCTCAGGTTCGACCTGCTTCGCCGCGGACCAGTGCGGGCGGCGCTGGATTGGAATCGAACTGCTGGAGCATTACCACGCCGCCGGCCTTAAGCGCATCGGCGAACTGCGCGCCGCCCGGGCCGCCTGATTTACCCCTATAACCAGAAACAGGGACAGCACCATGACAGACCAGACCCTGAATACAGAACTCACTCAGCTCACCGACGACGTGAACGACCTGGAGGTATCACTTTACGAGTTTCACCTGCGGCTGCGGGACATGGCAAAGCGAAACCTTTACCGCGGCGCCTCGCCGGCGCGGAAAATGGCGGGGATTCTGATTGAGGACATTGATTTACAGCTCCTTGACCTTTACCGGCGTGCCGCCCTGATGCGCAGTCACCTGAATTAAGATGCCGGAGTGGTCATTAAGTGACCACTCCTTTTCAGTTCGCTGGTACTGCCGCCGCGGCGCTTTTGTCCACAGGGTTCCGGCCGGTTTATGCACCGGGCTGTGGACAACAGGGGATGAGGAGGTTGCTTCGCGCCGCTTTATTCCGCCATCCGGCGGGACAGGGCAGAAAACCCGGTCCGTGCGGCCTGCGGCCGGTGCCGTGCCTTCACTTTAGCCCGACTGCTGCGTGATCAAGAGATCGCTTCGCTCGCCTCCTCCCCCGTTCGCACTCCCTCCGCCGCGCTTACTCCCGTCGCGCTTCCGCTCAATATTCGCGTCAGCGCCGTGCGTAATCACGGCTCCGCTCGCTTGCGCTGCGGCCTCGTCGTCGCTCCTGATCACTCCGCTTTTCGTCGGGCTGTCATTCAGGCACGGCACAGGCCGTAACGGTAACCCCCCAACCACTGACAGGGAGAACTCCATGAACCTGATTATCCGTGACGTCCTGACGGGCCTTGATGCCGACCTGCTGAAATGCCGGAATCACCAGGAGGCGGCGTTTATCGCCTCACTGTACGACGGCGGGCGCGACACCGCCGAGGAGGAGCGGCTTTACTGGCAGGGCCGCGAGAAAGCGGCCCTGAGAGAGCCAGCGGAAATTGACGTTCACCGCTTTCATGACGCGCTGGGCGTGGCGTATCCGCTGAACTGGTCATGCAGTGAAGACGGGGAGTGTGAAACGTTCATGCTGGCCGAGTTTTACTGCGGACAGGTGACCGACATTTACGCCCGTACCGGCGCACGTTACTTCCGGCTGCGGGATTATTGCAGCCTTGACCACGCGCAGATCATGACGCGCGTTAAGGAGGCCTTTGACCTGAGTCAGAAATGAAAAAAGCAGGCCTGAGCCTGCTCTGTCCACGCCGGATGTGTACCCCGCAAAAAGTCGCATCCGGCATCGTAAAACCTACATGGAGAGATAAACCATGCAATTTGACCCGCAAATCGTGTCACACGCGCAGGCATTTGTAAATGCCCGCCGTAACGGGAAACGCGCCCGCGTTCCGGCTATGCAGGTGAGGCAATGGCCGTTCTTTATTGCCCTGGTTAACGCGGGCCTCGGCCTCGCGTGATGTAAATCCGGCCGCCTCCCTGCGGGGCGGCCGTTTAAGGAGTGGTTTATGTCACAGTTAGATTTTGCCGATTTTTTTAACCAGGCTGAAGACCCCGCGCCCGTGCCGGTTGCCGTTCCCGTAGCGGCGGCCGCCTGCGAGCCGTCACCCGCGCACCGCATGATGAGTATCGAGACGGCGCGTAAACAGTTCGTCAGCGTGTTCAGGCACACGGCCCGACACCTGCGTCGCTGGGACGTGTTCAGCGACTTCATTACGCTGGCGGCCAGTGAACTCGACCTCGCCACGATCCGCGCACCGGAAAGCATGGCGCGCTGCCGCAAAATCTGCGAGCGCTACAGGCCGGAGGACATCAGCGACCTTCACCGGCTTTTCGGCCTGATGGTGAGCGCGCTGGAAGCGAAGTTTCATGACTTTCTGGGGGCCATTTTCATGGAGCTGGAGCTGGGCGACGGCAGGCAGGGGCAGTATTTCACGCCGTACTCCGTACAGTCGCTGATGGCGCGGATGCTCATGCCTGGCGTACAGGAAGCCGTGAAGCGTGAAGGGCTGTTTACGCTGTCAGAGCCGACCTGCGGCGCGGGCGGCATGGTGGTTGCGGTGGCCGAATGCATGCTTGAGGCGGGGCTGAACCCCTCGGAGCAGATGTTTGCCAGTTGTATTGATATTGATCCGGTGGCGGCGGATATGGCGTTTATTCAGCTTTCGCTGCTGGGTATTCCCGCCGAAGTCATCACCGGCAACACGCTGACGTTGAAGTTCAGCCGCGTGCGTTACACACCGGTCTATTACGCCAGTGACTTCGGGGAACGTCTGAAAACGCAACGCAGAATTAAAGCGATGATGGATTTCATGCGTTCGCTGTCTGACGGACAGGTAAACGCAGGCCCGTAACCGCCTCAGTCGGACCACCCCCTGCGGGCGGTTGTTCATCGTCGCCCGCAGGGGGCGAAAGAAACAGCGGGTAAAGTGTTTCCTTATGCGAAACGCTTTGGTATAATGTTTCGTGACGGGAAACAAGGGGATGGAGCATGATCAAAAGCTGGAAGCACAAAGGGTTACAGAAGCTCTATGAAAAAGGCGACACGAGCGGCGTTCAGGCAAAGGATGCTGAACGTATCCGGCTGCGCCTGCTGGCCATCGATGAGGCCGGTTCGACGGATGAGTTCAGCCGCTATCCCGGTTTTCGTTTCCATCCGCTCAAAGGTGATCGCAAAAACCTGTATGCCATTACGGTGCGGGCCAACTGGCGCATCACCTTCGAGTTTACCGACGGCAACGCTTACATTCTCAACCTGGAGGACTATCACTGATGGCGATGCACAATCCCCCGCATCCTGGTGGCTTCATTACGGAGTACCTGGAAGACAATAACGTGAGCCTGCGTAAAATGGCGAAAGACCTGGGCGTCTCTCCGGCGGCGCTGAGCAAGGTGGCGTCCGGCAAGGCGGCCGTCAGTCCCGAAATGGCGGTACGGCTGGAGGCGGGGTTAGGCATTGCCGCGCGTCTCTGGCTGGCGATGCAGGCCGCTTTCGACCTGCACAAGGCGCGGGAAAATACTGATGTGTCGGGCGTCATGCTGCGCCCCGGCCTGGCCCCCTTCTCAGAAGACGCGCAGACCGGTAAGGACGCATAAGACGCCTGACCGGAACGCCGCCGTAACCCTGCCACCCACGGCAGGGATGTTCCCCGCCTGCACCGCCGCATCACCCCCGCGCCCCTGCGGGGCAGGGCAGAGGCGGTGCTGACGCACCGCGCCTCCCCCGTCGCGTTCTGTTCAGCCTCCCACTGATGACCGTTATTCCCCTGCTGTCTTTGTGCCGGTGCCGGTTGGGCTGGCCAGTATGTGGTTGCTGCCTTTACTGAATTAACATCAACAGCCACAGCCGGGACATGGCCCCCTCCGGCTCCTGCCCTGGCGGGCAGTCGTCAGCCCCACTCCGACCGGCGGCGATAAAGCTGCCGCCCGTCTCCGCCGAACCGCAAAGGGCCGCGTTTCGGGCCTCCCGGCTAAGGTCTGATGGCTGAGGTCAACGGCTGCAACCGGCTGGCGCCGGTGCGTTCACCGGGCGCGGGCGCCCTTTAAGGCCGTCACGCCGTTCCGTCGTGCCGCAGGTGTTCATGCTCATGTTATCCCGTGCGGCTGTTCTGTTCCGGTGGTTCAGCGCGGAGGGCTGACAGTCGCACAGTCCGTCGCCCTCCCACTCCGGTACGCTTCGCCGTTCCTCACCCGTTCGCACTCGCCATAAACCCGGCTCGCTTGCGCTGCGGCTTCCGGTGACGCCTCCGTTCCGGTCGCCAGCCGGTGCCACTTTGCCCTTCGCCGCGATGAACTCACCGAAACATGGATAACAGCAACCGACAGAGGAGAACCAGCATGAACACACACAACGTCAAGACCGCCGCTTCTGAATCTACCGAAACATGGGTGAAACAAAAATTCGACGTGCTTCTGCTCCTGCGTGCAGACCGTCTGCTCACCCTGGCGCAACTGGAAGGCAATCTGATGATGTACCGCGCCCTGGCCGCGCTGGATGCGTTCGGTCCGGATCACCTTGATGACCTGTTATCTGATGTCCGGTGACCAGGACAGCTTTCACCAGCCCGCCGTTGTGGAGTTTGTGAAAAACCGGTCCCGCTGGGACCAGGACTACCGCGTGATCAGCGAGGGCCAGTGATGAAGCGTTCTCCTACATACATTATTTCCTGTGATCGTCTTCATTCGTCCTGTACCGGACAGGGGCGGGGCCGGGTTGTCTGGCAGACCCGCCATGCGCCAGCAGGCATGGCGTCGTCGAAAGCGATGCTGCTTCAGGCCGGGCTGTATCAGGTAAATCAGCCCGGCAGTCATCCGTATGCCCCACTCTCTGAGGCTTACGAGAAGTGTCATACCAGAACGGGAAAGCGCTTCTGGCTGTACGCCGCCGTAAGTGCGCTGATGACAAAATTTCAGGTGAGGGAGGAGAGACAACATGGCAAATAAATGGCTCGATCAGCTCGCGGGGATTCTGGAAAGCGGCCGTCAGGTGAGCGGTGCGAAAGAGGCCTCGGCGCTGCTGCAGCAGAATTTCAGCTATCCCTCGCTCAGCAGTCTGCTGCCCTGGCGCATGTACGACGGGCAGAGCGACCTGTACATCAACGGCCGGTCCGTCGGGTTTATGCTGGAGCTGTCACCGCTTATCGGCGCAAACCAGCAGGTAGTGCAGGGTCTCGACGCGTTGCTGCGCGAAAAGCTGCCCCGCAAAACGCCACTGACCGTGATGATGGTGGCCAGCAAGTGTGTGGGCGGAATGCTCCAGCAGGCGCTCAGCACCGACATGTGGAAGGGGCCGATGGCACCGCGGCTGAATGCCATTACGCGGGCGTACTGGGAGCGGGCTGCGCTAAAAGGCTTCACAAACAAGCGTGATTATCCGCTGTATCTGCGCAACTACCGCGTTTTTCTGGTCTACGCCCAGTCTGGTCGGGGCGGCATCAGTGGCATGGATGAGGTGAGCCGGGTGCGCGACAGCGTGACCATGGCCCTGAAAGGGGCCTATATGGACTGCCGCCGTATCCAGCCCGGCGAGTTTCTGTCGGTAATGCGCGAGCAGCTGAACTACCGCCCCGGCCAGGTCACGGCCAGCGACAGTTACTGGAACCCGGACCAGGAGCTTCACCGCCAGGCGGTGCACCCCAGCACGGAGCTTGAGGTGTATCCCGGCTATCCGGTGGTGAAGCTCAGCCTGAAGTACCGCGAACAGAAGAAGTACCACCCTGCGCTCATCGAGCGCGACTTCCGGGACAACCTGAGTCCCGAGCTGGAAAACATCATCAGGCACAACGAGCGGGAGGCGGCCGGTCTGGGGCTGCGTTTTCCGGCCGGTGAGGGCGGTACTGAGGGGGCAACTGACTCTTTCCGGTCTGCCGGAACAGTTGCAGTGACTGAAGCCGGTTCCTCAACGCCGGTGCAAACAGCACCAACGCCTGTACGCAGTGAATCAACAGCACAAGACGCCAAAAGTATCACTACTCAGCCAGTGTTTGGCCTTCAGGCACCCGAACCGCTGCCGGATAACGTCCGGGCTTTTCCCGGCCGTGAGACAGTCGTTTCAGCTGCCGGACCTGATGCCGCACGTGCCGTAGTTCGTCCGCAGGCTGCAGCAGCGGCAGAAAAAGTGCCGCCTGCTCCGGAAGCAAAGCCTGCCGTCACGCCCTTCACACCTAATCAACCGGTCAGAACGACCAGTGCGCTCGACATTCTGGCCCGCCGGACGAGCCGGCCTGCCGCTACCGACGATTCTGCGGCGTCTGAGGAGGGGGCCCAGGGGGAAGCGCCTGAGCTGGGCATGGTGGCGGAAAAAGATGATGCAGGTCAGCTCATCGTGCAGACGGCAGGATACAGAAAAGGCGGAAATGACAGCCGGGAGGATGCCTATGCCGACCAGTACCGGCAGGCAAACTACCGCATGGCTGAAGATGAAAAAAACATCCTGCGCCACCGTGAAGATTACGAGGCCTGGCAGGAAATGGGCGACCATCATGACCACGGAGATTATGAGCGATGATGACCGTTGCGCCGGTGGCGTCGGCCGCCGATGCTGCCAGTTACTACAGCAGCAAAGATAACTACTATTTTCTCGATGACCTGGAAAGTCAGTGGCTGGGTGAGGGCGCGCGCGAGCTGGGCCTGGAAGGCCAGGTTGACCTGCAGACGTTTACGGACGTGCTGCACGGCAAGCTCCCCAACGGAACGGAGCTGGGCAAAGAGGTGCAGGGCGCGCACGTCCACCGTCCGGGACATGACCTGACGTTTTCCGCCCCTAAAAGCATCTCCATGCTGATACTGGCCGGAGGCGACAAACGCCTGCTGGAGGCACACCACGAGGCGGTGAAAGAGGCGCTGGGGGTGATTGAAAACCTGATAAGCGTGCGCAACACCCGAGACGGCATTACCCGCATCGAACCGACCGGCAAGATGGTGGCCGCGCTGTTCACGCATGACACCTCGCGCAACCTCGATCCGCAGATTCACACCCACGCCGTTGTGGTGAACGTCACCGAACATGAAGGCAAATGGAAAGCCCTGTCCACCGACTACATCCACGGAACCGGGTTCATTGAGACGATTTACAAACACCAGGTGAAGTTTGGCCAGCTTTACCGCAGTTCTCTGAAGGGAAAAACCGAAGCGCTGGGTTATGAAACGGAGCTGACCGGCGGACCGCATGGCCTCTGGGAGGTTAAAGGCTTTACCGAAACCGTACTGGAAGAGTTCTCTTCACGCCACAGAGAAATTCATGGCAGCGTGGGGGAAGATGCCAGCCTGAAAAGCCGTGATGTGGCCGCGCTCGACACGCGCCAGCGTAAACAGTCGCTTGACCGCTACGGTGAAGGTGACACCCTGCCTGGAAAGAGTCCGGAAGAGGTCAGGCGGCACGTGCCGGGCGGGGTTTCACCGGAGCGTGAGGGGAAGGCGAAAGGCGGGGAGCCGCAGCCGGAATCCGGACCGGCAGAGGTGGCCAGCGGCAAAAACGCGGAAACCCCGGTTAAGACCCGCGCGCCCGATTCCACCGATAGGCATCCGGACGTTCAGCAGAAAGCCGGTCCGGACTCAGTTTCCGCCGGTAAGGCTGCACCGGAACAGACTGTCACTTCTGAGAAGACGGTCACCGCAGCGCCGGACAGAGCGGAGCCGGTCGATACAGGACAGGTATTGCGGGACATATCTTCCCCTGTCAATGAGCCGATTGTTAAACCCGAAACAGAAAGGGGCCGCAGTCGCCTGCAGGCGCGCTGGCAGCGCCAGATGGACGAACTGGGCTTTGACATTAAGCAGGTCATCAGTGACGCCCGGGCGCGTGAGGAATTGCAGTCCGCGCCTGAAGCTCCCCTGCGCACCGATGCCACGGAGGCCGTCCGGGAAGCCATTTCCGTGCTGAGCGACAGCCAGACCCGCTTTACGTATGGCGATCTGCTGGTAACGGCCTTCAGCGCAGGACAGCACGAAGAGAAAATCCCCGATCTGAAACGCGCGCTTGATAAGGTGATCAGCAATGGCGAACTGGTGCCGCTGGATGCGGACAGCGAAGCGGTGATGCAGCAGGCCATAAAAAAAGCTGCAGGCAATTAAAAACTAATAATCCGGATCGTCTGCTTTTCGCTTACCAGTTATCCTCCATAGAACGTCCGCTTTGTGCCAGAAGCGGACCTTCAGGCAACAATGTCATCGTTGCATAATGAAACAGATGATGAATAGTATTTTTTTACGTAAGTTAAATGCTGATTCCAGAGACAAATAAGGCTGTAAGCTTGGGCAGATTTAAGGGTAAACGGATACTAATTACTGGAGGCACGAGTGGCATGGGGCTGGCAGGCGCTCAGCGTATTGTCACGGAAGGTGGCCATGTAGTCATAACCGGTCTTAATGAAGAAGGACTGGAGCGTGCACGCAGTCTGCTTCCTGCAGCTTCGCTTATTCTGAAAAGCGATGCTGCAAGCGAAGCTGATATACATGGGCTTGGTGAGGCTATTAAAGACTGGGGTTCACTTGATGGATTATGGCTAAATGGCGGTTATGCTGAAGTAGGCTCCCCGAAATCTGTAACGGCAGATTCTTTTAATAGTATGATGAACGTTAATGTGCGAGGCCCGATGCTACAGCAGGCAGCCCTGTCCGAATCGCTCAATTCAGGCGCGTCCATTTTGGTAACTTCTTCCTCCTCTGTCTATGAAGGTGCGGCGATGACAAGTCTGTATGCAGCGACGAAAGGTGCCATTATCGCTATGGTCAAAAGCTGGGCATCAGCGCTGGCTGAACGCGGTATCCGCGCTAACACATTGGTGCCTGGTCCGATTGAAACCAACTTCAGGCACTTTATGCCAGAAGAGTCACGTCAGCAGTTTGAAGATTTTGTGGTAAGCCAGGTTCTTTAGGCCGAGCCGGAACAGCAGAAGAGGCCGCTGCAGTTGCACTTTTCCTGCTGTCCGATGACGCATCCTATGTTACCGGCAGCCAGTATGCTGTAGATGGTGGGCTGGTTCATTACTGAAGTTTTTTAAGGAGAGTAAATTCATATGCGCATTCCGGATTACCCTTCACAAGATTCCGATAAATGGGCTCAGGTAGATGCCTGGTTTTCTGAAAAGCTAGCCCCTGAAGATTCAGATTTAAAATACGCTCTCGCTAATAACTCAGCTCAAGGTTTGCCGACACATGACGTATCCTCTTTGCAGGGAAAAATGCTGGCTATTTTCATGCAAATGTCACGTGCCGTTCGTGTTCTTGAAATAGGCACACTTGGGGGGTATAGCACCATATGGATGGCCAAAGCTCTTCCACCCCATGGAAGCATAACGACAATTGAATTCAACGACCATCATGCAGAAGTGGCCAGTCAGAACATCAATAAAGCGGGGCTGGCTGAGCGCGTCACGTTGCACAGGGGAGCTGCGCTTGAGGTCTTACCCACGCTTGATGCGCCTTTTGACCTGATTTTTATCGATGCCGATAAAGTGAATAACCCCCACTACCTTGAATGGGCTATCAGATTGTCGAAACCAGGCACTGTTATCGTAGCAGATAACACCGTGCGCGGTGGCAATGTCATCGAATCTGGTAGTGAAGATCCGAACGTTATAGGCCTGCGAAAATTTGTAGAAATGATTTCTGAGGATGAGCGCCTTGAAGCGACGGCAGTTCAGACTGTTGGTGAAAAGGGATGGGATGGTTTCGTTCTAGCTATCGTTAAAACCCAATGATGCTATTTATCATTCAGGAAAACGCACTTATCTCCAGTGTTTATTAACAATTTCTGAATGATAAACACAAAACATTCAATTCCTCACAAAGCGAACATTGTTTATTGCACATGTCCGCTTTGTGCCAGAAGCGGACATTGTAATAAATGATAAGGTTTGAAACGCCAGAGTATTTATTGAATCTTACAGCGACTCAACCACCTCAAATTCTTCTGTGATTAGTTCCATATCGTCAGAAAAATGTCCTACACTCGAGAAAAACCTCTTATGCTCTTGCTGCCAGTATTCAAGACTTAAATCGCCTTCACCTTCTTTGCGGGCAAACTCCTCAGTAACATCACAATAACGAACCAGTTTCATTGAAACCAGTCTGGTTACGCAGACCGGGACGTTCTCTCCATCAAGGATGATGTTATAGCTACCAATTTTCGGGGCAGGCTCTTCCTGCTGGTAAGATATAAGAGAGCAGCAGGAGGCCGTTTTGATCCCTTTTTTAATCAGGTCAGCCAGATTGCTTGCCAGCTCTGGGCTGTCACCAAACTGCCAGGCAACTGCTCCTGGATACTTTGCTTTTAATACCTCAACTGTAGCCATTAACAGCCCTTTTATCGTCTATGAAAAATGTCATAAAGAGTTTTAACATATACTTTCCGGGCATTTAAAGAGATGCTATCACTCGGGTGCAGGGGCTCTCATTTGGCTCATAGCTGAAACCGGTCTGTTCGTAAGTCCGCTCAGTGCCAGAAGCGGACTTTCATCGTGTTTACGTTGTTAAATTGAGCAACCTGAATTACTGCCTGATGTCCCAGTCCGAGGGTGAGAAACATACCTGACTGACTTTCAGAGATACGGTTTTTTCACCGACCCTGTAGTCTATCAACCGGCAATGCCGTACTTTCCCTGCACGCCCTCTCTTAAGGCCAGTCAGATGACATTTCAGCCAGGCCCGGCTTCTGAACATGGCGGCACCCAGACTCCATCGCCGTGCAGCTTCCTTTTTATCCATCACCATTTCCATCACCATTAAAAGTCTGGTGCAGCGGCAAGTAAGCGATTCAGGATTGCCTGTAGCTGCGTGATTACCGGCCTTGCGAGCTGAGACAGATTATGGTGAAACGCATACTCTTCACTGATAAATTCAGTATCCAGCGAATGCCACTCCTCTCTGAGTTGTGCAATCTCCTCCCGACTAAGCCTGCTCGCCGAGGCCGCGAAAGACATCAAGCTCCTGATTGAGCAGGCCGTTGCCCGGGAGGAAAGCGGCGTGGAGGTCGCTACGGGAACAGGCCAGAGCATCCTGAAGATAATTAGCATGGTCGTGAACTGGCTGAGTCCATGGACTTCCTCGCCCAAGCCTCGTCGGAGCAGATGCAGGGGATTTCGCAGGTCAGCGTGACCGTGAGCCAGATGGACGGCGTGACGCAGAACAACGCGGCGCTGGTTGAGTAGTCATCCTCGGCCTCCCGTTCACTCTCAGAGCAGGCGCACCCCTACGGGGTGTGGTGGAGGCGTTTCGCGTCTGAAATGAATGTACCGGCTCTGCTATTTTAGCGGAGCCGGCAGAAAGCTGATAGTGATTCGCACAATACGGGGTTATCTCAGGGCTGTGATAATCCCTCAGCCAATCTTCCAGAAAGGTCGGGAACAGATTTTTTTTACATTCCAGTAAGTTACTTTATTATTTTCGTAAACTTTAACAACTTCATCAGGGCTGTCTGATGCGTCTGGTCTGAAACTGTCGGGAACCTGAACGGCACGGCTGCCTGAAGATACATAATAAAATTTCCCGGCCTCCGGAATGACTGAAGAGTCAGTATTCTCAATAAACCCCCCGTCATTTCTGATCTGGGATACGGAATAAAAAACGCCGGGTTTTATTTTGGCCGTTATCACGCTCCCTTTTGCTTTGAAGAAATTGGAGTCGAGCTCGTAACGATCGGACATGTCGTAGCAGCTGTCTTTATTGTTATAGACATAAGATGCCAGATAGATTGTGCCCACGTTTCCCTGACTGTTAAGGACATACAGTGTCGCAGCGTCAATTCCCTCATAGTTTGTGTAATTAAGAGGGAGGACTTTTGCGCAACCATTCAGTCCCAGACAGAGCAGGCATAACAGTATCAGCCTTTTAGATTTCATATCGTCCTGCATTGGTTAATGTATGATTTTAGCCAGTGTTCAGTAAATATTTTGTAAGCAGCTAATATATCGGCATAAACTGGCACTTCTTCAGTCGCATCTGAATCTGCCCGGTTCCGGAAATATAGCGTGCAAGGCATTCTTTATAGTAATTCGCGCACGGAAGACTGTTATCGATTCAGATAGTCGGCCTGATTATCGGCAGGTACCTCCCTGACGCTGAGGGAGGCGCCTTCATACGCCTTCCTCGACCGCGGCGTTGAGCGCAAGGATATTGGTCTGGAAGGCAATGTTTTCAATCACCGACGTAATATCCCGTACCTTCAGCGCGCGCTCCTGAACGCTCTGCATTGTTTTGGTCATGTGATTCACCTGAGACTTGTCGGCGTCAACGTTCTTCGTTGTATTCCGGGTTGAGGCAGCCGCTCAGGCCCTGTTCGCCAGTGTCTCAGGAGAGGGCAGATAAGATAGATATGCTAAGATAGCCGGATTTACATGGGACACGAGTGATCGGGGATGATTTATGGATATATCAGTGTCACTGGAAGAGCTCGGCCATCGCATCTGCATTTTGGGCCCCTCCAACAGTGGTAAATCCACGCTGGCCAGCGCGATAGCAGCCAAAACATCTCTGCCTTTAATCCATCTGGACCAACTCCATCACCAGCCGGGTACAAAATGGATCCCCAGAAAACCAGAAGATTTTCATCGATTACATGCCGAAGCCGTGAATACGGAAAAATGGGTGATGGATGGCAATTACACGAAGTGCTTACAACAGCGACTTGCGCGTGCCACTGGGCTGATACTGCTGGATGTTTCGATGCCTCTGGCACTGCTGCGATATATAAAGCGGTGCTATTCGTCGATTCCCAGAATCGGTGGTCTTTATACCGGAAAGGACAGCGTAACCTGGGAAATGCTCAAATACATCACGCTGACTGCGCCGAAAAACCAGCTCCGTCACAGAGAGCTTTTCTGCCACAGCACTCTTCCAAAAGTGATGCTGAAGTCATCCCGTGATATCAGTGCCTGCTGTCAGCAATGGGGACTGGAATTACTCCGCTGAAAGTAATACACAGCAGTACGCTTCGTCTTTTGCAGGCCCAAAAAACGATGTAAGCACACGGTAGCAATAGTACACCATTTCTGTGCTTCACCGGCATCCTCCATAGAACGTCCACTTTGTGCCAAAAGCGGACGTTGCTTGCATCATGGAATGTTAGTTTACCGGGAGCAGGTCAGCGCCTCTATGCAGCTAACCCCGCATCTAATGATTTTCTGCATATCGCCATTTTCAAATTTGAAGTCTGATTTATGAAACTGCGTAGTAAGAGATTTGACTGAATGGCCGGATGGCGCGGGTGCAGAACAGCGCCCCAGGGGGAAGGTGTAACGCGCCGTCCGGCACGAGAGGAATTATGAAGGCCATCTGCAATAGAAACAACTTTAAAGAGGAACGCGTTGCAGGTTGCATAACGGATGTTATGAGCGTAGCTCATATGGGCAATTGGGGGGTAATGCCAAATATTTCAACAGGCGTTTAATTAGTCCACCGGGCCTTTAAGTGCAAAAGTATAGCTTTATCATGGTTTTAAATGAGATAAGCCATCCCTGAAGATGGCTTATCAAATGCAAATACAGACGCAGTTTTGTAAAAATGTTGCCGCATTAAATGGCACACAACCAAAGTATTTGAACCAATTATACAGCGTTTGTGCGGAATACGCTGACAGCATCCCTCAGGCTTGCGGCCCGGCTTGCAAGTTCATCAGCAGATGATGCAGACTCTTCAACCAGTACGGCATTCTGCTGCGTAACCTGATCCATCTGTGTCACCGCAATATTTATCTGAGATATGCCCGCACTTTGTTCTTCAGAAGAAGATGCAATCTCTCTGACTAATTGAGATGTTTGCTCAATAGCTTCCACGCTTTGCTTAACTTTTTCACCGGCATCCCGGGCCATCGAAATTCCCTGTTCGGCATGCTCAACTGACTGCTCAATCAGTCCTTTGATCTCCTTCGCCGCTCCAGCCGATCGCTGTGCCAGTGCCCTGACTTCAGATGCAACAACAGCAAAGCCCTTGCCGTGCTCACCTGCCCGGGCAGCTTCAACGGCTGCATTTAAAGCAAGAATATTCGTCTGAAACGCTATCCCGTCAATAACGGAGATGATTTCTTTAATCTGCCCCGCACTGTTGCTTATTTTTTCCATTGAATCCAGTACTGACTCCATCGCCTCACCGCCTCTTAAGGCCGCACTGGTAGCGGAGTTGGCCATTTCAGCAGCATGGCGCGTGTTATCTGCATTATTGCCGATAATTGACGATAACTGCTCCATACTGGCCGCAGTCTCAGCCAGAGAGGCTGCCTGTTGTTCAGTTCGCGCAGAAAGATCACCATTTCCGCGAGCAATTTCTTCAGATGAGGTAGCGATAGTGGCAGCGTTGCTTTTGATGTTTTCAACCGTAAGTGTAAGTCTTTGACTCATTTGCAGTAATGCCTTGAGCAGCCCGGCAGTTTCATTACGTCCTGTCACCGTAAATGTTGACGTAAGGTCACCACCTGCGACTTCAAGCGCCAGCTTTGATGCTACATTGACAGGTCTGGTAACGGAGCGAATGATAACCAGAGCGAAAATTACTGCCAACAGGACGATAAAAACAAGAACGGTCAGTAGTGCATATTGTGCATACCGGTGTTCCTTAATCTGCCCGTTCAGCATTTCATTCAGTTCATTACCTCCGGCAATGGCGTAGTCGCTGAATTTGTTAATAGCGTGCGTAAAGAGCGCTGCATAGTCCTTCGGGTTCTGATTCGTCATGCTCCGGTTAATGAAAATCGCTTCAGCGGTTTTGAGAGCACTTTTTGCCTCCTCAACGGCTGCATCTGCATTTGCGCTAAATTTTTGCTTAAGTGTGTTATCAGATAAAAATAGTTTTTCAGAATCCTGAGCAAATAAATTCAGGTTATACGAACCATTACTGATTAAAGACTCCATACGGACAGAGTCTGCTTCACTTATGGTTTCATTTCGGGCAAGAAGTGACGTGCCGAATGCACGTATTTTCCCAAGGCTTTCGGTCAGCTCAGGCAATGATGAAAAATTACTCGTAATTAAACGGTACGTGTTGATATCTGAATCAAGTGAAAGGCCGTAAAAATCCAGCACATCACGGTTCGCGTTCAAAAGGTTGCGGATGAGGAGGGCATGCGCATCAAGGCTGGCTGTCAGAGTCAGTTGTGAAGAATCGATTCTCTGCTGTAGCTGGCTCCACTGTGTGCGCACATCATTGATTTTGCTGATTATGGCAGCGCTGCCTTCTGTCTTGGCCATATCTTTGGTAATAACATCAGTGATGTTTTCAATTTCATCTCTGACCTGAACGCGGGACGGTGTTGCTGGATTTTTGGTTGCAATGGCAAGGGCGGTTTCTGCACGATGGCGCTGTATCAAATTGAGCAGGGCTAAAATCTTATTTTCTACGGGTACACCTGTTACCTCTCGTTGCTTATCCTGAATGTATTTATTACCTTCGGACACAAAAAGCATGGTAGGAACTGAGAACAGAACAAGGGAAAACAGGCCCAGAATGGCAAATTTGGCGGTAAGACTTATATTGTTTAGAATCTTATTCATTTATAATTCCTGGTGAATTAGTTCGTTATAGTGACAATTGCAAAAGATACATTTGCAAAGCACCTTAACCTTTTTATCGGTTATTCCTTCATTAACTTTATACCGCATTGTTGATTTACTGCTTTACGGAATAAACTTTTAGTAACGTTAAATAAAGCACTTAAGCTAAATAATCATTTTTTCTCGGGATGAAGTTCTGTTCGCAGCGGCATTAGCCATTGCTGGATTTTCATCTGAGAATTTTTACTGAGATTTGAATGAGTCGGCTGAACTAAATGCGGTTCGCGCACATGTATTATTAATATGTCGCCGAAGGACGTTGTCTCGGGGGTGTAAGGTGAAGCAAAACTATCTGACCTGGCAGGCGCTTTGATCGCTGCGAGTGACCTGCTCCCCGTTGATTCACTCATAACGCTATTAGCAATGTCCGCTTCTCGCTCATAGCGGACCTTCAGCTCAGTCAGCCTGTCATCACATTAATGACAGGCTGTGTAATACGAGAGGTAATATTATTACTTCACAAGGGTGACCGGGCCGTGATTGTCACAATGATCCCCGTGAGGGTGGTGAAGATGACCATCAACCAGATAATCGATATGGTCGCCATGAGGCACAGCTTCATGTCCGCAGTTCGGTCCATGTACATGGACCGGCTCATGGCCGCTGCAATGGTGGTCTGGCGTACACAAATCCGGGTTAGTGGCATTCACGGGTAACACGTGCTCATCGACATGGTCACCATGTGGATGGTGGAGATGCCCGTCATGCAGATAATCGACGTGATCGCCATGATGAATTGCTGTGTGACCGCATCCTGCACCGTGTTGATGCTCATGATGTGCATGATGTTTTTCATTGCAGGTAGACATAAATTACTCCCGGACGGTTAATGATCTTCGTTGATGTGTTCACATGCATTGCGAATAATATCAGCGACATGATTGTCTGCGAGACTGTAAATCATCATTCTGCCCTGACGCCGGCGCATCACCAGACGGTGATAGAGCAATTCTTTTAGCCGCGCAGAAACATTTACCATCTTCTCGCCAGACAGCTCGGTGAGTTCAGTAACACTTTTTTCCCCGTTTTCCAGCAACATCAGCAACTGAAGACGACCTTCATCAGCTAATGCACGAAAAAACTGTGATACATCCTCTAAGTCACTATGCACATCAAACACCCTGTTATTCTATGGATTGTAAGAATAACAGAATAACAGAAAGGTTCAAGTAGTAGGTCTCACGGGACAAGATGTCAGAAACGCAAATCTCACTGAACTGCAGGTAGGTGATATTCAGAACGGCTGCAATCATTGTCAGGCCGGTGGAAAATGTATCGGAGGAAAGCACTACATTACTGCCGGGTATTTTCAGCGAGGCGTTGATGCGGCAGGCTGTACAAAAGGCTGCAGGGAAGTAAAAAAAGAACCGGCAGCCCGGCAGAGCTGCCGGTGAAATTTGACTATTACTGGTTTTTCTTTTGGTTGAGTTCGCGTTACTTAGTCAGTTATCGTCTCGACTTTCCCTGACTTTGGCCTTTTTTAGCTTTTATCCCAACCCGGACCTGTTCCGGGCTTCCTGCACCGCCATGCAAAGATATACCAGAAATAACATTCACCTGCGGCAGAGGCCTTTTTGTGATGCGAAAGGGTGACGAAATTTAACTTCAGGCTGGATCTGAGATTTTTCTGAGGGTATGATTTTCGGACGATCGTGTGGCGCGATCGTAACGATCCTTTTCGGCGGGCTGTGGCGGTCTGCAGGAGAGGAGAGCATAAACCTCCGTGACCGAACATGCGCGGCCGCGGGGGCCACCGACTATCCGGATGGGACGTATCCGTAAAACGTCCAGGGTCAGAATCCGGCGCGCCCGGATTCTGAATGCAAAAACCCCCCGGTACTGCTCAACTTTGGCGGGCTGACAGTATCGGGGGGTTAAAAGCAGGCGCTGGCCTGTGAAGGATTATAACGCATGCATTTCATAAGACAACCTCTGTCCGCCATAAGTCCGGGACAGGGTGAATGACCAGATTTTAACCGGGCTAAACTGCCCGACTCCGGATGAAGCCAGACGTTACAGCAGTAACCATTCTGCTGCCGGCATTTGTCTCCCGACCGGGTGTGGTATTGTTCCTGCTACGTTGCTGAAGGCTGTTTTCCGGCTGAACCGGCCGGCAATACCTCTTCACATCAGAACTGTGTTGTTAGCCCGAGACACCGGCAGTAATGACGGTGGGTTTCCCTGCGTCTTTTTTCCGGCAGCTCTGTTTTCACGTCAGGCGGTCTGTAAAGTCCTGCGGCATACCTGTGGCCAGAGAACAGAGCGGTCTCAGTCTGCCAGGGAGGCGCTGTCATGAAACAGCGCACCCCGACCCTTCACTGGAGTCAGCTCAGCACCGAAGAACAGATACGTTTCTGGCAGGGCGTCGACGCCGGTGAAACGTCCTCTTTTCTCGTCCCCGCCGTACCCCGTAAGACCCGTCGCGTAAGGGGCGAACACGCCACGCGGGCGAAATGCGAAAACCCTCAGTGGTTCCGGCCGGCGCGCTATAAGCCGGTAGGTGGCCAGATCGGCTACCTCTACAACCGGCTGGTGAAAACCGATCCGGAAACCGGCCTCAGCGAGCTGCGCATGCGAATGTCGCTGCACCCTTACTACCTGATGAACCGCCAGACGGCGGGGCGTAAAAACCATTTCAAACCGGAAAAAGCCCGGCTGCTGGATACCACCTGGCCGGTTCTGATCAGTTTCTGCGACAAGGGCAAACATTCTGTCGGCATGTGCACGTCGCGGCTGGCTCACGAGGTCAGTCCGAAAGACGAACACGGCAACGTCATTCCGGAGACGGCCGTTACGGTGAGCCGTATGTCCCGCCTGATTAGCGAACAGGTCCGGTATGGCGTACTCGCGGTGTCGGAAGAAAAAATGTGGGACCGCGCGTCCGGGCAGTGGCTGCCGAAGTACGTCTGGATAACCGATGCCGGCTTCCGGATGCTGGGCGCGGACATGGCCAGACTGGCGAAAGAGCAGGAAAAAGCGCTGCGCAGGAGCGAGGAACGCCGGCAGATGATAGCGGAAGGGCTGATGAGGGAGGATGAAGACATCTCGCCACAGGCCGCCCGACGTCGCTGGTACGACCGTAAAAGGATCGAATCGCTGAAATACCGTCGTCAGCAGGGGGCGATGCGTAAGCGGGCCAACCGGCTGAGCAGCCATCCACGCGACGTTCAGGTGTTTGAGATGATGAAACACCTGCGTAAAACGCTGCCCGCAGGCGAGCTGCTGTACTGTACGGATGAGCGTCTTGAGAAGCTGGCCATCCGGCAGCTCTTCCAGATGCAGCTGTTTGAGACACACGACACCCACGTCTGACGCGTAACACCTGACATCCAGGCCATGCCCCTTAACCGGGGCTTTTGCCGTGGTTTCTTTTCAGGATCCGGCCACGTCTTCTCCATTATTCCCGTTTCATGCCGGCCACGACGTCGTTCATGCGCCGGTAGCGCGCGCAAAACCCCGTCGCCGTCCTTTTATTCACAGAAATCCGCAATGGGATAACCTCAGAAAGCAGCAAACGGATATCAGATAATCTGCAAAACATTCGTAAACACTGTTTTAAGGTCTTCCGATAAACCCGGAATGATCTCTGTCACCCGCGACACTGTGGATAAGTGGAAAAGGCCTTCGCTTGCAGCGGCCGCAGGCGTCCGCGCCGCTCAGAATCTAAAGTAGCTCCCGCTGATGCGGGCCCCAAAGCCAACCACTTTAGTTACAGCATACATTAATTCACTGTAAACAGCACCGGCGCAGTCCTGCACACTAAGTGCCCCTCCGGGCAGGGACCGGCGCCGGACCTGATAACCCATCGCCCCCACTGACCAGCCGCCCCCGCCCGGCCCTTCGGGCCGGAACAGGAGTGGCTGATTAATGGGTGTTGTAACTAATAGCATTTGTGTCGCTGTAAGTAGAGCTGCTTCAGGGTACAGTGAACACCCCCCTAAGCGTCAGCAGCAAGCTGCCGACGCCAAGGCCCCGGAAATCACGCCCTTCACGTCGCAAGCGCCGTGAAGCCCGCTCACCGGGGTTAAAAGGGGTTACCTGAATTTCTTCATTGCTGAAAGCCCGCAAAGCTGTTCAGGGAAAGGTGGGGAATGGCACGATTTATACGTCCATAACCGGCTACGCCGGGCGTACGGCGCCGTTAAGCTTCTCAGCCATCTTTTACGTCATCTGGCGCCTTCATGCCGCTGAAGCGGCATTCTGAATACGGCTCTCACTGCAGGAGTTGATTCAAGTATAAACGTCCGCTTTGTCCTGTAAGTTCAATTGGTCGATGCAACGCTATCCTTAATCGAGCGGGGAGTTGCCATGAAAAGAGAACGCGGATTAACTACACGCCAGAACAGAAAGCGATCATCTGAGACAGGTATAAGCAAGGTTATTCCTGCATGATATTGCCAGAATGTTAGACAGATATCATTCTTCTGCTATGCCCACTATCCACCAGACTGGTGGATATCGTCCCTCTGCCCGAAAGCGGCATCCGTTGGCTCTTTCACTTGATGAAAAAGAGGAAATATCCAGAGCGCTGGTAGCAAAAATCAGCATCAGAGCGATCGCAAACAAACTATCAAGAGCACCCTCAACGATTAGCTGCGAGATCAAGAGGCACGGTGATGCAAAACAATACCGTGTATCAAAAGCTAATACTTTTTTCCTAAGTGGACAAAGCCATCACCGTCTGCATGACAGTGGTGAATAAAAAGCCCTGCTGATAATCCGGCAGGGCTTTTGTCTACTGAAAACGATAGCTGTTCAGGGCGTGCCGCCCACAGGGCAAAGCCGGGCCCGACACTTTTACGTCCGTTTGTTTACGCCAGTCAGCTTCCCTGAGGAAAACTGAGCGGTGCCGGGTGCCTCCCGGTGAGTCAGGAAAAGCCACAACCTGACCCGCTTATTGGCCAAGGCTTTCACCCCTTTTGTGGCTCAGCCCCGCCGCTTAGGGGGATTCACCGCTTGGTTAAAATAACATACCTCACGCGAAATTTTGGCATTACTCATCTTAAAAATGGTACTGATGAGTGGTACCTAAAAAAGTATTTTCCTAACGGTGGTAACCGTGACAGCCAGTGTTCAGTGCCGGCCAACAGCCGATACTGAAAGTCATTGTGGATTTGTCAGGGAGGAGAGTCTGCCGAATAACCCGTTACGCCTTACGTTCATTTTAGTTCCGTTTAGTATCTGGTCTGGTAAGGAGAATGCTGCTAAGTTAAGTAATACTGGATTATTTCTGGCTGAACAGGGTGACATATACCCGTGAAGATTCTTACCATTCAGTATGTGCGCGGACTGGCGGCTTTGCTTGTAGTCATTGCCCATAACTCTGCCTTTCTGGGTGATTACTGGGAGAACCACATTCCCGGCGCCTTGGGCGTCGATGTTTTTTTCATCGTCAGTGGTTTCATTATGACGTTCATCACCCGCCAGGCACCGGAGGAAGCCAGTACATTTTTAATTAAGCGTTTTTTCCGCATATGGCCTCCCCTCTTTCTGGTCTGGCTCGCCTCACTTGTCTTTGTTTATCCTGAACGGACCATCGGCCAGATGTCATGTGTCCTCTATTTCTGTCTTCAGGATTACAGCAGTCAGGGGCCGACGTTTGGTTTCAGTCCGCTGGGGCCACCCTGGACGCTGTCCTATGAAGTCATGTTCTACGCCGTTTTTGCACTTTCCATGCGTCTCAGTTATCGCTACCGCAGCTGTCTCTGTGCGCTGATTTTTATGACTGCCATGGTGGGATTTCAGCTCTTTTATAACGGCAGTTTCAGCTTTTCCTCTCAGGTATCGCCTGAAATGGTTGTCTCGCACTGGTGGCAGGGCTGGATTAAAATTGCCAGTAACACGGTTGTTTTTGAGTTCATTGCGGGTATGTTTCTGGCAGAACTGATGGTGAATGACAAAATCAGTGGATCTCGCTTCATTCGTGCAGTGGCGTGGGTCGCTCTCGCTTTAGCCATAGCCTTTGCCGCCATTACCGGGCCGCAGGTTTTCGGCATGAGCGGCGGCTTCTGGCCGGCACTAATAATTATGGCTTCGGTCATTATGCTGAGCTGCCATAAAAAAACCGCAAACATTCGCACGCTGTCATTTCTGGGTGATATTTCTTACTCACTTTACCTGGTTCATTACCCGGTGATGCTTTTTATCAAAAATGCTATACCGCCATCGGCGATTAAAAATGGAAACACCGCAGTTTTTTTACTCTCAGTTGCAGTAAGCACCGGGCTGGCGGCGGTTATGTTCAGACTGGTTGAAATACCCTCTGTGCATTTAGGAAAAAAAATCACCAGGATCATCTTGCTAAAAAGAGCCCCCCAAGGCGGCCAGTCTTAAAGGCAAAGGAATTTGTGCCGGCCTCATCAATCGGCCCAGACTGTAACTGTAAACAAAATTATTGGGCGAAAGCGGGGATGTAACAAATCCAGCACGGTAGCTGACTGCGCTTTCGGTTAGCCGCTGGGGCAGGGGCCATGCCACCTGCCCCAGCAGGTGCATCTCGTCCTGCCTGAATAAAGCGTGTACTACCTATCTAATATGGTCACCCGCTTCAGGGAAAGCATGCTGGTATGGCCTCTGCCGGAAGAGATAGCGGAATCACAATTCGAGTACCGGGCGAGCCAGCGACATCCATAAACGGAAGCCGGAGGCATGGCTGCGTTACATCATCCTTCATATCAAGGACTGGCCGGTGAACCTGGTCCGAGATTTGCTGCCGAGGGAGGTGGATTTCAAGTCCCTCAGAGCATCAACAGGGGCGGGATGTTACACGTAAAGGAAACTCTGCCAAAGCGTTATGTGCTTCGTAAGGAAGCAAGGCATCCTCACCGGGAGTGATGGTTCGGGAAAACATGATGCAGGCCGTTAATGGCGGACTTACTCACCCCGCAAAAGCGCGATTACAGCGTAAATAATACGAACACTGTCTTAAAAGTTACTGCGCAGAGAAATTCTTTTTTTCCTTTTTAGCCAATTAAATAATCGATATTGATCGGTACAATCTATCTTATGGCTTGTTTTCACTGGCTGGTGTCAACAATTTCCCACATCCTGCCTGAGATTTTTTTTATGAATGACCCTGTTTCGCGTTTTCACCTGTCCCGGTCTCCTTTCATCTCCGGGTTTATACTGACAGCCGCCGCAATCCTTTTGATGCACAGTGTCCGGGCATTTGCCGACGCTACGGACGGTTATGAATACGAATATGAGAGAACGGACGTGCCCGTATCGGGCATTAAGAAGGGACAAAAGCTGGGAACCATGTATCTTAAACAGCAGACTCTGACAGTGTGGAGAACTGTTGACAGCAAACGGCCCTTAGATGCTAGGCTTTCAGCTTATTATTTAATGCCTGGGGGCGGGGTAGGTCCCGGATGTAATTTTAGCGGATATGATGACAGTTTTGGTATGCTCAGAAACACCGGAACCACTACGGAAACGGTCTGCAATTACGGTAGAAGCCTTTACACTCTATATACAGGCCTGAAGGGGTATCCAACTCATAAGCTCAAATACATAAATGGCCAATGGTTCTATGCTTTTAAAGTCGCGGTTCCGCGGATAAAAATAACTGATGTGGTTATTAATGACCCTGTCCTGGCGTTGACCCACGCCGGACAGACCGTTTCGCTTTCGCTGTCTTCCATACCTAGGCTTTCTGTATATCTAGAAGATTATTCCACTACTGCCACTTATGCGCGCTCTCCGCTGTCGATTATCGTTGGTGGAACACCTCCGGCAGTGTTCTTTCCACAGCAGAATACATCCCACGCCGTGCTGCCAGTAAAAGTCACGCCTTCGGGTGATGTGGCCACGGGCCGCGCCAGCCTTGACATGTGCCTGTATGACGGGGCCGGGCTGTCTGATTCGCGTTACATGCTGGTGTTTTCTGACGAAAACAGCAATAGCATCGGGCGGGATTTTTCCATGCGAAGGGAAAATGGCGCAGGAGAAATCAGCTACAGCGTCAGCGTGACTGACCCGTCCGGCACGCCACAGACGGTCGCCAACCGCGAACCTTTTTACTGGAACAACATGCAGAATGGCGGTGCGGCTCTGGGGCGGCTGAGATACGTTCAGTTACCGAACGGCTACCAGGGTACCGTTCCCTGCGTGCCCTCAGCAGTCAGCGTGCAAATCCGGCCTGTCCGGTACAGCAGCCTGAAGGCGGGCCATTACAGAGGCAAAATTAATATTCTGTTTACACCGTCAACGTGACTGAATTCTGCCATGCAACAATTATCCAGCCTTAAGGTGCGCCTGATTCAATGCTGATGTAAGGGTCAACAGGACCTGTAGCGACGTTCACTGACCATACGCTTCATTCCCTGACCGACTGCGCGTGGCAGCCTGTGGTCTGCCGCTATGACGGTAGCCATTTGGCCGGCACATAGCTGGATGATGAAGTCTGCCTGGCCAATTACGCTCAAGATGAAGAAAACCACTTAAGCGCGGTAAAAGGGAGAGGTGACAACGTGCGCCTCTGCTTGCGCTGGCAGGACGTTCTCATGATCGCCAATGAAGACCGCAACGGCAGTCAAAGTGAATATCGCTGGCGGAGATTAAAGGCTTGACTTTTCATGTGCATTTGGGATGGTCGCTTTAAAAAAAGTGGGAATAAGTAATATGTTAAACAAACTGGCTGGATACTTGACCAGACACCGCTTGACTCTGGTCAAAAGGGTGAACCAGGAGCTTAACAATGGTTTTCCATGAGATCGATCATGGCTCCTGAATGCGCATCTACGTGCCGGATGTAGCGCATCACCGTCTCGGCCTTTTTCCAGGTACCTTCCTGCATGATCTGTGCGGTACTGTATTTTTTTGTGGCCATGTCGATGGCAGCACCCACTCGGGTACTGTGTCCTGACCATCCCCGGTATCGGTTTTTATTAGGATTGGCATCCAAGCCGGGACCAGCCGCATGCCAGGCGCGTGCAAAAATATCTTCCAGTGCCCGTGTTGACAGCGGCCTGTCAGTATTTATCTTCACACGATTAGTACGGTAAACAGGTGAGAAAATAAAGGCATCAGGCTCGTTAATCAGGCCCGACGCGCTCAGCCATTCGCTCAGGCGCTGTGACGAAAGAGCACCCAGTCCTTTGATTAGGCCTCCGGTCATCACAATTGTTTTCGTCCAGCCTACATCCAGCACAACCCTGCCATCTGCTGCGCGCGAAATGTCACGAACACGAAGCCTCCCTAACTCGCTCACGCGTAACAGCGTTGCGTAAGCCACGTGTAAAAAAGTAAGGTCGCGGATCTGCTGAAGACGGGCGGAACCGGACCACACCGAATCCAGAGCCAGAAGATCAGACAGACGAAACGGTATAGCCTGGCCTGTGCGTTCTCCACTAACCACAGCGGTCCGGTTAATTTTCTTCATTACGCGAAAGACTAAAGGTGTGGTTCCGGGGGCAGCCAGCCCTGCGTTACGGTGTAACATACCAATTAAAGCCAGGTGTGCACTGATTGTCGAAGATGCACGACCGTTTGCCTGCAGCCACAACAGGTAATCGCGCAGACAGCCTGGCGCCATAGGCAGAAAGGTGCGGCCGTGTTCATTCGCCCAGCCCGCGCAGATCCGCATCACGCTGAGCAGCTGACGCCAGGTATTGTCGGAAAACGCCTTACGGTCCTGAACAAATGCCTGGAGCTGCGCCACCACGTCAGCCTGGACGGGCAGGTGACCGTCAGATACGGGTAAATGTGGTCTGAAATCGTCCATTTTTCTCCTTTCGGGAGACAACGCTACGTGAATTCTGTCAGGGAAGCAGGGGAGAAACCCTGCAGATTTCACGTAGCGACGCCTGATAATTTATACACGCGGGCCTGAAAATTTGATGCACGGTATGATGTCTAATCCGGATCCCATGATACACGGATCCTCAAGTGGATCCTAACTTCATATAATGCCTATTATATGAAGTTAGGGCATTTAGGATCTTTAGGGACGGGTAAAGAAGCAGAGGAGGGCATAAATTCATAGAATGCCCATTAAATAATGTTAGTGGAGTAATGCTCACTCTTAAAAAATGGAGTGCCAAAAAAGAGAATAAGGTTTAGAGAAAACCTGTTTATGTCCACTTAGGCGCTCAACCAGTTATTTCCTTATTTTGATAGTAGTTAACTAGAAATTGTTATAAGTAGAAATTAACTTCAACCTGTCGATACACTGAATGCGATGTTTATCGTGCCTCTGTATTTCCCAGCTCTTAATATTTTATACTGAACAGGCTCTACCTTCAGGCTCATCGTTGCCAGAAAGCATGGAACTGTGCCTTGTTGGCCGCGTGGTGTAATATTGATGATCCGACTTCCTGCTGCCCCCCCCCTAACCATATCGTTCCAAAGAATAGGCTTATTATTTTCCAACTCTTGTTGTACACCGGCAGGGGAGGTGATACTGGCTTTGTATTTTATCTTACTTTGACCATTTCTGAGTATGAAATCGGAAGATGCATCAACTGAATTACTATCGATAAAAGTCAGTTGATAAACAGGTTTTGAAAGACCAGCACCATCGTATACACACAAATCAAAATCAACACTTCCTGCCGCCAATCCTGATGAAGAAGGCGCTACAGGCAATTTAACCTGTGTAGTTGAGCTGTTTGTTTGCGGGAAATAAACCACAGGGACACTATCTGGGATCGGTATTTGTAGAGGAGTGGATAAGGATAATTGATGTGTATTCATAGCTAGATAAGCAGTTTTTGGTATATATTTTATTTTTAAGTCAGGTAAAGAATCTATAGTAAAGTGATTCCCTGCTACGGACATTGCTTTGTCGGAATTCAGAACATTAACATCGAAAATCGCCAACCTTGAAATTTCTCCAGTAAAACTGTATCCAGAGTCTGTACTAGATTCATAATCAAGGGAAGTGGACCCAAGAATAGAATCGAGAGTGAAGTTGCATCCTCTTGGAGTGCCATAATTATAAGCATTTACCATCAACGCACCATCAGCCAAGCTTGGGCAACCCGGGGGTAGCATTAAATAAACCTGAATTCGTGTTCCATTCTTGGGTGCGCTAGGAAATGCAGCCTTTTCGAAAGTTGCATGAATACGCTGTGCGTTCAGATAAATAACTCCAAGTGTTGTATCATTTCTGAACTGAGAGCGTGGGATGTTTTTACTTTGATACTGTATATTTAGAGCAGCATTGCATTCATTGCAAATAAAGAAAAAGAAGGAAAATATTAAGGTAAGCATTATATTTACCTTATTTAACTTCATGGTTTTTTTGTGCATTTCCCCTACCTTTTTTTCAGAGATCGTTTTTTATTTTCCACATGAAAAATAAAAAAAGTTAAAATTTTATTTAAACTTTTCCAACCTACAATATCGGAAAATCACGATAAAGACTTACAAGTAGCAAAGTTTCCTTCATTGATTTTTTCAATCTCATTTTCAAGCCACTACTTAACTCACTAGTTTTTACCTGATGCTTTACTGGTTTTTTAAATTTCGAATCACTATATTTCATTCCAATCATCAAACCTTAAACTAAATCATTTTTGTTAATGTAAATTTCATTTGCTTTTGGGTAAGTATTTTAATGGAAAACCATTACTAAAACTTGTATATTTCCCACTACAGATTAAATCATATGGTTAATTAAGACTGCCTTTTCATTAATGCAATAAAAGGTTTCAGTTTGAGGGATCTCTGTACTGATGAATCAAGGTCATAGCAATCGCCTCAGTTTCTGCGTCAGGTTTCCCGTCAAATTTTGATGGCCTGAAGTGCATTTGAAATGCGCTGATAGTTTTTTGAGTAGCTTCATCCAGCTCTCCACTCTGTGGTATTCGATCATAACCGTATTGACTGAGCAGTTTTTGCATTTTGCTCACATCCACTGATTGGTTCTTTTCACGGCCATGCAGATAGTATTTTACCTTTTCCGGGTCGGGCCATGCTCCAACACCTAATGCAGCCAATTTTTTCCATGGGAATAATATTCCAGGATCTTCTTTTCTAAGAGGTGCGATATCACTGTGTCCCAAGACGTTATCTGGAGTAATGCCATAGTGAAGAATGATATCATTAGCTAAAGCAGCTATTGTTTTAATTTGATGTTGGCTGTATGGATACCAGATTTTTTTACCAAAAAAGTTTTTCTTAAATCCTAGATTAACGATCTCAATGCCTACAGAAGAGTCATTTAAATTAGTCCGCCCGTTCCAGTTGCTCGTGCCGGCATGCCAGGCTCGCTTATCTTCACTTACAAGTTTGTAAACGATGGTTTTTTTTGTGCTGGTATCTACATGATCAGAAATAAGATAATGCGCACTTACATTTTCACCTGTAAGTAGTTTAAGAGAGGTAGCATTATCAACAGCAGTATAATGAAAAATCAGAAATCGAATCCTCTGATTTTGAGCTAAAGACACATGTGATTTATCGATAGCATAAGATTGACGCTTGCGATAATCTGAGTTTTTATTACTGCATCCTGTAATAATGGTTAAGCAGATAAAATTGATTATAAAAATTTTGGCACTTAATTTTGTTGACATGTAACATCCTTTATTTAATTACTTAAATTGCTGTTAACTTGCTGGCTGCTTTGCATAATACTGAGTTCTTCATTGTCATTTCTATACGTCTGCCTGTTTTCTAAAAACCACATGATGAATTCATTATCGTTATCAACACCAACTTTACGCATTACCTTTCTCTTAAAGTAACTGACAGACTTCTCGGGTATGTTTGTCCACTCAGCGATTTGCTTCATAGTCATTCCTGTCATAAAGAACCACGTGACCATAATTTCCTTTTCTGTAAATTTTTTATTGTGTTCTGTATAACGCATGATTTTTCCTTAGTAATTAGTTGCCTGAATTAATTATTCATCACATATTTAACATTTATGCAAATAGAGAAAACCTTCTTTAATTTTATTTTAATTTATAACACAAAGTTAATTAATAGTTTTGTTTTACATCAACACAAATTAGAAAAATAGTTTTTCTAATTTTGCAATTGCAAGTCATGTGGTTTTCTATAAAATCTATATTAATTTTACGGCGGAATTTTGAAGTATATTGCGGGTAATTCTCTGTTATGAATTTGGAGCTATAATGACCAGCGTTAAAAGCAGATCGGACGTTTGGCTAATGCGGAGCCCTAAGGTCAAGTCTGATTTCCAATCTCTTAGCGGCCAGGATTTTAAGTCCTATATAGTTGAAGTTTTGGATAGATATAATTTCATAGAGTGCGCTCATGTTATTGATTTCATATTAATATTTTGCAGCTTCGGCATTGAGGTTAATGAGTTGGAATATATAGAAAAAAAGGTACACCAATGTCTGAAAAACCATGATAATGGAAGTGATTTTTTCAGCGATTTGAGAAGTTTGCATTTGGTTTTAAAACTGGGAAAATAGCTTTCAAGGTACGTTAACGTCAAAGTTAAATCTTTCGTGCTTCTTATACAAAGTTTATTAAAATTCCAGAAGAGGATTTTTTATGAAAAAAATTTTATTGATTTTATTTTTCGTTGGTTTTTCATTATCTGCTTCCGCACAACAAAATGGTTTCAACGCCCCAGTCAAAAGGGGATTCTCTCAAGGCGGGTTTAGTGGATCTGCTCCGGGTTTATCATCCGTGGCAGATGCCAGAACGTATCGTGATGACGCTTGGGTCGTCCTGGAAGGCAATATTATCAGACAGGTAGGGCATGAACTCTACGAATTTCGTGATAGCAGTGGCTCAGTATATGTTGATATTGATGACAAGCGATGGATGGGACAAACAGTTTCACCTGAATCAAAAGTGCGCATTGAAGGCGAAGTGGAAAAAGACTGGAACAGTCTAGAAATTGATGTCAAAAATCTTCAACTAGTAAATTAAGCCTTTCAGCTAACTTCGATGACAATGCTAAAAATACTGGTTGTGCCGCTGTTCAATGATAGCGGCTTTCAGTTCTGTTTTAGATTGCTGCGTATGGCAACAAATTAACTTATTGTGGATTCTGAAGTGAACCTGAATTATCCGACTTGTCGCGTCTTCTACGGTGACCAACTGCGTGCATGTCGATCCGTGTTCCTCAAACCAATGATTGCAGACATCAATATGTATCAGCCCTACAGGGAGGTCGGAACCGGTTAGTGAGCTCGAAAAAACTGTACAGGTTTCCAGATAAATCTCACAACTCTGGGTGCATTCGAACAGCACCCAGAGTAGAACCCTGACTTAGGGATGTAAAACAGTTATTGATTTCTTTCACAGACAAAAAGAGGGGTAGTTCCTGCATAAAACAGCCAGGCATTTTTACCGTAAGGCCTTATTTTCAGTATCAGAGTTTCACCTTTATTTGTAAAAAACTCGGGAAACCATCGTTTCTCCTCACTGGGGCTCATAGTCATCTGAGGAGAGTCCATAATCATTTGAGATTTAAAATTATAAACATCCTTATTCCGATGATATGAGAAGGACAGGGATTTATCCAGGTAGCTTTTGGTATTATCACTGTGATAACTGATGCCCGATACTGACAGAAACCCTTTTCCATTATGCAAACTTTGTGAGATAAACAGGTCAAGCCGTTCTTTGCCCCATAAATAGGAGACATGGGCTTTACAGGCAACAGCAGTGCTCTCCTCCCGACCAGAAGTGAATAAAAGAGAAAATAAAAAACACATTGCTATTAACGCAGCGACTGCGAAAATTTTATTCATCATTGAAGTTCTTTATGTAATAAAATGAATTGCAGTTAGCCTTCACGCTGGAGTCAAGCGGGTGCTGACACATGAAATAAGAAAGTCTGTCTGATTTTTTATAGACCGTAAGATAAACAAAAGGTGATGTCTTACAGTCAATTCCCAGCTGCTCAGCCCTTTTTATAACCTCTTGCGTGCTCATCAGAGCATCTGTTCGACTGAATAGAGTACAGCCTTTATAATGCGTACTGTAAGTAAACAAGGCATCTTCGACATTCTGTCCGCTCCTGATGTCTGAGAAATTAAAAAGCAAAGCTGTCAGAGCAATCAGCGAGGTCAGTGCCAAAAATTTCTTTGACCAGAAAAAAGCCGAAAAAGTCTGTGGTGTGACACGACAGGAGCGCAAAAGTTGTCTGCTCTCAGCTTCAGTTTTTGGTTCATCCTGCGATATCTGAACCCCTTCAGCAGCGATATCTGGTTCAGGGTTGTTCGTTGCCAATTCAGGGACACCTTTATCGTCCTGCGTCACAGTGCTCAATGGAAGAGATAGAGAGATCACTTCTTTCTCAACTGTTGTCTTTGGTGAGAGAAGGAACCCCTTACGTGGCATCGTTCGGATGATATCCTCCTTAAGACCGGCTTTTAAAAAAGCACGCCTCAGGGCTGAGATATTCTGGTAAAGCGTCGTTGACGCCGGTTCCGTACCAAACCGACGCCATACATAGTCATAAAACTGCTGATGCGTGACCAACTGCCCTGCATTCTCTATGAGAAGCTCAAGGCACAGTGAAGCGGATGCGCTGATAACAGCCGGGCTTCCCCTGCCGGTTATCCTTTTTTTATCCGGCTCAAAAACAAAAAAACCGTTAAGAGTGATTTTCCTGCTCAAGGTATGCTCCACAAGTGAAATAAGCCATTACTAATCCCACATTAATTATAAGCTTAATTTGAGTAAAATATTTTTGTAAGCTTAACATGCTAAAGCTGAAGGTTTCTCAGATAAATTTTAGACATCAGACACACATGTTAATTTTATCCTAGTATATACCTTTAATTTAAACCTCACAAAATCAAACATAACTCATTGATTTTAATAGATATAAATTTAAATAGAAAAAATAAAGATATTTAAACAAATTCAGAGAAATTCAAAGGTGCGCTTACGTATTTTTCAGAATAACATGCGCCACCTGGATTCATGGCCCGTATGAAATTAGCGTCATCTTTATTTGTTCTGATGCAGCATTCGCTGAATCAAGATGAATTACTACGGCCTCATGTTTTTTTATCGACTGAAATAACAACGAGGATTACAGAAATGAAAAGCATCACACTTATTACTAGTGCACTTCTTGCAGCGGCTATCTGCGGAAGCGCCTCTGCCGCGGACGGCACAATCAATTTCACTGGATCAATCACTGACACCGCCTGCAAAGTGGATACCGCAGCGGCAAACCAGACCGTGAGCATGGGCGATGTTTCCGCGTCATCATTCGGATCAGTCGGCGCTACTGCTTCAGCCACGCGCTTTACCATTAACTTAACGGGCTGTCCGGCTAGCGCCACTTCGGCTCGTATCCGGTTTGATGGACCATTAGCTAGCGGTAACAGCAACCTGCTTGCGCTGAGTTCCGGTCAGACTGCAACGAATGTGGCCGTAGGAATATATGAGCAGGACAGTAATACGCAAATCCCCATTGGTACTGCGTCGGCACCTGTAACGCTTTCCTCTACCGCAACGAATGCGCTCAACTTCATAGCCAAGTACGTATCAACGGGTGCATCGGTGGGTGCGGGAACTGCTAATGCTTCGGCGACCTTTAGCGTTGCTTATAACTGATTAAGTGAGCCGTTCGCGGCTCCTTAGCTTACGGAGAAAATGTATGCTGCGTTTATTGCTGACACTGTGCCTGATGACAGCGCCTCTTGCAAGTCAGGCAGGTATTGAAATAGGCGGAACCCGACTGATCTACAACGGGGGCGCTCGTCAGGCATCGCTCACTGTGAATAACCCCGATGACAGGCCCTACCTGATTCAGGCATGGGTCGACAAAGATCCTACGTCTGCTGACGGAGATAAAGCGTTCATTGCAACACCTCCTCTTTTCCGACTGGAGCCCCACTCTCAGAACTCAGTAAGAGTGGTATACACGGGCCGGCCGCTGCCCGCAGATCGGGAGTCAATGTTATGGCTTAGTATCAAATCCGTGCCCAGCACATCAAAAGAAGATAAGAACCGGCTGTTCATAACGGTTAAAAGCGTTATCAAGCTTTTTTACCGGCCAACAGGCCTGAGCGGCGATCCGGCAACAGCTTATGAAAAGCTGGTTTTCACACGGCGGGGCAGTCAGGTGTATGTCTCAAACCCGACGCCTTACCATATCTCGCTCTATGACCTCAAAGTGGGTAGTGCTCAGGTTAAAACACCACCTACGCTTAAACCCATGTCAGAACAGGCCGTTACCGTCCCTGCAGGGACAGCTGGGGCGGTTTCCTGGCGGGCCATAAATGATTTTGGCGGCATCACTGACGTCAGAAAGGCGAATATTTGAGCCGGTAATATTCAGAATGTTATTCATGACCTTCTCCACACGACAGCGTCGTTGCCTGGCCGTGACATGCCTTGTTCTGACGTCGCTGTCAGTTCGTCTGGCGAACGCGGAAGATTATTTTGACCCTGATGCCATCGAGAAGCACGACGGGCAGACTGATAATATCGACCTGTCATTCCTTGAGCGTCCGGGCGGGCAGGTGCCGGGTCAATACAGAACAGAGATATATCTGAACGGTAATGACGTAGCCAACAGGATCCTGAATTTCAGACTGGGTAAAAAAGGTCTTGTGCCGGATATCCGCCGGGAAGATCTTGTGGCGTGGGGCGTTCGTCCAGGAGCGACGTCTGAGTTTTCTCGCGCCGACAACGGCAGGCTCAGTAGACCCATCAATGATTATCTGCCTGACAGCAGATTCAGATATGACTTTGCCAGACGTCGCCTCGACATCAGTATCCCGCAGGAGTATGTGCAACAGTCGGCACAGGGAACCGTTTCTCCTGAAGAGTGGGATGAGGGGTTGCCTGCCGCGTTTCTGAACTATGCCTATACCGGTGCCAGTACCCGCAGCGACTTGCGCGGCGGAAGTGCGCAGAGCAATTACCTGAATCTGCGGAGCGGGGTGAATCTGGGCGCCTGGCACCTGCGTAACACCTCCACCTGGTCAGATGCTGACAGCATGCGGCATTGGAACAGTATCAGTACGTATGTGCAGCGTGACGTAAAAAAGCTCAGGGCACTATTTCTTGCTGGCGACAGCAATACACCGGCGGACGTATTTGACAGTTTTGCATTCCGTGGAGTGCAGATGATGTCAGATGATAACATGCTGCCTGAAAGCCAAAGGGGTTTTGCTCCAGTGGTGCGTGGTATTGCACAGAGCAATGCACGGGTTACAGTCCGGCAGGACGGTAACGTTATTTATCAGACATATGTGCCGCCCGGTCCTTTTGCGATAAGCGACCTGTATCCGACATCATCAAGCGGCGAACTGAGCGTGTCTGTCCGCGAGGCAGATGGTACCGTGCGCCAGTTCAGGCAGGCTTTCTCAGCCGTACCCATTATGCAGCGCGAAGGCCGCTTTAAATACTCCATTACGGCCGGTAAATATCGCGTGGCAGCATCGACGCAGGAAGGCCGGCGTGAGCCGGCATTTATCCTGGCTACGGGAATATATGGCCTGCCGCATGCCACCACGCTCTATGGCGGAACAGTTGTGTCCGGAAATTATACGGCAGGAAGCCTTGGTGTGGGTAAAGGATTGGGAAGCATAGGGTCGCTTTCAGTGGACGCTACCTGGGCGCAGTCGAAGATTGATGAGGTTTACCGGCGCGGGACCTCATTTCGCTTCCAGTATGCCAAAGACTTTACGGACAGCGGCACCACATTCACGCTGGCTGGATATCGGTATTCCACGCCCGGCTATCTGGATTTCAGCGAAGCGAACGGCTATTACGATGCCCTGCCGCAGGAATCTCGAGTTGGCGATTTGAGCGACTCCCAACAGGCCCTTGCACAGCGCAACTACGATCTCTGGCGCAGCCAGCATAACAGGCGCAGCCGTGCACAGCTTAACATCAATCAGACGCTGGGGGACTATGGCAGTCTTTACGTGTCTGCCTATCAGCAGCAGTACTGGGGGCTCAATGGACGGGAAAATAACTTCAACGTCGGGTACAGCGTCAGCGTCGGGGCTGTTAACTATTCGCTCAACTATACATTGTCAGCGTCACCTTACTACAGCCAGAAAGATAGGGTGATATCGCTGGGCGTACAGATCCCGTTTGATCGTCTTCTCCCGACAAGCTGGTTTAACCTGTCAGCCAGCCAGGTCAGTCATGGCGCGTCCATGACGTCCGCAGGTATCTCAGGCACCGCACTAGACGAGCATAACCTGAGCTATAACATTTTGCAGGGGGCCGGCAGCGGGGTAAATGGCGTTTCAGGCAGCGCCACGGTGGATTATAAGGCCTCTTTTGGTGAGTATCAGGCGGGGTATAATTACAGTCACCAGACGCAGCAGTTTAACTACGGTGCCGCAGGCGGCGTCATTGTTCATCCATATGGCCTGACGCTGTCGCAGCCGCTGGGCGATACGATGGCGCTGGTCAGGGCAAAAAAGGCCGGAGGCGTTAAAGTGGATAACAACACTGGCGTTTATACTGACGGCCGGGGATATGCCGTTGTGCCTTACCTCTCGCCCTACCGCCGCAATACCGTCAAGCTGAACACCGGCACGCTGGGAGAAAACACGGACATCACTACCGACACCCGGACGGTTGTACCCGTACAAGGTGCGCTGGTTCTGGCTGATTTTCCTACCCGTCATGGACAAAAAGTGATGCTGACTCTGAGCTCGAAGGTTGCTGTTCCTTTTGGCGCCTCAGCAACCCTTACCCAGGGTAGTGAGGCCATCTCGGGCATCGTGGACGATCAGCGGCAGGTTTATCTGAGTGGGGTGCCGCAGAGAGGCATCGTCACTGTCCGCTGGCAGGGTGGCCAGTGTAAAGCTCCTTATGATACGGGAACAGACGAGCCTTCTTTACATTTCATCACGGTGCAATGCCGATAGAGGACGCAGAATTATGAACAAAAGATTACTGATTATTGCCATTGGCGCACTACTGACGCTGACGGCCACTGACGTTCAGGCCTATGAGTGTCATAGGCTCGAGTCTTCAACTTTGCTAACGCCGGGGTCAATTAGGGTTCCTACAGAATTGCCTATAGGATCGCTCATTGGCAGTGAACTGGTCAGTAACATTGTTAAGACCTTTCAATGCAGTGGCAGTAGTGATGATAGCCGCATCGAGTATCAGGAACTCGGAGTAAAGGCAGAGGGTACCTACGTTGCCACTTATGACGGACGCCGGGTTTACAGCACCAATGTGCCAGGTTTGGGCTATGCGGTAGGCATGAATACAACCCCTTATCTGGGGACATGCCAAACCCCTGTTTACGTCGATGGCCGCGAGACTATGGGCGCTGACGATACCAGACGCGCGTGTGCTGCCAACGGAATAATGACCCGGACACCTATCGAAGCTCAGGCCAGGGTAATGTTTTACAAAACGGCACTGTCAGTCGGAACAGGTTACGTACGCTCCCGGGTGGTCGGTTCATTCCTCATGCGCATTAACAAGAGCGCCTTTGTGTTTCCTAATACAGGCATCTATGTTGCCGGCTTCAACGTGACAAATTCGGCATGTACGGTGAGAAACAGCGCCATTTCCGTTCCTATGGGGAAGGTGGAAAAGCGGGCCTTCAATGGCCCGGGTACATGGCCAGGAGATGGCAACACCCGCAGTTTTTCCATACAACTCAACTGCAATGCCAACACCCGGGTTGTTCTTCAGTTAGATGGCAACGTCCATAATGCAGTAGAGGGGGTGCTGAACGTTAATGGTGGCAATGGCAGCGCATCTGGCGTGGGGGTTCAGTTACTTTACAAAAATGCGCCACTAATGCTTTCGACCCCAATCAGTACGGGAACGACCAGTACAGAGGGCGCATACAACATTCCTCTTCAGGCAAGATACTATCAGACCGGCAACGATATTACGCCGGGGACGGCAAATGCCAGTGCCACGTTCACATTGACTTACCAGTAGCCGAAGGCTGAACTGTCCTCAGGTAATGGCAGTGTTTCACCGCCACAACATCATTAACCATGAGACTGACTTGAGATTAACACATCCGGAGCTCTGCAAATCAGCATAAAAAAACGGGGGTTCTATCTTTTTTATTACTTGACGCATTTGATAAAAAGACTCAACGCTCATTTACACGAAGACTACTAATATCTTTGTAATCTGAATTATTTATAGGACATTTTTATGGAAAAATTAACGGCCAGATTTTTTCGAAGGGAGATATAGCATTAATAATGCATTTCGTTCTACGGACTGCTTTTAATTTTAAATGACATGAATCTTGCTGATTTATAGGGCTAATATTCACCAGATTAAATAACCCATTATAAAATGGAGTGGTTGTGACATTTACAGATAATACCCGACGCTATATATATTTCACCGAAAATGAAATTGCTGTCTCATGGTTTTTTATGACTGGCATGAATTTAAGACAGATTGCAGAATGGACAGGGCTTAAGGAAAAATCCGTCAACGATTACAAAAAACGGGTCATGAGAAAGGTTGGAGTAAAAAACAACAACGAACTGAAGATGTGGTTCTTGCAAAACAGACTAGTATATAACAATCATTGCGCGGAATTAAGCATCTTACGACGCAGCACCCTGAATAAGTTGAGTAATTAATGGATGCATGGGCTGTGAAATTATTATTTTTAGGTTGAAATGAATAAACCGTACCGCGAGCTTATTCTGCATCACCGCTCTTGTGGGCTAAAGTAAAAAAACATATAAATTCTGAATGTGTTCAAAACCGAGTGCTCAAACCGTTCCTTTACCATTCATACATAATGTATTTATGTCTCCACAAAACTTCAATATACCCTCCATACGCAGTAAATGCATGCATAATAATATACGTTTACAAACAGCTAGGGAGGGATGATATGCATTCATTATTTCGTTGGGTAATACTGGCAGTAATTTCCAGCGCGCTGTTGCTAGTGGCGATTGACATGACCGTGCTCTACACTGCGCTACCTCGCCTAACACAGGATCTAGAGGCTTCTGCCGTGCAAAAACTATGGATCGTTAATGCTTATCCACTTACCATGGCAGGATTGCTGATAAGTATGGGAGTTCTAAACGATCGCTATGGCGCAAAATGCTTTTTAAATATTGGGCTGCTCATTTTTGGCATTGCATCCGTCGCTGCTGCTTTTTCCGTAACCCCTGAAATGTTAATAGCATCTCGAGCACTACTGGCAGTTGGTGCAGCAGCGATTATGCCTGCAACTATGGTTATAGTGCGAAAAGTGTTTGCAGATCCTGCAGAACGATCTCTGGCTATTGGAATCTGGTCAGCAGTGGCGTCAGGTGGCTCAGCTCTGGGGCCAGTCCTGGGGGGATTATTGCTTGAATATTTCTGGTGGGGCTCTGTTTTTCTCATTAACGTGCCAATCATTGTAATAGCGTTCCTTTTCTCGCTAAAACTGATCCCACCGATCGCTGGAAATAAATCTCGTGTGTTGAATATCGTTGCAGCCTTACAGATATTGACTGGAATGACTGCGCTTATTTTTGCCTTGAAAGAGTTGAGCAAGTCGTCGCCGCAATTGAGTATCGCTATTCTCAGTGGAGTTTCAGGTGTGATAATGACCGGGCTGTTTGTCAGAAATCAGCTACGCTCAGCAAGTCCGATGCTGGATTTGACACTGTTTAGTAATCGCTATTTTACGACAGGTATTATTGCAGCGATGATTTCTGTTGCCTGCGTGATAGGCGTTGAGCTGGCTATCACACAGCGACTGCAGCTGATCATTTTATTGTCACCTTTCACTGCCGGTTTGTTCATCCTGCCGCTGCCACTTGCTGCATTTTGTGCCGGTCCCATAGTGGGATGGTTGGTACCCTTTATTGGTTCATTCAGAGCAATTGTGTTTTCAATGCTAGTTTCTGCAACTGGCCTAGGTCTTTATCTTGTGGTTTTTGACAATGCTATATGGATGTCTGTTGTTGCGCTTGCAATGACCGGTGCAGGTTTGGGAGGGGCAATGACTGCTGCTTCTGCCGCTGTAATCTTGAACTCGCCTGAACACAGCTCAGGTGCAGCAGCCTCGCTGGAGAGCGTTGCGTTTGAGTTCGGTGGCACAATTGGCATTACTTTATTGGGTGGTCTTCTGAATGTAATATATTCGTATGATATCTCTTCGGTACCTGATCTGCCTTTCTGGGCTCGAGACAGCATTGATGGCGCAATTGCCGCTTCAAAATCATTGAATGCTGAAGAGGGACAGATATTACTCAGCTTTGCTGAATCAGCCTTTATGAGCGGATTTGTCGCATTATTAGGAGCTTCAATATTCATGCTACTGTTTACGTGTGCAGTGTTGGGACTTTGCAAACGCAAATTTTCCCGGTGAAAAATGGACGGTATTCTGACTGTATATTCTGGCAACCGGCAGATTTTTCGGCAAACTCGGAAGGCACCATCAAACCTAGTGTAGAATGGAAAAGACTCTGATTATAGACTGAGCCCCGGCATCGATTTTTTCCGTGCTTCCTCCAGAGACATGAACTCGTTCTTTCTCTGTCATCACTGCTGCAACCTGCCGTTTAAGGGACCACACTACAGTTATCTGTCGGCGTTGCTGGGCGAGGGAAAGACCCTACCACTCTTTCAAATACCTACTTCTCCAGTATTATTCCTGCAAGTCAAGAATCATTGTCGGTTTACAGCAACTGCAGTAAAGAACGCCTGAGCACTATGCTGTTCAGTATTTCCGCAACTTCTGTCGAATGCAGGTGCTTCCACCACGTAGCCCCGGGTATTCGCAGGTGAAAAGCTCTATAACTGCTACCAGGAGCCCCCCGTCGAACAGCGCGTCCGTGAAAAAATCCGTGGTTCGGATAGAGCCCTGAAGCTACGGCCGCAGCAGGGCAGTTTTATTGGGGCGTGGCCGCTTGAGGCATAGACTCAGCCCCCAGCTCGCGATAGAGATGGTAACACGTTTGGATTGTCGCGCACCTCACGCTGCAGCACGATTTGAAGCCGGCGGTATTCGTAATAAATGCGCGTTTCGGTAATCTGACAGATGTGGAGGCGCAGTGCGCTGTCATTGGCAATATCAGAACGATATGTGAACGAACTGCTGCTGAGCCGTGATGCAAAAAGATTTGTCTTTGGCTGGCACTTCATAGTGGCTGTATATCCTTGGCACAACACCACGGCCGTGCCTACGTCAGCTCTTTTTAACCAGCCCATCCTGTAACATCGTTTTTCGAGGCTGAGATCTACAACCAGCCGCTTCAGCCGCAGATTTTACTATTTCAGTTACCGAATATGTCTAAGTTCAGAGGGGAAAATTCTGCTGTATTTCTTATGCCTGGCGTAAAAGGTGGCATTGAAAATAACCAGCCTGCGGTAGACAACCGGCACGAACATACCCAGTTCGGCCTGTTTCAGGGCAGTGGCAACCTGCTCTCCGGTTTTTTCATCAGCACCACATCTGCTCGGGAGATTTTCAGTTTTTATCATGCCGAAACTCTGTTTATGAATGGAGCAGAATTTTGGGTCAGGGTCACGCAAAAACATAATTACCGACGGTTGTATCAAATACTGGGTGCAGGTCAGCCTTCTTACTGTTTAAGCCGCTTTTGCCTCCTGAGCATGCAGTACAGCATAAGGGCTGAAACTGCATGCAGAGCTCAGGAGATGAAGTTAGGGTCAACAAAGAGCAGAGTTTTAAGTTCTGTATGTTAAAGTTCCGAACCGCAGACTAACTTTAATATAGAAATGATCTCTGTTTTGTTTTACATATAAGATGCCTGATTATTCTGAAATAACGCAGGCACGCAACACGCTTCGCATCTTGTGAAGAAACGTTGTAGGGATTGTTGGAGAGTACCAAGTTCAAAAAATCAGGACGGAAAAATGAAATCCTTTCTCTTTACGCTGTTTGCTCTGAGCTGTACTGCCCACTCAGGGACAACCGCTCCGCCTGAAATTAAGCCATTTATCAAAGCTGTAGATGTTGGAGGAGGTGAGTCTGATCCCATTTTTCAGAGTACTATAAATCAAATTCGTAGTTTTCCAAATACGGATACCCTTGCAGCTCTGACTTCTGACAATACGAACAGAATTGCAGGATTTACTTCAGAAAGTTCATCGGTTCAGGATATAAACCTGCTCGGCCTGAACGGAATAGCGATTAGTGGGACAATAATCGAGGCTCCGGATGGTCAATACGCAATCTCTCAGCCCGGAACGAATGCGAATATGGCCACACTTCCGGCACGCAATATTTTGGGCTATAGCCAGTTTCTGTACCTCCTGGAGCCTGGTGCAAACGTTTACCGCTGGGAAACGCTCGGAGGTGGAACAGTTTCCGGTACAGGACGGGTGCTCTGGATTACTGATAAAGCATTCGTCGGCAATGTGCTGAATACAACTAACACGCTTTCTGACACGATTGCCTACACAGTGAATGGCACCATATCAGGCTCCTTAACTAATACGGGGAACGTAAGGGCTGATGAAATTGCACTGGATATTGAGGATGACGGCAATGTAGGGGCGATTGTAAACCGGGGTATTCTTTCAGGTGGGAAGTATGCATTGCGCAATAGCGGGAATTTAGGGACGTTAATAAATACAGGCTCGGTTTCTGGCGGTATTCTTAACTCTGGTATCATCAGTGGTGACGTGAGTCTTGGTGGCGCTGCTCTCATTCTTGCAGGCAACAAGGCAATGCTGGGTGGAACCGTCAGAGGTACACCCGGTGATGGTTCCAGCGTATCAGTCGGCGATATAAATAACACTTCAGCGTTTATTGCCAGAAATAACGTTAATGTGGACAACATTACCGTCACCTCTGGCAGCTCACTAACCCTCACGCCGTCCGCCCGCTGGTCCGCCGCTAACGGCACGGTCAACAACGGCACCCTGACGCTGGAAAGCGGCAGCGTTCTTGACGGCCCCCTCTTTCAGAACGGGGTTCTGCTTTTCGGTACGGATAAAAATGCCTCCTCTGTTATCAATACGAGCCTGACCAACAAAGGAATTCTTATGCTGAATCCGACTTCGACCAGCGCGGGCAACACTCTGACTGTTAATGGTGACTACACCGGACTGCCCGGCAGCTCGGTGTCGCTCGGCAGCGTGCTGGGCGGCGATGACTCCCTGACTGACCGACTGGTGGTGACCGGAAATACTAGTGGTACCAGTACGCTTTTTGTGACTAATGAGAACGGGAGCGGTGCACAGACGCTCGACGGTATTCGACTCATCAGTGTTGGTGGGCGCTCAGATGCAGTTTTTACGTTGGGCAATCGCGTTGTGGCGGGAGCTTATGACTACAGTCTACATAAAGGAAACGTCTCGGGTAGTGATCTGACAGGCTGGTATCTGACCAGTATGACTTCTGTGCCTCAGATACAGCCAGAACAACCCTCGTCATCTCAGATACCCCTTCACATGTATCGTCCTGAAGCAGCAGCCTACACCGCTAACCTGATGGCCGCCAATATGTTATTTGACCTTTCAATGCGTGATCACAGCGGTGAAACACGCTATACCGATCCAGCAACGGGTTACGTCAGAAAGACCCACATGTGGATGCTCAATCTCGGCGGGCACGGTCGGTCTTCAATGGAAGACGGCCAGAACAGTACTCAAACCAATCGTTATGTGCTGCAACTGGGAGGAGACCTTTTGCAGGGGTCAACTAATGGTAAAGATGGTGTTCATGTCGGCCTTATGGGCGGCTATGGGAGTGTGAACAGTAACTCCCATAACAGCCTCACCGGGCAGAACGCTAAAGGGAGCGTGAACGGTTACAGCGCTGGCCTTTACGGCACCTGGTATCAGAATGCTGAGTCAAAAACTGGTGCATGGGCTGAGACATGGACGCAGTACAACTGGTTCCATAACGAAGTATCGGGAGATAAGTTGCCAGAAGAGCGTTACAACAGCCGGGGATTGAAAGCTTCCCTAGAGGGGGGATACGCGTGGCAGATAGCAACCTGGCGGGGCGAATCCGGTATCGAAAACTGGGTGTACTTAGAGCCGCATGCTCAGGTCATATGGTCCGGCATCAGCGCAGAATCTCACAAGGAGACTGGCGGTACCATGGTTCAGGGCACAGGGAACGACGGACTCACTACTCGGCTCGGAATCAGAACTTACCTGAACGGGAAAAGCCATCTGGATCAGGACACTGTCCGTGAATTCCAGCCTTTCGTGGAAATAAACTGGCTGCATAACAGGGATACGTATGGTGTACGCATGAATGGGGAAGCCGATAGTCTTAAAGGTTTGAGGGACATAGCTGAGCTGAAAACAGGCGTGGAAGGACGTCTGTTAAAGAGCCTTACAGGCGCAGTCGTGTTTACTCAACAGGCTGGGGAAGGATTTCGTGACAGCCAAGGCTCTTTGCAGGTGAGCTACCGATTCTAGGTTTTAGCTGACATGAAAAGGTAAGCATTAACATCAACTACATTTCAACGGACTAAATGTTTCTACGATTTCTGATTTGCTAAATTCTTTTTTCGACAAGAAAAAATTGAATCGTAGAAGGATTAACTGAAACGCACCGGATAAACTAGACAGTTACCCACCGTTGATAATATTGGATTTCATATTTTATGGGTGACATATGATTGCCTAACCATGCCAACGATAATTGTTAAAACCGTTTCAATGTAATCTAGATACCGCTGAGGGCTTCTTACCGCTTTCCATGGATGTTTTTTTATCCGTTCGCTTTTTAATAACTGAAAAAGCTTTCTGCAACAGCGTTATCGTTAAAGTTACCGCGACGGCTCATGCTAACTTTCAGGCCATGTGCTTTAAGGACGGTGTATCACTCAGGCCAGCATACTGACTGCCCTGGTCCGAGAGAACAAGAACACGTTTTTGGGGATTTTCGCCGCCATACAGCCATCAACAGTGCGTTCAGGACAGAGTCCTTTATTATCCGGGATTGCATTGATGTAATAGCCCCACGTTTAAACCGGACACTTCACCAGTAAGGCATAGTCATAGAACTATGTTTAAGGTGTGTCCTGTGCAAACAATCTAAGTGATCACTGGAGAGCAAAAGCGTCTTCGCTGTACTCCCGAAGAGAAAGCCCGTTTTGTTGCGCTCGCCATGCAACCCGGCTACACAGTCTCACTCGTTGCACGGCAATATGGCATTATGATCCTACCCGTGTTATGTGGACACGGCCCTAAGCGAGGTTCTGGTTTTCAAACTGTTTCGGACTGAGACCGCCGCAGGCGCTGTGGAGTCGCCAGCGATTGTAATCACACTCGATATAATTAAACACCGCCGTCCGCATCATTTCCCGGCTGGCAAAGCGCTCACCATGGATACATTCCACTTTCAGGGAGTGGAAGAAGCTTTCCGCGCAGTCATTGTCATAACAGTTCCCCTTTGCACTCATGCTGCCACGCAGTTTGTGCCGCTTTAGCTGAGTCTGATAATCCACTGAACAGTATTGCCCGCCACGATCTGTATGTACGATGACATTTTCCGGGCGTTTACGCCGCCAAAGTGCCATTTGTAGCGCATCACAGGCCAGTTACGCTGTTATCCGTGATGAATGCGACCAGCCGATAACGGCCCGCGACCACAGGTCGATGACCACCGCGAGATATAACCAGCCCTCGTCGGTACATAACTATGTGATGTCTCCTGACCACTTCTGGTTCGGGCCGCTGGCGCTGAAGTCCTGCTTCAGCAGATTCTCCGACACCGGCAGGCCGTGCTCACGGTAGCTGACCGGGCTGAACTTCCTGGCTGCTTTTGCTCTGAGCCCTGACGGCGCAGGCTTGCAGCCATGCCGGAACTGCTGATGGGCGCTGGCAACCGTGCGCCGTTTACGCCAGGCATACTAGCCGGGGCACATCGCCTTAATGCAGAATTCAGCCTGATGCTGTTGGATAAAGACATACTTCATTTCAGGCGCTTCGCGAAGTATGTCGCGGCCTATTGGAGAATGGCAAGTTCCTCATCACGCTCTGCCAACTGCCTCTTGAGGCGGGCAATCTCAGCAGCCTGTTCGCTCTCTCGTTCAGAAGACGTTGCCTGGCTCTGCTGTTTGCTGCGCCAGTTATAGAGCTGCGACTCATACAGGCTGAGTTCGCGTGCGGCAGCGGCAACGCCGATGCGTACAGCGAGTTTAAGGGCTTAATCGCGAAATTCCGGCGTATATTGTTTGCGGGGCTTTTTACTGGCTGGTACGGATTTTGTCATGTGAGCTACCTCTGGTTGAGAGTTAACTCACTTAGTCGCGTGTCCACTATTGCTGGGTAAGATCAGTCAGCCCGCTACAGCAAAGATGATGACGCCCGACTGTTACTCCTTATCTGCCAGATATGCATCGAGCGGGCGACAAACGGCTATCGTCGCGCGACTGCACATCTCAACTCTTACAGCAGCCTTAAGGCTGGTCATATACCAAGTGAAGGTAAAAATATTATTCATCCTGCCAGCATGAAATATTTAGTTTATACCAATACAGTTTTGCCCCCCAAGGTAGATGGTAGCAAACATGAACAATTGTTTTATTTTACGGAACTGGTAACGAGATTTACTCAATCGAAAAAAAACATTTCACTATCATGAAAAGGTGTTTTTATAAAAATGAAATTGATTTTTTATTATCATTTGTTAATCTAATAATAAGGATGTACCTCTCCACAGGGATGTGGGAAAACTCCTCGCTATATACCCTGCAATATGTAGCAACCTACTTTCATGAAAGAAGGGCTTTGAATTTTATTGTGATTTGTAATTATTTTGCCGCATATTTATGCGGCTTTTTTTTGACAGGGAGACAAGGGGATTATAATTTAACTCAATAGAATAAAAGTAAAAAAACCATAAAGAAAAAAGTCGTTTATGAAATAAAAACGTTCATTTTATAAAGCGCAAAGAAACTACAAAGCCAGATTTAAATGCTATGTGATGTATAGTGAAATCGTTTAACCTTAAGTAAGAAGGTGGAATACCTAATAATTAGCCACCAAAAGAATTAAAAAAAGAATCAATAACCTAGGCAGGCAAATAACACAGCAACTAATTTCTCTTAAAAAAAGAACTCACATTAAGGTTACATTCGAAGTCAGATATAAATTAGGATTCCAACCACTACATATGACACTCTTCATAGAAAACATATTTTATTAATGAAACAAAACCATTTCGTAATGAATTTATGGTTTTGTTTTTCTGATAATAAAATTACAAAAATAAGACTTTTTCCATAACCGAAAATATGTTTTTTGATTTTGTAGATTTACATTATTGGCAATGCATGAAAATATTATTGCTAGAAGCGTTTTGTGAAATTTATTTATAATTAGGTAAAATAAGATGGGTTGGCATTGCAAATTTAAAAAAATTTTACTAATTAATCTTCTTGTTTTGGCTGGTTACGCCAATGCAGCGGTTAGTGTATATCCTATCGAAGTTAATATTGGAAAATCCGGTAATTCTAAGATAGAGGTGATATCTTCATCTGAGACAGTGGCATTTGTGAAGGTCGGTGTGAAGAAAATTATAAATCCCGGGACACCTCATGAGAAAGAGTTAGAAGTAGAAGGTCTGGACAGAAATGGGCTGATTGTTACACCTTTAAAACTTGCAATTACTCCTGGTTCGAAGCGAATTGTCAGAATGGTTACACTGAATACACCTGAAAAAGAAACAACATGGCGCGTGTATTTCCAAGAGGTTTCATCAGATGAATATAATAATGTGAGTGATAACTCAATGCATGGTGAAACAAAAGCAGAAGTAGGTGTGAACATAGTTTGGGGCGCACTGGTTCATGTCTTACCTAAAATGCCGACATACAATCTGATTTTAAATACAAAGACAGGTATCATTTATAATGCAGGGACCAGTCGAATTAAAATAAAAGGAATTTGCAAGCGTTCTTATGATGGTAAATGCAACTGGAAAGAATCAGGTTCTACCATCTATCCAGACATGAGTGTTAATGTATTCCCATTTAAATATAGTTCTAGTGATTCTTATAAAGTAAAGTTCATCAACAACGCAGATGGAAAAGAAGAAGAAATTCCGCTTAATGTTACTAGCGGTTAGCTATTGTTTTTATAGGTACAAGTCAATCAATATAGGAGTTGGTCATGAAGAGTAGTTTTAAATATATTTGTGTTGCTGCATTGCTGGCTTCATCTGCATCGCAAGCTTACCAGGCAGATATCACTGTAACAGCAGACATCGACCCAACAGCAGGAATAACCAAAGCTAACGGTGACAGCCTCCCAGCCACAGTCGCTTTAAACTATAATCCGTTACATGGGCTGGAAGCTTATAAACAAGATGTCAAACTCTGGACAAACGATGAATATGACATGAAAGTTAGACTTCAAGCAGAACCAAAGTTAACGGACGCTTCTGGCCAAAATCCTATTGATCTATCTGTAGCATTAGGTAAGGCTGATTTGGGGGTGCAAGATACCGTTTATAGTTATAGTGAAATTTTCCCTGCAGGAACGGACAATGGTTCGATGCCACTTTCTTTGGTAATTAAACCAAAAACTCCAGGAAAAATATCCACAGCGGGTAAATATAGTGGACTTGTTAGCCTGATCGTTTCTCAGGCGACAACAAAAGACGGCGCTGCTCCGAACCCGACTCCAACACCTTAGTTTGTTTTTTATATCACAAAAGGCGGGGATCTCGCCTTTTGTATACCTCGGTACTTTTATGTTTAGGGTCAGAAAACCTCTACACTGTTTACTCGCTGGATGCGTACTTGTAAATTATCAGGCAGCTGCGACACTCAAAGTACCACATGGTTTTGAGTCTCTGGCTGAAGGGCAAAAACAACTTGTCAGCGTTGACCTGTACGGTGAAGAATTAGGGCTCTATGAAGCTAGCGTTAGCCTTGAAACTATAAAATTTTCAGAACCCGATATTATGATAAGTGATGTTGAGCGTAAGTATGGTAAAAATGAGGAACTTAAAAAAATACTATCGCACGGTTTATCATTACCCCTGAAGCGTAATGATGCCTTGTCATGTGAAAATTTCAATAAAAATTTAAATTGCGGCTATATAAATCCTAATTTAATTGCTGCCATATATGATGAAACAAGTGATGAAGTACATCTTTTTGTACCAGAAAAGTTCATTCCTGAAAAAAAACAAGAGCAGATTTTTTTCAAAAATGCACCAGAAAGTCACAATGGTTTTATCCATCAACAAAATCTTAGCTTTGTAGGAGATAGAGATTATCAGTCTGTATCTTTTCAGGGAAATGGCACTTTAGGGATTGGAAAAAATTCTTATGCAAACATCGATTGGAATTACAATGGTCAACGATATCGAACCGAAAATAACTCTGCCGTAATAGTTAACAATGCCTTCGTACGACATGATTTGTGGAGAAAGATATATCTACAAGGTGGACAAATGGATTCGCGTGATATATTCAGTTCAGTCGGTGGAAATATCAATCTCAGTCAACTGCAAATTGATAAAATTATTGGTGTTCGTGTGGGATCGTCCTTAGCTTGGATTAACCATAATAAGGTCTCAAGCGGTACTCCACTTGCAATATTCATTTCAGGTAATTCTCGTGTGGATGCGTACCGAAATGATAAGCTTTTAGAGTCTTTCTACCTTAATCAAGGTATGCATAAGCTAGACACCCGTAACTTCCCTTCGGGCAGTTATACGGTCACCCTTAAAATTTATGAAAATAATCAGCTGGTAAGGAGTCAGGATGTACCGTTTAGTAGTATAGGATTTGACGTAAGTAATTCCTTTCAATGGTTTCTTCAGGCAGGCAAACTTTTACGAGAGCAGGGTACAGCAGTAAAAGATAATCGGCACGTTATAGTTGGCGGTACTCGAATTCCACTGACTAAAAGCCTATCCCTTACGGCAGGCGCAACTTTGCTGAACAATGTGAATTATACAGAGGGTGCACTCGATTGGAGGCACGGATTTGACACTGGTCCACTTGATGGAACATTAACTGTTCGTTCAAGTTATCTGAGAGGTAGTGACGGTTCTGTCGGCAACACGCAGCAATTAAGTTACAACGATGGATTTTCGCTAAGCTATTACCGTTCGGCGATGTCGTCAGAAAACTGCAACGCACAGTCAGGCAACAGGTATAGCGGTAGTGGTTGCTTTGTTAGCAGTAATCTGATGCTGGGAGTACCGGTTTACGGATGGAATGCCACGCTCGGCTATACGGACAGTCGTAATGAAGGGCATTACGTATATCGCGCGCAGCTTAAAAAAAATGATTCTGAATTCGGTGATGGGGCTCCCTGGGAAACTGTTTACATGACACGATCTCGTAGCCGTGCGTGGCAGTTAGGGCTTAATCGCTCGTTTAACTGGAACGACTTTACGATAGGTACCAGCTTAAATGCTTTTATACGCAGGGACAGCAGTTATACAAATGCAGATAAAGGGGGATATATCTCATTTTCACTATCCCATACAAGCGATTTATCAAGCTCTTCACTTAGTGCAAACTGGAACAGCAGCCGATATGGTGAAAGACAGTTTGGCTACGGTGCCAGCTTTAGCCACAATGTTGGCGAAAATGAGTCTGGAGCCTCAATCACAGGTGTAAACACTGACAACATTAATGCACTGATTTACAAACGTATTGGAGGACAATATGGAAAAGGATCACTTAATCTTAGTGACTCGTATGATCATCGAAATAAAGAGCACTCACCTGGGATAAGTGGTAGCTACAGTTCCTCTGTCGCAATAGATCAGTATGGTTTTTACTGGGGGCGTTGGGGGGATGGAACACAAGCATCGGCAGTAACATTTGGCATTAAGTCAGAAGATGAAGATAAACTTACTCGCGTCAGAGTTGGCGTGAGTTCTTATGATGGAACTGATATAAGTGCAAACAGCCATGCTCTGTATACAGTACCGGGTTATCAACTCACAACGATAAACATAAATGAATCACCCGAAATCGTAGATGGTGTCAGCAGTCAGATCACTAAAGGTTCTGGATCAAAGAAATTTTTTATGATGCCAGGAAAAATAATTAATAACAACGTCAGCGTTGAAAGCCGTTATACATGGCTAGGCCGTATGGTTGATACAGTTAATAATCCAGTAGATGATGCCATTCCTCTCAATGTAATCTCATGGAATTCTCTTGGTAAAGGCGGATTTTCACTGGAAAGTTCGCATAAAATTAAAACTCTGTATGTGATGAGAAATGATGAATTCCTTCAGTGTCCTGTTACTGTTAAAAGTACACATGATGTCGTAAACTGGATTGGGGATTTAACATGCGAAAAAGTTTCTTTCACTAAACTTCCCGTAGCTGAAAAGAAACAAGTTGAGCTCATGACAGCAGGAGTCCGGAATAAAACTGGAAACTTAGCAGCGTTGAATTGACTTTAATACACTTTTTCCTTGCAATACTATTCTAGTATAGAATTTAGAATGAGATGAGCTCGATAAAATTAACATCCCCCCTTAATGTTTTTTGTTCTGAATAACTGTTAAAGAATGATTAATCTCTTGAGAGATAGAGTATGGTTAAAATGGTTATCTCTGCATTTAAATGGTGAAAACTGGCTTAATAAATAATTTCAGACATTAATTTTACTCAGGTACACACTTTTGAATTCTTTCTGATTTTTATGCAGTTCAAACAGAGTTGTGCGCTGCCATTTTTAATGGTTTATTGGTTTTTATTAAAAAGAGTTTTATAAATATGATGATTATGCTTACTTCCCATTTCCGAATTCAGCTAACTAGTATTTCATTAATTATTTTCAGTATTGTTTTTTTTGCTATGACGCTATCAGGATGTACAACAAAAAAAAATGAAAACCGTTTCAAGCATGATGTGCCAGAAAAAACCACTGACTCGAACACTCACACAACCTTCAGAACTGAAAACAATAACGTATATAAAAAAAATGATACAGGTGAAAATGAAGATACGAAAATGAATCGATGCGAAAACCAATTGAAGGCTTTAAAAGTAGTTAGTTCTGATGATTATAAAAAACAACTAAAAAATTTCACGCATGTAATGATGATGGCAACTCAGTACGGCCAAGTAAGAGCTCATACGGATCCCGATACTGCCGCCGCGGTGGATGCTCTTTACCAATATAGAATGTCCAAGATGTGCGCTGAAATCTCATGGCATTTACTTAGTGCTTTAACTGAAAAAGGCGAAAGTCGTTAATGATGTACTCTAAAAAAAAATTTAAACTGAAACAGATAATCCTGACATGCACGTTATTTTCACCTTCATCAGTTCTATTGGCAGATGAGCCTCCTCGGGAAATATTATTTGCTCAAAAATGGATTTCAAAAAATAATAAAACTGAGTCTAATTCAAAAAACTTGGATCGTACACATGAAAATAACATAAAAAAAATAAAAAAGGATTATAACAGAAATAACCATATCTCTCATAAATCATCTCAAGATTTAAATAATAGTGAAGTAATTAAAGCTACTCCTCACATAGCTGAAACTCTTACATCACAATATAACATCATTGCTAAAGAGCTCGATTCTTGCAAGATAAAAATGAATGAAATTAAAAAAAATGAAGAGTTAAAAAATAAAGAATGCACAGTACACTCGGCAACACAAAACGAAATTAGACTAAAAGAACTCTTACAACATTCATATGCGAGCAAAGGCGTGCTTGAGAGTAAGTATAAAAAATTAAAAAATTTAGTTGATTCGTTACGTATTTCTGATGATGCCATACAAAAAAAAGTAAAAAACTTACAGGAAGAAAATACTCGATTAAAACTTGAAAGCAAAATAAATACACTGCAAGCTGATATATCTTATGCTCAATCATCTACATACCTGAAACCTTTAAGAGAAAATTACCAGTCGCATAAATGGAAAGTAAAAGAGGAAAAGATAGAAGCAGCTGTAAATAATTCAGCAACTCAATGTAAGGATTTTAATGCATTGAAGCATGAAAATGATTTGGTCAAAAAGAAATTAATTTCTTCATCATCTCTTGATGTAGGTGAATCTTCAATACTAAATGAACCCTGTAAATATGTTGAACGTCTGTCTTCTGATAGTGATAATTTATCTTTAACATCAGAAAGAAAAGAACAAGCGGCACAATTATCAGGTGATTATGCTGCCGGAGTAGCTGTTGGCAGAGAAGCACTCGCTGCACTTGATATGAATAGGATGCTGGGGGTTGAGACACATATGCAATCGTTCTACCAAGGCGTAACTGATGCTTTAAGACATAATGTAAAATTTAAATCTCAAGATTTGATCAGTGCTCAACTCAGCCTGAGTAATAAAATTAATTTAGCTCGCGATACAATGATAAAGCTTCAGAGAAAATTAGGAAAAAAAGCTCTAAGTTTATTTCGTCAAGATTCAACCGCCATAAGAGCCAGACAAGGATACTGGTACAAGATTGTTGGATCCAATGGACAGCCTTTGTCCCCAGAGAAAGAAATAAATGTGAGTATGACTTCTAGTATCGCAGGGGGAGGTGTCGTTGAGCATAAGAAAATGCTTGTTAAAAACACAGGTGAGTTCCCCTCCCTTTTCCGTAGCGTTATTGAAAAACTAGGAATACATGGAACAGCCACTTTTTTTGTACCACCAGAACTGGCATATGGCGATGAAGGATTACTTCCATCTATTCCTCCTGGTGCTAGCCTGATTTATGAAGTGTCAATCGATCAATCGCAAAACACAGTATTGGGAGTTAAACTTGATTTAAGTGAAACAAGCAAGAAATATCTTAACGAATTTATGCAAAGAAAAGGCGTAAAGAAATCAAATGATGGCTTTTTGTATCAGATTGAGGAAGAAGGAAAGGGAAAAACGCTAAGCTCTGATGACATGGTCACAACCGTAATGCGTGAGAGTATTGCCGGCGGAAAGATCATAAATGACATGGTAGAAGATAATCAGGCAATTATTTTAAAATTAGATCGTTATCCACCTTTGTTTCAGAAGGCGCTTAAACTTTTAAAGGATAAAGGTGCTATTCGAATAGTTGTTCCATCACGGATCGCCTATGGTGATGGTAATTTACCTAAAGGCATTGATGCTGATGCATTATTAATCTATGATATTCGAATACTTGCTGTTAAAAATGAATCATATCAATAAAAAATACTCAAACAGGTTATTGAGTTCGGCCTAACCATAAACAGATCGCGCATGGGATTTTGTTGTGCATTTAAGACGAATAACCGACGTCTGCCAAGGCTTTGATGTATCGCGTGCACAGCTGGGTATCCGGATGCAACGGTTATTTAACTGACAGGGTCGCAGAAGAAAATTACTCATTGACCGCTACGTGGTTTTGTCTTAGATATACGGGGCTTTGGCCAACCTTCTTACGTATGTTTATCTAAACGTATGAGCAATGTTTCTACAATAGTATGAACACTGCTTTGACATTAGTCTGGGCGGTACGGGTAGCCAAGTATTAACACGAAACGGTTATACCGTGTATTAAGCCCTAAAGGTCGACATGCCTTTCCTGAGAGCATCCGAAGATGGTGTTCAAAATGCTTTGTGTTTAGCTGTGAAAATGGCCAAAAGTTTCGTGTAATTTTTCATAAGCCTGCTTTAACAGGAAGATCATCGGCCCGGGACGCTGGCTAATGTGATTATGATAAAAATCTTACATGAACTCATTCTGGGCACGATCGAACAATTTTTATACCCCTTCCATCAGGACGCCTGGTATGGCTGCCAGACAATGGTTCGGGGTACAGGACAAATCAAACGCGAGGATCCACAAAGATACTGGCGCTGGAAACTGCCGACAAGAGTGCGCCCCCCTGAGAGAAGCGGTATAGCAGAGAGCTTAATTAACCTGCTCCCGGGATTAGATACAACCTTCAGTTAGAAATGTCGGTTGGTTTTTCTTCATATTTCCTGTTTCGCCAGTCCGTTGCGAATTCAGCTGGTGTCTGGTAATCCAACGATGAATGGGACGGCACTCGTTATAATCCTGCCGCCAGTCATTAATCGTTTTCCGGACATGAAGAATATCGCTGAACCAGTGCTCATTCAGACATTCATCGCGAAATCGTCCGTTAAAGCTCTCAATAAATCCGTTCTGCGTTGGCTTGCCCGGCTGGATTAAGCACAACTCAACACCATCCTCAAAGGCCCATTGATCCAGTGCGCGACAAGTGTACTCCGACCCCCGGTCAGTTCTTATTGTCGCCGGATAGCCACGAAAAAGTGCAATGCTGTCAAGAATACGCGTGACCTGAACGCCTGAAATCCCGAATGCAGTGGTAATTGTCAGACACTCCTTCGTGAAGTCGTCCACACAGGTCAGGCACTTGATCCTGCGACCGGTGGCCAGCGCGTCCATAACGAAATCCATCGACCAAGTCAGGTTGGGCGCCGACGGACGGAGCAGCGGCGGACGTTCTGTTGCCAGCCCTTTACGACGTCGGCTGCGTTTTACGCTCAGCCCACTCAGATGATAAAGGCGGTACACGAGCTTGTGATTAACATGAAGGCCTTCACGGCGCAGTAACTGCCAGATGCGTCGGTAGCCAAAGGCCTGCGCTCCATTGCTAGCTCAGTGATGCGCCCTGATAAATGCGCATCAGCCGCCGGACGCTGAGCCTCATAGCGGCAGGTCGACAGGGACAAACCTGTAAGCCTGCAGGCGCGACGTTGCGACAGACCGGTCGCATCACACATAAACTTAACTGCTTCCCGCTTCTGGTCTGTCGTCAGTACTTTCGACCCAGAGCCACCTGAAGTGCCTCCTTATCCAGCATGGCTTCGGCAAGCAGCTTCCTGAGGCGGGCGTTCTCCTCTTCAAGAGATTTAAGCCGCTTCACCTCAGGAACTTCCATGCCAGCAAACTTCTTGCGCCAGGTGTAGAAAGTGGCATCGGAAATGGCGTGCTTACGGCAGAGCTCATGGGCAGAAACCCCGCCTTCCGCTTCGCGAAGAATACTGATGATCTGTTCGTCGGAAAAACGCTTCTTCATGGGGATGTCCTCATGTGGCTTATGAAGACATTACTAACATCAGGGTGTGTTAATCAACGGGGCGCAGGTCATAATGAAGACGGTAAAGAGGATTTCCATCAGCATCATGATTAAAGCAGACAGCAAGTTGACGTTAAAAATCAGTTAGTAGCGTTTACTCATTATCCACACAGCTTGCAGGGAAATTGTTCGCCGTGAGAGCCGATATACAGCAAATTATCGTAAAAGTATCAAAGAAAATTCACATGAATTGAGAGGTTTAGATTGAAAATTATCAATCCGTAATGTCATCAAAGTATTATCTTAAGATGAATCAGAATCATGCTATATTAATTAGGTGGAGTAATATTTGCGTTGGAGTGTAAAGTGTGAGAGTAAGTGGTAAAATTGATGAATGGATAGTTTTTGTGAAGGTTGTTGAGACCGGTAGCTTTTCGCTAGCTGCTCAGGAGCTTAACACAAGTGTATCATCTGTAAGTAAAAAAATATCTCGTCTTGAAGAGGGGGTTAATAGTCATCTACTCCATCGTGATACTAGGAGTATAGAATTAACCGAAGCTGGAATGATTGCTTACGAAAAAGCCGTAGTAATTATCGAAATGATGACTGATTTAGTCCACAATCTCAGAAATCCATCTGGTACTATTGAAGGATCAATACGCCTCACCGCACCGGCAATGGTTTGTGAGTTCCTAGCCAACTATTGGCTAGATGAGTATGCCGATAGGCATAAAGGTGTCACAGTATTCCTTGAATCACGCGAAAGCAGTCAGTTTACAAAAGAATCCTCTGCATTCGATCACCTTGTATTGAAAAGCGGAATTATTGAGTGCGAAGATCTGATCCATCGTGAACTCAATCCACTTAAACTATCACTTTGTGCTGCACGAGGCTACGTAAGTCGATATGGCAAACCACAGCATCCAAGTGAACTCCTAAAACACCGTTTTTTACACCTTTATCATCATGGTTTATCCGGTGAGCTGGAGTTTTTCAAGGATGGTGAAACTTTCACGTTTAAGAACTTAAACCAAACTGGTTTTTTAACAGATAGCCTGTTAGCCACTTTCAACTTAATGTTGCAGGAAAGAGGTATTTCACTTATATCCTCAGGTTTTCTGTTACGTAAACCTGAAAATTATAACCAAGTTATAACTTTACTAGACGATTGGATGATCCCCCCCGTTCCTGTCTATCTCGTTTGGAGGCAAAGGAAGTATTACTCTCCACTTTTTAGAGATTTTGTTAATTTTATTTCAGAGAAATGGAATAACCGTGATTCAATCTCCCAAATCTCAATCCAAACACCGATATAATTTTTACTGATTTTAATTAATGTCAAAAAAAGAAATATCATTAATTATTAAAACGTTATGGCTAAGCTCACTTAAAAAAACATTCCCATTATTTATTTTGGCACCTATAAATTTCAATTTTTTTGCTATACATTCATGGCTCAAATGAAAAGGCTTTCAAAAATTCCTTTTCATATTAAATTAACATTCCATAATATCCATATTTGCTCCACCTTATTCTATTAATGTTAATTTTTTACGGTTGCACGTTTTGAATGGCTTCTTTAGTTACCATTAAATAAATATGGTTATTCCATAACGGAAAAACTGTTTTTACTAAAATACCTTTGTTAATTTCTTGTGTGTTAAGTATATTGAAAAATACATTTTCAAAGAGAGAAATTATGAGATTTTATTTGAAAGACTTTTGTGTCTTTATTTCCGTTGCTGAAACACAGAGCCTGTCGAAAGCAGCATTGCAACTAGGTATGAGTGTATCTTCTGTAAGTAAGAGGCTTTCACGTCTTGAGTCACACCTTGAAGCTACACTGTTTGATCGTAGCACACGGCATCTTAAATTATCTCCAGTAGGTGAAGTCGCTTATGAACGCTCAATTTCAATGACAGCAGAGTTCGAAAAATTCATTGATGAAATTAAGTCAACAGAACTAAAAGTTGAGTTATGCACCCATCGAAGTGACTATGAGAGCCATCTTGCTCGTTGGGCATATGATTTCTGCGTGATTGAAAAGGATGTGAAAATTAATGTATCATCAATTTGCTCACAAACAAACAATGCAATTGGTTTAAATCAAGTTATCTTATCGCATGAACGTTCAGAGTTTCCACTTGCTATTCATAGAAAATTGAAACCGCTGAAAAGAATTATTTGCTCAGGTTCCAATTTTCAAGTAGAGAGTCAACCATTATCTTTTGAAGATTTAAAAGAGAAAGGAGTTATTATTTACAAACCAGAGTATATATTTAATCTCCATATTTCTGGGCCTGATTTTGAGTTAGACGCAATGGAGCATATCGATTGCCTGACAGTTAGTTCTGTTGATGTTGCCATTGAAACGGCACTTGAAAAGGGTAGTATAATATTTGGATTGCCTCATTTTCTTGTGCATAAATATATCGATGAAGGGGTCTTAAAAGAGATACTTGGCGACTGGATAATTGACGATTTACCTGTTTATCTAATTTGGAGAGATAGGGAATATTATAAGGAAAAATTTTCTGACTTCCTTTTTTTTATTGAAAAAAAGTGGGAGTTGGAAGTGTTTCCCTCCCTTGGAACAGATCCAGTCCAAGCTCAATTTTAATATACCTTTTATCCTATGCACTTTTAGAGATTTATGTTTTCAGTAATCTGCAAATATTCTCCCAGAATCATGTTGTTGAGGCATTCATGTAGTATTCACTGCTATATAATGTCACTCAGCGATCAGTAGTTTCTCAAAAAAACGCGCAAATCATCTGAACGATGCTCAGAAATGAAACCGGGTATCAGGTCGTGTGAAATTAATATTCTGTCAGCAATAGTTGCTGCTTACTGAGAAATGGTGACAAGTTGCACCTGCACAATCGGAACTTTTTTTACACTGGCTTTAGAGGCCGTCCAATTATTGAGGCTATTGTTTGCGGATTATCCATTTGGCCACATATTTACCTGATACCTGATACCTGATACCTGATACCTGATACCTGATACCTGATACCTGATACCTGATACCTGGTAGATGTAATCAACACCCCAAAACCATATTCAGCACTAGCAAAACAGAAGTAGACCTTAGATGTAAAAGGTGGCGTCGGAAATCGCATCCTTACAGCAGAGTTCCCGGTCCGAAACCCCGGCTTCTGCCTCGCGGAGGATACTGATGATCTGTTAGTCGGAAAAATGCGTCTTCATGGGAATGTCCTCATGTGGCTTGTGAAGACATTACTAACATAACGGTGTATTAATCAACGGTGAGCAGGTCACCGGCATTCAACAGTCCAGACACAGCACTTATAGCCGGATATCTCATTTTGTTACTTAAAACACCCTTTTTTAAGATAAATTGTTTATAATGCAGGTGAATTACTATTCTGTTTCTGGAACACAACGGCGGTATGCACTCTGGTCAGGATTGTTAACCCCTCTACCTACCGCCAAGTTGATACAACTGCATCATGAAAAGAAAAATTGTCTCTGTCATTTGTCCGTAGGGCACCTCTGCGCGACTGCTTAGCAGGCTTCTAAGCAGCCATGCATCTGTATAGGCAACAATAGCATCTGCTTGTGCCCCATTTAGACTGAAGCGCGACTGCAGAATCAGACTGTGAGTCCGCACCCATTCCATTGCGCTGTCTCTCAGACTTGGACGTCCAATGGCGGCAACAAAGAGTTCATAATCGCTCAGCAGCCGCTTATCCTGCTGCAATGTATAGAACAGGAAATGCGTCAGCTGTGCTTCGGGTCTGTCACCTGCGTTGTCGCTGAACCATTTCAGGGTCTGGATCCGGAAGCTTTCCACGGCATTTCTGATAACGGCGTCATGCAGATCGTCGAGAATCCTGAAATGCCAAGTGATGGTGCCGGGAGACATATCCAGTTCATTGGCTATGGCGCGCTGGGTGCAGGCGTGAAGACAGTCATGGCGTATTATTTCTGAGGCTGCTTCAAGAATGCGGACCTTCGTCATTTCGCTCTTCGCTCTTAAAGACCGGCCTTCATCGTTTACCATTCAAAATCTCCGCCAGCTTAATCTATGATGTGGTGGCCACCTCCACCAAGATAGCGTATTAACTGAAGACAATACCCGCAGCGCTTTCATAAGTTCCTACAGGAGCGTTACTGCCCCCATGTCGGTTTTTTTCCCATCCGGCATGTAGTTAACGCTGGGTTACGCCAAGTTCATGAGCGTCTTTAGTCTGTGAGCAGGTAACCAAATTAAGCGCCGCTTTTCTTGCAGCTATTCATTTCTGCCTGACGATATCTAGGCTTATTTCAGGATTACCGCACTTCCGTGCAGCTTGTTTTTACCCCCTGCAGACGTGATGTAAAATCCGGTTGCGCCGGCGGCATCGGCTTTTTTGCTCAGTGCACTCGTCAGGCTGTCGAGATTGTCTTCTCCGGTTACACTTACATGGCCAATAACTTCTCTACGGTTCATAGAGCTGAGTTCTGTTGATGCTTGGGTAGAGAGAGACACTAGTGCCAGGGACACACAGGAATATATCATTAGTACCTTTTTCATGTTGTTACCTTAGTTGAGTTCAGATCATGGTCTGAATATTAACCTCTATAAAAATGAGTAAAACCCCCGTACTTCTGAAAGTATTATTCAGTTTTCTTGATAAACTTAACTGAGGCTAACTATCGTGCAATGCAAGAATTCAGGTTATTTATTCTAAACTATCACTATTAATAATAAATTTTTAGATTTATGTTCTTAAAACGGTTCTTCTGGACAGTTTGGGCGTGTCAAGACGATTTTTTTCAGGCTTATTTCCAAAGCTGAAATTCGGTGACAGCGGGTTTGATTTTTTGTGCTTACTCATCAGTCTGAAACGGTTTTTTTAACTCGGGTTAGATAACAAAAATTATCTGCCAGCTCAGCATAGAGTGGCGTACAGGGTGGTCACTCAGAATATATCCGGCTGTGTATGAATGGGCGCAACCGTTGCTGGCAATGGAGCCCCGCAGTGATCGGCAACGGCTAAGGTGTGGAATACCGGTTCGCTCACGACGCCGTGGGTGGTCCGCTTATTGACCCCCGTCCTGACGAAACCGTCTTCCATATGGAGTGGGATGCGCGGGGTTTACTTACCTCGATCGAGAAAAACGGAAGATAGACTGCTGACGGAGGCATTGCCCGGCGACTGCAGATATTGCGCCTTGCGAACATGCCGGGTCAGCGACATGCTGAGAGGCGAGGTTCACTTTTCCTCTATTGAGGGATGCTGAAAGTGTCAGAGATGGACTAGAAAAAGAGGTGAGGCTGAAAAGGCGTAAACGGATACATAATTTAACATAAATAGCATTATACGCACTAATAATGTAACGGCTAAATTCAGATGTCCGCCTCTGGCTGTATAGAAATGTCCGCATTATCGGCTTTTTTCAAGGGTTCGCG
>NZ_JBNDNJ010000009.1:0-120088 GCF_049892805.1 Pantoea sp. EEL5
TTCATTATGTGTTCACTCGTGAGGCTTTGATATTTTTTACGTCCGGAGACGCTGATATCAATCCTGCGAGTGCCCACACAGATTGTCTGATAAATTGTTAAAGAGCAGTGCCACACTTCTCTGTGGCGCGGGCTGCATATATTACGCTTTCCGCTTTATCAGTCAAGCACTTATTTTTGCTTAACTGACCGGTTCGAATCGTTCTGAACCTTACTTAACCCGGCGCTTCGTATTCCGTTGTGCCGTGTCAGTGGAGGCGCATTATAGGGAGTTCTTTTCGGCTGACAAGGGCTAATTTCAATAAATTTTCCGAGTGCTGTTTTTTTCAACGAAAACCTTCTAAAGCGCCAGTTTTTCAAGCAATGGGAAGCCATAACGCTGCAAAACCGGTGACAATTGCACCGCTTCGCCATCCAGCTCGGTACAAAACGCCACGTTTTGCAGTGACGATCGGACTTCAGGGGCTTCATTTTCCAGTAGCCAGGCCGTTCGTCTGGCTATAGCTGCCCCAGAATCAATTAAACGCGTCCCTTCCGGCAGGATCTGCTGCAGCTCATCGCGCAGCAAAGGAAAGTGCGTACATCCTAACACCACTGTGTCCGGCGGCTCTGCCATACGTAACCAGGGTTGCACAATGCGCCTGATTTCATCTATCGCCACCTCTTCGCCATGCAGTTTGGCCTCAGCCAGCTCAACCAGTTCGGCTGAACCCAACATTTCAATCTTGCAGGTTTTGGCAAACTGCGACACCAGCTCATGCGTATACGAGCGACGAACCGTCGCGCGCGTTGCAAGCAGCCCCACCACACCATTACGCGTTAGACGCGCAGCAGGTTTAATCGCAGGCACTACGCCGACGACAGGAAAGGCAAATCGCTCACGTAATGCGGGCAGTGTCACGGTGCTGGCGGTATTGCAGGCGATGATGACCAGGGAAATGGGATGACGGCGGGTAATGGCATCAACAATCGCGACCACACGCTCGACAATAAAGGTCTCGGTTTTCTCTCCGTAGGGAAAGCCCGCGTTGTCGAACGCATAAAGATAGTGCAGGTCCGGCAGAAGTTGCCGAACCTCATCATAGACTGAAAGCCCGCCGACGCCGGAGTCAAACACCAGCACAGTCGGGCGCAGGTCAGAAGCTGTAGCTTCCGCTGAGGTAATACTCTCTTCCTGGAGTCTGATAGCCATACGCTGTCTCGTAATCTTTATCGAACAGGTTGGCGATTCTACCACGAACGGTCAGATGTGATGTGACCGGATACGATACGGCGAGATCCCACAGGCTGACACCGCCCAGCTTTACCGTTTCAAGCGTGTTGAAATTGGTGTCGTAACGCTGGCCAAGATACTGATAACTCACTGACCAGTCGAAATCATACAGCGTTAAATCCAGCTGATATTTAAACTGTTCTTTTGCCCGACGAGCCAGCCATTGATTTGTCGTCGCATCGCGAGCATCAAGATAGTCAAAAGATAATGAATGAGAGAGCACGCCAGTATCAAAAGATGCCGTTGTTTCAACGCCTTTTATCCGGGCCTGGTTGACATTGTAATAGCGATTATTGGTATAGGAGATCAAATCATCAATATCATTGCGGTATCCCGACACTCGCCAGTTAACCGGGCCTGTCAGGCCTTCAAAACCCCCTTCCCATTGTTTGCTTTTCTCTGGGTTGAGATCCGGGTTACCGCCAAAGCCACTGTATAACTGTCCAAAATTAGGGGCGTTAAATGCCGTGCCATAGTTGGCAAAGACACGATAACCTTCTACAAATTCCCAGGCTGCGGCTGTCTGCCATGTGGTATGCCAGCCAAACTGGCTATTGTCATCCCCACGAAGTGCGCCTTCCAGCGTCACATCGCCAAATTTTTGTTGGGTCGTCGCGTAAAGGCCGGTGTTGCGCTGTTCGTAGCCCTCACTCAGGAAGTTTGTACCAGGCTGAGTCGCCTCTTTTTGCCAGTCGACGCCGCCGCTGAAGGTGCCGTGCTCTGCTTGCAATGTGTTGCCCCATTGCACGTTATACTGCTCAATGTCATCAAAGGTCGCGGTACTGTCATATCGCCCCAGTTGAGGGCTGTAGTTAATGTCTTTGGTATGGCTGTAACTGGCCACCAACTGCGTTGAATAGATGCCCTGATTGAAGCGCAAGCCGCTATCCCAGCTTTGACTGTAGAGTTGGCGAGTATCAACAAACGCATTGGGATCGAAAGATACCTGCTGTCCATCGTAGGCAGTGCGGTTGTCAAAACCATAGCCACGGACAAAACCACTAAATTGATCGTTAAATTGGTGCTCCACCGTGCCAAAGAGGGTTTTACTCATAAAACCATCACGATCGGGCTGGGCCGCGCTAAAGGCATCAGGCAGGTTAGCCACCACATCATACCCTTTGGTATAGGTATAATTCCCCGCCAGAGTGGCTGTGGTCGCCTCACCCAGCCGCTGCTGGGTGGACCCATCGTATGCCTGATAGCCGTTAGAACCCACACCTGCGGTCAGCGTGGTACCGGGCTTATCGCGGCCCGTAATAATATTCACGACGCCGCCGATGGCATCTGAACCATAAACCGCCGAACGTGCACCCCGGATGTATTCGATTCGTTGCACCAGCGACAGCGGGATCTGGCTGAGATCGGAAGAACCCGAAATCCCAGCCTGGTTAAGACGAATACCGTCGATCAGTACAAGAACATGGCTGGAATTGGTTCCACGAATAAACATGGAGCTTAACTGCCCCAGTCCACCGTTTTGAGCAATATCCACCCCCGGCAAACGCCGCATGACATCAATGAGGCTTTTGGACTGCCAGCGATCAATCTCTTCACGCGTAACCACGGTCGTCGGGGCCAGCACCGACGACACTGGCTGTTGAAAACGATTGGCGGTCACGATTTGCGTATCATCATTACCCTGCGCAAAGCCATTTTGCGCCCAGAGGGAAATCGCCGTTGCGCTGAAGGCAAACAGCGAGGCTTTTGTTTTACTCATTTTTTATCGCATCCAAAAGAAAAAGGATGCCGCAGGCATACAATCGATAGCACGCGATGACTGTAAGAGTGGCGACGTCACACCGGCAGGTCTTCGGGCTGGGAATCATAGCAGGTGATGACTTCCCATCCCGCAGGACAGTGTCTGCAATTGCAATCACCCTGACATTCCTTACCGCTGCGCGTCAGCTCCAGATTCACACTGGATTCCCTATTAACTCAAGGCTGAGGCCGGTGCCAGCAGTCTACGAAGAGCGCATGAGCAAGTCCAGACTTCCGCACGTCGTCTTTCTGCGCCAGTGTACAAGACTGGACATCGGCAGGTGAATGCCTACAATCGCCCGGCAAGTAAGCTCTTAACCAGGATTAAACATGACACCCGAACATCTCCCTGTTGAACAGTATGACGCGCAGCTGGCGGAAAAAGTCAGTCGGTTAGAAACGATGATGACGCCATTCGCTGCGCCCGCCGTGGAGGTGTTTCGTTCACCCGTCAGTCACTACCGCATGCGAGCAGAATTCCGCATCTGGCACGAGGGTGATGACCTCTACCATATTATCTTCGATCAGGAGACGAAACAGCGCATACGCGTCGATCAGTTTCCTGCGGCCAGTGAGTTAATCAATCAGGTCATGCCAAAAATGATGGCGGCCATTCGGGACAATCGTCTGCTGCGCCACAAGCTGTTTCAGATCGACTACCTGTCCACGATGAGTCATCAGATCGTGATTTCGCTGCTCTACCACCGCAAACTGGATGAGGAATGGCAGCAGGCCGCCAGCATGTTACGCGATCAATTGCGGGCCGAAGGTATTGATGTCCAGCTGATTGGCCGCGCGACCAAGACCAAAATCTGCCTTGATCGGGATTATGTCGATGAGCGTTTGCCAGTGGCCGGAAAAGAGATGATTTACCGTCAGGTAGAAAACAGCTTTACGCAGCCTAACGCCGCCATGAACATTCAAATGCTGGAATGGGCACTGGACGTCACCACGGGTTCTCGCGGCGATCTGCTGGAGCTCTACTGTGGTAATGGCAACTTCTCGCTGGCGCTGGCCCGAAATTTCCGCCGGGTACTGGCAACAGAAATCGCCAAACCTTCCGTAGCGTCAGCGCAGTACAATATTGCCGCCAACCAGGTTGATAACGTGCAGATTATTCGCATGGCGGCCGAAGAGTTTACGCAGGCGATGAATGGCGTGCGCAGCTTTAACCGGCTGGAAGGGATCGATCTGAAGAGTTATGACTGCGAGACGATCTTTGTCGATCCGCCGCGCAGCGGGCTGGATGAGGAAACCGTTAAGATGGTGCAGGCTTATCCTGCCATTCTCTATATTTCCTGCAATCCGCAAACCCTGTGCGACAATCTGCGGATACTGGCGCAAACGCACGACGTCACGCGGCTGGCGCTGTTTGACCAGTTCCCGTACACCCACCATATGGAATGCGGCGTGCTGCTGACGCGTAAAGCGTAAAAAAACGGGAACCTGAAGGTTCCCGTTTTTAATTACCGATTGCGGTTGCGCTTGTAACGCAGGGCAATCCAGAACACCAGCCCAACCATCAAAATGGTCGGGATGAAATTAGAGCCAATATCCGGGTACTCTGCCCTGACCAGCGCGCTGTAAACCAAAATGCCCAGCAGGAAAAAGGCGGCAGCAAGGCCGGGAACGCCATCCGGCATGTTTTTGTTCAGATAACGCTGATGCAGGCACCAGGCCGACAGCCCCAACGCAATCAGTGGAAAAATAGAAAAAGGAACAAAAGCACTAAACAGCACGGAGAACGAGCCGTTCATAGCAAGGCCGGTAATAAAAGCCAGCAACATCGTGCCTTTATCACGGGAGCTTGGGTGGGTCATGGCAGGGTCCTTATTCATATCTCTTCAGGTTTATCCAGGGTTACCGCCAGGCGTTCTTGTTCCCGGCGATACCAGTAATAAGCGCCTTTGGCGATCATGCGTAACTGTAATACCAGACGATCTTCCAGCTTACGTCGCTGCTCGATATCAATGTCCAGCGCTTCAGCACCCGCGCTAAAAACAATCGTCACCATCGCTTCAGCCTGCGCTTCGGTGAAGCTGCGCGGCATGCGATTTTCGACCTCAAGATAGTCAGCCAGTTCAGCAATAAAATGTTGAATTTCACGTGCAACAGCAGCGCGAAAGGCCGCAGAAGTTCCTGAACGTTCGCGCAATAACAAGCGAAACGCATTGGGGTTATTCTCGATGAACTCCATGAATGTGGCGATAGAGGTTTTAATAATGCTGCCACCTTTTGCGATACGCTGGCGTGCCTGGCGCATCAACTGGCGCAACATCAGTCCACTTTCGTCAACCATCGTCAGACCTAACTCATCAACATCTTTGAAATGCCGATAAAAAGACGTAGGCGCAATGCCGGCTTCCCTGGCAACTTCACGTAGGCTCAGGCTGGCAAAACTGCGTTCGGCGCTGAGCTGACTGAATGCAGCTTCGATGAGTGTACGCCGTGTACGTTCTTTTTGTTGCGCTCTGACACCCATTCTCTCTGCCTTGTGAGGTTCTGAAACAGCACTATAACAAAATATTCAGCGTACAGTCGGGCAAACTTTGTGACGGCTTGTTAAACACCACTGAAAGGCAAAACGTGATGAAAATCGCTGTTAGAATTCAGAAGTGCGCGGTGAGATGTTAGAATCTCGTTGTAAAAATGTATAAATAATAGGACGTATCGGTATGCAAAAGTCTTACGATTACGATGTTATAGTGATTGGTTCAGGACCCGGCGGCGAAGGTGCGGCGATGGGACTGGTCAAGCAAGGCGCACGCATCGCGGTTATCGAACGCTATCACAACATCGGCGGCGGCTGTACTCACTGGGGAACCATCCCTTCAAAAGCCCTCCGTCACGCTGTTAGCCGCATCATCGAATTCAATCAAAATCCCCTTTACAGCGACCACACCCGACTGCTTCGTTCATCCTTTGCCGATATCCTTAATCACACGGAAAGCGTGATCAACCAGCAAACGGCGATGCGTCAGGGTTTTTACGAGCGTAACCGCTGCGAACTCTTTCAGGGCGATGCCCATTTTGTTGATGCCAACACGGTCGAGGTAGAACATCATGACGGTACGCGCGAAAAACTGACCGCCGAGAAGTTTATCATCGCCTGCGGTTCACGCCCTTATCATCCCCACGATGTCGACTTTACCCATCCACGCATTTACGACTCCGATTCTATTCTCAACCTGCACCATGAACCTGGCCACGTGATCATTTACGGCGCCGGTGTCATTGGCTGTGAATATGCTTCTATTTTCCGTGGACTTAACGTCAAAGTTGATTTGATTAACACCCGTGACCGGCTGCTGGCATTTCTTGACCAGGAGATGTCCGACTCGCTGTCCTATCACTTCTGGAACAGCGGCGTTGTGATTCGTCACAATGAAGAGTTCGAGAAAATTGAAGGCGTAGATGACGGCGTGATCATGCACCTTAAATCCGGCAAGAAAGTAAAAGCGGATTGCCTGCTGTATGCGAATGGTCGTACCGGTAACACTGATTCGCTGTCGCTGGAAAATGTCGGTCTGGAAGCAGACGGACGTGGCCTGCTGAAAGTGAACAGCATGTATCAGACAGCTCAGCCGCACATTTATGCGGTAGGCGACGTGATTGGTTATCCAAGTCTGGCATCCGCTGCTTACGATCAGGGCCGTATTGCCGCGCAGGCCATTATGAAAGGTGAAGCCTCAGCGCATCTGATAGAAGACATCCCAACCGGGATCTATACCATTCCGGAAATCAGTTCTGTGGGGAAAACCGAGCAGCAGCTGACGGCAATGAAAGTGCCATACGAAGTGGGTCGTGCTCAGTTCAAACATCTGGCGCGTGCGCAAATCGTTGGGATGAATGTGGGTAGCCTGAAGATCCTGTTCCATCGCGAAACCAAAGAAATTTTAGGCATTCATTGTTTTGGCGAGCGCGCGGCGGAGATCATCCATATCGGTCAGGCGATTATGGAGCAAAAAAATGGTGGCAACACAATCGAGTACTTTGTGAATACCACCTTTAACTATCCCACCATGGCCGAAGCCTATCGTGTTGCGGCGTTAAACGGCTTAAACCGCCTGTTTTAACGCCGTATCGAAATAGCCTTGCATGTGCGTTCGGATTGCCTCTGCCAGTTGTTCATAACGACTGCGCAGGGGTGAACCGGGACGGTATACCAGTGCGATAGTGCGTTGGGGGACCGGTTTGTAGCACGGGAGATAACAAACGCCGTCACGAATACGCTGATCCGGTACGGCCAGTGCAGGCAGTAACGTGATCCCGCTTCCCGCCGCAACCATATTGCGCAAGGTTTCCAGGCTGGTCGCGCGGAAATGCGTATCTTCGTCTGCACCTGCTTCAAAGCAAAAGCCCATCGCCTGATCGCGCAGGCAATGACCGTCTTCCAGCATTAGCAGCTTTTCGCCCGCCAGATCGGACATCGGCACGCGGTCACGATCGCGCCATGGGTGATCTTCATAGACGGCCAGCTTCATCGGCTCATCAAACAGCGGGACCTCGATAAAGGCTTCGCTTTCTTTCACCAACGCCAGAATCGCACAGTCCAGTTTGCCGCTGTCGAGCTGCGCCAGCAGTTGCTGCGTCTGCGCTTCATGCAGATACATTTCCAGCTTTGGAAAGGTCTGATGCAGCATTGGAATGATCTGCGGCAGCAAATAAGGGCCGGTCGTGGGGATAAGCCCAATATGCAGTGGCCCTGACATCGCTTCGCCTTGCTGACTGGCCATCTCTTTCAGCACTTTGACTTCACGCAGAACGGTACGCGCCTGGTCGACCAGCAACAGGCCGGCCTGAGTAAACAGCACTTTGCGGCTGGTACGCTCCAGCAGCATGACACCTAATTCGTCTTCTAATTTACGGATCTGTCCGCTCAACGTGGGCTGACTGACATGGCAGGCATCCGCAGCACGTCGGAAATGACGATGTTCAGCAAGCGAAACCAGATATTCAAGATCACGGATATTCATTATTACCCTCCATTCCACGATAGCTCGTGGCGATAGATAGAATAGCAACCAACGATTGGCCCTATCAAGAGCGGATGGGAATAATGCCCACATCAATTCAGATTCATTGCCACCCAGGGAAATGTTTTCTGAACGTTGAAAACGGTGTTCTCCCTGTTTTCAACAGTCGTGAGCCCTTCGCCAAAAAAAAGACGAGAAGCGCTGTCAGGCTTCCCTAAAACGCGTAGAGGGTAAACGCTACGAATCTTAGCATCGGCCGGGAGCGCCGCGGCTCTGATGATGTGCCTAAAATAAAAGTAGTTTCTGAAGCTAGAGGTTGGCGGGCATCTGATGCCCGCTTTTTTTTTTGCCTGCCGTTTACGCTAAGCGTGTTTTGGCATCCGCGATAGCACGGGCAACCTGACCGGGCGAAACCCCACCCTGCGCATTACGCTTATCCAGACAGGATTTTAGGGCCAGAACAGGATAGACATCGTCCTCTATCACGCTACTGAAGTGCTTTAACTGCGCCAGCGTCAGTGCTTCCAGCGCCACGCCCTGTTTTATCGCTTCAACGACCGTTTCACCGACAATGTGGTGCGCCTCACGGAACGGCACGCCTTTGGCAACGAGGTAGTCAGCCAGCTCGGTTGAGTTAGCGTAGCCCTGCTCTGCCGCTTCCTGGCAGCGAGGACGTTTCACCTGCAGGCCATCCAGGACAAGAACCGACATATGCAGGCAGTCCAGCCAGGTATCCAGCGCGTCGAACAGCCCTTCTTTGTCTTCCTGCATGTCTTTGTTGTAGGCGAGCGGCAGGCCTTTCAGCGTCATCATCATTCCGGTTAACGCGCCCTGTACACGGCCACACTTGCCGCGAATCAGCTCTAGCGCATCCGGGTTTTTCTTCTGTGGCATCAGGGATGAACCCGAGGTGACTTTATCTGAGAGTTCGATAAAGCCGGCTTCGCCTGTGTTGAAGAAAATCATGTCTTCAGCAAAGCGCGACAGATGTACCATACCGATTGACGCATCCGAGAGCAGTTCCAGAACATGGTCACGATCGGAAACGGTGTCCAGGCTGTTACGTGTGGCAGAAGCAAAACCTAACCAGCCAGCCAGCTGCTCACGATCGATGTCATACGCCGTTCCTGCCAGCGCGCCACAACCCAGTGGGCTAACATCAAGACGCTTCAACGTATCCTGCAAACGGCTTTCATCGCGCGCCAGCATTTCAACATAGGCGAGGCACCAATGCGCAAAGGTCACCGGCTGCGCCCGCTGCAAATGCGTATAGCCCGGCATCACCGCGTCCTGGTTCACTTCGGCGGTAGCGACCAGCGCCTGCTGCAGCTCACGTGTGGCCCCCAGCAGTGCGGCGACCTGCTCCTTACACCACAGCTTCAGGTCGGTGGCTACCTGGTCATTACGGCTACGGCCGGTGTGCAGTTTTTTGCCCAGCGCGCCGACTTTCTCGATCAACTGGCCTTCAACCCAGCTGTGAATATCTTCGGCATCACTTTGCAGAATTTGCTCAGGATTGGCACGAACCTCTTCCAGCAATGCATTCAATGCGGCTTCCAGCTGCTGCTGCTCATCACCGGTCAGAACATTTACCGTCACCAGCGCTTTGGACCAGGCCACTGAGCCAATGATGTCCTGCTCAGCCAGGCGGTAATCAAAACGCAGCGAGTCGTTGAACTGTTTGAAACGTTGATCTGCTGCCTGGGTAAAGCGTCCACCCCAAAGTGCCATGTGAATCTCCTTCAAGTCGTTAAACCAGGGGCGGCCTGAAAGCCGCCCCTGAGGTCATACTGAGAGGCGAGGCGATCCTCGCCTGCGATTACTTCTTCTGCTCGTTCAATGCACGAATACGTGAAGAGAGTGAGAACAGACGGATAAAGCCGCCGGCATGACGATGATCGTAAACTTCGTCTTCGCCGAAGGTTGCAAACTCTTCGGAATACAGGCTGTTGGCTGAACGCTTCTGCGTCGCCGTGGCCTGGCCTTTGTAGAGTTGCAGGACCACTTCACCGTTGACTTCTTCTGCCAGCGACTCTGCCGCCGCCTGGATAGACTTACGCAGCGGTGCAAACCAGCGACCATCGTAAACCACATAGGACATTTCATGGCCCAGCTGCTCACGCCATTTGAAGCTGTCGCGATCCAGAACCAGTTGCTCAACCGCACGCAGTGCGTTAACCATGATGGTGCCGCCGGGAGTTTCGTAACAGCCGCGTGATTTAATGCCCACCAGACGGTTTTCAACGATATCGATACGACCTACGCCGTGTTTAGCACCCAGCACGTTCAACTTTTCCAGACACTGGAACGGGCTCAGTTTCTCGCCGTTCACCGCGACAACGCGCCCTTTTTCAACGGTTACCGTCACGTCTTCAGGCTGATCCGGGGCTTCCAGCGGATCAACGGTCCAGACCCAGCAATCTTTATTCGGCGCATTAGACGGGCTTTCCAGCACGCCGCCTTCGGTAGAAATATGCCAGGCGTTTTCATCACGGCTGTAGATTTTTTCCAGCGAAGCGGTGGTCGGGATATTGCGCTCTTTCAGATAATCCAGCAGCGCTTCACGTGAACGCAGGTTCCATTCGCGCCATGGCGCAACCACTTTCAGCTGGGGTGCCAGCGCGGTATAGGTGGTTTCAAAACGTACCTGGTCATTCCCTTTACCGGTCGCACCGTGGCACAGGGCATCAGCACCGACTTTCAGCGCCAGCTCAACCTGCGCTTTAGCGATGATAGGACGCGCCATGGAGGTGCCCAGTAGGTAAGTTCCTTCATACAGCGCACCGGTCTGCAGAACCGGATAAACGTAGTCGCTGATAAACTCTTCACGCAGATCAACCACGTGGCATTCTGATGCACCCGACTGCAGCGCTTTCTTCTCAACGCCTTCCAGATCGCTACGTTCCTGGCCGATATCAGCCACAAACGCGACCACTTCACAGCCGCCATAGTTTTCTTTCAGCCAGGGAATAATGGCGGAAGTATCCAGACCACCAGAGTAAGCCAGAACGATTTTTTTGATGTTTTGCGTTTGCATTTCGTAATCCTTGAATCTGAGTCGTTAAGCGAGAATCCGGGTGCCAATGGACACACCGTTAAAAAGGTCGGGCAGTTGCTCGGCATGACGCCAGCTGGCGATATCAACCGGGCGGCCCAGCGTGCGCGCAGCATCCAGCGCTGCGTTCACTTTCACAATCATGCCATCGGTGATGATGCCCTGCGCAATCAACTGTTCAGCTTTGTCAGCCGTCATCTCTGCAATGCGCTGGCCTTTGCCATCGAGAATGCCACTGACATCCGACAACAAGACTAAATCAGCACCCAGCGTTGATGCCAGCGCCGTGGCGGCCTGATCCGCATTGACGTTCATTAACTGGCCGTCATCGGTAATGCCAATTGAGCTGACAACAGGCATATAACCCGCCGCAAGCAATGTATTGACCAACGCGGGATTACCCGGCGTGGCGTGGCCCACATGACCGAGTGCTTCATCCAGCTGCGTGACATTAACCAGGCCTGCATCGCCCAGGCAAAGGCCTACCGCGTGAATGCCATATTTTTTCGCCCAGGCCAGCAGGGTTTTGTTCGCGGTACCCGCCAGTGCGCCGGTAATGATGTCGATCTGGTCGGCAGGCGTAACGCGTAAGCCGTTCTTTTTCTGCACCGGCAGCGCCAGTTTTTTCATCAGTTCATCGACCAGACAGCCGCCGCCGTGAACGACGATCAACGGGCGCTGATGCGCGGAGCGATAGGCCAGCAGCGCGTCAAATAAACGGGCCAGCGCTTCTTCGCTGTCTAACAGCACACCGCCCAGCTTGATAATCAATGGATTGGTCATGGTTTACTCGTCCGTTAAATCAGTGACTGCGTTTCAGGGAAACCGAAACGAATATTAAGGCACTGCACCGCCTGGGAGGCCGCGCCTTTGAGCAGGTTATCTTCTGCAGCCACCACAATCAGGTGTTCGCCCTGAACGGCGAACCCGATATCGCAGTAGGGTAGCCCGACAACCGCTTTCAGAGCCGGCACGCCCTGTTCGTACACGCGTACCAGCGGCTTATCGTGGTAGGCGTTATGAAAAGCTTCAGCAACATCATCACGGCTTACGCCGGCCTTCAGGCGGCAGGTAACGGTCGCCAGAATCCCACGCGGAAAACTGCCCAGGTGCGGGGTGAAAATCACCGGCGTTCCCAGGTGCGCCACAATCTCAGGATGATGACGATGATTAAAAATACCGTAAGGTTGCAGGCTGACTTCGCAGAAGCTGGTGCCGACATTCGCTTTGCGCCCCGCCCCACTCACGCCGCTGGTGGCGTTAATTACCGGCCACTGCGCGTCATTCAGCAAACCCGCATCTAACACGGGCTTCAACGCCAGCTGGGAGGCAGTGGGATAGCAGCCCGGTACGGCCACCAGCTGTGCTTCTTTAATTTTTTCCTGCTGGAACTCAGCAAGACCGTAAACGGCTTTATCCAGCCAGTCACCGTGCTGATGCGTAAAGCCATAAAACTGGGTGTAAAAATCGCCATCGTTGACGCGAAACGCGCCTGACAGATCGAACACCACACAACCGGCTTTAAGAAATTCAGGGGCCAGGTCATGGCTGACTTCGTGGGCGGTCGCCAGAAACACCACATCCACTTTGTCTGCCCATTCGGCGGCATCACTCAACGGCTGCAGCGGCAAATCCACCACGCCTTTAAGCTGTGGATGAAGATCGGACAGGCGCTTGCCCGCATCGGGACTTTGCGCAGATACCGCCAAAGCGGTTATGTTGATATGTGGATGGCGATTAAGGAAGGTGGCAAGCTCTACGCCAGCGTAACCACTGGCACCAACGATCAGCGTATTCAACATCAGGCTGTATACCTTTATTACAGTCACACGTTCCGGGTCGCGGCCTTGCCCCGTTGCCCACGATGTCGTTTGCAGCGATTTAAGGTTCACATGCACACGACGTTAATGTATTTTTATTCACTATTAATGCATGAATATTGATACATCCTAACTCAAGGACCGTCAACAGTGAAGACAAAATTACCGCCTTTTATCGAACTATACCGCCAGTTGATCGCTACGCCGTCAATCAGCGCAACCGATGCCGCACTCGATCAGAGCAATGAAACTTTAATCAATTTACTGGCTGGCTGGTTCCGCGACCTGGGTTTTGCTGTGGAAGTACAGCCCGTACCCGGAACACGTCATAAATTTAATATGCTGGCGCGCACCGGAAACGGCGCGGGCGGCCTGCTGCTTGCCGGGCATACCGATACCGTTCCGTTCGATGATGGTCGCTGGACTCGCGATCCCTTTACCCTGACCGAACATGACAACAAGCTGTACGGTCTGGGCACCGCCGATATGAAAGGCTTCTTTGCGTTTATTCTGGACACGCTACGTGATGTGGATGTGACAACCCTGAGTAAGCCGCTGTACATTTTGGCGACCGCCGATGAAGAAACCACGATGGCAGGTGCGAAATATTTTGCAGAGTCCACCCAGCTTCGCCCCGACTGCGCCATTATTGGCGAACCGACCTCGCTAAAGCCGGTGCGGGCGCACAAAGGCCATATATCTAATGCGATTCGCATTCAGGGACAATCGGGCCACTCCAGCGATCCCGGACGCGGCGTCAATGCCATTGAGCTAATGCATGAGTCGATTACCGAACTCATGCAGTTGCGTAACACACTCAAATCACGTTACCACCACGATGGCTTTGCCATCCCCTATCCGACCATGAACTTTGGTCATATTCACGGCGGCGATGCGGCAAACCGTATCTGTGCCTGCTGCGAATTGCATATGGATATCCGGCCCCTGCCGGGCCTTACGCTGAGCGATCTCGACGGGCTGCTAAATGAAGCACTGGCACCGGTAAGCGAACGCTGGCCGGGACGGATCACCATTGAAGAACTGCATCCACCGATTCCCGGCTACGAGTGCCCCGCTGATCATGAACTGGTTAAAGTGGTAGAAACGCTGCTGGGGATTCAGACGGAAGTGGTGAATTACTGCACTGAAGCGCCTTTTATTCAGCAACTCTGCCCAACCCTGGTACTGGGCCCAGGATCGATCAATCAGGCGCACCAGCCAGACGAGTTTATCGATACCGCATTTATTAAGCCTACCCGTGCGCTGATAAGCCAGGTTGTGCAGCATTTCTGTCACTAATTATCATTAATCGGGGCATTTCACTGAATTAACAGCAAAATGCCCCGCCATTCTGCGGGATTTGATAATAAGAATAACTTATCCCGCTTCTCCCCTATCAAATTCCATGAATTTCCAGCAGTTAGCTGCATGTTTCCTTCACTTTAAGTCAATTGACGAACGGATGATTACGTGGCTAGATAAAAGACGATGTTATACCTACGGGGCAATCATCCCACTTTATTCAGCTTGCGACAGGCAGCAACTGAAGAACCTCGGGCAGTACCGAGAGGACAACGTTGCTGGCTTTTGTGCTGCCTGAAAAGACCGGGTATAGAGGTTTATCAAGACGATAAGGGTGTCAGGGTCACATGAACGAACAATATTCCGCAATGCGAAGTAATGTCAGTATGCTCGGCAAACTGCTCGGGGATACGATTAAGGATGCGCTGGGAGAGAACATCCTGGACCAGGTGGAAACCATCCGTAAGCTGTCTAAATCATCCCGTGCTGGCAATGACACGCATCGTAAGGCGTTGCTGAATACGCTGCAGAACCTGTCAAATGACGAGTTGTTGCCCGTCGCACGTGCTTTCAGTCAGTTCCTGAACCTCACTAACGTGGCTGAACAGTATCAAACCATTTCCCGCAGCGGCGATGGCGCGAATCATCCCGAGTTGTTAAAAAAGACCTTCGAAACGCTCAAACAAAACAATCTTAGTGAAAGTGCTATTCACGCGGCGATTGAATCCCTGTCGCTGGAACTGGTGTTGACCGCCCATCCCACAGAAATTACGCGTCGTACGCTGATTCATAAACTGGGCGAAGTTAACAGCTGTCTTGAACAGCTCGATCACAGCGATATTTCTGACTACGAGCGTAACCAGATTATGCGCCGCCTGCGCCAACTGGTCGCTCAGGCCTGGCATACGGATGAGATCCGTAAATACCGTCCTACGCCCGTGGATGAAGCCAAATGGGGCTTTGCCGTCGTTGAAAACAGCCTGTGGGAAGGCGTACCTGCGTTTCTGCGTGAGCTGAATGAACAGGTAGAAGAGACGTTTGGCATTAAGCTGCCGGTCGATTTCGTTCCGGTGCAGTTTACCTCCTGGATGGGCGGTGACCGTGACGGCAACCCCAATGTCACGGCCTCCATCACCCGCCACGTCATGCAGCTCAGCCGCTGGAAAGCCACCGACCTGTTCCTGCGTGACATTGGCGTACTGATTTCAGAACTGTCGATGTCTGAATGCAGCCAGGAAGTGGCCGATCTCAGTGGCGATCCTGAAGCGCTCGAACCTTATCGCGTGATTTTGAAGCGTCTGCGCAGCCAGCTAATGAGCACGCAGGCTTATCTGGAACGTCGCCTTAAAGGCGAACGTTTACCACGTCCGGCTGACCTACTGGTCTCTAACGCTCAGCTTTGGGACCCGCTGTATGCGATCTATCAATCCCTGCAGCAGTGTGGCATGAGCATCATTGCCAACGGCCAACTGCTGGATACGCTGCGCCGCGTCAAATGCTTCGGCGTGCCGCTGGTCCGCATTGATGTTCGTCAGGAAAGCACCCGTCACACCGAAGCCATTGCAGAGATTACCCGCTACCTTGGGCTGGGCGATTATGAGAGCTGGTCAGAAGCCGACAAGCAAGCGTTCCTCATCCGCGAGCTGAACTCTAAGCGCCCTTTACTGCCGCGCAGCTGGGAACCGAGCGATGAAACCCGCGAAGTGCTGGAAACCTGCAAAGTGGTAGCGGAAGCGCCTCAGGGCTCTATCGCCGCCTATGTGATTTCGATGGCAAAAACGCCGTCGGATGTGCTGGCCGTCCACCTGTTACTGAAAGAAGCCGGTATACCTTTTGCGATGCCGGTTGCACCGCTGTTTGAAACGCTTGATGACCTCAACAATGCCAACGATGTGATGAGCAAGCTGCTCAACATTGACTGGTATCGCGGCTTTATTCAGGGCAAACAGATGGTCATGATTGGCTATTCCGACTCGGCGAAAGATGCCGGCGTCATGGCGGCCAGTTGGGCGCAGTATCAGGCGCAGGATGCGCTGATTAAAACCTGCGAAAAAGCCGGAGTGTCACTGACCTTGTTCCACGGACGTGGCGGTACTATCGGTCGCGGCGGCGCGCCGGCACATGCTGCGCTGCTGTCTCAGCCGCCAGGCAGCCTGAAGGGCGGCCTGCGCGTTACCGAGCAGGGCGAAATGATCCGCTTTAAATACGGTTTACCGGAAGTGACTATCGCCAGCCTGTCGCTCTATACCGGTGCGATACTGGAAGCTAACCTGATGCCACCGCCGGAACCTAAACCGGAATGGCGCAGTATTATGAATCAGCTTTCTGCGGATTCCTGTGCCATGTACCGGGGCTACGTGCGCGAAAACGCCGACTTTGTGCCCTACTTCCGTTCAGCCACCCCAGAGCAGGAACTGGGCAAGCTGCCACTGGGTTCACGCCCGGCCAAACGCCGTCCTACCGGCGGTGTGGAATCCCTGCGCGCCATTCCCTGGATCTTCGCCTGGACCCAAAACCGTCTGATGCTCCCGGCATGGCTGGGTGCAGGTGCGGCGCTGCAGCAGGCGATGCTGGCAGGCCATCAGGATCAGCTCGAAGCGATGTGTCGCGACTGGCCGTTTTTCTCAACCCGCCTCGGTATGCTGGAGATGGTGTTCTCTAAAGCAGACCTGTGGCTGGCGGAATATTACGACCAACGGCTAGTGGATAAATCCTTGTGGCCATTAGGTCAACAGCTGCGTGACCAGCTGGATGCCGATATCAAAGCCGTGCTGACCATCGCCAACGATTCACACCTGATGGCGGATCAGCCGTGGATTGCCGAATCCATTGCCCTGCGCAACGTGTATACCGATCCCCTGAACGTACTGCAGGCTGAACTGCTTCACCGTTCACGTGCTCAAGAAGCCCGCGGTGACGAACCGGATGCGCGCGTCGAACAGGCGCTGATGGTGACGATTGCCGGTGTCGCTGCTGGCATGCGTAACACGGGTTAAGTCCATTCTCGTCAGGACGGTCCGCTCAGCCTGTGCGGCCGTCCTTAACCCACCCGCGCTCGGGTGAGTTTGCCCGTCTCAAATACGCACCCTCTGATGATTGCCTGCTGTTTTATCTAATGTTTTACCCCTTCACCCACAGCGTCCTTGAGACCATTTCATCTGGTCAAGTGCATTACCTCAGAAATTATTACAGTTTGATTACAGTTAGCCTATAAACCTTATGCCTTTGTGGTCGTTACTCTTTATACGGGTCAAAAATCACCCGGATTGATCGTTAAAAAGCCACACACTGATTCACAAACCACACTGACAGAAGGCAGTGAGGCCTTCGTGCTTATCATTAACATCAGGGTAACAGTATGAATAACATCAGAATAGGAATACGGCTCGTGGCGGCTTTTGGCTTCATGGGTATGCTTGTCATTTTCATGGTCCTGATCGGTATTACCAAAACACGTTCTCTGGCCGACGCTAACAGTGAGATCGCCGGGGGCCTTTACGCCAAGGCATCCGAATCGGCCATGCTGTCATTTTATGCGCAAGATATGAGTCGTCTGGCGCGCATTGCCGTACTCCAGCCGGATCCGGCAAAAACAGAAAAAGCGCTTAACAGCTATCAGCAGGTCAGAAGCCAGGCCGACAGCCTGATGCAGGTGCTGGATAAAGAGGTTGCCTCCGTCACTGGCAGACAACTTTTTTCCAACATCCAGTCTCACGCGGCGCTTTTTCTGCCGCTAATGGATAAGGTCGTTGCACTTGCTCAGCAAGGTAAAAAAGAGGAGGCCGACCAGCTGTTACAGGCCTCGGGAGACAACATTCAAACGGGCTATATAGCCTCCCTTCAGGCATTAAAAGATCACCAGGAAGCGCGGATGCAGGTTGCAGAGCAAACTTCCCATAGCGATCGAACCAATGCGTTGCGTTTACTGGCGGGCGCCGGTGCCGTTGCGCTATTTCTGGCGGGATTGTCTGCCTGGCTTATTACGCGCAGCATCACCCGGCCCCTTAATCAGGCCCTGATTGCCGCACAGCGCGTGGCAAAAGGTGACCTCAGCGAGCCTGTGCAGGTCACTCACACCGATGAAACCGGCAAACTGCTGGTGGCAATCCGGGAGATGCAGGAGGCACTGGTTCAAACGGTCAGCCTGGTGAGATCCAATGCGGAAAGCGTCGCCTCTGCCAGTAGTCAGATAGCGCAGGGAAATGCCGACCTGTCACAGAGAACCGAAGAGCAGGCCAGCGCGCTGGAGCAGACGGCAGCCACCATGACGCAGCTTGGCATGACGGTGAAAAATAACGCCAGCAATGCGCAGCAGGCCAGTCAGCTTGCGGTCAATGTGCGTAATGTCGCCAACGAAGGCAATGATGCCACGGCAGCGATTACCAGCACGATGCGCACCATTAAAGACAGCTCAGGGAAAATCGCCGACATCACCGCCGTTATTGACAGTATTGCCTTCCAGACCAATATTCTCGCGCTGAACGCAGCAGTAGAAGCCGCGCGCGCGGGCGAACACGGTAAAGGTTTTGCGGTGGTTGCCAGCGAGGTCAGAACCCTGGCGCAACGTAGCAGCACGGCCGCAGGTGAAATTCGCCAGTTAATTGACGCCAACGCCCGCAGCGTGGGGCAAGGTGACGAACTGGTTGCACATGCCACCGCGACGATGCAGAGCATCGTCACGGCTGTAGGTCACCTGAGTGATACCGTTGAGGAAATTACCTCAGCCAGCGCCGAGCAGGCCAGAGGCGTAGAACAGGTGGGCATCGCGGTAACCGAGATGGACAGCGCCACACAGCAAAACGCCGCATTAGTGGAAGAATCCGCCTCGGCCGCGAACAGCCTCCGGGAACAGGCACGACAGCTGCTGCAGGCGGTCTCAGTCTTTCGCTTTAATAACACGACACAGCAGGTGCATAGCGTACCGACGCTCAAAAACCCCTCGCGAGTGAAACCGGCTCAACCCTTGACCCATGAAGGCTGGACACATTTTTAATGCGTGGCACATCAGGCTGCTGTCAGCCCTGTATATGCAATGGATGAGACATTCAGAACCGACGCGGACACGTCGGTTTTTTTATGGCCATCTTCAGGCGGCAATTCCCGGACGCACACCTAAGGTATGACAAATGGCATAGCTCATTTCTGCCCGGTTCAGAGTATAGAAATGAAAATCTTTTACGCCCTCACGCGACAGGATTTTCACCATGTCCATGGCGATGTTCGCCCCCACCATTTTGCGCGTTTCAGGATCCTCATCCAGCCCTGCAAACATGGCATTCATCCAGCCCGGAACGCGTACATTGGTCAGGGCGGCAAAACGCTGCAGCTGTTTGAAATTTGATACCGGCAAAATGCCCGGCACGATCTCAACATCAATGCCGGTGGAAACGCAGCGATCACGAAAACGCAGATAGCTTTCAACATCAAAGAAGAACTGGGTAATGGCACGGTTAGCGCCAGCATCAATTTTACGTTTCAGGTTAATCAGGTCAGCCTGGGCACTTTTTGCTTCGGGGTGGACTTCCGGATAGGCCGCGACGGAGATATCGAAGTCACCGACCTCTTTAAGCAGCGAAACGAGATCGCTGCCGTACATTTCCGGCTTACCGCTATTGGGTGGCAGATCGCCACGCAGCGCCACGATATGGCGAATACCGTTATTCCAGTAATCCTGTGCAATGGCTTGCAGCTCATTCCGGGTAGCGTCAATACAGGTCAGATGCGGCGCAGCTTCGAGCCCCGTACGTTCTTTAATGCCTTTAATGATGCTGTGTGTGCGGTCACGCTCACCCGAGTTCGCCCCGTAGGTTACAGAGACAAAACTGGGCTTCAGGCTGCTCAGACGATGGATGGAGTTCCACAGCGTTTCTTCCATTTCACTGGTGCGCGGCGGGAAAAACTCAAAAGAGACACTAATTCGCCCGTTTAGCTCTGCCAGGCTCTGATTGAGCGCCTCGCGCTGATTGGCATGAAAGAAACTCATCCTGCTACCTCCGCCCACATCGGTTATCTGTTAACCTGTAAACATCTATACGTTTAGACGTCCAGACACTCAAAGTGAACCATTTTCCCGCAAGCGTCAACTGATAAATCATCCCAGGAAGTGACAAATATTCAGTCGATGTGAAAGGGCTTTTTATATGAGGATGTTAGGGCAGGACAGGCGCCGAAGCGCCTGGAGAAAAGCAACGTCAGAGGAGTCGGGCAAGGCGATTAATATCAGACTGGATAGCGCCGGCGGTAACGTCCCGGCCTGCACCAGGTCCGCGGATCACCAGCGGATTATCGCGATACCAACGGCTGTCGATGGCAAACACGTTGTCACAAGGCAGTAAGGCGGCCAGAGGATGCTCCGGACGTACCGCTTCGACGCCAACACGTGCTTTGCCGTTAGCATCGAAGCGCGCAACATAGCGCAGCACCAGCCCCATCTCCTGCGCGGCTTCAAGCCGTTGCAGCATCTGCTCATTAAGCTCGTCGCCATTCTCGAAAAAGTGATCTATTGATTCATCTTCGCAGCTCTGCGGCACCAGCGACTCGACGCGCACCTGATCCGGCTCGATGTTATAGCCTGCTTCACGTGCCAGAATCACCAGTTTGCGCATCACGTCCTGACCCGACAGATCGACGCGAGGATCCGGTTCCGTCAATCCCTGCTGCCACGCCTGATCCACCAGCTCGGTAAAGGGCACCGTGCCATCAAATTGCAGAAACAGCCAGGACAGCGTTCCGGAGAAAATACCGCTGATCGACAAAATCGTGTCGCCGCTTTCCCGTAAATCGCGCACCGTATGGTTTATCGGCAGACCTGCGCCCACGGTGGCGTTATACAACCAGTGGCGGCCGGTTTTTTCAAAGGCATCCCGAATCTCGCGCCAGGTTTGCGTATCCGATGCTCCCGCCACTTTATTGGCGCTGATGACATGAAACCCATGGCTGGCAAAATCAAGATATTGCTGTGCCAGCGGCTTACTGGCCGTCACATCCAGCACAACCAGATCATCGTAAGGGTGCGCACGCATCCACAGAAACAGCGACTCTTCATCGCGCGCTTCCGCTTCATCGTCAAAGAATGCCAGTGCGCGACTGGCGTCCAGACCTTCATAGCTCAGCAGGCTGCGTTGGCTGTCCACCACGCCCGCTAGCACAAACTCGAAACCGGTGCGCGCCGACAACGTTTCCTGCTCGCGGGCAAACAACTCCAGCCAGCGAGAACCGATGTTGCCCTTGCCAAACAACATCAGGCCAATGCGCTTTTCTGCCCGAAACAGGGAACTGTGCAACCCCTGAATGAGATGCTGAGTAGGGCCAACGCGCAGCACCGCAACCACGCTAATGTGCTCTGGCGACTGGCTGATAAATTCGACCGGCTGATCTTTTAGCTGCTGCCAGAAACGGTGCGTGTGCAACGGGTTGCGCGTGACGCCAGCGCCAACCAGCGCGACCAGCGCTAAACCTTCACGTAACTGCAAATGTCCAGGTAAGCCGGCGTCCTGCAATAAAGTAAAGGCACTGTTCACCACTTCAGAGGTGTAGCACAGTTGCAGCAGCTGACGATCGGGATGAATGCCCATCGCCAGCGGACGCATCTGCGCGCGCGTCAGCAGCTGGTCGATCTCTTTTTGAAACAGCGTAAAATCGTGCTGCTCAGGAAGTTGGATCTCTACCAGGCACACGTCGTCGTGGCTGGTGACGATGCGGGCGCCCGTACCGGACGCGAGGACGCGCTCGATACGGGTAGAGCCCTGTTCCGGCTGATAGCTGCAGCGTAACTGCAAATCAATATCGCTGCCCGAGACCGGCTGTAAGGTGCGGGTATGCAGTACCGGGGCTGCCAGACGCGCCAGCTCACTGGCCTCATCCAGGCGCAGCAAGGGCAGCAGACAGGCATCAGAGACTTTGCGGGGATCGGCACTGTAAACGCCCGCCACATCGCTCCAGATCGTCACACGTCCCACACCTGCCAGCGCACCAATCTGCGTGGCAGAGTAGTCAGAACCGTTACGCCCCAGCAGTACCGTTTCGCCCGCGTCATTGCCGCAGATAAAGCCGGTTACCACGATGCGTTTATGCGGATGCTGGGCCAGCAGCGTTTGTAACAACGGCCAGGATTTGCCTTCATCTACCTGCGGCTGGGCGGCCCGTTCCGCGCGCAGAAAATCGCGTGCATCCAGCCAGCAGGCATGAAGATCCTGCTGGTTCAGCACCGCTGACATTAAACGTGCAGACCAGATCTCACCATGGCCCACCACTTCCGCATAGACCGCTTCTGTGACGTCACCATCCAGTAACGCCGCCAGTTTTTCGAGGTCGCGAATAAAGGCAGTAATTAAGGGTTCGGCTATTTCGGCAGGTAACAGTGCACTGATGAGCTCACTCTGATAGCGACGTAATGTCTGCTGCACCTGATGTGCGGACAGTCGGTCGCTCTGGCTCAGCTTCAGCCAGCTAATCAGCTGATTGGTCGTCGAGCCCGCGGCCGATACGACCATCATGTCACCTGGCTGGCTGTAATCCGCCATAATGCTGGCGACACGCTGGTAGCAGCGTGCATCTGCAAGGCTGCTGCCACCAAACTTGTGGAGCTGTCTGTTGTTTGGCGTTCCTGCGCCAGCTGAACTCGTCATCATCAATCCTCGGCTGCGATCCGGAATGCATTATCCAAATCGGCAATTAAATCTTCGTGGTCTTCAATACCTACTGAAATACGTAGCAATGTTTCAGAGATGCCTGCTGCGGCCCGGGCCTCTGCAGACATACCTGCATGGGTCATGGTCGCCGTGTGTGAAATCAAGCTTTCAACGCCGCCCAACGACTCCGCCAACGTGAACAACTCAAGCGCTTTAAGGAAACGGCGCAACCGGGCTTCATCGCCGTCCAGCTCAAAACTGAGCATGGCACCGAATCCACGCTGCTGGCGTGCAGCGAATTCATGTCCCGCGTTTTCCGGCAGTGAAGGATGATACAACGTTTTCACCAGCGGCTGTTGCTTGAGATAATCAACAATGGCTAACGCATTACGTTGCGCAGCGGCCATACGTGGGCCCAGCGTGCGCATTCCGCGCAGCAGCAGATAGCTGTCAAAAGCGGAGCCGGTGACCCCAATATTATTGGCCCACCAGGCTAAATCGGTCGCCGCCTGCGGATCTTTAGCAATCACGGCACCGGCTACCACGTCAGAGTGGCCATTCAGGTATTTGGTACAGGAGTGAATGACCAGATCCGCACCCAGTGCCAGAGGATTTTGCAGTGCCGGACTCATAAAGGTGTTGTCCACGACGCTGACGGCGCCCGCCGCACGCGCCGCTGCGCAAATGGCGGCGATATCCACCACGCGCAATAGCGGGTTACTGGGGCTTTCAACCAGCACCAGTTTAGGCTTCTCATCCAGTGCCGCCTGCAGCGCAGCTTTATCACCCTGATCGACAAACTTCACCCGATAAGCGCCCCGCTTACTCAGACTGTCGAACAGCCGATAGCTGCCGCCATAACAGTCGTGCGGCGCAACCAGCAGATCGCCAGGCTTCAGGAACACGGTTGTCACCAGATGAATCGCGGACATGCCGGTATTGGTCAGCACCGCTCCCGCTCCGCCTTCCAGCTCTGCCAGGGCACGCTGCACCACATCACGCGTGGGGTTACCACGACGGGAATAGTCATGCGCACGGGGCTCATTGAAATCATGGAAGTTATAGGTGCTGGAAAGGTGGATGGGCGGGACAACGCAGCCGTATTGCTCGTCGTCATTCAAACCGCTGCGCACTGCGATGGTTGCCTGTTTACGCGTCATAGGGCTAACTGTTCCTGAAGTATGAAATAATTTGCCAACAGGATATCATCTTGCTTTTAGACGTCAATACATCTGGACATCCAAATGTCTTTGCGTATAGATTGAGCATCGTCGCAATAACCGCTAAAATTATGCGCCCATACCTGGCGTTCAACTCCATTAGCACTGTGCGTTGAACGAAGAAACCCGCCAGAGAAGGGGTCAGGTAGAAGAAAATCAGGCATAATCGGCTGATTTCGTAACTTTTAACTTTTATTGATTAAGGTATCCCATGGCTGAATGGAACGGCGAATATATCAGCCCGTACGCTGAGCACGGCAAAAAGAGCGAACAGGTTAAAAAAATCACGGTATCAATTCCGTTAAGCGTGCTGAAAATTCTGACAGACGAACGGACACGTCGTCAGGTTAACAACCTGCGCCACGCGACAAACAGTGAACTCCTGTGCGAAGCCTTCTTGCATGCTTTTACCGGACAACCGTTACCTAATGATGTCGACCTGCGTAAAGAACGTAACGACGAAATACCGGAAGCCGCGAAAAAAATTATGCGTGACATGGGCATCGACCCGGATACCTGGGAATACTGATTTTCAGACATAAAAAAACCCAGCCTGAGCTGGGTTTTTCTTGCCGCCGAACAGATGTTCGAATGCCGTTTCTTATTTTTTGGTGCCTGGCACGCTGAAACGCTTGTTGAAGCGGTCAACGCGGCCACCAGTTGCAACTTCACGCTGCTTACCGGTGTAGAACGGGTGGCACTTACCACAAACGTCCAGGTTCAGTTCGTGAGTCAGCGTAGAGCGAGTGTGAATCACGTTACCGCAAGTACAGTTGATGGTAACTGCTTCGTATTTTGGGTGAATACCTTGTTTCATGGGAAACCTCATATAAGGCCGTGTCGCTCTCCGCGCCAGGACGTGAACCTGCGCAGCACCACACGCGATTGAACATTAATGGTGAACTCCGGCAAGGTCTTTCTTACCGAAGGCGGCATATTATACAGGCTAATGTTTAATGCTGCAAATGTCGCCTGAGATACACGCCGTGTGCGTGTGCGTGTACACTAACCGCCCTGCTAGATGAACCGGAAAGAGACTGTTATGCCCGTTGTTCAGGTTGCCCTGCCCGTTCCCCTTCCTCGCCTGTTTGACTACCTGCCTCCTGTCGGCGTGCAGCCGGTCATTGGCGGTCGGGTGATCGTGCCTTTTGGTAACCGAAAAATGACCGGTATCGTGGTAGCATTACCTGACACCAGCGACCTGCCCGCAACCCAGCTCAAACAGGTGATATCGGTACTGGACAGCGAGTCGCTCTTTCCCCCGTCTCTGTGGCGCATTCTCCATTGGGCGGCGAACTACTATCATTCACCTCTCGGCGAGGTACTGAGCCATGCGCTACCGGTGCTGCTCAGACAAGGTAAACCTGCCCAGGATAATCCCTTATGGCGTTGGGAAATTACCGAGCAGGGCCGGGCTACTGCCCCCGAGAGCCTGAAGCGGGCCCCCAAACAGCAGCAAGGGCTTGCAACGCTGCGACAGCGGCCGCTTTATCGTCATGAAGTCACTGAGCACGATCTCACCGATGCCGCCATGCAGGCGCTGCGTGCCAAAGGGTTATGCGAATTACATGAGCATCAGCCACACAGGCATGACTGGCGCAGCAGCTTCGCGGTCAAAGGTGAACGCTTGCGCCTCAATACCGATCAGGCGACGGCAGTCGGGGCGATGCGCAGTGAAGATGAGCATTATGCGGCCTGGCTACTGGCGGGAATTACCGGATCAGGCAAGACTGAAGTTTATCTCAGCGTTCTGGAAAACGTCCTGGCCAGAGGAAAACAGGCCCTGGTGCTGGTGCCCGAAATCGGCCTGACGCCACAAACCATTGCCCGTTTCCGCGAACGTTTTGATGCGCCGGTTGATGTGCTGCACTCAGCGCTGAATGACAGCGAACGCCTTTCTGTCTGGCTACGGGCGCGCAGAGGAGAGAATGCCATCATCATCGGCACTCGCTCGGCCCTGTTTACCCCTATGGCGCGTCCGGGCGTCATTATTATCGACGAAGAGCACGACAGTTCTTACAAGCAGCAGGAAGGCTGGCGCTATCAGGCCCGCGATTTGGCCGTGTTTCGCGCCCATGAAGAGAATATTCCTGTCATCATGGGTTCCGCGACCCCGGCGCTGGAAAGCCTGCACAACGTGCGTAACGGCAAATATCGTCAGCTCGACCTGATGAAACGAGCGGGTAACGCTAAACCCGCTCTGCAGCAGCTAATCGATTTGAAAGGCGTACAGCTGACAGGCGGCCTGGCGCCTGCCCTGATCTTCAAAATGCGCCAGCATCTGAAAGCAGATAACCAGGTGTTGCTGTTCCTGAACCGCCGTGGTTTTTCACCTGCGCTGCTCTGCCACGACTGCGGCTGGATTGCCGAATGCCAGCGCTGCGATCGCTATTACACTCTGCATCAACATCATCGTCAGTTGCGCTGCCACCATTGTGACAGCCAGCGACCGCTGCCCAACCAGTGTCCACAATGTGGTTCAACTCACCTGTTACCGGTGGGCGTAGGGACGGAACAGCTTGAACAGCAGCTGGGCACGTTATTTCCCGGTGTGCCGGTATCGCGCATCGACCGGGATACCACCAGCCGCAAAGGCGCGCTGGAGCAGCATCTGGCGGATGTCCATCGCGGCGGCGCGCGTATTCTGGTGGGAACCCAGATGCTGGCAAAAGGGCATCATTTTCCTGATGTGACGCTGGTGTCACTGCTGGACGTCGACGGTGCCTTGTTTTCCGCTGACTTCCGTGCCGCAGAACGCTTCGCTCAGCTTTATACTCAGGTTGCCGGCCGCGCCGGTCGGGCCGGTAAGCAAGGCGAAGTCTTGCTGCAAACACACCATCCTGAGCATCCGCTTCTGCAAACGCTGCTCCACCAGGGCTACTTCGCTTTTGCCCAGCAAACGCTGTTGGAGCGCCAGTCGGTTTTTCTCCCTCCGTGGACACATCATGCGCTGTTTCGTGCGGAGGACATGGACAACCATCAGGCTGCAGAATTTCTGCAACAGCTGCGTAATATGCTGGAAGCCAGCCCGCTTAACGACACGGCAATGTGGTTCATGGGGCCACTGCCTGCTCTGCAGCCAAAGCGAAGCGGTCGCTGGCGCTGGCAGTTGCTGGTGCAGCATCCGTCACGCAAACGTCTGCAACAGCTGCTGAGTAGTTCGTTACCGCTGACTGGCACTTTACCGGCCTCGCGCAAGGTAAAGTGGACGCTGGACGTGGATCCTACCGAAAGCTAGGACCTGGCAGGTTGTGAGAGGGATCGAAAAACGTCGCATAAGTCACAATTTTTATGCAAATTAAGTAACGGCCCGGCATCGCAATCGATAACAATGGTGCCTGGCTTGTTTTTACCTCAGACAATACGAACGTTGAATGCGCGATTACGCATCAGGAGCATGTGTTGGATCAGAATCAACCGTCGGCTGCCGCCACGATGAAAGACGTCGCAGAAAAAGCCGGCGTCTCGACCGCTACCGTGTCGCGTGCACTCATGAACCCGGAAAAAGTCTCTTCGGCCACGCGTCAGAAAGTCGAACAGGCCGTGGCTGACGTCGGCTATGCCGCCCAGAGCATGTCCCGCCATGCCAGACGCAATGACACGCAGACGCTGCTGCTGATCGTCCCCAATATCTGCGATCCCTTCTTCAGTGAAATTATCCGCGGCGTTGAAGTCGCCGCCTCAAAGGCTGGTTATCTGGTGCTTATCGGCGACTGCGCACACCAAAAACCGCAGGAGTGGACGTTTTTAAACCTGATGCTGACCCGGCAGATCGATGGCATCGTGCTGCTGGGCGCCCAGTTACCCTTTGATGTGAGTCCTGAAGAGCAGCGCAATCTTCCGCCGATGGTGATGGCGATTGAGTTCTCGCCAGAAATGTCGTTGCCCACCGTCAATATCGATAACCTGACGGCCTCGTTTGTCGCGGTCAATCACCTGCTGCAGTTGGGTCATAAACGCATTGCCTGCCTGACCGGACCGGAAGACGTTGCACTGTGCCAGTACCGCCTTCAGGGTTATGTGCAGGCCTTACGTCGCAGCGGCATCAGCGTGGATCCCACTTATATCGTTCGGGGTGACTTCACCTTTGAATCCGGCGTTGATGCCATAAATCAGCTATTGGCTTTACCACAGCCGCCACGAGCCCTGTTTTGTCATAGCGATATCATGGCCATCGGCGCTATCAGCCAGGCAAAACGATTGGGCCTGCGCATACCGGAAGACCTGTCGGTTGTGGGGTTCGACGATATCGAACTCTCGCGTTACTGCGAGCCGCCGCTCACCACGGTGAAACAGCCCTGTTTTGAGATAGGTTGCGAAGCCGTGCGGCTGTTACTGAATGAATTACAGGGTAATAGCATTCATAACGGTTCAACGCTGCTGGATGCCGAACTGGTGGTGCGTGGTAGCACAACTTTGGCAAAAAAGGATGAGAGATAAGCGAAAAGTTCCGCTATTTTCAGGGGATTCTTAGGGCTATCATTGCTGGTCAAAGTTCCGGCCCTTAAGTAACATGGCGGGCTCCTTGCCGGGCGTGTGGTAACAACGGATTCGCCTACGTGGCATCATATTTTCAAGGGTATCAGGACGAGAGTGGCACAAAAAGATTATGTAGGCCGCGGGCGTTCAACAGGGACGCGTCGCAAGAAAAGCCCAAGCCGTGGCAAAAAAACAAAAAGCGGTTCAGGCACCTCTAAATTAATGATTGTACTGGCGGTTGCTGTATTGGTGACCTTTGCCGGTGGTTTATGGTTCCTGGCGCACCACAAGAAAGAAGACGTGCCGGTTATTACGGATCATAAAGCCAACGGGAATGGCTTACCGCCAAAGCCTGAAGAACGCTGGAAATACATCAAAGAGCTGGAAAACCGTCAGGTCACTGTGCCGACCCCAAGCGAGCCTACCTCCGGTGGCGAAGTGCAGTCACATACGCAACTGACCGATGAGCAACGCCAGCTGCTTGAGCAAATGCAGGCGGATATGCGTCAGCAACCCACCCAATTAAATGAAGTGCCGTGGAACGAGCAGACGCCAGCTCAACGCCAGCAAACGCTGCAGCATCAGCAGCAGGTACAGCAACTTCAGCGACAGCAACAGCTCCAGCAACAGCAATTGCAGTCGCAGCAACGTCAGCAGCAGGCACAACAGCAGCAGCAACGTCAGCAACAAATACAGCAGCAGCGTCAGGAGCAGCATACTCAGCAACAGCAGAGTGTGCAGCAGACACAACCCGCACCTGTTACGCGTGAACCTACTGCTCAGCCTAAAACACAGGACACCGCCAAAGCGAAACCGGCTGAAAAAGCAGCCTCGCAACGCTGGATGGTTCAGTGTGGCTCGTTTAAGGGAACAGAGCAGGCTGAATCGGTGCGCGCCGCGCTGGCGTTTGAAGGGTTTGAAAGCCGTCTGACCTCCGGCGGTGGATGGAATCGTGTCGTGGTAGGGCCCTTCAAAGACCGCGCCAGCGCAGACAGCACGCTGAAACGTCTGCGCGCTTCAGGACATTCCGGCTGCATTCCGCTCGCCGTTGGGGGTTGAAACCCGTCAAATCTGCCCCATATCTGTCTGCATGATCCTCCGCGCCCTGGGCGCGGAGCTTTTTTCCGACAGTAAAAGGGGTCTGCCCGTGACAACAATAGTAAGTGTTCGACGCAACGGCCAGGTAGTGATTGGCGGCGATGGCCAGGCTACGCTCGGTAATACCGTAATGAAAGGCAACGTCAAAAAAGTGCGTCGTCTTTACAACGATAAAGTGATTGCTGGCTTTGCTGGCGGCACTGCAGATGCCTTTACCCTGTTTGAACTCTTCGAACGCAAACTTGAAATGCATCAGGGCCATTTGGTGAAAGCGGCCGTTGAGCTGGCGAAAGACTGGCGCACCGACAGAATGTTACGCCGCCTGGAAGCGCTGCTGGCGGTGGCGGACGAATCGGCATCGCTGATCATTAGCGGTAATGGTGACGTCATCCAGCCTGAAAACGACCTTATTGCTATCGGTTCTGGCGGTCCCTATGCCCAGGCCGCTGCCCGTGCCCTGTTAGAAAATTCTGAATTGGGTGCGCGCGACATCGTTGAGAAATCGCTGAATATCGCTGGCGATATTTGCATCTACACCAACCACAACGTTAATTTCGAAGAATTAACGTCCAAGTCGTAAGGATCTAAACATGTCTGAGATGACTCCACGCGAAATCGTCAGCGAGCTGAACCGCTTTATTATTGGCCAGGACAGTGCCAAGCGCGCCGTGGCTATTGCCCTGCGTAACCGCTGGCGCCGTATGCAGCTTGACGAAGAGCTGCGTCACGAAGTGACACCTAAAAATATTCTCATGATCGGCCCAACCGGTGTGGGTAAAACAGAAATTGCTCGCCGTCTGGCAAAACTGGCCAACGCGCCGTTCATCAAAGTTGAAGCCACCAAGTTCACCGAAGTGGGCTATGTCGGCAAAGAAGTCGACTCCATTATTCGTGACCTGACGGACTCCGCGATCAAAATGGTGCGCAGCCAGGCCATTGAGAAGAACAAATATCGCGCAGAAGAAATGGCGGAAGAGCGCATTCTTGATGTGCTTATCCCACCGGCGAAAAATAACTGGGGACAGGCTGAACAAACCAGCGAGCCTTCATCTGCACGTCAGTCTTTCCGCAAGAAGCTGCGTGAAGGCCAGCTCGACGATAAAGAAATTGAGATCGATTTAGCCGCAACAGGCCCTGGCGTTGAAATCATGGCACCGCCGGGCATGGAAGAGATGACCAGCCAGCTGCAGTCCATGTTCCAGAACCTGGGCGGGCAGAAACAGAAACCGCGCAAGCTGAAAATCAAAGAAGCCTTTAAGCTGTTGATTGAAGAAGAAGCCGCCAAGCTGGTGAATCCGGAAGAGCTGAAGCAGGATGCCATTGATGCGGTAGAACAGCACGGCATCGTGTTCATCGATGAGATAGACAAAATCTGTAAGCGCGGCGGACAAAACGCGGGCGGCCCGGACGTCTCACGCGAAGGCGTTCAGCGCGACCTGCTGCCACTGGTAGAAGGCTGCACCGTGTCGACCAAGCACGGCATGGTCAAGACTGACCATATTCTGTTTATCGCCTCAGGTGCGTTCCAGGTTGCCAGCCCGTCCGATTTGATTCCTGAGTTGCAGGGTCGTTTACCGATCCGTGTTGAACTCCAGGCCCTGACGGTGAATGATTTCGAGCGCATCCTGACCGAACCTAATGCTTCAGTCACAGTGCAGTACAAAGCGCTGATGAATACCGAAGGCGTGAACATTCACTTTACTGACGATGGTATTCGTCGCATCGCGGAAGCCGCATGGCAGGTCAACGAAACCACAGAAAACATCGGTGCGCGTCGCTTGCATACCGTGCTGGAACGTCTGATGGAAGATATTTCCTATGATGCCAGCGATCGGAGCGGTGAATCCGTCACCATTGATGCCGAATATGTGGGTAAACATCTGGATGAGCTGGTTGCAGACGAAGACCTGAGCCGCTTCATCCTGTAACGTTCACCTGTCTATGTGCTGTATCAAAGCCCGGCCAGTTTGGCTGGGCTTTTTTCTGCATGCGCTTGATGCGGTACCGGTTTTTTACCGCTGATGATTTTGCCAACAATTGGCATAAAGCGATATACTTAGCGCTCCTGTGGCAAACAGACGAAACCCTTATGAAATACGATACTTCTGAACTCTGCGACATCTACCACGAAGAAGTGAACGTTGTTGAACCGCTTTTCTCAAATTTCGGTGGGCGGACCTCATTCGGCGGTCAGATAACCACAGTGAAATGTTTTGAAGACAACGGGCTGCTTTACGATCTGCTGGAAGAGAACGGTCGTGGCCGCGTGTTGCTGATTGATGGCGGTGGCTCAGTACGCCGCGCTTTAGTTGATGCGCAGCTTGCCCGACTGGCAGCGCAGAATGAGTGGGAAGGCATCGTGGTTTACGGTTCGGTACGTCAGGTAGACGAACTGGAAGAACTGGAAATCGGCATTCAGGCTATCGCCGCTATTCCGGCAGGCGCGGCCGGTGAAGGCATTGGCGAAAGCGATGTGCGCGTGAATTTCGGCGGCGTCACCTTCTTCTCTGGCGACCATCTCTATGCGGATAACACCGGGATGATTTTATCGGAAGATCCGCTCGACATTGAATAATGTCAGCAAACGAAAACGGGTGCCAGGCACCCGTTTTTCGCATTAGTTGAGGCTTATACCTCTTCCATTTTTCCCAACAGCGCACGCAGGCGTTCTTGCCAGACATGCTGCTCCTCTTTCAGATGCTGATTTTCGCGCATCAGTGCTTCATGGTTGCCAGCAGCATTCTGCGCGTCGTGACGCAGGTTGTTGTTCTGCTCTTTCAGCTCTTCAATTTCCATTTGCAGCAGGGTGATAGTATCAATCGCCTGCTGTACTTTTGCTTCCAGTTTCTCAAACACTTCAAATGACATCTTTCTGACCTCTCCTAAAATCCTGCAAGGCGTTGATGATGCCAGCTTTCGCGCACAAGGCGTTTACCAGCAACGTTGTCCCGATTGTATGTAGCCTCATCACGCAAGTCCAGCAACGCGGGCCTGCAGACCGCCGTCAGTAACATTTTTCAGCCTATCCCTAAAATGTTCCTTTCCCACCTGTTTGCATAGCGAAGCCGGTATCACGCGGAGGAAAACGGCCCAAATGGCGCTTAAGGAAAATCAAAACACGCGAAAACGCGCATTTTTTTGACACACTACACAAAAATCGATTTCGCTATTTCTCGTTTATGCTCGTTAACGATAAATTAACAACAGCCCTACATCAAAGATGGGTGACTCACGGAATGAGAACAAAAACTGATAAAATTTAACCTCGCTTCAGGAACAACTATCATGAGTCAGACTACAACCACACTCAAAGGTCAGTGTATTGCCGAATTTCTGGGTACCGGTTTGATCCTGTTTTTTGGCGCGGGTTGCGTTGCCGCGCTTAAGCTGGCTGGTGCCACTTTTGGCCAATGGGAAATCTGTATCGTCTGGGGGCTGGCCGTTTCTATGGCGGTCTACCTCAGCGCAGGTGTGTCAGGTGCCCATCTCAACCCGGCAGTGACTGTCGCACTCTGCCTGTTCGCCAATTTCGAAGGCCGTAAAGTCCTCCCTTATATTCTGTCTCAGGTGGCCGGTGCTTTCTGTGGCGCGGCGCTGGTCTACGGACTTTACTACAGCTTGTTTATCAATTTCGAACAAAGTCATAACATGGTACGGGGTTCAGTTGAAAGCCTGAGCCTGGCGGGCATTTTTTCTACCTACCCGAATCCGCAAATTAGCGTAGGTCAGGCCTTCCTGGTTGAAATGGTGATCACTGCAGTCCTGATGTCCGTGATTATGGCACTGACCGACGATGGCAATGGCGTCCCGCGTGGCCCGATGGCACCGCTGCTGATTGGCCTGCTGGTTGCCGTTATTGGTGGCTCTATGGGCCCATTGACCGGCTTTGCCCTGAACCCGGCACGTGACTTCGGACCGAAAGTCTTCGAGTGGCTGGCTGGCTGGGGCACCGTTGCCTTCACTGGCGGTCATCAGATTCCGTATTTCCTTGTGCCAATTTTTGGCCCACTGGTCGGTGCTTGCCTGGGAGCCTTTGGTTATCGCGCCCTGATTGGCCGCCATTTACCCGGTGCGGTGATTTCCCCACCGACCAGTGACAAACCGATTGCGTCCGCGCATGAACGTAAAGCGTAAGTTCCACTTTTTATCATCAGGAATGAATTTATGACTACCACCGATAAAAAATACATCGTCGCTCTCGATCAGGGCACAACCAGTTCACGTGCTGTGGTGCTGGATCACGACGCTAACATTGTGGCGGTATCGCAACGCGAATTTACCCAAATCTATCCGAAAGCGGGCTGGGTAGAGCATGACCCAATGGATATCTGGGCATCACAGAGTTCTACGCTGGTTGAAGTGCTGGCACATGCTGATATTCGCTCCGATGAAATCGCGGCGATTGGGATTACTAACCAGCGTGAAACCGCGATCGTCTGGGATAAAGAAACCGGTAAGCCAGTCTATAACGCCATCGTCTGGCAGGATCCCCGTACTGCTGACTACTGTAATAAGCTGAAGAAAGAGGGACTGGAAGAGTATATCCAGCACACCACCGGTCTGGTGATTAACCCTTACTTTTCTGGCACCAAAGTTAAGTGGATCCTGGATAACGTAGAAGGCGCGCGCGAGCGTGCAAAACGTGGCGAACTGCTGTTTGGTACAGTCGACACCTGGCTGGTGTGGAAAATGACCCAGGGGCGCGTGCACATCACCGATTACACCAACGCCTCACGTACCATGCTGTTCAACATCCACAAGCTTGAGTGGGATGAGCGCATGCTGGAAATCCTGGATATCCCGCGTGCGATGCTGCCAGAAGTGAAATCTTCGTCTGAAGTGTATGGTCAGACAAACATTGGTGGTAAAGGCGGTACGCGTATTCCTATCGCGGGTATCGCAGGCGACCAGCAGGCTGCGCTGTATGGTCAACTGTGCGTTCAGCCGGGTATGGCGAAAAACACCTACGGCACCGGCTGCTTTATGCTGATGAACACCGGTACCGAAGCTGTCACCTCAACGCACGGCCTGCTGACCACTATCGCCTGCGGGCCACGTGGTGAAGTCAACTATGCACTGGAAGGGGCGGTCTTTATCGGCGGCGCGGCCATTCAGTGGTTACGCGATGAGATGAAGCTGATCAGCGATTCGGCTGACTCAGAATACTTCGCGATGAAAGTGAAAGATTCAAACGGTGTATATATGGTTCCTGCCTTTACTGGCCTGGGTGCACCTTACTGGGATCCCTATGCACGTGGCGCGCTGTTCGGCCTGACACGTGGTGCGAATGCGAACCACATCATCCGTGCAACGCTGGAGTCCATCGCTTATCAAACACGTGATGTCCTGGAAGCCATGCAGAATGATGCCAACACGCGCCTGCAGGCTCTGCGTGTGGACGGAGGAGCAGTAGCTAACAACTTCCTGATGCAGTTCCAGTCAGACATTCTTGGCACACGCGTTGAGCGACCTGAAGTGCGTGAAGTCACTGCGCTGGGTGCCGCGTACCTGGCAGGTCTGGCGGTAGGTTTCTGGCAGGATCTGGAAGAAGTCCGTGCCAAAGCCGTGATTGAGCGCGAATTCCGTCCAACACTTGAAACCACAGAGCGTAACGTCCGTTATGCCGGCTGGAAGAAAGCTGTCGCGCGCGCGCAAGCGTGGGAAGAACAAGAGTAATCCGCACTGCGCCCGTGACCTCCTCCGTCACGGGCCTTTTCCCCGCCTTCTCCCTCCGCTACACTGCCAGCCTGTTTTTTGTCAGGTACATGCAATGAAACGAGAACTTGCCATTGAATTTTCCCGCGTAACTGAGGCTGCCGCACTGGCTGGTTATAAGTGGTTAGGGCGCGGCGATAAAAACGCGGCGGACGGTGCCGCCGTTCATGCCATGCGTCATGTCTTAAATACCATTCAGATCGATGGACAGATAGTGATCGGCGAAGGGGAAATTGACGAAGCCCCTATGCTCTACATCGGCGAAAAAGTGGGCACGGGTCAGGGCGACGCGGTGGATATTGCCGTCGATCCTATTGAAGGTACCCGCATGACGGCCATGGGACAGGCCAATGCGCTTGCCGTGATGGCCGTCGGTGACAAAGGCAGTTTTCTTCATGCGCCTGACATGTATATGGAGAAGCTTATCGTCGGTCCGGCGGCGCGGGGCCATATCAATCTGGATCTCCCGCTTGAGATTAACCTGCGTAATATCGCCATCGCCATGAATAAGCCGTTGTCACAACTCACCGTGTCCATTCTGTCAAAGCCGCGCCATGACGCCGTTATCGAGCAGCTTAAACAGCTGGGCGTAAGACTATTCGCGTTCCCTGATGGTGATGTGGCGGCCTCCATTCTGACCTGTATGCCCGACAGCGAAGTTGACGTGATGTACGGTATTGGCGGCGCGCCTGAAGGCGTGGTATCGGCCGCTGTGATTCGTGCGTTGGATGGTGATATGCAGGGCAGATTACTGGCACGACATCACGTAAAAGGTGACAGCGAAGAGAACCGCAGGATTGGGGAATATGAGCTGAAACGCTGCGCTGGCATGGGGATTGAGGCAGGAAAAGTCCTGCCCCTGCAGGCGATGGCGCGAAACGATAACGTGATCTTTGCCGCCACCGGTATCACCAGTGGTGATCTGCTGAAAGGCATCACCCGTCAGGGCAATATGGCCACCAGTGAAACCCTGTTAATTCGCGGCAAATCACGCACGATTCGCCGCATCCAGTCTGTGCATTACCTGGACCGCAAAGATCCGGTTTTGCATCCCTTTATCCTGTAACAGCCTGATTCTCGCCTGCTGGCTGTCGCGAAAGCGGCAGCCAGCACAGCAACATCACCAGAGCCGTGATAACCATCAGCAGGCCAAGGCTGAACTGATCGCGCTGAGGCATTAACGCCGACAGGGACGCCACCAGCCCGGAACCCAAATTCTGTAACCCCCCAATCAGTGCGCCCGCACTTCCTGCGAGCCAGGCATAGGGCTCCATCGCACCGGATGTGGCCAGGGGAAACAGCATTCCCGCGCCAAAGAAAAACAGCGACGCCGGTATCAATAACGTCCAGATTGTCATGATGCCAAACCAGGCAGGTATCCACATCAACACCGCCGCCAGCAGGCAACTGTTGACGCCAAACCACATCAGGCTATGCCAGGAGCGCTGTTCACGTCCGGCGAACCAGGCACCAAAGAAGGCCGCAGGAATAGGTAAGATAAACAAAATACTGACGGTGAAACTGTTCAGGCCCAGAACGCCACCGAGCAGCACGCCACAGCTGGCCTCAAAGACGGCAATGCCGGCCAGTGCGCCAATCAGCAGCACCAGATAACGGACGAAATTCGCATCACGTAACAGCCGGATATAGCGTTTTAAGAAGGGCGTGACTTCGGCACCGTTTGGGCGCGTCTCCGGTAGCCAGCGCGCCATGGCGACCGTCACCATCAGACACAGCAACAGCAAAAAAGCAAAGCAGGCATGCCAGCCAAACAGCTGCGTTAACAGTGCGCCAATCACCGGTGCCACTAAAGGGCTGGCGAGCACGCCCATATTAAGCCAGCTGTTCGCCTGACGTAGGGCATGACCGTTATAAAGATCGCGCGGCATGGTTCGCGCCATGACACCGGCCACGCCGGTGCCCGCGCCCTGAATCGCACTGCCCGTGACCAGCATATCCAGCGACGAGGCCATCATGGCGGCAATCGCGCCGATCATAAAGATCGCCATCCCCGCCAGGATCACCGGACGGCGCCCCACGCTGTCAGAGAGCGGACCGTAGATCAGCTGCGATCCGCCGTAGGTGATTAAATAGGCCGCCATGACATGCTGCATCATGCCATTTCGCACCTGAAGTGCATCCGCCATTGCCGCCATGGCGGGCACATAGATGGTCTGAGCCATCTGCCCGACTGCGACCAGTGCAATGAGCATGATCAGCAACGGACGATTTTCTATTTTCTTCATCATCTTTTAACGAAAGGTCTATATGAACAGGGACGATTAAACAGCACAAATAACGGCTGAAACCCGTTGTGGCAGGAAAATATCAGGATTTCATGACAAAGCGAGTGATTCATAAAAAGTGGCGGGGCAATTCACGTCAATAATTGCAACCAGGATGTAAACTAAATATTACAGTTTGTCGATTAGAGCCTTTGCAGCCTGACGGACTGGTAATCTGCCAGTGCAGTAGAGAAGATGTTTATTCGCCAGACGATTCAACGCTGAAGGAGTAACCATGGCCGAGTGGATCAATGCTCAAGTAAAGGAAGTAAAAAACTGGACTGACGCGCTGTTTAGCTTGCGGGTTAAGGCCCCTATCGCCCCGTTTAGTGCCGGGCAGTACGCCAAGCTGGCACTGGAGATCGAAGGTGAACGAGTGCAACGTGCTTACTCTTACGTCAATGCGCCCAATGACGACCTGCTTGAGTTTTACTTAGTCACCGTACCCGACGGCAAATTGAGTCCACACTTACAGGCGCTGCGCCCCGGTGAGCAGGTCATGATTACCAAAGATGCTGCAGGCTTTTTTATTCTGGATGAAGTCCCGGAATGTCAGACCTTATGGATGCTGGCAACCGGTACGGCAGTGGGGCCTTATTTGTCCATTTTGCAGCAGGGTGAAGGCCTGGATCGCTTTAAACATATCGTACTGGTGCATGCCGCACGTTACGCAGCCGACCTCAGCTTTTTACCGCTAATGCAGCAGCTCCAGCAGATCTATAACGGCAAGCTGCAGGTGATCACGGTCGTCAGTCGTGAAGAAAGTATGGGCTCATTAACCGGACGTGTTCCGGCATTAATCGAAAGTGGCGAGCTGGAGCGGGCGGCCGGATTGACTATTGATGCAGAAACCAGCCATGTGATGGTCTGCGGCAATCCACAGATGGTACGAGATACGCAGCAGCTGTTGAAAGAGACACGCGGCATGCGCAAGCACCTGAAGCGCAAGCCCGGTCATATCACCAGCGAGAATTACTGGTAAGTCGCCCGCTTCAGACGTAAAGGCACCGGTGCGGCACCAAAGCGGTTATCGCCAGCGGTGCCACGAAACAGGCCTAAGTCCAGGATCAGTCCTGCCAGAATGATAAATGGCAGCGCGCGGCCAATAATCCACTGCAGGACAGCGCCGGTCATGCTCCAGTTACCTGCCATCAGCAACCAGGCAGCGATGAGTAACAGCGCCCAGTAACCGCGGCGATCACGATCGTGCAGGCGCTTAACCACGATGGCGCTGGCCGGCCACAATAAACACACGATGCCAAACGCAGCCATTTGCGTATCCACCAGATCGTTACCGGCTAAAAAGAACAGGACGCTGGTTAACAGCAACCAGATTGCCTGCCAGAGCCAGAAATCACGGCGCCCGACGCGACCACGAAACGAAAAAAACCATTGCTGTAATATCATGCATGCTCCCCAGACAAAATTTTACCTGCACGCTTTTGACCTTAGAGGTAAAAACCGTTCTAATTTGATTCCGAGTTTATTGGTCAGGGCCGACAAAATGAAGAATTTGCCAGGCGCACTGTTGCTGAGTCTTGCGCTGACGGTTCCGGTATTTGCTGCCGATCCGCCGCCACTCGACAAGGCCGAACATATGCCTACCGCGCCCTATCTGTTAACAGGCGCGCCCACGCTGGATATGACTATCGGCCAGTTTCGTGAAAAATATAATCTCGCGAACCCTCAACTGCCGCTACTGGAGTATCGCGCCATTGACTCCCGCGATGAGAAAACCGATCTGACGCGGGCAGCCACCAAGATCAACGAAACGCTTTACTCCTCGACCGCGCTTGAGCCTGGCACAGGTAAAATTAAAACGCTGCAGGTCACCTGGCTTCCGGTTCCGGGCCCGGATCAAAGTGCGTCCCAGGCCAGAGCCATGGATTATATGACCGCAATATTACGTTTTTTTGTGCCGGGACTCACGCCAGAAGAAGGGCGTAAAAAGCTGGAAACATTACTTAAAGCGGGCAAAGGCTCACGATACTACGAGCACGTTGAAGGCGCACTGCGTTTTGTGGTGTCTGATAACGGGGATAAAGGATTAACCTTTGCCATTGAGCCGGTAAAACTTGCGCTGGCTGCGCCCTGATGGACGGGGCAAAAATGACGAAAAGCAAAGCCACGACGTTATTTGATCTCTATACTGTCTGGCAGACAACGTTGCCCCGGGGCAGCGCCATTTCATGTATCGCGTTATGCGGAGGATAGAATGCGACATCCACTGGTTATGGGTAACTGGAAGTTGAATGGCAGCAAGCATATGACAGCCGAACTGATCGACGGTCTGCGCAAAGAACTGTCGGGCGTTGAGGGTTGTGGCGTCGCTATTGCACCGCCCGCGCTCTATCTTGATCAGGCTAAACACGCCATCTCCGGTAGCCACATCGCTCTGGGTGCTCAAAACGTTGATGTAAACCTCTCTGGCGCATTTACCGGCGAAGTGTCCGCTGAAATGCTGAAAGATATCGGCGCGAAATACATCATCATTGGTCACTCAGAACGTCGCACTTATCACAAAGAGAGTGACGAGTTCATTGCGAAAAAATATGCCGTGTTGAAAACCGCTGGCCTGGTGCCGGTTCTGTGCATCGGTGAAACCGAAGCGGAAAACGAAGCGGGCAAAACCGAAGAAGTCTGTGCACGCCAGCTTGATGCGGTGCTGACCACGCAGGGTGCAGAAGCGTTCAAAGATGCGGTCATCGCTTACGAGCCGGTATGGGCGATCGGTACCGGGAAGTCAGCCACACCTGCTCAGGCGCAGGCCGTTCACAAATTTATTCGTGACCACATTGCCAAAAAAGATGCGGCTATCGCTGAGCAAGTGATTATTCAGTACGGCGGCTCAGTTAACGATAAAAACGCTGCCGAGCTGTTTACTCAGCCAGACATCGACGGTGCCCTGGTTGGCGGCGCGTCGCTGAAAGCCGATGCGTTTGCCGTGATCGTTAAAGCTGCTGCGGCGGCTAAACAACGCTAACCGGCGATTGAGCACAGCATAAGCGGCCTCATCAGGCCGCTTTTTTTATGGGTTGCAGCAGGGCGCAGTCGTGATCCTGCACCTCCTCTGCCGATCCCTTATTCAGCAAAAGCCAGTTGCGCGCTACCGCCATCAGCACCAGACGACCATCGGGTAAGCTTGCCAGTGCCATACCGTATTTCCCCATCGCATTCTTAGCATCAGGGACTTCAGACGCTAACCGGATAAAGACACTCTGTTGATCCAGTTCCGCCTGACTGAGCACCCGCACAATATAGTGATGGTTCAGAAAGGTAACATCCTTCCACTGCGCATTGAGAGTCGGTGCCAGTCCATCCAGTTGCTGACGGACATCGGGCCGTAAGCAGGAAATATGAATATGGAGCTGATTCTGAGTTCGGCCGTACTCGGAGTTGATCGCCAGCGACAGCACGGTGTCTTTAATGGGCGAGCCGAATTTCTGCGCCACTACGCCTCTGTCATGCCAGGCAAAGCTGAAAAAATTGGGTGTGGCTGTGCTGAGCAACCGCGGGCTTTCGATGCCGGTTATCTTATCAACGGGAATTAACAGGTATTGCAAGGGACCGTTACGGTCTTTGAGCAGTGTATAACGATGCTGCAGATCAACTCGCAGGCAAGGCGCGGGTTGCCCGTTATTCTGCTGATTGGGTACGCACTTTTCGCTGACGATCTGCCAAAGCGCATCGGCATTGCCTTTAACATGAAGGGAAGCTATCCCCATTCCTGCCACGACAAGCACCAGCAGAAACGCAATGATGATGAAGGCCCGACGATTTGCCTGCATAGTTACCCTCTCCATACTGAATCAATCAGCATCCTCGCCTGACAGCGCCGGAATGTCACGCATAAAAAAACCAGCGTTTCCGCTGGTTTAGATTGTGTCAGGCGATCGTTACGGCTTCATGACCTGGTCATAGGTGCCGCCATCCGCGAAGTGGGTTTTTTGTGCCTTAGCCCAACCGCCGAATTTCTCGTCCACAGTAAACAATTTTACAGGGGCAAAGGTGCTGGCAAACTTCTTCGCAACCTCAGCATTGCGCGGACGATAGTAATTCTCGGCTGCAATCGTCTGTCCCTCGGTCGAATAGAGATACTTCAGATAGGCCTCAGCCACTGGGCGCGTTCCCTTCTCATCAACCACTTTATCCACCACGGAAACCGTCGGCTCTGCCAGAATAGACTCGCTTGGAGTAACGATCTCAAACTTGTCTTTGCCCAGCTTATTCACGGCCAGGTACGCCTCATTTTCCCAGGCGATCAGAACATCACCAATGCCGCGCTCAACGAAGGTGTTGGTCGCACCGCGCGCACCGGAATCCTGCACTTCAACATTTTTAAACAGGGCTTTGACATAGCTTAGCGCTTTTGCCTGATCGCCGTTGTTGTGATCCAACGCCCAGCCCCAGGCTGCCAGGTAATTCCAGCGTGCACCACCTGAGGTTTTTGGATTAGGCGTGATGACGGAAACGCCAGGTTTGATCAGATCGTTCCAGTCATGGATCCCTTTTGGATTACCCTTGCGGACCAGGAACACAATCGTGGAAGTATAAGGTGCCGAGTTATCCGGCAGACGCTTAATCCAGTTCTTATCAATGCGGCCACGTTCAGCAATCGCATCAATATCAGACTGCAGCGCCAGCGTCACGACGTCAGCACGAATGCCGTTTATCACTGATGTGGCCTGCTTGCCTGAGCCGCCATGCGACTGACGGATCACCACATTATCGCCCGTTTCCTGTTTATAGTGCGCACTGAAGGCCTTGTTGTACTGCTCATACAGCTCACGGGTGGGATCGTAAGAAACGTTTAACAGCTGAATATCCTTCGCCAGAACACTGCCTGATGCCAGTAACAAGCTAATACCGATGGCCCATTTATTCATTGCGCACTCTCCCAGTTCATTATGGGACAAGCGTGACATAAACTTTTTCAGAGCTAAAAGAATTAAAAATAAGCGGTTATAACTTTGGGGAATATACGGAAGGTATAAGGGCATGCCTGAAGCGCATGCCCGTTAATGCGGTGAAATCAGTAAAGCTGCTTCGCGGTATCCATCCAGTCACGCTTGAATGGACGCTTCATGTTCTCGATCGCATCAATGATGTCATGGTGCACCATTTTGTCGTTCTGAATACCCACACAGCGGCCACCGTAGCCCTGCATGAGCAGTTCAATGGAATACGCGCCCATGCGGGATGCAAGAATACGATCATATGCGCACGGCGCACCGCCACGCTGAATGTGGCCAAGTACCGTCGCGCGCGTTTCGCGCTTCGTTTCGGTCTCAATAAACCGCGCCAGATCGTCGATATCACAGATATGTTCAGTGATAGCAACAATCGCATGCTTTTTACCTTTCGCGATGCCGGCCTTAATTTCTGCCACCAGCTCTTCACGGGTATAGGGAATTTCTGGCAACACGATAAACTCGCATCCACCAGCGATAGCGGCAGCCAGGGTCAAATCGCCACAGTAACGGCCCATCACTTCAACGATGGAGATGCGCTGGTGTGATGAAGAAGTATCACGCAGGCGGTCAATCGCCTCCACCACCGTCTCCAGTGCGGTAAAGTAGCCAATGGTGTAATCGGTGCCGGCAACATCGTTATCGATCGTGCCTGGCAGGCCGATACAGGGGAATCCCATCTCGGTCAGTCGCTTGGCGCCCATATAGGAACCGTCCCCGCCGATCACGACTAACGCATCAATACCGCGCTTTTTCAGGTTTTCAATGGCCACCTGACGGACATCATCGTTACGAAACTCAGGAAAACGCGCTGAACCCAAAAAAGTGCCGCCGCGATTGATCATGTCAGATACGCTGTAACGATCGAGATTGATCATCCGGTCTTCGTACAAACCCTGATAGCCGTCATAGATACCAAAAACTTCCAGCCCTTCACTTAACGCGGAGCGAACCACGCCGCGAATGGCTGCGTTCATGCCTGGGGCGTCACCGCCGCTGGTCAGTACACCAATTTTTTTGATCATGACAACCTCTGGATTGTTCGAAGCTAAGGGTTAATCCGGCCTGTTCAACGCTGATAAACACGATTGTGATGAGCGCAACATATAATGGCAGATAGTATATCAAAGGCCTGCGGCTGAATTGATTCAGGTCAGACAACTTTTCACTAATTTTTTGCAGCAATGTTAAAAACGTGCCGTTTCCATTTTATTAACTTAATTCATGTAAGTTAAAAGTTAAAAGAATCCTGCTTTTCAAACGGTACCACAGAACAGGGATCCTGATGAATAATGACGTCAGAACCGGGAAACGCTTTTCGCAGCGCTTTCTCTACCTGATCGGCAATACGATGAGCCTGGACGAGCGGTAACTGATCTTCGAGCTCAACGTGAAGCTGGATAAACTTTGTCGGGCCGGACTGACGCGTACGCACATCGTGTACGCCCTGCACACCCGGCCAGTTGAGGGAAATCGCAATAATTTGTTGCCGCTCTTCATCGGGTAATGCTCTGTCCAGTAAAGACTGAACGGCTTCATGGCCCATCCGCAGCGCACTAAAAAGAATATAGACGCCAATCCCTAACGCAAACAGTGCATCAGCGCGCGTGAAACCGTAGCTGCTTAATATCAGCGCCACCAGGATAGCCCCGTTCATAAACACATCTGACTGATAGTGCAGCATATCTGCGCGAATGGCCTGACTCCGGGTTTTACGCACGACCCAGCGCTGGAAGGTGACCAGTACTAATGTCGAAACCAGCGCTACGACGGTGACAACAATTCCGATGCCCGGCGAGCGCAGTTCGTTAGGGGAAGCGAGATGTTGAATACCCGTAAGAAAGAGGAAAAGGGCTGAACCCGAAATGAACATGCTTTGGGCCAGCGCGGCCAGCGACTCCGCTTTACCATGCCCAAATGTATGATCGTCATCGGCGGGCTGTAAGGAATAACGCACCACCAGCAGGTTGGTCAGCGAGGCGGCAATATCCACCAGGGAATCGACCAGCGCGGCCAGCAGGCTAACCGATCCGGTGTACCACCAGGCAAAAATCTTCACAACCAACAAGACGGAAGCCAGCAGCGTCGCCGCGACTGCCGCAGACTGGATTAACTTTCCGTACGAAGCCTGCATGCCAAACTCCATAGACATATTACTGAAACGTAACGCAGTATGAGAGAAAGGCTAAGTTTAACACTACAGAAGGCGTCGCGCCTGACTGTCTGAACGGCGAAGAAACAGGATGAAATGGCATTTCTGAAGGGAAAAAAAGTACTTCGCCCCGTCCTCATAGAGAGACGGGGCGAATTGCCTACCTTGGGTAAGCGCCAAATCAACGTGCAGATTTGGTTCAGTGCTTAGCAGCCGTTACTTTTTGCCGCCTTTCTTGCCCGCTTCGGAGGCTTTTTCGGGGTCATTTTTAAAATTACCGCCGCCGCCAGTGCCGCTGCTCTTACCGCCTTTTTTACCGGCTTCAGACGCTTTTTGCGGGTTGTCTGCGAAATTACCTGAACCACCACGATGCTCTGCCATAATTTACTCCGTTAATAGGTTAATTCGGACTACATGATGTGGTTGCTGCTCTCCGTTAATTTCGTAAGTACATCGGCTTCCATGCTGAGACAACTTAAGTGTAGAACTGCGCAATTAGCGTGCAAGCGGAGCGGGATATTTGCAGCTGATTGAAATATAAATAAAAACAAAGCAGGAAGTTAAATAAGTTTTACTTATCATGTATTTAAAAGATGAAAGAAAAGTGAAATATCTTCGATGGAAAAACGCGCAAGAAAAACAGCACCCTGAAAAACAGGAATAAAACCAACGGTGTTTTCTATTTTTTTTAACTACCCGATAAATTGTAAATTCATCGTAAATGATAAATCGCAGAAAAAAACATCATGAGATGAAAAGGGATCTTTGGTTCAAAGTGAGCCCGGAACAATTCTGCAAATTAATGAAACTGGCGAAGCCAGATATACCCAGGCATCAAGCTATGCATATCTTGCGGCATACGTTCAGTCGTTGGTCATGATAGACGGCAGAAATCTCATATCGGTACAGGCGATTTTAGGCCATGCAAGGATTGAGCAAACGGCAGCTTATGCCCATCTTGCACCTAACGATTTGAGGGATGCGATTACGCGTAATCCGCTTGAAAGTGGCCTAAATGTGTAGCTAATGTTGTCTACATATTGTCTACACCAGCGGCGCTTATACCTGTCTGCAAATGCTTGGCGTGTTTTTAGTCACGCACTGATTTTAAAGGATTTTTGGATAAGTACCTGATAAAAAAAACCCCCTCATCATGAGGGGGAAGACAGGGATGTGTCTATGGCAAGGAAAACAGGGATACTATTTACTACTGGTTACTACTGGTACGACTCACGGGTTGCAGCGATGATGCTGGCTGCAGATTCGAAAGCTTGCGTAATGAATTTATACGCCGCTCATAATTCTTTTGTAACGCGGCCTGCTGCTCCGGCGTTAACAGGTGGTACATCTGATTACGAACGCGCGCCATCTCAACCTGCTGCTCTACCTGAACTCTGGCAATGGCTTCTGCCTTACTGCGGATGGCCGCTTCGTTAAAATTATCTGCAGTCACTAAATCATGCATGGCTGCGATATCATCAATATTCGTTGCCGGACGATCGTGTCGGGCTTGCTGCATAAGGTCACGCATCTGCTGCCGTTGATGTTCCGTCAACTCAATGCCGTCGAACATGTGACTTTGCGAATTTTGCGTCATACTGCCTGTCGTAAATTCGCCGTGATGCACATCATCAGGCGCCATCGGCTCTGCTGCTCTTGCGCTGGCGTTACAGAGAACCATCGCTGAGGCAATAACGACGGCGGTTAATTTGCGCATCGTTTACTCCAGTTCGTTCTGTTTTGCGATTCAACGATAGCCAGTGTACGGCGATAGCTGCAAACATCCGTCAGGGGGTGTAAAAGTACGTAAATCGATGGATTGGTATCATGGGAACACGCTATTTTGCCTGCGGAGGGCTACAAAAATGAATAAAATCCTGTTGGTAGATGATGACCGCGAATTAACTTCGCTTTTGAAAGAGCTGTTGGAAATGGAAGGGTTTGAAGTCGTGGTCGCCAGCGATGGTGAACAAGCGTTGAACCTGCTTGATAACTCAATTGATCTGCTTTTACTGGATGTCATGATGCCGAAGAAAAACGGTATCGACACCCTGAAAGAATTACGCCAGCAATATCAGACGCCCGTCATTATGCTTACCGCACGCGGAAGCGAACTGGATCGCGTGCTGGGCCTTGAACTGGGTGCCGATGACTATCTGCCTAAACCCTTTAACGATCGTGAGCTGGTCGCGCGTATTCGCGCTATCCTGCGTCGTTCAAACTGGAGTGAACAGCAGCAGCAGCACGATAATAGTTCACCCACGCTGGAAGTTGACTGCCTGCGCCTGAATCCGGGCCGTCAGGAAGCCAGTTTCGACAGCGAGACGCTGGATCTCACCGGAACGGAATTCACCCTGCTTTATCTTCTGGCACAGCATCTTGGGCAGGTTGTCTCTCGCGAGCACCTTAGCCAGGAAGTGCTGGGCAAACGCCTTACGCCTTTTGACCGCGCCATTGACATGCACATCTCTAACCTGCGCCGTAAGCTCCCTGACCGCCGTGACGGACATCCGTGGTTTAAGACATTACGTGGCCGCGGCTATCTGATGGTTTCTGCATCATGATAGGAAGTTTGACTACCCGCATCTTTGCTATTTTCTGGCTGACGCTGGCACTGGTATTGATGCTGGTGCTCATGGTACCCAAGCTTGATTCACGTCAGATGACGTCGCTGATGGAGAGTGAGCAGCGTCAGGGGACGATGATAGAGCAGCACGTTGAAGCGGAGTTAATGCGCGATCCCCCTAACGATTTGATGTGGTGGCGGCGCTTATTTCGCGCGATTGAGAAATGGGCACCGCCCGGTCAGCGCTTGCTGTTAGTCACCAGCGAAGGCCGGGTTATTGGCGCGCAGCATAATGAAATGCAGGTTATCCGTAACTTCATCGGTCAGTCAGACAATGCCGATCATCCACAGAAGAAAAAGTATGGTCGCGTCGAAATGGTGGGCCCTTTCGCCGTTCGGGATGGGGAGGATAACTATCAGCTTTACCTGATTCGGCCTGCCAGCAGTTCTCAACTGGACTTTATCAACCTGCTGTTTGACCGGCCTTTGCTACTGCTTATCGTTACCATGCTGATTAGCTCACCGCTTCTGCTCTGGCTGGCGTGGAGCCTGGCGCGTCCTGCACGTAAACTCAAATACGCTGCGGATGAAGTGGCCAGCGGCAACCTGCGTCAACATCCTGAACTGGAATCGGGCCCGCAGGAGTTTCTGGCCGCCGGTTCCAGCTTCAATCAAATGGTGAGTGCGCTGGAGCGCATGATGAACGGTCAGCAACGTCTGCTTTCCGATATCAGCCACGAATTGCGTACGCCGCTGACGAGACTTCAGCTGGCTACCGCCCTGCTGCGTCGCCGTCAGGGTGAAGGCAAAGAGCTGGAGCGCATTGAGATGGAAGCTCAGCGGCTTGACGGCATGATTAATGACCTGTTGGTGCTGTCGAGAACCCAGCATAAGAACGCGCTGGTCAGCGAAGCCATGAAGGCAAACCAGCTCTGGAATGACGTGCTGGAAGACGCCAGGTTTGAAGCGGAACAAATGGGCAAGACGCTGGAGATTCCTTATCCTCCAGGCCCCTGGCCGCTATACGGCAACCCACATGCGCTGGAAAGCGCGCTGGAGAACATCGTCCGTAATGCGTTGCGCTACTCGCACACGCATATCAGCGTCAGTTTTTCCGTGGATATCTCGGGTATTACCGTGCACGTTGATGATGACGGTCCTGGCGTCAGCCCGGAGGATCGCGAGCAGATATTTCGTCCTTTCTACCGCACTGATGAAGCGCGGGACAGGGAATCCGGCGGTACCGGCCTCGGGCTGGCGATCGTGGAAACGGCAATACAGCAACATCGCGGGTGGGTCAAAGCGGATGACAGCCCGCTGGGTGGACTGCGCCTCACTATCTGGCTACCACTTTACTCCTCTGCAAGGCAATAATTTGCTATGCTTCGGCCCTCGTTATCGGGGGCCTTATGCTTAACATCGTATTATTTGAACCAGAAATCCCACCTAACACCGGCAATATTATTCGCCTGTGCGCCAATACCGGTTTTCAGCTCCACCTGATTGAGCCACTGGGCTTTGCCTGGGACGATAAGCGCCTGCGTCGCGCCGGGCTGGACTATCACGAATTTACCGCGATCAAATTTCATGCTGACTATCAGGCTTTCATCGCTACCGAGCAGCCTGAGCGCCTGTTTGCGCTGACCACCAAAGGCACGCCCGCACACAGTGCGGTCAACTATCAGTCTGGGGATTATTTGCTGTTTGGACCGGAAAGCCGCGGGTTACCCGCAGAGATATTACAGGCTCTGCCCGCAGCGCAAAAAATCCGCATTCCGATGATGGCGGAAAGCCGTAGCATGAACCTGTCCAACGCGGTATCGGTAGTGGTTTACGAAGCGTGGCGCCAACTCGACTATGCTGGCGCACTGATTAAATCTTAAATACCATCGCCAAACTGGAAGCCTGCACCGTTACCGTTAAAGTGTTGATCCATATCCATTGACGGCTTTTCACTGCCGGGCTTGCCGACGATGCGCGCAGGAACCCCGGCGGCGGTGGTATGTGGCGGGATAGATTGCAACACCACGGAGCCGGCGCCAATCTTGGCACCACGGCCTACCTCGATATTACCGAGGATTTTCGCACCCGCGCCAATCATCACCCCTTCACGAATTTTCGGATGGCGGTCGCCGCTGGTTTTTCCGGTGCCGCCAAGCGTTACTGACTGCAGGATTGATACATCATTTTCCACAACGGCGGTTTCACCGATCACAATCCCGGTGGCATGATCCAGCATGATCCCATGACCAATTTTGGCAGCCGGATGAATATCAACCGCAAAGGAGACTGAGACTTCGTTTTGCAGATAAACGGCCAGAGCGCGTCGGCCTTCATTCCACAGCCAGTGCCCGATACGATGCGCCTGAAGCGCATGAAAGCCTTTCAGATAAAGCAGCGGCGTGGAGTATTTATCAACCGCAGGATCGCGCAGGCGAACCGCCTGAATATCACAAGCAGCAGACGCAATCATTGAGGGATCTTCACGGTATGCTTCTTCTACCACTTCACGAATAGCGATAGCAGGCATGATCGGATTCGCCAGCTTATTGGCCAGCATATAGCTCAGAGCACTGCCAAGATTCTCATGCTTAAGCAATGTCGCATGGTAAAAGCTGGCCAGCATCGGCTCGCAGTCTGCCAGCGCGCGTGCTTCCGCCTTGATATTGTCCCAGACCAGTTCTAACTCATCAGACGACATGCTGTTTTCTCCCGATAAAAAAGCGCCTTGATCGGCGCTGCAGGTGATGATGCCTGGCTTCCTGCTTTAGTTTGTACTGTTTTCGTCCTTCCGCGAACGCCCCAGCAGGCTTAATGCTGCATCTCGTGCCGGTTTTCCGCAATAGAGCACCTGATAAATCTGCTCCGTAATGGGCATTTCAACCCCGACACGTGCAGCCAGCGCTTTGACTTCTTTCGTATTTCTGTAACCTTCTACAACTTGTCCGATAATGCGTTGTGCGCCATCGACCTCTTCGCCCTGCCCCAACATCATGCCAAAGCGGCGGTTACGCGACTGATTATCGGTACAGGTAAGCACAAGATCGCCCAGGCCTGCCATCCCCATAAACGTCGTGGGATCGGCACCCAACGCTGCGCCAAGACGGCTCATCTCTGCCAGTCCACGGGTGATTAATGCCGTTCGTGCATTCGCGCCAAATCCGATACCGTCCGATATCCCAGCACCAATCGCGATCACATTTTTAACCGCGCCACCCAGCTGAACCCCGATAAAATCGGGATTGTTATACACGCGGAAACTTTTGCCGCAGTGCAACCGCGTTTGCAAATCATCCGCAAACTGCGTATCGGTTGCCGCCAGCGCAATCGCCGTAGGTAAACCCGCGGCCAGTTCTTTCGCGAAGGTTGGGCCAGATATCACCGCCAGCGGAATGGCCTCACCCAGGATTTCCCGGGCGACGTCCTGCAGCAAACGACCGGTTTCTTTTTCCAGCCCTTTCGTCGCCCAGACGATACGCGAGTCCTCACGTAAGCCAGGTTTGATCTGCGTCAGCACTTCGCCAAAGACGTGGCTGGGTACGACCACCAGTAGATCGCGGCTGGCCGCAATGGCCCTGGCGAGATCGGGTTCAATCGTCAGATTATCGGGAAAGGGAACATCAGGCAGGAAAGCGAGATTGCAGCGGTCTGACTGCAGCTGTGCAATGTGGGCGGGATTATGGCCCCACAACAACACGGGATGGCCATTACGGGCCAGCGTAATCGCCAAAGCGGTGCCGTACGAACCGGCACCGATGACGCTAATCGAAGCGTGAGTAGTCATCAGGCATCCTGATGTTGCGCGGCACCTTCTTCGCCTTGCTGCTGCTGCAGATAGTTCATAAACAGCGCATCAAAGTTCACCGGCGCGAGGTTAAGCTGCGGGAACGTACCACGAGAAACCAGACTGGTGATGCATTCACGGGCATAAGGGAACAGAATATTCGGGCAGTAAGCGCCCAGGCAATGCGCCATCTGAGTACCGTCGATACCGCCGATGGTGAAAATGCCCGCCTGCTGCACTTCACACAGGAAAGCGGTATCTTCGCCAACGGTCGCGGTTACAGTCACACGCAGCACCACTTCATACACTTCATCAGCCAGCTGCGAAGAAGCCGTGTCCAGATCCAGCTTAACGTCTGGTTCCCACTCTTTCTGAAACACTTGTGGCGCGTTCGGCGCTTCAAAAGAAATGTCTTTCGTGTAAACGCGCTGAATCTGAAATTGCATTTCGTTGGTGTTATGTTCTGACATGTGACTAAGTCCTGTAAGTTAATATGTCTGGCGTAATTACGCCTGAAGTAACGGATCTAAACCTGCACGATCGTTGAGCGCCATCAGATCGTCGCAGCCGCCAATATGCTGACCGTCGATAAAGATCTGCGGCACGGTAGTCCGGCCACTGCGCTTAATCATCTCTTCGCGTTTTGCCATGTCCCCATCAATGGGAATCTCCTGAAACGCCACGCCTTTTTGACTCAGCAGCGCTTTTGCCCGGTGGCAATAAGGACAGGTTGCTTTGATGTAAATTTCAACATTTGCCATAGGGACCTCAGGATGATTATTTACCGCGAACCAACGGCAGATTTTCGCCGCTCCAACCACTGATACCGTCTTTCAGAACGGCAACCTGGGTAAATCCAGCCGCGCTCAGATGGGCAGCAGGATCTGCCGCGCTTTGTCCGGTTGCGCATACAACAATTATGGGCTGTGCTTTATGCTTTTCCAACTCGCCTAAACTGCCTTTCTTGATATCTGCTGCAGCCACATTTATCGCGCCCGAAATGTGCCCCTTGCGGTAATCATCACGCGAACGCACGTCTACCACTACCGCGTCCTCTTTGTTAATGAGTCGGGTTGCTTCGCCTCGACTGATAGTTTTTACTTTAGAGAACATTCCTTTAACGGTAGTCACAATCACCAGTACGAGTAAGACGACCCATGCCAGACTCAGGATGGGGTGATTGCTTGCAAACTGCATAATTTCTTGCATGAGGGGTAACGACTCCAGACCGGGCTAATAAGCTAAAACAAGGCTTCTGAGTATACCTGCGCCACTTCGCATGTACAGACGCTAAGCGGACAGAGTGACGATTTGTGCGTCATTTTCCAAAAAAATTGGCTGAATGGCAAAAATGTCGTGGCGCTTGTCCCTTGTCCTGATGAAAATGGATCGCACTGAGAAAGCAAAAGCCGGTCGGCAATGCTGGTAAGCAACTGTTCATCGTGGAATAATCATCGGCCTATGAAGGGAAAGACAACCGTTCTACCAACATGGACTCGTTACAACGGTCGTCCCCTGCCGTTGTTTACACGCTTGTCCGTCCTGTCTTTTAGCCTGCTTTATGCGGGCATATTGTTGTTTCCTCTACCCGGCTTATCGGCGGATGACAACAAAGCCCAGCTGAAATCTATCCAGCAAGAAATTGCCGAAAAAGAAAAAAGCGTAAAAGCCCAAAAGGTTCAGCGCAGCCAGTTACTTAATCAGCTACAAAGTCAGGAAAAGATCATTGCTCAGGCAAGTCGACAGCTACGGGAAACTCGTAACAGCCTGTCGGCCCTGAAGGGTGAGATTACCCAGGTCACCGCCTCGGTTTCCCGTCTTGAAAAGCAGCAGGCCCAGCAGGAAAAGCTGCTTGCTGAACAGCTGGACGCCGCCTTTCGCCAGGGGCAGTACAAAGGTTTGCAACTTCTGTTAGGCGGTGAAGAGAGTCAGCGTAGCGAACGTATCCTCGCTTACTTTGGCTATCTGAACACCGCACGTCAGGAAAATATCACCGCCCTGCAAACCACCCGTCAGGAATTAGCCCAACAGCGCGCCTCGCTGGAACAAAAGCAACAACAGCAGAAAACGCTGTTAACCCAGCAGCAAGAACAACAAGACAAACTCCAGCAAGCCAGCGCCGCGCGTAAAAAAACGCTCACGTCTCTGGAAAGCGCCCTGCAGAAGGATCAGGCTGACCTGGTTGAGATGCGCCAGAACGAAAGCCGCCTGCAAGATAAAATCGCTCGTGCCGAGCGAGAAGCCCGTGAACGCGCCGCCCGTGAGGCACGTGAGGCAGAAAAAGTGCGTCAGCGTCAGGTGCAGGCGAAAGCGAAAGGCTCCAGTTATCAGCCAACACAAAGCGAGCGCGAGCTGATGGCGCGAACGGGCGGACTGGGACGGCCCAACGGTCAGGATATCTGGCCGGTACGCGGACGCGTCGAACATCGGTTCGGTGAGGAACTGCAAGGCGAATTACGCTGGAAAGGCCTGGTCATTGCGGCTCCGGAAGGCACTGAGGTCAAAGCCATTGCCGATGGTCGTGTGTTGATGGCCGACTGGTTGCAGGGCTATGGTCTGGTCGTAGTTATCGAGCATGGTAAAGGGGATATGAGCCTGTATGGCTATAACCAAAGCGCCCTCGTCAGCGTAGGTGCCCAGGTGAAGGCCGGTCAGCCCATTGCGCTGGTGGGCACCAGCGGTGGTCGCGGCACGCCTTCGCTCTATTTTGAAATCCGACGTCAGGGTAAAGCGGTCAATCCAGTTCCGTGGTTGGGAAAATAAGTGTTAGTTCATCGTTACCAGATTACCGCCTTGCTGTGCGGACTGTTGCTCAGTTTCGCGTCCCAGGCCGCTAAGCTCGCCATCGTCATTGATGATTTCGGCTATCGACCCACGGAAGAAAATAAAGTGCTGCAAATGCCGAAGGCGATCTCTGTCGCGGTGCTTCCTGATGCGCCCTATGCACGTCAGATGGCCATCAAAGCGCATCAGGGCGGCCGTGAAGTTCTGATTCACCTGCCTATGGCGCCGTTAAGTAAGCAACCGCTTGAGAAAAACACCTTAACGCCTGAAATGAGCCGCGCGGAAGTCGATCGCATCATCCGTAGTGCGATCAACAATGTCCCCTATGCAGTGGGGCTGAATAACCATATGGGCAGCAAAATGACATCGAGCCTGCCGGGTATGCAAAAAGTCATGCAGGCGCTGAATCAGTACAATCTGTACTTTCTCGACAGCATGACGATTAGTAACAGTCAGTCACTGCAGGCCGCACAGGGAACGCACGTCAGGGTGCTTAAGCGTCGTGTATTTTTAGATGACAGTCAGGATATCAATGCGATTCGACAGCAGTTCAGCCGGGCAGTCAGGCTGGCCCAGCGTGATGGTTACGCGATTGCGATCGGTCATCCGCATCCCAATACCGTGCGGGTGCTGCAACAAATGTTACCCTCGCTGCCCGCAGATATCACTCTGGTGACGCCGGGTCAGTTATTGAATGAACCGCTACGTAACGGCAACGCATCGCCAGCCAAGATCACACCACACAGCAAGCCAGTTCAGGGCTTCCTGCCGCCTGGTGAATGTAAAGTGAAGCAGCCGCTGGCACCAGTTCCGGCTAGCCGTGCGCTGAGCGTTATTGGTGAAAGCGTTACAGAAAGTCCGCTTTATCATCGTATTGATGAACTGTTCTAAAACACTCAGCACCAGGTATTAAACCTGGTGCTGAGCAATCACATTACGCAGACAAACGTTATCTTTCTTACTCGCTACTCGGGCGATCAAGGCGACGTCCAGTCCAGAATCACCTTTCCAGACTGCCCCGAGCGCATTTCATCAAAACCCTGCTGAAAGTCATCAATCGGGTAACGGTGAGTGATAATCGGGGTGAGATCCAAACCTGACTGAATCAGCGCGGCCATTTTGTACCAGGTTTCAAACATCTCACGCCCGTATATGCCCTTGATAAACAGCCCTTTAAAGATCACCAGATTCCAGTCAATAGCCATTTCTCCCGGAGGAATGCCCAGTAAGGCCAATCGCCCACCGTGATTCATCACCTCAAGCAAGGTTCGGAAAGCGGGCGGTGCACCTGACATTTCTAATCCCACGTCAAAGCCTTCTTTCATGTCCAGCGCATGCATGACTTCACGCAGATCTTGCCTGGCGACATTGACCGCGCAGGTCACGCCCATCTTGCGGGCCAGTTCAAGCCGGTAGTCATTAATGTCCGTAATCACGACATTCCGCGCACCCACATGGCGGCACACCGCAGCCGCCATAATACCAATAGGGCCGGCACCGGAAATGAGTACGTCTTCACCGACCAGGTCGAAGGATAAGGCGGTATGTACCGCGTTGCCAAACGGGTCAAAAATCGCTGCCAGCTCGTCGGAAATATTGTCGGGAATTTTGAATGCATTAAAGGCGGGAATAACCAGATACTCTGCAAAGCATCCCTGGCGGTTAACGCCAACGCCTTGGGTATTTCGACAGAGATGGGTACGGCCTGCGCGGCAGTTTCGGCAGTGCCCACAGGTGATATGCCCCTCACCCGAAACCCGATCGCCTATGTTAAACCCTTTAACCTCCTGACCAATAGCCACCACTTCACCGACATATTCGTGGCCGACAATCATGGGGACCGGGATGGTTTTACGCGACCAGTCGTCCCAGTTGTAAATATGTACGTCTGTCCCACAGATGGCGGTTTTACGAATTTTTATCAGCAGATCGTTGTGACCCGGTTCGGGAACCGGCGCATCAGTCACCATCCAGATGCCCTGCTCTTTTTTCAACTTAGCCAGTGCTTTCATGGTTAATCCTCAGGCAATGACGCCAAGTTGTTTACCAATGCGCGTGAAAGCTGCCACCGCCGTTTCAAGTTGCTGCTGGCTGTGTGCTGCTGAAATTTGGGTTCGGATGCGAGCCTGACCTTTTGGCACAACCGGATAGAAAAACCCGGTGACATAGATGCCCTCCTGCTGTAACAGCTGAGCAAATTCCTGCGCGACGCTGGCTTCTCCCAGCATGACTGGAATGATGGCATGATCGGCGCCGGCCAGCGTAAAACCTGCCGATGTCATTTTTTCGCGGAAGAAACGGGCGTTGTCCCACAAGCGCTGACGCAAACCGTCGCCTTCGCTTAATAAATCCAGTACGCGAAGAGACGCCGCGACAATAGCCGGTGCCAGCGAGTTAGAGAACAGATAAGGCCGTGAGCGCTGACGCAGCCATTCCACCACCTCTGCTTTGGCAGCAGTGTAACCACCTGATGCGCCGCCCAGCGCCTTGCCCAAAGTGCCGGTGATAATGTCGACCCGGCCCATGACGTCGCAGTACTCATGCGTTCCGCGACCGGTACTTCCGACAAAGCCAACCGCATGGGAATCATCGACCATGACAAGTGCGGAATAGTCGTCTGCAAGATCGCAAATGGCGTTCAGATTGGCGATCACGCCGTCCATTGAGAACACGCCGTCCGTGGCAATCATAATGGTCTTCGCCCCGTTATCCCTGGCTTCCTTCAGGCGGTCGCGCAGTTGCGCCATATCATTGTTAGCGTAACGATAGCGCTGTGCTTTACACAGGCGTACACCATCAATAATCGATGCATGATTGAGTGCATCAGAGATGATGGCATCTTCCGCGCCCAGTAAGGTTTCAAACAGCCCGCCGTTGGCGTCAAAACAGGAGGAGTAAAGAATGGCGTCCTCCATTCCCAGAAAATCGGCGAGCTTTTTTTCCAGCTGTTTGTGTATATCCTGAGTACCGCAGATAAAACGCACGGATGCCATGCCAAAACCGTGCGAATCCATGCCCTCTTTGGCTGCCTGAATTAAGGCTGGGTGGTTGGCCAAACCCAGGTAGTTATTCGCGCAAAAGTTAATTACGGGACGATCAGGCCCGACCTCAATTTCTGCCTGCTGTGCGGAGGTAATAATACGTTCTTTTTTGAATAAACCTTCACGCTGGGCGGCGTCGAGTTGCTGCCGGATATGTTGGTAAAAATGCGCTGGCATTATCCTGCTCCTGATAAGGTGGAAATCTGGCAAATATTACTGAACATATCGCCTTTCTACGCTTAATCGACCAAAAGAATGTTAATTTTGCAGCATAGTTCACGCCATTCTGTTGGATGTGCAGGACCTTACAGAGTCATCTGGCTGTCTGGAGCGGGATGAAATGTTATGATGTAGGCATTACGTGTGAAATGTCCCGTTTCAACTCAAAACTTTAAAGGTAACAGTATGATTATCGTAACCGGCGGCGCAGGAATGATCGGCAGCAATATTGTCAAAACGCTGAACGATCGCGGTCACAACGACATTCTGGTCGTGGATAACCTTAAAGATGGCACCAAGTTCGTGAATCTGGCCGATCTGGATATCGCTGATTACATGGATAAAGAAGAATTCCTGACCTATATCATGTCAGGCGAAGATCTTGGTCCGATTGAAGCCGTTTTTCACGAAGGTGCCTGCTCAGCCACCACCGAGTGGGACGGTAAGTACATGATGGATAATAACTATCAGTACTCTAAAGATCTGCTGCACTTCTGTCTTGAGCGTGAAATTCCGTTCCTTTACGCTTCTTCTGCCGCCACCTATGGTGGACGCAATGAGAATTTCATTGAAGAGCGCCAGTACGAACAGCCACTGAATGTCTACGGCTATTCAAAAATGCTGTTCGACCACTACGTGCGTCAGATCCTGCCTGAAGCCTCCTCGCCGGTATGCGGCTTTCGCTACTTTAACGTTTACGGCCCGCGTGAAAGCCATAAAGGCAGCATGGCAAGCGTGGCGTTTCATTTAAACACGCAGATTAGCAATGATGAAAATCCAAAGCTGTTTGAAGGCAGCGACGGCTTTAAACGTGATTTTATTCATGTCGATGATGTGGTGTCGGTGAATCTGTGGTGCTGGGAGAATGGGATTTCCGGCATCTATAACTGCGGAACAGGCCGCGCCGAATCCTTCCAGGAAGTGGCAGATGCGGTGCTTAATTTTCACCAGAAAGGCCAGATTGAGTACATTCCTTTCCCTGACAAGCTGAAAGGCCGCTACCAGGCTTACACGCAGGCCGACCTGTCTAAATTACGCGCAGCGGGTTACGACAAACCGTTTAAGACCGTGGCACAGGGCGTTTCTGAATATATGGTTTGGTTAAATCGCAACGTCTAAAGGAATAGATACCGGTAATGAAAATTCTGGTGATCGGCCCGTCGTGGGTCGGCGATATGATGATGTCGCAAAGTCTCTATCGTACCCTCAAGGCCGAACATCCTGACGCAGTGATTGATGTGATGGCACCTGCGTGGTGCCGTCCTTTACTTTCACGGATGCCTGAAGTGAATCAGGCGCTGGCGATGCCGCTGGGTCATGGCGCGTTAGCGCTTGGCGAGCGCCGTCGGCTGGGCAAATCGCTCCAGGCCAGCCATTACGATCGCGCTTATGTTTTACCCAATTCTTTTAAATCAGCGCTGGTTCCCTTTTTTGCCGGGATCAAGCGCCGTATTGGCTGGCGCGGAGAAATGCGTTACGGCCTGTTAAACGATTGTCGGGTACTGGATAAAGCCGCGTTTCCGCTGATGGTTGAGCGCTATGTGGCTCTGGCTTATGACTTGCCAGTCCGCTCAGCGCGGGAACTGCCACAACCCCTGCTAACGCCTCAGCTACAGGTCAGTGAACAGGAAAAAAGTGAGACGTCCGCGCAGTTTCAGCTGACTCCCGAGCGGCCGACGATTGGTTTTTGTCCCGGTGCAGAGTTTGGGCCGGCAAAACGCTGGCCGCATTTTCACTATGCGACGCTTGCCCAGCAGTTAATCAGTGAGGGTTATCAAATTCTGCTGTTTGGCTCGGCTAAAGATCATTCCACCGGTGAAGAAATCCTGTCTTCGCTACCGGAAGCGAGCCGTGCACATTGCCGCAATCTGGCTGGCGAAACGCAGCTGGAACAGGCTGTTATTCTGCTGGCTCAGTGCCACGCAGTGGTCAGTAATGATTCGGGCCTGATGCATATTGCCGCAGCGTTAAACCGACCGCTTGTCGCCTTATATGGTCCCAGCAGCCCTGACTTTACGCCGCCTCTGTCTGACCGGGCACGTATTCTCCGTTTAATTAGCGGCTATCATCGTGTACGCAAAGGCGATGCCGGGCAGGGCTATCACCAAAGTCTTATCGATATTCAGCCCGCACAGGTTCATGAAACATTGAGCACGTTGTTGCGCGAAGTCCAGGAGGGGACATGCACGTCCTGATCGTCAAAACCTCCTCCATGGGAGACGTCCTGCATACGCTGCCAGCACTCACCGATGCCATGCATGCCCTGCCCGGAATACGCTTTGACTGGGTGGTGGAAGAAAATTTTGCACAAATCCCGACCTGGCATCCGGCAGTGGATAAGGTTCTGCCTGTCGCCATTCGACGCTGGCGCAAACACTGGTTTGGCAGCCTGCAGCGTGAAGAGCGCGTGCGTTTCAAGCGTGAGCTTCAGTCTCGTGACTACGACATCGTGATCGACGCTCAGGGGCTGATTAAGAGCGCCGCGCTTGTGACTCGTCTGGCTAAAGGCGTTAAGCACGGCCTGGACAATCGTAGTGCGAGAGAACCTTTCGCCAGTTGGTGGTATGACAAAAAGCACGAGATCAGCAAGCAACAACATGCAGTCGAGAGGACGCGTGAGCTGTTTGCTAAAAGTCTGGGTTACGATAAACCCCCGTCTCAGGGGGATTATGCAATTGCCGGCCATTTTCTGAAGCCCTTATCACAGCATGAGAGCCCTTATCTGGTATTTCTTCATGCCACTACCCGTGATAACAAGCACTGGCCAGAAGCTCACTGGCGAGAGTTGATTGAACGTGTCCGGCCAGCGGGCTTGCGTGTAAAGCTGCCGTGGGGCGCTGAACATGAACATCAGCGTGCGCTGCGTCTGGCTGAAGGTTTTGAGCACGTAGAAGTCTTGCCTAAGCTTTCTCTTGAAGCCGTAGCACAGCAGTTGGCAGGCGCAGATGCCGTAGTGTCGGTAGATACAGGGCTGAGCCATCTGACCGCCGCACTAGACAGGCCCAATATCACGTTATATGGCCCCACCGATCCGGGTTTGATTGGGGGTTATGGGCAAAATCAGTATGTTTTGCGGCCTGCAGAGGGCAGCAAATTAGCAGACATTAGCGCTAAGGACGTCGCGGATATGGTCTTTGAGATTCTTGTATGAAGAAACTCCACATCATTAACCTTGAAAAAATGGGTGGTGTTGAACGCCTGTTCCTGCAGTACATCAATGATTTTTCTGACGGAAATGATGATGTGATATGCATCAGTAATGAGATAGACGATGATATTCGTCGTCACATTCCTCAACAAAAAATCACCTTTGCCAATCGTTGGGTAAATGGCCTGAAATATAAAGTCCCGCAATTTCTTCGGAAATATTTGCTAAAAAAACGCATTGAGGCAAGTGATGCCGATGTAATAGTGGTTTGGGATTTAATTCCAGGACTGCCAGCAAAACCCAGGCGGGCTGCTCTGGTCTATTACGATCATGGCTGCTCATGGCGTTATCCAAAAAATAAAAAAACGCTTAACTTTATGGCAATGCTGGACGGCGTGATTTCAGCCTCATACGCGTCAAACCGGGTGATGCATCACCGCTTCAACCTACCTTGCCCGCATCACGTCGTGATAAACCGAATCATGTTGCCGCAGGGGATAAATTCCGCAATCAGAACGCTAAAAAATCCGCTCAGGCTAGGAACGGCATCTCGCCAGGTTAGCCTGAAAGGCATTAGCGTAGGACTTTTAACGCTTAAAGAATTACGCCAACGTGGACACAACGTTGTGTTGGAAATTGCGGGAAAAGGGCCCGATCATGACGCCTTCGTGGCGCTTGCTGAGCGTTTGAATATTAGTCAGTTTGTTACCTTCAGCGGTTTTCAGCATGATATGAGCGCCTTTTTTAATCGCACAGATATCTATCTCAGTACACCTGTCACTGAGCCATTTGGCCTTTCCTGTATGGAAGCGCTTTATTTTGGTGTACCGGTTATTTTCCCCATGATTGACGGCCAACCTGAAGTCGTTGGTCATCAGCAGTGTGGCATTGGATTACCCCCCTCCGTTACAATTGATGAGCATGAGAAATTAACTGGTATACGCGTTGATTTCCCCTATCAGGTCTACGAACCTGTCCGTGATGTTATGGAAGAAGCCAGGCTGGTTTCACATATTGATTGCGCCAACGCGGTGGAAGTCTTGTCGGTGCCTGAAACGTATCAGCGATTTAGTGAAGCCGCTAAAGCCTGGACAGTAGAACATTTCGACTATGCGCTGTTTAAGACAGAATTCAACGATGCTTTAAAGGATGTTATAATTAAAAAATGAAACTAAATCATTTAATCTTTAAAAAAGAAGCGCCTGCCAACTTTTTCAGCCAGCTTATTTTTATCGGATGTGCTATCGCCTTTATTACTTCGCCATTTGGATGGGCCTTTGGCAGGAACGTTTTTTATCTTTCCAGCTATCTGGCTTTTCTGGTCATCGTTTTTCATCTCAGATTTTACATTGCTGACAAAAAAAACCTGATTCTCCCTGGTGCGTTTTTTGCTGTCGGGATCATCAGCATTATCTGGACAGCCATGTATAAACAACCTGGCGATTTCATTAGTCTGTACCGGCAGTACCAATCAACCGGACGATTACAAATCGCCGCAGCGTTTGTTCTACTGGCGATGCTTAATACAAAGATAGCGCTACAAAAAAATACCGTGCTGGCAGCCCTTGTTTGCGGGCTTGCGGTAAATAGCTATGCCATTTATCAGGGGGTTTTCTTACACATAGCGCGTGTAGAGCTGAATTTTGATCGAGCAACGGTTGCTGCCTACATCATTACCGCAGTCAATCTGATATTCATTAAAGCCGTATTACTTTTAAAAACCCGCCACAGAGTGTTGCTTTTTTTGGCAGCTTTCGCCTTTACCTATGCTTCCATTCTGTTGACTGGAACTCGTGCAGCTATGCTGGCTTATCCCGTGTTGGCTTTAATGATTGTACTCATGAGCACACATGTGATTAATCGTCGTCACAAAATTATTCTGTTCATCCTGGTGCCCATCATGCTCCTGCTCAGCGCTGCACTTTTTCATAAAGTCATCACTATGCGTATACAGCAGTTCAATCAGGATATTGCGCATATGCATGAGCAAACGGGAGAAAACTCAATCATCTCACGCTTAAGCATGCAAACCGTTGCATTTCGCACCAGCCTTGAAGCCCTGTGGGGAGAGTCTGCAGAGCAACGAGCGGCAGAAGCAAAAGTGATTGTTGCACAAGAACCTTCGCTTTATGGGGCATTACCCTACCTTACCGTTCATATGCACAATGAAGTGATGGAAACGTTCTCGATTAAGGGCATTGTGGGTCTGTTAGCGTTGGCAGGTTTATATCTTTGCTTATTACGCAGCGCATTCACGCCTTACCGCAATCCCGCACTCTTCGCAGTCACAGTATCTTTGATCACCTATGGCCTGAGCGACGTGATATTTTTCAGCACTGAGGGAACCCTCATCTATTGTCTGGCCGTCATCATCAGTGGCTTATTAGTTAAAACACCGTCTGTATTACAGGAAGCGAAGTAATGCAAACGCGTGACTGGCTGCTAAGCATCATTATTCCTTTATACAATAGTCAGGATTATATCGTTCCCTGTCTGACATCCTTGTTTACCCAAATTGACCCTGATATTCAGGTCATCATTATCGATGATGGGTCGACAGACCTTTCAGCCCAGCGTGTGAAAGAATTTCTCAAGACTTATCCTTCAGCTTGTGTTGAATTCATTCAGCAGGCTAACCAGGGGGTTGCCGCAACCCGCAATGTTGGCCTGTCAAAAGCTAAAGGAAAATTTATTACCTTTTTGGACGCTGATGATCTACTCAGTAAAAATTATCTATCAGTTATCCGACCGTTATTACTCTCCGATCAAGACGATCTGATTGATTTTAACTACGCACGCTTTGAAAACACGCCCCCTGAAGCATCAGAAAACGAATTGCCTCAACGTGTCGCTTACGATTTTTCCGTTCAGGGGCTGAATTGTCTGCGTCCGCTTTTTATCCGATCGATGTGGCATTTATGGAACCGCATATACAGAAACAGTCTGCTGGAAGGTGAGGCTTTTGAAGTCGGCAGACGTTACGAAGACGTTATCTTTACGCCATTTCAATATCTCAAAACACAGCGTATCGCTCATCTTGAAAATACGCTCTACTACTACCGCGATAATCAGCAGGGCATCACACGGAATGTCCGTATGAGTGACATTGAGGACATGCTATTCGCCATGAATAAAATGTGTGCAATGGCACAGTCTGACACTGAGCTGCGTCGACTGGCTGCAGGGATGATAGTGAACTGCTTTAATGAAGTGAAAAGCATGTCGAAAGCGGTTTTTGGTTATTATCATTACGATAAACAAACCAGGCTGGCCATTAAGTCAGCCGCACGCCTTTGTAGGGGCCATTGCAAAACAAAAAAGTTTTGGCAAATGCGCTATCCCGAAGTCGACACGCTTTTTTCGTGGTTGCGATTTAAGGCCCGCAAATCTGTTCCTGAAGCGAATCAGTGACGGCACCGAGTGCCGTTTTTTTCTTCAGGGCATATTCGGTCAAGGTCATACCTTGGGTACGTTCCTGAAGCCAGCTGAACAGCTGCTCTAAATCATCGTAAAGACGGTCAATGTCTGCGTCGTTTTTAAACGTCGGGCTGCCGTCAGGCATAAACTCCGATGAATGCAGCATAAATTCAACATAGTCGTTTCCCTGCGACAGCGTTTGCTCAACGACATGCTTCATTTGCGCCAGATTCCCGCCCACAGGCCGCAGCCAGTTTACCCGAGGTCCTCTCGACTTACCCCTGACGTTGTCCCAGACTTTTTTAAACTGGTTTTTCAACATGCCATGCCGGTACTGAATGCTCATCGGCAATTCCAGTAAGGTTGAGCTGCCAGGCTTGGAAATATCGTTGATGTCGACATAGTAGGCCTGGTCAGGAAAATGGCGGTAATCTGTACCGCCTTTCCCCTGGGGAGCACCGGGAGAACTACGCCAGTCCACGCGCGGCGTCACAGAGCAGTCGACCAGATAGCCATGATCGATCAATGCACGTGCATAAACTTCATTGAAGGCCCAGCGGCCTGCACGGTGACTACGCATTTTAGTTTCAAATGCCGTTTCAAGCAGGTCGGTCATATAGGCGACCTTATCGTGCAGTATCGACTCTGGATATTCGATCAAATAAGGCTGGTAACGCCAGTCATCCTCCGTAAGTGCATAGTCAGGAGGGCTGTACCAGGCATGTAAATGCATGCCTATTTCACCCTGATTACGCTCAAGAAGATCTCGTCCGAACTCGACATAAGCCGGATCGCAAGCCATTTCATAATTAGTAAGCCACGTCGGTTTGAACGCGTATTTCTCGCAAAGCGACTGAAAACGCGGTAGAAAGCGGACATTATGTGTGGTGACATTGCCGCTGCGGTTGCGCCAGAGGTTGTCACCTTCCGTATCGAGAGTGATTAAAAATGCCGGTTTATCCATGACTTATCCAATAATCGGTAGAGATTATCCTGACTATGTTACGCAGGGTAGTCATTCCGCGCAAAAATATAATTGCAATTGGTTTGGTTTTTATTCGTAGTCATCAATGGCCTGATAACCTAAGATAATTCCCGTAGTCAGCGGGGCCTTTATTTTGTAACGCCTTGAATAAAATAGCGTTGTGGTGTTTTCCCTATTGAAAAACTGCGTCAGATCCCCACTATTTTGCTCTGTTATGGCGAGTTTACTGCCGTGCGCTTTATGCTTTAGACCATTCACAGTGCTGGCGGCGTCTTTGAGGTGATAATTTGTCCAAGCGTATTTTGATGATAATAGACGGGCTGCCTGGTGGCGGCGCTGAAAAAGTAGTACTGACCCTGGCACAGGGCCTGATTAACAGTGGACATCAGGTATCACTTTTTTCTTTGCGTAACGTCTGTGATTATTCCCTTCCGTCAGGGCTTGATTACCAGGTGATTGAAGACCGTTGTCGCAGTCCATGGCGTAAGCTTACCGAAACATCTCGTCGCGCCGCGCTCCTGGATAAAGCCGTCCGTTACAGTGAAACCCGCCAAGGCAAATTTGATCTTGTGCTGTCTCATCTGCATAAAACGGACCGAATAGTGTCTTCTTCGCGTGCTCTCGATCCGCTCAGGACCTGGTATTGCATTCATGGCATTTTTTCTGCCTCTTATCTCGCTCGCAAATCGGGTTTTTCATTATGGCTCAAGCGACAGAAAATACGTCATGTCTATCGCCATCGCCAGGTGATCGCGGTTTCCCAATATGCTCTTGATGACTTGATCAACCATATTGGCGTAAAAGCATCGCGAACGGATGTTATCTTTAACCCTTTTGATTTCAATGAAATCAAAAGGCTCTCACTGGAACCCTGCCCACTGGCAGGTGAGGATTTCCTTGTTCATGTTGGCCGTTTCCATGAAACTAAACGCCATGACCGCCTGTTGGAAGCTTATGCGCAAAGTGGCATTCAGGCTCCTTTAATCTTACTGGGACAGGGCAGTCCTGCTATGAAAGAAAAACTGTATCGTTTATCGGAACAGCTGGGCGTTTCAGATCGCGTGCGCTTTGAAGGCTTTCAGCGTAATCCCTATCCCTGGATACATCATGCACGGATGTTGATTTTGAGTTCTGACAGTGAAGGCTTTGGCAATGTTTTGATCGAAGCAATGAGCTGCGGAACACCTGTAGTGAGTACACGTTGCCCCGGCGGGCCCGCGAGTATTTTGACGGGTGACCTGAGTCGCGGGCTGTCTGAGATGAATGCAACCTCACTGGCGGAAAAGATGCGAGAGATTTACGATAACCCGCCTGATTTGCATCAACTTGACCTGAGTATCTACAGCCTCTCCGTTATCTGTCAGCGATACTTGCAGTTGGCAGATTTCCGAGCGTCCAAATGAATGCATGTTGACCGCTCATAGCATCAATCAGTCGTTCCCATGAACCGATAAGCAGATCAAGGGAACGGCACGTTTTAAGCGTTGTTCTTCAGGTAATTGACATCGTTTAGCCAGAAATTTTCGGAAAATAATTGAGCGTGTCAGTCACGTAGTAGCCACTCAAGAGATGTCCTTAAGCTGCAGCCACGCACTCATCACCTCTTGAGGAGTAACGTCGTTACATTCACCAGAAGGTGTCTGCAAAATCCTGTACTCACCAGACCATGGATGCCACCCAGGCGCATCCGTATCGCCAAAAAACACCACCTGCTTTTTATGCAAACCCGCCGCGATATGCATTTGGCCACCATCGCTACACAGAATTTGGTCACAACAACTAAAACCCGCCATTAGATCACGCACTGATGTGGTAGTGTAAGCCGCCACTCGTGAAGAATTGACCAGTTGCATGAGTTGCTCGGCTCTGGCGTCATCACCCCGATCATCCGGCCCCAGCGCTCCCTGCGGCGACCAAAAGATCAGCACACGGGCTTGCGCATCTTCTAACAGATGACGAATAAAAACAGCATACTTTTCTATATCCCAGCGGCGCTTTGGGCTGCGACTACTGATGTGTATACCGTATGTCTGACCCGATACCGTAAACAGTGAATGCACATGCGTTTTAGCCTGTTCATGCTCTCGTGGGGTTAAATAGACTCTGACGGGGGGAACGACAGGCAAATGAGCAGTGAGCGCTGAGAGATACGAGTAAGTGTGTTCGACTTGGTGGTTGCCAGAAAAATCGTCTCTGCCAAAGACTCTTGTCAGCCCGTTATCGGCTTCGCCAGCGCCAATGATGTGGGTTGCGCCCGCCATACGCGCGAGGCGAAGGCTGTATTTACAGGGAACCGGGTTCGCCAGTACCGCCGCATCAAACTTCGTTTTACGTAAAGCCCAAAAGATCTTTAAACGGTGCCAGTAAACGCCAATTGCGGTCTCGTTCTTGCCACGGTGCTTGGCTTTCTTATAGACATGAAGCGCATCGACATGGGGGTTATGCAGTATCACATCCTGCGCCACTTTATTTACCAACAGCGTCAGTTTAGCTTCGGGAAAGGCCGTTTTGATGCCTTCCAGTAACTGTGTGGTACAATCCATATCACCAATGTTGTCGCGCCTGATGACGAGGATATTTTTCATATTGTACCTGGTTAAACGTACCTGACCGGACTGGAGCGTACACACGCCATAAAGTTGCGAAAAAATAAATTTCTGCTACCTATCAAGGTTTGACCCTAAATGCACAAAAAGTTCTATCGGCATTCGTAATAATGTCGGCGGAAATCCGTCTCTTTTCACTTGAAGTTATGCTGCTGTGTCACAAAATTCGCCTTTACTATCGATAATCACACCAATGTTTAACGCTGGTGTCATGTTTGAGACATTTATTCAGTCTTTACTGGCTCAGACGCTGACATCTCTGGAAATCATCCTTGTCGATGATGGATCGACTGACGGCTCGGGTGAGAGAGCGGATGACTACGCACGACGTCATCCTCATATCCGGGTCATTCACCAACCTAATGGTGGTGTATCACGTGCACGCAATGCCGGGCTGGCTGTTGCATCCGGTAAGTACGTAACCTTTCCAGACGCTGATGACACCATGAAGCCAGAGATGTATCAGACACTGGTCGATATGGCAGAGGCAGACGATCTCGATGTGGCGCAATGCAATGCCGAATGGTTTTTCCAGGCTAGCAATGAAACCCAGCCGTTGATACCGCCTGAACGACTCTCAAGCACATCCGTCCTTAGCGGCCCTGAGTGGCTTAACAAGGCGCTGAAGACTCATCGCTATAAACATGTTGTCTGGCTTGGTATTTACCGACGCGAACTGATTGAAAAACTGAAGCTAAATTTTGAACCCGGCCTGCACCATCAGGATATTACGTGGACCACAGAGTTCATGCTGAATGTAAAACGCGCGCGCTATACCGATAAACAGCTGTATCGCTACTATCTGCACGATGCTTCAATCAGCAACCGCAAGCGGACCGGCCTGCGTAACGTTGAATATCAGCGTCACTATCTGAAAATTGCGCAAATGCTGGAGTCAATTAACAGCCGCTATCGCCATAAGGTAAAAATTTATCCGGCCTTTCACTATCAGATTACTTACGAAGCCCTGAGCGTCTGTCACAGTATTCGACGCGAACCGGACGAATCAGCGCGACAGGCGATGATTGCCGATATCTTCGCGACCCAGACACACACGCGTATGCTGCGTAATGCGCGCGGTGTAAAACAGTGGTATCACCTGCTGCTATGGCTGGGTCGAATTTATTACTGGCGCAGGAAATAAGCGGCGTCACTTGCTTTAACCTCAAAAGGGTTTGCCCTACAATCGGCTCACTGAATTCTGAGAGCATTTGAGTATGACAAGCCCGATTCCAGTCCAGTTTGCACCCAAAAAAATTCTGTTAATCAAACTACGTCATCACGGCGACATGCTGCTGACTACGCCTGTCATTAATGCTTTGCATCAGCATTATCCGCAGGCCAGCATTGATGTCCTGCTCTACAAAGAAACCCGGCCCATGCTGGAAGCACATCCTTCTGTCCGTCATCTGCACATCATCGATCGAAACTGGAAAAAGGAAGGTGGCTGGCAGACGTTTCGCCATGAAGTCGCACTGGTCTCAGCAGTGCGAGCCTGTCATTACGATTTGGTGATTAACCTTGCCGATCAGTGGCGCAGTGCCATTCTCACCGGACTGTCTGGCGCGCCGGTACGCATTGGATTCGCGTTTAAAAAGCGTGATAACGCCTTCTGGCGCGGATGCCACAATCATTTGGTTACCACTGAAAATCATGAGCACTTACATACGGTTGAACAGAACCTTTCCGCTCTGTCACCGCTGCAGATTTCAGCCGACGGTGCCAGAGCCTCGATGCACTTCAGCCCGGACGATGCGTTAAAAGTGCAGAATATGCTGCTTCAGCAGCAGGTGAAGCCCCCTTATATCGTGCTGCAGCCTACCTCCCGCTGGCAGTTCAAATGCTGGGAGGAAGACAAGGTTGCAGCCACTATCGACCAGCTGGCTCAAGCCGACCGAAAAGTCATCCTGACAGCAGGACCGGATGATAGTGAGCTGGCGATGGTTGAGCGGATTCTGGCGCAGTGCCAGTCTCCGCATGTTATCTCGCTGGCAGGCAAACTCTCTCTGCCACAACTGGCTGCACTGATTGCTTGCGCTCAGCTCTTTATCGGCGTTGACTCAGCCCCGATGCACATGGCCGCCGCGCTCGACACGCCCTGCATTGCGCTTTTCGGCCCGACAAAACTGCAGCACTGGCGCCCCTGGGGTGACAACAATCGGGTCATCTGGGCTGGTGACTATGGCCCCCTTCCTTCTCCGGATTCCATTGATACTCGTACCGAACAACGTTACTTGTCCGTTATCCCGGTTGAGGATGTCGTTACCGCAGCAAGGAGCTATCTAAATGAGTAAGTTACGCCTGGCGATTGTCCGGCAGAAATACCGCCCTGATGGCGGGGCCGAACGCTTTATTTCACGCGCGCTGGAAGCCTTGGGTAGCGAAAAACTGGATCTCAATATCATCACCCGAAGCTGGGAAGGAAAGCCCAACCCGGACTGGCACCTGCATATCTGCAATCCAGGGAAACTGGGACGGGTTTCACGTGAACGCGGTTTTGCCCACGCGGCGCGGGCCTGCTGGGAACGTGAAAAGTTCGATATTGTTCAAAGCCATGAGCGTATCGCTGGTTGTGACATCTTTCGGGCAGGCGATGGCGTTCATCGTGTCTGGCTTGAACAACGGGCACGTATTGTTTCGCCCCTGCAGCGTCTTAGCGCCAGCCTCAGCCCATATCATCGCTATGTTCTGCAGGCAGAAGCCGATATGTTTAACTCCCCCGCACTGAAAGCGGTGATATGTAATTCTGAGATGGTAAAAAAAGACATCCTGCGCTGCTTCGCACTGCAGGCTGACAAAATACATGTCATTCACAACGCCATTGATTCAACGCGCTTTCAACCTGCGACAGAGGCCGCCCGCCATGCGGTTCGGACAGAGCTGAACCTGCCCGCTAACGCGACTGTTCTGATCTATGTGGGTTCGGGATTTGAACGTAAGGGCCTCAAAGCCGCCATTGAAGCGCTGGCCAAAAGTAACCGCTATCTGATCGTGGTCGGCCAGGACAAACAGGCAAAACGTTATCAGCAGTTAGCCAGTCAGCTTCACTGCAGTGAGCGGCTTCGTTTTGTCGGCGTACAGCAGGATGTGCAGCCCTATTACCATGCTGCTGATGGATTGCTTCTGCCCACCCTTTACGATCCTTTTCCCAACGTGGTGCTGGAAGCCATGGCCTGCGGGTTGCCGGTGATCACCAGCACCGGGTGTGGCGGCGCTGAATTTATTCGCGAAGGTCAGGAAGGGTTTGTTCGTGATGCGCTGGATGTAAAAGGACTCAATCAGGCCATTAATGCCCTTTCTGCTTTAACCGTTGACGGCAGAATGGGCGAAGCAGCAAGACGCAGGATTGAACCTTACACGCCGCAAAACCTGGCACATTCACTGAACAGGCTCTATCAGCAGGTCCTGAGTCGCCACGCATGATGTGGGATGAGTGATTATGCTGTTTCTGATAAGATGCTGTATTCTGACTTTAATCTGCTTTTTTGACGCCAACGTGTCATAACGGTAACTATGACGACCATTTACACCGCATTGCTTTATCTCATTCAGCCACTTATTTGGCTGCGCCTGTGGCTGCGCGGTCGTAAAGCTCCTGCCTACCGTAAACGTTGGGCAGAGCGTTATGGCTATTGCGCCGGAAAAGTGAAGCCTGAAGGCATCGTTTTACACTCGGTTTCCGTGGGCGAAACCCTGGCGGCAGTGCCGTTGGTGCGCGCGCTACGTCATCGTTATCCAACGCTACCTATCACCGTCACAACCATGACGCCAACCGGTTCTGAACGTGCGCTGTCTGCTTTTGGCAAAGATGTGCATCATGTTTATTTGCCTTACGATCTCCCCAACGCCATCAATCGCTTTCTTGATACGGTCAATCCACGCCTGGTGATCATTATGGAAACCGAGCTGTGGCCTAACATCATTCGTATCCTGCACCAGCGCCATATTCCCCTGGTGATTGCTAATGCCCGACTTTCAGAACGATCGGCTAAAGGCTATCGCAAGCTTGGCAAGTTCATGCGTAATCTTTTACAAAGTATCACGCTGATCGCCGCACAAAACGCCGAGGACGGTGAGCGGTTTGTGCAACTCGGTCTGAAGCGCTCGCATCTGTCGGTTACCGGCAGCCTGAAGTTTGATATTTCTGTTACGCCCGAGCTGGCCGCAAGAGCAGTAACGCTACGCCGGCAATGGGCGCCCCGTCGCCCTGTCTGGATTGCCACCAGCACTCATGAGGGTGAAGAAGCTATCCTGTTGGATACGCACCGTCGCTTATTACAAACCTTTCCGGATTTGCTGCTGATTCTGGTGCCGCGTCACCCGGAGCGTTTTAACGATGCCCGAGAGCTGACGCAGAAGCGCAACTTCAGTTTTACCCTGCGCAGCAGCGGTGAAATCCCATCCGGCTCAACGCAGGTTGTGATTGGCGACTCGATGGGTGAACTGATGTTGCTGTATGGCATTGCCGATCTGGCCTTTGTTGGCGGCAGCCTGGTTGAGCGCGGTGGTCATAACCCGCTCGAACCCGCCGCTCATGCTATTCCTGTGCTTATGGGCCCCCATACCTGGAACTTCAAAGATATTTGTAGCAAGCTGCAACAGGCACAGGGGCTGATTACCGTTACTGATGTCGCATCGCTGGTAAAAGAGGTGACGAACCTGCTGCAGGACGATGATTATCGTCGCTACTACGGACGCCATGCCGTAGAAGTGCTGCATCAAAACCAGGGCGCCCTTCAGCGTTTGCTGCAGTTACTTGAACCACACCTGCCGCCACGAGCCCATTAATGACATCCACTCGCCAACGCCTTTCAGTCGTGATGATTGCCAAAAATGAAGCAGAGCTGCTGCCCGACTGTCTTGCATCAGTGAGCTGGGCCGATGAGATTATCGTGCTGGATTCTGGCAGCACAGACGACACGATGGCGCTGGCCCGGGCAGCAGGCGCGCAGGTTTTTCAGGCGACGGAATGGCAGGGCTACGGCAAACAGCGCCAGCGGGCGCAGAGTTTTGCCAGTTGCGACATGATTTTAATGATCGACGCCGATGAGCGAGTCACGCCAGAGTTACGTCAGGCCATTGAACGGGTGCTCGAGGCCCCGCCAGGCGACATCGTTTACAGCTTCAGCCGCAGTAATCTTTTTTTGGGGCGATTCATGCGCCACAGCGGCTGGTACCCTGATCGAGTGATGCGTCTTTACCCACGTACGTTAAGCTATAACGATAACAGCGTGCACGAGTCACTCAACACCGAAGGCGCCTCCGTGCAGGCCCTCAAAGGCGATTTGCAACACCTGACCTGTCGTAACCTGATGGCTTTCCAGCGTAAGCAGCTGGCCTATGCGGAGGCCTGGGCACAGGAACGATTTCAGCGCGGAAAAACCTGCAGCCTGTTTTCGGTCTTCAGTCATGCGCTCGGCGCCTTCGCGAAAACGCTGCTGCTGCGTGCCGGCTTTCTTGATGGTAAACAGGGTTGGCTGCTGGCGGTCGTCAATGCCCAGTACACCTTCAACAAATATGCAGCGCTATGGGCGCTGACACATGCTTCGGCGAAAGGGCGCACATGACCACGAAAGCTATTTATCCAGGCACCTTCGATCCCATCACGTTAGGCCACATCGATATTGTGACGCGTGCTGCGCAGATGTTTGACCGACTGGTCGTAGCCATTGCCGCCAGCCCGAGCAAAAAGCCCTTATTCACGCTTGATGAAAGAGTTGCGCTGGCGCGTCAGGCGACCGCGCATCTGGCGAACGTTGAGGTGACAGGTTTCAGCGATCTGATGGCGAACTTTGCCCGCACTCAGCAGGCAAACATTCTGGTGCGCGGATTACGTGCCGTGTCGGATTTTGAATATGAGACACAGCTGGCGCGTATGAACCGGCATTTGCTGCCGACGCTGGAAAGCGTGTTTTTGATGCCATCGGAAAACTTTTCTTTTATCTCTTCTACCCTGGTAAAAGAAGTGGCGCGGCACGGCGGCGACGTCTCGGCCTTCCTGCCCGCGCCTGTCCACCAGGCTCTGCTGGCAAAACTGCCTTAGTGTTGACAGTTGGGGCACCAGTAAGTGCTGCGTTGCCCATGCTTGCCACTGACAATCGGTGTGCCACATGCTCTGCAGGGCTCTCCCGCGCGACCATAAACCTGTAGCTCTTGTGCAAAATAGCCCGGTTTGCCATCACTTTGTAAAAAGTCGCGTAATGTTGTTCCGCCCTGCTCGATTGAGCGCAACAGTACCGCTTTGATGGTATTCGCTAATATCGCCGCATCTTCATGGGAAAGGCTCATTGCGGGTCGATCAGGAATGATCCCTGCCGTAAACAGTGACTCACTCGCATAGATGTTACCCACGCCAACGACAATTTTATTGTCCATTAGCCACTGCTTAATCACCGTTCGCTTTCCGCGGGATTTTTCAAACAGATAGTCACCACTGAACGCTTCACTCAGCGGCTCTGGGCCGAGGTGTGCCAGTACGCTACTGCCGGCCAGGTCGCTGCTCCACAGCCAGGCGCCAAAACGCCGGGGATCGGTATAGCGCAGGACTTTACCGTTGCTCATGACCAGGTCGACATGATCGTGTTTGGCTACGGGCAACTCTTCTGAAAGGACACGTAAACTGCCTGACATACCCAGGTGGATAATAATCCAGCCGTGCGGCAATTCGAGTAAAAGGTATTTGGCACGACGTTGAACGCTCAGCACAGGCTGATCGCTTAACGCCAGGATTTCTTGTGACACTGGCCAACGCAAACGCGCATTGCGCACGACTGCGTGAAGAATTGTCTGACCAACCAGATGTGGCTCAATGCCGCGTCGGCTGGTTTCTACCTCTGGCAACTCAGGCATAACCTCTCCCCTGCGCATTACACAAACAAAAAACCCGGCCTGAGCCGGGTTTTTTGCAGAAAACCAAAATTACTTAATTTTGGCTTCTTTGTAGATCACATGCTGACGTACAACCGGATCGAACTTTTTCAGTTCAAGTTTCTCTGGTTTAGTACGTTTGTTCTTCGTGGTGGTATAGAAGTGACCTGTACCAGCAGAGGAAACCAGCTTGATCTTCTCACGAATACCTTTAGCCATGATTCAGTTCCTTAGTACTCTTAGTACTTCTCACCACGGGCACGCATGTCGGCTAACACCGTATCAATGCCCTTTTTATCAATAATACGCATACCTTTTACAGATACACGCAGAGTAACGAAGCGCTTCTCGCTCTCAACCCAAAAACGGTGTGAGTGCAGGTTCGGAAGGAAACGGCGTTTCGTCGCGTTCATTGCGTGGGAACGGTTGTTACCGGTCACCGGACGCTTTCCAGTTACCTGGCAGACTCGTGACATGTCTATTCTCCAAAAATCAAATCAGCTCGAGCTTTAAAAATTAGGTTTTGGCCGCCTCGTCAGGCTTACAGCCCGCCAGGCGAGTTCCATGGAACCCGCTAAGCTGGCCTAACCGCCAAACCCGAGATTCTCAAAGGTGGCGTAGTATACGCCGCTCGGCCCAAGTGCTCAAGTCCCGAACAGATAAAGATCCCGAATGATCGTGTAAAAATCCGCCACCTGGACCAGATTTTCAGGCTCAGAGCCATCCCCGCTCGGTAAATGAGACCGATTCACCCCGTCCAATCACTAAATGATCGAGCACGCGAATATTGACCAGCCGACAAGCTTCGCAGATTTTAACGGTAATGTCGCGGTCAGCCTGACTCGGCTCGGCTCTTCCTGACGGATGATTGTGTGCGATGATTAACGCTGCGGCGTTAATTTTAAGCGCCTCGCGCACAATTTCGCGCGGATGCACTTCCACACTGTTAATCGAGCCTGAGAACATTTGCCGGGCGGTTATCACCCTGTGTTGATTATCCAGAAACATCACGACGAAAATCTCACGTTCCTGCTCTGCTAACAGCGTTTGCAGATACTGGCGTGTCGCAAGCGGGCTGTCGAGGGTATTTTCACGGGCCAACTGGCTGGCGAAAAACCGTTTAGCCAGCTCAGCAACGGCACGTAGCTGAATTAGCTTAATTTCCCCCGCCCCTTTGATTCCTTTGAAATCCTCCGCACTGGCGTTCACGATGTTGTAAAGCGACCCCAGCTCTTGCAACATCTGCTGCGCCAGCTTCATCACCGGTACGCCTCTTGAACCCGTACGTAAAAAGATGGCCAGCAGTTCTGCATCGCTTAATGCATCTGCGCCCAGTCGCTTAAGTTTTTCCCGTGGTAGAAAATGATTCATTGCTGCTCTCCCTGTCGCCCCCTGTATCATCCTCTGTCAGTTAACACGCGACCAGTGAGCAAATGTGATTCTTCGGCACTTCTCGCAAACGCAGCCTTAGAACAGGTGACGGCAAGGTTTTGTGATAAAATTCGCCCATTCCGCCGTGGCTGTACGGCAACTGAAAACGAGGTCAACTGCATGATGGGATTAGCCGGTAAAAAAGTGCTTTTAGGTGTAAGCGGTGGCATCGCAGCCTATAAAACCCCCGAGCTGGTGCGCCGTCTGCGCGATCGCGGTGCCGATGTGCGCGTGATGATGACCCAAGCAGCAAAAGCGTTTATTACGCCCCTCAGCCTCCAGGCCGTATCGGGCTACCCGGTAATGGACGATCTGCTCGACCCGGCAGCCGAGGCCGCCATGGGCCATATTGAGCTGGCCAAATGGGCCGATCTGATTCTGCTGGCGCCCGCATCCGCGGATTTAATCGCGCGCGTGACAGCCGGTATGGCGAACGATTTAGTGACAACCGCAGTGTTGGCTACCGCGTCGCCTGTCGCGATTGTGCCGGCGATGAATCAACAGATGTACCGCGCAGCCATTACGCAAACGAACCTGACGACGCTCCAGGCGCGCGGCGTATTCATCTGGGGGCCTGACAGCGGCAGCCAGGCATGCGGCGATGTCGGGCCGGGCCGCATGCTCGACCCACTGGCTATCGTTGACCATGCGGTTCAGTGGGCCAGCCCCGTCAACGATCTGCAACATCTCAACATTATGATTACCGCCGGCCCGACTCGTGAAGCCCTCGATCCCGTGCGCTATATCAGCAACCACAGCTCAGGAAAAATGGGTTTTGCCATTGCGGCCGCGGCCGCCAGACGCGGTGCCAGCGTCACACTGATTAGTGGCCCGGTTAGCTTAGCAACGCCCGTGGGCGTTAAGCGGGTGGATGTAACGTCGGCACGGGAGATGCAGTCTGCGGTGATGGATGAGATAAATAAACAACATATTTTCATTGCAAGCGCAGCCGTGGCAGACTACCGGGCAGCCGACATTGCGGATGAGAAAATCAAGAAACAGGATGACGATGATAATGTCACCCTGCAGCTCATTAAAAATCCCGATATCGTCGCGGGCGTTGCCGCATTAACGCAGGGCCGGCCTTTTGTGGTTGGATTTGCGGCTGAAACCCAGAATGTGGAAGAATACGCCCGAAAAAAACGCGCGCGTAAAAAGCTGGACCTGATCTGTGCTAACGACGTGTCGAAAGCTGGACAAGGGTTCAATAGCGACACCAATGCTCTTCACCTTTTTTGGCAGGAAGGAGAAAAGACCTTACCGCTCAGCGATAAGTCACTCCTTGGTCAACTTTTAATAGACGAGATTGTCAGCCGTTATGATGAAAAAAATAGACGTTAAAATTCTGGATGCGCGCGTCGGCAAAGATTTTCCATTGCCGACCTATGCGACACCGGGTTCCGCTGGGTTAGATCTTCGTGCCTGTATTGATGACGTGATGGAAATCGCCCCCGGGACTACAACATTAATCCCTACCGGCCTGGCTATCCATATTGCCGATCCGAGCCTTGCTGCTGTCATCCTCCCACGCTCAGGACTGGGCCATAAACATGGCATCGTACTGGGTAACCTGGTGGGGCTTATTGATGCCGATTATCAGGGTCAACTGATGGTATCGGTATGGAATCGGGGTCAGGAAAGCTTTACGCTACAGCCGGGCGACCGCATGGCCCAGCTGGTTTTTGTTCCTGTCGTTCAGGCCGAATTCAATCTGGTAGAAGAGTTTGATGCCAGCTTGCGCGGTGAAGGCGGCTTCGGTCACTCAGGTCGTCAGTAACCAGCACTACCTATTTTCACTTACGCTCATCATTTTATTTCTCATCGCCATAGGTGTTTATCTTGTGGCTGATGCGTAGGTGTTGCCTGTTTATGGTGAAATTCAGGGGTTTTTAAGGGCATGGCAGAAAAAAAAGTCGTAAAGCGGAATCGTCGCGAAGAGATTTTGCAGGCGCTGGCGCAGATGCTTGAGTCCAGCGATGGCAGCCAACGAATCACTACCGCGAAGCTCGCGGCCAACGTCGGTGTTTCGGAAGCGGCGCTGTATCGTCATTTTCCCAGCAAAACACGGATGTTTGACAGCCTGATCGAATTTATTGAAGACAGTCTGATTACCCGCATCAATCTCATTCTTAAAGATGAAAAAGAAACAATGGCGCGCCTGCGTCTTATTGTGCAGCTGATTCTGGGGTTTGGTGAGCGTAATCCGGGGTTGACACGTATTTTAACGGGTCACGCGCTGATGTTTGAACAGGATCGTTTACAAGGGCGCATTAACCAGCTGTTTGAGCGCATTGAAGTCCAGCTACGTCAGGTGATGCGTGAGCGGAAAATGCGAGAGGGTGAAGGCTTTCAAACCGATGAAGCATTATTAGCCAGTCAGCTACTGGCTCTGTGTGAAGGATTACTGTCGCGTTACGTTCGCTCGGAGTTCCGCTTTAGTCCCACCGCTGACTTTGACACCCGCTGGCCGCTGATTGCGGCACAGCTGGTGTAACAGGCAGGCGGGCAGCGCCCGCCTGTAATCAGACGCCGTACGCTTTTTGATATGCACGCACCTGCGCTAAATGATCGGCCATATGCGTTTTTTCAGCCAGATAGTCGATCAGGTCGTTGAGCGTGATAATGGCGGTAACCTTGCAGGAATAGTCACGTTCCACTTCCTGAATAGCGGAAAGCTCTCCCCGGCCACGCTCCTGACGATCCAGTGAAATCATGACGCCAGCCAGACTCGCATCATGGGCATTAATGATATCCATCGACTCGCGGATTGCCGTGCCTGCCGTGATAACGTCATCGACCAACATAACTTTACCCTGTAGCGGGCTTCCCACCAGCAGACCGCCCTCACCGTGATCTTTCGCCTCTTTACGGTTAAAGCAGTAAGGCACATCCCGGTCATGATGATCGGCTAAGGCAACCGCTGTCGTGGTCGCAATAGGAATCCCTTTATAAGCGGGCCCGAACAGCAAATCGAAATCCACGCCGCTGTCCACTAACGCCTGCGCATAGAAACGCCCCAGCAGCGCTAAGTCTCGCCCGCTGTTAAACAGACCGGCATTAAAGAAATAGGGACTTTTACGACCAGATTTTAACGTAAACTCACCAAATTTAAGCACCTGCTTATTCAGTGCGAATTCAATAAACTGCCGCTGCCAGGCTTTCATGTCTTACTCCTCAGATAAAAAAAGGCGACTCTGCGGTCGCCTGTTACTTTATTTTTCCAACGCCGCTTTTTGCGCCTGAATTAACTCTTCGATGCCGCCGCGGGCCAGCGCCAGCAGTGCCAGCAACTCTTCATGGCTGAAAGGTTCGCCTTCCGCCGTGCCCTGCACCTCGATCATACGGCCGTCTTCCATCATCACGACGTTCATATCGGTTTCAGCAGCGGAGTCTTCAACATATTCAAGGTCACACAGGGCTTCACCGTTAACAATGCCCACAGATACCGCCGCGACCATCCCTTTCATCGGGTTCGCTTTGAGCTTACCGCTGGCAACCAGTTTGTTTAGTGCATCCGCCAGTGCCACGCAGGCGCCGGTGATAGATGCGGTACGGGTGCCACCATCAGCCTGGATGACGTCGCAATCAAGCGTAATGGTATATTCACCCAGCACTTTAAGATCGACGGCTGCGCGGAGTGAACGGGCGATCAGACGCTGAATTTCCAGCGTGCGGCCGCCCTGTTTGCCTTTCGCGGCTTCACGAGCCATGCGGCTATGCGTTGAACGCGGCAACATGCCATATTCGGCAGTGACCCAGCCCTGTCCCTGTCCTTTGAGGAAGCGCGGAACACCTTCATCCACCGTGGCAGTGCAGAGCACTTTGGTTTCACCGAATTCCACCAGAACGGAACCTTCTGCGTGTTTAGTGTAATTGCGGGTCAATGTGACTGGACGCACCTGATGTGCGCTACGGCCTGCTGGACGCATGGTTATCTCCGGCTTGCAAATGATTGGCTGCGTATTATACGGACTTCCTGGCCCGCTGTCTCTTGCAGTGGGCTGTAAGGCTCAGGATGAAATTCATGTGGGAGTATGGCTAAATGCCCTACCTTTTGCCGCATTTTACGAACAGATTAAACTATGGCCGCTATTTTACATTTCCTGCTGGCGCTGGTGGTGATTTTCGCCCTTGCGCTGTTGGTCAGTCATGACCGTAAACACATTCGTCCGCGCTATATCATTCAGCTCATTATCGTTGAAGCCGCGCTGGGCTGGTTTTTCCTTCATTCTGCCAGTGGACTGGCGCTCGTGGGAGCGGTGGGCAGCTTCTTTGAAACATTACTGGGTTTTGCTGCACAAGGCACAGAGTTTGTTTTTGGCGGCATGAGTCAGCAGGGCCTGGCCTTTATCTTTCTTGGCGTACTTTGCCCGATTGTTTTTATTTCCGCCCTGATTGGTATTTTGCAGCACTGGCGCATTCTGCCGTTGCTAATCCGCCTGGTGGGAACTGTCCTGTCTAAAATCAACGGCATGGGAAAGCTGGAATCTTTTAATGCGGTTAGTACGCTGGTACTGGGTCAGTCTGAAAACTTCATCGCATATAAAGGTATTCTGGCGGATATCCCGCCGAAGCGCCTTTACACCATGGCGGCAACCGCTATGTCTACCGTCTCGCTTTCCATTGTCGGTGCATACATGTCGATGATTGAGGCTCGCTATGTCGTGGCGGCGCTACTGCTCAATATGTTCAGCACCTTTATCATTCTGTCGATTATTAATCCCGGTAAGGAAAGCGAGGAACAGCCTGTAGCCCTGGATAAGTTGCATGAGGAGCAGAGTTTCTTCGAAATGCTGGGAGAGTACATCCTGGCGGGCTTTAAAGTGGCGATGATCATTCTGGCAATGCTGATCGGTTTTATTGCGCTGATCGCGGCCGTCAATGCGCTGTTCGCAGCGCTATTTGGCTACAGTTTCCAGCAGCTCCTGGGCTATGTTTTTTACCCTTTTGCCTGGTTAATCGGCATCCCCGCCGTCGACGCCCTTCAGGCTGGGAGCATTATGGCCACTAAACTGGTGGCCAATGAATTCGTCGCCATGATCGAACTGAAGAAAGTGGCGGCAGGCATGACGCCGCGTGGATTAGGCATCCTGTCGGTATTCCTGGTCTCGTTTGCTAACTTTGCGTCGATTGGTATTGTGGCAGGCGCGATTAAGGGGCTGAACGAACAACAGGGGAACGTCGTCTCCCGATTTGGCTGGAAACTGGTTTATGGTTCGACCCTGGTAAGCCTGCTTTCGGCTGCGTTCGCCGGACTGTTTATCTGATCATCTTACGGCGGCCTGGGCCGCCGTTAATGGCATCAGAAACTCACGCAGGAAGGCGAATCGACACGCATGACCGATTCCTGACCAAACTGTTTTTTATACTGCTCGCGTAGTGCTTCGACACGGCTGTTGTTATCGCTGTCAAAGTTATAGATGAGCACCAGCGCTTTGCTTTTCTCACGCGCAAGCTGACCGTTTTCACCCAACCACTGCCCTTGCGCATCATAAACCGAGAGCCCGGCTTTAAAGCGAGGCGTCACTTGTTTATCGATAAAATTCATCCAGTCCAGCGAACTCACGCTACCGCCTTGTGGCTTACTGAGACCAAACCACAATGTGGTTTGCATCATCACCTCACCGCCAGCACATATGGGAACAGGTCGGGTTGATGGCACAGGTGGCGGTGATGGCGAATGACAGCCAGCCAGCAGTAAGGTCAGCATTACAGGAAAGCGTAATACGTGAGACATAAACGGGGTCCTCAACGAGTAAGCCAGTAAACAGCATAAGTGCCTGTTGCTGAAAGCGGAAATAATTTGTTCTCTCATCCTGCTGCTGCTTACACCTGTTATGGTTAGCTTTGCCTCGTTATACTGACTTTAATCTTTCTGAAAATGAGTAACGCTTATGATCCGCAGTATGACCGCCTACGCCCGCCGTGAAGTTAAAGGCGAATGGGGCAGCGCCGCCTGGGAGCTGCGTTCCGTTAACCAACGTTATCTTGAAACCTATATTCGTCTGCCAGAGCAGTTCCGCGGACTGGAGCCGATGATTCGGGAACGCATTCGCCAGCGTCTGACGCGCGGTAAAATCGAATGTAATCTGCGCTTTGATGCCGATCCCGGCGCACAAGGCGAGCTGATGCTGAACGAGTCGCTGGCTAAACAGCTGGTTCAGGCCGCTAACTGGGTGAAGATGCAGAGCGACGAAGGCCAGATCAATCCACTGGATATTTTGCGCTGGCCTGGCGTGATGTCTGCGCCAGAACAGGATCTGGACGCGATTAATACACAGCTGATTCAGGCACTAGATGGCGCACTGGATGATTTCATTGCTGCACGTGAGAGCGAAGGTAGCGCATTGAAATCCCTGATCGAGCAGCGTCTGGAAGCGGTAACGCATGAAGTCAGTAAAGTGCGAGCTCAACTGCCTGATGTCATTAAGTGGCAGCGTGAAAGGCTGATCGCCAAACTGGAGGACGCCGAAGTGCAGTTGGAAAACAACCGCCTGGAGCAGGAACTGGTGATGATGGCGCAACGTGTGGATGTAGCAGAAGAGCTGGATCGCCTGGATGCGCACGTTAAAGAGACGTACAACATTTTGAAGAAAAAAGAAGCCGTCGGACGTCGGCTCGACTTCATGATGCAGGAGTTCAACCGCGAGTCGAACACTCTGGCCTCGAAATCGATTAATGCAGAGATCACCAATTCAGCCATTGAGCTGAAAGTGCTGATTGAACAGATGCGCGAGCAGATCCAGAATATTGAATAATTTTCTCTTGTTTTCCAAAGCTTTTCAATATTTATCAACGCCCTGATTTATCAGGGCTTTTTATTTCCAGCCTGTTTTGTACGTTTCAATTTGTTTCATCCAAGCGGTGAGCACGTCAAAGTATTGAGACCAGGCTATGACAGTAATTTGAGAAAAAGATGAGATTCTCAGCACTTCCCTTTCCCGTATATGAAGTTTATTATTACACTAATCAGCTATAGGTTAAGAGTCAGAAATGAATATCTTGTAATGACAAGGAACTGAGTTTACAGACATGACGATATTTAAAGATTTGGATCTACCTTCACAAGTAAGAGTTTGGTCTGAAAATTAATATCATAAGGAAGTTATTATGTCAGCTATGGTGTTCCCAGTCACACTTTATCAGACTAAGCATCAGTTCAATGACCACAGCTCTGATGATATGCAATGTGGCGATCTTACTGAAAAACAGCTTAGAAGCGACTTAGGTCTTGATGATGTTTCTGATGTCGTTGATCCGTGGACTGGAGAGGAAGTCTCAATATTTAGTTCCTTCCGTAAATCCCAACCAAAATCAAAAACGGTAATTGCTCAAATCCTTTTCGATGAGTTTCTTCGAGTGTCATTGCCTACATATTACTTAGGGCAACATAATTTATTTAATAATCTTGTAAAGCATTTTTATCATGGCAATGGAAAAAGCTATTCCAGCCCTTTTCTTGATAGTGCATATAAAAGTTTGATATTAAACGAACAATCCTCTCCGTTATCTTCGCTAAAAATAATCCAGTCTATGCTCGATAAGGTTGCCATTGATGTAAAAAATGGCTTATCTGATGCCGACAAAGATTCAATAACTAAAGCAATAGGAAATTCAATACTTCCTAAGTTTAACAGATGGGCAGATAGCTTTAATGGATTAGGAATGTCTATACATGACATATATGCCACAAAGATACAACTCACTAAAATTGATATCACTGAGAGTGGTTATGTAGCGAAAGTAACTTTTACGGGACAAGATCATTTTGGTCTCGACAAAACTGACATTATGAATATGAAGTTTCACTATATTAGGGCATTCCGCATCTGGTTTGTGCTCCAACGATGGGAAAAATTTGCATTTAAACCTTTTTTTACAAATATGAAAGCCGAGTTTGAAATTAGTAGCCGGAGGAATGGATGAAAGCCAGAAAAATTATAATATTTATATTAGCAGCTATTATTCTTGTATTCTTCTATTTGAATTTTTTTAATTCCACTAAGGTCCTTGCCGTTCACGGCACTGGCTCTAATAAAGAATTTTTAGTTAAAAACATGCCTTTCAGTGATAGTAGTAAAATTGAGTGGTGGGATAATAATGGAGCTAAAACCCTCTCATCCGCTGAAACTTACTTTGTTTCAATCTGGAAGTTTGACGGAAGATATCAAAAGCTTGCCCCTAAAAATTCAGGTATTTTTCCAGATCATGATACAGATTATTTACTATGCTTCGATGACATGAATACAGAAGAAAATTGTATTGATAAGTCTAATTGGATCATGGACATAACTAAGACAAAGGATGGCTATACCTATTACCGGATAGGAACCGAATCTTACTATCGGAAACCTTCTGGTGAACTCATGAAAGGTGAAAGATCAAAGACAACCATTCAATGACAGATGTAATCTGTAACCTGGCGAGCTGAACAGCTTGCCACTGTTATAAATGGGGAGTTGATTGGGGAGTAAAATGGTAACCCCGTCACAGATCAACTCATTAAGATGATGATAAATAGCATTTATTTTATTTTAATCAACATTCAAATCCAAAATATCGAGTAATAGATAATTTCGCTTTATAGCGTTTACTACGTCACCTCATCATTATTAAGTCCTTGTAATAGCGGACTTTTCTCATTGCTACTCAGCAAATTTAGGCGCGTAAAAAGGCTCAACAACCTGCTGTAAGCGCACTGGGCGCCCGTTTTACTGATGCTTTCTGGTCAGACAGATAAAATCTGTAACCCTTTAGTGTTAACTTATCATTTTCGGTTCTCCCTTTTTTAACGGAACATGGAATTGATTTTTATCGTCAGTATTATGCAGCCCTCTCGGCAAGGCCTCCTTATTTCTTAAGTAAACCGTCCTCACCGAAGAACCTTCGCTAACCCAATAGTGAGATGTGATAAGCAGGCCGGAAACTAAAACGCGAAGAAGCCCAGACGCACAACAATCCAAGTACGGATAATGAACATGTTTTCATCTGGGTGATACATGACCTGTATGCCGCATTTCAGCCTACCTGCACCCCAATTTTCATACGCATTATTGAAACGGGTTGTTTTGTGATTGACCGCCCAGTATTCAGGCGAATTTGTTAAAAAAGAGAAAATCTTACTAAGAAAACAAATGCCCATAAGGTGTTGAACTATAATCCACTAAGCTTCTTCCAGAAATCGGCATTAATAAGAGTCTGTAAGTGCTAAATCACTCACACTATCGTATAAAATAATTTTTAAAAAATAAAAAAGCACGATTGACTAAAGTTTTATTATTTGGTGCCGTTCTTTGTTTATGAAAATCAACACAGAGTGTGAAGCCATGAAAAAACTAACTTATGTATTTGTCTTAATGGCACTATCATCCTCGTCATTTGCAACTGGCGGCCAAATCACTTTTCGTGGTGCTATTGTGGAGACCGGATGTGATACCCTGATTGTGCATTCTCAGATTAAGCAAAGCTGCACAAGAGGAGGTAAAACCGAAGCTGCCACCCTAGGGTTGAATGACAGCCAGCAATCTTTGCCATTCAAGCTGGGCACGATGCAGTTAAAAAAAGTCGGTAATTACCGCATGATGACTGTGAATTACTACTAGCGCTCCTTTTTTGTACAGCATGTTCTTTCAGGCTATGATGTGACGTACAGGGACAGACGTGTATAGCCTGTGAAGACGCATGTCCTTACTCTCTCCTCTTATGATCTGCCGAAATCACTTATCGCACGGATCATGTCGCTTTTCATCACATCCCGGCGCATACTCGTCCTTAGCCAATTTTTAGAATTTTGCCACTCTGAATGTAAGTTTTTCGAAAAGATTTTAGCTTGTGAGTACAGAACTGTCTTAATTTCCCTACGCTTCCCTTAACGTTCTGGCTTTACAAGAGCATACTTAAGACGTTGTTTTTAAATCATTAAAAAATAAAACACCACCCTGTTTTGTTCGTTCAGTAAGCCATTACATCGATCGTCTTACTCCACAGGATGACGAAAGCTCACTGTGACAGAGGGCACTTTTTGATAAAGTGCTGGTCGTAGTTAGTACAGCCGTACCGCTTGGGAACTTAAGGAATGGGTCTTTTTGCGTTACATCCATCAATCCTTTAAGGTCAATGATGAAAAACACCAGGCAGTTCAGCAGCACACTTTTACACCCGCGTTATTGGTTTACATGGTTCGGTCTAGGCATTCTCTGGCTTCTGGTTCAACTCCCTTATCCTGTTCTGATGAGATTGGGTGCAGGTGCCGGTAAACTTTCCCGTCATTTCCTTCAGCGTCGAGAGCGCATAACCCGTCGTAATATTGAACTCTGCTTTCCTTTTATCAGCGACGAAGAAAAAGAAAGCATGATCGCGGGTAATTTTGCCTCTCTCGGTATGGCACTGGTTGAAACGGGTATTGCCTGGTTCTGGCCTGATCATGCGGTTAAACGTTTATTCAACGTCTCTGGCCTTGCAAACCTCTATTCAGCTCAAAATGAAGGCCGTGGCGTGATGTTAATCGGCATCCATTTTATGTCCTTAGAGCTGGGTGGCCGCATCAGCGGGTTGTGTCAGCCGATGATGGCTATGTACCGTCCGCATAACAACCGCGCGATGGAATACGTACAAACCAAAGGCCGGATGCGTTCCAACAAGGCGATGATTGACCGTCGCGATCTGCGCGGCATGGTGCAGGCACTTAAGCAGGGCGAATCCGTCTGGTTTGCACCGGACCAGGATTACGGCCCTAAAGGCAGTACATTTGCGCCACTGTTTGCCGTTGAGAAAGCAGCGACAACGAACGGTACCTATGTTTTATCTCGCCTGGCCAAGCCAGCTATGGTGCCAATCATGCTGATTCGTAATCCCGGCAACGATGGCTATAAACTGATTATTGAACCGATTCTGGAAAACTATCCTCACAAAGATGAATCAGCCGCTGCTGCTTACATGAATAAGGTGATCGAAAGCCAGATTATGCGCGCGCCGGAGCAGTACCTCTGGCTACATCGCCGGTTTAAAACGCGCCCACCGGGTGAAGCGTCTCTTTACGTATAAAGACAAAGCAGGCTCTGGCCTGCTTTACTTTTTCAGGCGAGATTTGTTTTACCGTTACGGCAAACAAGGCAGGTTCAGCCTGAAAGCAGAAACCCCTATCCAGCCCCGCCTTTCCCTGCTTTCTTTAATCACTGCCAAAGGCTGTTTTGCCAGTACAGCGGTTGAGTCATTCTTACGCTCTGGTTTTTATGTTCAGAATGTTTAAGTATTTACCCCTCACGCGCGTAACAAACGTGTTTATGCTTTGCCGCTGCTTAAGCATTTTATAGCGGAAAAATCCTGGCTCACGCTTTCACAGCGTGCCTATGTACAGTGTTTAAAAGCCTTTTTTATTCCACACTCTTTTATGCTGGATAGTCACACCGAATTCTGGCACAAATAAATATGTAGATTTTATCTGTCAGTCAAAAAAAATCATGCAGCCACTCAATATTAACGCCTATCTCAAATCGTATATCAGATTTTCCTTATGATGTTATTTCTAATAAAAAGCGCTATAAATCACCTACACACAGCAATACTTATATAACGATATAATAAAGGCGTTCAGTAATGTTCATTATGGCATCATGAATGTTATAATTATGAATGACGTCTGGATAATTAAAACAACAACAGGGATTCAGCATCACCAGGGGAAATATGCGCACTATAGATCCGTTCGCGACAGCATCAGCTTGACCGTTAATATAACCTGTATAAACAGACCAAACGCTAAGCCAGGATTTCACCTCCGCTTACCACTATAATTATTTACACGATGGAAAAAACCATGGCTATACGTAAAATAAATATTATTGACGCTAAATGGCCCTTTCTTTCATCAATAAAAATCTTAAGCATTGGCGTGTTGCAACTTTCCCTGCTGGGTAAAATCCTGCAGGCAGAAGCATTCAATTTTCTGGCTGTCGTGATTGCCGGCCTTTTAGTCATAGATACACTGGCGGATCGCGGTTTTTCAAACAAAGTGATTCGCTATTCTCCCCTCTCCGACAATACGTTGTCCGTCATATATTGGGGGAATGTGTTAATGGGCCTCCTGATTTTTTCTGCGCTTTTTATTTCCGGCATTGTTGCCGATCATCTTTTTAACCAGCCAGAGATTACCATGATGCTGGAGATGGCAGCGGTCATCTTTATTATCATCCCTCAGGGTCAACATTACCGCGCGATCTTGCAGCGCGAAAAGCAGTATTCCGATATCGCTTTTTGTGAAATATCATCCGTATTCGTTGGACTGATCATTACGCTGCTGACTGTGTGGAGCACGCCTTCAGTGTTATGCGCGTTATGGGGCTATCTGGCAATGATTTCAGTAAGGATGCTGGCTTACTGCTGTTATGGCCGGGTCTGGTTTCAACCCGAGTATCAATTTAATCTGAAAACCTTTTTCCAGGTTTGTATCAGGAACGTACCGCGATAAGAAGGTATTTGGACTTCAGGCATCTGAAAAAAGGTCTTCACGTGCTGCCAGTCAGCACGTTTTTTTGAGAACACACAGCCCTTTCCGTTATTGGTTATTCCTGCGGATTCTGTCCTGCTTTTCACCGGCCTCTGCATGCGGGCTGCCATTAACCCAACAGGGTTTCACCCTGCATAGCTTTCTTGCGTTGTTTCCTTTCCCTGTTTAGACCAACATAATGTCATGGCAGAGTGCAAGATCAGGGCAATGCGTCAGCGCCCCCTGGCGTGTCTGAATTAAAACCAATAAAAAATTTCATCTCTGCTGGTGTCTTCCCCCATGCACCTTATTGATTATTAATGCCTTATCCCGAACGGGATAATTTTTACTAATACTTTTAACGTCACTAACAGAAAATCTCAGTCGCGCCGTGCTCTTCAGTGGCGTAGCCTTGCCGCCGTCTTCCTGGAGCCTGCTATGTTACTTACTGTTCTCTATATCATTGGTATCACCGCTGAAGCGATGACGGGTGCACTTGCCGCCGGCCGTCGTAAAATGGACCTGTTTGGCGTGATCATTATTGCTTCTGTGACCGCGATAGGCGGGGGTTCAGTACGCGATATTCTGCTTGGCCATTATCCACTGGGTTGGGTAAAGCATCCTGAGTACATCATGATCGTCGCCGCGGCTGCCGTGGTGACCACCTTTGCCGCGCCGTTGATGACACATCTGCGCAAGGTATTTCTGGTTCTGGATGCGCTGGGTCTGGTGGTGTTCTCCATCATTGGCGCTCAGGTTGCGCTGGATTCAGGTCATGCCATGATCATTGCCGCGATAAGTGCCGTCATCACCGGCGTATTTGGTGGGGTTTTGCGTGATATGTTTTGTAATCGTATCCCGCTGGTTTTTCAAAAAGAGCTTTACGCCGGTATCGCTTTCGCTTCTGGCTGGATGTACATCCTGCTACTGAAAACGCCTCTGGCACATGAGCTGGTGATCATCATCACCTTACTTTTCGGTTTCTTTGCCCGCCTGCTGGCACTGCGGTTTCGACTCGGCTTGCCCATCTTCAATTATCCCCACCCTGAACACTGATGATGCCGGGATGCCCTGCTGCTGCAAAAAGGTAATCAACTTCCGCAGCCCGGCATCCTGAAATTGTGCGGCAATGCGTTCAGCACGCCTTGCGCCCACGCCGGGCAGCGCTTGCCAGGTTTGCACATCACGAGCAAGCAAGGGTTCCCACTCTTTATCGGCCAAGGCGCGAAGTGCCTTTTGGGGCAACGCGATGCCCAATGCGTTAACCCAGCGACGCAAAGGTTGCTGGCGGGTCAATTCGAACCTATGCCAGATTTGCTGTGCTCTTTCAGAGGAGATGCCTGCTGCAGCGGCAATCTGTTCTGGCGTAATCGTCAGCCAGGAAAACAGGTGCGTAATACAACCGGTATCCAGTAGTCGCTGCCAGGTGCTGCGCTGAACGCCGGGAATATTCAGCACGAACTTTTGACTCAGCCAGCTCAGGCGAGCCAGTAACTGGCGATGGCAATCCGGCGTTAACGTATAACAACTCAGATGAGTGAAGTGCTCAGAACCCGGTGGCTCAGGGTAATCACGCTGCGCCACGCGCCAGATAACGCGCTCCAGCCGGGGAATTCCCTGTCCTGCCAGGCTAACCGTCACCTGATCTCCCGCGATGACATCCTGCTCTCGCCAGCGTTTTAACGACCCTATGTTGACACGCCTGACGGTTTTGTCATCAAGCTGAACGGGCTGAATATTCAGTACGACCGCCACCTTTCCCGTTCGTCCTATTGAGAAATCTACGGATCGTACCTCACTGCTCACCTCCGGTGGCTGGTATTTCCAGGCGATGGCCCACTCACCCTCACCGGGCTGCCAGTACTTTCCTGCCGGGCGGGCAGCCTGGTGCACAACAATACCGTCGGTAACAAAAGGCAAGGGCGCGTGAAACCAGCGCTCGCGCCAGCTTGCCGCATCCTCTTCATCCTGAACGGGTTGAGTCCAGTGGCTGGCGAGGTCAAAGCCCCATGAGCTCAACCGGGCCAGACGTTCAGGCATACTCGCCGGCCCGTCAGGCCAACTCCAGATAAAAATACCCAGTTGTGCCAGCAGCGGCGAGTCAGCCTGGCTCATCATTGCCCCTGCCACACGGGCTCTGGCATTCCTGCCGCCGTCCACAGCCTGCTGATGACCGGTCATCTTCAAAAAAAGCTCGCCCTGCAGGACGATGCTGCCTTGCTGACTGTCGATAACCGATGGAATGGCAGGAATATGATGGGCTTTCGCCAGCCACTGCTCGCCGTGTAACCCATCGCCGCGGCTGATTAGCGAGACCAGTTTTCCCTGTCGATAGATCAGGGAGACGGCAACGCCATCGATTTTTGGTTGTACCCAAAGATCGTTTCGTGCCTGCATCCAGTAACCCAGCGCACGTTTATCCCGTACTTTTTTAACGCCGGTGTGCGCAACGGGATGCCACTGCGTACCGTCCTCAGGCAAGGCAGGCACATATTCATCCGCAGCCTGAGTAAAACAGCGCTGCCAGTGGTTAAGCCGCTGCTGCAAGCTATCGTAGTCTGCGTCACTAACCAGCGAGCGCCCTTGCTGGAAATACGCCTTATCCCACTGCCGAAGTTGCTGTTGCAAATGCGCGATCTCACTGACGGCACGCGCTGACGTCCAGGCGGGGCACAAAGCCGCAAGGGAAGAAAACGTGCTGAATACCAGTAGCAGCCCAACAATAAACATCCCTCTCATTCGTCACCTCCTGATTTTGAACCATTCAATCTCTGAACATCAGGCTGAGCCAGCCCTGTTCCGGTGTTCTGGAACGGGTTAGGCGAACAAAGAGTTGTGTTTTCAGCTGCTGCGGACTGGGCTGCGTAGCATGTCGCATAAACTTTTCGCTTTGAGGATGGCGCAAACGCTGCGTGGGGCGGGGAAGCTGTGTATACTGTGCAGGAAACCGACTCCGCACTTAATCAATTCAAGAAAATCATGGCCCAAGGTACGCTCTATATTGTTTCTGCGCCCAGTGGTGCAGGAAAATCCAGTCTGATTCAGGCACTGTTAAAAACGCAGCCGCTGTATGATACGCAAGTGTCTGTTTCCCATACCACCCGTGGTATGCGTCCGGGCGAAGCGCATGGTGAACATTACTTCTTTGTTCAACAGCATGAGTTCGAAAAAATGATCGCGGAAGATGCTTTTCTGGAGCACGCGAAAGTTTTCGACAACTATTACGGCACCTCGCGTAAGGCAATTGAACAGGTCCTGGCGACCGGCGTGGACGTTTTTCTTGATATTGACTGGCAGGGCGCGCAGCAAATTCGCGCTAAGATGCCAGAAGCGCGCAGCATATTTGTCTTGCCGCCTTCGAAAGAAGAACTGGATCGTCGCCTGCGTGGTCGCGGTCAGGACAGCGAAGAGGTCATTGCACGTCGGATGGCACAGGCCGTGGCAGAAATGAGCCACTACGCCGAATACGACTATTTAATTGTGAATGATGATTTTGATCTGGCGTTATCGGATCTGAAAACCATTATTCGCGCAGAACGTCTGCGCATGGCCCGTCAGAAAGCGCGCCATGATGCTTTAATCAGCAAACTGTTGGCAGTCTGAACCCAGTTTCAGTATGATGCCGAGTCATTTCTTCATCTGTGGAGTAGCACACCTATGGCACGCGTAACCGTTCAGGACGCAGTAGAAAAAGTTGGTAATCGTTTTGACCTGGTGTTGGTCGCTGCACGTCGTGCACGTCAGATGCAGGTAGGCGGAAAAGATCCGCTGGTTCCGGAAGAGAACGATAAACCTACCGTTATCGCACTGCGCGAAATCGAAGAAGGTTTGGTCACCAATCAGATTTTAGATGTGCGTGATCGTCAGGAGCAGCAAGAGCAGGAAGCCGCTGAGTTACAGGCCGTTACCGCTATCGCTGAAGGTCGTCGTTAACAGCTAGCTGCAGGTCAACCTTGTATCTGTTTGAAAGTCTCAATCAACTGATTGAACAATACTTGCCTGAGGACCAGATTAAGCGCCTCAAGCAAGCTTATCTTGTGTCACGTGATGCCCACGAGGGACAGACACGCTCCAGCGGCGAGCCTTACATCACCCATCCTGTTGCAGTAGCCTGTATTCTGGCAGAAATGAAGCTCGACCATGAAACGCTCATGGCCGCGCTTTTGCACGATGTTATTGAAGACACGCCAGCCACCTATCAGGATATGGAACAGCTGTTTGGCAAGAGCGTTGCCGAACTGGTTGAAGGCGTTTCAAAGCTGGATAAGCTGAAATTCCGTGACAAGAAAGAGGCGCAGGCAGAGAACTTCCGCAAGATGATTATGGCAATGGTGCAGGATATCCGTGTCATTCTCATCAAGCTGGCTGACCGTACCCACAACATGCGAACGCTCGGGTCGTTACGTCCCGATAAACGTCGTCGCATCGCGCTCGAAACGCTGGAAATATACAGTCCACTGGCGCACCGCCTGGGTATTCATCACCTAAAAACAGAACTGGAAGAGCTCGGTTTTGAAGCGCTCTATCCCAATCGTTTTCGGGTGATTAAAGAGGTCGTGAAAGCGGCCCGCGGCAACCGTAAAGAGATGATTCAAAAAATCCTCTCTGAAATCGATGGCCGCCTGCAGGAAGCCGGTATCCCCTGCCGGGTAAGTGGGCGCGAAAAGCACCTTTACTCTATCTACCGCAAAATGACGCTCAAAGAGCAGCGTTTTCACTCGATCATGGATATCTATGCCTTTCGCGTTATCGTCAAAGATTTAGATACCTGTTATCGCGTGCTGGGTCAGATGCACAGCTTGTACAAGCCGCGTCCGGGCCGGGTAAAAGACTATATTGCAATCCCCAAAGCTAACGGCTATCAATCTTTGCATACCTCGATGATCGGGCCACATGGCGTACCGGTTGAGGTGCAAATCCGTACCGAAGATATGGATCAGATGGCTGAAATGGGGGTTGCCGCGCACTGGGCCTATAAGCAGGCAGGCGAAAGCGGTACCACGGCGCAAATCCGCGCTCAGCGTTGGCTGCAAAGCCTGCTTGAACTGCAACAGAGCGCCGGCAGTTCATTTGAATTCATCGAAAGCGTGAAATCCGATCTCTTCCCGGATGAGATCTACGTCTTTACGCCAGAAGGCCGTATCGTCGAACTGCCGACAGGCTCCACGCCGGTCGATTTCGCCTACGCGGTACATACCGATATTGGTCATGCTTGTGTAGGCGCGCGCGTTGATCGTCAGCCTTATCCGCTGTCTCAGACGCTCACCAGCGGCCAAACTATCGAGATCATCACCGCGCCCGGCGCGCGTCCTAACGCCGCCTGGCTCAACTTCGTGGTCAGTTCCAAAGCTCGCGCTAAGATCCGTCAGCTACTGAAAAACCTCAAGCGCGAAGACTCGGTAAACCTGGGACGTCGCCTGCTCAGCCATGCAATAGGCGGCAGTCGTAAACTGGCGGAAGTACCGGCTGAAAACATCAAGCATGAGCTTGATCGCATGAAACTGACGTCACTGGACGATCTGTTAGCGGAAATCGGTCTGGGTAATGCAATGAGCGTGGTCGTGGCCAAGAACCTGCTCCAGACCGACACCAGCACGCTCAGCAATAACAAAAAACAAGGCAAGCTGCCCATCAAAGGTGCAGACGGTGTGCTGATTACCTTTGCGAAATGCTGTCGCCCTATTCCTGGCGATCCCATTGTCGCTCACGTCAGCCCCGGTAAAGGCCTGGTTGTTCACCATGAATCCTGTCGAAATATTCGCGGCTACCAAAAAGAGCCAGAAAAATTCATGCCGGTAGAGTGGGATAAAGTCACCGAACAGGAGTTTGTGGCTGAGATCAAGGTGGATATGTTTAACCACCAGGGTGCACTGGCTAATCTCACGGCAGCCATTAATACCGCCGGATCCAATATTCAGAGTCTGAATACCGAAGAGCGCGATGGCCGCGTTTACAGTGCCTTTATCCGTCTGACCGCACGCGATCGCGTCCACCTGGCGAATATCATGCGTAAGATTCGTGTGATGCCGGATGTGATCAAAGTTCACCGCAACCGTAACTAGTGCATGAATCCTCAACGCTTTGCTCGTATCCAGGAAATGCTGGCCCTGCGCCAGCACGACCTTACCGTCTGCATGGAGCAGGTGCATAAGCCTCATAACGTTTCCGCTGTCATTCGTACCGCCGACGCTGTAGGGATTCATGAGGTCCATGCCGTATGGCCCAGCCAGCGCATGCGCACCCAGGCGTCGGCATCGGCCGGCAGTAACAGCTGGGTGAACGTGGTAACGCACCGCTCAATCAACGACGCCATTAGCCATCTTAAAACGCAAAACATGCAGATACTGGCGACCAACCTCTCTGCTGACGCCGTGGATTTTCGTGAGATTGATTACACCAAACCCACCTGCATTTTGATGGGGCAGGAAAAAACCGGTATTACTGATGAAGCTCTGGCGTTGGCCGATCGTCATATCATTATTCCGATGGTCGGTATGGTTCAGTCACTCAACGTTTCCGTTGCATCTGCCCTGATTCTTTATGAAGCGCAGCGCCAGCGTCAAAATGCCGGTATGTATCAACGTCAGGCCAGCCTTTTAGCCCCGGAAGAGCAACAGCGCCTGCTGTTTGAGGGTGGCTATCCCGTTCTGGCCCGCGTGGCAAAGCACAAGCGCATGCCGTATCCTTATATCAATGCTCAGGGCGAGATAGAAGCCGATGAAACCTGGTGGGCAACGATGCAATCTACAGGCAGAAGTAAGAAATGAAAGGCCGTCTGCTGGATGCCATCCCGCTCAGTACCCTGACCGGCGTCGGCGCCAGTCAGGCGGCAAAGCTGGCTAAAATTGGCCTGCATACCATTCAGGATTTACTGCTTCACCTTCCCCTGCGTTATGAAGATCGTACCCAACTTTATGCCATTAATGACCTGTTACCGGGCATTTGGGCAACTGTTGAAGGCGATGTCCTGCATACCGAGATTACTTTTGGCCGCCGGCGCATGATGGTGTGCCAAATCAGTGACGGCAGCGGCGTGCTGAGCATGCGCTTCTTCAACTTTAATGCCGGGATGAAAAACAGCCTCGCGCCGGGCAGACGTGTCACCGCCTATGGTGAAATAAAACGTGGCCAGCGCGGTGCAGAAATCATTCATCCGGAATACCGTGTACAGGGCGAGCACAGCACCGTGACGCTGGAAGAAACCCTGACGCCCGTTTATCCCACAACTGATGGCATTCGTCAGGCGACGCTGCGCAACCTTACCGACCAGGCGTTAACTTTGCTGGAAAACTGCCCGATTACGGAGCTGTTGCCGCAGGCGTTAAGCGGCGGACTGATCAGCCTGCCCGAGGCCTTACATACGCTGCATCGGCCACCGCCAGATGTGAAACTCAGCGAACTTGAAAGCGGGCACCATCCTGCGCAGCGCAGGCTGATTCTGGAAGAACTGCTGGCGCATAACCTGAGTATGTTGGCGGTTCGGGCTGGCGCACAGCGCCATTATGCTCTGCCCATGCCTGCCCGACATACATTGAGTGACCAGTTACTGGCCGCTCTGCCTTTTTCGCCCACGTCGGCTCAGAAACGCGTCGTGGCGGAAATCGAAAAAGACTTAGCGCACGATTATCCCATGTTGCGGCTCGTCCAGGGCGACGTGGGATCGGGTAAAACGCTGGTCGCGGCGCTCGCCGCCCTGAACGTTATTGCTCATGGCAAACAGGTGGCGATGATGGCACCGACAGAGTTGCTGGCCGAACAGCATGCAATCAATTTTCGTCAATGGCTCGCGCCACTGGGTCTGGAAGTTGGCTGGCTGGCAGGTAAACAAAAAGGCAAAGCGCGTCAGGCGCAGCAGGATGCCATCGCGAGCGGTAGTGTCGCCATGGTCGTTGGCACACATGCACTGTTTCAGGAGCAGGTGAAGTTCAACGGGCTGGCGCTGGTGATTATTGATGAGCAACACCGGTTTGGTGTTCATCAACGGCTCGCGCTATGGGAAAAGGGGGAGGAGCAGGGTTTTCATCCCCATCAGCTGATCATGACCGCCACTCCCATTCCGCGCACGCTGGCCATGACCGCCTATGCCGATCTGGATACATCAACCATTGACGAATTGCCGCCAGGCAGGACGCCGGTCACGACCGTTGCCATTCCGGACAGCCGTCGCAGTGAGATTATTGAGCGCGTACAAAAGGCCTGTCACGAGGGCCGTCAGGCTTACTGGGTCTGTACGTTGATTGAAGAATCGGACCTGCTGGAAGCCCAGGCGGCAGAAGCCACATGGGAAGAACTCAACGTGGCGCTGCCTGATTTGCGGGTGGGACTGGTGCATGGTCGTATGAAACCGGCGGAAAAGCTGGCAGTCATGCAGGCTTTCAAAGCGAACGAGATCCAGCTGTTAATCGCTACTACCGTAATTGAAGTCGGCGTGGACGTGCCAAACGCCAGCCTGATGATTATTGAAAACCCGGAACGGCTTGGGCTGGCTCAGCTGCACCAGCTACGCGGACGCGTGGGACGGGGTGCGGTTGCCTCTCACTGTGTGCTGCTGTACAAAGCGCCGCTGAGCAAAACGGCGCAGAAGCGTTTGCAGGTGCTACGCGACAGCAACGACGGCTTTGTGATTGCCCAACACGATCTGGAGATTCGGGGGCCGGGTGAACTGTTGGGAACGCGCCAAACCGGTAATGCTGAGTTTAAGGTTGCCGATCTCCTGCGCGATCAGGCCGTGATTCCTGAAGTTCAACGCGTCGCACGGCATATCCACCAGCACTATCCTGAACAGGCACAGGCCCTAATCGAGCGCTGGCTGCCGGAAACCGGCCGCTACAGCAACGCCTGACACTTTTTTTGCCACCGTTAGCAAACGTTTGCTTTTGAGCCGTTGCAGATTACAATCGCCTCACTTTTTTTGGGAACCGTTACAATGTCGACCAATCAGCAGCCAGCCTCCTCATCCGTCAGTAAAAGTGAACTGATCTACCGCCTGGAAGATCGCCCGCCGCTTGCGCAAACCCTGTTTGCAGCCGGTCAGCATTTGCTGGCCATGTTCGTTGCGGTGATTACGCCCGCGCTGCTCATCTGCCAGGCATTGGGTTTACCGGCGCAGGACACACAGCACATCATCAGCATGTCCCTGTTTGCCTCTGGCGTAGCCTCAGTGCTGCAAATTAAAACGTGGGGGCCGGTTGGCTCAGGTTTGCTGTCTATTCAGGGCACCAGCTTTAACTTTGTCACACCGCTGATTATGGGTGGGATGGCGCTGAAGAACGGCGGCGCAGATGTGCCCACGATGATGGCGGCGCTGTTTGGAACGCTGATGGTCGCATCCTGCACGGAAATGGTACTGTCACGGGTGCTGCACCTGGCTCGCCGTATCATCACGCCCCTGGTGTCCGGTATTGTCGTAATGATCATTGGGTTATCGCTTATTCAGGTTGGCCTCACCTCCGTCGGCGGCGGCTTTGCCGCCATGAACGATCACAGTTTCGGCGCACCGAAAAACCTGCTGCTGGCCGGCGTCGTTCTGGTCGTGATTATCCTTCTGAACCGTCAAAAAAATCCTTATCTCCGCGTTGCCTCCCTGGTGATTGCAATGGCGGTGGGCTACCTGCTGGCCTGGGCGATGAATATGCTGCCATCCATCAGCACACCGGCCGATCAGCCGATCGTTGCGTTGCCGACTCCGCTTTATTACGGTCTGGGTTTTGACTGGAATCTGCTCATCCCGCTCATGCTGGTGTTTATGGTGACCTCACTGGAAACGATTGGTGATATCACCGCAACCTCAGATGTATCGGAACAACCGGTGAGCGGCCCCATCTATATGAAGCGCCTGAAAGGCGGCGTGCTCGCTAACGGCCTGAACTCCTTTGTCTCTGGCCTGTTTAATACCTTTCCTAACTCCTGTTTTGGGCAGAATAACGGCGTTATCCAGCTGACCGGCGTTGCCAGCCGCTATGTTGGTTTTGTTGTAGCGCTGATGCTTATCCTGCTGGGTCTGTTTCCGGCGGTGAGTGGACTGGTGCAGCATATTCCTGAGCCGGTTCTGGGCGGCGCAACTATCGTGATGTTTGGTACCATCGCCGCATCCGGCGTACGTATTGTCTCCAGAGAGCCGCTCAACCGGCGTGCAATCATGATTATCGCCCTCTCACTGGCCGCAGGACTTGGCGTGTCACAGCAACCGCTGATTTTGCAGTTTGCACCGGACTGGTTGAAAACCTTACTGTCTTCCGGCATTGCCGCAGGGGGCATCACAGCGATTGTGCTTAATCTCGTCTTTCCACCGGAAAAGTCGTTTTAAGGCAGGCTGCGGCCTGCCTGCTATTTATGCTGATTTACATCCAGGCGGTTGAGCTATAACGATAATTCAGGCATAACAACCTTTCAGCGGACTGAACCCGGGAAGGATACGATGAAATTTATAGGAAAGTTTTTCCTTACCTTATTGTTACTACTACTGTTTGCGTTAGTGGTGCTGTATGTACTGCTGCAAACACAGTGGGGCGCGGGCTGGTTTAGCCGTTGGGTGAGCGACAAAACGGAATGGCATCTGTCGCTGAGCAAAATCGAACATAACTTTTCATCACCTACACACATTATTCTGGATGACTTCAGTTTTGGCCATGACGGACAACCGGCCGTGCTGGTCGCCAAACGCGTCGATCTTGGCATCGCCCTGATGCAGTTCAGCGATCCCTTCCATTTTGCCAGCATAGAGCTCCGTGACGGTGAGGTTAACCTGACCAATCTGGCCAGGAATAGCGCCTTACCCGTGCAGGCCGATCGCCTGCAACTGAACAACATGCGCATCGACAGTCCCGCTTCCGTTTTACCGCTTTCCGCACTGCAGGTGAATGGCGGCATTCTGCCGTGGAAACCCTTGCCCGACGATGTGCTGGGTAGAGATGCACAGTTCCAGATGAGTGCAGGCAAGATGACGCTCAATAGCGTGGCAGGTGAAAACGTGCTGATTCAGGGCAACGTGTCCCAGGGCCGTATGACGTTTAGCAACATCGGCGCGGATTTAGCCCGGGGCTCGATGACCGGTAACGGAGAGCGCGATGCGCAGGGAAACTGGAAGATCAATCAGCTCCGCCTGAACGATATCCGTTTGCAAACCGCCAGCTCGCTTGTCGATTTCCTGAAGCCGTTTGAAGAGGTGCCCTCGGTTACGCTGAACCGCGTCGATATTACCGATGCCCGGCTGCAGGGCCCTGACTGGGCGGTAACCGATCTCGATCTGACATTGAAAAATATCAGTTGGAAAGGCCGGGACTGGCAGAGTCAGGATGGCTCACTGGCGATGAACGCAGGCAACTTTATCAATGGCAAATTCGAGCTCAACGATCCCATTATCAATATGGACTTCTCGCCACAGGGGATTGCCCTGACCCAGTTCAGCTCACGCTGGGCCAACGGCGTGATCCGGGCTGACGGTAACTGGTCACGTAACGACAGACGCTTAACACTGAATAACCTGGCCGTCGCGGGCCTGGAATATACGCTGCCACAGAATTGGCGGGCGTTATGGCAGGATCCCCTTCCTGACTGGCTGGATGGGATTACCGTGACCCGTTTCACCTCAAACCGCAATTTGATTATCGACATCAATCCTGCGTTTCCTTTCCAGCTTACCTCACTGGATGGCAATGGTGAGAATCTGCAGTTGGCCCGTCAGCATCAATGGGGGATCTGGTCAGGGAAACTGAGCCTGAATGCAGCGGAGTCTACTTTTAACCGCACGGATTTACGCCATCCGTCCATTGCGCTGGAGGCTGACGATCGGCAGATCAGGGTGACGGAACTCAGCGCGTTTAGCGCTAAGGGTTTACTGGAAGGCACGGCAACCGTAGGTCAGCAAACCGACCGCCCGGTTAGCCTTAACCTGACTGGTCGCGGCGTACCCGTCAATGTCTTGCAAAACTGGGGCTGGCCCGCCCTTCCTCTGGAAGGCGACAGCAATTTCCAGCTGCGCCTGAATGCCTCCCTGAAGGCCGATCAGCCGCTGGCACCGTCGGTTAACGCTACGCTGTCGGTGAATACAGACAGCCAGCAACTGCAGCAGACCATGCAGGCAGGTCAGGTGAGGTAAAACACACAGGGCCGCAATCGCGGCCCTGTCGTTTAATTGATGCGCGCCCCTGAGCCGCCCTCTTCGAGCGGCCCGTCCGGATCCACAGGCAACACGATGTACACCGCTTCAAATACCGCACCACACTCATCATCACCGAATAGCTGCACGTCCAGCTGAACACGGGCTTTGCGACCCCGTGCCAGGCGATCGAGATCGCCACTCAGTGAGCCAAGGTCGGCAATAGCACCCGGCCTGCCGGTGATCGGACGGCTATAGCGAATATGCGCATCGGCCAGAATAATGGTGCCACCGAGATGGCGCTCACGCAGTAGCAGCCAGATCAGCCCCCAGCCGGTAAGCGTGGCCAGCGAAAACAGGCTTCCGGCAAACAAGGTATGATGCGGGTTTTGATTACCTGTTTCCGGCATGGTGGTAATAAATTTTTGCCCGGTATATTGCAGAATCCGCACGCCCATTTTTTCACTCAGGGGGATGTGCTCGTACCAGGCCTGCTGTAGCTGCCCGCACCAGTCCGCGCGGTGTAAGATATCATCCAGCGTAACAACCGGCTTAATCATGAGAAAGTGGCGTACCGGCGTGGTCTGTGGAGCGGTGATTTCGCCCTGATTGACATATCCGAGCTTGGCAAAGAACGCCACCGCATCCTCACGCGCACTGCACGTCACACGTTTGACGCCTTCCTGACGCGCAACCGACTCCAGCGTCATCGCCACCAGCGTGCCCAGGCCTTTCCCCTGAACGGTTGGGTGTACGGCTAAAAAACGGATCGCCGCCTCATTATCCGCATTGATGTAAAGTCGCCCCACCGCAACGGGTTTACCCTGCTCATCCACTACCATTTGATGATGCGCTAACGCATCCCAGGCATCCCGTTCAGAACCCTGGGGTTGATGCAGCGGCTTTCGTAACATTTCCCAGCGGAACTGATAATAGACATCCAGCTCTTCCGCCGTTTGTGGCACACGAAGATGATACATAAAATGTTTCTCTCGGTCTGATGCGGGATGGCGGAGGTTTAGCCGCGCGGTATGCGGCGTCATACCTGTAACCAGAATGTCACTGGCCCGTCGTTGACCAGCGCGACCTGCATATCCGCGGCGAAACGGCCATTCGCGGTCATCACGTCATGGCGACGGCAACACGCGCTGAAATAGTCATACAGCCGTTCTGCTTCTTGTGGCTCAGCCCCGCCGGAAAATGAGGGGCGCATGCCCTTTTGCGTATCGGCAGCCAGCGTAAACTGAGACACTACCAGCACACTGCCGCCCGCCTGTTTGACGTTCAGGTTCATCTTGCCCTGGTCGTCACTAAAAATACGATAGCCCAGCACGCGCTCCGCCAGCCGCTCGGCGCGCTTGTCATCATCACCTTTTTCAACGCCCAACAGTATTAACAATCCCTGTCCGATTTCACCCACAACAGCGTTATCAATACTAACGCTGGCACGCTGAACGCGTTGAATTAAAGCAATCATCCGTCCTCTCGTTCTTTTTCTCTTTCCTGCCGTTTGAACTGGCGGTAGTCATCTAAGGTCACGGTAATTTCCGCACCGAGAAGTACGATACACCAGGTCCAGTAAACCCACAGGAATAAAATGGGGATCACCGCCAGCACACCATAAATCAGCTGGTAAGACGGGAACATCGTAACATAGAGCGCAAAGCCCTTTTTCCCCAGCTCAAACAACAGTCCGGCGACCAGCGCCCCCGTCAACGCATCGCGCGAAGGAACCCGCTGTGTCGGGACAATACTGTATAACAGCCAAAACGACAGCCACGATAAGAGCAGCGGAAAGAAACGCAGCATCTGATCGACCAGGCTGGTTACGCCCGTCACGTTGATCCATTTCAGCGACAGCAGATAAGAGCTGATGGCTAAACTGGCACCCGCCAGCAAGGGCCCGAGCGTTAATATCATCCAGTAAACCGCAAAGGAATAGACCAGCGGCCGCTTTTTGTCGCTGCGCCAGATCGCATTCAGCGCCGAATCCACGGAATGCATGAGCAACAGCGCCGTTACGATCAACCCCACCGCGCCCACGGCCGTCATCCGGTGCACGTTTGCCACAAACTGCTCAAGGTAACGTTGCAGCGTGTTACCCGCAGCGGGCATGAAGTTGGTAAAAATGAAATTCTTAAGCTGTACGCTAATATCAGAGAACACAGGAAACGCAGCAAACAGCGCAAAGACCACGGCAATCAACGGCACCAGCGCCAGTAACGAGACAAAGGCCAGGTTGCCTGCCTGCGTCGTCATGGCATCATTATCAATGCGCTTCCACAGCAGCTTAAGCCACAACCAGAACGCATGAAGCCCGGGGCGAAAATGACGTAACTTCATGGCTTAATGCTGACCTGCAAACCAGTCCGGCACGGTTGTGCTGTCGGTTACCAGCACGCTGTTAATTCCCAGCGCCCGCGCGCCCTCAATATTCGCGGCATTGTCATCGAAGAACACGGCCTGATCGGCGCTCACCCCTTCAGCATCTAACACATGCTGATAGATTCTCGCTTCAGGTTTACGCATGCCCAGCTCCTGTGACAGGTAGATCTTGTCAGCCGCCTGCTGTACGTCAGGATATTGCGTTGGCCAGAAGGTACAGTGCAGGGCGTTGGTGTTGGAGAGAATCACCACCCGATGTCCCGCCTGTCTTAGCTGGTGCATTACGGCCAGCGTCTCCGGCCGGACACCCACAAAAACCGCCTGCCAACCTGCCGCGAACTGTTCATAGCTCAGCGCGATATCCAGCTTCTCACACAGGGCTTCTGCAAAGGCCTCATCACTAATTTCGCCGCGCTCATGCTGTTCAAATGCGTCATCCATATGGAAGTGGCTTTGAAGCGAGGCCAGCGGCACGCGGCTGAGGTCACTCCAGACGCCCAGTACGCGGTTAAAGTCGATATCGATAATCACATTGCCCAAATCAAAGATATACAGCATGGTGCCTCCTCGGGTTCCCTGGATCATTCACTCTAGCGGTAAAAGCGCAGCCTGAACAGGCAGCCTGGACGAGAAAAACAGAAACAGTAAATTAAGGCACGACGACACAACGTTGAAAGGGCGGAGAGAAGAAGTTACGGGCTGGTTTAGGGTAGATTTAACTCTGGGTAGCAATCGCGCAGGAAAAAAAAAGCCCCGTTTAAACGGGGCTTCCTACAGCGCAGTTATGCGTCTTTACCGCCGCGTGAAGCACGCTTACGGTCGTTTTCAGTCAGGTGACGTTTACGGATACGCACTGACTGAGGGGTCACTTCGACCAGTTCGTCATCATCAATGAACTCGATAGCCTGCTCAAGTGTCATTTTGATAGGTGGAACCAGCGTCGTCGCTTCGTCAGTACCGGAAGCACGCATGTTAGTCAGCTTCTTACCGGTCAGGCAGTTTACAGTCAGGTCGTTAGAACGACTGTGAATACCGATGATCTGGCCTTCATAAACTTCTGCACCGTGACCCAGGAACAGCTTGCCGCGATCCTGCAGACCGAACAGGGCGAACGCAACCGCTTTACCCTGACCGTTAGAGATCAGCACGCCGTTCTGACGCTGGCCCACTTCGCCCGCACGAATATCATCGTAGTGACTGAAGGTGGAGTACAGCAGACCGGTACCTGAGGTCATGGTCATAAATTCGTTACGGAAACCGATCAGGCCACGGCTTGGGATCACGTAGTCAAGACGTACGCGGCCCTTGCCATCTGGATCCATGTTTTTCAGGTCGCCTTTACGCTCGCCCATGGCTTGCATGACTGAACCCTGATGCGTTTCTTCGATATCCAGCGTCACGTTCTCGAAAGGCTCTTGCTTACGGCCTTCGAATTCGCGGAAGATAACTTTCGGACGGGATACCGCCAGTTCGAAACCTTCACGACGCATGTTCTCGATCAGAACAGACAGGTGCAGCTCACCACGGCCCGATACGCGGAACGCGTCAGCATCTTCGGTTTCTTCAACACGCAGTGCTACGTTGTGAACCAGTTCTTTATTCAGACGCTCAAGGATCTGACGAGACGTCACGTACTTACCTTCTTTACCGCAGAACGGAGAGGTGTTGACGTTAAAGAACATGGTAACCGTTGGCTCATCCACGCTCAGTGCTGGCAGCGCCTGCACGTTCTGCGGATCACAAATGGTGTCAGAAATGTTCAGCTCGCCCAGACCGGTAATCGCAATGATATCGCCTGCTTCTGCCAGGTCGCTGTCAATACGCTCCAGGCCCAGGTGAGTCAGCACTTTACCGACTTTACCGTTACGGGTTTTACCTTCGCTATCAATGATAGTGACTTGCTGGTTAGGCTTCACTTTACCGCGCTTGATGCGGCCGATACCGATAACGCCCAGGTAGTTGTTGTAGTCCAGCTGAGAGATTTGCATCTGCAGCGGGGCATCCGCTTCAACCTGTGGAGGCGATACATGGTCGACAATAGCCTGATACAGCGGGGTCATATCGTCAGCCATGTCTGTGTGCTCAAGACCGGCAATACCATTCAGCGCCGAGGCGAAAATGATAGGGAAGTCGAGCTGCTCGTCAGTCGCATCCAGGTTAACGAACAGGTCAAATACCTGATCAACAACCCAATCAGGACGCGCGCCAGGACGGTCAACTTTGTTGATAACCACAATCGGCTTCAAACCATGCGCGAACGCTTTTTTGGTTACGAAGCGGGTTTGCGGCATAGGGCCATCCATCGCATCTACAACCAACAGTACCGAATCCACCATAGACATTACGCGTTCAACTTCACCACCGAAGTCGGCGTGTCCTGGGGTATCAACGATGTTGATACGGTAGTCGTTCCATTTAATGGCGGTATTTTTTGCGAGGATGGTAATCCCACGCTCTTTCTCCAAATCATTGGAGTCCATCACGCGCTCGGTGGCTTCAGTACGGGCATCGAAAGTACCGGACTGTTGCAGCAGTTTATCAACCAGGGTGGTCTTTCCATGGTCAACGTGCGCGATGATGGCGATGTTACGCAAATTTTCGATCACAGCTTTTTTGCCTCAGGCATTAGAAATAACGCGGTATTGTACACGGATTAAGCGGGAGACTGAACACGATCACACTTTTCACTGAAAGTTTATTGCATTGTCGCAAAATCGCACTAATAGGCGTGCAAAATTTGCACTGCGTCGATGTTTTGCACCAAAAAAGTGCTCACTTTCAACCCAACCGCACACAAACAGTGCAATGCAACTATCATGGTGCATGACCTTTATGACAAAAAGGTGCATGACAGCGCGATTTTGTGCAAAGAAATAAAGTTGGCACAGAATTCGCTTTGTATTATCCAGATGAAAACGATGTAAGACAACGGTTACAGAGCTGGTCAGGATCAGATTCAGGAAAGACAGTTAACAGTCGTCTATTCCGTAACCCGGTTCTCGCCATGTAGACAATGACCATTTCCAGGAGAGTTGAGTATGTCCGCTGAACACGTTCTCTCGATGATGAACGAGCATGAAGTTAAGTTTGTTGACCTGCGTTTTACCGATACCAAAGGTAAAGAACAGCACGTTACTATTCCGGCTCACCAGGTTAACGCTGACTTCTTCGAAGAAGGCAAGATGTTCGATGGCTCTTCCATCGGCGGCTGGAAAGGCATTAACGAATCAGACATGGTGCTGATGCCGGATGCAACCACGGCGGTAATGGATCCTTTCTTTGAAGATTCTACCCTGATCATTCGTTGCGACATTCTTGAGCCAGGCACCATGCAGGGCTATGACCGCGATCCACGTTCTATCGCTAAGCGCGCGGAAGATTACCTGCGTTCTTCAGGCATTGCGGATACCGTTCTGTTTGGCCCAGAGCCAGAGTTCTTCCTGTTTGACGATATTCGTTTTGGTTCTTCAACTTCGGGTTCTCATGTTGCTATCGACGATATCGAAGCAGCCTGGAACACCGGCAAAGAATACGAAGGCGGCAACAAAGGCCACCGTCCAGGCCTGAAAGGCGGTTACTTCCCGGTTCCACCGGTTGACTCATCACAGGACATCCGTTCTGCCATGTGTCTGACCATGGAGCAAATGGGTCTGGTTGTTGAAGCCCATCACCATGAAGTTGCAACAGCAGGTCAGAACGAAGTGGCTACTCGCTTCAATACCATGACCAAAAAAGCTGACGAAATTCAGATCTACAAATATGTCGTTCACAACGTGGCTCATGCCTACGGCAAAACGGCGACCTTTATGCCAAAACCGATGTTTGGTGATAATGGTTCAGGTATGCACTGCCATATGTCGCTGTCTAAAGGCGGTCAGAACCTGTTCTCTGGCGATAAGTACGGCGGCCTGTCTGAAATGGCGCTGTTCTACATTGGCGGCATCATCAAGCATGCTAAAGCTATTAACGCCCTGGCGAACCCAACCACCAACTCCTACAAGCGTCTGGTGCCGGGTTATGAAGCGCCGGTGATGCTGGCCTATTCAGCGCGTAACCGTTCAGCCTCAATCCGTATCCCGGTTGTTGCCAGCCCGAAAGCACGTCGTATTGAAGCGCGCTTCCCGGATCCAGCGGCTAACCCATACCTGGCGTTTACCGCACTGCTGATGGCGGGTCTTGATGGCATCATCAACAAGATCCATCCTGGCGATGCGATGGACAAAAACCTGTATGACCTGCCACCGGAAGAAGAAGCTGAAATTCCAAAAGTTGCAGGTTCACTGGAAGAAGCGCTGATTGCCCTGAACGAAGACCGCGAGTTCCTGACCCGTGGCGGCGTGTTCACTGATGACGCGATCGATGCCTATATCGAACTGCGTAAATCCGAAAACGATCGTGTGCGCATGACGCCGCACCCGGTTGAGTTCGAACTGTACTACAGCGTTTAATTTCAGAATAAGCAAATGGGTGCCGCAGACAGATCTTGCAAAGGCGGCACCGATAGTCTGAAACGTTTTTTTGTTGCCGTGGAAACTTTAGCCCATCTTCGGATGGGCTTTTTTCTCCGCGAATTCATCGTTCATTCGCTTTAATTCCGGCTTAAAGATTACAATGCACTAAATCAGTGCAGAGGAACGCTGTATGGCAACTGCCTCACTGCCCGATGCCGGGCAGATTCTCAATACCTTAATCAACAGTATTTTGTTGGTGGATAACGATTTGGTTATTCACTACGCCAACCCCGCGGCACAGCAATTACTGGCGCAAAGCTCGCGTAAATTATTCGGCACGCCGTTACCTGAACTGACCGGCTACTTTTCGCTGAATGTCGAGGTAATGCGCGAGAGTCTTGAGGCGGGCCAGGGCTTTACGGACAGTGAAGTTACCTTGGTGGTCGATGGTCGGGCACATATTATGTCGCTGACAGCGCAGCGCTTGCCTGATGGCCTGATTTTGCTGGAAATGGCGCCCATGGATAATCAACGTCGCCTGAGCCAGGAACAACTCCAGCATGCTCAGCAGGTTGCGGCACGCGATCTGGTGCGTGGGCTGGCTCATGAGATTAAAAATCCGTTAGGCGGACTGCGCGGTGCGGCCCAGCTGCTGTCTCGCGCCCTGCCCGATCCCGCGCTGAATGAATATACCAAAGTCATTATTGAACAGGCCGATCGCCTGCGGAATCTGGTGGATCGCTTATTAGGGCCGCAACAGCCCGGGATGCACATTACCCAGAGTATTCATCAGGTCTCCGAACGGGTGGTCAACCTGGTCTCGATGGAGCTGCCAGAAAATGTGTCTCTGGTCCGCGATTACGATCCCAGCCTGCCGGAGTTGCCCCACGATCCCGACCAGATCGAACAGGTACTGCTGAATGTGGTGCGTAATGCGCTGCAGGCGCTGGGCGAGGACGGTGGCACGATAGTCATTCGCACCCGTACCGCCTTTCAGCTGACGCTGCACGGTACGCGGTATCGCCTGGTCGCCCGTATTGATATCGAAGATGACGGTCCCGGCATTCCGGCTCAGCTTCAGGATACGCTGTTTTATCCGATGGTAAGCGGACGTGAAGGCGGAACCGGTTTAGGTCTTTCTATTGCCCGTAGCCTGATTGATCAGCATTCAGGAAAAATTGAGTTTAACAGTTGGCCAGGTCATACCGAATTTTCGGTTTACCTGCCTATTCGCCAGTGAGGTTTCTATGCAACGAGGGATAGTCTGGATCGTCGATGACGATAGCTCCATCCGCTGGGTGCTTGAACGCGCGCTCACTGGAGCCGGTTTGAGCTGTGCGACCTTTGACAGTGCGAACGACGTGCTGAACGCATTAGCGACAAAAACGCCGGACGTTTTATTGTCAGACATTCGTATGCCCGGAATGGACGGGCTGACGCTGCTAAAACAGATTAAACAGCGCCATCCCATGCTCCCGGTCATCATCATGACGGCGCACTCCGATCTGGATGCCGCGGTCAGTGCCTATCAGCAAGGGGCCTTTGATTATCTGCCCAAGCCGTTTGATATTGATGAGGCTGTTGCGCTGGTCGAGCGCGCCATCAGCCACTATCAGGAACAGCAGCAGCCACGTAATCAGCCTGTCAGCGGCCCGACCACCGATATTATCGGCGAAGCGCCCGCCATGCAGGATGTGTTTCGTATTATTGGCCGTCTCTCTCGCTCGTCGATCAGCGTCCTGATCAACGGGGAATCCGGTACGGGTAAAGAACTGGTTGCGCATGCGCTGCATCGCCACAGCCCTCGCAGCAAAGCGCCGTTTATTGCCCTGAATATGGCCGCGATTCCCAAGGATTTGATCGAGTCAGAACTGTTTGGTCATGAAAAAGGGGCGTTTACCGGTGCCAATCAGATCCGTCAGGGCCGTTTTGAACAGGCTGATGGCGGCACGCTGTTTTTAGACGAAATCGGCGATATGCCGCTGGATGTTCAGACACGACTGCTGCGCGTTCTGGCTGACGGGCAATTTTACCGCGTCGGCGGCTATGCGCCGGTAAAAGTTGACGTCCGTATTATTGCCGCAACGCATCAGAACCTTGAACTGCGGGTGCAGGAAGGCAAGTTCCGTGAGGATTTATTCCATCGTCTGAACGTCATCCGCGTGCATCTGCCGCCGTTGCGTGAGCGCCGTGAGGATATCCCGCGTCTGGCCCGTTATTTCCTCCAGGTTGCGGCACGGGAACTGGGGGTTGAGGCCAAGATTCTGCACGCGGAAACCGAAACCGCGCTGACACGTCTGCACTGGTCGGGTAACGTGCGCCAGTTGGAGAATACCTGTCGGTGGTTAACCGTTATGGCGGCGGGACAGGAAGTGCTGATCCAGGATCTTCCGCCAGAGCTGTTTGAATCCAGTACCCCGGAAAGCCCTACTCAGTCGTTGCCGGATAACTGGGCAACCCTGCTGGCGCAGTGGGCTGACCGCGCCTTGCGTTCCGGTCATCAAAATCTACTGTCTGAAGCCCAGCCGGAGATGGAGCGTACGTTGCTGACCACGGCGCTCCGTCATACTCAGGGCCACAAACAGGAAGCGGCACGTTTGCTGGGTTGGGGGAGAAATACCCTGACGCGTAAGCTCAAAGAACTGGGCATGGAATAAGAAATCCACCGCCGGAACAGCGCAGGCTGCTCCGGCTTTTTTATATGACGCGTGAAAACTGCTGCTGCCGCGCCTTGTGACGTAGATACGCATCAAAACACATACAGATATTTCGAATCAGCAAGCGTCCGGCTCCCGTCACTCTCAGGTCCGTTGCATGCTGCTCCACCAGCCCATCACTAATCAGCGGTTTTAACAGCGCCATGTCTTCCGCAAAATAGCGTTCAAACTGAATATTCCACTGCGCTTCGACCGTGCTGAAATCAAGTGAGAAATTGCAGATCAGCCTTTTAATCACGTCGCGACGTAAGCAGTCGTCTTCACTCAGCAGTAATCCGCGCCACAGGCCATGGCCCTGTTTTTCAACCTGACTGTACCAGTCGTTAAGCCCTTTCTGGTTTTGCGCATAGCTGTCGCCGATCATGCTAATCGCAGATACGCCAAGCCCCAGCAAGTCACTGTCGCCCTGTGTCGTATAACCCTGAAAGTTGCGGTGCAGTTTTCCTTCACGTTGCGCGACTGCCAGCTCGTCCTGCGGTTTAGCAAAGTGATCCATACCAATAAACTGATAGCCCTGTTGGGTCAGCGTGGTAATGGTCTGCTGGAGGATATCCAGCTTCTGCTGTGCTGAGGGCAGCTCATCTTCTTTAATTTTACGCTGTGCGGCGAACAGCGCGGGGAGATGGGCATAGTTAAAGACGCTGAGGCGATCAGGATCCAATGCGATAACGCGCTGCAAGGTATAAGCGAAGCTTTCAGGCGTTTGCAGCGGCAACCCGTAAATCAAATCGATGCTGGTTGAACGAAATCCCTGCTCGCGCGCCCGCGCCATCAAGGCAAAAATGACCGCTTCATCCTGTACCCGATTCACCCGCTCCTGCACGGCTTTATTGAAATCCTGCACGCCCATGCTCAGGCGATTGAAACCACACGCGCGCAGGTGATCGATCATATCCAGTTCAATTTCACGTGGATCGACCTCGATCGACATCTCTGCGTCGTCGATAAAGGTAAAGTGCTGCTTCAACAGCGCCACCAGCCGGCTGATTTGCTGTTTATTAAGGAACGTGGGCGTTCCGCCGCCCCAGTGCAGCTGGCTAACCTGACGACCCTTAAACAGCGGTGCGCGGGCAGTGATCTCCTGCTCAAGCGCATTCAGATAACGGTCGGCTTTATGCAGCTGACGCGTGACAATCTTATTGCAGCCACAGAAGTAGCACAGGCGATGACAGAACGGGATGTGGATATACAGCGATAAGGCACGTTGCGGATAACGTTCAATGGCGTGTCTGAAGTCGTTATCGGTAAACTTATCGTTGAACGCTAAGGCGGTGGGATAAGACGTGTAACGCGGACCGGCAGAGTTATATTTTTCAATTAACGCCTGGTCCCACTTGATCTGCATTGCTGACATGCTCACTCCTTCCGCTTACGTTGCCGTCGTAAAGGTCGCGATCCAGAAGGAAAGAGAGGTGAGCGGGCGGAAACCCGACGTAAACGCTGCTTCAGACGCGACAGTCGCCGTAGTTTAAACAATAACCACAGCAGATAACATGTCATCAACAACACGAAAATTGATCCAGGCCAAAACATTGTCGTTTACCTGTTAAGCATGGCATGCGCATGCGCGCATGCCGATCAATACAGCTTAGTTACCTTTTAGCAGGCGATACATATCCTCTTCCGCCTCCTGGTCTTCCTCTTCGTCCATTTCAATACCAAGCTGTTCCATCAGTTCATCAATGCGATCCAGCGTCACGTCAAGCCAGCCCTGATCTTCTGATGACAACGTTTCACCCTTTTCAAGACGATCGAGCAGCGCATCCAGGCGCTCACTGTTCTCCAGCTGCGCCAGCTCCTCTTCAGGCGCGAGAGACACTTTTTTCTCCCTCGCCGGTTTGGCCGCGACGTTTTTCGCTTTTGCCGGTGCGGCCTTTTCGTCAGCGATCAATGCCACTGGCTTCTTGCTGCCAATACGCGGGTCTTTCGCGGCGGCGCTTTGCTTGCCGTTGTTGCTCTGCGTTTGCGGATTAGCACGGCTGCCTGACGCATGGCCACGATGCTTTTTATCGCGTTTACGATCGCGCGCTTCATTATTGATATCTTCACGCGATTTACGTTTAGCCTTGGCGACAGGCTTACCTTTCGCAGCGCTTGCAGGTTGCTTCATGATGTTCGGTCCCGGTGTTTTTTATTCAGTATAGAATTGCGGCGAAATCTAGCAGAAACCAGACAAAGAAAAAAGGCGACAGCTCAAGCTGTCGCCTTATTTCATACCTTCAGCAGAAGGAATCATGTTTCAAATCCGTTTCGGCTCACAACGTCCCGGTTAATCCTGCGCCTGCTCAACTCCTGAGCGTATCCCTTTCCTTTTCCGGCTCCCATCCATAGCCATTTCCATTCCAGCCGCTCTTCGTTATCCCAACATTCCTGAGCGCATCATCCTGATGAGTGCGTCCTGCACTGCTGAATAATGTAGACCATATGGTAAAAGGCTCAAGTAACACATGTCAGTCTTTAGGCGAAAAAACCTGTACTTAAGTATAATTCACTGAATTTTAATGGTTTATTTTTTTAATTATTTAACTAAAAAGAGACATAACGGGCAAAATTTATGGCAAATATCTTACAAAGGCGCCTCACCAATGGTATTGAGCACTTTCGCGCCATAACGCGTATAATCAGCGCCATTGCCCTAATGCGTTTCTGGAGTATTCCCTTGTCTGAACTGAATTACCATGTCACCCGCTTCATTCTTAGCGCACCGGACATCCGCCATTTGCCCTCTGATACCGGCATTGAAGTTGCGTTTGCTGGTCGTTCAAACGCGGGTAAATCCAGCGCCTTAAATACGCTCACCAATCAAAAAGGCCTGGCGCGAACCAGTAAAACACCCGGTCGTACGCAGCTGATTAACCTGTTTGAAGTTGCAGAAGGCAAGCGCCTCGTAGACTTACCGGGTTACGGCTATGCTGAAGTGCCAGAAGAGATGAAACTCAAATGGCAACGGGCATTGGGCGAATATCTGCAAAAAAGGCAGGCGCTTAAAGGCCTGGTGGTACTGATGGATATCCGCCACCCGCTTAAAGATCTGGATCAGCAAATGATTCAGTGGGCGGTTGAGAGCGAGATCCCTGTACTCCTGCTGCTGACTAAAGCTGACAAGCTCGCTTCCGGCGCACGTAAAGCCCAGCTCAATATGGTGAAAGAAGCCTCAATGGCGTTTATGGGTGATGTGCAGGTTGAGGTTTTCTCATCGCTGAAAAAAATCGGCGTCGACAAAGTGCGCCATAAGCTGAATAGCTGGTTTAGTGAACTCGAACCTGCTGTTGAAGATCAGGGCACTGAAGCCTGACAAACCTCACAGGCTGCCGTTTTTTAGCGTCAGCCCAATAAAAAACGCCCCAGTCACAGAATGACTGGGGCGGCTAAATTCAGCCAAATCCGATTACGTGAAGTAAAAGGTCTGAAAGATAGAACATCTTACCTCTGTACCCTACGCCTCGAACTTTACCTGATTTTTTGTGAGCAACAAAGGATTTTTTGTTGCTCTCTTTCATTTTTAGTCACTTTTTTTACCATGCTCGTCACAAAAATGAGGATGGCATGTAGTTAAATTACAAAAAAAGTGCTTAGACCATAATAAGTTACTGCATCGTTTTGCAGCGCCGGTACCACGGTGTGCCGGCTTCATGCCTGATCACGTGATAATGCGCCAGCGGTGGCGCATTAACGCCACCAGCCAGAGCCTTAATGCGCCTGATCCCAGTTGTCGCCTACGCCGACTTCGACCAGTAAGGGGACATCCAGCGCCATACTGCCCTCCATCAGCGCGCGAATCTGCTTGCTGGCTTCATCGACGGCTTCAGCTTTGATTTCAAACACCAGTTCATCGTGCACTTGCATGATCATCCTGACCGCATCATCGGTTTGCTTTTGTAACCAGTCATCGACCGCAATCATGGCGCGTTTGATGATATCCGCGGCCGTTCCCTGCATGGGGGCATTAATCGCCGCACGTTCAGCAGCTTTACGACGAATGGCGTTACTGGACTTGATGTCGGGCAACCACAAACGGCGTCCATCCAGCGTTTCAACATACCCGTTACTGGCTGCAAGCTGGCGCGTGTTTTCCATATAGCGCAGCACGCCAGGATAGCGCTCGAAGTACAAATCCATATACTTTTTCGCTTCGCCTGCGCCAATGTTCAGCTGGCGAGATAATCCAAACGCGCTCATGCCGTAGATAAGACCAAAGTTGATGGCCTTGGCGCTACGACGTTGTTCACCCGTGACCTTAGACAGCGGCACGCCAAAGACCTCTGACGCAGTAGCACGGTGAATATCTTCTCCCTGGGAAAAGGCATCGAGCAGGCCTTTATCCTGTGACAGATGCGCCATGATACGCAGTTCAATCTGTGAATAGTCCGCCGCCACGATACGGTTCCCCTTGCCCGCAACAAAGGCCTGACGAATGCGGCGTCCTTCATCGTTACGGACCGGGATGTTTTGCAGGTTAGGATCGGTTGAAGACAGGCGACCGGTAGCCGTTACCGCCTGATGATAGGACGTGTGCACGCGACCGCTGACAGGATTGATCATCAGCGGCAGTTTATCAGTGTAAGTTGACTTCAGTTTCGACAACCCACGGTGCTCCAGAATGACCTTTGGCAGCGGATAGTCCAGTGCCAGCTCAGCCAGAACTTCTTCACTGGTAGAAGGCGCGCCTCCGGGTGTTTTCTTCGTCGGCTTAATGCCCTGCTTTTCAAACAGGATGACCTGCAGCTGCTTGGTCGATGAGAGATTAAAGGGCTCGCCCGCCAGCTCATGCGCTTTAAGCTCAAGCTCAGCCAGGCGCGATGTCAGCTCTTTAGAGTGCTGCGCCAGAATGGCTTGATCGATCAATACGCCGTTACGCTCGACACGTGAAATCACCTTAAGCAGGGGCATTTCAATTTGTTCAAAAACCTTTTTAGGGCCGGCTTCTTTTTCAAGCTCAGGCCACATTTTCAAATGCAGTTGCAGAGTGACATCGGCATCTTCTGCTGCGTAATGTGCAGCCTGCTCTAAAGCGATTTGATTAAATGTGAGCTGATTTTTCCCTTTACCGGCGATCTCTTCAAAGGTAATGGTTTTATGATTCAGCCACCGCGCAGACAGGCTGTCCATATCATGCTTGCCCACTACGCTGTTCAGGATATATGACTCCAGCATGGTGTCATATTTGATACCGGCGAGTTCAATATCGTAGTTTTTCAGCACGCCACGATCGTATTTGAGATTTTGCCCCACTTTACTGGCGTCAGGATCTTCGAGCAGCGGCTTGAGTTGCGCAAGAACGGCATCGCGGTCGAGCTGCTCCGGCGCATCGAGGTAATCATGGGCCACAGGCAGATAAGCCGCCTCACCTGGCGCTACCGCAAAACTGAGGCCGACGATATTAGCCGTTAACGTATCCAGCCCATCGGTTTCGAGATCGAACGCAAAGACCTCGCTGTTTTTCAGCTTCTCCACCCAGGCATCTAAGGTTTGCTGATCCAGAATGGTGATATAGCCGTCAGCCGATAACAGGCTGGTGGCCTCAACGCTCGCCACCGGCTCATCGGTAAGAACCTGCTGGGCTTGCCGGTTGCTTTTAGTACCCTGCAGCCATTTTCCCTCTTGCAGGTCGGTCAACCAGCGCTTGAATTCGAAACGGCTAAATAGCGCTTGCAGCGCGTTAACATCAGGTTCGCTGACCGTAAGCGCTTCACAGGGTTGATCGAGCTCGACGTCTGTTTTAATGGTGGCAAGTTGATAAGAAAGAAAAGCAACATCGCGATTCTGCTCCAGTTTCGCGGCCATGGTTTTTGCACCGCGAAAAGAGAGATCGGCGACTTTATCAAGATTGTCGTAAATGGACTGCATCCCGCCCAGCCCCTGCAGCAGCGCCTGGGCTGTTTTTTCACCCACGCCGGGTACGCCGGGAATATTATCTGAGCTGTCCCCCATCATCGCCAGAAAATCGATGATCAACGACGGTGGCACACCATACTTCTGCTCAACCTCTTCTGGGCCAAGAATGGTATTCGTCATGGTATTGATTAGCGTAATGCCCGGTGTGACAAGCTGCGCCATATCTTTATCGCCGGTGCTGATCAGAACAGCGTGGCCTTTTTTCTCTGCCTCTAACGCCAGCGTACCAATCACATCGTCCGCTTCAACGCCGCTGACAGCCAACAGCGGCAAGCCCATCGCACGCACCATTTCGTGCAGCGGCTCTATTTGTGACCGCAAATCATCAGGCATCGGTGGGCGGTGGGATTTGTAATGTTCAAACAGTTCATCCCTGAAGGTTTTGCCTTTAGCATCAAACACCACAGCAACATGTGTAGGGCTGTACTGTACCAACAGGCTTTTCAGCATGTTGAGCACGCCATACATAGCACCAGTAGGCTCACCTGCGCTGTTGGTTAGCGGCGGGAAAGCGTGGTACGCGCGATAAAGATAGGATGAGCCATCAACCAAAATCAGGGGGTTTTCTGCTATTTGCGCCATATGTCTGTGTATTCTTCGTTGCCATGGATTGGCCTATAAGGATGCCACACCTTGGCGAAAAGGGTTAATCAAGACAAACAGGGAGTGACGTTTTTCGTGCTTCTGTAATGAGGATCGCAACGATCTTTCTGTGGATAACTTTGTGCGTAAAAATTATATCAATAGTTTATTTATGTCATAAAAAAGATTCAGCCAAAATTAAAAATAATAAAATCATATAGTTAATATAAATCCGTGATGCGATCGTGATTTTTAATGGCATGTTTGCTTGTGTGGATAGAAAAACTGTGCTTCTTCAACAGGTCAGCGATGGGCGCACAAATTACAAATGAAAACGCCAGCGTATGCTGGCGTTTTGCAAAAAACTCAGCGTAAAACGCTATTTTTTCTCAACCAGGAACTTCACTACGTTGGCATAATCTGCCACGAAGTTTGCCATTGAGCTGGTATCCAGACCGCCATTATTAACCATATATTTGCCGTTAATAAACATCGCTGGCACGCCGCGCAGATCAACGTCAGACGCCGCTTTTTGCTGCTGGGCAACAAGGGCTTTTACTGCAAAGCTGTTCCAGGCCGCATCGTACTGCTCAGAAGAAATGCCCGCTGCTTTGATGAATACGTCTTTCAGGCTGGCTGCATCCGTAATCGTCTGGCTTTTCTGAATGCCATCAAAAATAGGTGAAGTCACTTTATCTTCTACGCCCAGCGCCATCGCGACGGCCCACGCATGAGTGACAACGGGACCTAAGTCGCCGCCAAGGAAGTCAACGTGGTACTTCACCATCTTCGTATCGGCTGGCAGATTCTTTTTAACTGCATCACCGACGTGGTAAATTTGCTCAAACTGGTAGCAGTGAGGGCAGAAAAAAGAGAAAAACTCCATAACCTGGGGTTCACCTGCAACAGGTTTAGGCAGGCTAACGTATTGTTTACCTTCAGTGAATTGTGCAGCAGATGCGCTGAACGCCAGCACCAAACCCATCAGTGCAAAAAATATTTTCTTCATTGGGGAAAACTCTCCTGACTTTTCATTAAAATTGCGGGGCCAGCTGCAACGGAGGTTCCCGTAACACCTTTTCCTGCTCGATAAACTGCAAAATTTGCCGGCGCCAGAAATCCTCATCCGTCATCCAGGGGAAAGCGCGCGGAAAAGCGGGATCCTGCCAGCGGCGCACGACCCAGGCCAGATAATAAATCATGCGCATAGCACGTAAAGGCTCAATCAGTGACAATTCGTTAATATCGAAGTCGCTGAATTCGCTGTATGCGTCCAACAGAATATCCCACTGAATACGCTGTTCCTGTCTATCGCCACTTATTAACATCCACAGATCCTGAATAGCGGGACCATTGCGGGCATCATCAAGATCGACAAACAGCGGGCCATCGCGCCACAGAATATTGCCCGGGTGGCAATCACCATGTAAGCGTAGCGGCTGCCAGTCGCTATGCCAGCACTGCCGCAGCGTGATGCCAAGTTTATCGACAGCTTCCAGCAATGCTGGGCGGAGTGACGCAGGCACGAGCTCAGCCTTTGCCAGGACTTCTCGCGGCTGCTCCAGATATTCTTCAAGCCCTATGGATGGGCGTTGCTGAAACAGGCTTTTGCGGCCAGTTTGATGAATACGTCCCAGGAAACGGCCTACCCATTCCATCTGATCTTCGTTGTCGGTTTCATACTGCCGTCCACCCAGGCTGGGAAAGACCGCATAGTAAAAGCCAGCATGACGTTGCAGCGTATCGCCCTGCAAAACTAACGGCGCGGCAATCGGCACCTCATCATCCAGTAAATCCTGGGAAAACCGATGCTCTTCGGTGATCTGTTCTGCACTCCAGCGCTGAGGGCGATAAAACTTGGCCACATAGCGACGTTTTTCATCGTCGCTAAACTGATAAACCCGATTTTCATAGCTGTTCAGGGCGGTTAAACCAGAATCAACCCGAATACCCGTTTCCCAAAGCGCATCCAACAGGACATCAGGATTGAGTGTCTGGAAGTTAAAGGCGGCATCACTCATGGTTATCCCTGTGCTTATCTTTTCTGTTAATGGCCAAGGATAACACTACTCGTCATTTTTGATGACACCACGTGCACGTAGCAGGGCGGTTTTAAAATCGACTTCATAATCTTTTTTCAGGCCTGGAATCTGATCGTCGCTGGCTGAATCACGCATTTTTAGATGATAAATCAATACGTCATCGCTTAATTCACTTAATGGGCCAATGAAACCAGACTCGTGGGCCAGTTTTTGTAAAAATGCCAACAGGTTAAGATCGGGCTCTTTCTCCCATGCCGGTTGCAGGAGTTCAAGCAGTTCAGTCAGCCGATGGGTTTTCATAATGATTCCTCAATGCAGGTGATTCACGTCCAGAATGACACAAGGAGACAAGATGGCAGCATTTACCGGTGTAATCCTTGCTGGTGGACAAGGTAGCCGTATGGGCGGGCAGGATAAAGGATTACTCATGATGCAGAGTAAACCCCTTTACCAACACGTTCTACAGCGGTTGAGGCCGCAGGTAGACATTGTGTTAATAAGCGCTAACCGCAACATTGATCGTTATCAGCTAAGTGGTTATCAGGTCGTAACCGATTCAATCAAGGACTACCCAGGACCGCTTGCAGGTATGTTGAGCGGTTTACGGCACAGCCCCACTGATTGGGTGGCATTTTGTGCCTGTGATACACCTCAGATCCCCGATGATTTTGTTGCGCGCCTCTGGCAGCAGCGTAACAACGCACCTGCTGTATGGGTGAAATCCTCCCAGCGGGATCATCCAACCCTGGCCTTGATGAATAAGGCGATTGCCGACGATCTGGAGACATGGTTGTTACGGGGGGAGCGCAGGCTTATGCAGTTTATGCGTGAGCATGGTGGGCACCCGGTTTTATTTAGCGATCCAGAGTCGGCTTTCAGCAACATCAATACGCCTGACGACCTTGTAGAGCAGGAGAAATCATAATGTGTGTTCCGTTGTTGGCCATTGTCGCCTGGAGCGGAACCGGTAAAACCACACTACTCGAGCAAGTTATACCCTTGTTAAAAGCGCAGGAAATACGTGCAGGATTAATTAAACATACCCACCATGACATGGACGTAGACAGGCCGGGTAAAGACAGCTATCGGCTGCGTAAAGCCGGAGCCGATCAGGTTATTGTCGCCAGCGACAGGCGTTGGGCGCTGATGTGTGAAACGCCTGAGCAGCCTGTCAGCTTAATGACGTTAGTGGGACGAATGGACGCCGAACAGTTGGATGTAGTGTTAGTCGAAGGATTTAAAGATGAGCCAGTCGACAAAATTGTGCTTTGGCGATCGGGTATTAAAGGTGAGCTAGCAGCACTGCTGGATGAGAAGGTGGTGGCTGTCGCCTGTGACGACACGACTTTAAACCTGAATGTGCCCGTTTTGAACATCAACCAGCCACAAGAAGTGGCCGCATTTATCCTGACATGGCTGGGTAAAAAGGCGCATAGCTGACAACACAATGGGTAGCGAGTGGATGATGCAGATCAGCAGCGTTCAGTAGAGGGTTTTCCCGTCTTCGAACGGCAAAGAAGGTGTAATTACCATCATCGTTAGAGCCTGTCTGCCGCGTACCAGATGACGTGCCTGTGTTTTACGTCGCTCCGCCACTGCACCCGTGCCTTGCTGCAGGTTCACCGTTGCCCGTTAAACGCCGGTAAAGGGATGCGTCCGGTCCGGAACGGCGCAGAGATGAGGGGTTATCTGCCAGATCGCAGACGTAAAAAAGCCCTGAACGTCAGTTCAGGGCTTCTTCACTTGTTTGATGCCTGGCAGTTCCCTACTCTCGCATGGGGAGACCCCACACTACCATCGGCGCTACGGCGTTTCACTTCTGAGTTCGGCATGGGGTCAGGTGGGACCACCG
>NZ_JBNDNJ010000010.1:0-103199 GCF_049892805.1 Pantoea sp. EEL5
CGGTGGTCCCACCTGACCCCATGCCGAACTCAGAAGTGAAACGCCGTAGCGCCGATGGTAGTGTGGGGTCTCCCCATGCGAGAGTAGGGAACTGCCAGGCATCAAATTGAACGACCTGCACGTAACTTCGGGCAGTTCACTACTCAGTAGAGTAGGACAAAAGCGAACGCTTTTGAACGCTGCGAGGCAGCGGCCCGAAGGGTGAATCACAGCGTGATTCATAAACTGCCAGGCATCAAACAAGTAAAAAAGCCCTGAACGAAAGTTCAGGGCTTTTTTACTTGCGTAACCGGTGAAAAGCGGGGCGTCAGGCCGGCTGTCCTGCACGGCCGGGACCGCGCGAGTGCCTTCCGCGTCATTAAAACCGCCGGATCGGGAAAATGGCGCGTGAGAAAGCCGGATGGCATGCCGCGCCCGGCGTCATATACCTGCACCCCCTGCCCAAAGACGACGAACCGCCTGATCATCGTGATACAACAAACGCCATCGATACAAAAGCCGCAGGTCAACAAAAGCCGCGAGTACCTGACCGCAATCCACCGCATTCCTTCTCTGTTTGAGATCCAGCACAATGCAATAGCTGTTTTTTTAACCGATAGCATTAATCAGGCAACAAGGAATTTGCCGACTACCCAGCTATGAAGGGTAGAACGAGTGAAAAGCAACTTTGCATTGCATCCTGCAAAATCGCGACACCGTTAAACCGGTAGCGGATGCGTTTTCTTCACTTCTCTGAGCGAAATCGAAGAATTAATACTCAGTATCCCCGGTAATTTACGCAGTTCCTTTTCGATAAAAAGACTGTAATGGTCTAAGTCGCGCGCCACGACCTGTAAAAGGAAATCAGCTTCACCGGTAATGTTGTGGCAGGAAAGCACATAGGGATTGGCATTAATCCTGTCTTCAAAATCCCGCGTTGCCGCTTCACTGTGCTGGCTACAGACCAGACGGACAAATGCCATCACGCCAAAGCCCACTTTTCTGCGGTTAACCACCGCCTGATAACCCTCAATAAACGCCTCATCCTCAAGCCGTTTCAGACGTCGCCATGCAGAAGCCGGGCTAACATCCAAATCCTGTGAAAGTTTAAGACTCGATACCCTGCCGTCCTGCTGCAGATAACGCAGCAGCGCCAGATCTTTCTTATCAAGAAGACTCACTGAAATATCCACTCAACCATTGCATGTTTGATGAAGGATAATTTCATAAATAATTATCCGCCTGCAACAGATGAAAAGTAATTTCCGAATCGAAAGGTATAATTTTATGAACGCCTACGATGAGGGTTTACTGATGAAAGCAGTGATATACGAGTCATTTCTGTCGCCGCCGATGCTGCAAACGGTCCCGGACCCTACTCCCGAGCCGCATGGCGTGGTGATTCGGGTCAAAGCCACCGGTGTTTGCCGAAGTGACTGGCACGGCTGGGTCGGGCACGATCCCGATATTCCTCTGCCTCATGTGCCGGGACACGAATTCGCAGGCACAATTGAAGCCGTTGGCAACGCGGTGACTAAATGGCGGCCAGGCGATAATGTCACGGTACCCTTCGTATCGGGGTGCGGCTTTTGTCACGAATGTCATACCGGTAATCAGCAGGTCTGTGACCATCAGTTCCAGCCTGGCTTCACGCACTGGGGATCGTTCGCCGAATACGTAGCGATACAGCAGGCCGACTTAAACCTTATCGCACTGCCGGACACGCTGAACTTCACTACCGCAGCCAGTCTCGGGTGCCGTTTTATTACCTCGTTCAGGGCAGTGGTCGATCAGGGAAGAACGTCGGCAGGACAGTGGCTTACCGTGCACGGCTGTGGCGGTGTGGGACTTTCCGCCATCATGATCGCGAATGCGCTCGGGGCAAACGTGGTGGCGGTGGATATTTCGGATGAAAAGCTGCAGCTGGCCCGTGATTTGGGTGCAGTTGCCGTAGTAAATGGCGCTCGCGTGCACAATGTGGCGGAAGCCATTAGAGAAATCACCCAAGGCGGAGCACATGTGTCACTGGATGCGCTGGGTCATACTGTGACCTGCGTGAACTCCATTCATTCCTTAAGAAAAAGAGGCAGGCACATCCAGATAGGCCTGATGGCGGGCGAACACAGTGCACCGCCCATTCCAATGGCCAGCGTTATTGCTAACGAACTGGAGATTATTGGCAGTCACGGCATGCAGGCTCATCGTTACGGCGACATGATGAACATGATTGCCACCGGTAAACTCTGTCCTGAAAAGCTCATTGGCCGCACCATCAGCCTCAAGCAATCCATAGAAGCGTTAATCAATATGGATAAGTTTGAATCACCGGGCGTCACGGTAGTCACGACGTTCTGATGCACTAAAACACCGGCCTGTCTGCACTGCTCGTACACATGTTGTAGAGAAAGGTCGGTCGTTTTTGATATTCGTAGCGGGCTGGCGCGGTGGTCTGACACTTTCAGTTGTTACAGCAAATTAACAACATAAGTCACATTTTGTCATCCAGAACCAACACCTCTTTCCGTTTTATTCCCGTCCATGCTTTACTCAACGCTTTAACGCTGCTTATCAGCATGGAGCCGAGGCATAGCATGTCAGATGTGATCAAAAATCCACAATCGCAGTTGCTCGACAGAAAAAAACGTATCTGGGCCATAGTAGGTGCATCCTCAGGTAATCTCGTCGAATGGTTCGACTTTTATGTGTACTCGTTTTTCTCACTCTACTTTGCCCATATCTTCTTTCCGCAAGGGGATACGACAACCCAGTTGCTCCAGACGGCAGGCGTGTTTGCCGCAGGCTTTTTAATGAGGCCGATTGGCGGATGGTTATTTGGCTATATTGGTGACCGCCACGGGCGTAAAAAATCCATGCTGATTTCTATCTGTATGATGTGTTTCGGATCGCTGGTTATCGCCTGTCTGCCGGGTTACAACAGCATTGGGATAGCCGCGCCAGCCCTGCTGTTACTGGCTCGTATGTTCCAGGGGCTGTCGGTGGGCGGGGAGTACGGCACAAGTGCAACCTATATGAGTGAAGTGGCCCTGGAAGGGCGCAAAGGCTTTTATGCCTCCTTTCAATACGTCACCTTAATTGGTGGGCAGTTAGCCGCTGTGCTGACGGTGGTGGTGCTGCAGTTCATCTTAACCGACCAGGAGCTACGCACATGGGGCTGGCGCATCCCGTTCTTTTTAGGCGCTGCGCTGGCCGTGGTGGCGTTATGGCTGCGCCGCTCTCTGGACGAAACCTCCGATAAACAGAGCCGTGAGCATCGGGATGCCGGTAGCGTCATTGGCCTGTTACGTAATCACACCAAACCCTTCCTGATGGTGCTGGGCTTTACGGCGGGCGGTTCGTTGAGCTTTTACACCTTTACAACCTACATGCAAAAGTATCTGGTAAATACCTCTGGTATGGATGCGAAAACCGCCAGTGCATTGATGACCGGTGTGCTCTTCGTCTATATGCTGCTGCAGCCCGTTATTGGCGGTTTGTCGGATAAAATAGGCCGACGCACGTCCATGATGATTTTCGGTGCCGGTGCAGCAATCTGTACCGTACCCATCCTTACTCTGCTGCAAAACGTACAGAGTCCGGGCATGGCATTTGTTCTGATTATGCTGGCACTGCTTATTACCAGCTTTTACACCTCGATCAGTGGGATTCTGAAAGCTGAGATGTTTCCGCCGCAGGTGCGAGCCCTGGGCGTCGGGCTGTCTTATGCGGTGGCGAATGCGATCTTCGGTGGGTCTGCAGAGTACGTGGCGTTACTGATGAAGCACAAAGGGATGGAAACCACCTTCTTCTGGTACGTGTCTGCGATGGGCGCGCTGGCGTTTCTGGTTTCGCTGCTGCTCCACCGGCATGGGAAAGGAATTAAGCTGTAGCAGAGGAAAGGAGTGCCGCAGGCAGGCTGCGGCATTCTGAGGGTTTACAGTATGCGGCTGATGAGGCGGTCAATACGAATACGGCGTAGACGGCGAATCAGCTTACGCACTTTCGCCGGGTAGTCAGCGATGCTCTCCAGCTCACGAAAGTGTCCAACGACCGTGGTATGTTGACGGATCAGCATCAGCTCATGCTGTCGCTGATCGGCCAACTGCTGATGCGGATCGTGGATCAGTACCGCATTCTCGAGATCCAGCCGCCAGGCGCGGGGATTAAGATTGTTGCCTGTGATGAGCTGCCACTCATCGTCAACCCACATTCCTTTCAGGTGATAGCTGTTTTCACCGTCTTTCCATAAACGTACGGTCAGCTGCCCGTTGCTAACGTAGTACTGCAGTCGGCTTAAAAAGCGACGCAGGTTAATTTCGTAGAGGTAGGGCAGTGCACCGATGATCTTAAATGGCTGATCGGGTGCGATATAGAAGTCATTCGCTGTTTTATCACCCACGATGATCTCAACGTCACGCCCCTGACGTAGCAGGCCAATGATATTGCGCACCAGCAGCGCAGGCAGGTTGAAATAAGGCGTGCAGATGGTGAGCTTCTTTTCAGCGCAGGGCATCAAATGGAAAATGGTCTTGTTCAGCAGGCTACGCTTGCCCAGGCCGACCAGTGGCGTCACGGTGAGTTCATCGTTGCCGGCGTTGCCTTCAAACTGATAGTTGAACCCGCGCAGGTCCTGACGAAACTGACGCGTTTCATTTTTAATTTCCGGACTGGAAGGACGCTCAGCATAGTCCAGGCGATTGACGGCCTCGGCGTCTTTTAAATGGTGGTTGATCCATTCAAACATGGTATCGGCCAGCGCGGGATTACGAATGAGCTGGTAGCGATCGTAGCGGTATTTATCGTGCTGATGCAGGTAAACGTCATTCAGGCTGGCCCCGCTGTAGAGCAGCGTATCATCAATGATGAAGCCTTTCAGATGCAGTACTCCGAGTGCCTCGCGAGTATTAACCGGAATGCCGTAGACAGGAATGACGTGGTCGGGATGCTGTTGGGCCATCTCACAATACCAGTCGGCATTGGTCACGCCTCGTGCAGCACCAATGCGGCCACGTTGGGCACGGTGCCAGTCGACTAAAATACTGATGTCGAGCTGTGGGCGAGCGAGTTTCGCAGCATACAGTGCATTCATGACGGCGCGGCCCGCATCGTCATTTTCCAGATAGAGTGCGACGATACAAATGCGCGATTGCGCTGACGCAATCTTTTCCAAAAGCGTCTCACGAAATTCGGCGGGCGAATAAAGCGTCGACACATCCGCAACAGATTGTGACAGTTTAGGCAGCTGTGCGAGGTGTTGTTGGTGTTTATTGCGTTTAAATTTAGACAACATCACAGTGCACTTCTTCTCGGTTCATTGTATGGCCTTTTGCCACCAAATCAGGGTCATAACGCTAAATAATAACATCAACCACGACGAACTGGGCGATTTTTACTTTTCTCTACACGGCAAACTGACATTATCCTGTAACAAAAGCTTAAGACTGACGATGCCATCGTCCATTTGGACATCCACGTCAAAGTTGAGTTTTTTCGCCAGCGTCACCATGCCGCGGTTGCCGGGCATGGTAATGCCATTCAGTTGTTGCAAGCCATGCGCGCGGGTGTAACGGATCATTTTTTCCAGTAAACGTCTTCCCATCCCCAGCCCTTTAAGATCGGAGCGCACCAGTACCGAAAACTCGGCATCAACGTTGTCGGCATCCGAAATCGCGCGGGTCACACCGATGATTTCTGGCTGCCCCTGATGCTGCCGAACGGCGACAATCGCCATTTCCCGGTCGTAGTCAATCTGCGTCATATTGGCCAAATCGTCATGGGTGAATTCATTAATTTCGCTAAAGTAGCGGTAGTAGAGATCTTCTTTCGTCACCTGGCTGATAAAGTCACGCAGCAGCGGTTCATCTTCCGGCAGGATAGGGCGGAATAAGCAGTGCTGACCGTCCTTCAACTCGACCTGTTCTTCCAGGTGCTGAGGATAGGGTCGGATGGCCAGACGCGTTTCGTTATCACCGTCAAAAGGCGCAAGCGTCAGCGTAACGTCCAGTAAGGTGAAATCGCTACCTGCCGCCAGCAGCGGATGAATATCCAGCCGTTGTATTTCCGGGCAATCTACCACCAGGTTAGAGACTTGAACCAGCAGTTGGCTCAGGCCAGCTACATCAAGCGGAATCAAGGCACTTCGGCTGCGGACCTTGCCGCTTTTTATTGCCTGGATCACCAGATAGCGCGCCAGGGTCATATTCAGCGGCGGCAAAGCAACCGCCGCCTGTTTCTCTGCCTGCCACTCTACGCCGCCTTCACCCAGCATGATGATGGGGCCAAACAGCGCATCCTGCTCCACCACAATCCGCAGCTCCTGGGCACCAGCCCGGTTCGCCATGCTCTGCACCACCAGTCCTTCAATACGCGCATGCGGCAGCGTCTGCCTGACCCGGTCAATAATCGCGTCCGCCGCGCGTTTAACTTCGGCGGCGTTACGCAGGTAGAGCATGACGCCCTGCACTTCGGACTTATGCGCCACATCGGGCGAACGGAGCTTCAGCGCGACCGGATAGCCGGTTTGTTCAGCAATCGTGACGGCGTCCTCACTGTCTTTTGCTATCCAGGTGGGTAACGTCGCGAGGCCGTAAGCTTTAAGAACGGGCTGCACTTCGTGCGTATCCAGCGACAGGATGCCCTTATCCAGCGCCTGAGACAGCAACTGGTGGGCCTGAGCGCTGTCCTGGGTCAGGTTTACTGGCAGGGCGGGGGTTTCCCGCAACAATTTCTGGTTACGCCGGTATTCAACCTGATGCATAAAGGCGGTGACGGTGCCCTCCGGCGTTCGCCAGGTGGGAATGCCGGCCTGAGTAAAAGCACGGCGCGCTGCCTGAGAGGAGAATTCGCCGCACCAGTTGGTCAACAGCGTGAGCTGTTTTCCGCGCGGATGCTGATGAATAAGCTGAATGATTTTCTCTGCGGTTTCGGTCGCCGGGGCAACAGCGCTGGGGGCATGAATAATCATCAGGGCATCTAAATCATGGCTGTCGAGCAGGACGGCCAGGCAGGCCAGATAGCGTTCCGGCGTTGCATCGTCCTTTAAATCGACCGGATTGCCGTGCCCGACGCCTTCCGGCAGAACGGCACTAAGCTGCTCTATCGTTTGCTCGCCCAGCGTGGCGAGCTTACCGTTGCGGGCATAGAGTTCATCTAACGCCAGCGCGGCGGGAGCCGCGCCATTGCTGATAATCATCAGCCGGTGCCCGCGTGGTGGACGCATATGGCTCAGGGACTCAACTGCGGTGAACAGCTCGTGCGTATCCTGCACCCGTAACAAGCCCGCACGCTGGATCGCCGCATCCCAGGCGGCATCGAGACCGCTGTGCGTACCAAGCAGCGCCTGTGCCTGGCGACTGCGGCCGCTTTTGATAATCAAAATAGGTTTGTTACGGGATGCGCTACGGGAGGCCGACACAAACCGGCGGGCATCGCTAAGGTGTTCAAGATAAAGCAGAATCGCGCTGGTTTTGCCGTCACGGGCCAGAAAATCCAGCAGATCGTCCACGTCGGTATCCAGGCTGTCGCCTAAGGCGATAAACCATGAAAAACCCAGGTTACGTTGCTGCGCCCAGTCAAGAATGGTGTTGGAGACGGCTGATGACTGCGATATGAACGCAATACGGCCTTTGGCGATGGGAACAGGAGAAAAGCTGGCGTTAAGCCCCTGCCACGGGGCCAGCAATCCCAGACTGTTTGGGCCTAACAATCGGATCTGCCAGCGGCTGGCGCAGGCTTTTAACTCGGCGAGCTGACTGGCGGGGGCGGAGAGGATGATGCAGGCTTTACAGCCTTTCTCGCCGAGCTCTTGTAACAGCCCCAGATTTCTTTTGTGATGGGTACAGATCACCGCCAGGTCGGGGGCGAAGGGCAAACTGTGAATATCAGGCCAGGCCAGCACGCCGCTAACGGCTTTATATTTTGGCGTCACCGGCAACACCGGGCCGCTAAAGCCGCCCGCCAGCAGATTACGCATCATAAAATAGCCTGCCCGTCCCGGCTTGACCGAGGCGCCGATTACCGCAATTGATTTTGGTCTTAACAGCGCTTCCAGTCCACGTTGACTCATCACCTTCTCCATTCGTCGGCATTTAGGGGAGTGTAAACGCTTTTGGGCTTTTTTACCGTCGGGCAGATCCCAGCCTGAATAATGACAAGCGGCCTGCCAGGGCGAGTGTTACTTCTTCTGGTCGGGATGATGCGGCTTACCGGCAAGATAGGCCTGACGGAACTGCTCAAAGTGCAGGGTCAATGCCTCGCCAGCCGCACGGTCGCCGGCCTGGTGCAGCAGCGCCGCGGCAATCTCTGCGGTGCAGTGCTGACCTTCGCCATGCGCTTCGCGCAGCCTGTAGCGGGACGGCGCGGTGACGTTGAGCGAGATCACCGGAAAGCGGTCAAGCCAGGGGCTTTTACGAAACATCTTGCGGGCTTCATTCCAGGTACCATCCAGCATGATAAACAGCGGCGGTTTACCTGACAGCGGCGGCGAATGCACAATCTGGCGACCTTCATCGGCGTAAGATGCAGGGAAAACCACCAGGGGCTGATAAGCCTCACTGGCCACGGCCTGCAGCAGTAAAGGATCGGGCTCGGTGCGTGACCAGCCAAAGGCCTGGGTATCTGGCAAGACGTCGGCGATCAACCGGCCCGTATTACTTGGCTTCATCGGTTCGGTATCAAACATCACCAGACAAAAGCGACTGCGGGCAGACTGCACACGAATGCTGGCGCACAGACAGTGTTTTTCCGGCAACAGGCATCCCTGGCAACGAAGCACACGGTTTCCACGCGCCAGAAAGGGACGTGTGGCGCGGGCCAGACGTTGGGCACGTAAACGCAAAACGGCATTTTCAGACATGATTATTCAGGACAGGAAAAAGCGTAGTGTAATCGAAGCGTCGGACAAAGGGAAAAGGCCAGCACGGGCTGGCCTTTTGCGCTTACAGGGATTCGTCGAGCCACTCGTTGAAGGGCGCTTTCGGCATGGCACCGTTTAGCATGTCCACCATCTCACCTTTCTTAAAGACCATAATGGTGGGAATGCTGCGAATGCGGAAGCGACTGCTCAGCGCCGGCTCGGCCTCCGTATTCACTTTAATGAAGCGCACCTTGCCGCTGCGCTCCTGTGCGACGTCTTTAAACACCGGGGCAAAATTAACGCAGGGGCCGCACCATGGCGCCCAAAAGTCCACCACAACCGGCAGATCGTCCTGCAGATAGCTGTCCAGCGTGGCGGCGGTGGCGTTGATGACCTCGCCAGAAAACAGGCTTTCGCCGCAACGACCACATTTGGCACCATCGGCAAGCCGTTCTTCGGGAACGCGATTGGTTGCCTGACAAGACGTGCATACCGTATTCATATAAACCTCTGATAATGAACTAGAGCACTTTGCTCAATATTGTCCATTATGAAAGGGTGGTAAGATCGTCTCAATGTGGATTGCTCTATAGGTACAATAGTTGATAGCTAAGCGCAGTCACATCAGGTAATCTTCGCGCTCTCAATGCAGGAGGAAGAAATGAACGACGAATTTAAAGGCAAAAGTGGTAAGGTCAAAGTCATGTATGTGCGTGGCGAAGATGAGCAAAGCGCGCGCGCGCCGAATCCTCGTACAGGCAAAGGTGGCCGTCCTGCTGCTCGCCGTGAAGACAATCGTCGTTCATCCGGCCCGCGCACTGAGCGTAGTGAAGAAGGCGGACGCGGCACAGGCCGTCGCAGCGATAGCGCGCCACGCCGCAGTGACAGCGCACCGCGCCGCAACGATCGCGGCAGCGACAATCGTGATGCTTACGGCAGCAGTGATTCCCCATGGCGCACCGTCTCCCGCGCGGCGGTCGTGGAAGACAACAAACCGGAAAACCCAGGGATCAGCGGTAAAGGCGTGGTTGACGTTGAGCAGATTCGTCGCCAGCGTCTGGAAGAAACCCGCGTTTACGGTGAAAACGCCTGTCAGGCGCTGTTCCAGAGCCGTCCTGAATGCATCGTTCGCGCCTGGTTTGTGCAAAGCGTGACGCCACGTTTTCGCGATGCGCTGCGCTGGCTGGCGGCTAACCGCAAAGCCTACCACGTGGTCGATGACGCAGAGATCACCAAAGCTTCCGGTACTGAACACCACGGCGGCGTCTGCTTCCTGATCAAGAAACGCATGGGCATGGACGTAGCTGAATGGCTTAACAAGGCCGAAAGCAAAGACTGTGTACTGGCGCTTGAAGATGTCAGCAATCCCCATAACCTTGGCGCGATCATGCGCAGCTGCGCGCACTTTGGTGTGAAAGGTCTGCTGGTTAACGATGCCTCGCTGCTGGAATCCGGTGCAGCGGTTCGCACGGCGGAAGGCGGCGCTGAACACGTTCAGGCTATCAGCGGCGCAACCTTTAATGAAGGACTCGAAGCCTTCCGCAAAGCGGGTTACACCATCGTGACGACCTCGAGCCATCAGGGCACATCCCTGTCTGACGCGGTGCTACCGGCCAAAATGGTACTGGTGCTGGGTCAGGAGCGTGAAGGCTTGTCTGACAGCACGTTCCAGCAAGGCGATATGAGCCTGTCGATTGGCGGCACCGGCAACGTGGAAAGTCTGAACGTCTCCGTCGCTACCGGCGTTCTGCTGGCCGAATGGTGGCGTCAGAACGCCTGATGTCAGCTGATGTATGGCGCCGTGAAACGTGCCATACAGGTTCAGTGTTCCCGGCGGGGCGTGAAAGATGCTCCGCCAGCCTGTTACCCCGCCTTACCGTGCCCGACGTCGGACGTAGCCTGATCAACATGTTCGTCCATCTCATCAAGCGCCCGTTGATTATCCAGCCCCCATTGATACAGCTGCTCTACCGGTTCCGCGAAGGTCTGGCCCAGCGCCGTTAACGCATAGTCGACTTTGGGTGGGATCACGTCGTAAACATGGCGGGTGATCAATCCGCGCTGCTCCAGCTCCTTCAGCGTCTGAAACAACATCTTTTTTGATATCCCTTGCAAACTTCGCTGCAACTCGCCCGTGCGTGCGCGGCCTCCCGGCCAGTGATACAGCGCATGCAGCACCATCGGATTCCACTTGGCAGAAAAAAGATCCATGAGTCGGCGCGGCGGTGAATCCACATAAAAAACCAGTTTACCCTCAACCCAGGCAGGCATCGTCTTCTCCCTCCTTTATGGTCACCAAATGGTAACTACTATCAATAATGGTACTATTTAAGTAGAGTTTGCCGCCCTCCGTTATCAAAAGCCAGTCACTATGAGAGGCACCATGAAAATTAATGCACTGATCGCGCACGATGCGACCCAGCCCCTTACTGCCGGCCAGATCGCGCTGCGTCCGCTTCAACCGCAGGATGTCCGGATAGAAATCCTTTACTGTGGCGTTTGCCACTCAGATTTGCATATGGCACGCAACGAATGGGCGGTAAGCCATTATCCCTTGGTGCCAGGACACGAAATCGTTGGACGGGTGAGCGAAACCGGTAGCGCTGCCACCCGATTTACGCCGGGTGATATTGTTGGCGTGGGCGTGATGGTTGATTCCTGCCGCACCTGTCATTTCTGTCAGCAGCAGGAAGAACAATATTGTGAAGCCGGTTTCACTGCGACCTATAACGGTACGGATAAATACACCGGTGAATCTACCCGAGGCGGCTATGCTGAGCACGTGGTGGTCGATCAGGACTTCGTGGTTTCGGTGCCACAGCACCTGCCGTTGGCCGGTGTTGCGCCGTTGCTGTGCGCAGGCGTCACTGTCTGGTCACCGCTGCGCCATTTTAACGTGAAAACGGGCGATAAGGTTGGCGTGATTGGTCTGGGTGGGTTAGGCCACATGGCGGTGAAGCTGGCGAGTGCGCTGGGAGCTGAGGTGACGCTTTTCACCACGTCGGCTGACAAAGCCGCGGATGCCCGCCGTCTCGGTGCCCGTCATGTGGTGGTATCACGCGATGCTCAGGCTATGCAGGCCAGCCAGAACGCGCTGGATCTTATCGTTGACTGCGTGGCGGCCCCGCACGATCTTGACCCTTATCTGGCGACGCTCAAAACCAATGGCCGCCTGGTGCTGGTGGGCATTCCCGACAGTCCGCACGCTTCACCGAACGTGACGCCAATGGTGTTCCGTCGTTTAAGCATCAGCGGCTCGTCCATCGGCAGCATTAAAGAAACCCAGGAGATGCTGGATTTCTGCGGCGACAACAACATCACCGCAGACATTGAGATGATTCGTGGAGAGCAGGTCGAAGAAGCCTTTACGCGAATGCTAAAAGGTGACGTGAAATACCGGTTCGTGATGGATATGAAAGCGACGCGCTGGGCGTAAAAACGGGTTCTGGCGGGCGTGACTTCCACGCCAGAACCCCATCGTGTTCGTCTAGTGCGCGCCACCACCACCGCCACCGGCGGTAAAGGGCGGACGGGCAAACCAGATCAGCACCAACAGCACCAGAAAGACGCCCGCCGACGCCCAAAAAATCTCGTTGGCGGAAATGATCAATCCCTGATTGGTGATCTGCTGAGCGATGTACGCTGAGGCCTGCTGATGCGTCATGCCCATCCCCTCAAGCTGACTGTACATCTGCTGCGCATTAACGTTATAAGGCGTCACCGATTCGCTGAGATTACTGTGGTGCATTGCCTCACGATCCGTCCACATCGTGGTGGTGATCGACGTCCCTATCGAACCCGCCAGCGTACGCACAAAGTTCGATAAACTGGACGCCGCCGCCATCCGGTCGGGTGTCAAACCCGACAGCGTAATTGTGGTAAGTGGCATAAAGAAGCAGGCGACCGCGAAGCCCTGAATAAACTGCGGCCAGGCCGACGCGCCAAAGTCCATGCCCGGTTCAAACGTGTAAGCGCGCCAGTAGAAACAAATGGCATACATGATGAAACTGAAGGTGACCAGTTTCCGCATATCAAGCTTATGGGAGAACCGACCAATGATGGGCGACAGGATAACCGGGATAATCCCGACCGGCGCTGAGGCCAGCCCTGCCCAGGTCGCGGTATAACCGTAGACCTCCTGCAGCAACTGCGGCAAGAGAACGATCGATCCAAAATAGAGCATGTAGGCCAGGCTAATGGATAAGCAGCCTATGGTGAAGTTGCGCGATTTAAACAGCGACAGATCGACTATCGGGTGATCGTCTGTCAGCTCCCAAATCAACAGCATCACCAGCGCCAGCACCGCGACAATCGTCAGCACAATAATTTCTGTTGAGCTAAACCAGTCCAGCTCTTTACCGCGATCCAGCATCACCTGCAACGAGCCAACCCCGACAACCAGCAGCACCAGGCCAACGGTATCAATGGGGCGGATCTGGGTAGCGGTTTCACGACCACGCAGGGTTTGCAGCGTGAGCATGATGACCACAACACCAATCGGCACGTTGATAAAGAAGATCCAGCCCCAGTGATAGTTATCACTGATCCAGCCGCCGAGAATGGGGCCACATATGGGGGCCACAATCACCGTCATCGCCCAGAGTGACAGGGCGATACTGCGTTTTGCGGGCGGATAATTATTCAGCAGCAGGCTTTGCGACAGCGGGATCAACGGACCTGCAACGATCCCCTGAATTATCCTGAAGAAAATCAGCATTTCCAGGCTTTCGGACATGCCGCAGGCCCAGGAAGCCAGCGCAAACAGGATGGTCGACCAGGTAAAGAGTTTGACTTCACCGATGCGTTTGGCCAGCCAACCCGTTATCGGAATCGAGATGGCGTTTGCCACCCCGAAAGACGTGATGACCCAGGTCCCCTGGGAGTTTGAGGCCCCCAGATTACCCGCAATGGTCGGTATAGCAACGTTCGCAATGGTGGAATCCAGAACCTGCATGAACGTCGCCAGGGAGAGCGCAATGGTCATTAAGACCAGCGGCATCCCTTTAAGCGGTGCTTGTGCCATTACAGCCTCCGGGTGATCATCCGGCGTTCGCGTGGACGATATCGGTAATCAGCTTATCAACCGGTGCAAGGTCAATGGCCAGGGCGTTGCTGCTGTAGGCAGCCTGCTGACGAACGCTGGTAGCCAGTGCGCTGCCGTCTTTATTATCGGTATCAATTTCTACCAATGTTGACAGCCCGATACGCAGAGGATGTTTAGCCACTTCGTCCTGATTCAACTCAATACGGACCGGCAGACGTTGAACCACTTTGATCCAGTTACCGGTGGCGTTTTGCGCCGGCAGCAGGGAGAACGCGCTTCCGGTTCCCATGTCCAGACCGACAACTTTACCGTGGTAAACCACATCGTCACCGTAGATGTCCGCCACAACGGTTGCCGGTTGGCCGATACGCACGCCAGCCAGTTGGGTCTCTTTGAAGTTAGCGTCTACCCACAAGTCGGTTGCAGGCACTACCGCCATCAGCGGCGTACTGGTATTGATTTGCGAGCCAACCTGCACGCTGCGGCGCGAGACATAGCCATCCATTGGGCTGCGAATGTCAGTACGTTGCAGTGCCAGCCAGGCATCACGCAGCTGTGCCGCACTCTGCTTCACGGCAGGCTGGTTTTCCAGAGAGGTATTCAGGATCATCGCCTGGTTCGCGTTATACTGCTGAACCGCCACATCCAGCTCCGCTTTCGCTGAAGCCACGGCATCGCGTGCATGTTGCAGCTCTTCACGCCCAATCAGGTTAGAGGCGCCCAGCGGCTCGCGGCGTTTCAGGTCGGCCTGCGCCTGATCTAACGCGGTCTGACGGAGCGCAATGGTGGCCTGATACTGTTTCGCGTTGATCATCTCCTGATGTACCTGGCGCACGCTGGTCGCCAGCCCGGTCTGGGCTTTTTCAAACGCCTGCTGTGCGTCGGTTTTATCCAGCGATACCAGCACATCCCCTTTTTTGACAAAATCGGTATCATCAAACCAGACTTTATTGACGCTGCCTGAGACCTGGGCCATCACCTGCACCTGGTTACCGGCAACGTAAGCATCGTCCGTTTCCTGATAGTGGCGTAGCACCAGGTACCAGTAAACGCCCCACGCAATGCCAAGCAGTACGACGACCAGCGCCAGTAATAGCAGCGCGCCTTTGCGCTTTTTCTTCTTGTTATTTACTGGCTGATGCGGGCTTTGCGCCTCTGATGCACTCATTTATTTCTCCACGTTTTCCACTTAATCGGCGGGTTAAACTCCGTTTTCACCATCGCCCGAGCCAAAAAAGCCAGCGACTAAGCGCTGGCCGGATAAAAGAGGGTTAAAATAACGATTTCGTCAGGTGATTGTGTCGCAGATCTTGCTATTACCGCGACAGGGAAGCAGTTAGTTTATCTTCTTCCATCTTATCCAGACGGGTAAGCAGCTTGCGGGTGATGTTTTCCAACTGTGACTTCTCATCACCGGTCAGTGAAGACCACAGGTATTGCAGGCTCTGATGTTGAGGCGGCAGCACCTGCTGCAGAAATGCATTGCCTTTGTCGGTCAGATGCAGATGCAGGCAGCGGCGATCCTGCGCGCTTTCACGACGTTCAATCCAGCCCCGTTTTTCCAGCTCATCGGCAATGCGCGTGGCATTAGTCCGTGAGGAACCCAGGGCGGTGCTCAGCTCAGAAGGCTGAATGCTCTGGTCTTCCTGCGCATCCAGCGTCAGTAACGCCATAAACAGGGTTTCATTAATACCCTGTTCTTTAAGCATTTTGTTGCGATTGTCCAGCAATTTACCCTGCATATGCATGCAAAGGCGCGTCAGGAGAATTTCCTGGAAGGGGAAATCCGTGTGACGATTGGCACGGATATTTAACATTTGCTCAATGGGCGTAAACGAACTTTCCATTAGAAAAAACCTCACTAATTTCAACTTTTATAATCACCACGGTGGCAGCGTCATTGCTGAGTATTCTGGCCTTAACAGGTCATCCTCAGGCTGTCGCACTGTGGTAGTTCAAGATCTGTCCTTGACCCCAGGGTAAAGGTTTTGCGCATCGATTTCATACGCGTTGGTCGTACAGTGAAACGGTACGACATCAAATGATTGCAAAAGAAAAAATAACTGGCGTGAATAACTTTGAGCCAACGATAGCAAACTCACACTCCGCTGAACAGGCTAAATCACACTATTCTGGCTATTCGTTTGTTCCTGGCGATGATTCCGCCACCAGATTAGTAAATTCAGGCAAGTCAGTGTCGCACCGGCCGCGCAGACGCCATACCAGCCCGCGAAATGGTAGGCATTGGCCGACAGCAATGAGCCTAGCGCACCGCCAATAAAGTAGCTGGTCATATAACCGGCATTCAGTCGATTTCGTGCCTCAGGCTGGCGTGCGTATATCACGCTTTGATTGGTGATGTGCACGGCCTGAACCGCCAGATCCAGCACTAAGATGCCGACAATCAGCGCCACAAGCTGCTGCGCGCCCCAGGCAATGGCCGCCCAGGACAGCAACATCAGCAGCAAGCCTGCGCTGGTAGTGAGTTTGGCATGACCTCTGTCCGCCAGCGAGCCAGCTTTCCTGGCTGCCAGTGCCCCGGCGGCGCCGACCAGTCCCAGTAACCCGATTTCTCCTTCCGAGAAACCGTAAGGCGTGGCAGAGAGCAGAAATGCCATTGATGTCCACAGGATGCTGAAATTCGCAAAGGTAAGACAGCCGGTAACGGAACGGGTGCGCAGTACAGGATCGGCGGCATACAGCCGAAATAGGGAAATCAGCAATTGCGGATAATTCAATGAAACAGAAGGTGTGATGCGCGGCAGCGTGCGCCATAGCGCAATCGCCATCAGCAGCATAAATACGCTGGCGACCCAGTATACGGTTTGCCAGCCACCTAACTGCGCCAGCCCGCCCGCAACGGTTCGCGCCAGCAGGATGCCCAGCAGCAAGCCGCTCATGACCGTGCCGGTAACTTTGCCCCGCTTTTCCGGCTCTGCCAGCGTCGCGGCCAGCGGCACCAGAATCTGGGCCGCCACCGAAAAGAGTCCGGTGATCACCGTGCCTAACAGCAGAAAGGGAAATGAGGAAGAGAGAGCAATGATCACCATGCCCGCCGCCGCCAGCACCATCATGCCCACTATCAGGCCGCGCCGTTCCAGCATATCGCCAAGCGGGACCAGCAACAGCAGCCCACAGGCATAGCCAAGCTGTGCGCTGGTCACAATGAACCCCGCGAGCGCCACCGACAGGTTAAAGTGTTGGGCAATGGTATGAAGCAGTGGCTGAATATAATAATTGCTGGCAACACAGAGGCCAGTGGCAACGGACATCAGTGCCACCAGTGCAGACGTTAAACCAGGGCGAGATGTTGTCATAGGGAGGCAGAGGTAAATATTAATAAAGTGGCGTTAATAATAACCTAAAAAATTATTTGAGAGCTATGTTTATGTCATGCGCCTGTTAATCAGTCATAACGGAAAAGGGCAGACAGGTGTCCGCCCTTCGTCTGCCTGCCGAGCCTTACTGAGTCGCGGCGCGCGCGTCGTTAATCCACTTATCAAACTGGGCCTGATGGCTCTTGATCCAACCGTCTACGTGGCGATTGATATCCTCTTCAGAATTTTGCCCTGTGTGCATGGCGGCATTTTCCGCATTGATATCACCAATCGGCAGTGTCATCTCAGCAAACAGTTTCGCGGCGGCGGGATTTTTTTCCGCCCAGGCTTTGTTGGCCACTATGTGCATCGTGTTGACCGGGAAGCCATAGTTCGCGCCGTTAGCCAGTTTGGTATCCACGCCTTTCTGTTCGCCCGGCAATGAAGAGAATGGCACCTGCAGCCAGACCACGTCGCGGCCCGGTTTAAGCACATCACTCAGCCAGTAAGGCGTCCAGGTGTAGTAAAGGACAGGTTTTCCCTGTTTAAAGCGCGCCAGAGTATCCGCGATCATCGCCGAATAGTTGCCCATGTTGGCGGTGACGGTGTTGCTCAGGCCATAAGCTGTGTTTTGGTGGTTAATGACCGCCTCGCAGCCCCAGCCAGGCGTACAGCCGGTCATATCCGCTTTGCCATCGCCATTGCTGTCGAAAAGCCTGGCAATCTTGGGATCTTTCAACTGGGCGATATTGGTGATGTGATACTTTTCAGCCGTTTTTTTGTCGATGAGATAGCCCTGAGCCGCGCCGGAAACATAGGTTCCCTCGCGATAAAATGCCTGGCTCCCGCCTGCGGCTTTATACATATCGTCATGCAGTGGCCGCCAGTTGGTTGCCAGGAAGGTCGCATCACCCGAGGCGATGGTGGTATAGGCGACGTTGTAATCCACTTCGCTCGGTTTCTCAACGGTATAGCCCAGCATCTCCAGGCCCCGGCTCACGAGCAGCGTCTGAAAAGTCTCTTCGGCAATCGTACTTTGTACCGGTTTCACCGTGATGCCTTTACCCGGCAGATCGGCCGCGAAAGCGTGAGAAGCAGAGAAAGTGGCCAGAATGGCAACGGCAGCAGGGAGCGTCTTGCGCATGATTATTCCTCGTTTTTATTGTCGCGATAACGGCGGCAGTTGACTGCCGCGCTCAAGATTCAGGATTGACGGAAAGGACGTGTCAGCAGGCCAATAGGGCCGGTGTGATACCAGTGGCGACGGCCACGGCTGCGTTTGTCACGCGCCACCGACTGCGTCAGGCGGTCAAGGATAATGGCCAGAATCACGATGCCGACGCCGCCCACGGAGGCCAGGCCCATGTCCAGACGACCAATGCCGCGCAGCACCATCTGGCCCAGTCCACCCACGGCAATCATGGAGGCAATCACCACCATCGACAGGGCGAGCATCAGCGTCTGATTCACACCCGCCATGATGGTGGGCATGGCCAGCGGCAGCTGAACCTTAAACAGCAGCTGGCGCGGACTGGCGCCAAAGGACTCACTGGCTTCGATCAGGTCGGCAGGAACCTGTTTAATTCCCAGGATGGTCAGCCTGACAATGGGCGGCAGGGCAAAAATGATGGTGACGACGACGCCCGGGACATTCCCGATACCAAACAGCATGACAATCGGCACCAGGTAAACGAAGGCCGGTGTGGTCTGCATGGCGTCCAGCAGCGGACGCACAATACGTGCCGCACGTTCACTGCGCGCCAGCCAGATCCCCATAGGCAGGCCAATGATGATGCAAAACAGCAGGGCGGTGAGCACCAGCGCCAGCGTAATCATCGCCTGAGACCAGGCACCAATCGCGCCGATAGCGATCAGCGAAATCAGTGTGGCAATGCCCATTGCCGGGCTGGCGATTTGCCAGGCGATTAACGCAAACAGCGCGATAGCCACCGGCGCGGGCATGCCCAGCAGCAGCTGTTGAAACGCGCTGAGGATATAATCCACCGGTACGCGAATGCTTTGAAAGACCGGACGGAAATGATTCACGACCCAGTCGATCCCTTCGGTGACCCAGTGATCCAGCGGAATCCAGGTTTTATGGAACGGATCCATAATAGTGAAATGGTCCGCCTGGGGTGCAGGCGCGTTGTTCAACCAGTCTGTGCTGCTGCTGGAGCCTGTCGCGGCACTGCCATCTGGCGTGCCCCACGCATCTGCACCGCCGGTGGCGGCATGATGACCGCTGTCGGCGGCACCGCCCTGATCTGCGGCACCCGACCAGGGATCGCTCGCCGGGGCGCTCTGCGTATCGGTGGTCGTGGGGTTACCCCATGGGGTTGCTGTGTCTTTACTCATTGCTGGCTCCTTCACGATCTAAAGCACGTAGCAGCGTGCTTTTCGATATCACACCGACGTATTGATTTTCTTCTCCCACCACCGGAACGGCACAGGGAGCCTGCGCCACGTGTGAGAGCAGTTCGTTTAACGAGGTCGTGGCAGGAACCGCCGCTGGCGCGTCGAGCAGGGCGCTTTCCAGCCCTTGCCCTGCCGCCAGGGCCGCCTTGAGAGAATCGGTTGACACTACGCCGATGAATTTCTGTTTCTCCAGCACGTAGCCGTAATCACGATCTTCTTCCTGCAGCAGTTGTATGGCCGAGCGCGGGCCTAATCCGGTCGCTTTGCGAATGAGCGCGCCAGCATTTCGGCGTGCAATATCGTTAGCGCTAAAGACGTGACTGATATCGACGCCGCGGAAGAACGTGCGGACATAATCATTGGCGGGATTATTCAGGATTTCATCGGGTGAGCCGACCTGAATGACTTCACCATTTTGCATAATGGCAATACGATCGCCAATGCGCATGGCTTCGTCCAGGTCGTGTGAAATAAATACGATAGTGCGCTGATGTCTGGCCTGTAATTTCACCAGCTCATCCTGCATTTCGGTACGAATTAAGGGATCGAGTGCAGAAAAGGCTTCATCCATTAATAAAATATCGGGATTAATGGCTAAAGCGCGTGCCAGACCTACACGCTGACGCATGCCGCCTGATAGCTCATCAGGATAGGCGTGGGCGTAATTCTCCAGCCCAACCTGACGTAATGCCTCAAGGGCTTTTTCCTGACGTTCTGCTAAGGGGATGCCGGCTAATTCCATGCCAAAAGCGGCATTATTTACAACGTCAAGATGCGGCATTAAGGCGAATGACTGAAATACCATGCTGATCTTATTTCGGCGAACCTCACGCAGTTCGCTGTCCGATATTTTTGCAATATCGACACCGTCAATAATCACCTGGCCGCGCGTCGGCTCTATCAGACGATTGAGAAGGCGAACCATGGTGGATTTCCCTGAACCGGATAACCCCATGATGACGAAGATCTCGCCTTCTTCAATGGCCAGACTGGCATTTTTGACACCGAGCGATAAGCCTGTTTTTTCGAGGATTTCCTCTTTACCACAGCCCTTATCAATATATTTAAATGCCCTCTGTGGATTATCACCAAATACCTTATAAAGATTTTTTACTTCTAATTTTATTGTCATCCGTAATTAATGCCCTGATTAAATTATTTTAATGTAAAATGACGTACCCTGGTTCAATTTAAGCAGGCTATAACCTGACATACTCAGATTATCTGTCAACCCTGGTGTGAAATATTCATGGCTTGAAATCACGCCTTATCGCGATAATTTCCAGTCATCACAAGGGATGCGGGGAGATGAATTTTTTATGATTTATTTTGAAAAACGACAGTAATTAGACCGTGCAGTGCTGAGATATTGGCAGAATGACGAGCGGAAGGGAGGGAATGAATAAGAAATAATGACGCTGATTTAAGGGAAATAACAGCTTATTAATCAGCGCCAGTAATCATGACCGCCTGTGACCTGTTATGACGGCACAGACAACCTTAGAAACTCCAGTCTTCGTCTTCGGTTTCGACCGCTTTGCCCATTACGTATGAGGAGCCCGAACCCGAAAAGAAGTCGTGATTTTCATCCGCGTTTGGGGATAACGCCGACAGAATTGCCGGGTTAACCTGAGTTAATTCTGCCGGGAACAGCGCTTCATAGCCAAGATTCATCAAGGCCTTGTTGGCGTTGTAGTGTAGGAAGGTTTTTACTTCTTCCGCCCAGCCGACATCGCCATAGAGCGCTTCTGTATAAACAACCTCGTTTTCATACAGCGCCAGCAGCAGATCGATGGCGAACTGCTGCAATGCTTCGCGGCGGCCTTCATCAACCTGCTCAAGGGCTTTTTGGTACTTGTAGCCAATATAGTAGCCGTGAACGGCCTCATCGCGGATGATGAGCCGAATCAGATCGGCGGTATTGGTCAGTTTGCCACGGCTTGACCAGTACATCGGCAGCCAGAATCCTGAATAGAACAGGAACGACTCCAGAAAGACGCTGGCGATTTTTTTCTTTAACGGATCGTCAGCGCGGTAATGAGTAAGAATGATCTCGGCTTTATTTTGCAGCGCCTGATTCTCTTCGCTCCACTGATAAGCGGCATCCACATCGCTGGTATGACACAACGTCGAAAAAATCGAGCTGTATGAGCGGGCATGTACCGCCTCCATAAAGCTGATATTCGACAAGACGGCCTCCTCATGCGGCGTCAGCGCATCGGGCATTAAGCCCGGCGCACCCAGCACGTTCTGGATGGTGTCCAGCAGCGTCAGGCCGGTGAATACGCGGATGGTCAACTGCTGATGCTGTTTATCCAGCGTCTGCCAGGCCGGCAGATCGTTGGACAAAGGGACTTTTTCCGGCAACCAGAAGTTGCTGGTCAGACGGTTCCAGACTTCAAGATCTTTCTCATCCTGAATACGGTTCCAGTTAATGGCATGAATTTGTCTGAGTTGCATAATCGGTTCTCACAGTGCGCAGGAGACGCAGCCCTGAATTTCAGTGCCTTGCAGGGCCATCTGGCGCAGTCGAATGTAGTAAAGCGTTTTAATCCCTTTCTTCCAGGCGTAAATCTGCGCTTTATTAATGTCGCGCGTGGTCACGTCATCCCGGAAAAACAGGGTTAATGACAGGCCCTGATCCACATGTCGGGTCGCCTCTGCGTAGGTATCAATAATGGCTTCCGGCCCAATCTGGTAAGCGTCCTGATAGAGTTCCAGATTGTCGTTGGTCATGAAGGGAGCCGGATAGTAAACGCGACCGGTTTTGCCCTCTTTGCGGATCTCTATTCGCGACACAATCGGATGAATACTGGACGTGGCGTGGTTGATATAGGAGATCGATCCGGTAGGCGGTATCGCCTGCAGGTTTTGATTATACAGCCCCGAGGCCATCACCGATTCACGCAGTGCCAGCCAGTCGTTGTGACAGGGCAAGCTGATGCCCGCATCGGCAAACAGGGCGGCGATGCGGGCGGTTCGCGGCTGCCAGTCGCTTTGCAGATATTTGTCAAAATACGCGCCGGTGGCATAGGTTGAGGCGCTAAAACCGTCGAAAGTCTGCTGGCGCTCTTTTGCCAGCTGATTCGAGGCACGCAGGGCATAATAAGTCACACAGTAAAAATAGAGATTGGTGAAATCCAGCGCCTCGGGTGATCCGTAAGCAATGCCTTCACGGGCCAGGTAACCATGCAGGTTCATCTGACCCAGACCGATAGCATGCGAGCGGCGATTGCCTTCCGCAACGGAGGGAACCGAGCCAATGTCACTCATATCTGACACCGCAGTCAGCGCCCGAATTGCCGTTTCCACCGTGTGGGCCAGATCGCCAGAATCCATCGCATGGGCAATATTCAGCGAGCCAAGGTTACAAGAGATATCTTTGCCCATGCGGCGGTAGCTGAGATCCTCGTTGAATTCGCTGGCGCTGTTCACCTGCAAAATCTCTGAGCAGAGGTTGCTCATATTGATGCGACCGGCAATCGGGTTATCCCGGTTTACGCTGTCCTCATACATGATGTAGGGATAGCCTGATTCGAACTGGATTTCCGCCAGCGTCTGAAAGAAATCGCGCGGCTGAATATAGGTTTTACGGATTCTGTCGTCCGCCAGCATCTCCGCGTATTTCTCGCTGATGCTGATATCGCCAAACGCCTGACCGTAGATTCTTTCAACATCGTAGGGCGAGAACAGCGCCATCGGCTGATTCTCTTTGGCAAGCTGGAAGGTGATATCCGGAATGACCACGCCCAGCGACAGCGTTTTAATGCGGATTTTTTCATCTGCGTTTTCGCGCTTGGTATCCAGGAAGCGCAAAATATCCGGATGGTGAGCATTCAGCCAGACTGCGCCGGCTCCCTGACGCGCGCCGAGCTGGTTAGCATAAGAAAACGCATCCTCCAGCATTTTCATCACCGGAATAACGCCGGAAGACTGGTTTTCAATGCGCTTGATCGGCGCGCCGGACTCACGCAGGTTCGACAGCAGAAACGCCACGCCGCCGCCGCGTTTAGACAGCTGGAGCGCAGAGTTCACGGCCCGGCCAATCGACTCCATGTTGTCTTCAATGCGCAGCAGGAAGCAGGAAACCAGTTCGCCGCGCTGTTGCTTGCCGCTGTTCAGAAACGTCGGCGTGGCGGGCTGAAAACGCCCACTCAGGATGGCTTCCAGCACCGAGCGCGCCAGGGGTTCATCGCCCTGCGCCAGCGTCAGCGCCACCATACAGGCACGCTGCTCGAAGGTTTCCAGGTAACGCTTGCCATCAAAACTTTTCAGGGTGTAGCTGGTGTAGTACTTCCACGCACCCAAAAAGGTCTTGAACGCAAAGCCCCATGCATCGGCTTCGTCGTGCAGCCCGCAGACAAAGTTAAAATCATACTGATTAAGTACGGAAGCTTCGTAGTAGCCTTCGGCGACCAGATAGCGCAGGCGCTCGGCGATGCTGGCAAAGTGCTGGGTGTTGGGCTGCACGTGCTGAATAACAAACTGACGTGCGGCCTGCTGATCCTTGTCAAACTGGATACGGCCGTCAGCGTCATACAGGTTCAGCATGGCGTTCAGCGCATGGTAATCCAGCGCTACGTCGTTGAGGGTATCTGTCGTTGCCAAAATTGGGTTACTCCCGCTTTCACATTGGCGATATCGTCGGGGGTTCCCATCAGTTCAAACCGATACAGATAGGGAACCTGACATTTCTTAGCAATGATGTCGCCTGCCAGGCAGTAACCTTCGCCAAAATTGCGGTTACCGGCGGCGATAACGCCGCGTAAGCCGTTGCGGTTGGCGTCATCATTGAGAAACTGAATAACCTGTCTGGGCACCGCTCCGCGGTGGCTGCCGCCGCCATAGCTGGGCACGACCAGAATATAGGGCTGGTCAATGTGCAGCTGTTGCTTCGCGTCAATCGGTATGCGGCACGCGGGCAGGCCCAGACGGAGAATAAACCGATGGGTGTTTTCCGACTGGCTGGAAAAATAGACCAGTGGAAACATGCGGCTATCCGCCCATCGCCACGGACTGAGACAGGCCAGCTATCTTGTCAGGGCGGAACCCACTCCAGTGATCGTCACGCGTCATGACGACCGGTACCTGGCGGTAACCCAAGGCCTTGAGGTTATCGATGGCCTCCGGTTGCGTATCCAGGTTGATGAGGTGGTAGTCGATGCCCTGACGATCCAGTGCATTTTTCGTGGCATTACACTGGACACAGTTGTTTTTAGTGTAAATAATAATGCGCATGATTCGTATTCCTCTTTCATTGCGGTGCCGCTGCGGATAACGAAGTTTTTTTCCATGAATCAGGCTTCGTCCTTGCAAACATCTTGTGGTGTGACAATGAAATGAATACTAGATGTAGCGTTAATTGCGGTCAAGCGTACTATATATGGGGTTAATGGCCCCGGATGCGGCAAGCCAGTGGCGACGCGCCCTGCCACGCGAAAAAATATTTTGTAAAGCCAGTTGCGCAAAAAACAGGCATAAAAAAAGCCCCGCTCATTGAGCGAGGCTGATGATAACGGCAGGGCAGGGACTAGCGGCGGGACACTAACAGCGCGCCCAGCACAATCCCGACCGCAGCGCCGATGCCGACACCGTACCAGGGTTTATCATGCACATAGGCATCAACCTGATAGCCGGCATCGCGGGCGGCCTGCGAAACACGATTGCCGCCACCGTTTAATTTCGCACGGGTTTGCTTCAGCAGCGCTTCCGCCTGGCTGCGGGCTGAATTAACCTCATCCTTCGCTTCGCTGCCGTAAGATTTCAGCAACGCTTCAAGTGAATCAGCCAGCTCGTTCACATCCTGATTGATATCAATGTCATCGTTTTTTTGCGTTCGATTAAACATTTTTGGCTCCCTTGTCATTAACACGTAATACTCAGTGTAGACCACGTTTGACTTAACGAGGCGCGGGATGGCCCTTTAGGGAAAATTCCGAATGCCCGTGCAGCCACGCTGATGTAAGGTTGCGTGGCTTTTGAAGAGGAGAGGATCAAGCATGTATTTACGACCAGATGAGGTAGCGCGCGTACTGGAAAAAGTAGGCTTTGAAGTCGATGAGATTACACCACGCGCTTATGGCTACCGTCGTGGCGACAACTATGTTTATGTTAACCGCGAAGCGCGTATGGGGCGCACGGCGCTGATCATTCACCCAACGTTGAAAGAAAAAAGTCAGCCTTTTGCCGAACCGGCGTCAGAAATGAAAACCTGTGATCACTACACGCAGTTCCCTCTCTACCTGGCGGGTGATTCGCAGGAACATTATGGTATTCCACACGGTTTCAGTTCCCGCATGGCGCTTGAACGCTATATACAGAGCGTGTTCGGCTAGCGCATCCCGCCCCGTTAACGCGGGGCAACGATCCCTTCCCGTCGATGCCTGACCGTTTCGCCCGTTGCATTTCGGCGCCGTAATGCGTATAAATCTGCTGCATATAGATGTTTAGACGTCCATACGGATGGGATATATGAGCGAGCAGACGACTTCTTCGCAGGATCAATTTAAGCGAACCATGAAAGTTCGCCACCTGGTGATGCTATCGCTGGGCGGCGTCATCGGTACCGGCCTGTTTTTTAATACCGGCTACATTATTTCCACCACCGGGGCCGCAGGCACGCTGCTGGCTTATCTGATTGGTGCGCTGGTGGTATGGCTTGTGATGGCCTGCCTGGGTGAGCTGTCGGTCGCCATGCCTGAAACGGGGGCATTTCACGTCTATGCCGCTCGCTATCTGAGCCCGGCCACGGGCTATACCGTCGCCTGGCTGTACTGGCTGACCTGGACCGTCGCGTTGGGCTCCAGCCTGACGGCGGCAGGGTTCTGCATGCAGTACTGGTTTCCACATGTGCCGGTCTGGCTATGGTGCCTGGTCTTCTGCATCGCCATCTATCTGCTCAACGTGATTTCCACCCGTTTCTTTGCCGAAGGGGAATTCTGGTTTTCCATCATCAAAGTCATCACGATTGTCGCCTTTATCGTCCTGGGCGGCGCGGCCATGTTTGGCTTTATCCCGATGAAAGACGGCACGCCCGCGCCGGGTTTGAGCAATATCACCGCACACGGCTGGCTACCTAATGGTGTATTACCGATTCTGATGACGATGGTCGCGGTGAACTTTGCCTTTTCCGGCACCGAGCTAATTGGCATTGCCGCAGGCGAAACCGAAAACCCGCAAAAAGTCGTGCCGCTGGCCATTCGCACTACCGTCGCGCGCCTGATCCTGTTCTTTGTCGGCACCGTTTTCGTGCTGGCCGCCTTAATTCCAATGGACCAGGCCGGCATCGTTAAAAGTCCCTTTGTGCTGGTATTTGAGAAGATCGGCATTCCCTGGGCGGCAGATATCATTAACTTTGTGATACTCACGGCCATCCTGTCTGCGGCGAACTCGGGTCTGTATGCCTCAGGCCGCATGCTGTGGTCGCTGGCCAATGAGAACACGCTGCCGCGCGCCTTCGCCCGGGTCAACAAACGCGGGGTACCGCTGCTGGCGATAACGGTCAGTATGATCGGCGGCCTGTTGGCGCTGTTCTCCAGCGTGGTCGCGCCGGATACCGTATTTGTGGCGCTGTCTGCTATCTCTGGCTTTGCCGTGGTGGCCGTGTGGTTGAGCATCTGCGCGTCGCACTACGTTTTTCGTCGTCGTCATGTGCAACAGGGTAAATCGCTGCAGGAACTGGTTTATCGCGCGCCGCTGTATCCGCTCACTCCCATCCTGGGCTTCCTGCTTTGCCTGCTGGCCTGTGTGGGGCTGGCTTTCGATCCCTCGCAGCGTATTGCCCTGTGGTGCGGAATTCCGTTTGTGCTGTTTTGCTATGGCGCTTACCATGTCACGCACAAAAAAACACAGGCTAAGGAGGCCAGGGATGTCGCATAATCCTGTTTCGCGCGCATTACAACAGTCTGCACCGCTGATTCTTGACGGCGCGCTGGCGACCGAGCTTGAGGCACGTGGTTGCGATCTGGCGGATGCGTTATGGTCCGCTAAAGTGCTGGTGGAGAACCCTGAGCTGATTTACCAGGTGCACTACGACTATTTTGCTGCCGGCGCGCGCTGCGCCATTACTGCCAGCTATCAGGCAACGCCGCAGGGCTTTGCGGCGCGGGGCCTCAACGAAACGCAGTCTCTGGCGCTGATCGCGCAAAGCGTCGAACTGGCTAAACGTGCCCGCGCAGATTATCTGGCGACGCAGGCCGAAGCAAAGATCCTGCTGGTGGCGGGATCGGTCGGACCTTACGGCGCGTTTCTGGCCGATGGATCGGAATACCGGGGGGATTATGCGCTGCCAGAGACTGAAATGATGGCGTTCCATCGCCCACGGATCAACGCATTACTGACGGCGGGCGTGGATGTACTGGCCTGCGAAACGCTGCCCTCCTTTGCAGAAGCCCAGGCGCTGGTTGCCCTGTTAGGCGAATTCCCTGACAGCCGCGCCTGGTTCTCGTTCACGCTGCGTGATGCCGAACACATCAGCGACGGTACGCCGCTGCGTGAGGTGGCGGCTTACCTCAATGCGCAACCGCAGGTGGTGGCATTAGGAATCAACTGTATTGCGCTGGAAAGCGTTACGCCGGCCCTGCAGCAGCTCCAGCGCCTGACGGACAAACCGCTGGTGGTCTATCCCAACTCGGGCGAGCAGTACGACGCCAGCAGCAAAACCTGGCACTCTGCGCCCTCTGGCTGCACCTTGCATGACAAGTTTAGCGAGTGGCAGCAGGCCGGAGCCCGGCTCATTGGCGGCTGCTGCCGCACCTCCCCCAAAGACATCGCGGCTATTGCCCGGCATTGTCAACCGCAATAAAGCGGCAGAATCGGGCGATGATAGCCCGATTGAGACAGATGAAAAGGTGGGAAGGGCGGTTTACACTGTGCTTCCTGACTTTTATCGGATCCTTCCATGAAACAGCACATTCTGGCGCTTGCCGCCGCGATGCTTCTGAGCGGCTGCGCCACCATTGTTGGCACTGAAACTCAATCGGTTCTGATCGATTCACAGCCGCCGGGCGCGCGTTTTACCGTGCAGGATGAAAACGGCCGCCCGGTTGCGGAAGGATACACGCCGAAAACCGTCGTCCTGGAGAAATCCAACCACCGCTACTTTGGCAAAAAACACTATCTGCTGATGCTGGAAAGTCCGGGCTATGTGCCAGTAACGGTGCCAATTGAGGCCCGCGCCAACCTCTGGTATCTGCTGGGAAATATTCCCCTGCTGGGTTTACCCGGTTGGTTACTGGTGGATCCGTTCTATGGCGGCATGTACAACCTCGAGCCAGAGCATCCCAGCCCTTACATGAATCCGGTCGGCGCGCGCGGCTGATTACTGGGCAGTGGGTTTGACCATGCTGCCCTGGGTTTTATGCCGTTCCAGATACTGATGCTGGAAAATGCACATACGGATCGTATTGCGGTACTCGCCATTGATAAAGAATTCGTGTTTTAGCACGCCTTCGATCTCAAAACCGAGTTTGCTGTAGATATGGATCGCTTTCTCATTTTCCTGATCGACAATCAGGTACAGCTTGTACAGGTTGAGGACTGAGAAACCGTAATCCATCGCCAGGCGGGCGGCCTGGGTTGCCAGGCCTTTGCCCTGATGGGTCGGATCGATGATGATCTGAAACTCAGCACGGCGATGGACATGGTTAATTTCGACCAGTTCCACCATTCCCACTTTTTGCCCCTCATGTTCCACCACGAAACGTCGCTCGGTCTGATCGTGAATGTGTTTGTCGTAGAGATCGGACAGCTCAACAAAAGCCTCATACGGCTCTTCGAACCAGTAGCGCATGACGCTGGCATTGTTATCAAGCTGGTGCACAAAGTGCAGATCTTCTCTTTCCAGCGGGCGGAGTCTGATGGTCATTATCTTTCCTTACTTAGGCTGGAGCGGCAATGTGCTCAACGATCCGCCCCTGCGCCATGCGTACGGCACGGTCACACATATGGTCAATCACGTCAGGATCGTGACTCACCAGAACCATGGTCAGGCCATCCTGACGCTTGAGATCGTTAAGCAGATTGAGGATTTCAGCCTGTATTGACATATCCAGTGCTGATGTCGGCTCATCCAGCAGCAGTATTTTGGGCTGCAGCAACAGAGCGCGAACAATCGCCACGCGCTGACGCTGGCCGCCGGACAACTGATGAGGATAACGATCGGCTAACGACGGGTCCAGCCCGACATGGCGAAATCTGTCATCAATACGATCGTCAATGTTATCCTGCTTAAGCAGCCTGAGCGGCTCAGCCAGCGTGCGGCGTAAACGGTGGCGCGGATGCAGGGAAGCATAAGGGTCTTGAAACACCATTTGCACGTCCTGGCGCAGCGCGCCGGTAAAGGTTTTGCCAGGCTGCACCGGATGCCCGGCCAGCTCCATCTCGCCCTGCCAGTGGGGATTCAGTCCAGCCATAACCCACAGCAGCGACGATTTACCACAGCCGGACGGGCCGACCAGGCCAAAGCACTCACTGGCGTTCACCTGTAGATTCACGTCGTGCACCACCGTGCGGAGATCGTAACCCTGTTTGTGTGACACACTGAGGTTATGCAAATTAATCATTGTGGTTGGCCTCCAGCGCCGCGCGGTCCAGAACCGGCAGCGGTTGTCCATGTGTTGCTTTACTGGGACGGCATGACCACAGCGTGCGGGTGTAGGGATGCGTGGCCTGAGGCAGATCGGCGGCCGGTAGCGTATCCAGCACCCGGCCTTTGTACATCACCATAACCCGCTCGCAGTGTTCCGAGACCTGTTGCAGGTCGTGGCTAATCAGCAGCAGGCCCATGTTGCGTGACTCAACCAGTTGGCGGATCAGCGACAGCACCTGATCGCGCATGGCGTGATCCAGCGCGGAGGTCGGCTCATCCGCAATCAAAAAAGCCGGATCGGTAATCAGGGCGATCGCCAGCATCACGCGCTGGCCCATACCGCCCGAAAGCTGATGCGGATAGAACTGCATCAGGGCTCGCGGATCGGGCAAGCCCACCGCGTCCAGCATATCGCAGACTTTTTCTTTTCGTTCCGCCCGACTCAGGCGGCGATGCAGAATCAGCGGTTCTTCAACCTGCCAGCCGATCGTCCGCGCCGGGTTCAGCGCATACTTGGGATCCTGCATCACCATGGCCACGCGATCGCCACGAAGCTTACTCCAGCTGCGTTCGTTCAGGGTCAGGGCATTTTCACCGGCGACCTGGAGCTGGGTAGCCTGCAGATGCAGTGACGGAGACAGCAGTCCCATCAGGGTTCGTGCAGTAAGGGATTTGCCGGAGCCGGATTCGCCGACCAGCGCCACGCGCTCACGCCCGATAGAAAAGCTAATGTTATCGACCAGCGTCGCGTCGTCGCTGCGGATGCTGAGCGACTCTACCAGAATGTTATTTTGCATGTCGGGTATCCAGTCGGTCACGCAGGCCATCGCCTGTCAGGTTAAAGGCCAGGCTGGCAAACAGAATGGCCGCGCCGGGTGCAGCAGCGACCCACCACTGGTCAAATATGACCTTACTGCCTTCTGCCACCATTGAACCCCACTCGGCGGTCGGCGGTTGCACGCCCATGCCAAGGAAGCCCAGTCCGGCGGCCGCCAGAATAATCCCACCCAGGCTGAGTGCGGCGCGCACCACCGCGGTGGGCAGGCACAGCGGCAGAATATGGCCGAACATCAGGCGAAAACCGGTAATCCCCTGCATTCGGGCCGCCGCCAGATAGTCGCTGCGGCGCAGCGCCAGGGTTTCGGCTCGTGCCTGGCGGGCAAACGGAGGCCAACTGGTCAGCGCCAGAGCCAACGCGCCGTTCATCAGTCCCGGTCCCATCATTGCGACCAGCGCCAGCGCAATCACCAGGTTGGGCAGCGACAGAAAAATATCCGTAATGCGCATTAATACGCGCTCGGTCCAGCCGCCTGCGTAACCCGCGGTTATCCCCACCAACAGGCCAACCGGAATGGTCAGAACCAGGATCAGCGAGACCAGCAGCAGCGTAGGGCGCGCGCCATAAATCACCCGGGAGAGTAAATCGCGACCAAATCCATCGGTGCCGAACCAGTGTGCAGCCGAAGGGGGCAGCAAACGGCTGGCGATGGTTTGCAGATTCGGATCGTAGGGGGCAATAAGCGGGGCCAGCACTGCCATCAGAATCACAATCGTCACCAGCGTCAATCCAATGGTTAACGAGGTGATGCGGCGACGGCGGCGACGGGGTCGCACCGTTTCAAGTTCAGTGAGTTGTTGCGTCATCGTGTTCTCGGGTCGGTTAACCAGGTGAGGGCATCCGCCAGCGCGTTAATCAGGATAAAGCAGCCGCCGATCAGTAAGGTGGCGCCTAAAATCGCCGGCACATCGCCAGAGAAAAGCGCATTGGTCATGTAGCGCCCCACGCCGGGCCAGGCAAATACGGTTTCCGTCAGGACCGAGCCTTCCAGCAAGGTCGCGTAAGAGAGCGCAATCACGGTAATCAGGGTGCCGAGCACGTTAGGGAAAATATGGCGCAACAGAATGCGCCCCCGTCCCGCGCCTTTGGCTCGTGCCAGCACCACATACTCTTTGCTGCTCTCTTCCAGCAGCGCCGCGCGCAGCAGGCGGGTGATGCCTGCCATCGCCAGCAGGCCCAGGATCACCACCGGTAACCATAAGTGCGCCACCGCATTCCAGAATATTTCCCGGTCACCCGACAGCCAGCTGTCAATCAGCACGAAGCCGGTTTTCGGCTCCAGCGTATAGGCCCAGATATCATCCAGCCGCCCAGGTCCGGCAGACCAGTGTAGAACCGCATAAAACAGCAACAGGCCCAGCAGGCCCAGCCAGAAAACCGGCACAGAGTAGCCCAGCAGGGAGATAAAGCGGGCGACGTTATCAATCCAGCTGCCGGGTTTCCACGCGGCAATCAGTGCCAGTGAAACGCCAAAGATGACGGCAAAAATCATCGCGCAGGTCGCCAGCTCGATAGTGGCCGGAAACGTCTGAAGCAGGTCGCTGCTCACCGGCTGGTTGGTCAGGCGGGATACGCCGAGATCGCCGCGCAGCAGGTGTTCAATGTAGTGCCAGAACTGCATCAGTACCGGCTGATCTAATCCCAGATCGTGACGCACCTGTGCATAGGTCGCTTCGCTGGCATGATCGCCAGCGATTTGCTGTACCGGATCGATAGGGGACAGATGCGACAGCATAAAAGTGAACGCCAGCAAACCCAGCAGGGTGATCGCCAGCGACAGCAAGCCTGATGAAAGGCGGCCAACGCGCCGCCAGACATGCCGGGCGGGCCCGGCAGAAGAGGCAGACTGTGCCATTACTTCGTTACCTGCGAGTAGTAAACCATGTCCGGGTTAATGCCCTGAACATAGCCCTTGAGGTTATCGCGCAGGGCGATAAGGTTTTTCGCCTGCAGGCCAATCACATAAGGCGAGCTTTTCAGCACTTCACGCTGCATGGCCTGATAAAGCTCAACGCGTTTTTTCGGATCGCTTTCAGCCGTTGCCGCCAGCACCTGTTTGTTCAGCTCCGGAATGTGCCAGTCGGAACGGTAAGCAATCGTCTTGCTGCCATCTTCCGGGTTATAGGCAAATGACGCGGCGTTGGTGTTCGGATCAAAGTAGTCTGCGCCCCAGGCGTTGATCGTACCTTCGTAATTATGCGCTTTGACGCGGGTCGAGACTTCAGAGCTCAGTCCCGGTAACACTTCCACTTTCACGCCGCCCTTGGCAAAGCTGCCCTGCAGGGCCTGAGCGATATCCAGGTAGGGAGGCTGATTGCTGGTAGACAGGGTGAAGCTGACGTTAGTCAGGCCGGCCTTTTTCAGAATCGTTTTGGCTTTTTCAGGATCGTAACTGTAGGGGTTGTCGTTTAATGCACCCAGAAAACCTTTCGGCAGAAACGTCTGGTGCACATCGAACTGGCCTTTCAGCAGCTGTCCGGCAATGCCCTTGTAGTCAAACAGGTAGCGCGCGGCTTCCCAGAAGGCCGGATTTTTTAAGGCGGCGTTGTTTTTGTTGCCGATGTTGAACTGAATGTAATACAGCGAGGCCATCGGAATGGCTTCGGTTTTCACACCGCTTTTGCCCTGCAGCGAGGCGATCTGATCGGCCCCCAGGTTACGGGCGATGTCTGCATCACCTTGCTCAAGCAGCAGACGGCGGGCCGCGGGTTCCGGCACGTTCTTGATCAGAATATTTTTGATCTTTGGCGCCCCGGCTGGAGAGGTCGGATTGGCGGTCAGGATCACGGCCTGGTGCATCACGACCTTGCGAATCTGATACGGGCCGCTACCGGCGGAGTGCGTGGCCAGCCAGCCGTTCCCCAAATCGCCTTTTTCGGCGTGCGCGCTAACGGTTTTTTCATCGACGATGGAGGACACCGGTGCTGACAGCAGGCTCAGCACATAGGCCGGGCTGACGTCGGCCGTCCAGCTGATTTGCACATGGTCGTCATCGACCTTTTTCAGGAAGCTATCCACATTATCTTTATTCCAGCCGAGCTGGGTAAGAATAAAGGAGGGATCCAGATTCAGTTTCACGACGCGACCCAGCGAGAAGATCACATCTTCCGGACGCAGTGGATTGCCGTTGGAGAATTTAGCGTCTTTACGCAACGCAAATGTCAGGCTGCGATTGTCACTGCCTGGCTGCCAGGACGTTGCCAGCGTGGGTTTTAAATCAATTGGGTTCTGCGGGTCGGACTGGACCAGCCGCTGATAAATATTGGTGAACGCCTGTACGCTGGTGAGTTCAAATCCCTTCGCCGGATCGAAGCTGTCGGCATCATCGGTCGACTGCACCACGACTAACGTATCTTTTGGTGTGGCAGCATTGACGCTAAAGGCGGTGGCCAGTGACAAGGCCAGTAGTGATGGAATTATTTTTTTCATGGAAAATCCTTGCCTGAGAAAGTAACGCGAGTGTACGAAAGGGCTCATGCAAAGAATAGTCCATTATCGGCTAATGATATGCAAAAAAGTTATAACAAATGCAGCCCGGTTATAAGACGCAAACAAAATGGCTGTGCGAAACAGAAACGGTTAATAAACGAGATGGCGATTGAACGGTTATTTTCCTTTACCCGAAGGGCCCGGCGTTTATACTACGTGAAAATATTTGCAGGAGTCATACATTGGACAGTCACCCTAAACGCGATTTAACTCCGGCAAGCTAACTGCATTTCGCTGCTTGCCACACGGCGGGCAGCAATCCCTTCTTTAGATCACGATTGCTCTCCTTGAAATTAACGCTGTAGTCACCGCGAGAGCGCGCTATGTTGATGTATATTCTGGCACTTTTTCCTCCGCCTCGACAGGCGTAGCTGCGGGCTGCGCACCCTTTCACTTTCAGCTTTCTTTTGCTTTGCGTTTATTTCGCAAGGCCCGACATCTGTCGGCCTGATATTACGGCCGCAGGGTGGGAAAAATAACTTTTTCTAAGAGACGGGCTGATTCAATAAACCGGTAATCACCGGAAAACCAGGCATGCATTATTTGGCATGCAGGATATCTGTTGCTTTAAATCAGGGAGATGTCGACATGAGCGACATGAAACTCGAACAAGCCGCGATGGCTTACCATGCGCATCGTGCAGCAAAAAAATCAAACACCCCTTATGCCATTGAACGTGAAGCACGTTATCGCACCGATGTGACGCTGACGAATCTGCACAGCAGCTTTGAGGGGCTGACCCATGCGGAAGCCAGCGCGCGGCTCAATGACTATGGTCGTAATGAAGTCATGCATGAGAAGGCGCCCTCTGCGTTTATCCAGCTGATTACGGCATTCAATAATCCGTTTATTTATGTGCTGATGGTTCTGGCACTGGTGAGCTTTATAACGGATTACTGGCTGCCGTTGCGGGCTGGTCAGGAAACCGATCTCTCGGGCGTGACGATTATTCTTACCATGGTGACGCTGAGCGGGCTGCTGCGTTTCTGGCAGGAGTTTCGCACCAATCGTGCCGCTCAGGCGCTGAAATCTCTGGTGCGCACTCAGGTGACCGTGCTGCGTCGGGAAGAGGGCTGTGCAATCTCCCGGCGCTACGATATCGATATGCGCGAACTGGTGCCGGGGGATGTCATTTTACTGAGCGCGGGCGATCTGGTGCCTGCCGATGTGCGCCTGCTGACCTCACGCGATCTGTTCATCAGTCAGGCGATCCTGACCGGGGAATCCCTGCCGGTAGAAAAAAACGATCTCAGCGCAGGCGTGGAGATTGAAGAGCAACCCGGTCGCAGCGTGCTTGAGCTGAAAAACAGCTGCCTGATGGGGACCAATGTTGCCAGCGGCACGGCCAGAGCGTTAGTGGTCGCCACCGGCAGCGAGACCTGGTTTGGTTCGCTGGCGGCCTCTCTGTCCGGCCGCCGTCCACAGACATCGTTTGACCGCGGCGTGAACAGCGTTTCCAGACTCCTCATCCGTTTTATGTTGGTGATGGTGCCGATTGTCTTACTGCTGAATGGTTTTACCAAGGGCGACTGGATGGATGCCATGCTGTTCGCGCTGGCCGTTGCGGTGGGCCTGACACCGGAAATGCTGCCCATGATTGTCAGCGCCAATCTGGCAAAAGGCGCCATTGCGATGTCCCGTCGCAAAGTGATTGTTAAACGCCTGAACGCCATCCAGAACCTGGGAGCAATGGATGTGCTCTGTACTGATAAAACCGGCACGCTGACACAGGACAATATTTTGCTGTCGGCGCATCTCAACGCTAACGATGAAGAGGATGCCCGCGTCCTGCTGCTGGCATGGCTTAACAGCAGCAGCCAGAGCGGTGCGAAAAATTTGATGGATCGCGCCGTGCTGAAGTTTGGTGAGCAAACGCTGTCTAAAGCGCAGTGCAGCCAGTTTCAGAAAGTGGATGAGCTTCCTTTCGACTTCGTTCGTCGTCGTGTCTCGGTCATCGTGGAGGATTTGCAAAGCCACCGCCCGTTGCTCATCTGCAAAGGCGCTGTAGAAGAAATGCTGGCGGCGGCGACCACGCTACGTCAGGGCGATACCACTCTTCCACTGTGCGAGCAAAAGCGCGCAGAGCTGATCGCGCTGACACGGCATTATAACCAGCAGGGTTTTCGTGTGTTGCTGGTGGCCACGCGTGAGCACGGGATATCGGTGCCGCTCAGCCGTGAAGATGAGTGCGAATTAACGATTGAAGGCCTGCTGACATTCCTTGATCCGCCTAAAGAGAGCGCGGGCAAGGCGATACAGGCACTGAAAGACAGCGGAATTCGCGTAAAAGTGCTGACCGGCGATAATCCCCTTGTGACGATGCGCGTCTGTCAGGAAATCGGGCTGGCTTCAGAAGCCATGCTGACCGGTAATGAAATCGAGGCCATGAGTGACGACGAGCTGCGCCGCGACGTCGAGCGCTGCATGATCTTCACCAAACTTACGCCTCAGCAGAAGTCACGCGTGCTTAAACTGCTGCAACAGAATGGACATACCGTTGGCTTTCTTGGCGATGGCATTAATGATGCACCCGCGCTGCGCGAGGCGGATGTCGGCATTTCGGTCGACAGCGCGACGGATATCGCCAAAGAGTCGTCCGACATTATTTTGCTGGAAAAAGACTTAGCGGTACTGGGCGAAGGCATACTGAAAGGGCGTGAGACCTTTGGCAATATCATCAAGTACCTGAACATGACGGCCAGTTCGAATTTCGGCAACGTGTTTTCCGTGCTGATAGCGAGTGCGTTTATTCCTTTTCTGCCCATGCTCTCTGTACAGCTGCTGATTCAGAACCTGATGTATGACGTCTCTCAGTTGGCGTTGCCCTGGGATAAAATGGATCGCGAGTTTCTGCGCAAACCGCGTAAATGGGATGCGGGTAACATCAAACGTTTTATGCTGTGGATGGGGCCAACGTCTTCCATTTTCGATGTCACAACCTTTGCGCTGATGTGGTATGTGTTTGGTGCCAATCACGCCGGTGCGCAGTCGCTGTTCCAGTCCGGCTGGTTTGTTGAAGGTTTACTGTCCCAGACGCTGGTGGTGCACATGTTACGGACGCAGAAAATCCCCTTTGTTCAGAGCTGTGCCCGGTTACCAGTGCTGCTGACCACGCTGGGTATTTCCGCCGCCGGTATTCTGCTGCCGTTCTCGTCGCTTGGCGCAATGGTCGGGTTAGTGCCCCTGCCATGGCACTATTTCCCCTGGCTGGTGCTGACGCTATTCAGCTACTGCCTGGTCGCGCAGGGAATGAAAATGTTTTATATCAAACGTTTCGGCCGCTGGTATTAATCTGCCTGCAGGAATAAACCGATAACGTCATAAACGACAGGTGGATGCCGAAACCGCGTTGGCAAGGCATCCACCGCCCGCCGTACTCTCCCCGCATTGCTGCCGATCGCACACTTTGTTTTGGATCAATCCGTCGAAAGTGATGCCATAAATGTAAGCAAGCTACTGGTCATTCCCTCTCTCCCGCCAGATTTCTCTGATACAATTTGCACATTATTCACCGCGCCAGCGTCGGGGGATCTTGAGGTGAGCCGGTATGGGGCAGGCCGCGTTCACTGCCGCGGGTGCAGGTTGTTAACCACCTGAACCTGCGATCGCCTCGACGAGGGCCTGGTCCTGCCGTAGCGAATTCCGCATTCACCGTTTGTGTGCCTTCGCGAGCCATTGCGCTTTTGTCCCATGCCGATAAGGGTTTATTGCCACGCATGTGTTGCTTATTGACTAAACACGCAGTTTGTTGCCGGAGAACAGGATGCAACAAACGGAGTATGTGATTGACGATTTGGTGCGGTTTATACCGGCTCAGGGCCTGCTATGCCTGGTGGATTCCAGCGAGACCAGCGTGCCGCTATCGCCTGCCTGCAACCATTTACTGGAAATGTTCCTGAAAAGCGCCGGCGTCGTGCTGGCCCGCGAGCAGATCCTGGATAACTTCTGGCAAGAGACGGGCGCAACGCCTTCTTCCAACAGCCTCAATGCCTACGTTTCCGCCATTCGACGCGGGCTGTCTTCACTGGGCATAGAGCAGGAGGCGATTACCACGGTGTACAAGGTGGGCTTCGTTTTCAATCCCGCCATTCGCATCCAAAAATCGGCCCTCCAGCCCCCAAATCCCGGGGGCGAACCGGCGTCCACTTCCACTTCCACATCCGTTACGCGACGCAGCCCGCGCGCCTACTGGCTGTCTGGCGGTTTTATCTTACTGTTACTCGGCGTGCTTCTTCTTCCGCTGCTTCTGAAAGAGAAAAGCATCACGCCCGTCAGCGTCGCCCGGCTGGACGGCTGTGACGTCTTTTATCTTCCCGTTCACCCCGGTGAATCGACCTTTCCTGCTGAACGCGTGTGGCACAAGCTGATTGCAGACAGCGGAATGGCGTGTCAGAAGGGCGGTCGGTATATGTTTTATGTGGACAGAAATGTCACGGCAGGACACAGCGGCAACGTCTATGTCTCCTACTGCGTGAGAACGAAAGACGAAAAAATAGCGTGCTCAAATTATACCGAGCTGGGATGGAGGCCAGATAATGATAAACCCTAAACGACGCCTCGCCTTATTGCTGTGCCTCATCATTGCCCTGGCGGGCGTGGTCATTTATGCCAGCTTTTATTACGTGCGATCGCACAGTGACATGTTTGAATTTACCTGCGCGGCTAATTTACAGCAGCGCGATGCCGCCACTGACTTTCATCTGGACGCCAGTTTTGTGCTGACGCTGCGTTATTCTGGCGACGCAATGGTCTCCGTTGATGGCATCGTACATAAAAATGGCAAGGATTACGTATTAAGGCGTAATGCCGAATTCCACTATTCACCTTATATTCAGTCTCTGTATAAACTCAATCATTTCACCCTTCATCCGGGTCTGCGGGATAATGTTCCTGACAGCGTATTGAATACCAACTTCTCCTATCTTTATATCAGCAAAATAACCGGTATGAACGATGCCGTACTTATCGGTAGCCGTGTATTGCCACTGATTGTCTGTCACACCCGCTAACGGATTGACCGGACGGGCACGAGCTTGCCTGCCGCTCGCCTGTCCTCATTCTTCTTGCCTCACCGCTGTCTTCGTCTGGTTTATTATTTTGTATTTGTTTATAAATTCAGAATATTAAATCTAAAAATAAGTGTGGATAAGTGTTTGTGGTTGCCTGAGGGCGGTAATTGTTAAATTGCATCGTCGGTTAAGATTGCGGTCGGTTGTGGCAGAGAGCCGTCGCCGATACGCGCTTATACAAGCGTTTGATTTCGAAAATGAAGTCGGATTTTTACCTTACGGGGAGCCAGCGATGAAAAATTTAGCTTATAAAATTCAGTGTGAGGCGAAATGGAATCAGCTTCAGGAAACGGAAAAAAAACCAAAAATGAAAGATGTGATGATGTGCCTGATAAAGCGCCAGGCGGAAGGCATCATGACTCGTGATGTCGCGGATGAATGCGATATGTCTATTTATGCTGCGCGAAACTGGTTATTGAAACTGGAAAACAGTGGTTTATTAAAAAAAGAACCCGGGCGTAAATCCTGCAAGTGGTTCATCCTCTGAATTTTAATTATCTTATTTCTGTCGTGATAACAGGCCCAGCCCTGAACGCTACGCTTTTTTTAAGGGACAACACATTATCAGCATGGCAACGGCGTGCATGAAAGGAAAAAGCGCCAGCTTAGTATGGCCTGGGGAAAGGGGAGCAGCGCAGCAGCAAGCTGGCTGCCCATGATGAGATTTCGGCCAGCACGGCAAAAACGCCCTCGTCTCAAGCGCGCCGTAGCACGCTACCAGTCTGGCAGCCCGACAAGCAGCCCGTCCTTGCACAGAAAGAGGCCTGAAGGGGCACGACCGAATAAAAGCTGAGAGTAAACACAAACCGGCAGGCAGAACAGGCGATCACAAACGGCTGGCCGGGCGCAGCGGAAACGATGACATCGCGTTAAACATTTAACGCAGCACTGAATCAGGCATAGTAATGAATATGCTTCTTGCCATGGACGGGCGACGTCTCGATTTTCGTCCTGACCTTGAACACGTCCCACAGAAGCGACTCTGTGAGTATCTCATCAGGCGTTCCCTGCGCAATCAGTTCGCCCTCCAGCATCACAATCAGCCGGTCACAAAACAGCGCCGCATGATTCAGATCGTGAATGGCGACAATGCTGGTGACCGGAAGCTCGCTAATGAGCTTCATCAACTGGAGCTGATGGTGAATATCCAGGTGGTTAGTGGGCTCATCAAGCAGAATTTCATTGGGCGCCTGGGCTAATGCTCTGGCGATGTGTACGCGCTGGCGTTCACCGCCGGACAGGCTCTGCCAGCCCTGATCGCAGCGTGAGCACATATCCACCCGCGTCAGCGCGGCTTCCACTATCTCATCATCGTGATGTGTCCAGCTGGAAAAAGGGGAGTGATGCGGAATCCTTCCAAGCTTTACAACGTCACGTACGGTCATATTGGCGCTGGTTAACGCATGTTGCTCAACAAAAGCCACACGGCGGGCAAGCTGCTTTCTGGCAATCAGGGACAGATCCTTGCCATCCAGCATCACTTTGCCCGTGTGTTGCTTACGCAGACCGGCCAGCAGGCGCAGCAGCGACGATTTACCGGAGCCGTTCGGCCCCAGTAAGCCCACGGTTTCGCCCGACGAGACCGCCAGGGATACATCGTTAACGATGACTTTTTTTCCTACCCGCCAGGTAAGATTTTCCGCGCTGATGCTCATTATTGCGTCCTGGAGCGATAAATAATAATTGCAAAGAAAGGCACGCCAACCAGCGCGGTCACGACGCCAACCGGCAGGCTCTGCGGCGCAATCAACATACGTGAAGCAATATCCGCCAGGACCATCAGAATCGCGCCGGCGATGGCACAGGCAATCAGTAAGCGGCTGTGTAGCGGGCCGAAAAAGAAGCGCATCACGTGGGGAACGACCAGGCCGACAAAACCGATCGAGCCAGCCATACTGACAATCGTGGCGGTCATCAGGGCGGTTGCCGTGAACAGCACCAGACGCACCACGCCGACCGGAATCCCCAGCGAGGCGGCGGCGTCGTCACCAAAGGTAAATGCGTCCAGCGCGCGGGAATAGTACAGGCAGACCGCTAAACCGATGACCACTATCACCAAAACCAGCTGAAACTCAGGCCAGCGCACGCCGCTAAAGCTACCCAACAACCAGAACATCACGTCACGCGCCTGTTGGGCATTGGCTGAAGTACTGATGGTATAGGCGGTAATCGCATTGAAAAGCTGCGACGCTGCCACGCCCGCCAGAATGGTACGCTCTGTGCCACCGCGTGCGCCATTGGTGAGTAGTGCAACAAAGGCAAAGGCGGCAAAGGCGCCGGTAAAGGCGCCCAGCGACAGGGAAATCGCACCGGCCCCGACGCCCGAGACCACGATCAATACCGCACCCGTCGATGCGCCGGCAGAAACGCCCAGTACGTAAGGTTCGGCAAGGGCATTTTTCAACAGGCTTTGCAGTACAGCACCGCAAATGGCCAGACCGGCACCGCTCAGCGCCGCAACCAGCGCACGGCTTAAACGAAAGTCCCAGATAACGCTTTCGTGAATACGGTTCACGGGCACATCCGTCATACCCAGTTTATTGGTCACGGTGTACACCACGGATTTCAACGGTATCGATAATTCGCCTACGCTGACGCCGAGCGCGATAACCATAAACAGCACGACGATGGCGATGATTGCGACAGCAATAAAACCCATGCCACGTCGTGCCTGAACAACCCCTTCACGCATTAATTCAGGCCCATCTTACGTAACTGTTCGCCAACCTGTTCTGCCCCGTAAAGGGTACGAATCGTCGGGTTCATTGCCTGACCGTCCATCACCACGATATGGCCTTTCTTCACCGCATCCAGCTGGCTGACCGCCGGATCGCTTTTCAGGAACTTAATCTTTTCTTCGGCGTTATCCAGTTTCCAGCGATTACGGTCAAGGCTGGTTACAACGATCACATCCGGATTGGTGGCAATAATGCTTTCCCAGCTCACGGTGGGCCATTCAGTTTCAGTGGTGATCGCATTATGGCCGCCTAACACATTGGCAATAAAACCGGATGCGCCGTTCTTACCGCCGACGTAAGCGTCGGCAGAGGGCGAGGAGCTGGAGAACCAAAACAGGAAGGAGAGATCTTTCTTACCTTTCGGGAAGGCTTTTCTCAGGGCGCTTTCGCGTGCTTTAAAGTCGTTGATCACCTGCTGGCCGCGATCTTCTACGTTAAAGATTTTGGCAAAATCGGCGATCTCTTGATAAACGTAGGACATATTCCACAGCGTGGCACGGCTACCGTAGATATCGCCGGTGTTCTGTTTTGTGGCACACATGCCCGGAGACAGATAGGTGTTGATGCCCACTGACTCAAAGTCTTCGCGTTTGGCGACCTTGCTGTTCGGCCCCATCAGCAGCTGGATCTGTGCCGCAACAAAATCGGGGTTCTTCGCCAGAATGGATTCCAGCGTTGGGATCTCGACGGTCAGTACCGGCACTTTGGCATTTTGTTCCGCTAACTGCGGTAAGACTTTGGTCGGCCAGAATGCGCTGGCCACCATTTTGTCCTGCAGTCCCAGTAGCAGCAGAATTTCAGCGGTATTCTGCCCAAGCGCCACCACGCGTTCAGGTGCCTTGGTGAATGTTTCTTTCTGACCACAGTTTTCAATCGTCAGAGGATAGGTGGTTGCCCAGGCGGAACTCGTTGTCAGGAAAATAAAACTTAACAGGCTAAGCATTTTTTTCATTAGTATCTGTCCATTAATAAATGAGACTGCGTGCTTTTAACATTCTGGCGCGGCGGATTTTATCAGACCTAAAATGTAAATAGAAATCATTATTATATGAGTTGGCTTTTAGCTGAAATGTATAAAAATTACTTGAGTGAAAGAAATCAACGTGCCAGCCTGGTCATTATTAAAATAAATAACACTGAGCTAAAACAGATGAGTAAACCCTTCATTACAATTAGAGGCGTAATAGTTAATGTAATGATAGATGAAATAATATTAACCATGAGAAGAGGGTGAAGTACGGCAATGCGCGGTTTAGCGTTCCTGACTGACTGACTGACTGACTGACTGACTGACTGACTGACTGACTGACTGACTGACTGACTGACTGACTGACTGACTGACTGACTGACTGACTGACTGGGTTGCGGGCGCGTTACGCGGTAATGCGTCTGCGTTGCCCCGGCGTGGAGCGTCGGCAGCGCCAGCGACGTTTTCGGCTAGGGCTGGCGGCTCCATCTCTGCTCCATCATTCACACAAACTCCAGCAATCTATTCTGCTTATCATCCTGCCACTTTCGGGGAGGATAAGATGAAGACGCTGAACTATATCGCTAAATATGTTGAATATAAGCTCAAAATCATCAGGTGTTTTTTAATTAGCGACGTACTTTTCCATACGCAACGACTGCGCCCGTTGTTAAACAGAGAGCCGGATCTGATTCATCCTGTCACGTTGAATGAAAAAATGTGCTACAGGCTGCTCTATGACAGGAAGCCGCTTTATACGCTGCTGGCAGACAAGCTCGCTGTCCGTCACTACGTTGCCAGCCGCACGGATGAAGTCACGGTCGCGCCCTTAATTAAGACCTATAAAAGCACCAAAGAGATTGATTTTGCCGCGTTGCCCGATACCTTCGTTTTAAAGTGCAATCACGACAGTGGCAGCACGATAATCTGCAAAGACAAAACGGCGTTCGATAGTCAGTCTGCTTTATTAACGCTGGATTTAGCCCTGAAAAAGAACATGTATTACTGCACGCGAGAGTGGCAATACAAAGACATTACGCCCACCATTCTGTGTGAAGAATATATTGAACTGTTTGAGGGAAGGGACAGAAGCACTACGCCCGAAATGTTGCGAATTCACTGCTTCGACGGCAATGCGAGCATTATCGAAGCCGACTTTACTGATGAACAGGGCAGGGAGTACGTGAATGTGTACAACAGAAAATGGGAACTGCAGCCCTTCCAGATAGCCTATCCCCATCATCCTGCTTTTATACCGGAACCGGCGCTGTTTTATCGCGCCCTCTCTGCTGCGCAGGCGCTGGCAAAAGATATCGACTATTGCCGGGTCGATTTAATGCTGAAGGACGACAGCCTGTACTTCAGCGAGATCACGCTTACGCCACAGCGCGGTAAGCTGAAAATCATTCCCCAGGAATGGGACGCGATACTTGGCGCGATGTGGCAACAGCAGGCGTACCATAAAACCTTCCGCCTGCCTTCAAGCCCAGAGGTGGATTTGCGCTAGTCAGCGTCAGGCCAGCGTAGTAAAAAAAGGGAGCCGCCCTGGGATGATGTGCGGTAACGAATATCGCCCCCATGAGCCTGCATAATCGCCTTCGCAACGGATAAACCCAGCCCGCATCCCGCCGGGTTTATCGCACGACCTGCGGCGCCGCGTTGAAACGGCTCAAACATATGACGCTGGAAATCGTCAGGCACGCCCGGCCCCGTATCTTCCACCTCAATAAAAAACAGGTTGTCCCGATGTCCGCTTCGGACCCTGACGATGCCCGGCGTGGCGTAATTAAGCGCGTTATCAAATAAAATGGTCAGGCACTGGATAATGCGCAGCGGATCACACCGCGTAACGGCATTATTTTGCTCAATGATGAGGTTAAATCCCTGCTCCTGAAACGGGTGACCAAACGATGCGCCAACGTTTTCCAGCACATCGCGCATTGCCACGGCTTTCACATCCAGCGTAAAGGATCCGCCTTCTGCCGCTCCCACGACGCGCAAATCGTCGATAAGCCGTGATAATCCTTCTGTCTGCCGCAGCAGGCTTTTGAACAGCGGCGGATTGGGTTCAAACACCTCTTCAACCAGCCCCTGCAGCCTGCCGCGTAAAATCGTGACCGGCGTTCTGAGTTCATGGGCGATCGCCGCATTCCAGGACTTTCTTTGGTTGTCCAGCGTCTGCAGCTTTTCCGCCATTTCGTTAAAGTCCCTGACTAACGTATTCACCTCCCCCAGGCTGCTCTGACTGTTTGCGGCGCGGGCGCTCAAATCGCCCTGAGAAATCCGGCGCAAACTGGTGGCAACGGAACTCAGGGGATTCAGTATCTTGGCGGAGAGTTTGAAAGCAAACAGTAAGGCAATCAGGAAGCTGATTATCGAGCTGATAGCGATCCAGACCCAGTCAAAGACCGTCATGCTTTCACTGTTGCTGGCGGACAAACCGCCGGGGAAGTTTTCAATAATGAAGCTGTAAAACAGATAGGAACCGACCACGGCCACAATAATGATGGTGAACGTCAGGGACAGCATAAACAGAAGAATTTGCCGACTGAGCGCTTTATCTTTATTCACTTCTGTTCACCCAGCCGATAGCCTATCCCACGAATGCTTTCCGGTACGCCGTTTAAGCCACAGCCTTCAAATTTTTTACGCAACTTACTCATGTGGCTGTCTACGGTTCTGTCGAGCGTGTCGCTTTCGGGCAGGCAGGCATTGAGCAGCTCTTCACGGCTGAAGACCTTACGGGGATATTTTGCCATGTGCGTCAGAAGCTTGAATTCTGTGGTGGTCAGTACCGGCGTAAACGTCTGCCCACCGCTGTGGATCTCCACACAGAACTCATCGGTGTAGATGGTCATAAAGCGGGTTCTGATCAGGGATTGAGGGACAGCCTGATTTTTTGCTCTGCGCAGCACGGCCTCAATACGGGCGACCACTTCCGAAGGATTGAAGGGTTTAACGATATAGTCATCGGCACCCAGGCGAAGCCCCATCAGCTTATCAATATCCTGATCCAGCGCGGTCACCATGATCACCGGCGTGTTGCTTTCTTTACGCAACGTTGAAAGCACATTCCAGCCATCGATTAGCGGCAACTGGATATCCAGCAGCACCAGGTCAGGCTGTAAGGTTTTAATTAAGGCCAGAGCGCTTTCCCCCTCTGCCGCATGTACCGCTTTCATTCCGGCGCGTTTGATATAACTCATTAATATATCAGAGATTTCAAAGTCATCCTCTGCCACAAGGATTAGATTGTCGTTGCTCATAACGCCCTCAAAATTAAAAACACCTGTTGCGGATGATGGGGCAGCACAGCCGGAAGAGAAGCGCGTCCTTTCATCAGGAACATTACGCCTGTCATGACAGGCAGACCAGCAAAAGCACTGCGCACAGCATGAAACCCACAATCAGACCTTAGCCAAAAGAAAAGCAACATCACGCGGCGACAGAAAGCATGGAACGCCTGTTAGCTGATGCACCACTCTCTTTGCAGGATGGCGTAAACCTGCGTATTTTCATAAATGGCGATGCCATTGTGATCCGTGAATGACACATGCTCTTTAAAGCATCCTTCCAGCCGCATCCCCAAACGCTGACATAATCGCTGCGAACCCGCGTTGTCATCGGCGACATAGGCATAAATCCGCCTGACATTTTTTATCCGAAATAAATAATTAAACAGGCAGATTGCGGCTTCCTGAGCATAGCCATGGCCTTGATAGGCAGGATTCAGATACCATCCCACGTTCCGGGTACGGGCATCCGGTTCTTCGTCATCACAGGCAAAAAGATGACCGATTAAGTCGCCTGTCTGTTGCAGACACAGGGCAAACTGCGTGGCGTCAATGCTCCTTTTCCGCGCCTCCTTGACGGCGGCCTCAAGATCGGCCAGTTTCTCATCGAAAAAGCAGGCCGGATAAGGCGCGGATAAATAATTTAACAGGCCCTGAGCATCCTGTTGCAAAAAACGCCTGATGAAGACGCTTTCACTTTCAGCTATTTTCATCTCAAACCCTTTCCCGGGATAAAATAAAGGAGAATACCTTGTAATTTTGTGTCCTGATAATCTCTGTCCCTGTCAAAGTTCAGCATATATTATGTCCTGCGCTTTTAAATTGTCTATCGAATATATTGCGCTGTGTGCGATGTTTTTTTATTTTTACCTATCCATACTCTCTCCATAAACTTTACATAATAGGTCATTGTCAGGCGGGTACACTCCGGAATAATGCGCATTATTTGAGAGTATTCGTGATGACGCCGCGTAATTTAGTGAGGTCCGGTTTTTGCTTTTTATTTTTGCTGCTGTTCACCACCGGTTTGCATCCTTCCGGCGTCACACCGCTACAGCAAGCGTTAAGCGTTAAGGGGAGAAGCGTGATCGCGACGATGTATCGGCCTGTGAAAAAGATTAATCGCCATGAGCGAACCGCCCAGACGCCGTTCTGGGAGGCGGTCACCACCAATGCGCTGGCCTGCCGGGGCGGGCGCGTGACCCGGCTCCTGTATAAGGCCGCGCTGCGCCGACTAAAGGAGGCGTAAATGCACACAGCAAACAAGCCAGTTACCACCACGATGAATTGACAGACTGGCGTCTCACTCTAAAAAGCACGCACACGTGTGTGGCTTACAGCGTAACAGGTGACGGTTTTCTGCCCTCATCTTTTTTATATTCAGTCAGGGTAAATCATGCCTCAGTTTTTTATTAATCGACCGGTATTTGCCTGGGTTATTGCCGTTTTTATTATTTTGTTTGGCCTGCTCTCCATTCCAAAATTACCCGTAGCGCTTTATCCCTCGGTGGCACCGCCGACGATCAGCATCACCGCCTCATATCCGGGATCAACGCCGGAAACCATGAACAACAGCGTGGTGGCGCTGATTGAGCGTGAGCTTTCATCGGCAAAGCACGTGCTGTATTACGAATCGTCCAGCGATACCAGCGGTATGGCATCCATTACGGTGACTTTTGCGCCCGGCACCGATCCTGAGCTGGCTCAGGTTGATGTGCAAAACCGTATCAAAGTGATTGAGCCGCGCCTGCCCCAGGCCGTGCGGCAGAATGGCCTGAGCGTTGAGGCCTCGGGCGCTAACTTTTTGATGATCGTCGGGCTTACGTCTAAAGATGGCAAACTCACTGAAGCCGATCTGAGCGACTACTTTTCACGCAATATCACGGAAGAGCTTCGTCGTATTGAAGGCGTGGGCCGCGTGCAGCTGTTTGGCGCAGAGAAAGCGATGCGGGTCTGGGTCGATCCGGTCAAGCTTAGCCAGTATCGCCTGACCGTCAGCGATATCAGTCGGGCAATCAACACGGAAAATACCCAGATCGCGCCCGGACGGACCGGTGACGCACCGGCGGTTGCTGGCCAGCAGGTCAGCTATCCGCTACTGGTCAAAGGCCAGCTTGGTTCACCCCAGGAATTCGCTAGTATTACCCTGCGCGCCAATCCGGATGGATCTCGCGTGGTGCTGAGCGACGTGGCGCGGGTTGAGCTCGGATCGCAAACCTACAGTTTTGCCACCCGTGAAAACGGACGCGTCTCTACCGCGGCAGCGATTCAGCTTTCGCCAGGCGCCAATGCGGTTAAAACCGCAGAGCGGATCAAACTCCGTCTGAACGAGCTGCGTCAGGCTATGCCAGAGGGAATGGCTTACAGCATTCCGTTTGATACGACGCCCTTCGTGAAGATCTCGATTGAGAAGGTCATTCATACCTTTATCGAAGCCATGATACTGGTCTTCCTTGTGATGTATCTGTTCTTACAGAATGTTCGCTATACCTTTATCCCGGCGATTGTTGCGCCGATTGCGCTGCTGGGCACCTTTACCGTGATGCTGCTGGCGGGATTCTCGGTCAACGTATTAACCATGTTCGGTATGGTGCTGGCGATTGGAATCATCGTTGACGATGCGATAGTGGTGGTGGAAAACGTCGAACGAATCATGACGGAAGAGGGGCTGGGCCCGAAAGCGGCAACGCAAAAGGCGATGAAGGAGATTACCGGTGCGGTCATCGGGATTACGCTGGTGCTGAGCGCGGTCTTTATCCCGATGGCGATGGCCAGTGGTTCCGTTGGGGCGATATACCGGCAGTTTACGCTCTCAATGGCGGTTTCTATCCTGATCTCCGCCTTCCTGGCGCTCAGCCTGACGCCGGCGCTGTGTGCCACGCTGTTAAAACCTGTTGATCGGCATGCTCATCAGAAAAAGGGCTTCTTTGGCTGGTTCAACCATAAGTTTGCAGCAATGACTTACCTTTACGGCCAGGGCGTAAGCTGTTTATTAAAACGGGTAGGCGGTGCGTTAGCGGTTTATGCGGCGCTGTGCCTGCTGTTCTTCCTGGCGATAAAAAACCTGCCGTCTTCGTTTCTGCCGGAGGAGGATCAGGGCTACTTTATGACCTCCATTCAGCTCCCCTCGGACGCGACCAGCGAACGCACGCTGAACGTGGTAAAAGCTTTTGAACAGCAGGTGCTTTCAAGCCCGGCGATGCAGTCAACTATCGCGATAATGGGGTTCAGCTTTGCGGGTTCCGGGCCTAACTCCGCCATGGCTTTCACCACCTTAAAAGGATGGGAAGATCGTCAGGGGGCCACCGCCTTTTCTGAAGCCGCGCGCGCGCAGAAAGTGATGTCAGCGAATCCTGAAGCGGAAACCTTTAATCTGATCCCCCCGGCTATTGACGAGCTGGGGAACTCATCGGGCTTTACGTTGCGCCTGCAGGATCGCGGCGGTAAAGGCTATGCGGCGCTGAAAAAGGCGGAAGAGCAGTTGCTGGCGCTTGCGGCGAAAAGTTCTGTCGTCCGGGATGTGTACGTTGACGGCTTACCCGATGGGCAGATGATCCGGCTTAATATCGATCGACAAAAAGCCTTTGCGATGGGCGTGGCTTTTGATGAGATCAGCCAGACGCTTTCCGGCGCGATAGGTTCGCTTTACGTCAATGATTTTCCCAACAGCGATCGTATGCAGCAGGTCATCATTCAGGCCGATGCGAAATATCGTATGCAACCCGAGGATATTCTCAGGTTATACGTGCGCAATGCGTCCGGCGGAATGGCACCGCTCGCTGAATTTGTTCATGCGGAGTGGGAAACCTCCCCGTTGCAGCTGGTTCGTTATCAGGGTTATCAGTCAATCAAGATAACCGGCAATCCCGCACACGGCTATTCAAGTGGCGATGCGCTGAACGAGATGAGCCGGCTGGCGAAACAGCTGCCAGAAGGCTTTGCAATAGAGTGGACCGGTGGCTCGTTACAGGAGCAGCAATCGGCCTCTGAAGCGCCTATGCTGATGGTGCTGTCCATGCTGGTGGTGTTCCTGGTGCTGGCGGCGCTTTATGAAAGCTGGTCAGTGCCGGTCTCCGTTATGCTGGTCGTGCCGCTTGGCCTGCTGGGCGCGGTCATTGCCGTCAGCCTGATGGATATGCAGAACGACGTATTCTTCAAAGTTGGCATGATTACGATTATTGGACTGTCGGCAAAAAATGCCATTCTGATTGTCGAATTTGCTAAACAGATGCACGAAGGCGGCAAAGGGCTGGTTGAGGCAACGCTGGAAGCCTCGCGGATGCGTTTACGCCCGATCCTGATGACGTCGCTGGCCTTTACCCTGGGCGTGGTACCTTTGATGCTGGCTAGCGGAGCAAGTGCCAGAACGCAGCAGGCGATCGGCAGTGGCGTATTTGGTGGCATGATCAGCGGCACGCTGCTGGCCATATTCTTTGTACCCCTGTTCTATTTTTCAGTGATGAAGGCGGTCGAAAAACTAAAACCGAAGCAGCGCTAAGCGCCTCTGAATCAGGCCGGGCGAGGGCAACATAGCCATTCGTCCGCTTGTCGGGTCAGATAGCGTATTAGGTCGTTAAGATGGCGTGATGATCTTTACTGCTGTGACGTGACGTGACGTGACTGCGCCGCTGGCGTCAGTGCATGAGGGATGGCTGAGGAAACCGATTAGTGGTGCGGCATTCTGGCTTCGAACGCTTTGCCACTAAAGCGGGCATATTGCCCTGTAAGGCGCCAGAAGGCAGGCTGAGTCTCGGTGTAGATTTCAGCGGCCAGCACCAGACGGCGCTGCACATCTTCAGTCAGGTCAAGCTGTGTCCAGGGAATAAAATACCGTTGGCTGTCAGTCAACAACAACCACATTGGAGAACCACAGCCGGGGCAAAAATGGCGTTTACCCTGTAAGGACGAGGTGAAACATGAGGGCGAGGCTGACTGCCTGAGTAATGCTGGCGCATTGGCCGCTTCCATGTACATGGCAATCCCGCCTGACCATTTTTGACACAACGTGCAATGACAGGCATGCACGTTCAGTTCATCGATCTCGACGGCGAACTGACACTCACCACAAAGGCAACGCCCGATAAATGTTGTCAAAACCATCCTTGTACCCCAGAGCGGTAAATATGCGGGTGATAAAAAAGCCAGCTCTGAGAGCTGGCTTAACACGAGTGCGTCGGAATTAGAATTGATAAACCAGGCCGACGGCCAGAATATTGTCAGTTGAAATGCCCGCTGCCTGAGTGAAGTCGGTTTCATCCAGCAGGTTGATTTTATAATCGATGATGGCTGACATATTTTTGTTGAAGTAATAGGCCGCACCTAAATCAACATATTTCACTAAATCCCGGTCGCCAAAGCCTTCAAGATCTTTCCCTTTTGATTGCAGATACGCGATGCTGGGGCGCAGACCAAAGTCGAACTGATACTGCGCAACGACTTCGAAATTCTGTGCTTTGTTGGCGAAACCTGGGTTGCCATTACCAACGCGTGTGGCATTGTAGGTTTGGGTATATTGTGCCGCCAGATAAACGGCATTGGCATCGTATTTCAGCGCGGCTGAATACGTTTCGGCATTATCACCCTCACCCAATGCCAGACCGTTCTGGTCCAGTGTGCGTTTGGAATGAGAATAGGCCACACCGGCATTGATGCCCAGAGGAGAGGCATAGGTCACTGCTGCACCGTAGCCGTCGCCGTTTTGCTTCGCAGCATTACGGTTATTATTCGTCACACTGTTGCCTTCACCATCAGCACCGCCGTTTCTGCCTTGATACTGTAAGGCAAAGTTAAGTCCGGATACCAGGCCAAAGAAGTCGGTATTACGGTAGGTCGCCAGGCCATTGGCACGTTGTTGCATAAAATTATCGGAGCCATAGGTGTCGCCGCCAAACTCCGGCAACACGTCGGTCCAGGAGGTAACATCGTAAACCACGCCGTAGTTACGGCCGTAGTTAAACGAACCATAGTCACCGTATTTGAGCCCCGCGAAGCCTAAGCGCGTCCATGACTGGCTCTCAGATTTTTCATCGCGGTTCGCCTGCATGTTGTATTCCCACTGACCGAACCCGGTCAGTTGGTCGGTGATCTGCGTTTCCCCTTTTACACCGAGGCGAGCATATGAATTATCACCACGCTCACCTTTATCACTGCTGAAATAGTGCAATCCCTGCATTTTACCGTAAAGATCTAATTTATTACCGTCTTTGTTATAGATTTCTGCAGCATTTGTTACACCTGCTGCTAACAATGTAGTTACTGCCACTGCAACTAATTTAAGTTTCATGAGAGAAATCCTGTAGTTTTATTTTATATTAACCAGAGCCACTGATGGATGAGGCGCGCTTAAATGGCTCACTATTTTTAAATGACAATCCGGTATGAATTCAATGATAAGTTTCCTGCCATTTCGATTTATTTGTGTTTGTATGATCTGCGTCTAAATAGAAGGTCTGATGTGTTTTTTGTTTGTCTTGATATTATTGTTTTTATATTGTCGTTGTTGCTATTCTTTTAATATTCCGTTGTTTTTTATGGGTTATTTGTTTTGTTCTTATTATGACTTTTTTGTTAATTGTTTTTCTGGCATTCTCTGGTTTTTATAACTTCATTAATAAAAGAATAAAGATGAGGGAAGTGTTTTTACGTAATTAAAGGTTTTGCATTTATTGACACTGAAGGTGAGATCTTACCCTGAGAGACGGATTAATAATGTACAGCGTTTATTTGCGCTTTGTTAAAATAGTGTTTAATAAGAACGAGGTGTTTGAAAAAGTGGATATGTTTATCACAAGTATTTGTTAACCGTGTTTATCTTCCCGGATCTACGTCCTCAGCAAAACTGTTGAGTTTCTCAACATCCATTCACCGTTAACTGCCTCACATCTTCACTTTCAGAATGAAATGGTTAATCAATCTCTCTTTTCTTTTTGAAAAGCTCCCGTTTTTTATGCGTGATAATCATCACTCTTATGCGACCACATGTCTGGGACATTGAGGCTATGAAATATCATAAAATCAAATGATTATATTTTTTGATTGTTATTCTTTCGGTGTTGGCACGCACGCTGCAATACATTCTGCGTATTCAACACAGGAGAAGTTTACATGGCATATAAAATTTTGCTCCCTCAGGAAATAATGGCAGAAGGGCGCGCTTATTTAGAAAGTCGCGGTTATGAGCTGATTACTGGTTCAGGTATGGAAGAAGACGACATTATTCGTGATATTCCTGACTGCGACGGCATTATTGTGCGGCTATCAAAAATGTCTGACCGCGTTTTTGAGGCAGCAAAGAAACTGAAAGTCGTCGCCCGGCACGGCGCGGGCTACGACACTGTTGACCTTGAGTCGGCCAAACGTCATGGCGTTGTTGTTCTGAACGCGCCCGTTGCTAACAGCATGTCCGTAGCAGAACTGGCTATTTTCTACATGTTGCACTGCTCGCGTAACTTCAGGCTGGTTGAAGAGAAAATGCTGGAGGATTACTACTGGGCTAAATTGCGCACGCCAAAGGTCGAACTGGATGGCAAAACGCTTGGCTTAGTGGGCGTCGGTAATATTGGCTCGCGCGTCGCACTCAAAGCGCTGCACGGTTTCAACATGAAAGTCATTGCTTACGATCCCTATAAAACCCAGGCGGAAATGCCAGAAGGCGTGGAGCGTACCGAGGACTTTGACCGCATTTTTCAGGAAAGTGACTTTGTCTCTCTCCATTGTCCAACCACCTCGGAAACCCAGGATTTCGTCGGCGAAAAGCAATTTGCCATGATGAAGCCCACTGCATATTTCATTAATACCGCACGCGGCAAGCTTGTGGATGAAAAAGCGCTTTATCACGCGCTCGCTAACCATCTTATCGCCGGTGCCGGTCTGGACGTCTTAAAGAAAGAACCCTTCGACCCGAACGATCCTGTTTTCTCACTCAGTAATGTCGTGATTGGTCCGCATATTGGTGCCGCTACAAAAGAAGCCACTGACAGAGCTTCACTGCATACCGCAATCGGTATCGATGAGGTTTTGTCTGGTAAAAAACCCACCTGGCCCGTTCCTGGCTTTGGAGAATAAGATGACTATTGGCAATCGTATTTATTTAAAACGTCCTGAAGGCAACCCTGAATTACTCAAAGCGTACGCGCAACTGCCCGCTGCGAATATTGCGGACACCATGAATCGTATTGCCGTACTGGGCAACGGTATTCAGCGTATTTCTTCACCACAAAAACCGGTCATGGCGGGTTATGCCATTACCGTTAAAGCCCGGGCTGGCGACAACCTGATGCTTCACGCAGCACTGGATATGGCCACGGAAAACGACGTCATCGTGGTATCCAACGAAGGCGACCGTTCTCGGGCGTTGATGGGCGAAATCATGGTGGCTTACGCCCATCACTGCAAGAAAATCGCCGGTATCGTTCTGGATGGGCCCATCCGCGATATTGATGCCTTATCGGTACTGGACTTTCCTCTGTTTGCCACGGGGTCAAACCCGGCTGGCCCGTTTAAAGAAGGCCCCGGCGAGGTCAATACGCCGATTGCCGTTGGCGGGGTTGCGGTATCGCCCGGCGATCTCATTGTCGGTGATGCGGATGGCGTGATTGTTGTTCCCTTGGGTGATGCGGAAGCCTTGCTTGAAAAAGCAAAAGCCTATTCAAAATTTGACGCGAGCAAAGTCGAGGCGGCCAAAAACGGAACCGCCAACCGTGCCTGGGTCAGAAAAACACTGGACGAGAAGCGCGTTGAGTTCATTGACGACGTATTTCGTTAGTCTGCCTGGCTAACATCGATTAGCTCAAGCCACGGAAGCCATGCTTCCGTGGTGATAAAGCAAAGGTAATAAAATATGTTCTATTTAAAACTTTTCCCGATCGTATTCTTTCCGGTTTTATTTTGGATAATACCGAATCCTGAAGAGATTTCCGCCACGACCTGGCATATGGTCGGCATTTATCTGGCGATGCTGTGCGGACTGGTATTTCGGCCTTTCACTGATGCGATTATTATGCTGATCATTTTGGGCATCGCATCGATCTTCATCGATCCGCATATTCTTTTCGCGGGTTACGGCACCTCAATGGTCTGGTTTATTATCAGTGCCTTTATTATATGTAAGGCATTTGTCATTACCGGGCTCGGTAAGCGTATCGCTTACGTTCTGTTAAAACGCTACGGTAAAAATACGCTGACGCTGGGTTATCTGATGATGGTAACGGATACGGTGCTGGCCCCGGCAACCGGATCGAATATGTCGCGTTCTGGCGGTATCGTTTATCCCATTTTCAGAAATATAGCTGAGGCACTGGGCTCGAAACCAGACGAGGGTAGCCGCCGGATCGGCGCCTATCTCACTATCCTGATGTATGTGGTGTCGATGGGGACGTCGAGCCTGTTTTTAACCGGTATGGCAACCAACGCCATTACTGTTTCACTGGCTAACGAAATCATGAAGGTTAATCTGGACTGGATGACCTGGTTTAAGGCTGCCATCATTCCTGCCGGATTTATCCTGCTGCTGTGTCCATGGCTCCTTTACAAAGTCTATGCGCCAGAACTGAAAAAGATCGATAACGTTAATGAGATTGCTGAGCAGGGGCTGCGTGAACTGGGGCCGGTCAAACGTGAAGAGAGGCTGCTGATCGCCTTCTTCATCATGGGCGTTTTGGGATGGATGACGGGATCAATTACCGGTATTCCTTTTATCCCGGTCGGATTTGCCTTTCTCGCCTGTCTGTTGTTATTTAAAGTCCTTAGTTGGGAACATGTCGTCAGCGAGAAAGCGGCCTGGCAGACATTTGTCTGGTACGGTGCGTTTTACGGATGCGCCGTTGCGCTGTCAAAAGGGGGATTCTACGTCTTCCTGGTCGGCGTCATTAAAAACTACCTTGACCTGTCTCATCTCAGCGAATTTAGCGCAATCGGCGTGCTGATCTTTATCAGTCTTGCTGTGCGTTACTTCTTTGTGTCCAACAGCGCATTTGTTGTCTCCTTCTATCCCGTGCTGTTCACCCTCGGTATGACCACCCAGGCAGAACCAATGTATGTTGCCTTATCTCTGGCATTCTCGGCGGGTTACGGCGCACTTCTGACGCATTACGGTAACGGCGCTGGCGTATTTACCTTCTCCAGTGGCTACGTGCCGCAAAAAACCTTCTGGCTGTTGGGCACCATGATGGTGCTGATTAACGTCATCGTTTATTTCCTGATTGGTCTCCCTTACTGGAAATTGATAGGTATTTAACCGGAGGATAAAGATGAAACTGGATTTGCTTATCAGAAATGGCCTGACGGTGGACAGTGACAAACAAGATTACCTCAGGCGGGATATTGGCATCATCGGCAACCGTATTGTTGACCTTGAAAACGTTGACAGCACCGAGGCGGAAACGGTGATTGATGCAGCGGGTTGCCTTGTTCTCCCCGGATTGATCGACTTTCATGCGCATGTTTTCCACGGCGGGACGGCGATAGGCGTTAACCCGGATGTGGTTTGTTTACCCAACGGCGTAACCAGCGTTGTCGATGCTGGCAGTAGTGGCTGGGTAAACTATAAGTTGTTCCGTAACAGCGTGATTAATACGGCTACCGTGAAGATAAAAAGTTATCTTAATGTGGTCAATGTTGGCTTGTCTACGCTGGGTGGCGGGCCAACGGGATACCTCGAAAACACCAATCCGGCCAACTATAACCTGCCACGAATCAGGCAGGTATTAAGCGAAAATAAAGAGAATATTCTTGGGCTGAAACTGCGTTACAGCCAGGATATTGCCAAAGGCAAGTCGTATAGCAGCGATCCGTTTTTAACCACGGTTGCGCTGGCGCGTGAGCTGGAGACGTCACTCTGTGTGCATGTCACCGATTCCTTTCTGCCGGCGAATGAGCTCATTCAGCATTTCAACGCGGATGATATCTATGCGCACTGTTTCCACGGCACAGGCCATACCATTCTCAACGGTCGGGGCGAGGTGTACCCGTCTGTTCTGGCGGCACAGCAAAGAGGCGTAGTCTTTGACTGTTCAAATGGTGTGGCGCATTTCGATTTTAACGTCGCCCGCAACGCGATGGATCAGGGGTTCTACCCGGATATCATTAGCACCGACTTAACGCAGCGCAACAGTCTGCGTACCGATAAGGTCTACAGTCTGCTACATGTTATGTCTAAATATCTCAATATGGGCATGTCTTTGTTTGAGGTTATCAGGGCGGTCACGAGCACGCCGGCACGACTCATGAAAATGCAAGGGCAGATAGGTACGCTGGAGCCGAAGGCATTTGCCGATATTTCGGTGGTAAAACTGCGCAATGAAAAAATTGTTTTCGAAGATACTCAGGGAGCCAGACTGCAAGGCGAACGCTATATTGATAACTGCGTCACGATCAGTAATGGTCAGATCTGCTATCGGCGCCTGCATGGCTAATTTTTAACTACCTCGCCTCTCAAGCCTTGTGACCTGAATATAACAAGGCTTTTTTACTCAAGCTGGAATGACGCCTGTCAATATCTCATTCATCGTTATCCTTATACTCGATGAAATAGCGAGCGACAAAAGCGAATCTTCAATGAAGTCTAATGAAATCGTCATTTTCTCCGTTTCAAAAACCATCACCCAACGCATTTTAAATGTTCTTATTGAAAAGCAGCTTGAACTGCCAGTGTACGAAACGGGCTATTCAGAAGTATTAGATAAAGCAAATGAAATGATTCGGTCTGGAACGAAAATCATTATTAGTCGTGGCGGGACTGCCGCGCTTCTTCGCAGCAATGTGACCATTCCGGTGATCGAGATAGCGCATGATTTTCATGGCATTTATCGTATTCTTAAGCAGGCGAAAAATAAATCGCAAAAAATTGCTGCGGTAGGTTTTCCCCAATTTTGTAACGCGCTCAAGCATTACCAAAACATGACCAATGAAAATTTAAAAATCTGTCAGGTCTATAATCACTATGACATCGAAAGTGTTGTGAAAAATCTTGCAGAAAATAACTACAAAGTCGTTATAGGCGGTCTTACGGTTGCAGAGATGGCGAAGAAATATGACCTCAATGTTGTGATGGGGGACACGGATAATAATTCAATTGAGCAAGCCATCAACGAGGCCTTCAGTTTGCTGAAATATATCCATCAGGAAAGTCTGAAGTTGGATATGAGCTATTCCGCGATGAATCAGTCTCGTGAAGGCATTATGTGCATTGACCAAATGGGGGAGGTGGTGAGCATTAACAACCGAGGGAAAACCCTTTTTCAGTGTCATGCTGGCGATAAAATTTACCGCAAAGACGCTTTCAAAGAGGTTTATCGCTCAATTATCGATGAGTCAGACGTAAAGGAAATGATCGTAGAACTCGACGGTGATTTTATCTGTACCTCAATAAAGCATTACACCAAGCGCCAGGATGGCTATTCCATCGTTACCGGGTTTATTCAGGGGAAGAGCCAGTGGCGAAACAGTGCAGACAAAAAGATAAAACAGCAAGGCTTTTATACTCGCTACGCTTTTGATGACATTATTGGTCATTCAGCCAGCATTAACATCGCGATTGATAAAGCCAAGCTGTGCGCGCGTCATGATGCCCCCATTCATATTTTGGGTGATACCGGCACCGGCAAAGAACTCTTTGCGCAGAGTATTCATCATCACAGCATCCGAAAACATGGCCCCTTTATCGCAATCAACTGTGCTGCTATTCCTGAAAACCTCCTGGAAAGCGAGCTGTTTGGCTATGCTGAGGGGGCATTTACTCATGCGCGGAAAGGTGGCAAGCCCGGCGTGTTCGAAATGGCGATGAAGGGAACGGTTTTTATTGATGAGATCAGCGAAGCGCCGCTCAATGTGCAGGTTAAATTACTGCGTGTCCTGCAGGAAAAGCAGTTTGTCCGTCTGGGGGGAGAGGCGCTCATTGCGGCAGACTTTCGGCTGATTACCGCCAGCAATAAAGATCTGCATGTTTTGGTTCAGTCGGGCGTTTTTCGCAAGGATCTTTACTACCGAATCAATATCCTGGAACTCAGGCTACCTGCACTGGCTGAGCGCGAAGGGGATATTGAATTACTGGCGCGGCATTTACTGCATCAGCAGGGAAAAGAGATCGCGTTTACTCCGGATGCGCTGGATGTCTTAAGGCGGCACAGCTGGCCGGGTAACATCCGCGAATTACAGTCGGTTATCTACAGGCTGGCCGTGTTTCACGATCGCGATGTTGTAGACAAAGACGAACTGCTCAGGGCCGTGCGGGTTGCCGATGATTTTGGCTCTGCCAGCCAGCAATCCCTGCTTTGCGAGCCTGCGGAGAGTGAAACCCATTTGCTTAAAAAGCAGGAAAAACACCTCATCACGCGTATCATCACCCAAACTCAAGGGGATAAGGTCAGGGCGGCAGCCATCCTTGGCATCAGCCCGACCACCCTGTGGCGTAAGTTGAAAGAGTACGATCTTAACGGCTAACCGCGGCTGGCGAAGCGGCTTTGATGTGGTCAATAAATGCCCTTAACGCCGATGACATATAGTGGCGATTAGGATAGTAAAACTGCAGGCTGGGCTGCTCTGGTAACCACGCTTCCAGTACCGGAACCAGACGGCCAGCTGCCAGCTCATCTTTTACCTGTTCGTGATAGAGGTAGCCCAGTCCGGCACCGCACAGCACGGCATCACGTTGAGCGTCCATATCGTCCAGCAGGATATTACCGGCCGGAAGTATCTCAAGCCTGCCTTCCGGGCCGCTGAATTCCCATTGATAAATGCGACCGCTGCCGTGACGGAACATCACGCACTGATGATTCATGATGTCACGTGGGTGTTCAGGCGGTGCATGGCGGGCGAAATAGTCCGGGGTTGCCACCACAACCAACCTGATTTTGGGCCCGACGGGAAGCGCGATCATATCTTTTTCAAGCCTGCTGCTGAGGCGAATACCCGCGTCAAATCCCTCTTTAACAATATCGACCAGCCGGTCTTCCGTTGTGATTTCCACACGGATATCCGGATAAAGCCGACTGAATGTTGCCACCAGTGGGATTAACACCATGCGCGAGGCAAGACGCGATGAGTTAATTTTTAGCGAGCCCATGGGCGTCTGACGAAAACAGTTAGCCTCATCAAGTATCACATTGATTTCATCAAAGGCCGGGCGCAAACGCTCATACAGATTTGCTCCGGCTTCTGTCAGGGCAACGCTACGCGTTGTGCGATTGAACAGCCGGATTTTCAGCCGCTGCTCAAGTTGCTTTATTGCGTGGCTGACCGCCGAGGGCGACAGGCCAAGCTCGTCACCGGCCGCGCGAAAACTTTTGTGCCGTGAAACCGCGATAAAGGTCGCAAAGTCATAGACGTTCAGTTTCATTAGTGAAAATCTCTCATTAACCCATCTCAAATCATACGTTTCACACACTAATGTGGCGAGCGTAATGTGAATGCCTCAACACAAGATGAGGTGAAAGATGAAATCAACAAACCTGTATATCGTCTGGTCACATCCCCGAGCCGATTCACTCACCGCACAGATGGTGGAAAGCCTGCGCCATCGAGCGGAGCAGCGGGGCGCACATGTTAAGACGCTGGATCTCTACCGCAGTGGCTTTGATCCGGCGATGCGGGAAGAGGACGAACCCGAGTGGCAAAATCCGGCTAAGCGCTACTCACCGGAGGTGCATCGTCTGTTCAGTGAGCTTGACGATCGTGATGCGATCATTTTTGTCTTTCCACTGTGGTGGTACAGCTATCCCGCCATGCTCAAAGGCTATCTGGAACGCGTATGGAACTATGGTCTGGCCTACGGTGAAAACAGCGCGTTAAAAGATAAAAAAGTACGCTGGCTGGCGCTGGTCGGCGGTTCTCAGCAAACCTTTATTAAATATGGCTGGGAGAAAAACATCACGGATTACATGATGGGCGTTACGGGCTATCTGGCGATCGGTGACGTGGAGGTTCATTTCCTCTATAACACCTTGGGTGTTGAGGAGACGATTGATGACAGCCACTCGCATTATGAGCAACTGTTTGCACAAGCGCAGGCGGTCGTAGACAGCACCATTGAATAAAGCATGGCAGGGCGATCGCTGCCCTGCAAAACGGCGTACATGACAGCCTGGCCTGTATCGGGCGTCGACAGGAGATGACCAAAATGAAAATAGCCATAGCGGGCCTGTTACTGATATCCGGCTCTGCCATTAGCGCGGTGGGCAGTTGCGATGTCATTGGAGGTGGGGCGCAGTATCAGGATCGTCTTACGTCGGATAACGTCGCCCACTATGTTACTGTCCGCACTTTCGATGCGTTGAAACAGGCTGTCGACAGCAATCATCCCTTCATCTATGTTCCGGGTGATGTCACCATCACGGTGCCGAATCAGCCACAGGCATTGCGCATTAAAGCCGGGCAGACGCTTTTTAGCAATCGTGGTGAAAAAGGCAGTCGGGGCGCTTTATTACAAACGCCATGGCTCAATGACGGACTTAATCAATATCCTGTGTATGTTGTTGAGGCTAAAGCAAGGATAACCGGGCTGCGTATTGAAGGCCCCTCTGGACAACCGGACACGCCGAATAAAACGATTGGCATCCAGTTTTTACCTGGCACCGATCATATTGATATCGACAACAATGAGATTTATCACTGGCCGTGGGCCGGGATTAGCGTAAAAACGTCCGTCGACAATAAAATTCATCACAACGTTATCCACGATAATATCCGTACCCAACTGGGCTACGGTGTGGTGGTACAAAATGGCCATGCCCAGGCCGATATCTACTGCAATACCTTTAACGCTAATCGTCATGCTATTGCCGGAAAAGGCGATGACGGTGAGGGCTATCACGCTTATAACAACCTTGTGCTCAATGGCGGAGCACGGGGCGCTTACCATCAGTTTGATATGCACAAGGGCGCGCAGGGCCACGGCGGGAAAAACATCATCATAAACAATAATCTGTTTGATTATGGCCGCTACGGGACGTCAAACCGAGGCAGTGTTTATATTCGAGGTGTACCGACCGACGGGCCGGTTAGCGTTAACGACAATCTGTTTACCCAGCCCTGGACAGTAGGCTTGCAAACCGCAGTAGGTGGTGTGCCTGGCTCAATCCCGCCGGTTGAGGAGATTAAACGCCACAATCGTTTCAGTGTGGCGGCACATTACAGCAAAGATGCGGCCGGATTTTGTGTTGTCTCCGTGGCAGAGCACAGGATGCCGGTGAACTGTGAGTCGGTTGCTTCTGTGCTTGAGAAATAAGTAATGGCGAGACAGCACAGAAAACCGGTCATCGGTTGCTGCGGGCCACCTTGTGATGTGGCAGATGGAAACGTACTGAACGACTGAACCTCACCACCGGCGTTTCAGGTTCCTCCCCATGATATCCTGCGGAGGAACCTGTCCAGGATCAGTCATAACAGGTTTTGGGGGCACCGCGCACGGCCATTCATTGTGCTTCAGCCTCGGACGTTTCCGGCACAACGGCGGGGTTTTTTTTGCCTAATAAGGCCAGCGCGTGTTGCTCTCCCCACTGCTTTAACAGCCCAAGCAAGGGCGCAAGCGAAGCGCCTTCTTCGGTCATGCTGTACTCCACCTTCGGCGGAACTTCAGCATACACTTCGCGATGAATTAACCCGACGTTTTCCAGTTCCCGAAGTTGCCGCGTGAGTACCCGCGGCGTGATATCACCCAGCCGTCTTCTTAGCGCATTAAACCGCAGCGTTTCGTTTTGCAGGTGGTAAAGAATCATCCCTTTACCCTTGCCGCCAATCAGTTCCAGCGTGGCTTCAACCGGGCAGGCCACCGCATCGTAATTTTCATATCCTGGGGTTTTTACAGTATCCAAAATGTACCTATATCACCTAAATGACCGTATTTAATAAAATGCACATATGGTCTATGTTTAGCAACTGCTGATTAAGACATCCCTCTTTTAACGGAGAAAAGCATGAAAGCACTTACCCTTAAAGCACCAGGCGGACTCAACAATATCCATGTGTCGGACATCGCCGATCCGGGCCAACCGGGCAAAGGTGAGATTCGGGTCGCTATCAAAGCCGGCTCCCTGAATTTTCACGATCTGATTGTCGCTACCGGGCAGTTTCCAACCGAAGATGGCCGCATCCTGCTGTCTGATGGCGCAGGCGTGGTAGAAGCCGTTGGCGAAGGCGTTAAGGATTTCCGCGTGGGCGACAGCGTTGTGTCAACCTTCTTTCCCGTCTGGCTGTCCGGCAAACCTTCCGCAGAAGTGGGAGGCTTTGCCCATACGCCGGGCGACGGCATTGATGGCATGGCCAGTGAGTATGTCGTGCGTTCGGAGAATGCCTTTACCCATGCCCCGCAAGGCTGGACGCACACCGAGTCGGCCACGATCACCACGTCTGGCCTGACAGCCTGGCGCGCCCTGATCACTGAAGGCAAACTGCAGGCCAACGACACGGTGCTGGTGCAGGGAACGGGCGGCGTGTCCATGGCCGCCCTGCAGATCGCCAAAGCGATGGGCGCGAAAGTGATCGCCACATCCTCATCAGATGAAAAGCTTAAGCACGTTAAAGCGTTGGGTGCCGATGAAACCATCAACTACCGCACCACTCCGAACTGGGGCGATAGCGTCCTCGCACTGACCAACGGCGTGGGCGTGGATCATGTTGTTGAGGTGGGCGGCCCGGCGACGCTGGGCGAGTCACTGAAAGCGGTCAAAATCGGTGGGCACATCACCCAAATCGGTATCATTTCCGGCGATGAAGCAACGCTCTCCATTCTGTCTGTTCTGGCGAAGCAGGTCACCATTAAAGGCGTGATCGTTGCCAGTCGTCAGGACCAGATTGACTACGTGAAGGCGCTGGAAAGCATGAACCAGAAGCCGGTTATTGACCGGACGTTTAAATATGACGATATTGCCGAGGCCTTCGCCTGGCAGCAGAGCGGCTCGCATCTGGGCAAAATCTGTGTTGAGTGGTGACAGATAGATAAAGTGGGCATGTAAGCCTTGTCATAAGAGGCGAAAACCTGCTTGTCGTCGGTCAAAAAAGGGTGCATACGCTGTGCACCCTTTTCAACAAAACCCCCTGCACAGCACGGGTAAGTGAGCGGTGTTATCATCCAACGGCTCGAACCTCGTCTGACTTGCAGGCTCTGCCCCTCTTCATCATCCTTTAGTCATTATCATGAATATAATACGCGGCATCAGCAGGCTGAAAATCGGTCATTTCGCCTGTGGCGATGCCCGTGGCTAATGCCTGCTTGTTGTCCAGCAGCTTATGGTTATCTTCACTGTAGGTGATCTTTTCAATCTGCTCGTCAGTGAGGTGGGTGCAGGACTGATAAATCGTTTTTATCATGTTCCGGTATCTGCTGGTAAATTCGGTTTTCTCGTCCAGCATATTTTCACTGACATTGCTACGCGGCGCGTTTCCAACGGTTGGCGCATGCAATAAGAAAATGCTGTCACCCATAACCTGCCTCTTTTGTGCGCCGCAGTAGATCATCGTCGCCGAGGACTCGACGGAGGAGGCGTTCACGGTCGTAACGGGAATGGGGGAGTTTTTAACGATCTGATAACCAATTTTCCCGGCATCAATGTCACCACCGGGGCTGCTGATATAGAGCAGCACCTGCGTGGCTGATTTATAATTCTGGCCGATCTCGTCGAGCACGGATGAAAGCGACATCACCTTATTAAGCGTGACCACGCCGGTAAAAAACACCTTTACGGATTTAACCGTATTTGGCGGGCGTTTGCCGTCAACGACTCTGTTGATAGCAGCCAAAGAGGGTGCACTGATCGTAATAAACAGGGCCGCTATCAAAGCGTTATATTTCATTGTTGAATCATCCCTCCATTTTTTTTCATTTCTTATCAGCCACAGGGATTTTATGCAATGCCGATTGGTTATTTGCAGGGCTTTGTTACCCTTTAATATATTTCACATTATTATTTATCAGGCATTTTTAATCGTTAGGGTGCGAATTTTTTTCCTCGCGATAGTAATAGCGTGAATCTCGGAATACCTGATGCTTAACACCGTTTTGGATATCGCGAAACCTGTTATCAGTGAACACCTGCGCCTCTGAACGGAGTGCTGTCACCTGAAAGCAAATGGCGGCGCATGGAGGATAATCCAGCTGTCGGGTGATTGCCGGATGACCGTGAATGCGTTGACCAGGCACGTTCGACGCGTGCACTGAAGGCGCTCTCAACACAAAACGCTGTCAGTGTCGGTCAGGTCATCGATTCGCGCCTTATCCTGGGTGTATTTTCGCCTGTCTGCGCTCGCGTGCAGTGAAAACATGAAGAGACCTTCGCGCGACATCACGTTTTTAGTGGCGGTGTATTGAGGCGCAAAATGAAACTGATAAGATGCCTTTTTTAAATTGTTACTGCTGCGGCAGGCAAAACCTGATTTCCTGGCCTGTGCCGGAAGTCGGGTTTTTTTGTTTCTGGGGTTCTGATGAAAATCGCCAAAATAGTTAATAACAATGTGGTGGTTGTTCTGGATGAGCACGGCCGTGAGCAGGTTGTTATGGGCCGGGGGCTGGCCTTTCAGAAACGGGTCGGTGAAGAACTGGATAAACAGCGCGTCGAAAAGGTGTTTACGTTGCAAAACGATGAGCTGGTTCACCGCCTGGGGGAACTGCTCAACCAGATCCCGCTGGAGGTCATGACGACCTGCGATCGCATTATCGAACGGGCAACAGAATGTCTGGGAAAATTGCAGGAAAGTTTGTACATCACCCTGACCGATCACTGCTACTTTGCGATTGAGCGGCAGAAGAAAGGGCTGGCGATAAAAAATGTGCTGCTGTGGGATATCAAACGTCTTTATCCCAAAGAGTTTGCGCTAGGGCAGGAGGCCAGGCAAATCATTGCCCGTCGCCTTCAAACCGAGTTGGACGAGGACGAGGCGGGTTTTATCGCGTTGCACCTGGTCACGGCGCAACTTAACAGTGAAATGCCTGAAGTGATGCACGTCACCCGGGTTATGCAGGAAATCCTGCAGTTGGTGAAATATCAACTGAGGCTGGAGTATCAGGAGGAATCGCTCAGCTATCAGCGTTTTGTGACGCATCTGAAGTTTTTTGCGCAGCGCATGTTAACGCGCACCGTGGTGGAAGATGATGATGTTTCACTGCATTCGGCAGTAAAAGACAACTATGCGAAAGCCTGGAAATGCGCTGAAAAGGTTTCACAGTATCTACAGCAAAACTATCAGCGTGAGCTGACAACAGAAGAGATTGTGTTTCTTGCCATTCATATCGAACGGGTAAGAAAAGAGGCGCATTAAGCCTGATTAACACAGGATTGTAACTGCATTGCGCAGGCAAAACCTGAGCGCGGCCCATGACACACAAGGGGGCCGTTCTCAGGTTTTTTTATTTTTAACGGATGCCACCGGCATCGCTCTGAGGACAGCAACATGAAATATCAACCGTTGGCCAGAGATATTCTCAGCCACGTCGGCGGCAAAGAGAACATCGTCAGTCTGGTGCATTGTGCCACGCGTCTTCGCTTCCGGGGCAGGCACCCTGGCACGCAGTCGCAAGAAAAGCTTCTTCTGGTATCAGGACGTGATCGCATCCAAAGGCGCATCGTTAACAGCCCGTCCTTAACAGCATAACGTCCCTCAGGCGGCTTGAGGCTGCGCGATTCTGTTGCCTCAGCTTGCCTGCCATTTTGCGGCTGGCCTCTGTCTCGTCGGCAGCCGACGCTGCCACATCATCCATCAGGCGACTCTGCCTAACGCCAGCCTTGCCGGTCTCTGCTGATATTTTGACTGTCGCATTTCCCCAACATCGCTCCCGTTTAAAAGCGTAAAAACTCCTCCAGCGTCACATATCGCCGCTTATGCTGATACCTTTTTGTGACAAATAACACAACCTCATAACATTTACCTGCGGCGGAAAAAGTTTGACTAGATAATGAGTGTACTTTGTACACCACGGTTTTACAGAGTAAAACAAGAGATATATCCAGGCGTAAAACCATGACAATTCTGCGAGGAACACCATGTCTGACAAGATGCCGAATGGCGCATTAACCTCCGATATCGAACAGCAGACCGTAAAACGCGTGATAAGACGGATTCTCCCCTTCCTGATCGTCTGCTATCTGATCGCTATCATTGACCGCGGCAACATCGGGATGGCGGCGTTGCAAATGAACGAGGATCTCGGCCTGTCCAAAGCGGTATTTGGTCTGGCAAGCAGTCTATTTTTTGTCGGCTATTTTCTGTTCGAAGTGCCCAGCAACTTAGCGATGCAAAAGATTGGCGCAAAGATTTGGATATCTCGCATTATGGTGACGTGGGGCATCGTGTCCGTCTGCACCGCCTTTGTTTCAAGCGCTGAAATGCTCTATTTCCTGCGCTTCTTGCTGGGTGCTGCCGAGGCGGGGTTTTTTCCCGGCGTTATCCTGTATTTGACCTACTGGATCCCCGGTAAGTACCGCGCCCGCGTCATCGCGACGTTTATGGTGGCCATTCCGGCGGCAAACTTCATTGGTTCACCGATCTCGGGCGCAATACTCTCGCTGGATGGCTGGTTCGGGTTACGCGGCTGGCACTGGCTGTTTATTTTAGAAGGCATTCCAGCCGTGCTTTTAGGCGTCGCCGCCTTTTTCCTGTTAAGCAATCGCCCTGAAAATGCGACCTGGTTAACCGAAGATCAGCGCAACTGGCTCAGCACCACGCTGGCTGAAGAGAACGCAAAACGTAAAGTGATTGGGCATATTTCGTTGTGGCAGCTCCTGCGTCACAAACATATCTGGGTGATGGCGCTGATTTACGCAGGGGCTTCGGCTGCCGGTTCTACATTGAGCGTCTGGTCGCCGCAGTTGCTTAAGTCGTTTGGACTCGACAACTTCACCACCGGGCTGGTCAACGCGATTCCTTATGGCCTGGCGTCGGTGTTGATGATTGTCTGGGGACGTAGCTCTGACCGCACGGGCGAACGCCGCTGGCATACCGCGTTAACGCTTTTCCTGATCGCGGGTGGGCTGCTCTCTGCCTTCCTTACGCAGTCGCTGGCGGGAAGCGTGGTGATTCTGTCGCTGGTTCTGATTGGTGCTTATTCCATGAAAGGCCCGTTCTGGGCGCTGGCGTCCGGCTGGATGTCTTCTACCACCGCAGCGGCGGGCTTAGCGGCTATCGGCGCAATGGCGAATTTGATTGGTGGTGGCCTGATGGTCAACGTCTACGGCATTATCAATGAGCAAACTGGCAGCCATGCGCTGGCGATGGTGCCACTGGCGGTACTCTGCGCGGCGGGCGGTATCGCGGTGCTGATCATGGGCCGCAAAAGCGCCGCAAAAATCGAGGTTGATCAGAGCCTGTCACCGGCAAGCAAATAGTGGGTTCAACCTGAAAAACCAGTAAAGCGCCTGCGGGCGCTTTTTTTGTAGCCGATGACATGGCGGAATAAGGCTTAACAGGAAAAGGTAAAGGCGCCGGAGCGCCTCAGGGGAGGGGATGACTATGCTTTGCGGTAAGGATCTTTGATTAACGCTACGGTAAACGCGCCAATCAGCAACACGGCGGAAACTGCCAGCAGCGCCCACATAAAACCCCCGCTTGTCTGACGCACATAGCCAATAAGCGAAGGCCCGACAAATCCCCCCAGATTGCCGACAGAAACAATCATGGCTAATCCGCCTGCGGCCGCGCTTCCTGTGAGAAAACCCGAAGGCAGTGCCCAGAATGACGCCTGAAAAGCCAGAATGCCGCTGACGGTAAAACAGAGCGCAAGCATCTTCACCACCGGCTCATTCACGACGGCGCTGCAGGCCAGCGCGATGGCGGCGATAACCAGCGCAGCGCTGATCCAGCGAATGCGGTGGCCGGAGGCATTGGCCCGCTGCGCCCAGAACAGCATGCTGAAGGCACCACAAATATAAGGTAGCGCGGTCAGAAAACCCGTGGCGGTATGGCTCACGCCAATCTGCTTGATGATCTGCGGCATCCACAGGCCCACGCCGATAGAACCGACAATGCCGCAAAAATTAATGAAAGCCAGCAGGTAAAGCAGGGGATTGCGCAGCGCGTCACGCAGGCTGGCACCGTGCGCCCTTTCAATTTGCTGCTGCTCGTTTGCCAGTCGTCGGCTCAGCAACGTTTTTTCCGCCTCGCTCAGCCAGTTGGCCTTTGCCGGGCGATCGTTGAGGAAGAACAGGCACAGGACGCCGAGGATAACGGCCGGAAACCCTTCCAGCAGCAGCAACCATTGCCAGTTACGAATGTGTTCATGCCCGGTGATTTGCATCAACATGCCGGATAAGGGCGCGCCGATGATATTGGCCACGGGGATGCCGACTAAAAATGCCGCCGTGATTTTTGCGCGCCAGCTTCCGGGAAACCAGTAGGTGAAGAACAGATAAATACCCGGTGTAAAGCCTGCTTCAGCCACGCCCAGGCAAAAACGGGCAAAGGCAAAGCTGACCGGCCCGGTAACGAAGGCGGTCGCCATGGAGATGATGCCCCATGAGATCATGATGCGGGCGATCCAGATACGAGCCCCCACTTTTTGCATAATCAGGTTACTGGGCACCTCAAACAGAAAATAGCCGATGAAAAACATCCCGGCACCAAACCCGAACTGCTCAGCCGTAATGCCCAGATCGGCGTTCATGCCCAGTGCGGCGAAGCTGACATTGGTGCGATCCAGATAACTGACCACGTAGCAGATGAAAATAAAAGGCAGGATACGGCGGAACGCTTTAGCCGCCGCCCGTTCGCTTTGTTCAAAATCAGTTTGATTCATGTCTTCATGGGATGCAGACACGGCTGCTGGCTCAACAGGTGAGCCAGTGCTTACAGAATGCAGATTCATGGTTGCCTCCGCTGCGTTCAGAAAACGCAGTGTTGTTCTCAGAGAAAATCGGTGGACAGGAAGGGCAGTGGATGGCCTGGTGTTTTCATTGAACAGGTAAGAATGCTGCCGCTGACCGATTCGGTAATAAACAGCTGCTGTAAATTTTCGCCACCAAAACAGAGATTGGTGGTGGAGCGTCCGGCGGGACTGGTGAGAATTTCTGCGGGCTCAGCCAGATCGTTCAGCAGCCAGACGCGGCCCAGGCCAGGGTTGGCAATCAGCAGCTCGCCGTGCGCGTTCATGGCTAATCCATCGGGACCGCTGGGACCGTGCGAGGTAAAATACTGACCGACCTTGCTGACTGAACCATCGCGCTGAAGCGGCACGCGCCAGATCGCATTGCCGCGCGTCATTGCGACATACAGCACTTTTTCGTCTGGCGACAGCACCAGCCCGTTTGGGCTTGGGCAGTTATCCAGCAGGATATCCAGCCTTCCGTCCTCGCTGAGCCGATAAACCCGTCCTGTGGGATCGTGCAGCCCGGTTTGCCCCTGATCGGTGAAATAGAGGTTCCCCCGGCTGTCGGGCGTTAAATCGTTCACGCCGCGAAAACTCTCGCTGTTACGGCGCGACAGCCACGGTGTGATTTTTTGCGTTTTGAGACAGAGCTTCATTAACCCGTGACGATAATCCGTAATCAGAAGCGTCTCCGGACCGACAAGTTTCATGCCGTTGGGTTCGCCATCGTATTGCACGATGATGTCCCAGTTGCCTGCCATATCAACGCGGAATATCCGGCCATAGGGAATGTCGGTCAGGTAAAGACAGCCCGAGGGATGCCAGACCGGCCCTTCAAGAAAAGAGTCGGTAAGCTGGCCGCCGCGATTCGCGGTGGCCCAGGCATTGTGACGGTCAGGTGCGCGGAAGCGGTCGGGCAACCGGGTAAAAACCGATGTCTGCCTGACCTCCGGTGTGGTCAGGCACATCATACGGTGGCTTCCTTTTGCGCTAATACTTTAAGCAGATTGGTTACGGAGGCCGTGCCCATTTTCACGTAAGAATTATCACTCACACCGCCGATATGCGGCGTAATGATGACGTTTTCCACCTTCTGCCAGATGTGCGGCGCAGTCAGCGGCTCAACGGTAAAGCTGTCCAGCGCCGCGCCGCTGAGTCTGCCGCTGTTAAGGGCACGAATCAGGGCATCATCATCAATCAGTCCACCGCGCGCGGTATTCACCAGCACGGCGCCGGGTTTGAACTGTGCCAGGGCCTGGTCATTGATCATCTTGCTGTTTTGCGCGGTCAGCGGACAGTGCAGTGACACAATATCTGCGCGCGCATACAGCGTGGCTAAATCGTCCACCTGCTCACAGCCTGCGGGCAGCGTTTTCGCCCAGGGATCGTAAGCTATCACCTGCATGCCAAACACCCGACCAATGTCCGCCACCCGGCCGCCTATCGCCCCCAGCCCAACCAGCCCAAGCGTCCGGCCTTCAAGTTCAAGCGACTTGTGGGTGGATTTATCCCAGTAGCCGTCACGCATCCGGCGATCCAGCGGGATCAGGGATTTGGTGCAGGCCAGAATCATGGCCCAGGTATGTTCTGCCACCGCTGCCGCATTGGCACCGGGCGCAGACTGGACGCTGATGTTTCGTTCGGCCGCCGCCGTTTGATCGATAACGTCAATGCCGCTGCCATGCTTGGAGATCACGCGCAGGGCAGGCGCTGCATCCATGATGCGGGCGTTAATTTTTCCATAGCGCACCACAATCCCGACCGGATTGTGCTGCTCACAAAGCGCAACAAGATCGTCTTCTGACGGCTTAGTGCCCGCAAAGACCACCTCATAATCCTCCAGCATCGCGAGCGCGGCGGGAGCGATGTCTGCGCCGGTAATGATGACTGTGTCCTTTTTACGCATCACAGTTCCTCCCCTTCCGCTAACATGCCCGCTGCACGCAGGGCACCGTTCAACCAGCCCGGCCTTTTGTCACCGGCTTTGATCGCCGCAATACGGCGGGTTTCCATATCCAGTTTTTTCGCCGCGAGCTCCAATACCACTTCTACTTCATCGCGTGGCACCACCACCACGCCATCGATATCACCCACCACCAGATCGCCCGCGTTAATCGTGGCGCCGGCAACAGAAACCGGGTAATTCACGCGACCAGGAATGAACTTCGTCGGGCCACAGGGATTGAGCCCGGCCGAGAAAACGGGATAGGTATGCGTGCTCAGTGCGTCCGCATCCCTGACCGCACCATCGATGATAATCCCGGCAATGCCGGATGCTTCGGCCTGGGTTGCCATGATTTCGCCTAACAGCGCGCAGCTGATATCGCCCTTGCCATCCACGACGATGACATCGCCGGGTTTGGCCACCGCCAGCGCAGCATGGATCGCCAGGTTATCACCCGGGCGCACTTCCACTGTCACCGCCGGCCCGGCCACTTTCATATGTGTGCCCAGCGGTTTGATACGGCCATGCAGCGTGCCGCGTCTGCCCGCGACATCCGCAATAATCGCGGCCTGAAATTCAGCGGCACGTCTGACATAATCACTGCTGACTCGCGTAACGTCTCGGTTGATCATCGGTTTTTCGTTCGCGGACATGGGTCACCTCACAGGTTGATTGTTTTACAGGGTAAAACTGTGTTGTACGTAATGAAATAACTATATCGGTGACACTGACCACGGCGCCAGTGTTGCGAGCTTGTTTGTGATGTAAACAAGATGTGACTCACAGTTTCGGGTACACTCGGTGCCAGCAAAAATCAGGAGAAGCGAAATGGGAAACGAAGGCGTTAATGCGGTAGAGAAGGCGCTGGCCTTGCTGGATTGTTTTAAGCCAGGCGAAGAAAGCCTGTCCCTGACGACGCTGTCGCAGCTTTCGGGCTACCACAAAACCACCGTTTATCGACTGATGAATTCGCTGGAACGTATGAGTTACGTGGTCAGAAGGGATAACGGCATTTACACCCTGGGGCCAAGGCTGCTTTATCTGGGCAAGCTCTATGAACAGTCGTTTCATCTGGCCAGCGTGGTTCAGCCCGAACTGCAAACGCTGGCCTCAGCCACAAAGGAAAGTGCCAGCTGGTATGTGATTGATAGCGGCCAGCGTCTTTGTGTCTTTCGTGCCGAATCCTCAGATGGCTTACGGCATACGCGACTGCCGGGCTCGCTGTATCCGCTGGACAACTCCGCAATTGGTCAGGTTCTGCGTCACTGGGGGATGGGCGAAACCTTGTTTGATGACGCAGCGGATTTACCGCTCTATACCTCGGGCGCGCGCGATCCCCATACTGCCGCCTTTGCCATCCCGGTGTTTGGCGAAGGGGATAAGTTAGCCGCAGCCCTGGCGTTAACCGGCCCATCGTCACGGTTAACGCTGGATCGCAAAGAGGCGGGATTGGGAGAACTGATGCGAGAGTCCGCAGCCAGACTTTCCGCTCAACTCGGCGCGAGAAAAGCGTTCTGTGATGTTGTTTACGCACACAACGCGTAAAAAACCTGTTGCTGAACGCGTGCATGAATACAGCCACAGGCTCTATATGCGCGCGTTGGCCCGCAGGTTGACTGAAAGCGCCGATGGCATAACCATCGGCGTTTTGCCCGGGGCGCAAGGTTAACGGTAGTAGACCGCAATGTGCTGTCCCGCCACGGTTTCAACCACGACAGGTATTTCAAAAAGGCGCTCAATAAGATCGGGTTTCATCATATCAGCCGGCGAGCCGCAGAAAAAAACCGCACCGTTCTTCATGGCGATAATATGGTCTGAATACGTCGAGGCGAAGTTAATATCATGGATAACCAGGATGATGGATTTTCCCAGCTCGTCAGCGGCGCGCCGTAGCTGCTTCATCATGGTCACGCTGTGTTTCATATCCAGATTATTCAGCGGCTCATCCAGCAGCACGTATTTTGTATTTTGACACAGCACCATCGCGACAAAAGCGCGCTGTCGCTGGCCTCCCGAGAGTTCATCAAGATAACGTTCAGCAAGCGGGAGCAAATCCAGAAAATACAGTGCCTGATGGATATGATGCTTATCGTTTTCCGTGATGCGCCCTTTGGAATAGGGATAGCGACCAAAACTCACCAGATCGTACACCGAGAGCCGGCTGGTGACCTGATTTTCCTGCCGCAGTACCGACATAATTCGCGCCAGCTTCTCGCTGTGTGCTTCATTGACGATGAGCGAATCGATTCTGACCTCACCGCTGTCGGGCTTCAACAAGCGGCTAATCACCGACAGCAAGGTTGATTTGCCTGCCCCATTGGGCCCGATGATTGAGGTAATGCCCGATGAGGGCAGGGTTTCGTTGATGTTTTTAAGGACAGATAACGGGCCGTATGCCTTATTCACATTCACAACTTCAATCACGTCGCCACCTTTTTCAGAATCAGGTAAATAAACAGTCCACCGCCTAAAAATTCAATAATGACGGACAGCGTTCCCGCCATGTTAAACACCTGCTCCAGGATTAACTGTCCGCCCGTCAGCATGATGATGCCAATCAGCACCGTTCCCGGTAGCAGGTAGCGATGACGCCACGATCCCACCACGGGCCAGGCAAGGTTGACCACCAATAGCCCCAGAAATGTCATCGGCCCGACCAGCGCAGTTGAAATTGCCACCAGGAGCGAAACCAACAGCAACAGACCGGTGACATAACGCTGAAAAGGGACACCAAGTGCCGTCGCGCTATTGCGCCCTAACGCAATAACGTCCAGGCGGTGCCGTATGCGCCAGACGATAATCGTGATTGCGGCAATCAGCACGGCCGAAAGGGCCAGCACCGCCGGGTCAGCATGGGTAAAGGTGGCAAACATACGGCTTTGCAGCACGGCGAATTCGCCAGGGGAGAGTAAACGTTGCATCAGACCCGAAAGGCTGCGAAAGAGGGTGCCAAACACCAGGCCCGTTAACAGTACCCGGTGAAGATCCAGCCCACTGCGGTTAAATAGCCAGCGATAGAGCAGCGTGGCAAAGATCATCAACAGTGCCGTTTCGCCAAGAAACGGCACCATACTTCCCACCTGGCTCAGTTGCGAAAGCTGAACAAAAAATACCAGCAGGGTTTGGATAAACACAAAAAGCGACTCAAGGCCCATGACCGAGGGCGACAAAATGCGATTTTGCGTGATGGTTTGAAAAAGCAGCGTACTGATGCCGGATGCAAAGGCGACCAGCACGATGGTGAATAAAATCTGCCCCCGATGTTTTAATACGTAGCTGATGTTTCCCTGCAGATGCAAGGTCATAAAGACAAGGGAAACAATGACCGCAAGCAGGGCTAACAGGCTGATTCGCCAGACGGGCGAGGAGACGTTTTTCAGGGATCGGGACAGCGGTGACAGATCAGTTGCCATAGCGCCTTCCTCTGATAATCAGCACCAGAAAAACCGCCGCGCCCAGTACGCCGAGTAAAGCACTGACCGGGACTTCAAAGGGATAAATAATCAGCCGCCCCAGGATATCGCAGCTCAAAACCAGTATGGCCCCTGTCATCGCGACCCAGGGCACGGTGCGGCGCAGGTTATCGCCGAAAATCATGCTGACAATATTCGGCACAACCAACCCCAGGAAAGGCAGGACACCGACGACAACGATCACCACGCCGCTGACAATGGCGATCATCGCCATCCCCGTTAACTGGATCTGGCGATAGTTCAGCCCGACGTTAACCGAGAAGTCCTGGCCCAGACCGGCCACCGTGAAGCGATCGGCAATCAAGGCCGCCAGCAGGGTAATCAGTCCGACAATCCAGATCAGCTCATAGCGGCCCTGCATTACACTGGAAAAGTCGCCGGATTCCCAACTGCCCAGCGACTGCAGGATATCAAACTGCATCCCCAAAAATGTCGTTACCGAGCTGAAAACGGCGCCCAGCATGATGCCAGCCAGCGGCACAATAAACGCGCTTTTCTGCCGGATGCGCTGAATGAGCAGCATAAACAGTACCGTACCGGCCAGCGCAAACAGGGAAGCGATGCACATTTTGACGATAACGGGCGCCGCCGGATACCAGACCATCACCAGCAGAAGCCCCAGGCTTGCGGACTGGGTTGTACCCACGACCGAAGGCTCAACAAAGCGGTTCTGCGTCAGCATCTGCATGATCTGGCCTGCCACGCTCATCGCGCTGCCGGCAAGCACCAGCGCGACAGTACGTGGAAAGCGGCTGACAAACAGAATTTCCCGCATCTCGGCATCGTGCCACAGGTCGATTAATGACATGCGGGTTACGCCCGTGACTAAGCTCAGCATAACCAGCGTAGACAGCAGCCCCAGGCCGATGAGATAAGCCCCGTATTTCATTCAGGCTGCTCTCTGGCAGCGAGCAGTTGTTGTTTGATCTGGCTCATCATGAGGCTGTAGCTCTGGAGCCCGCCGGCAATATACAGCGAGGCGGAATCCAGCCAGATAATCTGCTGCTTTTTCCATGCGGTGGTGCGGCGCACCAGCGGATTATCCAAAACCTGACGGGCCGACAGGCCTTCTTTACTGCCGATGGCGCTGTCACGGTCCAGAACGAACAGCCAGTCGGGATTCGCCTGCATGATCAACTCGGGTGAAATGGCATTGCCATGTTTGCTGGCGTTGGGCAGAGAGAGTGCAGGCTTGAACTGCAGCACATCAAAAACAAAACCAAAGCGGGAGTGCGGCGTATAGGCGCTGAGTTTGCCGCCGTTAACCATCAACATCATGGCGCTTCCCGACCGGGTGGCGAGGGGGCGAAGGTCTGCAATCTGCGCGTTAAATGCGGTTAAAACGGCTGTTGCCTGCGCCTGTTTGCCAAAGATCTCCCCCAGTTGCGTCGTGCGCTGCGTCAGGCTTTGCATGAAATCATGCGGGTCAATATCCAGAGAAACGGTGGGCGCGATACCGCTGAGTTTGTTGTAGGCCGCCAGGGATCTGCCACCGGCAAAGATCGCCTCCGGTGCGGCGGCGCTTAAGGCTTCATAGGCAGGCTCAAACAGCGTTCCGGCATTGAAATAGCCCTGACCATTATATTTAGCCAGATGCGCCGGATAGGTGAAACCGGCTTGCGGGACGCCCGCCGGTGTAATGCCTAATGCATCGGCAATATCCAGCGTGGACGGATTGAGGATCACCACGCGTTGAGGGTGCTGCGGCAGCGTCGTGGTTCCCTGCAGATGCGCTACCCTGACCGTTGGTGCTTCACCAGCAGATGCCGGAGGCAAAACCGTCAGTACCCAGGCCAGGGGCAATAAAATCGACAGAAACGGGAAACGCATGTGTTCTCCTTGCGCGTGGTTAGGGTCCGTATAAGGTCATGGGTTTTGGTTTATACGCAGTTCTGATTACCTGCTTTACGCGCCTGTATCACGCAGCGGCCGCAATGCATAAAACGTGATGCCGGGCCAGTTACTGTTCAGGCTGCTCTCTGTCCATCCCACGCTCGCTGAGATCAATCATCCTGTGACGGCGCCTTGACGGGGCGGCGTGAGAGCATTAGTGGGGCGATCAGAATGACGCCGTTATTGAGGCATACATCGTGCGGCCGGAAACCGCGTAGTTGTTGCCTGAAACCCCGCTGGAGGACGGATGGTCAGAGACAGGGTTTTTATCAAAAAGATTGTCCAGCCCGGCATTAAACTTAAGGTTTTTCGTTGCCCGGTACTGGCCAGACAGGCCATAAATCATGTAGGCATTGCGGATACGTGCCGTCGCGGTATTGCCTCTCGCCGCCTGGTCTGCGCTGCTGTTCAGCCCCAGCATCTTTCCGTAGTATTTTGCGGTAAATGAAAGGCTGATGTCGTCATTGACCTGCCAGTCAAGGGAGGACCACGTGGCGAGCGTTGGCGTTGTCACGAGCATCACGCCCAGAGAATCTTCGGCTTTGAGCATTCGCGTGAACGTATTACTCAGCGACAGGCGCTTCATCCAGGGGCCCATTTCTTCTGAAATCAGGGGAAGGGTCACATTGCCTTCCAGGCCCTGGGTTCGCGCCCTATCGAGATTGATGCGTTCAAGCCAGTAGCGGCCTGAGGTATCACCGGGTAAATAGCCAACAGGCGCAGAGGCGATTTTGTCTTTGAAGCGGCTGTCGAAGAACGTCAGCCCCGCGCTCCATCCTTCATAATCGAAGATCGCGCCCACTTCCCAGTTTTGTGACGTTTCAGGCTTGAGTTTATCGCTGCCCATCGTGTAACAGCCGCCGCCGTGGTAATCGGCATAGCCGTTACATCCAGCGCCTTTGGAGGATTCAATAAAGCCTTTGCTTGCCTGGCGCACGCTGGGTGCTTTAAAACCTTCTGAATATCCCCCTTTTAACGTCAGCGTATCCGTGGCCTGCCAAACCAGATAGGCGCGTGGCGTTGTCCTGTTACCGTAATCGGTATTATCTTTGCGCAGGCCCAGCGTCAGTGAAACAGTATCCAGCAGGTCGATTTGATCTTCGACAAACAGGCCGGTACTTTTGGCCTGAGCGTGATGTTTGCCATAGCTGCTGGAGGCGTCCGCCACCACGCCAACAGAGCGAGGGTTGTTCAGCTCTTCTTTTTTCCACTGTGCGCCGACAGTCAGGTTATGTGGTAACCCGAATTCAAATGGCAGGTTAATATCGCCTTCAACAATGCGTTCTTGATTCCACAGCGCCACATCCTGACTGCCCGTCACCGTACCGCCAGAAATTACTGGAATATCGGTTACCCAGTTTTTAAATTTATTTTGATAAACGTTCAGCTTTGCCGTGCCGAAATCAAAAATACCGCGATAATCGAGCGCATAATTTTCACGTTCAAGTTTATCTACACCGCGCAGCGCAATTTCACTGCCATCCATGGATTCACCGGGAATACCTCGCTCGGTTCCCTGCTGAGTGGAAACGGCGATGCGCTGATGAGGGGTGATATCCCAGCCGAGTTCAGCGCCGTAATTTTCATTTTTGCGGCCTTCCTGGCCGCTTCCCCAACGCAATGCGTCGGTTTCGCTTTTATCCGCTTCGCGCTTGTTCCATGAACCATTAACACGCAAATCAAATCCATGGCCCAGCGGACCACCGATGCTGCCTGTCCAGGTCTGGGTATTGCCCCGGTTGCCATCCTGCGGCCGTCGGGTGCCTGCCGTTAATGCGCCGTGCCAGGTATCGCTATTTTTCTTTGTGATAATATTCACGACTCCGCCCATTGCATCCGAACCATAGAGCGCGGACATGGGCCCTCTGACCACTTCAATGCGTTCAATCGCATCAACGGGGATCCAGTTAATATCGTCGAAATAGTTTTGCTGGGTGCTTTTAATACCGTTACTTGAGCCGATGCGTTTGCCGTCAACCAATAACAGCGTATAAGCCGCGGGCATACCGCGCAGTTGAATACCGGAACTGACGTCTGTGCCAATGGCTTTGGTCACGCCTGCGACACGTTCAAGAATATCGGCCAGGTCCGTGGCGGATTTACCAATGTCTCTTTCCAGCTGTTCTGCCGTGATAACAGAGATTGATGCAGGGGCATCTTTCAGTCGCTGTTCAATCGCCGATGCCGTTACCACCATGACATCTTCACTGTCTTCATTCCTGTCAGACTCAGCCAGAGCGGGGGAGATCATGCCAACAGCGGGAACCAATAAACTCGTGGTAATATGGCGAGTGATTTTTTTCAACGGCATCATAACGATTAATCCCTTAACGATTGTCATCCAGTTGATATATCCCTGAGCGAAAGAAATCATAATTCCATATGCAAATAGGAATCAACTCAATAATCATTATCAATTGCCGGAAAAATAAATCCGTCATGAAACTGAGTGGTTTTTTTAAAGAATTAAATTGCCAGAAAGCGTCGTAAGAATACCAGGGTGCCACAAATGCGCCTAAGCTAACTGATTAAGACTGCACAGTTTTGGGATTATCTTTGGCTAAATTTATATTTTCATTAACACTGGCTTGAATAATGAGTTGTCTATAAGTCACGCTTAAATATTAGATATTCTCTTCTTTGTCTCAGAGGACATATACAGGCAGTTAACAATTTCTGGCTTGGTTATTAACTTTCAATAAGCGTTTTATTTATATTTTAACGCTGATCGGGCCGGAATTGCGGTGCTGGTAACGCGTAATCTGCGGGGAACTGGAAAATCAGGCGAATCTTTTATTCAGAATAATGATGAATATCGTATTCAGAGGCGGTGGGGATATTGCAGTGGATTGCGGGCGCATCCGCTAAAACGTGTTCCGGGGATGCTCAATCCTCAGACACGTTTTTGACGTCAGCGCGCCTTTGATACTCCGCGGCTCTCAGAGGAAAGGGACGCGGCGTTCGGATAGCGCATTCACCTTTATTGTCCACACCGAACGGCCAGCAAAGCTGTGCCGATGGTTTTGTTATCCATGGACAGAGACTGGTCTAATGCCTGTACTGGCCAAAAAACGCGGCCAGTGCGTTGGCAGTGGCTTCGGGCTGTTCCTCCGGCTGGAAGTGCCCGCAATTAGCGATGTGCTGGCCGTGTATATCATCGCCGTAGGCTTTCAGCGTCGCCGCCATATCTGCAATCGAGCCTTGATCGGCGGACAGCCCCAGTACCGGCATGACCAGTCGCCCCTGCCTGACCAGCTCCGCATTTTGCGCGGCCGACTGAGACAGCGCTCTGTAAAACGCCAGCCCCGCGCGTAAGCCCCCCGGCGTTTTAAGCAAGCGCTCATATTCGCTCAGTTCAGTCTCGCCATAACAGCTGTGGTTAGCGGCTTTCTCGCGAAAAAACCATTCCAGATAAATGCGCTCACGGCCTGCCAGCAAGGCTTCAGGAAGATCCGCTACGGCATGGAAGGCAAAGTGCCATGTTTTCCAGGATTTGTCAGAAGCCGACGGCAGTTTATCCGGTAATGATATGCCCGGAATACCGGCATCCATCAACGTCAGCGCCCGTATTTCCTCGCCATATAACATTGCATAGGTAAAGGCTACCCAGGCACCGACGTCGTGTGCGGCAAGAAAGTACGATCCTAAACTGAGTGAATCGATAAAGGCATGCAGCCGCGTGGCAACCGTTTGAGTGTCGTAGCCGGAAAGCGGCTTATCTGTGTCACCCTGGCCCGGCAAATCAACGGCGATAATTCGGTATTGATCAGCCAGAGGCAGCATGACATGTCGCCATGCAAACCAGCTTTCAGGAAAGCCGGCCAGCAACACCAGCGGAAAGCCATCCTCACGACCGCCCGTGACATAATGAAAGCGCAGACCTTCTATCCGGGAAAAATGGTGACTAAAACCATCGGGTGCAGAAGGGAGCATGAGAGCAGACATAGGGTTTTCCTAAAGTAAAAGTACACTACCGGCTTACAGCCGCCATGGCGCGTTGTAATCATCCGCCGCTTAAAATGGTGAACCAGGTGCATGGCCCAGATGAGTCATGAAGACCGCTGCAACGGCAATATCGCCCCGGCGAGCGCGGCCTCAACAATCATGCGTTACGCCAGAACCTTCAATGCCTGAGCCACAAAACGCTCAGCATCGTCGGTGAGGGTTGAGGCTTTACCGATGACGCGCATTCCCTGAAGCAACGCCAGAATCACCTCGGCAGCGGCGGCTTCGTTGGTGGTCGCGGCAATGGAACCATCTTGCTTTCCGCTTTTGATCAATTCCGCAATGTTGCTGCGCCGCGTTGCCAGCTGTTTTTCGAGGCTGGTGGCTGCAGCGCCAAGCTGGTCGACGTTAGTAATACCAGCCACCACCATGCAGCCCAGCTTGCCCTCTTTTCCCTGACTGAGCTCAACGTAATCCCGCAGCAGTTCAGCAAGCTTGTCTTTGCTGGTCGTGGCCTTTTCCAGCCGGGTTTTTATGTGCTCTTCACGAAGAAACACATACCGTTCAAGCGCCCTAGCAAAAACGCCCTGTTTGTCTTTATAAGCCTTGTAAACGCTACCGGTACTGAGGTTGGTCGCTGCGGTGATGTCGCTGATGCTGACGTCACTAAAACCACGATCGCGAAATAGCCTGATGGCCCCATCCAGAAATTGCGCTTCGTTAAAAGCACGCGGTCGGCCCGCAGAGGATTGCGCATTGCCGGTGTGGGAAGGGGATTTCATAGCTAATCTCCAATTAGGAAGTGATCGTTTCCTTTTTAGAGCATGGAGGGGGAGGCTGTCAAGGGGAGGAAGAGGGAGGGGGTGACACTGTAGATTCTGATCTCGGGTTCAGGCACAAAGCAGAAGAGACTTGATGAGTGTTAAGACTTAATCAGGCCGGCAGCAGATCTATAGTGTCAATCTAGAGCCATCATCAAATTTCACGTATCAAATGTTATTCACGCCAACTTTATTAAAGTTACTTTATTTACAATTATATTGATGAATACTTTTTTTTGTGATGTGACGCTCATATGCGAAGTGTTTTAATTGACTATTTTTGCATATCCACTTCATGCCTCAAGATATTATAAGGAAATGCGTTAATATTTTAGTGGCGCACCAACAACATTTTGTTGTCAATAATAAATAAATTGTTGTTTCCATTTTTTGGTTTCAAACAATATAGTACATATGAACACGATATGGCTTATTAAATAACGTTGACTCGTGAGGGGTAAAATGAGCGAAATATACATTGAAAAAATTAAAGAATACTTCCCGCAACTCTCAGAAGTAAAAGATAAAACACTTGTAGATGCTACATGCAAAATATGGATCGAGGCATTAAATAATAGTACCTGGAAAAATATAGAGGAAGCGCAATTTGCGACCAGAGCACCAAACGTTGGATTGATTAAGCATACAGAGAGTGTTACGGAAAATGTTCTGGTCATAGCCAGGAACATGATAAGAAAATTTGGATATGACATAAATACAGATACTTTAATTATTTCAGCAGTTTTACATGATGTATGTAAATTGGAAGAAATGGAAATGGATGTTGGTGGACCTGGAACTAGTAAAAAAAGTCTAACAGGTAAACTCTATCAACATGGTTTTTTAAGTGGATATTATTGCCATAAATACGGACTACCTGAAGAGATTACTGCATTAGTTGTTGCACATTCAGGGCAGTCGAGAGTTATCCCACAAGGTAAAGAGGGGATGATTTTATTCTATGCAGACATGATGGATGCAGATGTCCACTTTGTTCATGTTGGAACAGAACTTTGTCTCCATGGGAAATAATACCTAAATTAATAGAATTAATAAGGAACATACTATGTCAGTAGGTAATAGAGTTTTTACAAAAAGAACATTGCCAGATCCAGAAGTGGTTAAAGCATTCAGTAAAATAGCAGCGGCAAATGTGGCGGATTGCATGGGGCGATTGTGTGGAATGAACCCACAAATAAAACTTATGTCGAATCCGTCCGGTAGAATTATGTGTGGTGTTGCATTAACAGTTAAAGCCAGAGCCGGCGATAATATGATGCTTCATAAAGCCATGAATATTTCACAACCAGGCGATGTAATTGTTATCTCAAACGAGGAGGAACGAAGTAGGGCTGTTATGGGTGAAATAATGTTTAATTATTTACAAGGCTTCAAAAAAATAGAAGGGATTGTAATTGATGGCCCGGTCAGAGATATCGATGTCCTTTCAAAAGGAACATTACCTCTTTATGCAACTGGAACAACTCCATCTGGCCCATATAAAGAAGGACCTGGGGAAGTTAATGTTCCTGTTTCATGTGGTGGTATTATTGTAAATCCAGGAGATATCATTCTTGGAGACAGAGATGGCGTAATTGTAATACCCAAAGGTGACGCTCATTCTATTCTGGAAAAAGCGATAGTATTATCTGAAAAAGATAAAAATAAAGCAGCAAACTCTGCAGCGGGTACTGTCAATCGACAATGGGTAGACGATTTATTGGAAAAAAAAGATGTAGAGATAATTGAAAAGCCATATGAATAATAATATTAAAGCAGGAAAGGCGAAATATGAAGTACAAAATAGCAAAGCTTATTCCAGTTGTAATTTTCCCTGTACTAATCTGGATACTTCCGTCCCCTAGTGGACTGGATATTGAGACATGGCATATGGTTGGTTTGTGCCTTTCTCTAATGTGTGGATTAATCATAAAACCTTTTTCCGAACCAATTATTAGCCTGATTATCGTAGGTATTGGATCATTTTTTTTAAAAGATCCCAATTTGCTTTTTCAAGGTTGGGGGAATCAGAGCGTTTGGTTTTTGCTGGCCGTGCTACTAGCTTGTAGTTCATTCAGAAAAAATGGTCTGGGTAAACGTATGGCATACATTTTACTATCCAAGTTTGGGAATACCTCCTTTGGCCGTTCCTCACTTGGTTTGGGATATGTTATGCTGCTCTGTGATTTGATATTAAGTCCAGCAACGGGCTCTAATACATCCCGATCCGCAATTGTTTTCCCGATATTTCGAGGGATAGCGGAATCTCTCGGTTCTCATCCAGACAAGGATCCCAAAAAGTTAGGTGCTTACCTTGAGTTATTAGAGCATGTAATTGCAATGTCAACAGCGGCACTTTTTTTAACCGGGATGGCATCCAATGCAGTGATCGCATCGACTGTAAATCAACTGGTAGGTATAGAGTTATCGTGGGGTTTATGGTTTAAAGCAGCGCTAGTCCCGGGGTTACTTATTCTTTTTATAAGCCCTCTTGTTGTCTATAAGTTATTTCCACCAGAAATACGTGATTTAGGCAATATAAAACCAATCGTTACGCAAAAGCTTGCTGAAATGGGTCCCATGAAACGAGACGAAAAGATCATGTTAGTTCTTTTTATCTTAGCTATTTTGGGATGGAGCATAGGCTATAAAATCGGAATGGGTTTATATATCGTTGCCTTTATCTGGTTAGCCCTGCAGTTGATTTTTGGGTTATTAGATTGGAATGACCTAATGGCTGAAAAAGGGGCCTGGAACATGTTCCTCTGGTATGGTGCATTTTTCAGTATAACCGTTGCTCTGAATCAAGGTGGATTCTATACATGGCTTGCGTCACAATTTCAGTACTACATTGATCTATCTGTGATAAGCGGCTCCCTTGTTTTAGTCATACTGGTATTACTTAGTTTAGTAGTTAAGTATTTTTTCGTTTCGAACGCTGCTTATATTGTATCAATTTACCCGGTCATTCTTACCTTAGCAAAAGCAACTCAGGTAGATATGATGGCTTTGTCATTGATGCTAGCTCTCTTGGGTGCATACGGCGCTTTGCTTTGTAACTACGGAAACGGTGCAAGTATTTATTTATTTGGAAACGGCTATGTTAGCCAAAAAGATTGGTATACAAAAGGCACGATAGTACTTGCCCTTATTGTTGCAGTGCTCTTTGCTGTCGGTCTACCATATTGGAATTTGATTGGTATATTGTAATATATTAATAATGAGGTTTTTAACATGGGTTGGAAAATTCTGTTACCACAAGAGTTGAAACAAGATGGCCGTCATCTGCTTGAAAGTCAAGGGCATACGTTAATTGATGGTCGAGGCTTTGAAACAGAGGATGTAATTGCAGATATGAAGTTACATCGGCCTGATGCGATTATTGTTCGTGTGACAAAAATGTCTCGTGAAGTATTTGAGGCGGCAGCGCCAAATTTAAAGGTTCTTGTCCGACATGGCGCTGGATTTGATGCTGTGGATCTAGATGCTGCTAGCGACTTTGGGGTCAAATGTTTGTATGCGCCAGTAGCTAATAGTACATCAGTTGCCGAAACAGCGTTGATGCTAATGCTATACATGAGCCGTAATGTGACCACTCTTCGTACAATGTTGCCAATAGATTACTATGCGGCAAAATTAAAAACTCATATGACAACATTAAACGGAAAAACAGTAGGGATCATTGGATGTGGGAATATTGGAAGCCGCACAGCCAAACGGTGCCTTGCTATGGAAATGAACGTTCTGTGCTATGATCCATATAAGCCTGCTAAAGATTTCCCTGATGGTGTCGAGGTTGTAAGAGATCTCGACAGAATTTTTATAGAAAGTGACTATATATCACTTCATGCACCGAATACATCTGTGACTCATAAGATGATCAACAAAGAAAAGTTAGCCATGATGAAATCGAGCGCTTTTCTGATCAATACAGCTCGAGGTGGATTGGTAAATGAAAATGATCTCTTAGAAGCATGTAAAAATGGCGTGATCGCTGGAGCTGGACTGGATGTAATTGCTCATGAGCCAATGCTGCCGAATAACCCATTGTATAAACTGAATAATATTTTAATCACTCCTCATATTGGTGGAAATACTGTTGAAGCTGCAATTCGTGCTTCTTACATGGCTGCTATGGGCGTTGCCGAGATGTATGAGGGTAAGGTTCCAACATGGCCAATACCATTAATTGATTATAATAACGCTGTGACTTACATAGATACAAAAGAAAGTAATAAAACTCCTGTTGGAATGTTTGATTATTAATTGTATTTATATCTGATGTGATCGACCACAGTGCATTATCAGTGGTCGATTTATATACTTCAGAGATTATGCCTTAATTAAGGTAAACAGCGCTATTTTAGAAATGGAAAATAGTTGTAACACCTATTTCTATAAGTTATTATTGAATCATATGTTCGTGAGTTGGTTAATTCAACGAATCTAATTTTCTTATTATTATACAATCGCTGTCTATTTTTATCAAAAAAATAACAATTCATTGCATATCTTAACGATTTAACATGCAGTGATTACGATAAACAAGCGAGTAATTATTGGTGGTTATTATATAGTTATATTGAGGTTGTTATGAATTTCATTAGTTTGAGCTATTTTGTCGAGTTGGCAAAAAATTTAAACTTTACCAAAACTGCCCAAAAACTCTCCACCTCACAGCAAAATCTCAGCATACATATTAAAAAATTAGAAGATTATTACGGCACAGATCTATTTCATAGAAAACCGCAGCTTAAATTAACTCAGGCGGGAATAGTGCTTTATGACTCTTCAATAAAAATACTCATGGAAAGTAATAATGTATCATCTCGAATAAATGATATAAAACAGAATAATATAGGTACATTAAATATTGGCGTAACTCCGTATAGAGGTAGTTATTGGCTCCCCATGCTTTTACCGGGATTTTTTATAAAATGGCCTAATGTTACAATAAATATTACAACTGAAACCTCAGCCAGAATGGAGCAAATGGTTATCTCCGGAGAGCTTGACTTTTTTGTAGGCATAAAAAAAGAAAGTGATTCATTATTAGAGGCAATTCCATTGATGAACGACAGGCTATATCTGGCAGTCACCAGAAAACTGCTTGTTGAATATTTTGGAAGGGATGCAGACAATGTTATTTTAGAATGTAAAAATGGTACTACGCTTGATAAATTCAAAAATTTCCCATTTATTTTACTTAAATCAAACTATCGTCTTCATGAAATTGTAAATGTATGCTTTCAAGAGGCTGGGTTTAAACCAAGAAAAATATTAGAGGTTGATTCTATAGAACTTATGCTTTCTTTATTTGATTATGATCTTGGCGTTTTTTTTCTGACTGAAATAAGAGTGCCAACCTTACAAGAGAGATATCCAGATAATGTTTTTTTACCTGTCCTTTTACGAGATGGTTATGTTTTTAGCCCATTGAATATCATCTATCATAAAAAAAGTTTTTTATCAAAGTATGCACATGACTTTATCTCCCGGACAACAGCATTGTTTGGGGCTTCCCAATCTATTTCACAATAAATCGTTGGCCTGCTTTCTGATTGAGCAATACTCATAATTTCAGGAATACCTTTGCCATAGTTATCGGTCCCCCCTCAGTATCCCCAAATATAACTTGATGCAGATTGAAGTTGATTGACTTCAGGACACAAAAAAGCTTGCTTGATCTTGACCCGCTATCTCTGGACAGTTTTGTATATTTAGTTATCCATGTCCACTGCCGCTGGATTTGATGAGTAGCTTAAGGCCATTGCCATCATTGAGCACTTAGTCCGCTTCCCTGGGTTTGGCAGATTCGATTTCCTTAACGGAGAGAGGTTTGGCTTGTCTTGCCATTGCCTGGTTTCCATAGTTTTAGGCACTTCACAAACAATAAAGCGTTATGAGATGCCTAAAAGGTTCGGATTTAATTAGTTTTCTTCAGACTGACCCAAGACAAATTGCAGGTACAAAAAAGCCTGCAGGGCTTGCGCCGTGCGGGCTCTTAGGACTTCATCGGATGACGCTTGTAATCTTCGATGGGGTGGAGGAATCTGAATGAACAATCTATCTCTATGAAATTAAATATAAATATTACATTAAAAAATAATTGGTATACCTAAACGTATACCAATTGCTGTTGTTAAATGGTTTTTTTATGTCGGCGAGGGTGATGGCTTTGCATCTATAGTCAGATACGCTTTTAAACCTGAAGAGCGTTTTACGCCACGCGGATCGGAAAAGAATGGAACACGGAGCTTTGGGATGTCGTTCACTGTGATTGTCCAGACAGACCCGCCAATGAAATTGAATTCAATGGTTTTGTGATTGACAGACAGTGCCTCGAAAGAGCCTGACGAATACTCGTTGCCAACCTGCAAACTTTCAACAATCCCCTGACTCAGGCTGATGAGAGTAACAGTAAGAAACTCCTCAAAGATCACATCATCCGTTGTGAAAAGAATATACCTGTCATCGTCGACCTTAACTGAGGCGTCGAGTACCTGTCCTTTTATAGTGATACCCGTCGATTTGTTATCGATCACTACTTCAGAAACGGCCTGCTGAAAATCAGTCGCTTTACTTTTCTCAACAAGCTTTACCGAGAGAGTTTGTTCCATGACTATCCCCAAAAACGTCCCATTTCAAAGGCGGCAAGTGCACCACCAACAAATCAACCAATCAAAACACAAACGGGTGCGCCGGGGCCACATACCAAACCTGCTAGAGCCCCTCCCGCTGAACCACCTGCTATGCCTGCACCGTTAATCGCTATTTGTTTACCGGTTTCAGCAACCTTGTTTTCAGCGGTATAACTTTCATATGCAGAGATGGCCAAAGAGAGGACGATAAGCCCTTTTCCTGCTCGTGAGAGCTGCAACATCTTCAGGTTAACGCTGGGATTAGATTTACCCGCAGATTCCACAATGCTGGCATACACCTGATCTTTTTGCACTTCAGAAAGACTGGCAAAGTTTGTTTTAGGCCCAAAAAGTGAGGTCGCTTTCTTTGCGACTAGCTCATTAAGCGTCTTACCCGATGACTTCATCCTTTCCGCCATTGAACGTCCAAGTGGCGTACTGCGAGTCCAGATCATTTCCATGATGAGATTTCGCGTTTCCTGAGCTTCTTTCGCAGCCTGTTCCCATGTCAGCAATCCAGCATTAACTCGGGATCGTAAATCGTCAGCCATCTCTTTGATACGCCTCGAATACTCAAGGCGCAAGCGGGGAGCTATGGATAGTCGAGCGGCAGCAGAAACATCTCCCTGCAACTCATTAATCGCTGCGTCAAATTGTTCACGATTTTTAGTGTCCAGTGCATTCAAAAAAGGTGTTCATTTATTGCTCCTTTTTAGGCGTTCAGAATTTATCAAAACAGTTGCGCGGCCAGAAAGCGAGATTCTACGAAAAAAGATTTTATAAATAATCCTTCACACTGTTCACCTTTTTATATTGTCTATTTATTTCATATGCTTAACGGGTGATGGATGGGTGGAGGGTGACGCATATCCTTCACCACGGGTGAATGATGGACTTAATAAAGCCGGCTTTCGCCGGTTCAGGTTGTCATGCTGGATTCGAATCGTCGCACTTCGACAGACAGTCGGCGCTGCTTACGGCCTTCAGCTCTAGGTTGGTCTGCATCCCGAACTATAATCGACGCATCAGAAAATAGCTCTTATTATGCTTACAGCAAAATGCGAGCACGTCGTAAATCAATGGGGTTGATTTCAGTCCGCTATGAGCGATCTGCGGACATTCCTTATAATATTTTATGTCTGTGTTCGGGGGCTATGTCACAGTCTGTCATGTACCTTTTAACTGACCATGTATGCCTTTAACTAAAATGTCATAAAGTATATGAATAATGGACTGCCGAATGAATGAGGAAAAGAGATGTTTGATAAAGGACCGGTGAGTAAGCTAGGGCTGGGCACATTGAAATTCGGCCGTAATTTTAAGGTAAAATATCCAGGTGGTGAAGGCGCTGCATTACCCACACCTGAAGAGATTGATGCATTGCTGATCAAGGCACACCAACTAGGTATTAATATACTCGATACTGCACCAAGCTATGGGCTGTCAGAACAACGAATAGGCGAAGCCATGCAGAGGACAGGATTGGCTCGTCAGTTTTATCTATCTTCCAAAGTTGGTGAGTTCCAAAATGGAAATTCACTTTTCTATTCATCTGATACAACGTTAATAAGAAAAAGCCTGGAAGAAAGTCTCATTAAGTTGAAAGCCAGCCAACTTGATTATCTTTTTCTTCATCATGATAATTTAATCAATGAAACAGTTATTCAATGTCTTTTGGATATGAAGGCAGAAAAGATAGTAAGTAAAATAGGAGTGTCACTCACTCAAGAGATAAATTTACCTGAAAAAATACGTTATTTTGATGCTGTATTCGTCCCATACAATATCAACTTCCAAAATTTCTCTGCTTACATGAGTATTGAGCGTACTGCGCATCTTGACGTTTTCGTTAAAAGGCCGCTCGGTTCAGGTCTCATAAAAAGCCAAGAAGAGATCAGGCTGGCATTACAACACCTTGCACGTCAGGATGCGATAACGACGTGCATGGTCTCGACCTCAAGTCTAAATAACCTAGAAAGTAACTGCCGTTTTTTTTGTTCGAAATGAACTTATAAGAAGATAGGCAAGTAGAATCATGGCAGGAGCACATAAACCTTTAATCAATAACTGCATTGAAACATCCTCACCTAAAATAGATAGGGCAACTGATGCGCACATGATTGGCAGCAGCATGAAAATGGCAAACACGCCCATCGCGGCTCGAAAATCATCAGGATGAATGAACCTTACACGGATGATTTTAAACAGCACATCTAACGCATTAATGCTTATACTCATTAGTGCATAGGCGATAACGAGTGATGAAAAGCGTGCGGCAGGAATAAGTAACAAAAGTATGGATATGAAATAAAACACCATTAGCAACTTGAGTGATAAGTTACTTCCTGATTTCTTCAAAATAATGTTCTGAATGGGTAAGGCCAGCATGGTTAGTAAAGAGGCCGAGCAGACGACGAGGCTGTAATTATATTCAGCACTGGCATTGATGCTCTTCAGATACTCTGGAAGCAGCGCCGATATTCCGCTGAACGACACGAGAGACAAAAAGGAAAACACAACATAAGTCCTAAGTGGAGCACTGCTGAGATATTTAAGACCATCGGTAATTGAATTTGTTTTCTTTTTGGACGCAATGACGTATTTGCCGCCAACACAATCTGCAAGTGCGGTGAGTGTGCATAAAGCATAGAGTGTGAATAATATATATACTCCAATGTCGGTCATCCCTTGACCGCTGAATACGAAATAAGAAGAGACGACAGGCATTATAAGTGTACAGGCCTGTTCAGCCTGCTGCATTAGGTTTTGTAGGTGAGGAAACCTCACATCTGATTTTCTGATGGCAGAAGCTGTGTCAATGTAAATCGAAGAAAAGCTGGCTACCAGTGAAATGATGAAACAGAGAGAGAAGAGATAAACAAAGGTGAAATTGATGAAGTGTAGCGAGAGCAGGCAAATGCAAGAAACCAGAGAACTGACCGCAAAAAGTTTTTTTTCACCAATGGTTGACGTGATCCTCGGGAATACTCCAAAAGCTATCAGTTTAGGTAGCCACTCTAGCATAAAGACCATGGCCGAAGCACTAATGCTTCCGGTCTGTTTATATATGTACAGTAGCAGAAAATGTCGACGCATGTGATTCGACGAACTTAAAAACACTCTGATTGTTAGCGGTGAATAGTAACCGGTGAGCGCCTTATGCATGAAAGGAAACCTTATGATCAAGTTTAACCACAGCTTTCGCCATTAGAGGTGCCAGCACCAGCTTTACAGGCCAGCAAAATATATAATTCTCCTTGCTGTGAATGTTGAAACCTTGGGGTAGCATGCCGTCCTTCACAACACCCTCTGCACGAATAACTTTTTGAATTTGGATCTCGTTAATATATTCGCCATTGCCGAGTCTGATGTGCCGGGAGATTAGGTCTTCTACACGTTTCTGAGTTTCCTCTGCAGATGAAGCCTCCGAAACATTGCCGCCTACGCTCCACGTTCTGACTCCTGTGACATCTGTCTTTGTCGTTATTGTCGCAACAATTCCTTTTCGAGAAACGATGTGGCCGTTCAGCAACGGCAACCTTCCTGTAATGGTTACAGTATGGAGAGGGCGGAGTTGTAAAGATTTTTTATTCTCTAAGTCATCCCAATAATTACCGTTTCCTTTCCCACAGCAAAATACATAACGATTAGCGGTGAAACATATCGGTTTATTTCCATTGTCAGCAATCAGATGGCTAACAGCATTTGACTCATTTTTTATGAGCACTGGTGCGGAGTTTAAATTAAAATACCTTCCCGTGAACAGAGCTTTTAGCTTGTTTATCAAGGAAACAGCGTCAATTATCTTTTCTTTAAAGTGGTATTCTTTCCCGCAGAAATCTACGAAGGGTGTATGTGAATTTGACTTTTGTATCAACGAGTTGAATATATTTTTGGCGCCTTTGATAGCCAGCAGAGCGGCATAATCCTGCGGCCATAGAGCACAAAGTTGGCTCAACACATTTACCCCTGAAAGGTCAAGTGTTCCCTGGCCTGAAAGGTAACTCTCCCACAAATCCGATGCCGTCCTAAAATCGTATCTTCCGTCGCCACGATTTTTATAGAGCTCATATTTTGTACCGCTGTGGATAATCCCCTGTGAATAATGAGTCTGGGTATTATTGTCATCGTAGTTCATTAGAATCACATCTAAACCACGATTCTGGTATTCAAGAGCAGTGAACAATCCTGCAGCACCTGCGCCTAAAATGATTACTTCAGCATTAATTTCCATTTTAACCTCCCTTTAAAATTCGACAATCCTTAATGTCTTTCATGACAATTTAATGATGCTTAGGTTAATATGATGTTGTTCATCTAAAGTTTATCTTAAGGTGTATGTCTGGACTGTGATCTCCTTAGATAACTGGTATTGTGATTAATAATGCGGACAGGGGACGCGTATTCTAGAAAGTATCGCGCTGTTTTAAGACTATTCGGGATGACAAGAACCGCATTCCGGGGCCTGAATTCACCTGCCATATATTGGAAAAAGGAGCCTTTGACATGGAATGAAACTGCGGCTTATCCAGCCAGGTAAGCCTACTCGGAACTGATTTATTGAGCGTTTTAATGGAAGGTTTAGATATAAGTGTCTGAACGGAAAATGGTACAGTGATATTGTTCTTTCCAAAAAAACGATTAATGAGTAGTAGCAGGGTTACAACGAATGCTGTTTTTATTCTGAAATGGGCTGAATGACGCCCTTCAGATTTGCCGCAAAATATGCCGGTTGCCAGAATGAAGCCGGTAATTCTTGATTACAAATGTAGCGGGTCAGTAAGTTATCCTCAGCTTTAAGCATATTAATAGCAAGCTAACAATTTTTTCCATTGTAAGTGTTGCTCATGATGAATAACAACGTTTTCAACGTGTTTTAAAAGCACGAATTTATGATTATAGCTTTAGGTGGGTTATAAAAAACAATTAAAATCATAAGGTTGCAGACTGATTTTTTAAAAAATCGCTCTAAGCGTGCAGGCTGTCATACACAAAAGTTGGGTACATACTTTGCAATTCACTAATATTTACATATTTTTACTTTCAAGAATATTCTGATATATGCAATATTCGAAATGCACTTTTTGACAAGATTATTCTAGAGGGATTTTATGTCTAATATCAGAGAGTTAAACTTAAGTGAAATTGCACTGGTAAGTGGTGGTAATGCGAACAGTGGTTATGAAGGTCCTCACGCCCGAAGTAATCCAAAGACAGGTCCGCAAAACACCTTATCCCGAAATGCCCCTACTCACATATACAGTGACCCAAGTACTGTAGCGTGTGCAAACTCAGCATTTGGTGCACTGGCCAGCCTCCCTAATATAGGAAGGGCCTCAGCCAAAATGGTTGGAGCGGCGACGCAATGTCTGAATACAAATAGTTCCGGACGCGGTCAGTCAGCAGGTTCAGCACATTGCTCTGGCAACTCCGCATCAGGCACATGTAATCGTTAAGAAAACGGGTGTTAACTACTAACTGATAACATTATTTCGTGTAAAAATTTCCTATATGAATACTGATATTGAATTATTAGATAACACCCATTCCCAAGGGATTGTTAAAACAGTCTTTTCTCCTTCTGCAAAGACTGCTATTTTATATATCATCATTTTCATTATTACTCTAACTGTTTTGAACAGAACGCCCGATGTAGTTGCTAAGTATGTTAGTCCTGTTAAAGCATATTTTTCATCCTACATTCTTGGGCTTGTTATTACAATTTTGACATATTTCACTCTATTTTTTAAATGTGAAAAGATAAAGTCACTTAGTAAATTCATCCCTCTCACGCTATCTCTTTTATTTGTTCAGTCTTTAAGTCCTCCTTCATCAGGCGCTGATTTGACATTGTCATCATTGTTGAATCAGGAAAACATAATTTATTTTTTCATTATGATTTTTATTGGCCCATTTGTTGAGGAAGTTGCTTTCAGAGGGTGCTTGTTCGGTTCATTATGCTGCCTCTGTAAGTCCTTCAGTGGCGGAATAATAGTTGCATTGTTGATGACCTCTCTGATATTCAGTGTCATGCACGCTCAATATGATTCCATATCTGCGTATATTACTGAATTCGTTTTTTCTGTTATCCTTACTGCGATAAGAATTAATACGAAATCTCTTATATTTCCCGTTTTAGCACACGCTGCCCTAAATGCTTTTGCTGTCTTATCTTTGATTATTTCGGTGACCTTATAAGGTGAATACATGAAAACAAAAAACGTTATTTTTTTGTTGATTTCTCTTTATGCCATGTATGTCGTGGTTGCCTGGCCGAATGATTTATTACCAATAAGGGAACATCTCCACATTTTTTTGACAGGATCGTTCTTCTTTATCGGAGTGTTTTTTTCTTTAGATAAAGTCTGGAAAGGAGTTATTTGGTTATTTACTGACGGTAAATATAAAAGCAAGTAGCAAGAATTCTAAGCGAAGAAGAAAATGGACTTATTCAGAAAAGAAGCGCTTGATAGACAGAATGACTCAGCATATGGTGATATCGTTATCCCGGCATCATTAGGTATATCCTTCAGTGCAGGTGCAACTCTTCTACTGGTTACTCTGATTATATCTTTACTTTATTTTGGCCATTATACGCGTAAAGCACATCTTTCAGGCATAGTGATGCCCTCAACTGGACTTATAAAAATAACTCCTCATTATGCTGGATATGTTACTGGACTGATGGTTTCAGAAGGCCAGCATGTCTCTGCTGGCACCCCCCTGTACCATATAAGTGGCGAACGCTACGATGGGCAGGGAGCGGGTACTCTCGCAGCCATCAGTACGTCACTTAAAACACAATACTCGATGCTTGTTTCTCAGCAAATAATGGAACAACACGATAATCAGCAACAACAGAACTCATCCCGGCAGCGGATTGCCTCCCTGAAACCGCAGATAAAAAGCGCTGAAGACCACTTTAATTTGGCAGAATATAAAGCGCGACTTGCTGAATCAGTAATGCAGCGTTATAAAAAACTCGTATCTACTCATTATGTTTCAGATATCGAATATCAGCAGAAGCAGATGGAGGTATCCGCTGCTCAGGAAAATGTTGAAAGTCAGCGCATGCAACTGCTGCAGTTACACACTACGCTGGAGTCAGCTGAGGAGGATTTGAATCATCTCATTGCTCAGGGAGAAAGCCGACAATCAGAAATCAGGCGACAGCTTCAGAGTATTAAGCAGCAGCAGGCAGAACTTGCAGCGCAGGAAAGTTTCACTCTCACTTCACCTGTATCAGGGACAGTAGCAGCGGTGCTGATAAAGCAGGGTCAATCCGCCAGGGCATCAGAAGCTGTTATGACTCTGGTTCCTGATGATGCTCAACTACAGATTGAGCTTTATGCAACCAGCCAAAATAGCGGATTTATTAGGCCAGGGCAGCGCGTATCATTGCGATTTTCTGCCTTCCCATATCAAAAATTTGGAGTTCAGCATGGCGTTATACGAGAAATCAGCAGAACGACGCTGAGCACCTCCGATCTATTGTCCGTGTCACCTGTTACCTGGAAGGAAAATGAAGGTCATTATCGTGTAATTGTATTGCCCCAACACGATTACATAATGGCTTATGGACGAAGCGAACCTCTGCGTCCTGGCATGACCCTTGAGGCTGACGTAAACCTCGATACACGTTATTTGTGGGAGTGGATGACTGAACCACTCTGGAGTATTAAAGGGAAAATGTAATGAGTATGCTTCAATGGACTGGGAAAAAACATCTACCTGTTATAAGACAAACGGAATCCGCTGAATGTGGATTAGCCTGCCTTGCGATGCTGGCTTGCTGGTATGGTATGCAGACTGATTTATCTAAGCTACGCGAACGTTTCAGTATCAGCATTAAGGGGATGACTCTTCAGAGGCTTATGGAATGCGCTTCAGCAATCCACCTTTCTTCACGTGCAGTAAGACTCGAGCCAGAAGATCTTAAGTCACTCACATTACCATGTATCCTTCACTGGGACATGAATCACTTTGTAGTACTAAACAATCTTCGAGGGAATAAACTTGTAATTCACGATCCAGACAAAGGAAAACGCACGATTTCTGTCCCTGAAGCGGGAAAACATTTTACAGGGATTGCACTGGAAATATCTCCAGCAGAAAATTTTTCACCACAGAATGAAAAGAAAAAAATTCATCTTCGTAATTTAACAGGAAAAACGCCCGGCTTATTGCCGGCAATGCTTAAAATTACTGTTTTTGCACTGGCACTTGAGGCACTTGCGCTGGGTGGCCCGCTTCTTAACCAAATGGTCATTGATGAGGTTCTGGTTTCGGCTGATCAGGGCCTGCTCACTGTCGTCATTACAGCTTTACTGTTGCTTTCACTTACCCAGTTACTGCTATCGCTTGCACGTCAATGGGCAAGCATTACATTGTCTGTTAATTTCAATATGCAATGGACGGCACGGGTTTTTCACCACCTGATACGTCTTCCCCTGACATGGTTCGATGCGAGAAGTAAAGGGAGTATCAGTGCCCGCTTCGGTGCTATTGACACCATACAGCAAGCTCTGACTACACAGGTGCTTGAAGGGTTAGTGGATGTGCTTGTTGTAGTAACTTCACTTGGAATGATGCTTCTATACAGTACGGAAATGACATTTATTGCCATTGTGGTATCAGTTTTTTATGCTCTGCTCAGGGCGCTGTGGTACCCATACCTGAAACAGTCTGCAGAAGAAACATGGGATGCCAGCACACGCGAGTCCAGCCATTTCCTTGAAACCCTTAATGGTATTTTGAGCCTGAAAATCAACGGGGTTATTGAGCAGCGCGAAGCTGCATGGCTAAATCTCAACGTCACACGCCGTAATACTCAACTAAAACAAAGTAGACAGGGAATGTATTATGATATAGCACATTCCCTGGCGACGAGTCTGGTGGCGGCGATTGTTCTGTGGAAAGGCGCTGAAGAAGTGCTGAACGGAAAATTTACTGTTGGCATGTTAATAGCCTATCTGTCTTTCCAGGGGAGTTTTTCTTCCAGTATAAGTAATCTGACTGATAAGTTCTTTTCATGGCGTATGCTGGGCGTTTATAACGAACGTCTGGCTGACATCGTCATGAGCCCTGCGGAAGGGCATGTGCAGAATCCCCAGGAAGACAGCACTCAGGAGTACAGAGTAACTGCAGGAAAATTTGATCGGTTTGAAGACTCCTCATTTTTATCACTGGAAGGCGTTTTTTACAGCTACAGAGGTAGCAATACTCCAATAGTTTCTGACCTTTCTCTCACCCTTAATCCAGGAGAAGTAGTGGCCATAACGGGTAAATCAGGCTGTGGCAAATCAACACTGGTTAAACTTATAATGGGCATAGATACACCAGACAGCGGTGTGATAAGGGCTTTCGGTATACCTCACTATCATCCCGATTACTTTCAGGTACGTCAGCGTATTGGAACTGTGCTGCAGGATGACACCCTTTTTAAAGGCACAATATCGGATAACATTATCTTTTACAGTGAAGAGCGCGATCAGGAACGCATGAAGCATTGCGCAAAGCTTGCACTCATCGACAGTGAAATCATGGCTATGCCTATGGGTTATCAAACATTGATTGGTGAGAATGGAGGCGGTCTTTCTGGAGGGCAAAAGCAACGAATTCTTCTGGCACGGGCTTTATACAAGAAACCTGGATTTTTATTGTTAGATGAAGCGACAAGTCATTTGGATGTGGAAAGCGAAATTGTTATCAGCCAAATGCTGCGAGATAGTGGTATTCCTGTATTGCTTATTGCTCACAGGCCAGAAACACTTGCTTCTGCAGATCGCATTCTGAAGATGGAAAAAGGAGCTTTTTTTTCAGCCCACCAATTGACTTGAGCTAGGCTAAAAAATGTAATGTTCGTTTTTTTCTTGAGGACACATTTCGGGTGGGTATACATAACTACTTTGAGCTTTGGCTCAGAAAAAAAGGTTAAAGTAATGGACAGATTAACACCGACTACCGGAGAACTGAGATATGTATGAAGACAAGAATAAAGCTATCAGAGAAGCTGACGAAAGAGAAAGAGCCAATAACTGGCTTATCCGTCTAAATTTTAAGGGCATTATGTTGATGCTTGAAGTTTTTGCCATAGGTATAATTTTATATTCTCTGTGGAAAAATTGAATCAATGACTCGCCATTTTCTCTTCATCAACCTTCTGGCAAGCGTGTTCTTCATGACGACCAGTAAGTCGTTATAAGGGCAACCCGGAGTCAATTCACCATACAGAGTTGACGGTAAATTTTTGAAACATAAACCCAAACACTTATATAAAAGTCTAAAAAGACTTCCCTAGAGTTAGAGCATTTAGGCCATGGGAAACAGTAAGCGTACAACTAATGTAAGAATCCTGATAAAACTAACCGTCAATTTTTAGAGCGATTTTAGAACTCAAACTCCCATTTCTGACATAGAGACCGGAATCACGAACGAACCGATGTCCGCTATGAGCGAACAGCGGAAGTTCGCGATTGTCATAACAACCAGGGTCCAGGACTAACATTGGAATCTGATAATCAACCGGGAGCAGATTGTAAATAGACCCGTTTTAGTTCCAGGCATTTTTTGAGATCCCGGCCAAATGATTGTGTTGCCGATATTCCTCCGGCGTCATATTGTTCAGTGATTCATGCGGGCGTTCACAGTTATATTCTGACACCCACCTTTCCGTGATTTCCCGCACTTCATTCAGCGTTCTGAACAGATAAAAATCGAGTATTTCTGTTCGGTACGTCCGGTTAAACCGTTCGATAAAGGCGTTCTGCGTTGGTTTTCCCGGCTTGATAAATTCCAGCATCACTCTATGCTCTTCAGCCCACTGTGCCAGCGTCAGTGAGACCAGTTCTGGTCCGTTTCAGTGGATAACCCCGGTTTGCCACGATTCTGTCCAGCACCCTGACCACCCGCTGTGCCGGGATATTCAGATCGATTTCTATGGCGAGGGCCTCGCGGTTAAAGTCATCAACCACATTAAAGGTCCGGAAGCGTCTGCCGCAGACCAGCGCATCATGCATAAAATCGATGGACCAGCTCTGGTTAAGCGCTTCCGGCGTAGCCAGTCGCGCCGGGTTACGTGCGGGTAAACGCTGTTTTCTCTTGCGACGAAAATTCAGTTTCAGCAGGCAGTAAATCCGGTGAACGCGTTTATGGTTCCAGGTGTTACCCTGCCTGCGCAGCAGCTGGAACAGCTTTTTGAAGCCGTATCGCGGGTAGCGCTCTGCCAGCTCAGTCAGCACCTGGATCACCGGTTCATCACGCCGGGTATCGGGCTGGTAAAAACAGACCGTCCTGCTCAGCGATAACGTCCTGCAGGCCTGGCGAATGCTCATGGTAAATTGCGCAGTCAGGTAACCGACGAGCTCACGCTTTATCGCTGGTTTTAAAGCTTTTTTTCGATAACGTCTTTCAGCGCCCGGTTCTCAAGGCTCAGGTCGGCAAACATCTGTTTGAGGCGACGGTTTTCATCCTCCAGGTCTTTCATCTTTTTTATATCAGAGGCTTCCATACCGCCAAACTTCGCTTTCCAGTTGTAATAGCTGGCTTCAGAGATACCGGCTTCACGGCAGACATCCTAAACGGTACGTCCGGCTTCGACGGACTTCAGAACGGCAATGATCTGGTGTTCGGTGAATCGGGCTTTACGCATGGTGATCTCCTCACAGGACATAATCAGTATGTCGGAAGATCTCTAAAAGTGAATGGTTCGTTTAAGCGGGATACTTACAATCCGGTCGAATGCTGGGCATGTTCTTTTTCTGAGGCTTCTCGAAGGCTTTACCGATATTAATGCCGGGAACAGCATCAATCAGCCCTGTGTGGGCGTAGATCATGACCTCATTAATGCGTTGGCACAGGCGACGAACGGTTTCCAGTGCTCCTCTGGCCTGAACCGGTTGCACGGCCTGAACCAGGGTATGAGCTTTGATATCTGTGACGCTGACGTCACCAATCGCCGGAAAGACATCTCTTTCAAGAGAACGCCAAATATCCTCTGCATAGTCCTCGGTCACACTGGTTTTCTTCACATTCCACCAACGTTCAGCCACGAGTTGGAAAGTATTGGTTTTGGCTTCAAGCGAACTCCGCAGTAATACTTGCTGATGTTCCTGAGGATCGATCTGCTTTGCTAAAAGAGAACGAGACTCTGCCCGATAGCTTCGAGCATCGGCAAGCGTAACTGACGGGTAGGGGCCAATGCGCTTTTTCGCTCGCTTCTTGGTGACAGGGCGAATGTAGCGAAATTGCCAGATTTTACTCCCGTTGGATTTGATCGGTAGCTCAAGGCCATCGCCATCATAGAGCACATAGTCCGCTTCCTTGGGTTTGGCAGATTCGATTTCCTTAACCGAGAGGGGTTTGGCTTGTCTTGCAATTGCCGGGTTTACATAGTTTTAGGCACCTCAAAAGCAATAAAGCTTTATGAGGTGCCTAACAAGGTACCTAAAAGGTTCGGATTTAATTAGTTTTCTTCGGACTTCGCGGGACAAATTACAAACACAAAAAAACCCGCGAGGCTTGCGCCGTGCGGGCTCTTAGGACTTCATCGGATGACTCTGGTAATCACCGATGGAGAATTTTGGTGGAGCTGGCTGAGAGCTACACCAAATACTAACTGACTGATTCTTTGAGCTATGTAGCGGAAATCATTGTCACAGCAGTATGGCACATTTCTAAATTCTTAATCAAGATATAGGCTTAACAACGTGAGTGCAGTGAGGGTGATCTGGAATTTTAGGGGTTTTGTCCCACTTGCCTTCTTCATAAGAAGTGACTAGAAGCTTCAGTAAATAGCTTATGTCGTGAGAACGTCCAGCTAGAGTTTGCGAGCATTGAGATACTGCATCCTCTTGTGAGGATGGGGGTACATAGCACTCGCTCTTACCTTTAGCTATCTGGTCTTCGAGTACAGCTTGATTATAAAAGCGGCTATATTGAGTTCTAATTAGTCGTTCAGCCCAGTTACTAGAGAATACTTGATTGCTATCTGAATAGATTGACGTGTGTCGTGGTAGTTGATGTTCGACTTCTCTTATTGCTTCATCGAGTGAAAGTTGATCATTAGTAAGTCGAGATAAGGTCAGTCTCAACTTCATTAAACGGTCACCACCTTCTGTAACTTTGCCTGAAACTTTGTTGCCGGAAATGAGCGCTAACATACGTTCTTTAATAGCTGGATTACTGCGAAGTGCCTGAGGTATTTCAGAGAATTCAGAAGCATAAACAATCATTCGAAACTCCTTAATAACTGATAATTATAATATTTATCCAGCATGGTTTTAGCCGCGTGGATTTTGGTTGTAATACTCATTCAATCCATCAGTGAAACCTTGATAATAAGCAACTCTTGGGCTTCTATGACGAACTTCAGCTGCTTGGCTCTTTAGGATCGAATTAATTGCAGCGGACTCGTTTGGCGATCGGTTGGTTATGCCAGCACTAAACCCTAGCTCATATGCACAACCTGCACACTTATGGCGAAAAGGATAGCTTTGGTCTTCTGGAAGGGCGCTGAAAAGAGAGTTGTAGCGGTGTGTATCTTGGCAAGTAGCCATAAAGAACCTCACGATTAATAACTAATGCTAATGAGTGCTCGGTTGAGTTTGCTACTTTAGATGATTTGAATAGGGGATTTTTCTGTATTTATAAAAGTTGTGATCATCGTCACTATATTATTTGCTGTTTATTGAATTCAACTTCCAATGTGGAAGCTGAATTCATACTTTAAAAAGGCTACATTATAAGCTAATTATTGTTAATTTCTTGTTTGGCTAATTTTACGAGCCAGTCTGCTATGTCATGCTTTGGGACACCGAGAGCAATAATCTTTTGAATATCATTAGGGCTCAAGGGAGTCATAATCCTAATGCCATGAACCTCAGGGAATGCCCATGCACAGTCATGGCAACTTCTAGTGCAATCCTGACATGCATTTCGTTTTCCTACATTACATACGTGGCAAAGCGTCTGCCAGTTTTCAAGGGTATGACCGCCGCCTCTGACCTGCTCCCCATTGATTAATACACCGCGATGTTAGTAATGTCTTCATAAGCCACATGAGGACATCCCCATGAAGAAGCGATTTTCCGACGAACAGATCATCAGTATTC
>NZ_JBNDNJ010000011.1:0-26291 GCF_049892805.1 Pantoea sp. EEL5
GGTTATGCCAGGCGACAACATCAAAATGGTTGTTACCCTGATTCACCCAATCGCAATGGACGAAGGTCTGCGCTTCGCAATCCGCGAAGGTGGCCGTACCGTTGGCGCGGGTGTTGTTGCTAAAGTTATCGCTTAATTGTGATATCTGATGTGGCCGCGTAAGCGGTCACAGCAAGACAGAAGAGGGCACTTAGGTGCTCTCTTTTTTTTGCGCTTAAACAGGCTACCTGAACGTTTTCCCTACAAAGGGTAGGTTTGAAATAAAAACGATTCGCATTTACACTGTGTGTACGAAATAGACTGAGTGATGAAGAAATGTACGTCTGTCTGTGTAATGCCATTAGTGATAAGACCCTCCGTGAAGTCGTGCGCCGCTACCAGCCGAAATCTATTCAGCAGCTTCGCCAAATCGTACCCGTGGGTAAGCAATGCGGTAAGTGCATTCGTGTCGCCCGTGAAATCATGGATGAAGAGATGCAGCAGGTTCCGCAGTATAAAGAGATCGCCTGAGCGCTTTCTTTCCTGGGACATGATAATACCCACAGTTTTCATCGCGTTTTTTTGACTTCTTTTTAACCGCATCTACGCTCAAATAAACATGAGCGGAGGACGTGAAATGAAGGGCGATGCGAAAATCATAAGTCATCTCAATAAACTGTTAGGGAATGAACTGGTTGCGATTAATCAGTATTTTCTCCATGCGCGGATGTTCAAAAACTGGGGGCTGATGCGTCTTAATGACGTTGAGTACCACGAATCCATTGATGAAATGAAGCATGCGGACAAATACATTGAACGCATTCTGTTTCTTGAGGGCATTCCAAATCTGCAGGATCTGGGACGACTCAGGGTCGGAGAGGATGTGGAAGAGATGCTGCAGTCCGATCTTAACCTTGAACTTGAAGGCGCAAAAGATCTGCGCGAAGCGATCGCGTATGCCGACAAAATTCATGACTACGTCAGTCGGGATATGATGATCGAAATCCTTGCGGACGAAGAGCACCATATCGACTGGATCGAGACCGAACTCGATCTGATCAAAAAAATGGGCATTCAAAACTATCTTCAGGCGCAAATCAGAGACGAATGAGGCTTTGCAGGACGATCATTCCCCAGCCCGCGGCGGCCAGAAAAGGGCCAAAAGGAAGCGGGCTGTTCATATACAAGCGCTTGTGGATGATAGCCCTGACCGCAAAGGCAAGCAGGGCTGACACACTGGCTATCAAGGCAATCCACGGCAGAGCCTGCCAACCACACCATATGCCCAGTGCGGCAAAGAGTTTGATATCGCCGTTACCCAATCCCTCTTGATGTTTTATCTGACGATACAGCCAGGCCAGTAGCCAGAGTGAACCGTAACCTGCGACGGCACCGCCGACTGCCGAGGTGACGGAGAGCGGCACAGCGAAAAAGAACCGCGACAGTCCCAGCCAGAGTAAAGCGCCCGTCAGCACATCCGGCAGCAGGAAGTGGCGCTGGTCAATAACCGCAAGTAACAGAAGCAGGCAGGACGCCACCAGAATAAATGCTGCGGTAAGGGGGCACGCGTTAAACACGATCACCAGCATCAGGCAAAGCAGGGCGCCCGTCAGCTCAAACAGCAGGGGCAGCACGCCGATAGCCTGGCGACAGGCACGACAGCGCCCCTGAAGACACAGCCAGCTGATTAAGGGGATTTTATCGCGCCACAGGATGGGGGCCCGGCAAAGCATGCATCGCGAAGGTGGCGTCCACAGCGCGCGGAACCAGTCGGACGGTGACGCCGTGGGCGAGTAACGTTGGCAGGCCAGGGCAAGAGTGCTACCCAGGGCGGCGCCAAGCGCCGTAACAGTCAACAGGATGATAAGCACCGCATTGCCTCAAATGAACTGACATGTCGCCCCAGCCTGGCGGAAGGCCCATCTGACGTCGCGGGCAAGATGAGCAGAGTGGAGCGCCCCTCACAGAGAAATTGCGGCTTTACATCTCTTATTCATCATTTTGTGCGGGCTGTGCCAGCACATCAGTTTGCACTTTTCACCGGCAAATTCCTGACATGGGTTGCTTCCTGAGCAAATATACGTATAATGCGCGGGCCTACCGATATTGGTAGGCGCGATTCGAGCTGAATCGCAGACGGCAGAATGTTGGGCCGTCTGACAATACTCCCAACTGTGGAGTTATATGCTGAACGATTACACTCTCCCATCAATCGTAATGGGTTCGAGTAGTAATTTTTTTCGTCTATAAAATGTTTGGAGCCTTGGTCTCATGTCGAACCAAAGAATCCGTATCCGTCTTAAAGCGTTTGATCATCGTCTGATCGATCAATCAACCGCGGAAATCGTCGAGACTGCCAAGCGCACTGGTGCGCAGGTCCGTGGTCCGATCCCGCTGCCAACCCGCAAAGAGCGCTTTACCGTTCTGATCTCCCCGCACGTTAACAAAGACGCGCGTGATCAGTACGAAATTCGCACTCACAAGCGTCTGGTAGACATCGTTGAGCCAACTGAGAAAACCGTTGATGCTCTGATGCGTCTGGACCTGGCTGCCGGTGTTGACGTGCAGATCAGCCTGGGTTAATCAGGTCATCGAGCGATTGAGAGGTTGAAACAATGATTGGTTTAGTCGGTAAAAAAGTGGGTATGACCCGCATCTTCACTGAAGATGGCGTTTCTATCCCAGTAACCGTAATCGAAGTTGAAGCGAACCGCGTTACTCAGGTCAAAGGCCTGGAAAACGATGGTTACCAGGCAATTCAGGTTACCACCGGTGCTAAAAAAGCAAACCGTGTGACCAAACCTGAAGCTGGTCATTTTGCTAAAGCTGGCGTAGAAGCTGGCCGTGGCCTGTGGGAATTCCGCACCGTTGAAGGTGATGAGTATGCCGTAGGTCAGAGCATCAGCGTTGAAATTTTCGCTGACGTTAAAAAAGTAGACGTAACTGGCACCTCTAAAGGTAAAGGTTTCGCAGGTACCGTTAAGCGCTGGAACTTCCGTACCCAGGACGCTACCCACGGTAACTCCTTGTCTCACCGCGTTCCGGGTTCTATCGGTCAGAACCAGACTCCGGGCAAAGTGTTCAAAGGCAAGAAAATGGCAGGTCAGCTGGGTAATGAGCGCGTAACTGTTCAGAGCCTGGACGTAGTACGTGTTGACGCTGAGCGCAACCTGCTGCTGGTTAAAGGTGCAGTTCCCGGTGCTACCGGTAGCGACCTGATCGTTAAACCAGCTGTGAAGGCGTAAGGGGATAGCAATGGAATTAGTATTGAAAGACGCGCAGAGCGCGCTGACTGTTTCCGAAACTACCTTCGGTCGTGATTTCAACGAAGCGCTGGTTCACCAGGTTGTTGTTGCTTACGCATCAGGCGCCCGCCAGGGTACTCGCGCGCAGAAAACTCGCGCTGAAGTAACCGGTTCAGGCAAAAAGCCTTGGCGTCAGAAAGGCACCGGCCGTGCGCGTTCAGGTTCTGTAAAGAGCCCGATCTGGCGTTCAGGTGGCGTGACCTTTGCTGCGAAGCCACAAGACCACAGTCAAAAAGTTAATAAAAAGATGTACCGCGGCGCGCTGAAAAGCATCCTGTCCGAACTGGTACGTCAAGATCGTCTGATCGTCGTCGAGCAGTTCTCTGTTGAAGCACCGAAAACCAAGTTGCTGGCGCAGAAGCTGAAAGACATGGCGCTGGAAGACGTGCTGATCATCACCGGTGAACTGGATGAGAATCTGTTCCTGGCTGCGCGTAACCTGTACAAGGTTGACGTGCGTGATGCAGCGGGTATCGATCCAGTTAGCCTGATCGCCTTCGACAAAGTCGTTATGACTGCTGATGCAGTTAAGCAAGTTGAGGAGATGCTGGCATGATCCGTGAAGAACGTCTGCTGAAAGTACTGCGCGCGCCGCACGTATCTGAAAAGGCATCTAGCGCGATGGAAAAAACCAACACCATCGTACTCAAAGTAGCTAAAGACGCGACTAAAGCAGAGATCGTTGCTGCTGTTGAGAAGCTGTTCGAAGTAGAAGTTAAAGACGTAAACACCCTGGTTGTTAAAGGTAAGGTTAAGCGTCACGGACAGCGTATCGGTCGTCGTAGCGACTGGAAAAAAGCTTACGTCACCCTGAAGGAAGGCCAGAATCTGGACTTCGTCGGCGGCGCTGAGTAAGTCGGAGGAGAAAGACAATGGCAGTTGTTAAATGTAAACCGACATCTCCGGGTCGTCGCCACGTCGTTAAAGTGGTGAACCCAGAGTTGCACAAGGGCAAGCCGTTTGCTCCATTGCTGGAAAAAAACAGCAAATCCGGTGGCCGCAACAACAACGGTCGCATCACTACCCGTCACATCGGTGGTGGTCATAAGCAGGCTTACCGTCTGGTTGATTTCAAACGCAACAAAGATGGTATCCCGGCAACCGTTGAACGTCTTGAGTACGATCCGAACCGCTCTGCGAACATCGCACTGGTTCTGTACAAAGACGGCGAACGCCGTTACATCCTGGCCCCTAAAGGCCTGAAAGCCGGCGACCAGATTCAGTCTGGCGTTGATGCTGCGATCAAAGCAGGTAACACACTGCCGATGCGTAACATCCCGGTGGGTTCTACCGTTCACAACGTAGAAATGAAACCAGGCAAAGGCGGTCAGATTGCTCGCTCAGCCGGTGCTTACGTGCAGATCGTTGCGCGTGAAGGTTCCTACGTTACCCTGCGTCTGCGTTCAGGTGAAATGCGTAAAGTCGAAGCTGACTGCCGCGCAACACTGGGCGAAGTCGGTAACGCTGAGCATATGCTGCGCGTTCTGGGTAAAGCCGGTGCAACCCGTTGGCGTGGTGTTCGTCCGACCGTTCGTGGTACCGCGATGAACCCAGTAGATCACCCGCACGGTGGTGGTGAAGGTCGTAACTTTGGTAAGCACCCGGTAACCCCGTGGGGCGTTCAGACCAAAGGTAAGAAGACCCGTAGCAACAAGCGTACCGATAAGTTTATCGTACGTCGCCGTAGCAAATAATATTAGAGGATAAGCCATGCCACGTTCTCTCAAGAAAGGTCCTTTTATTGACCTGCACTTGCTGAAGAAGGTAGAGAAAGCGGTGGAAAGCGGTGACAAGAAGCCTTTGCGCACTTGGTCCCGTCGTTCAACGATCTTTCCTAACATGATCGGTTTGACCATCGCTGTCCATAATGGTCGTCAGCACGTTCCTGTCTTTGTTTCCGACGAAATGGTTGGTCACAAACTGGGTGAATTCGCGCCGACACGTACTTATCGCGGTCACGCGGCTGATAAAAAAGCCAAGAAGAAATAAGTAGGAGGAAGAGATGGAAACTTTAGCTCAACATCGCCACGCTCGTTCTTCTGCTCAGAAGGTTCGCCTTGTTGCTGACCTGATCCGCGGTAAGAAAGTGTCGCAGGCACTGGACATTTTGACCTACACCAACAAGAAAGCGGCTGTACTGGTCAAGAAAGTTCTGGAATCTGCCATTGCTAACGCTGAACACAACGATGGCGCTGATATCGACGATCTGAAAGTCGCGAAAATTTTCGTCGACGAAGGCCCAAGCATGAAGCGCATTATGCCGCGTGCAAAAGGTCGTGCAGATCGCATCCTGAAGCGCACCAGCCACATTACTGTGGTTGTGTCCGATCGCTGAGACTCTGGAGACTAGCAATGGGTCAGAAAGTACATCCTAATGGTATTCGCCTGGGTATTGTAAAACCATGGAACTCTACCTGGTTTGCGAACACCAAAGAATTCGCTGACAACCTGGACAGCGACTTTAAAGTACGTCAGTACCTGACTAAGGAACTGGCTAAGGCGTCTGTATCTCGTATCGTTATCGAGCGTCCGGCTAAGAGCATCCGTGTGACCATTCACACCGCTCGTCCTGGCATCGTGATCGGTAAGAAAGGTGAAGACGTAGAAAAACTGCGCACGGTCGTGGCGAAAATCGCTGGCGTACCTGCACAGATCAATATCGCCGAAGTCCGTAAACCGGAACTGGACGCTAAACTGGTTGCTGACAGCATCACTTCACAGCTGGAGCGTCGCGTGATGTTCCGTCGTGCTATGAAGCGTGCGGTTCAGAACGCCATGCGTCTGGGCGCGAAGGGTATTAAAGTTGAAGTTAGCGGCCGTCTGGGCGGCGCCGAGATCGCACGTACCGAATGGTATCGTGAAGGTCGCGTGCCGTTGCACACTCTGCGTGCTGACATTGACTACAACACCTCTGAAGCGCACACCACTTATGGTGTAATCGGCGTTAAGGTATGGATCTTCAAAGGCGAGATCCTGGGTGGTATGGCTGCTGTTGAACAACCGGAACCGGCTGCTCAACCTAAAAAGCAGCAGCGTAAAGGCCGTAAGTAAGGAGAGTCGCTATGTTACAACCAAAGCGTACAAAATTCCGTAAAGTGCACAAAGGCCGCAACCGTGGTCTGGCGCAGGGTACGGATGTTAGCTTCGGGACTTTCGGTCTGAAAGCTGTTGGCCGTGGTCGTCTGACTGCCCGTCAGATCGAAGCAGCACGTCGTGCTATGACCCGTGCAGTTAAGCGTCAAGGTAAGATCTGGATCCGTGTATTCCCGGACAAACCGATCACCGAGAAGCCGCTGGAAGTGCGTATGGGTAAAGGTAAGGGTAACGTCGAGTATTGGGTTGCCCTGATCCAGCCTGGTAAAGTCCTGTATGAAATGGACGGCGTACCAGAAGAGCTGGCCCGTGAAGCATTCAAGCTGGCAGCAGCAAAACTGCCTATCAAAACCACCTTTGTAACTAAGACGGTGATGTAATGAAAGCAACAGAGCTGCGTGAAAAAAGCGTTGAAGAGCTGAACACTGAGCTGCTTAATCTGCTGCGTGAGCAATTTAACCTGCGCATGCAGGCAGCATCTGGCCAACTGCAGCAGTCTCATCTGCTGAAGCAGGTTCGCCGTGATGTTGCGCGCGTTAAGACTTTACTGACTGAGAAGGCGGGTTCGTAATGACCGATAAAATCCGTACTCTGCAGGGTCGTGTCGTTAGTGACAAAATGCAGAAATCTGCGGTTGTTGCTATCGAGCGTTTCGTGAAGCATCCAATCTATGGAAAATTCATTAAGCGTACGACTAAGCTGCACATCCATGACGAGAACAACGAATGTGGAATCGGTGACGTGGTAGAAATCCGCGAATGCCGTCCACTGTCCAAGACTAAGTCCTGGACTCTGGTTCGCGTTGTAGAGAAAGCAATTCTGTAATAGAATCTGCCCTCTTTAAAAATCGAATGAACGGCTCGCAAGAGCCGTTCATTTTTTCTACCCATCTGCGAGAACCGGTGTTATAATGCCGCGCCCTCAATTATGGGGCTTTCAATCGACCTGAGGTCTAGGTCCCGAAGTAGTAGTTGACATTAGCGGAGCACTGAAATGATCCAAGAACAGACTATGCTGAACGTCGCCGACAACTCCGGTGCACGTCGCGTAATGTGTATCAAGGTTCTGGGTGGCTCGCACCGTCGCTACGCAGGCGTCGGCGACATCATTAAAGTTACCATCAAGGAAGCAATTCCACGTGGTAAAGTTAAAAAAGGTGATGTCCTGAAGGCGGTAGTGGTGCGCACCAGGAAGGGTGTTCGTCGCCCGGACGGTTCTGTCATTCGCTTCGATGGTAATGCATGCGTTATTTTAAACAATAACAGTGAGCAGCCTATCGGTACGCGTATTTTTGGGCCGGTAACTCGTGAACTTCGTACTGAAAAGTTCATGAAAATTATCTCTCTGGCACCAGAAGTACTCTAAGGAGCGAACAATGGCAGCTAAAATCCGTCGTAACGACGAAGTTATCGTGTTAACCGGTAAAGATAAAGGTAAGCGCGGTAAAGTTAAGAACGTCCTGTCTTCTGGCAAGGTCATCGTTGAAGGTATCAACCTGGTTAAGAAACATCAGAAGCCTGTTCCGGCTCTGAACCAACCAGGTGGCATCGTTGAAAAAGAAGCTGCTATTCAGGTTTCTAACGTTGCTCTCTTCAATGCGGCAACCGGTAAGGCTGACCGTGTAGGCTTTAGATTCGAAGACGGCAAAAAAGTCCGTTTCTTCAAGTCTAATAGCGAAACTATCAAGTAATTTGGAGTAGTACGATGGCGAAACTGCATGATTACTACAAAGACGAGGTAGTCCAGAAACTCATGAGTGAGTTCGGCTACAATTCTGTCATGCAAGTCCCTCGGGTCGAGAAGATCACCCTGAACATGGGTGTTGGTGAAGCGATCGCTGACAAGAAACTGCTGGATAACGCAGCAGCTGACCTGGCAGCAATCTCCGGTCAAAAACCGTTGATCACCAAAGCACGCAAATCAGTTGCAGGCTTCAAAATCCGTCAGGGCTATCCGATCGGCTGTAAAGTAACTCTGCGTGGCGAACGCATGTGGGAGTTCTTTGAGCGTCTGATCACCATTGCTGTACCGCGTATCCGTGACTTCCGTGGCTTGTCCGCTAAGTCATTCGATGGTCGTGGCAACTACAGCATGGGTGTACGTGAGCAGATCATCTTCCCAGAAATCGACTACGACAAAGTCGATCGCGTTCGTGGTTTGGATATTACCATTACCACTACTGCGAAATCTGATGATGAAGGCCGTGCTCTGCTGGCTGCCTTTGACTTCCCGTTCCGTAAGTAAGGTAGGGTTACTTAATGGCTAAGCAATCTATGAAAGCACGCGAAGTTAAGCGTGTGAAATTAGCAGACAAATTCTTCGCAAAACGCGCTGAACTGAAAGCGATCATTTCTGATGTGAACGCTTCCGACGAAGACCGTTGGGATGCCGTTCTCAAGCTGCAGAGTCTGCCGCGTGATTCCAGCCCTTCACGTCAGCGTAACCGCTGCCGTCAAACAGGTCGTCCGCACGGTTTCCTGCGGAAGTTTGGGTTGAGCCGTATCAAGGTCCGTGAAGCCGCAATGCGCGGTGAAATCCCGGGTCTGAAAAAGGCTAGCTGGTAATTGTCACCAATTGAATCACGGGAGTAACACAGATGAGCATGCAAGATCCGATCGCGGATATGCTGACCCGTATCCGTAACGGTCAGGCCGCGAACAAAGTTGCGGTCACCATGCCCTCCTCCAAGCTGAAATTGGCAATTGCCAACGTGCTGAAGGAAGAAGGCTTTATTGAAGATTTTAAAATCGAAGGCGACATCAAGCTGGAACTGGAACTGACTCTTAAGTATTTCCAGGGTAAAGCTGTTGTAGAAAGCATTCAGCGAGTAAGCCGTCCCGGCCTGCGCATCTATAAGAAAAAAGATGAGCTGCCAAAGGTAATGGCTGGTATGGGTATCGCTGTCATTTCTACATCGAAAGGTGTCATGACTGATCGTGCAGCGCGCCAGGCTGGTCTTGGTGGCGAAATTATCTGCTACGTAGCGTAATCGGAGGAATAAAATGTCTCGTGTTGCTAAAGCACCTGTCGTTATTCCTGCCGGCGTAGAGGTAAAACTCAACGGTCAGGTAATTTCGATTAAAGGTAAAAACGGCGAGCTGACTCGTACTATCAATGATGCTGTTGAAGTTAAGCATGCTGACAACGCTCTGACTTTCGCTCCGCGCGAAGGTTTCGTTGACGGCTGGGCGCAGGCGGGTACTTCTCGCGCGCTGCTGAACGCAATGGTTATCGGTGTTACCGAAGGCTTCACTAAGAAGCTGCAGCTGGTTGGTGTTGGTTATCGTGCTGCCGTAAAAGGCAACGTAGTTAACCTGTCTCTGGGCTTTTCTCATCCAGTTGATCACCAGCTGCCCGCGGGTATCACTGCAGAGTGTCCGACTCAGACTGAAATCGTGCTGAAAGGCGCTGATAAGCAGGTGATCGGCCAGGTTGCAGCTGACTTGCGCGCCTACCGTCGTCCTGAGCCTTATAAAGGCAAGGGTGTCCGTTACGCCGACGAAGTCGTGCGTACCAAAGAGGCTAAGAAGAAGTAAGGTAACACTATGGATAAGAAATCTGCTCGTATCCGTCGTGCGACCCGTGCACGTCGCAAGCTCAAAGAGCTGGGTGCTACTCGCCTGGTGGTACATCGTACCCCGCGTCACATTTACGCACAGGTAATCGCCCCGAACGGTTCCGAAGTTCTGGTTGCTGCTTCTACTGTAGAAAAAGCTATCACTGAACAACTGAAGTTTACCGGTAATAAAGAAGCCGCAGCTGCTGTAGGTAAAGCTATTGCAGAACGCGCAATCGAAAAAGGCATCACTGGTGTTTCTTTCGACCGTTCCGGTTTCCAATATCATGGTCGCGTCCAGGCACTGGCAGATGCTGCCCGTGAAGCTGGCCTTCAGTTCTAAGGTAGAGGTCTAAGATGGCACACATCGAGAAACAAGCTGGCGAACTGCAGGAAAAACTGATCGCGGTAAACCGTGTATCTAAAACTGTAAAAGGTGGTCGTATTTTCTCCTTCACCGCACTGACTGTAGTGGGTGATGGTAACGGCCGCGTTGGTTTTGGTTACGGTAAAGCGCGTGAAGTTCCAGCAGCGATCCAGAAAGCGATGGAGAAAGCCCGTCGCAATATGGTTAATGTCGCGCTGATCAACGGCACCCTGCAGCACCCTGTTAAAGGTGCGCACACTGGGTCCCGTGTGTTCATGCAGCCGGCTTCAGAAGGTACCGGTATCATCGCCGGTGGTGCAATGCGCGCCGTTCTGGAAGTCGCTGGAGTACATAACGTTCTGGCAAAAGCCTATGGTTCCACCAACCCGATTAACGTGGTTCGTGCAACTATTGACGGTCTGGGCAATATGAAGTCTCCGGAAATGGTCGCTGCTAAGCGTGGTAAATCCGTTGAAGAAATTCTGGGGTAATCACGATGGCTAACACTATTAAAATCACCCAAACCCGTAGTTCAATCGGCCGCTTGCCTAAGCATAAAGCCACTCTGGTTGGCCTGGGTCTGCGTCGTATTGGTCATACCGTAGAGCGTGAAGATACGCCAGCTGTACGCGGTATGGTCAACGCGGTTTCCTACATGGTTAAAGTGGAGGAGTAAGAGATGCGTTTAAATACTCTGTCTCCGGCCGAAGGGTCTAAGCACGCTACCAAGCGTCTGGGTCGTGGTATCGGTTCTGGCCTCGGAAAAACCGGTGGTCGTGGTCACAAAGGTCAGAACTCTCGTTCTGGCGGTGGCGTACGTCGCGGTTTCGAAGGTGGTCAGATGCCTCTGTACCGTCGTCTGCCGAAGTTCGGTTTCACCTCTCGCAAAGCAATGATCACCACAGAGATTCGTCTGTCTGATCTGGCGAAAGTTGAAGGCGGTATCGTCGACCTGAACGCGCTGAAAGCAGCCAACATTGTCGGTGTTCAGATTGAATTCGTTAAAGTAATTCTTTCTGGTGAAGTTTCTGCACCGGTAACGGTTCGCGGCCTGCGTGTCACCAAAGGTGCTCGTGCTGCAATCGAAGCTGCTGGCGGTAAAATCGAGGAATAAGTAGCAGATGGCTAAACAACCGGGATTAGATTTTCAAAGTGCCAAAGGCGGCTTTGGTGAACTGAAACGCAGACTGCTGTTTGTAATCGGTGCACTGATTGTCTTCCGTATTGGCTCTTTTATTCCGATCCCTGGTATTGATGCCACTGTACTTGCCAAACTGCTTGAGCAACAGCGTGGCACCATCATTGAAATGTTTAACATGTTCTCTGGTGGTGCTCTCAGCCGTGCTTCTATCTTTGCTCTGGGTATCATGCCGTATATTTCGGCATCGATTATTATCCAGCTGTTAACGGTGGTTCATCCCGCGTTAGCTGAAATCAAGAAAGAAGGGGAGGCTGGCCGTCGTAAGATTAGCCAGTACACCCGTTACGGTACGTTGGTATTGGCCATATTCCAGTCAATCGGTATTGCTACCGGTTTACCGAATATGCCTGGTATGCAAGGCCTGGTAATGAACCCAGGCTTTGCATTCTATTTTACCGCTGTTGTGAGTCTGGTTACCGGGACAATGTTCCTGATGTGGCTGGGCGAACAGATAACTGAGCGTGGTATCGGTAACGGTATTTCAATCATTATCTTCGCAGGTATTGTTGCGGGTCTTCCGCCGGCCATTGGCCATACCATCGAGCAAGCGCGGCAAGGTGACCTGCACTTCCTTCTGTTGCTGTTGGTTGCAGTTCTCGTATTTGCAGTGACCTTTTTTGTTATTTTCGTTGAGCGTGGTCAACGCCGAATTGTGGTGAACTATGCCAAACGTCAACAAGGTCGCCGTGTATACGCTGCACAGAGCACACATTTACCGTTGAAAGTGAATATGGCAGGGGTTATCCCGGCAATCTTCGCTTCCAGCATTATTCTGTTCCCGGCAACGATTGCATCGTGGTTCGGGGGCGGTACCGGTTGGAACTGGCTGACAACAATTTCGATGTATTTGCAGCCAGGACAGCCGCTTTATGTGCTACTCTATGCGACTGCTATCATCTTCTTCTGTTTCTTCTACACGGCGTTGGTTTTCAACCCGCGTGAAACAGCAGATAACCTGAAGAAGTCTGGTGCATTCGTACCGGGAATTCGTCCGGGAGAGCAAACGGCGAAGTATATTGATAAAGTAATGACGCGGTTAACCTTAATCGGTGCCCTCTACATTACCTTTATCTGCCTTATCCCGGAGTTCATGCGTGATGCGATGAAAGTTCCTTTCTACTTTGGCGGTACATCACTGCTCATCGTAGTGGTCGTCATCATGGACTTTATGGCTCAAGTGCAAACTCTGATGATGTCAAGTCAGTACGAGTCTGCATTGAAGAAAGCTAACCTGAAGGGCTACGGCCGTTAATTCAGGTGGTTGAGAAGTTACGGAGAGTAAAAATGAAAGTTCGTGCTTCCGTCAAGAAATTATGTCGTAACTGCAAAATCATTCGCCGCGACGGTGTCGTTCGTGTGATCTGCAGCGCCGAGCCAAAGCATAAACAGCGCCAAGGCTGATTTTCACATATTTTTCTTGCAAAGTCGGGTTGAGCTGGCTAGATTAGCCAGCCAATCTTTTGTATGTCTGTACGTTTCCATTTGAGTATCCTGAAAACGGGCTTTTCGGCATGGTACGTACATATTAAATAGTAGGAGTGCATAGTGGCCCGTATAGCAGGCATTAACATTCCTGATCAGAAACATACCGTTATCGCTTTAACCTCGATTTTCGGTATTGGTAAGACTCGTTCGAAAGCCATCTGCGCTTCAACGGGCATTGCTGAAAATGTTAAGATCAGTGAGCTGTCTGAAGAACAAATTGATCAGCTGCGTGATGCAGTTGCTAAATTCGTTGTAGAAGGTGATCTGCGCCGTGAAATCACCCTGAGCATCAAGCGTCTTATGGACCTTGGTTGCTACCGTGGTTTGCGCCATCGTCGTGGTCTTCCGGTTCGCGGTCAGCGCACCAAGACCAACGCACGTACCCGTAAGGGTCCGCGTAAACCGATCAAGAAATAATCGGGGTGAGTAAATAATGGCAAAGGCACCAGTTCGTGCACGTAAGCGTGTAAGAAAACAAGTCTCAGATGGCGTGGCTCATGTCCATGCTTCTTTTAACAACACAATCGTTACCATTACTGATCGTCAGGGTAACGCACTGGGTTGGGCAACCGCCGGTGGTTCCGGTTTCCGCGGTTCACGTAAATCCACTCCGTTTGCTGCTCAGGTCGCTGCAGAGCGCTGTGCAGAAGCGGTAAAAGATTACGGTATTAAGAACCTGGAAGTTATGGTTAAGGGTCCGGGTCCGGGTCGCGAATCAACAATTCGTGCACTGAACGCCGCTGGTTTCCGCATCACGAATATTACTGATGTGACTCCGATCCCTCATAACGGTTGTCGTCCGCCGAAAAAACGTCGCGTATAACGCCCCGTTTTTTAGGATAGTTGGAGAAAGAAAATGGCAAGATATTTGGGTCCTAAGCTCAAGCTGAGCCGTCGTGAGGGCACTGACTTATTCCTTAAGTCTGGCGTTCGCGCGATTGATTCCAAGTGTAAAATTGAACAAGCTCCTGGTCAGCACGGTGCGCGTAAGCCACGTCTGTCTGACTACGGCGGCCAGTTACGTGAAAAGCAAAAAGTTCGTCGTATGTACGGTGTTCTTGAGCGTCAGTTCCGTAACTATTACAAAGAAGCAGCACGTCTGAAAGGCAACACCGGTGAAAACCTGTTGGCTCTGCTGGAAGGCCGTCTGGACAACGTCGTTTATCGTATGGGCTTTGGTGCCACGCGTGCGGAAGCACGTCAGCTGGTGAGCCATAAGTCTGTTCTGGTAAATGGTCGCGTTGTTAACATCGCTTCTTATCAGGTATCTCCGAATGATGTCGTTAGCATCCGTGAGAAAGCCAAAAAGCAATCTCGCGTGAAGGCCGCTCTGGAGCTGGCTGAGCAGCGTGAAAAGCCAACCTGGCTGGAAGTTGATGCAGCTAAGATGGAAGGTGTGTTCAAACGTATTCCTGAACGTACCGATCTGTCTGCGGACATTAACGAACACCTGATCGTCGAGCTTTACTCCAAGTAAAGCTTAGTACCAAAGAGAGGACACAATGCAGGGTTCTGTGACAGAGTTTCTAAAACCGCGCCTGGTAGATATCGAGCAAGTGAGTTCGACGCACGCCAAGGTGACCCTTGAGCCTTTAGAGCGTGGCTTTGGCCATACTCTTGGTAACGCGCTGCGCCGTATTCTGCTTTCATCAATGCCGGGTTGCGCGGTGACCGAGGTTGAAATTGATGGTGTACTGCATGAGTACAGCACCAAAGAGGGTGTACAGGAAGATATCCTGGAAATCCTGCTCAACCTTAAAGGTTTGGCGGTAAGAGTTCAGGGCAAAGATGAAGTTATTCTTACCTTGAATAAATCTGGCATTGGCCCTGTGACTGCAGCCGACATTACCCATGATGGTGATGTCGAAATCGTCAAGCCGCAGCATGTGATCTGCCATCTGACCGATGAAAATGCATCTATTAGCATGCGTATCAAAGTTCAGCGTGGTCGTGGTTATGTGCCGGCTTCTGCCCGAATTCATTCGGAAGAAGATGAGCGCCCAATCGGCCGTCTGTTAGTTGACGCTTGCTACAGCCCTGTAGACCGTATCGCCTACAATGTTGAAGCAGCGCGTGTAGAGCAGCGCACCGACCTGGACAAGCTGGTCATCGAAATGGAAACCAACGGCACAATCGATCCTGAAGAGGCGATTCGTCGTGCGGCAACCATCCTGGCAGAACAACTGGAAGCTTTCGTTGACTTACGTGATGTACGTCAGCCGGAAGTGAAAGAAGAGAAACCAGAATTCGATCCGATCCTGCTGCGCCCTGTTGACGATCTGGAATTGACTGTCCGCTCTGCTAACTGCCTTAAGGCAGAAGCTATCCACTACATCGGTGATCTGGTACAGCGTACTGAGGTTGAGCTGCTTAAAACGCCTAACCTTGGTAAAAAATCTCTTACCGAGATTAAAGATGTGCTGGCCTCACGTGGTCTGTCTCTGGGCATGCGCCTGGAAAACTGGCCACCGGCAAGCATTGCTGATGAATAACCCGATCACAGGTTAAGGTTTCACTGAGAAGGATAAGGTCATGCGCCATCGTAAGAGTGGTCGTCAACTGAACCGCAACAGCAGCCATCGTCAGGCTATGTTCCGCAACATGGCTGGCTCTCTGGTTCGTCATGAGATCATTAAGACGACTCTGCCGAAAGCCAAAGAGTTGCGCCGCGTAGTTGAGCCGCTGATTACTCTTGCCAAGACCGACAGCGTAGCTAATCGTCGTCTGGCATTCGCCCGCACTCGTGATAACGAGATCGTGGCAAAACTGTTTAATGAGTTAGGCCCGCGTTTCGCGAGCCGTGCAGGTGGTTACACTCGCATTCTGAAGTGTGGCTTCCGCGCTGGTGACAACGCTCCGATGGCATACATCGAGCTGGTTGATCGTCCAGAAGCTCAAGCAGAAGCTGCGGCAGAGTAATCTGTTGCAACGTGAAAAACCCGCTTCGGCGGGTTTTTTATTGTCTGCAGTTCCGCGTCTGCTACGCTTGTCATGTTATGAAGGAGGCGAACAATGTGGTTAATTGATCAGCTTGTTGAACAGCATATCAAAGCGGCGCAGGAGAAAGGCGAGCTGAGTAACCTGCCGGGTGAAGGTGCGCCGCTGCAACTTGAAGACGACAGTCAGGTTCCACCTGAGCTGCGTGCAGGATTTCGACTGTTAAAAAATGCAGGCTTCCTGCCCCCGGAGCTCGAACTCCGGCGCGAAGCGCTGCAGGTCAGCGATCTGTTACACCATTTAGATCCTGACGATCCTGAGCGACTGATTCAGACACAACGGCTGCTGCTGCTGAAGGTTAAACTTCGTCAGGCCGGCATGAGCACAGATTTTCTGGATGGCGAATATGGCCGCGCAATTAAGCGCAAAATTTCGCCAGATTAGCATGTTTTATGTCGTCAGCATCCGCGTATAATAGTGGCTGCTGCATCTTTAACAGCCTTATTTCTATCAACAACACGGAGAAATTATGTCCAGTTATCGCCATACGAAAGGGCAAATACAGGATAACGCCTTACAGGCATTGTTACACGATCCTCTCTTCAGACAGCGGGTCGAACAGAAACAAAAAGGTAAGGGCAGTTTCAAACGTAAAGCAAAACATGGAAAAGGAAAAGACTGGGAGGTCAGTGATAAGCGAGCCGTTTATCACTGGCCTTCTGCTTTTCGGGCACAAAAAAGCCGCGTTAAAGCGGCTTCGTCGTTTAAATTTTTGTGTTTTGTTGTTTAAGTAAGTCGCGAATTTCGGTCAGAAGCAGTTCTTCGTTTGAAGGTTTGGGGGCCGGTTTTTCCACTTCTTTCTTTTTATACAGTTTGTTCATCAACTTGATTGCCATGAAGATAGCAAAAGCAACAATGATGAAATCAAATACGGTTTGCAGGAAAACACCATATTCCATGACGACAGCGGGCGCATTACCTACGGCGGGTTTAAGCACCCAACTAAACGATTTGAAATCAACGCCGCCAATCAGCAAACCCAAAGGTGGCATAATGATATTCGCCACCAATGATGAAACAATTTTACCAAATGCCGCACCAATGATGACACCGACGGCCAGATCAACCACATTGCCGCGCATCGCAAAATCACGAAACTCTTTGAATAAACTCATACTTCTCTCCTTGCCTTAGCCAATGCCATAAAGTTTAACAAAGCTTGCCATATTTGCCATTGCTGCGAACAATTTGCTGAATGATGTCAGACACAGCCCTGAATTTTTTAGAGGAAGAACGGACTTGGCTGAAAAAGGCGTTCGACGTCCGGTACAAATTTCTTATCCGTTAAAAACATGACGACGTGGTCGCCCTGTTCAATACGCAGGTTGTCATTCGCTATCATCACATCATCGCCGCGAACCACCGCACCAATCAATGTGCCTGGTGGAAGCTTGATATCATCAATTGACCGTCCTACCACGCGTGAGGTGGTTTCATCACCGTGCGCAATAGCTTCAATGGCTTCGGCAATACCGCGGCGTAAAGACGAAACGCCTACAATGTCCGCTTTGCGCACGTGCCCTAACAGGGCTGAAATCGTGGCCTGCTGTGGCGAAATGGCAATATCAATTACGCTGCCCTGGACCAGATCGACGTAAGCCCGTCGTTGTATCAGCACCATGACTTTCTTGGCACCCATTTTTTTAGCCAGCATGGCCGACATAATATTCGCTTCGTCATCGTTGGTGACGGCAATGAATAAGTCGACCTGCTCGATGTGCTCTTCCGCCAGCAGCTCCTGATCGGACGCATCACCATAGAACACCACTGTATCATGTAACTGTTCTGCCAGCTCGGCAGCACGCTGAGGATTACGCTCAATGAGTTTGACGCTGTAATTTTTCTCAAGCCGCTGCGCCAGGCCAAAACCAATATTTCCGCCGCCCACCAACATGATGCGTTTATAGGGTTTTTCCAGCCGCTGCATTTCACTCATGACTGCACGAATATGCTGGCTTGCGGCAATGAAAAAGACCTCATCCCCTGCTTCAATAATGGTGGATCCCTGTGGACGGATAGGGCGATCCTGACGGAAGATTGCCGCCACGCGCGTATCGATATGTGGCATATGGTCCCGCAGGATCGACAGCGGATTGCCTACGAGCGGACCGCCATAATAGGCTTTGACAACGGCAAGACTGACCTTACCTTCGGCAAAGTTAACGACTTGCAGTGCACCAGGATACTGAATCAGTCGATATATGTTGTCGATGACCAGTTGCTCAGGCGAAATCAAATGATCGATGGGCACGGCTTCAGGAATAAACAGTTTATCGGCGTCGCGCAGATAGTCCGCCGCACGGATACGGGCGATGCGATTTGGCGTGTTGAAAAGCGAATAAGCGATTTGGCAGGCAATCATATTGGTTTCATCCGAGCTGGTCACGGCAACCAGCATATCGGCATCCTCCGCACCGGCCTCACGGAGAATACGTGGGTGAGAACCATGGCCCTGCACGACACGTAAATCAAATTTGTCCTGCAGTTGGCGTAACCGCGTTGAGTCTGTATCCACAACGGTAATATCGTTATTTTCACCAACCAGGTTTTCTGCCAGTGTGCCGCCGACCTGACCAGCACCAAGAATTATGATTTTCATCGCTTATCAATGCCTTTTCAGAGTGGACCCGTGCGTTTCACCAGCTTAGCGTAGAAAAAACCATCTCCGCCTTCTGCCTCGGGAAAGACCTGCCAACCGTTCAGGGGCGCGCCGGACAATGAGACCGCTTGCGCATCAGCGTGACGCTCGATGAACTCGCTGATTTGCCGCTGGTTCTCGTCCGGTAAGACAGAGCAGGTTGCATAGATCATCGTACCGCCGGGTTTGAGCAGCGGCCAGGTCGCATCCAGAATTTCACGTTGTAATGCGGCCAGCTCGGCAATGTCGCGATCGCGACGTAACCACTTAATGTCGGGATGCCGGCGGATAACGCCGGTCGCTGAGCAGGGCGCATCCAGCAAAATGCGGTCAAACTGACGTTGGTCGCACCACTGCTGCGGCGTGCGCCCATCTCCCTGTTTTACCTCGGCGGTCATCCCCAGACGAGTCAGATTTTCATTCACGCGTTTCAGTCGTTGGGCATCAACATCGACAGCAAGCACCTGTGCCTCGGGAGCAATCTCCAGAATGTGGGTCGTTTTCCCTCCCGGCGCCGCGCAGAGATCCAGAATCTGCTCACCGTTTTTTGGCTCAAGCAGAAGCGCACAGCGTTGAGCGGAGAGATCCTGTACCGTAAACCAGCCTTGCTCAAAGCCAGGCAGCAGAGTAACCGGTGCAGGCGCCGTAAGACGCAGCGCTTCTGGCACATCTTGGGCGACAGCAGCACTCTTCTCCTCTGCGGTGAGGCGCGCCAGCCAGCTGTCCCGTGAATGATGTTGGCGATTAACACGCAACCACATCGGTGGTCGCTGGTTGTTTGCCTCAACAATTTGCTGCCACTGCTCTGGCCATGCCTGCTGAAGCCGGTTCAGTAACCAGCCCGGATGAAGATGACGCTGAGGACCATCCTGAATACTGGCAAGAAGGGCTTCCTGCTGACGCTGGAACTGGCGCAAGACGCCATTGATTAATCCTTTCAGGTTTGCGCGTTTCAGCACCTCCGCCCCGGCCACTGTCTCCGCTAATGCTGCATGAGCGGGCACGCGTGTATAAAGTAGCTGATATAAGCCCACCATAATCAGGAAATGCAGCGTACGCTGCTTACCCGTTAAGGGACGTTCCATCAGTTTGCCGATCAGCGCTTCCAGCTGCGGTAACGTGCGCAGTACACCAAAGCAGATCTCTTGTACCAGGGCTGCATCTTTATCTGAGAGTTTTTTCTGTGCCGCGGGCAAGGCGGTATTGAGTGATTCGCCTTTATCGACAACGCGCTCGATCAGTTGAGCAGACAGGCTACGAAGATTGGTTGATTTAGTCATAAGATAGTGCCATCAAGCAAAAGGCCCGGTTTTGCCGGGCCTGAGGGTCAGTCCAGAAGCGTGCCGGTTTCAAACCATTCGCGACGCGAGTTAAGCAGGTCCTGTGCTGACATCGTTTTTTTACCGGCGGGTTGAAGCTGAAGTAAATTCAGCACGCCGTCGGCAGTGGCAATGTGAATGCCGTGTTTGTCAGCCTGGATAATCTCTCCCGGCTGCTTGTTGACATGAGGTAAGACACTGGCTTGCCAGACTTTCACCGACTGGTCATTCACCATAAAGAAGCTTATCGGCCAGGGATTAAAAGCACGAATGCAGCGTTCCAGCTGTTCAGCCGGCAACGTCCAGTTAAGGCGCGCCTCTTCTTTGCTCAGTTTTTCTGCGTAGTTAGCCAGACTTTCATCCTGCTGAACGGCCTGCGCGTTACCGTCACGTAACTGAGATAATGTGGTCAACAACCCTGCCGGACCCAGATCTGCCAGCTTATCGTAAAGCGTTGCGCTGGTGTCTTCAGCGCTAATCGGACAGGCGAGTTTTAACAACATGTCACCCGTATCCAGCCCGACATCCATCTGCATAATGGTCACGCCGGTTTCGCTGTCACCCGCCCAGAGTGCGCGCTGAATAGGCGCGGCGCCACGCCAGCGTGGTAACAGGGAACCGTGCACGTTGATACAACCCAAACGGGGCATCTCAAGCACGGTTTTTGGCAGGATGAGCCCATAAGCGACGACAATCATGACGTCAGCCTGTAAGTCTGCAACCAACTGTTGGTTTTCTGCCGGGCGCAGGGATTGGGGTTGAAATACCGGAATGTTGTGAGCCTGGGCCAATGACTTGACCGGGCTGGCGGTCAACTTATTGCCGCGACCTGCAGGACGATCCGGCTGGGTGAAGACGCCGACAATCTGATGCTCAGAAGCAAGCAGCGCGTCAAGATGACGCGCTGCAAAGTCTGGCGTGCCAGCAAAGATAATTTTAAGCGGAGCAGACACGTTTATCCCTTATTCCGATCTCAGGAAGCCTGAGCATTTTGACGCGCCAGCTTTTCTAACTTTGTTTTAATGCGCTGACGCTTTAAAGGCGAAAGATAATCGATGAACAGCTTACCATCGAGATGGTCGATTTCGTGCTGGATGCAGATAGCAAGAAGATCACCGGTTTCAAGTTCGAAGCTTTTACCCTCGCGGTCCAGTGCACGGACTTTTACCCGCTCGGCACGAGGCACAAAGGCACGTTGCTCAGGAATAGACAGGCAACCTTCTTCGATACCCGTTTCACCGCTCTTTTCCAGCAGCTCAGGATTGATTAAGACCAGGCGTTCGTCGCGGTTTTCAGAGACATCAATCACAATGATGCGCTGATGAATATCCACCTGCGTCGCGGCAAGGCCGATACCTTCTTCGGAATACATGGTTTCGAACATATCATCGACGATACGCTGAACGTCCGCGTTAACTTCTTTAACAGGCGCGGCAATTTTGCGCAGGCGCTCGTCAGGGAAATGTAATACCTGTAAAACTGACATAAATATCCAGATATAAATTCTAAAAGGGAAAGATTACTTCCTCATATTGTAGACTTTTTACTACCCGATTGACAGCATTCTGCGGAGGGACGCGATGCTTGTCAGAGGGCTTTGAAGATGAGAAAACGGGAGCAATTACTGCGGCTGGGCACTATACCGGGCTTAACCGGCAGGCGTTGGTTAAAGGCGGCACAGCAACTGTCTGAAGGCAAAGATGTTGACGATGTGTTGACCCAGAATGGATTAGAGGTTTCACAGCGCCACCATTACCATCATCTCTCCCCGGGTTGGCTGAAAACGGTAAACAAGTGGCTGTCGCAAAGCCCGTTACATCATTTGATTACCGCCCTTGATCCGCTTTATCCCGCTCAGCTCACTGAAATCAGCTGTTTTCCTCCTTTGCTGTATGTAAAGGGCGATCCTTCCGTTCTGGGTACATCGCAGCTGGCGGTGGTGGGCAGCCGCCAGTGCTCTCACTCCGGTCGTTACTGGTGTGACGGGTTCACACAGGCGTTGTCGCTCAGTGGCTTCACCATCACCAGCGGCCTGGCTCTCGGTATTGATGGCGTTGCACATCGTGCTGCGCTGAACGTCAGGGGGAAAACCGTTGCGGTACTGGGCAGCGGACTGGCCCACCTCTATCCCAGGAGGCATGTTGCGCTGGCTCAGGAAATTGTCGAGCAGGGAGGTGCGGTGATATCGGAGTTTCCGCTTGATGCACTTCCTCTGGCACACCGGTTTCCACGCAGAAACCGGATTATCAGCGGATTAAGCCAGGGTGTGTTAGTCATTGAAGCGTCATTAAAGAGTGGTTCATTAGTCACAGCCCGTTACGCATTAGAGCAAAATCGCGCTGTTTATGCCTTGCCTGGAGCATTGGGCAACAGCGGCAGTGAGGGAACAAACTGGTTGATTCAGCAGGGAGCAATGCTGGTGGCACATCCTAATAACATCATTGAAGATTTACGCGCTATGCTTAACTGGTTACCTGTTACACAATCAGACGAAATTTATTCTGATGCCAGTGACGATGCTCCATTGCCATTTGCCGAGCTGTTGGCTAACGTAGGTGATGAGGTTACACCTGTTGACGTTGTCGCTGAACGTGCCGGCCAACCTGTGCCAGTTATTACAGCTCAGTTGCTGGAACTGGAGTTAGCAGGATGGATCGCAGCTGTACCCGGCGGCTATGTCCGATTGAGGAGGGCATGCCATGTTCGACGTACTCATGTACTTGTTTGAGACCTATATCCACAACGAAGCAGAAATGGGTGTTGATCAGGACAGATTGACAGATGACTTGACGGATGCCGGTTTTCATCGCGAAGACATTTATAACGCGTTGAACTGGTTAGAAAAATTGGCAGACTACCAGGAAGGTATGGTCGCACCAATTTTACTGGCAAATGATCCGCTCTCCATGCGCATCTATACAGATGAAGAGAGCAAGCGTTTAGATGCCGAAAGCCGCGGTTTCCTGCTCTTCCTGGAACAAATTCAGGTATTGAGCCTTGAAACACGAGAAATGGTCATTGAACGTGTCATGGCGCTTGATACTCTTGATTTCGATCTTGAGGATCTTAAATGGGTGGTGTTGATGGTGCTTTTTAACATCCCTGGATGTGAAAATGCCTACCAACAAATGGAAGAACTGTTATTCGACGTCAACGAAGGTATGCTGCATTAAATTTCACTGATGCATTATCGTTATGAGTAAAACCGCACTCTTCACTGTGCGTAAACAGGATCCCTGCCCCGCTTGCGGGGCAGAACTTGTTATACGTTCAGGAAAACACGGCCCTTTTTTGGGCTGTGCAAACTACCCTGCCTGCGATTACATTCGGCCCCTGGGCAACCAGGCCGACGGGCATGTTGTGAAAGTTCTGGAAGGTCACGCCTGCCCGCAATGTGGCGCAGATAAAGTATTACGCCAGGGCCGTTTTGGTATGTTCATTGGCTGTAGCCATTATCCAGAATGTGATTACACAGAAACGATCGATAAACCTGATGAGACGACTCTCGATTGCCCGCAGTGTCAGCAGGGTAAACTGGTACAGCGGCGATCGCGCTTTGGTAAAACGTTTCATTCCTGTGATCGCTATCCAGCCTGCCAGTTTGCCGTCAACCTGACACCCGCGGCCGGGCGTTGTCCGCATTGTGAATTTCCACTTTTAGTTGAAAAAAAGACCGCTCAAGGCACCCGGCTTTTTTGCGCCAGTAAACGTTGTGGCAAAGCTATCATTGAAGAGACGTAAGACATCATCATGCAAAATCAACCAGTTTCCGGCTCACTCCAGGATTGTGTGAACCATCTGAAGCAACATGCAGTCATTGCTTACCCTACAGAAGCGGTATTCGGCCTGGGCTGCGATCCTGATAATGAATCGGCCGTCATGGCGCTGTTGGCGTTGAAACGGCGGCCCGTGGAAAAAGGATTGATTCTGATAGCGGCCGATTATGGTCAGCTCATGCCCTACGTTTCCGATCACGTGTTAACGGCGATGCAGCGTGAACGTATGTTTGCCTGCTGGCCCGGCCCGGTCACCTTTGTCGTGCCTGCGGCACCGCATACGCCGCGTTGGTTAACCGGACAATTTGATTCTCTGGCTATTCGCGTCAGCGATCATCCTGACGTTCAGGCGTTGTGCCGGGCGTTTGGCAAGCCTCTGGTGTCAACCAGTGCGAATCTTTCAGGGCAGCCGCCCTGTCGCACAGTAGATGAAGTCAAACGGCAGTTTGGTCCGGCGTTCCCCGTGCTCAACGGGAACACAGGAGGCAGGTTAAATCCTTCCGAGATCCGCGACGTCATCAGCGGCAACCAGATACGGCAGGGTTAGCAGATGATACATTTTGCCGTTTTTGGTCACCCAATAAGCCACAGTAAGTCGCCGCAAATCCATCAGGCTTTTGCCAGACAAACGGGGATCACCCTTCAATATGATCGTATTGAAGCGCCTGTGGATAGTTTCCCCGAGGCGGTTACGACGTTTTTTGCCCAAGGCGGAGCGGGCGCAAATATCACGTTACCTTTCAAGCAGCAGGCCTGGGAATATGCCGATCAACTGACCGAGCGGGCTTCTACCTCGGGGGCGGTTAACACGTTGAAAAAGTGCCCGGACGGACAGATTCTTGGCGACAATACGGACGGCATTGGTTTAGTCAGCGATCTTCAGCGTCTGTCGATGATCAAACCAGGCGATCGTGTCTTACTGATGGGGGCTGGTGGGGCAGCGCGTGGCGTGATCCTGCCTCTACTTTCTCTGGGAACGACGATTACGCTAGTCAACCGCACGGCTGCGAGTGCCCAAAGCATGGCAAAGGCGTTCGGACAGTATGGGGCGGTGAGTGCATGTTCATTTAATGCGCTGAGTGGTAAACAATTTGATTTACTGATTAACGCGACATCGAGTGGCATTAATGGCGATGTGCCGCCGTTACCCTCATCATTAATCCATGCTGATTTACACTGCTATGACATGTTTTATCAGAACGGATTAACCGCTTTTCTGCGCTGGTGCCAACAACAGGGTTCATCGCATCTTGCGGATGGATTAGGCATGCTGGTGGGGCAAGCCGCGCATGCATTTCATTTATGGCATGGCATCATGCCGGAAATTGCGCCGGTGATCGCGTCATTGAAAGCGGAGCTGTCGTCGTGAATCAGGCTATCCAGTTTCCAGATCGTGAAACGCTGGATACGACATTAATGGCTGTCTGTTTCCCTGTTTTGGTCAATGGCATGGGGCTAACCTGTGCCATCAGTGTGACGGCTTTACACCAACAATTCGGGGAAGGGGATGCGATGGCACTGTTTCGTGACCATCGCTGGGATTTGGAAGATCAGGCGGAAGACTGTATCCGTAACGATCAGGTCGATAATGAAGGATGGATCTGGCTGTCGCCAGCCAGGTAGTCGTTCTTCCAACTGACATAGTTGCTGGCAGAATAGAGCAATCCTGCTATTTCTTTTTCATTCAGCGGTCGGATCTGTTTGACCGGACTGCCTACATAAAGATAACCACTTTCCAGCCGCTTACCGGGAGGAACCAGGCTCCCGGCACCAATCAGAACGTCATCCTCAACAATCACGCCATCCAGCACAATTGACCCCATTCCGACCAGTACGCGATTGCCAATAGTACAACCGTGCAGCATGGCTTTATGTCCGACAGTAACATCCTCACCGATCACCAGTGGGAAACCTGCAGGATTAGCATCAGACTTATGGGTAACATGCAGCACGCTACCATCCTGAATATTGGTGCGGGCGCCGATGCGAACCTGGTTCACATCACCACGAATAGCCACCAGAGGCCAGATACCGACATCGTCTTCCATGATTACGTCACCCGCCACAACGCTGGTGGGATCAACCATGACGCGCAGACCCAACTGCGGGAAGAGATGTTTATAAGGACGTAACGCTACAGTCATTGTGCTCTCCTTTACTGTGTTTACCGGCAGCCTGATGCGATTGTGACCAACTGGCAAGGGGATTTTGCGCCGGATCGTTGGTGATCTAATCAATGTGAATGTTTTCTCGGCAGTCAGTAAAAAGATCCAAAAAAAGGGTTGTGCAATTAAATCGGATCCCTATAATGCGCCTCCATCGACACGGCACAACGGCTTACGGAATGCGGTGTTAAGAGGGTCAGGCAACTGAACCGCCGGAGAAAAACTTCTGAAAAAGAGGTTGACTCTGAAGGAGGAAAGCGTAATATACGCCACCTCGCGACAGGCGGTTAACCCGCTGCTCGCACTGCTCTTTAACAATTTATCAGACAATCTGTGTGGGCACTCGCAGGATTGATATCAGCGTCTCCGGACGTAAAAAATATCAAAGCCTCACGAGTGAACACATAATG
>NZ_JBNDNJ010000012.1:0-26102 GCF_049892805.1 Pantoea sp. EEL5
GGTTATGCCAGGCGACAACATCAAAATGGTTGTTACCCTGATTCACCCAATCGCAATGGACGAAGGTCTGCGCTTCGCAATCCGCGAAGGTGGCCGTACCGTTGGCGCGGGCGTTGTTGCCAAAGTTATCGCTTAATTACCGATAATATTTGACGCAATGCACGTGGAAAGGGCATCATTTGATGCCCTTTTTGTACGCTGTTTCATAGAACCTGACTCATCAGTGATTTTGAACCATAATCATTGCTGAGACAGGCTCTGTTATGCGGCGCTGGATACCGAGTTACGCCCCAAAAGCTCATTCGGTTTGGATGCCTCGCAATGCGGGGCAGAATAGTTTCTGAATTATTGTGGCAGGTTGGTTTATGAGTGCGAATACCGAAGCTCAAGGGAGCGGGCGCGGCCTCGAAGCGCTGAAGTGGGTAGTGGTAGTCTTATTACTGCTTGCGGCGATCGTAGGTAACTACCTCTATCGCGATGTGACGCTGCCTTTGCGCGCGTTAGCTGTGGTTGTACTGATTGCGGCAGCAGGCGGCATTGCGCTTTTGACGACAAAAGGCAAAGCAACCGTGGCCTTTGCACGTGAAGCAAGAACCGAAATGCGTAAAGTTATCTGGCCAACCCGCCAGGAAACACTGCATACCACGTTAATCGTTGCCGCGGTTACTGCCGTGATGTCACTGATTTTGTGGGGGCTGGATGGTATTCTGGTCCGTCTGGTATCGTTTATCACTGGCCTGAGGTTCTGAGATGTCTGAAGCTCCAAAGAAACGCTGGTACGTCGTGCAGGCGTTTTCCGGTTTTGAAGGCCGCGTAGCACAGTCGCTGCGTGAGCACATCAAACTGCACAACATGGAAGAGCTGTTTGGCGACGTCATGGTTCCTACAGAAGAAGTTGTTGAGATCCGTGGTGGTCAACGCCGCAAGAGCGAGCGCAAATTCTTCCCCGGCTACGTTCTGGTACAGATGGTAATGAATGACGCCAGCTGGCACTTGGTGCGCAGCGTTCCGCGCGTTATGGGCTTTATTGGCGGTACCTCTGACCGTCCTGCGCCGATTAGCGACAAAGAAGTCGATGCGATTATGAATCGCCTGCAGCAGGTGGGCGACAAGCCGCGTCCGAAAACGCTGTTCGAGCCGGGCGAAATGGTACGTGTCAACGATGGTCCATTTGCCGACTTTAACGGTGTGGTTGAAGATGTGGACTACGAAAAGAGCCGCCTGACGGTTTCTGTTTCCATCTTTGGACGCGCAACGCCAGTAGAACTCGACTTCGGTCAGGTTGAGAAGGGCTAACCTTTTCCGACATACAATTTGGCTGTTGCAGCAGGCGCGAAATTTAACTATAATTTCGCGCCTTTTGTTTTTATGCGCTGGCAACAGCGTGTAAATCGTTACCACGGGGAGCCTTTTACAGGCGCTATAACCCAATTGAGGAATTATCATGGCTAAGAAAGTACAAGCCTACGTCAAGCTGCAGGTTGCAGCTGGTATGGCGAACCCAAGTCCACCGGTTGGTCCAGCTCTGGGTCAGCAGGGTGTTAACATCATGGAATTCTGTAAAGCGTTTAACGCCAAAACAGAATCACTGGAAAAAGGTCTGCCGACTCCAGTTGTTATCACCGTATACAGCGACCGCTCTTTTACCTTTATTACCAAAACGCCTCCGGCTGCCGTTCTGCTGAAAAAAGCAGCAGGCATCAAGTCTGGTTCTGGTAAGCCGAACAAAGATAAAGTCGGTAAAGTGACTCGTGCTCAGGTACGTGAAATCGCAGAAACTAAAGCTGCGGACATGACTGGTTCTGACGTTGAAGCGATGACTCGCTCAATCGAAGGTACTGCTCGTTCCATGGGCCTGGTTGTAGAGGACTAAGAAATGGCTAAGCTGACCAAGCGCATGAGCGTAATTCGCGACAAAGTTGACGCGACCAAGCAGTACGATATTGCTGAAGCAATCGCTTTACTGAAAGAACTGGCTACTGCCAAGTTCGTCGAAAGCGTTGACGTTGCTGTTAACCTCGGCATCGATGCACGTAAATCTGATCAGAACGTCCGCGGCGCGACCGTTCTGCCACACGGTACTGGTCGTTCAGTACGTGTAGCTGTCTTCACCCAGGGCGCAAACGCTGAAGCTGCTAAAGCAGCTGGCGCTGAGCTGGTAGGTATGGAAGACCTGGCCGATCAGATCAAGAAAGGCGAAATGAACTTTGACGTTGTTATTGCTTCTCCGGATGCAATGCGCGTTGTTGGCCAGTTAGGCCAGGTTCTGGGTCCACGTGGCCTGATGCCAAACCCAAAAGTCGGTACTGTAACGCCTAACGTTGCTGAAGCGGTTAAGAACGCTAAAGCAGGTCAGGTTCGTTATCGTAACGACAAAAACGGCATCATCCACACTACCATCGGTAAAGTGGACTTCGATGCTGACAAACTGAAAGAAAACCTGGAATCTCTGCTGGTTGCGCTGAAAAAAGCAAAACCTGCACAGGCGAAAGGCGTGTACATCAAGAAAGTTAGCATCTCTACCACCATGGGCGCCGGCGTTGCCGTTGACCAGGCGGGTCTGACTGCCGTAGCAAACTAATTGCTACTTGAAACGGGCGAAAAATTCACCTAGAATCTTACGCCCGTTGTTCTGCATTAATGCAGACGTCGATGTGGGTTATTCAGAACGTGGTAAGACGGTGGCCGAGTCAGCGACCTGAAGCACAGTGAACTGTGTGGCGGGTGGGGGCAAAGACAGCCAGCGCAATGCGGTTTGAGTGACAACACACGACCCAAATTTTAGGTTGGAGCCAGGCCTTATCCTGGCCTCCGTCCAAGACCGCAGGAGCGGAACATCCTCGGATGTAATGCTTAATCCCCTGCGTAGACGGTGACAGAACCAAAAGATTTTTTCTTATCTGGATTCTGCTCACCGTGTATTAGCGCTTATTTCCCTTCGGGTGAGTAAGTGAAGTGAGTTCCGGGGAAATCCTTCCCCGGTCAAATCCAGGAGCTAAAGCTAATGGCATTAAATCTTCAAGACAAACAAGCGATTGTTGCTGAAGTCAGCGAAGTAGCCAAAGGTGCGCTTTCAGCGGTTGTTGCGGATTCTCGTGGCGTTACCGTTGATAAAATGACCGAACTGCGTAAAGCAGGTCGTGAAGCTGGCGTTTACATGCGTGTTGTTCGTAACACCCTGCTGCGCCGCGTCGTTGAAGGTACTCAGTTCGAGTGCCTGAAAGACACGTTTGTTGGTCCGACCCTGATTGCATATTCTATGGAACACCCGGGCGCTGCTGCTCGTCTGTTCAAAGATTTCGCGAAAGCGAATGCAAAATTCGAGGTCAAAGCTGCAGCCTTTGAAGGTGAGCTGATCACGGCGGCCAATATTGACCGTCTGGCAACTCTGCCGACCTACGAAGAAGCACTGGCACGTCTGATGTCGACCATGAAAGAAGCCGCTGCCGGCAAACTGGTTCGCACTCTGGCTGCTGTTCGCGATGCAAAAGAAGCGGCTTAAGGCCTCTCTTTTCTTCGCTCTTGCTAACGTATAAACTTTTTCTGATTCTTAGGAACAATTGTTATGTCTATTACTAAAGACCAAATTCTGGAAGCCGTTGCCGCTATGTCCGTAATGGAAGTAGTTGAGCTGGTTTCTGCTATGGAAGAAAAATTCGGCGTTTCTGCTGCTGCTGCTGTAGCTGTTGCTGCTGGCCCAGCTGAAGCTGTTGAAGAGAAAACTGAATTCGACGTCGTTCTGAAAGCTGTTGGCGCGAACAAAGTTGCAGTAATCAAAGCCGTACGTACCGCAACTGGTCTGGGCCTGAAAGAAGCCAAAGATCTGGTTGAAGCAACTGGCGTGATCAAAGAAGGCATCAGCAAAGATGACGCAGCTGCACTTGAAGCTGCTCTGAAAGAAGCTGGCGCTGAAGTTGAAGTTAAGTAAGACAACCCTCGGGTTGCAGTCTGAGTAGTTTCAGACTGATGGCTGGTGACTTTTTGGTCACCAGCCTTTTTGCGCTCAAGGGCCTCAATGGGGTTTCGCACTGTTTGTCCATTGTTGCTCATCAATATCTTTCTCTATCGACGACTTAATATACTGCTTTCCCGTGCGGGTTCCCTGCCCACGCTGAAGCAATGAAATGATTTAAGCGTGATAGAAAGAGGTATTGCACGTACTGCAGAGCAGTAGGTGAATCAAACAAAATCGTGTTGCATGAACTGTCCTGTCAGGACGGACAGCGTGGGTCGACTTGTCAGCTAGCTGAGGAACCCTATGGTTTACTCCTATACCGAGAAAAAACGTATTCGTAAGGATTTTGGTAAACGTCCGCAAGTTTTGGACATACCTTATCTCCTTTCCATCCAGCTTGATTCGTTTCAGAAGTTTATCGAGCAAGATCCAGAAGGTCAGTACGGACTGGAAGCTGCATTCCGCTCTGTATTCCCTATTGCGAGCTACAGCGGCAACTCTGAGTTGCAGTATGTCAGCTATCGCTTAGGTGAACCTGTCTTTGACGTGAAAGAGTGTCAGATCCGTGGCGTGACCTACTCGGCACCGCTGCGCGTGAAACTGCGTCTGGTGATCTATGAGCGCGAAGCGCCAGAAGGCACAGTAAAAGACATTAAAGAACAAGAAGTCTACATGGGTGAAATTCCACTCATGACTGACAACGGTACCTTTGTTATCAACGGTACTGAACGTGTTATCGTTTCTCAGCTGCATCGTAGTCCTGGCGTGTTCTTTGACAGCGATAAGGGTAAAACCCACTCCTCGGGTAAAGTGCTGTATAACGCACGTATCATCCCTTACCGTGGTTCATGGCTCGACTTCGAGTTTGACCCGAAAGACAACCTTTTCGTCCGTATTGACCGTCGTCGTAAGCTGCCGGCCAGTATCATTCTGCGCGCACTGCATTACACCACTGCTCAAATTCTCGACGTGTTCTTCGAGAAAGTGGTGTACGAAATTCGTGACAACAAGCTGCAGATGGAACTGGTGCCAGAGCGCCTGCGCGGTGAAACCGCGACCTTCGATATCGAATCGAATGGCACGGTCTACGTTGAGAAAGGGCGTCGCATCACTGCGCGTCATATTCGTCAGCTGGAAAAAGACGGTATCCAACACATCGAAGTCCCTGTGGAATACATCGCGGGCAAAGTGGTCTCTAAAGACTACATCGATGAGAATACCGGTGAGCTGATCGTTGCGGCCAACATGGAACTGTCGCTGGATCTGCTGGCGAAGCTGAGCCAGTCGGGTCACAAGCGCATTGAAACGCTGTTCACCAACGATTTGGATCACGGCCCATACATCTCCGAGACGCTGCGCGTTGACCCAACCAACGATCGCCTGAGCGCGCTGGTTGAGATCTACCGCATGATGCGTCCTGGTGAGCCGCCAACGCGTGAAGCTGCAGAGAACCTGTTTGAGAACCTGTTCTTCTCTGAAGATCGTTACGATCTTTCTGCAGTCGGCCGCATGAAGTTCAACCGTTCATTGCTGCGTGATGAGATCGAAGGTTCAGGTATCCTGAGCAAAGAAGACATCATCGAAGTGATGAAAAAACTGATCGACATCCGTAACGGTAAAGGCGAAGTGGACGATATCGACCACCTCGGTAACCGTCGTATTCGTTCAGTCGGTGAAATGGCTGAAAACCAGTTCCGCGTCGGTCTGGTCCGTGTTGAGCGTGCAGTGAAAGAGCGTCTTTCTCTGGGCGATCTCGATACGCTGATGCCACAGGACATGATCAACGCCAAGCCAATTTCGGCGGCGGTGAAAGAGTTCTTTGGTTCCAGCCAGCTGTCTCAGTTTATGGATCAGAACAACCCCTTGTCAGAGATTACGCACAAGCGTCGTATCTCTGCTCTCGGCCCGGGCGGTTTAACCCGTGAGCGTGCCGGCTTCGAAGTGCGTGACGTACACCCAACGCACTACGGTCGTGTCTGCCCAATCGAAACCCCTGAAGGTCCGAACATCGGTCTGATCAACTCCTTGTCTGTGTACGCGCAGACGAACGAGTACGGTTTCCTGGAAACCCCTTATCGTCGCGTTATTGACGGTGTGGTTTCCGATGAAATTCATTACCTTTCTGCAATCGAAGAAGGTAACTACGTTATCGCGCAGGCGAACACCAATCTGTCAGAAGAAGGTGCGTTCGTTGATGACCTGGTCACCTGCCGTAGCAAAGGCGAATCAAGTCTGTTCAGCCGCGATCAGGTTGACTACATGGACGTTTCCACCCAGCAGGTGGTTTCTGTCGGTGCGTCACTGATTCCGTTCCTGGAACACGATGATGCTAACCGCGCCCTGATGGGTGCGAACATGCAACGTCAGGCCGTTCCTACTCTGCGTGCTGATAAGCCGCTGGTAGGTACCGGTATGGAGCGCGCTGTAGCCGTTGACTCCGGTGTTACCGCTGTTGCGAAACGTGGCGGTACCGTTCAGTACGTTGATGCATCACGTATCGTTATTAAAGTTAACGAAGACGAGATGTACCCGGGCGAAGCGGGTATCGACATCTACAACCTGACCAAATACACCCGTTCTAACCAGAACACCTGTATCAATCAGATGCCGTGTGTCTCTCTGGGTGAGCCCGTTGAACGTGGTGATGTGCTGGCTGACGGCCCGTCTACCGATCTCGGTGAGCTGGCGCTGGGTCAGAACATGCGCGTCGCGTTCATGCCGTGGAACGGTTACAACTTCGAAGACTCCATTTTAGTCTCCGAGCGCGTAGTGCAGGAAGATCGCTTCACCACCATCCACATTCAGGAACTGGCCTGTGTGTCTCGTGACACCAAGCTGGGGCCAGAAGAGATCACGGCTGACATCCCGAACGTCGGCGAAGCTGCACTCTCTAAACTGGATGAGTCCGGTATCGTTTATATCGGTGCTGAAGTGACCGGCGGTGACATTCTGGTTGGTAAGGTGACGCCAAAAGGCGAAACCCAGCTGACGCCAGAAGAGAAGCTGCTGCGTGCGATCTTCGGTGAGAAAGCGTCTGACGTTAAAGACTCTTCTCTGCGTGTACCGAACGGTGTTTCCGGTACCGTTATCGACGTTCAGGTCTTCACCCGCGATGGCGTGGAAAAAGACAAGCGTGCGCTGGAAATCGAAGAAATGCAGCTGAAGCAGGCCAAGAAAGACCTGTCTGAAGAGCTGCAGATCCTGGAAGCGGGCCTGTTTAGCCGTATCCAGTCTGTCCTGATTTCCGGTGGCGTTGAAGCAGACAAACTGGACAAGCTGCCGCGTGAGCGTTGGCTGGAGCTGGGTCTGACTGACGAAGCCAAGCAAAACCAGCTGGAGCAGCTGGCAGAGCAGTACGACGAACTGAAGCACGAGTTTGAGAAAAAACTCGAAGGTAAGCGTCGTAAAATCACCCAAGGCGATGATCTGGCACCTGGCGTGCTGAAAATCGTTAAGGTTTATCTGGCTGTTAAACGTCAGATTCAGCCTGGTGATAAAATGGCAGGTCGTCACGGTAACAAAGGTGTTATCTCTAAGATCAACCCAATCGAAGACATGCCTTACGATGAGAACGGTACGCCGGTCGATATCGTACTGAACCCGCTGGGCGTACCTTCGCGTATGAACATCGGTCAGATCCTTGAGACTCACCTGGGGATGGCAGCGAAAGGTATCGGCGAGAAGATCAACGCGATGCTGAAAAAGCAGGAAGAAGTCGCCAAGCTGCGCGAATTCATCCAGCGTGCTTACGATCTGGGCACCGATGTGCGTCAGAAAGTTGACCTGAACACCTTTACTGATGACGAAGTTCTGCGCCTGGCTGAGAACCTGAAAAAAGGTATGCCAATTGCCACGCCGGTGTTTGATGGTGCGAAAGAGAGCGAAATCAAAGAGCTGTTAGAGCTCGGCGGTCTGCCTTCTTCCGGTCAGATTACCCTGTTTGATGGCCGTACTGGTGAGCAGTTCGAACGTCAGGTAACCGTAGGCTATATGTACATGCTGAAACTCAACCACCTGGTTGATGACAAGATGCACGCACGTTCTACCGGTTCCTATAGCCTCGTTACTCAGCAGCCGCTGGGTGGTAAGGCACAGTTCGGTGGTCAGCGCTTCGGTGAGATGGAAGTATGGGCGCTGGAAGCTTACGGTGCTGCGTATACCCTTCAGGAAATGCTTACCGTTAAGTCTGATGACGTCAATGGCCGTACCAAGATGTATAAGAACATCGTGGATGGCAACCATCAGATGGAACCTGGCATGCCAGAATCGTTCAACGTACTGTTGAAAGAGATTCGCTCGCTGGGTATCAACATCGAGCTGGAAGACGAGTAACCCTCAGTAACAGGCCTGGCCTGGAAGCGCAGGGTTAACGCGCTCGCATTTGTACTGGTTATGGGGCGTTCAATTTCGGTTGGACGCCCCTGAGTCTCACTCCGACGGGAGCAAATCCGTGAAAGACTTACTTAAGTTTCTGAAAGCGCAAACTAAAACCGAAGAGTTTGATGCGATCAAAATTGCGCTGGCGTCGCCAGACATGATCCGTTCCTGGTCTTTCGGTGAAGTGAAAAAGCCGGAAACCATTAACTATCGTACCTTCAAGCCAGAGCGCGATGGTCTGTTCTGTGCCCGTATTTTTGGGCCGGTAAAAGATTACGAATGCCTGTGTGGTAAGTACAAGCGTCTGAAACACCGTGGTGTGATCTGCGAGAAGTGCGGCGTTGAAGTGACCCAGACTAAAGTGCGTCGTGAGCGCATGGGCCACATCGAGCTGGCTTCGCCAACCGCACACATCTGGTTCCTGAAGTCACTGCCTTCGCGTATCGGCCTGCTGCTGGATATGCCGCTGCGTGACATCGAACGCGTGCTGTATTTTGAATCTTATGTCGTTATCGAAGGTGGCATGACCAACCTCGAGAAACGTCAGATTCTGACTGAAGAGCAGTACCTGGACGCGCTGGAAGAATTCGGTGACGAATTCGACGCGAAAATGGGTGCAGAAGCGATTCAGGCACTGCTGAAAAACATGGATCTGGAGCAAGAGTGCGAACAGCTGCGTGAAGAGCTGAACGAAACTAACTCCGAGACCAAACGTAAAAAGCTGACCAAGCGTATTAAGCTGCTGGAAGCGTTCGTTCAGTCTGGTAACAAGCCAGAGTGGATGATCCTGACCGTTCTGCCGGTTCTGCCGCCAGATCTGCGTCCGCTGGTACCGCTGGATGGTGGTCGTTTCGCTACGTCGGATCTGAACGATCTGTACCGCCGCGTGATCAACCGTAACAACCGTCTGAAACGCCTGCTGGATCTGGCTGCGCCAGATATCATCGTGCGTAACGAAAAACGTATGCTGCAGGAAGCGGTTGATGCCCTGCTGGATAACGGTCGTCGCGGTCGTGCGATCACCGGTTCTAACAAGCGTCCTCTGAAATCTTTGGCCGATATGATCAAAGGTAAGCAGGGTCGTTTCCGTCAGAACCTGCTCGGTAAGCGTGTTGACTACTCTGGTCGTTCTGTTATCACCGTAGGTCCATACCTGCGTCTGCATCAGTGCGGTCTGCCGAAGAAAATGGCACTGGAGCTGTTCAAACCGTTCATCTACGGCAAGCTGGAACTGCGTGGCCTGGCCACCACCATCAAAGCCGCTAAGAAAATGGTTGAGCGTGAAGAAGCTGTCGTGTGGGATATCCTGGACGAAGTGATCCGCGAACACCCGGTACTGCTGAACCGTGCACCAACTCTGCACCGTTTGGGTATCCAGGCATTTGAGCCCGTCCTGATCGAAGGTAAAGCTATCCAGCTGCACCCGCTGGTTTGTGCGGCTTATAACGCCGACTTCGATGGTGACCAGATGGCTGTTCACGTACCGCTGACGCTGGAAGCCCAGCTGGAAGCGCGTGCGCTGATGATGTCTACCAACAACATCCTGTCACCTGCGAACGGCGAGCCAATCATCGTTCCTTCACAGGACGTTGTACTGGGCCTGTATTACATGACCCGCGACTGTGTTAACGCCAAAGGCGAAGGCATGGTACTGACCGGTCCGAAAGAAGCTGAACGCGTTTACCGCGCCGGCCTCGCTTCGCTGCACGCTCGCGTTAAAGTGCGTATCACTGAGCACGAGAAAAACGAGCAGGATGAGTGGGTTTCTAAAACCAGCATCATCGACACGACGATTGGTCGCGCCATCCTGTGGATGATCGTGCCTAAAGGTCTGCCTTTCTCCATCGTCAACCAGGCGCTGGGCAAGAAAGCGATCTCCAAGATGCTGAACACCTGTTACCGCATCCTGGGCCTGAAACCAACGGTTATCTTTGCTGACCAGACCATGTACACCGGCTTCGCCTATGCGGCACGTTCAGGTGCGTCTGTTGGTATCGACGACATGGTTATCCCAGAGAAGAAAGTGGAAATCATCACCGAAGCGGAAGCGGAAGTGGCTGAAATCCAGGAGCAGTTCCAGTCTGGTCTGGTGACGGCAGGCGAACGCTATAACAAAGTGATCGATATCTGGGCTGCGGCCAACGAACGCGTTGCTAAAGCGATGATGGAAAACCTCTCTACTGAAGTCGTGATTAACCGCGATGGTGAAGAAGAGCGCCAGGTTTCCTTCAACAGCATCTTTATGATGGCCGACTCCGGTGCGCGTGGTTCTGCTGCACAGATTCGTCAGCTGGCCGGTATGCGTGGTCTGATGGCTAAGCCAGATGGCTCAATCATTGAGACGCCGATTACGGCGAACTTCCGTGAAGGTCTGAACGTACTCCAGTACTTCATCTCGACGCACGGTGCACGTAAAGGTCTGGCGGATACCGCACTGAAAACAGCAAACTCCGGTTATCTGACGCGTCGTCTGGTTGACGTTGCACAGGATCTGGTTGTGACTGAAGACGACTGCGGCACGCACGAAGGCATCATGATGACGCCGGTCATCGAAGGTGGCGACGTGAAAGAACCGCTGCGTGAGCGTGTTCTGGGTCGTGTGACTGCGGAAGACGTGCTGAAGCCTGGTACGGCTGACATTCTGGTTCCACGTAACACTCTGCTCGATGAGCACTGGTGTGACGTGCTGGAACTGAACTCAGTAGACAGCGTGAAAGTGCGTTCTGTTGTTGGTTGTGAAACCGACTTTGGTGTGTGTGCGCATTGCTATGGTCGCGACCTGGCACGTGGTCACATCATCAACAAAGGTGAAGCGATCGGTGTTATCGCGGCACAGTCCATCGGTGAGCCGGGTACACAGCTGACGATGCGTACGTTCCACATCGGTGGTGCGGCATCACGTGCGGCTGCTGAATCCAGCATTCAGGTGAAGAACAAAGGTACCATCAAGCTGACCAATGCCAAGTCGGTAACTAACTCGGCAGGCAAGCTGGTGATCACCTCGCGTAACGTTGAACTGAAAATGATCGACGAATTTGGCCGTACTAAAGAGAGCTATAAAGTTCCTTACGGTGCGACCATGGCGAAAGGTGATGGTGAGCAGGTTGCTGCGGGCGAAACCGTTGCAAACTGGGATCCGCATACCATGCCGGTTATCACTGAAGTGGGCGGTTTCATTCGCTTCACGGATATGATCGACGGTCAGACCATTACTCGTCAGACTGACGACCTGACCGGTCTGTCATCGCTGGTGGTCCTGGATTCTGCTGAGCGTACTGCGGGTGGTAAAGATCTGCGTCCAGCCCTGAAAATCGTTGATGCTAGCGGCAATGATGTCCTGATCCCTGGTACCGATATGCCAGCTCAGTACTTCCTGCCAGGTAAAGCGATTGTACAGCTTGAAGATGGCGTGAAGATCAGCTCGGGTGATACCCTGGCGCGTGTTCCGCAGGAATCGGGCGGTACCAAGGATATTACCGGTGGTCTGCCACGCGTTGCTGACCTGTTCGAAGCACGTCGTCCGAAAGAGCCAGCAATCCTGGCGGAGATCAGCGGCATCATCTCCTTCGGTAAAGAGACCAAAGGTAAACGTCGTCTGGTTATTACTCCGCTGGATGGTAGCGATCCGTATGAAGAGATGATTCCGAAATGGCGTCAGCTGAACGTGTTCGAAGGTGAACGTGTTGAGCGCGGTGACGTGGTTTCCGATGGCCCAGAGTCACCACATGACATCCTGCGCTTGCGTGGCGTGCATGCGGTTACCCGTTACATCACTAACGAAGTGCAGGAAGTTTACCGTCTGCAAGGCGTTAAGATTAACGATAAGCACATCGAAGTCATCGTTCGTCAGATGCTGCGTAAAGCAACCATCATGAGCGCGGGAAGCACCGAGTTCCTGGAAGGTGAGCAGGCTGAATTCTCTCGCATCAAGATCTCTAACCGTGAACTTGAAGCGAACGGAAAAGTGGGCGCTACCTTCATGCGTGACCTGCTGGGTATTACCAAAGCGTCACTGGCAACCGAATCGTTCATCTCTGCTGCATCGTTCCAGGAAACCACGCGTGTCCTGACCGAAGCGGCAGTTGCAGGCAAGCGCGACGAACTGCGCGGTCTGAAAGAGAACGTTATCGTGGGACGTCTGATCCCTGCCGGTACCGGTTATGCATACCATCAGGATCGTATGCGCCGCAAAGCGGCAGGCGAAGTGCCGGTTGCACCGCAGGTGACTGCGGATGAAGCCTCTGCAAGCCTGGCTGAATTGCTGAACGCTGGTCTGGGCGGTAACAACGACGAGTAATCGTCAAACGCCTGATAAAAAACCCTGCTCTGGCAGGGTTTTTTTTATCTTTAAGCTATCAGTGAATATCGCGTCGATTTAACCCAATGTCTTTTAACTGACAATCGCTAAGCCTGGACAAAATAGCGCGGGTTTCCCGCTGGCATTGCCAGCGTCGGATGTTCCCCCAGACAATGCGCAAGAACCGAAACGGTCTTATGACAAATGGCTTAGCCGCGCGGTTTTCTTCATATCCCATGATCCTGCCCCTCGTTGTTTATCTTAGAAACATTTTCACGTAGACCGTCTGTTCAATACAGACTCACCAGGAACAAATATTTAACATACAGATTGCGCATTGACGCATCTGAATGGTAGAAATAGCGTTAATCTGTACCGCTTTGCGGGGCAATCAAACTTCATAAGGCATACAATGACGCGTTATCAACATTTAGCCATGCTGCTGGAAAAGCGCATTGCGCAGGGGCTGTATCGGAACGGCGAACGGTTGCCCTCGGTGCGCAGCCTGAGTGCTGAACACGGTGTCAGTATTAGCACCGTGCAACAGGCCTATTATTTGCTGGAGCAGAAACAGTTGATCATCCCGCAGTCCCGTTCGGGCTATTATGTTGCGCCGCATAAAGCGATGCCGCCCATTCCGGCACTGACCCGACCGGTACAGCGCCCGGTGGAAATCACGCAGTGGGATGCGGTCTTTGATCTGCTTAACAGCCGGCTGGAAGATGACATATTGCAGTTGGGCAGCGGCATGCCGGATCTCACGCAGTCTACCCTGAAGCCGCTCTGGAAAGCGTTTAGTCGGCAGGCCCAGAAGCAGGAAAGCACTCTGCTGAATTACGATAATCTGTATGGGGTGACCTGCCTGCGAGAGCAGATCGCCCGGCTGATGATTGACAGTGGCTGTCAGCTCAGCCATGAAGATATTGTCATTACGACGGGTTGCCATGAAGCCCTGTCTGTTTCCGTTCGCGCTGTCTGCCAGCCGGGCGATATCATCGCCGTAGAATCACCATCGTTTCACGGCATCATGCAAACGCTGCGCGGTTTTGGCATTCGCGCCATTGAGATCCCCACTGATGCGGTAACGGGCATCAGTCTTGAGGCGCTGGAGCTGGCCTTTGATCAGTGGCCGATTAAGGCCGTCGTGGTGGTGCCCAACTGTAATAACCCACTTGGTTTCATCATGCCAGAGAAGCGCAAGCGCGCCCTGCTGGCCTTGGCGCAACGTTTTGACGCCGCGATCATTGAAGACGATGTCTATGGCGAGTTGGCCTGGGAGTATCCACGGCCTTCATCCATTAAATCGATGGATGAAGACGGGCGCGTATTGTTATGCAGTTCATTTTCAAAAACGCTGGCGCCGGGTCTGCGCGTAGGCTGGGTGGCGCCGGGGCGCTACCGCGATCGGGTTCTGCATATGAAATACATCGGGACCGGGTCTACTGCGACTCAGCCTCAGCACGCAGTTGCAGAGTTTATTCATCAGGGGCATTACCAGACCCATCTGCGGCGGATGCGTCAGGTTTACCAACACAACTACGAAACCTTTATTTGCTGGGTTCGGCACTATTTCCCCTGTGGAATCTGCGTCACGCGGCCTCAGGGGGGATTTCTGATGTGGATTGAACTGCCAGAAGCCTTTGACGCCGTGCAACTTAACAATACGCTGCGGGAGTCCGGGATACAGATTGCTGTGGGTTCGCTGTTTTCCGCCTCGGGCAAATATCGCAACTGCCTGCGCCTGAACTATGCCTTGCCTGCCAGCGACAAAGTTGAACGGGCACTGGCGATAACGGGCAGCGCCGTTGAGCAGGCGATAGCGGCATGTGTCCACGATCGGCCAAGGGCACATACCTCTGTACCTGTGGTTGAGGAGCAGGGCCAGAAAGAGGAGGGAACTGGCCCTGGTCCGGCCATTCCGGCCGGACACTTGTGACTTTACTGAGCATAAAAAAACCGCGCCAGCCGTAATACTCATTGCCGTGCGCGGCTTTCCACTCTTTAAAAGCCTTTTGCACAGGCTGCAGGTATTTCTGGGCGCTGACGCGCGTTAGTACGCCGTTTCGGGTTCGGCAAGCCGCAGCAGAACACGCGTGGCCTCCTGCCAGTCTTCTGCCTGAGTAATCGCGCTCACCACCGCAATACTGCCCACCCCGGTGGCCAGGACCTCTGGCGCACGATCAATACTGATGCCTCCGATCGCGACTGTTGAGATGCCGTGCAGCCGGGCCAAATGGCGCTTAAGTTCAGCTACGCCCTGAGGGGAAGAGGGCATGGCCTTCGTCTGGGTGGGGAAGATGTGCCCCAGCGCCACATAGGAAGGGCGCAGTGCCAGCGCCCGATCCAGCTCTGCATCATCATGAGTTGAAAGTCCCAGCCGCAAGCCTGCGTGCAGGATCTGCTGCAGGTTAGCGACCTCTAAATCTTCCTGACCCAGATGGACGCCATAGGCCTGATGTTTAATCGCCAGTTGCCAGTAATCATTGATAAACAGACGTGCCTGATAGCGCTTACCTGCGGCGATAGCCCGAATAATCATGGGTTCAACCACCTCGTCCGGCTGATCCTTGATCCGAAGCTGAAGGGTTCGCACACCGGCTTCCAGCAGGCGCTCTATCCATTCCACGCTGTCAACGACCGGATAGAGCCCCAGACGTGATGCGGTTGCGGGAAAGGCGTCCATTTATTCCTCCTTTATTGCGGTCGCAGGGTGATACAGCTCACCGCCGCGCTCACGAAAATGATCAGACATTTTCGCCATCCCCACCTCAATCGCCTGGGCTTCGGCTTCCTGCCTTGCGGCGTAGTCACGCACTTCCTGGGTAATTTTCATTGAGCAAAATTTGGGGCCGCACATAGAGCAGAAGTGGGCCACCTTACCGGACTCCTGCGGCAGGGTTTCATCGTGGTAAGCCCGGGCCGTATGCGGATCCAGTGCAAGATTAAACTGGTCTTCCCAGCGAAACTCAAAACGTGCTTTGGACATCGCATTGTCGCGGATTTGCGCGCCCGGATGACCCTTGGCCAGATCGGCTGCGTGCGCGGCGATCTTGTACGTGATTAAGCCCTGTTTAACATCTTCCTTGTTTGGCAGACCTAAATGCTCTTTGGGCGTGACGTAGCACAGCATGGCGCAGCCGAACCAGCCAATCATCGCGGCACCAATGCCGGAGGTAAAGTGATCGTAACCCGGAGCAATATCAGTGGTGAGGGGGCCCAGAGTGTAAAACGGCGCTTCATGGCAATGTTCCAGTTGTTCGGTCATGTTGCGACGGATCATTTGCATGGGAATATGGCCGGGGCCCTCAATCATCACCTGCACGTCGTATTCCCAGGCAATTTTCGTCAGCTCACCTAAGGTGTGCAGTTCCGCAAACTGCGCTTCGTCATTGGCATCCTGAATCGATCCCGGACGCAGGCCGTCACCCAGTGATAATGAGATGTCGTAGGCCGCACAAATTTCACAGATGTCGCGGAAGTGCTCATACAGGAAGCTCTCTCTGTGATGCGACAGGCACCACTTCGCCATAATGGAACCACCACGCGAGACAATCCCAGTCAGGCGCTTCGCGGTCATGGGCACGTAGCGCAGCAGCACGCCTGCATGAATCGTAAAATAATCCACACCCTGCTCGGCCTGTTCCAGCAATGTGTCGCGGAAAATTTCCCAGTTCAGATCTTCTGCCACACCGTTAACTTTCTCAAGCGCCTGATAGATCGGTACCGTACCGATAGGCACCGGGCTGTTACGCAAAATCCATTCACGGGTTTCGTGGATATAGCGGCCGGTGGAAAGATCCATGACGGTATCGGCACCCCAACGCGTTGACCACACCAGCTTTTCAACCTCTTCTTCAATCGAGGAGGTCACGGCTGAGTTGCCGATATTGGCATTCACTTTCACCAGAAAGTTACGCCCGATGATCATGGGTTCGGATTCGGGATGGTTAATATTTGCCGGAATAATAGCGCGCCCGGCAGCCACTTCCTGACGCACAAACTCAGGGGTAATATTTTCTGGCAGATGGGCGCCAAAGCTGTGTCCCGGATGCTGCTGCAGAAGCACCTCGCCGCGGATGCGTTCCCGGCCCATATTTTCCCGCAGCGCGATAAACTCCATCTCCGGCGTAATTATGCCCCGACGAGCATAATGGAGCTGGGTAACGCAGTGGCCTGCCTTCGCACGGCGTGGTGTGGGCAGGTGTTCAAAACGCAAGTGATCCAGGCCGTCATCGGCCAGCCGCTGTTGCGTGTAGGCAGAGCTGATTTGCACCAGATTTTCGCTGTCATTCCGCTCTTCAATCCAGCGCGCCCGCAGTTTATCCAGCCCCCGATGCACGTCGATTTGTGCGGCGGGATCGCCATAGGCACCGGCCGTATCGTAAACCGGAACGGGCTCATTCTCCTCATAAACCGGCGCTTCTTTACTGCCGCTGGTCAGGGTAGGGCTGAGTTGAATTTCCCGCATTGGGACACGGATATCATCGCGGCTGCCGGTAAGCCAGATACGTTTTGAATTAGGGAAGGCGCTGCCGCCCTGAAGAGAGTCAATGAATTCCTGTGCCTGAGCACGTTGTTCGCGACGGGTCGTTTTAGCAGTAGACATAGCAATATTCCAGTAAGAGGGAAGGTTGCTTGTCCGGAGTTCGGAAGGAGTAACGGCACTGCTGACACCTTTCGGTGGCGTACCGTATAAATTTACTCTTGTTCCCTTCGCAGGTTCTAACCTGATCAGGTTCCGCGGATCCCGAATTAACGGTCTCAGCCCTTAGGCACTCCGACAAGATGAGGTTTCAACGATTTCGCTACGGCGCCCGCTCGGCTTCACCCCGGAAAAAGGGATAGCATGAACAGCGCCCGTAGATGACGTATCAACCGTAAACACCGACTACGTTCGGCGTTAAACGTAAAGCCCACTCAGCATAAGGGGGCTTTTGGCTAATCACAAGTCTTTTACAATCGATTAGGTTTTAGGCGGGGCGGGCAATTTCGCTGTCGTTAGCCACGGGCGGGGTCAGGTGATTATCCCATGCCATCTGGATGAGTTTGTCCTCAAGCGTAAAGCGTCCTTCCAGGGCTTCTCCGACCTCCGATAGCGCATTCTGAAAGGTGACGTAGTTATCGTCATCAATCGCCTGCTGCAGGTGTCCGTCATACAGCTTCATCAGTTGTTCGGTGTTGGCTTCCAGCGAGGGATAAATCTGCGTTGCTGCCAACAGCGGACTGGTACCGTCCATTTCTCCGATCAGGCGTTGATAGAGGCTGAAGTGGCCGGATGAAAGGTAATCGACCAGATTATGGCAAAAGTTATCAAGTGCCTGTTCATCCAGACGCGTCAGTGCCTCTTTCTTTGGCTTGATACCGACCAAATGGTAATAAGAAACCAGTAACTGGCGGCGAGCGGCCAGCCATGAATCGACCAGTTCATTACTGCCACCTACGCGTTTGGTCAGAACGTCTAACTGGTTGAGCATAGTTAACTCCGTATGAGTTATGCACCTTCATATTTCAGATTAGCGATGCGTCAAGTGCGCTTGTTTTCCACGAGCCTGCCGGGGAGAAATAAGCGTGTTGCCGTCTTGCAACCAGAATTATTTGGGTATAGTTGTTCATCTACACACTTAACATCGGGACTTCAGCGTGCGGGTTGACGCTAAGGATGACGAAATAAATGCAATGCGAAATTTCAAGCGTAGACGCTGGATGGTGGATTGTCAGCAGTGAACAAAAAATTTGGTTACCGCAAGGAGACCTGCCTCACGGTAATGCGCAGCATTTTGGCCTGACGGGTCATCAGGGGCGCGTAATTGGCGAATGGCAGGGGGAGAATGTCTGGCTGATTTGCGAAACACGTTCGGAGGATATGCTGTCTTTGCGGCAGTTACTTAACGAAGATCCGGGACTGTTTCAGTTGGCAGGGCGCGGTGTACAGCTGGCCGAATTTTATCGCTCTCACCGCTGGTGTGGCTACTGCGGCCATGAGATGCACGCCAGCAAGCGTGAATTTGCCTGCCTGTGCAGCCACTGCCGTGAACGCTACTATCCACAGATTGCGCCCTGCATTATCGTCGCCATTCGCCGGGGGGACGAGATCCTGTTGGCTAACCATGCGCGCCAGCGTAATAACATTTACACTGTGCTGGCCGGTTTCGTCGAAGTCGGCGAAACCATTGAACAGGCCGTCGCGCGCGAGGTAATGGAAGAGAGCAACGTGCGTGTGAAGAATGTCCGCTATGTTACCTCGCAGCCCTGGCCTTTCCCGCAGTCTCTGATGATGGCGTTTATGGCGGAATATGATGGCGGCGAGTTACAACATGACGGCAAAGAGCTGCTGGACGCCGGATGGTTCCGCTTTGATGCGCTGCCTTTACTGCCGCCGCCCGGTACCGTCGCCCGTCGATTAATTGAAGATACGGTGGCCCTCTGCCGCGCTGAGGCGTGAGAGTGCTACACTACTCGCTTGATACCGAGAGAGTCCTGAGATGAGTGAACTGAAGAACGACCGTTATTTGCGCGCCCTGTTACGCCAGCCTGTAGATGTCACCCCCGTATGGATGATGCGGCAAGCCGGGCGTTATTTGCCGGAATATAAAGCGACGCGCGCCCAGGCAGGCGATTTTATGTCGCTGTGCAAAAATGCCGAACTGGCCTGCGAAGTCACCCTGCAACCCCTGCGTCGCTTTAAGCTGGATGCGGCGATCCTCTTCAGTGATATTCTCACCATCCCTGATGCGATGGGGCTGGGTTTATACTTCGAAACAGGCGAAGGCCCGTGCTTCTCCAACCCGATTACCTGCCGTGCTGATGTCGATCGCCTGCCGGTGCCCGATCCTGAACAGGAGCTGGGTTACGTGATGAATGCGGTACGCACCATCCGTAAAAACCTCAACGGCGAAGTACCATTGATTGGCTTCTCAGGCAGCCCCTGGACGCTGGCGACCTATATGGTTGAAGGGGGAAGCAGCAAAGCCTTCACTAAGATCAAAAAAATGATGTATGCCGAGCCTGCCACGCTGCACGCCATGCTGGATAAGCTGGCCGACAGTGTCATCCTCTATCTTAATGCCCAGATCCGCGCCGGTGCGCAGTCGGTGATGGTCTTTGACACCTGGGGCGGCGTGTTAACCGGGAACGACTATCGTGAGTTCTCGCTTTACTACATGCATAAAATTGTCGACAGCGTGCTTCATGAGAACGAAGGCCGTCGTGTACCCATCACCTTGTTTACCAAGAATGGTGGTCAGTGGCTGGAAGCCATTGCTGAAACGGGCTGTGATGCACTAGGTCTGGACTGGACTATCGATATCAGTGAAGCCCGCCGCCGTGTCGGCCACAAAGTTGCTTTGCAGGGCAATATGGATCCTTCCATGCTCTATGCACCCCCGGCGCGAATTGAGCAGGAAGTGGCAACGATTCTGGAAGGATTCGGCCAGGGTGAAGGTCACGTTTTCAATCTGGGACACGGCATCCATCAGGATGTTCCACCCGAGCATGCCGGCGTATTTGTTGCGGCGGTGCACCGTCTGTCACGCCAGTATCATTCGGCGTCGTAATGGATATCGCCGCTCTTCGCGCGGAGCAACGCCAACGGGCCGCAGAAGTCGTACGGCAGGATGATTTTGACGTGCTGCCGCCACGCTTTATTGGTGGCGCAGACGTCGGTTTTGAGCAGGAAGGCGCAGTGACGCGTGCGGCACTGGTTATTCTTGAATATCCGTCCATGAAGCTGGTGGAATATCGCATCGCGCGCATTGATACCACCATGCCTTACATTCCGGGCTTTCTCTCTTTCCGTGAGTATCCGGCCCTGCTGGCGGCCTGGGACATGCTGGAGCAGAAGCCCGATCTGCTATTTGTCGATGGTCATGGTATCTCACATCCGCGCCGGCTTGGTGTCGCGTCGCATTTTGGGTTGATGGTGGATGTTCCCACTATCGGTGTTGCGAAAAAGCGTCTGTGCGGGCACGTTGAGGCGCTGGATGAAACGCCCGGCAGTCGGCAGCCGTTGATGGATAAAGGAGAACAAATTGGCTGGGTATGGCGCAGCAAGGCACGCTGTAACCCGCTGTTTGTTGCCACCGGACACCGCGTCAGTCTGGACAGCGCTCTGGAATGGGTAGAAAAGTGCACACAGGGCTACCGTTTACCGGAGCCCACGCGCTGGGCGGATGCTGTGGCATCTCGCCGACCCGCATTTCTGCGCTGGCAAAGCGCGCTTTAACACTGTTTGTATGGCGCTTTTGGGTTACACTGCCGCCAGCGAAACGAATAAGAGCTCTGTGTATGTTACAAAACCCTGTACATCTGCGTCTGGCAAAGCTGGAAAGCTGGCAACACCTGACGTTTATGGCTTGCCTGTGCGAGCGCATGTATCCCAACTACGTGGCTTTTTGCCAGCAAACCGAGTTTGCCGATCCTGCACTTTACCGCCGTATTCTGGATCTGATTTGGGAAACGCTGACGGTTAAAGATGCGAAGATCAATTTTGACAGCCAGCTGGAAAAGCTTGAAGCGGCGATTCCCGATGGCGATGCGTTTGAGGTTTACGGTGTCTATCCGGCCATTGATGCCTGCGTGGCATTGAGTGAAGTGCTGCATTCGCAGTTAAGCGGTGAAACGCTTGAACATGCGATTGAAGTCAGCAAGACCTCGATCACCACCGTTGCCATCCTGGAAATGACTCACGAAGGTCGCGAAATGACCGATGAAGAGCTACGAGAAAATCAGGCTGTCATCGATGAATGGGACCTGCAATGGGAGATTTTTCGCCTGCTCGCGGATTGTGAAGAGCGAGACCTCGAATTGATAAAAGGTCTGCGATCTGACCTGCGTGAGGCGGGAATTAGTAACATCGGTATAAAAATTCAGCAATAAGGCGAGAAAACGTGACTTCAGGCCTTAATTAGCGCGCCTGGAGGCTTCACATCAGCCCCCAGTCTGGTCTACATTTGGGGGGCTGAAAATTGTGGCTATCGGTGCGTGCAGGCTGAAGAGTGCCCGAAGCTGGCTTTTCCCTCGCACTCGTTGCTTAGCAAGCGATAAATACACTTTAAGGATAACTTATGAACAAGACTCAACTGATTGATGTGATCGCAGAAAAAGCTGACCTGTCTAAAACCCAGGCCAAGGCAGCGCTGGAATCTACTCTGGCTGCAATCACTGAGTCTCTGAAAGAGGGTGATGCTGTACAACTGGTTGGTTTTGGTACTTTTAAAGTGAACCACCGCGCTGAGCGTACCGGTCGTAACCCACAGACTGGCAAAGAAATCAAAATCGCTGCGGCAAACGTACCTGCATTCGTGTCTGGTAAAGCTCTGAAAGACGCCGTTAAGTAAGACGTCGCACTGCGGTAACGTTTTAAAACAGGGGCGATTTCGCCCCTTTTGTTTAGGGGCCAGCCACCATGACTACGCTGTTTCAGCGATTATCAGCCCTGCTTCTCTCCTCTTTTCTCATTGGGTGTAGTTCAACGCCCGACATTCCGGCTTTCTCGGCCAGCGGTTATCTCGCCGATCGCGGCAGTGTTCGTATCTGGCGCAAGAATACCGATCATCACTCGGTACATATTCGTACGCTCTATAATCCGTTCAACAGCGAAAAAAGTGAAATTACGGACTATCGCTGGCTCGGCGATGATCTGATCAGCGTGGAACGCCAGGTGAAAGGCGAAAAGCCAGACGACGTTACGCTACGCTTTGATCAAGGCGGCAATCTCAATTTTATGCAGCGCCAGCTCGCGACGCGCCGTGAGGCAGTCAGTCCGGATGCGGTTGAGCTTTACAAGTTTGATGCACAACGTATGCGTGAAGTCAGCGATGCGCTGTTAAGTGGGCGGGTGTTTCTGAAACAAGGACACTGGTCAGGCGGAAGCGTTGTGACAACCTGTGAGGGCCAGCAGGTGACGCCGGCTTTCGACAGTTATGCACTGCAGACGCTTACGCACTACCGCCGTGATAAGGCGGAACCCTTGATGATTTCATGGCTGGAAGCGCCTGAAGGCGTGCAGTTGCTGCGTGTGACTCAAAAAGATGAATGCGCGGATGCGCCGGATGAGGCGAATTTCTGAGGCAATAAAAAGGGGCACTGGGTGCCCCTTTGATCATTATTTACGGTTAATGGCACGATAGCCGATGTCGCGTCGGCAGAAACTGCCTTGCCAGTAAATCGGCTTAGCCAGTTCGTAAGCCCGTTTCTGTGCGGCAGCAACATCATCGCCTAGCGCGGTGACGCAAAGAACCCGCCCACCGTTCGTCAAAACCCGATCCTCTTCAAGGCGCGTCCCGGCGTGGAAAACTTTGCCGTCGGCAACCTCTTCCAGCGGCAGACCGTGAATCTGATCGCCGTTATTGTAAGAGCCGGGATAGCCCCCGGCTGCCAGCACCACGCCCAGTGAAGGGCGGGGATCCCATTGTGAGTCTTTTTGATCAAGCTTGCCTTCACAGGCGGCCAGACACAGATCCACCAGATCCGACTGCAGGCGCAGCATAATGGGTTGTGTTTCGGGATCGCCGAAGCGACAGTTAAATTCGATCACTTTAGGCTGACCAGTCTGATCGATCATCAGCCCGGCATATAAGAAGCCCGTATAGACATTGCCTTCGGCGGCCATGCCACGTACGGTTGGCCAGATAACCTGATCCATAACGCGCTGGTGGATTTCATCGGTCACCACCGGGGCAGGGGAATAAGCACCCATTCCTCCCGTGTTCGGCCCGGTATCGCCGTCGCCCACCCGTTTATGGTCCTGGCTGGTGGCCATTGGCAACACATTCTCCCCATCAACCATCACGATAAAGCTGGCTTCTTCGCCGTCCAGAAACTCTTCAATCACGATACGGTGCCCGGCGTCACCAAACGCATTGCCCGCCAGCATATCCTGCACGGCATCTTCCGCTTCCTGCAGCGTCATGGCCACAATCACGCCTTTACCGGCAGCCAGCCCGTCAGCTTTGATGACAATCGGCGCACCTTTTTCACGCAGGTAAGCCAGCGCAGGGGCGACGTCGGTGAAGTTTTGGTACTCGGCACTGGGGATGTTGTGACGTGCAAGAAAGTCCTTGGTGAATGCTTTAGACCCTTCCAATTGCGCGGCGGCCTGAGTTGGACCAAAGATTTTCAATCCGGCCTCGCGGAACGCATCAACCACGCCTGCCACTAACGGCGCTTCAGGGCCGACAATGGTGAGATCAATCTGTTCACGTTGAGCGAAGGCCAGCAAAGCGGGAATATCGGTGGGGGCAATATCGACGTTCTGCAACGCGGGTTCCAGCGCGGTGCCCGCATTACCAGGTGCGACAAAAATGGTTTCTGCCAGCGGCGACTGCGACGCTTTCCAGGCCAATGCGTGTTCACGTCCGCCGTTACCGATGATTAAAATTTTCATAAAAGGCTCCACAGAATTAATGGCGGAAGTGACGCATGTCGGTAAAGATCATGGCAATACCATGCTCATCCGCTGCCGCAATCACTTCATCGTCGCGGATAGAACCGCCAGGCTGAATCACACAGCTTACGCCCACGGCAGCAGCGGCATCAATGCCATCCCGGAACGGGAAGAACGCATCGGAAGCCATCGCGGACCCTTTTACTTCCAGGCCTTCATCACCCGCTTTAATTCCTGCAATTTTGGCAGAGTAGACGCGGCTCATCTGGCCAGCACCTATGCCGATGGTCATATTGTCGCGCGCATAGACAATGGCGTTGGACTTAACGAATTTCGCCACTTTCCAGCAGAACAGGGCATCACGCAGTTCCTGCTCAGAAGGTTGGCGCTTACTGACGACGCGCAACTGGCTGGCATCGACCATACCGAGGTCGCGATCCTGAACCAGCAGACCGCCATTCACCCGTTTGAAATCAAGGGCAGCCACGCGACCCTGCCAGTCACCGCATACCAGCACGCGGACGTTTTGTTTTGCCGCGGTCACTTTCAGCGCAGCTTCCGTTGCAGCAGGAGCGATGATGACTTCAACAAACTGTCGGCTGATGATGGCCTGGGCTGTCGCCTCATCCAGCTCGCGGTTAAAGGCAATGATGCCGCCGAAGGCAGATGTCGGGTCAGTCTGATAGGCACGCTCATAAGCTGCCAGAATTGACTCACCCACCGCAACACCGCAAGGATTGGCGTGTTTGACAATGACGCAGGCGGGCTCAATAAACTCTTTCACGCACTCAAGCGCGGCATCGGTATCCGCAATGTTGTTATAAGAGAGTGCCTTGCCCTGCACCTGGCTGGCGGTAGCGACCGAGGCTTCCTGCACATTCTCTTCTATATAGAAGGCGGCGTCCTGATGGCTGTTCTCGCCATAGCGCATATCCTGCTTCTTAATGAAGTTGAGATTGAGGGTGCGCGGGAAGCGGCCGGCTGGTTGGCTGGTTTCACCATGATAGGCAGGAACCAGAGTACCGAAGTAGTTAGCGATCATGCTGTCGTACGCGGCGGTATGTTCAAACGCTTTGATTGCCAGGTTGAAGCGGGTTTCGAGCGTCAGTGAGTTCTGATTGGCGTCCAGCTCAGCGATAATGGCCGGATAATCGCTGCTCTTAACGACAATCGCCACGTCTTTGTGATTCTTGGCCGCCGAGCGCACCATTGTCGGGCCGCCAATATCAATGTTCTCAACGGCGTCTTCCAGTGAGCAATCTGGTTTTGCGACGGTTTGGGCAAAGGGATAAAGATTGACGACCACCATATCAATCGGGCTGATAGCATGCTGCGCCATCACCGCATCATCTTGTCCACGACGTCCTAAAATGCCGCCATGGACTTTCGGGTGCAGTGTTTTAACGCGTCCATCCATCATTTCCGGGAAGCCGGTGTAGTCAGACACTTCTGTGACGGGAAGTCCCGCCTCTGCGAGCAGGCGAGCGGTACCACCTGTGGAGAGCAGCTCAACACCGCGCTGAGAGAGTGCCTGAGCAAATTCGAGGATGCCGGCTTTATCAGAAACACTGAGCAGGGCGCGGCGTAAAGGACGAGGTTGTTGCATGGTGGTTTTATCCCTTGGCTTTGATTCGCGTAAATAAGAGCGTTACATCAAGCTTGCGTGCTTACTTTTCTCTATATAGAGCAGCAAAAGCGTAAAAACTTCAGGTAACGCCCCGAAAAGGGGCATCCATTGCGTTGCGGGGCATTGTAGCGAAAACGTTTGCGTGATGCTCGTCTAAATTTGATGCGGCCAGGAATGTGGATAACTTTGTGTGTAACTGCGTATAAGGCGGGGTTTTGCTGTGGAATGCAGCGAACAGTCATTTTTATTGAATTTAGCCCTTGTCAGCCAGAGAGAACTCCCTATAATGCGCCTCCATCGACACGGCACAACGGCTTACGGAATGCGGTGTTGAGAGGGTCAGGCAACTGAGCCGCCGGAGAAAAACTTCTGAAAAAGAGGTTGACTCTGAAGGAGGAAAGCGTAATATACGCCACCTCGCGACAGACGGTTAACCCGCTGTTCGCACTGCTCTTTAACAATT
>NZ_JBNDNJ010000013.1:0-5300 GCF_049892805.1 Pantoea sp. EEL5
GGTTTTAGCCAGAACGGTGGTGATCGCTGCAGTCAGGGTGGTTTTACCGTGGTCAACGTGACCGATGGTTCCCACGTTTACGTGCAGTTTGTTACGTTGAAATTGCTCTTTAGCCATCGCTTGTCCCTCTAAGACACGGATATATCAAAGATATCGTCACATTAACCAGGCATTGCCTGACTGCAAGGAGTTACAGAGAAAAATCAGGAGGGAGATAAAGGAAGTGGTGCTGATACCCAGAGTCGAACTGGGGACCTCACCCTTACCAAGGGTGCGCTCTACCAACTGAGCCATATCAGCACATCTGGAGCGGGCAGCGGGAATCGAACCCGCATCATCAGCTTGGAAGGCTGAGGTAATAGCCATTATACGATGCCCGCATCCTGGAACTCGGCTACCTGTTCTTTCTGTAGCTTGTGAATAACAGAAGATGTCCTCTGTTATCCTTCGCCCGTCAGCGAAGCTGACTGACTTTGACTGAGCTTACACCCAATCTGAATTCAGGGTGAGAAGAAGCGACTCACCTGCCAGATAAACAGGTTGTTTATCTGTTTCTCAACCCGGGGGTTGAAATGGTGGTGGGAGAAGGATTCGAACCTTCGAAGTCTGTGACGGCAGATTTACAGTCTGCTCCCTTTGGCCGCTCGGGAATCCCACCTACTTGATGGTGCCGGCTACCGGAATCGAACTGGTGACCTACTGATTACAAGTCAGTTGCTCTACCAACTGAGCTAAGCCGGCATCAAGTGACGCGCATTCTAGGAAGGTCGGCAGAAGGATGCAACAAAAAAATCACTGTTTTTGTTCTATCGCTTACTATTTGTGCAAAGCATCGCAATTTACCCCTGATATGCAGAAATAACATCCAATTATTGGTTAAAATTTCTCTTCGCTCTCTTTCCGATAATGTTGCTCCCTCCCCCTGTCTCGCCCACTTTGTTGTCTTCATCCCTCAGGTTTTCTTAGGCCTCTGCCAGAAAAATGCATTAACTGCTCAGTTTTCAATCACCTCATGCGTACTTTTATCGCGACAGGACCCTACCTAAGGCCGCAGCCTTGAGTGTTATCCCCTAAAAGTTTTCAGGCGACACTGCCCGGCATGAAGATAAGTATCAGTATCAGGCGAAAGGCAGATAAAAACGTCACGGCTGACAGACCACCTGTGGGGCGGTTCGGTGCCTGAGGAGAATAAGGGCTGATAATCTGCATAAGCGTTCGTAGAGCGGCTGTGTGACTCACAGACAGCCTGTCATGCTGTCCACCGCATAGCAGGTCGGGTGAGCATGAAACTCAGATGCGATAAAGAACGTCGCTGACAGCCTCTATAAGAATGTCTGATGCACCAGCGTCGCTGACAGATAAGCTATGGCTGTCCTTAATACAGCAGCACGAGACCGAAGACGCCAGGGCAGACAGGGTTCACGCAATGGAGAGCAAGCGCTGACAATCTGCATGCGCCTGTACGACACAGCGCGGCTGTCTTTCGAACAGCAGGCACGGACGTCGTGCTATAGCGCCAGCTGTGCAGCATCAAAAGGGTATATCCGGGCATATCTGATGCCATGCACCCGGCCTGAATCATGCGTCACGATGACAGCGGTGCGAAAGCCACAAACGCCTTTGCACAAAATTGCCTGATGTCTGAATGGCAATAAAAAGCATAACGATTAAAGATTTCAAGTTTCTGTACCGACGATTTATCAAATCTGCGGAGAGGCTTGCGAAAGCAAGCCGCCGTTTATTTTTTACTTCTTTTAAAAGCTATACTGGTGATACCCTCCAGCCCATTGTTCTCGTTAATAGCCCTGTGACCGGCAATTCATTTCTCTACACGGCCCGACTCGTCATCGGCGAAAATGTACAGATCGGTTTGAATCTGCAGTCAAATGTATACTTATGGATAAAACGACATCACTTACGACGCCTTATTTACAGTTCACTCGTGAACAGTGGGCGGCATTACGCGACTCGGTTCCAATGACGCTGTCAGAGGATGAGATCGCGCAATTGAAAGGGATCAATGAAGATCTTTCCATTGAGGAAGTGGCAGAAATCTACCTGCCTCTATCACGTCTGCTTAATTTCTATATAAGTTCAAATGTCCGCCGTCAGGCCGTGCTGGAGCAGTTTCTGGGAACGAATGGGCAAAAAATTCCTTATATCATCAGCATTGCAGGCAGCGTTGCGGTGGGCAAAAGCACCACTGCTCGTGTTTTGCAGGCGCTTCTGAGCCGCTGGCCCGGACACCGTAAGGTTGAGTTAATTACGACAGATGGTTTTCTTCATCCCAATGCCGTGCTGAAAGAGCGCGGCTTAATGAAGAAAAAAGGCTTTCCTCAGTCCTATGATATGCATCGGCTGGTGAAATTTGTTTCCGACCTTAAGTCGGGCGCTAGCCAGGTTACCGCTCCCGTCTACTCCCATTTAATTTATGATGTTATTCCGGATGGCGATAAGGTTGTCCAGCAACCTGATATTCTGATTCTGGAAGGGTTAAATGTGCTGCAGAGCGGCATGGATTATCCTCACGATCCACACCATGTTTTTGTTTCCGACTTTGTGGATTTTTCAATCTATGTGGATGCTGAAGAAGATCTTTTGCAGCGCTGGTATGTGAATCGTTTCCTTAAATTTCGCCAGGGCGCTTTTACCGATCCCAACTCTTATTTTCATCACTATGCTCAGCTACCTGAAGACGAAGCCGTTAATATTGCTGGCTCATTGTGGCGGGAGATTAACTGGTTGAATCTGAAAGAAAATATTCTCCCTACACGTGAAAGAGCCAGCTTAATTATGACGAAAAGCGGTAACCACGCGGTGGAAAAACTGCGTCTCAGAAAATAACAGGTGGCGATTAAGCCTGCCAAAAGCAGGCTTTATTTTATTTTTCAAACCGGTCGAAGAGATATTTCTCCCCCTACCCACGATTGAATTTTTCCGTCTTGTTCCAGCTGCAAACCACCCTGATTATCAATGCCACGAGCAATACCGTGCACTTCACGTTCACCAATCAGTAATTTAACCGGGCGATTGATGAAGTTGTCCAGTTCGGCCCAGCGCGTCACAAAGGGCGTTAATCCCTCCTGCTCAAATACGGGTAGTGCTTCACGCAGGCGATTAATCAGTGTTGCTGCCAGTTCATTGCGATTAATTGTCACGCCGGCTTCCTGTAAGTTAATCCAGCCCTGATTAATCTGCGCCGCTTCGGCAGTTCTCATCGCCAGATTAATTCCGGCGCCCATCACGATTTGTGCTGCATCGCCGGTTTTACCGGTTAATTCAACCAGGATCCCCGCTAACTTCCGGTCATGAAGATAAATGTCGTTAGGCCATTTTACCCGTACGTCCTGCGCACCTAATGACCGCAGCGTTTCCGCCATAATGATACCAATCACCAGGCTCAGCCCCATTGCCGCTGCCGGGCCCTGTTCCAGGCGCCAGTACATAGACATATAGAGGTTGGCACCAAAGGGTGAAAACCAGTGACGTCCGCGTCGGCCACGTCCTGCCTGCTGATATTCAGCGAGGCAGACGGATCCTGAAGGCAGAGAATGCATACGTTCGAGTAAATACTGATTAGTTGAATCAATAACCGGTATTACGGCTATATCAGCCTGAGACAGTTGCCCCAAAATCTCTTGTTCATTGAGCAACTGAAGTGGGGCTGGAAAACTGTAGCCTTTACCTGTGACGGTATACACCTCAAGGCCCCAGCTTTTTAACGTTTGAATATGTTTATTAATCGCCGCACGGCTCATACCAAGCGTTTCACCGAGTTGCTCACCCGAGTGAAATTCACCATCGGCCAGGATATCGATTAATTTAAGCGGTACGCTATGATCCTTCATGAGATGACCTCTACAGCGTTACATTCACCCTGAGCCTGAATGAAACGAACTTCTGGCTCCAGCCAGACATTAAATTTTTCACCTACCCGGGTACGTACCTTTTTTGCCAGCGCGACAATGTCGTCGGGTGTGGCATTTTCAGCATTGATTAACACTAATGCCTGCTGCTGATGCACTGCCGCACCGCCAATTCGGCTGCCTTTAAGCTGGCATTGATCGATGAGCCAGCCTGCAGCCAGTTTACTATCACCTGTAGGCTGAGGATAATGTGGCATCGCTGGGTACTCACTCAACAGCACAGCCGCCTGCTGGCCAGTTATCACGGGATTTTTAAAAAAACTGCCCACGTTACCGGTTATTTTCGGATCCGGTAATTTACTCTGTCGCATATGACAGACCGCATGAAAAACATCCCAGGCATTTGCCGTGGCAGGGTTTAGCGTTTTTAAATCACCGTAGGTCAGGACGGGCTGCCAGTGTTTTTTCAATGAAAATCCGACAGCGATAATCGTGTAGCCTGACTGGTACTGATGTTTGAAAATACTGTCGCGATAACCAAACTGGCAATCGTCACGGCTCAAACGCTGTGTGAGACCGGTATGCAGATTTAGTACATCGACGTATTCACATACATCTTTTAATTCAACGCCATAGGCACCGATATTCTGTATGGGTGCTGATCCTACCATTCCAGGAATGAGTGCCAGATTTTCCAGACCCGAAATCCCTTTTTCCAGGGTAGTTTTTACCAGTTGGTGCCAGTTCTCGCCCGCGCCAACGTGCAGTTTCCAGCGCTCAGTCTCATCAAGGATTTCAACCCCTGCAATGCGGTTGATCACCACCACGCCTGCAAAGTCCTCAAGGAAGAGCACGTTGCTGCCCTCCCCGAGGATCAGAAAAGGTTGCTGGCTATGCTGGCTCATTTGCCAGGCTGAAAGTATGGCTTCCGGCGATTCGGCGACAATACGTGTTTTTGCGCTGACATCAAGCCCCAGCGTGTTGTCGGCTTTTAATGAGATGTACGAACTGGACATGATACGGCCTTAACGGGTTAATCTGCCGGTAGTTTACCGCATCACAACGGTAATGCGGGGGAATTTGCATGCGATGAAAGGCTTTCAACGATTTTGCGGCTCCTGAAAATCCTGATAGCGACAGAAATAAAGTGGTTGGGTGGATAGCGGAAGGCTGGCAGGTAACGATTTTCACAGTTTTGTTTCAGATGATGCACAGAATGACGCAGTGCGGGAGAGGATTAAAGCAGCAAGAGCGGCGTTGCAGACCCGCGGTTGTATCGGGGTCATGATGAGACGGAATATGATGAGGGGTTATCTGCCAGATCGCAGACGTAAAAAAGCCCTGAACGTCAGTTCAGGGCTTCTTTACTTGTTTGATGCCTGGCAGTTCCCTACTCTCGCATGGGGAGACCCCACACTACCATCGGCGCTACGG
>NZ_JBNDNJ010000014.1:0-1485 GCF_049892805.1 Pantoea sp. EEL5
GCCGGGCGACGGTTGTCCCGGTTTAAGCGTGTAGGTGTGTGTTCCAGGCAAATCCGGTTCACTTTACACTGAGGCGTGACGACGAGGCACTACGGTGCTGAAGTGATAAATGCCCTGCTTCCAGGAAAAGCCTCTAAGCATCAGGTAACACAAAATCGTACCCCAAACCGACACAGGTGGTCAGGTAGAGAATACCAAGGCGCTTGAGAGAACTCGGGTGAAGGAACTAGGCAAAATGGTGCCGTAACTTCGGGAGAAGGCACGCTGGCGCGTAGGTGAAGGGACTTGCTCCCGGAGCCGAAGCCAGTCGAAGATACCAGCTGGCTGCAACTGTTTATTAAAAACACAGCACTGTGCAAACACGAAAGTGGACGTATACGGTGTGACGCCTGCCCGGTGCCGGAAGGTTAATTGATGGGGTTATCCGCAAGGAGAAGCTCTTGATCGAAGCCCCGGTAAACGGCGGCCGTAACTATAACGGTCCTAAGGTAGCGAAATTCCTTGTCGGGTAAGTTCCGACCTGCACGAATGGCGTAATGATGGCCAGGCTGTCTCCACCCGAGACTCAGTGAAATTGAAATCGCTGTGAAGATGCAGTGTACCCGCGGCAAGACGGAAAGACCCCGTGAACCTTTACTACAGCTTGACACTGAACACTGAGCCTTGATGTGTAGGATAGGTGGGAGGCTTTGAAGCGTGGACGCCAGTCTGCGTGGAGCCGGCCTTGAAATACCACCCTTTAATGTTTGGTGTTCTAACGTAGGCCCGTAATCCGGGCTGCGGACAGTGTCTGGTGGGTAGTTTGACTGGGGCGGTCTCCTCCCAAAGCGTAACGGAGGAGCACGAAGGTTGGCTAATCCTGGTCGGACATCAGGAGGTTAGTGCAATGGCATAAGCCAGCTTGACTGCGAGAGTGACGGCTCGAGCAGGTGCGAAAGCAGGTCATAGTGATCCGGTGGTTCTGAATGGAAGGGCCATCGCTCAACGGATAAAAGGTACTCCGGGGATAACAGGCTGATACCGCCCAAGAGTTCATATCGACGGCGGTGTTTGGCACCTCGATGTCGGCTCATCACATCCTGGGGCTGAAGTAGGTCCCAAGGGTACGGCTGTTCGCCGTTTAAAGTGGTACGCGAGCTGGGTTTAGAACGTCGTGAGACAGTTCGGTCCCTATCTGCCGTGGGCGCTGGAGAATTGAGGGGGGTTGCTCCTAGTACGAGAGGACCGGAGTGAACGCACCGCTGGTGTCCGGGTTGTCACGCCAGTGGCACTGCCCGGTAGCTAAGTGCGGAAAAGATAAGTGCTGAAAGCATCTAAGCACGAAACTTGCCCCGAGATGAGTTCTCCCTGAGCCTTTAAGGCTCCTGAAGGGACGTTGAAGACGACGACGTTGATAGGCCGGGTGTGTAAGCGCAGCGATGCGTTGAGCTTACCGGTACTAATGACCCGTGAGGCTTAACCTTACAACGCCAGAGGCGTTTTGGT
>NZ_JBNDNJ010000016.1:0-877 GCF_049892805.1 Pantoea sp. EEL5
ATCGGTTCTTATCGTTGCAGGATAGCCACGAAACTGCGCAATGCTGTCCAGAATACGTGTCACCTGAACGCCTGTAATCCCGAATGCCGTGGTGATCGTCAGGCACTCCTTCGTGAAATCATCTACGCAGGTCAGGCACTTAATCCGGCGGCCGCTGGCAAGTGAATCCATGACAAAATCCATCGACCATGTCAGGTTCGGCGCATCCGGGCGAAGAAGCGGAAGCCGTTCAGTCGCCAGCCCCTTACGGCGCCGCCTGCGTTTTACACCCAGACCGTTAAGGTGATAGATGCGGTAAACCCGCTTGTGGTTGACGTGAAAGCCCTCCCGACGCAATAACTGCCAGATGCGGCGGTAACCAAATCGGCGGCGTTCAAGTGCCAGCTCTGTGATACGTAAAGACAGCTGCGCGTCAGCAGCCGGGCGCTGAGCCGAATAACGGCAGGTTGAAAGTGACAGACCGGCCAGCCTGCAGGCACGGCGTTGCGACAGACCCGTTGTCTCACACATGGCTTCCACGGCTTCCCGCTTCTGGTCCGTCGTCAGAACTTTCGGCCCAGAGCCACCTGAAGCGCCTCCTTATCCAGCATGGCTTCAGCGAGCAGCTTCTTAAGGCGGGCGTTCTCCTCTTCAAGTGACTTGAGCCGCTTCACTTCGGGGACTTCCATGCCGCCAAACTTCCTGCGCCAGGTGTAAAAGGTGGCGTCTGAAATAGCATGCTTACGGCAGAGTTCCCGGGCCGAAACCCCGGCTTCTGCCTCGCGGAGAATACTGATGATCTGTTCGTCGGAAAATCGCTTCTTCATGGGGATGTCCTCATGTGGCTTATGAAGACATTACTAACATCGCGGTGTATTAATCAATGGGGAGCAGGTCA
>NZ_JBNDNJ010000017.1:0-830 GCF_049892805.1 Pantoea sp. EEL5
ATAGGGGAGCCGCAGGGAAACCGAGTCTTAACTGGGCGTTAAGTTGCAGGGTATAGACCCGAAACCCGGTGATCTAGCCATGGGCAGGTTGAAGGTTGGGTAACACTAACTGGAGGACCGAACCGACTAATGTTGAAAAATTAGCGGATGACCTGTGGCTGGGGGTGAAAGGCCAATCAAACCGGGAGATAGCTGGTTCTCCCCGAAAGCTATTTAGGTAGCGCCTCGTGAACTCATCTCCGGGGGTAGAGCACTGTTTCGGCTAGGGGGCCATCCCGGCTTACCAACCCGATGCAAACTGCGAATACCGGAGAATGTTATCACGGGAGACACACGGCGGGTGCTAACGTCCGTCGTGAAGAGGGAAACAACCCAGACCGCCAGCTAAGGTCCCAAAGTCATGGTTAAGTGGGAAACGATGTGGGAAGGCCCAGACAGCCAGGATGTTGGCTTAGAAGCAGCCATCATTTAAAGAAAGCGTAATAGCTCACTGGTCGAGTCGGCCTGCGCGGAAGATGTAACGGGGCTAAACCATGCACCGAAGCTGCGGCAGCGACGCTTATGCGTTGTTGGGTAGGGGAGCGTTCTGTAAGCCGTCGAAGGTGTGCTGTGAGGCATGCTGGAGGTATCAGAAGTGCGAATGCTGACATAAGTAACGATAAACAAGGTGAAAAACCTTGTCGCCGGAAGACCAAGGGTTCCTGTTCAACGTTAATCGGAGCAGGGTGAGTCGACCCCTAAGGCGAGGCCGAAAGGCGTAGTCGATGGGAAACAGGTTAATATTCCTGTACTTGGTGTTACTGCGAAGGGGGGACGGAGAAGGCTATATC
>NZ_JBNDNJ010000018.1:0-829 GCF_049892805.1 Pantoea sp. EEL5
GCTCGCCGCTACTGGGGGAATCTCGGTTGATTTCTTTTCCTCGGGGTACTTAGATGTTTCAGTTCCCCCGGTTCGCCTCATACAGCTATGTATTCACTGCATGATAGTGTGACGAGTCACACTGGGTTTCCCCATTCGGGTATCGCCGGTTATTGCGGTTCATATCACCTTACCGGCGCTTATCGCAGATTAGCACGCCCTTCATCGCCTCTGACTGCCAGGGCATCCACCGTGTACGCTTAGTCGCTTAACCTCACAACCCACAGGCGTTTATCTGTTTCGCCGTAACGGCTTCACAGTTAGCTTGTAAGCTGTAAGCTTTTGAGAGACTCGAACACATCGTCATCATTCTTTATTACGGAAGAATGCGACGCTGTGTCGTTTCAAATTTTCAGCTTGTTCCGGATTGTTAAAGAGCAATATCTTAAACATGACTCGCAAGTCATCTTTAAGATATGTGGGCAACACCTTTCACCTGTCACCAAGCAAGTGGCGTCCCCTAGGGGATTCGAACCCCTGTTACCGCCGTGAAAGGGCGGTGTCCTGGGCCTCTAGACGAAGGGGACGTGAAATACTTGTGCAACAGACACGGGTAGTTTCACGTGAAGGTGAGATTGTATAATCAGGCGACAATTAATATTGTTACCGCACCCCAACGCGTAGACGCTTTGCTCATTACTTTTCTATCAGACAATCTGTGTGAGCACTTCGCGGGAAAGTATCTTCAGGTAAGGAGGTGATCCAACCGCAGGTTCCCCTACGGTTACCTTGTTACGACTTCACCCCAGTCATGAATCACAAAGTGGTAAGCGCCCTCCCGAAGGTTAAG
>NZ_JBNDNJ010000019.1:0-617 GCF_049892805.1 Pantoea sp. EEL5
AACCCAGAGTGGGAAGAGAAGATCGTTGAGCTGGCTGGTCACCTGGATAACTACATCCCGGATCCAGTACGTGCAATCGATATGCCATTCCTGCTGCCAATCGAAGACGTATTCTCAATCTCTGGCCGTGGTACTGTTGTAACCGGTCGTGTAGAGCGCGGTATCGTTAAAGTCGGCGACGAAGTTGAAATCGTTGGTATCAAAGATACCGCGAAATCAACCTGTACCGGTGTTGAAATGTTCCGCAAACTGCTGGACCAGGGTCAGGCAGGCGAAAACTGTGGTGTTCTGCTGCGCGGTATCAAGCGTGAAGACATCCAGCGTGGTCAGGTTCTGGCGAAGCCAGGCTCAATCAAGCCACACACCAAGTTCGAGTCAGAAGTTTACGTTCTGTCTAAAGACGAAGGTGGCCGCCATACTCCGTTCTTCAAGGGCTACCGTCCACAGTTCTACTTCCGTACCACAGACGTGACCGGTTCAGTAGAGCTGCCAGAAGGCGTTGAAATGGTTATGCCAGGCGACAACATCAAAATGGTTGTTACCCTGATTCACCCAATCGCAATGGACGAAGGTCTGCGCTTCGCAATCCGCGAAGGTGGCCGTACCGTTGGCGCGGG
>NZ_JBNDNJ010000020.1:0-569 GCF_049892805.1 Pantoea sp. EEL5
ATATCACCTTACCGGCGCTTATCGCAGATTAGCACGCCCTTCATCGCCTCTGACTGCCAGGGCATCCACCGTGTACGCTTAGTCGCTTAACCTCACAACCCACAGGCGTTTTACGCTGCGTGTCATGAGCTTTTGAGAGACTCGAACACACCGTCATCATTCTTTATTACGGAAGAATGCGACGCTGTGTCGTTTCAAATTTTCAGCTTGTTCCGGATTGTTAAAGAGCAAATATCTCAAACGTGACCCTGAGGCCAGTTTTGAGATACTTCGTGGAGACACCTTTCACCTGTCACCAAGCAAGTGGCGTCCCCTAGGGGATTCGAACCCCTGTTGCCGCCGTGAAAGGGCGGAGTCCTAACCGCTAGACGAAGGGGACACTGACGTGTCTCGACTTCGCAGCCGTCTTGCTTCTTTATCTTTCTATCAGACAATCTGTGTGAGCACTTCGCGGGAAGGTATCTTCAGGTAAGGAGGTGATCCAACCGCAGGTTCCCCTACGGTTACCTTGTTACGACTTCACCCCAGTCATGAATCACAAAGTGGTAAGCGCCCTCCCGAAGGTTAAG
>NZ_JBNDNJ010000021.1:0-518 GCF_049892805.1 Pantoea sp. EEL5
GCTGAACCGCGAACGATTGGTGTATCGTCGCCCGGGAAGTCGTACTGTGACAGCAGGTCACGAACTTCCATCTCAACCAGTTCCAGCAGCTCTTCGTCATCAACCATGTCACACTTGTTCAGGAACACGATGATGTAAGGAACGCCTACCTGACGACCCAGCAGGATGTGCTCACGGGTCTGCGGCATTGGGCCGTCAGTCGCAGCAACAACCAGGATCGCGCCGTCCATCTGCGCAGCACCGGTGATCATGTTTTTCACATAGTCGGCGTGGCCTGGGCAGTCAACGTGCGCATAGTGGCGAGACGGGGTTTCATACTCAACGTGTGCCGTGTTGATGGTGATACCACGTGCTTTTTCTTCCGGGGTGCTGTCGATCTGATCGAACGCACGTGCCTGGCCGCCGTTGGTTTTAGCCAGAACGGTGGTGATCGCTGCAGTCAGGGTGGTTTTACCGTGGTCAACGTGACCGATGGTTCCCACGTTTACGTGCAGTTTGTTACGTTGAAATTGCTCTTT